>JAXMDE010000002.1:0-603319 GCA_046349015.1 Bradyrhizobium sp. | reverse complement strand
GGTGATGGTCTCGCCCGGCGGCGTGGTCGCGCACCGCACGCCGGCGCAGTATCGCACCGTCATGGTGCCGAAGACGGTGATGGTCGCGCCCGAAGGCGTCGCCTATGAGCGTATCCCGCCGCGCTATGCCACGCAGCAGCGCGTGGAGATGGTTTCGCCGGGCTATTCCTACTACGCGCCGGTGACGCCGCGCTGCGCGACCTGCGGCTACTGACGATCGAAGAACTCGAAAGCGTCGCCGCCGGATCTTTCGGCGGCGGCTTTGTCGCGTCAGAAGGGGTGTACGGACAGCGTGCCGAGCACGATGGCCGCGATGAGCGCGAGCGAGCTGTAGGTCGCAACGATATGAAGCTGCCGCTCCCTCCCCGATGAAAGGGGTCGCGGCTGAATGGAAAGGCGGTTATCCGCCGACAGGTCGCGCAAGGTCGCTCTCCAACGCAGCATCTGCCCGATAAGAGAAGACCGATGCCGCCCGGATGCAATAACCCGCCGAAAATAGCGATACAGTCGCTTTCGCGGGCTCAAGTTGCAGTGAAACCTTCTCCGCCGCGGATTCGCGCGAGAATATTCTTCGGACAGATCGGGCCGGATTGGACCCAATCAGCCGATATGCTTGCCTAAGCCCCCTTCAGGCTTTCCGGTGCCTGATGGCGAAAGCCGCCAGATGACCTGCGATATCGTTCGGATCGAATGGCGGTCCCGCGAATGCGCCGATCGCGTCCGGCATCTGGGCGGCCTTGCCGCCCTTGCCCAGTGCCGCGTCATAGAGGTCCGGCCGGAATACGCCCATGGCGGTTTTCAGCGCATCCGGGCTATAGGCGGTCTGCCCCCAGCGCACCATCTGCGCGTAGAGCCAGGCGGCCTGCACGGGCTCAGGCCGTGCGGCGTTCTCCCGCCCCACCAGCAAATAGCGGCCGCTTTCGCGTATCGTGCCGTCAGGCGAGATCTTGAGCCGGCCGTCCAGCGTGCGCTGGATCACCTCGGCATCCACGCCGATCCGGTCTGGCTGCGCCAGAATATTGGCGGCCTCGGCGCGGTTTTCCGGCTGCTCGATGAAATCCGCGGCGCGCGACGCCGCGCGTACCAGCGCCGCCAGCACGTCCGGATTCTTCTCCGACCAGTTTTGCCGCACAGCGAGCACCTTCTCGACCGCGCGCACCAGGATGTCGGACACAAAGTGCAGGATGTGGCCGACGCCGAGGTCGACCGCCACCGAATTCCACGGTGCCCCGACGCAAAACGCATCGACCTGGCCGCTGGCAAGGCTGTCGACCATGTAGGGCGGCGGCAACACCACCAGACGCACGTCCTCGTCGGGATCGACGCCGCCGGCGGCCATCCAGAACCGCAGCTGATAATTGTGGGTCGAGAACGGAAATGTCATGCCGAAGGTGAGCGGTTCGGCGCTGCTTTTCTTCCGCTTGAAGACGACGCGCGCAAGCGCGGCAGCAGTCGCCATGGGATCGAAACGGTCACCGTCGATCTCGGCCATGATGGCCGCGTGCAGCGCCGGCGAAACGGTGATGGCATTGCCGTTCAGGCCGAGATTGAACGGTGCCGCAATCGGCACCTTGATATGTCCCAGTCCGAGGCTGGAAGCGATGGCGACGGGGGCGAGCAGATGGGCTGCATCGAACAGGCCGATATTGAGCTTGTCGCGGACGTTCGACCACGACACTTCCCTCACCAGGCTGACGTCGAGGCCTTCGGCTTTCGCAAACCCGCCGTCCACCGCGACAATCAGGGCGGCCGCGTCGACCAGTGGAATGAAACCGATCCGAAGGGGCGTGGTCATTTCAGCATCTCCGACGCGGTCAGGATCGACTGGGCGATCTCGCTTATTTTTTTCTTCTCGCGCATGGCAGTGGAGCGCAGCAGTACATAGGCCTCGTCCTCGGTGAGGCCCTTGGCCTTCATCAGGATGCCCTTGGCGCGGTCGATCACCTTGCGGTCCTCGAGCGCGGACTTGGCTCTCTCCAGCTCGCCCTGCAGCTTGGCGAACGCGTTGAATCGCGAGATGCAGAGATCGAGGATCGGCTTGATCCGCTCCTTTTTCAGCCCGTCCACGATATAGGCGGACACGCCGGCCTCCACCGAAGCCTGGATCGAGGCGGCATCGCTCTGGTCCACGAACATGGCGATCGGTCGCCGCACCGCGCGGCTGACCTGGAACATCTGTTCCAGCACGTCACGGCTGGGGTTCTCGAGGTCGATCAGGATAACGTCAGGGTCGACGGCGAAAATCTGCGCCAAAAGGCTCTGCATTTCGCTGATGTGCACAACGCTGATAAACCCCGCCTCCCGCAATCCTTCCTGCAGAATCGCGGCACGGATCGGGCTCTCGTCGACAATGACGATCCTCGGGGACGATTCGGCACTCATCGCTCACTCTCAACCCGTTAGACGCATGCATATCTTACGCCAGACGCGGCCGCAAAGCCTTGTCATGGCGCAAGAATGGGACTAGCTCCACCCCCGTCAATCAGGCAATTGGAAACATGCAGCAGTTCGCCGCGCCCAAAGTCAGCTTTGTTTCGCTCGGGTGCCCCAAGGCACTCGTGGATTCCGAGCGGATCATCACCCGCCTGCGCGCGGAAGGCTACGAGCTTGCCCGCAAGCACGACGGCGCCGACCTTGTCATCGTCAATACCTGCGGTTTCCTCGACAGTGCCAAGAAGGAGTCACTGTCCGCGATTGGCGAGGCCATGGCCGAGAACGGCAAGGTCATCGTCACCGGCTGCATGGGCGCCGAGCCCGAGCAGATCGAGGCGGCCTATCCCGGCGTGCTCTCCATCACCGGCCCGCAGCAATATGAGAGCGTGCTGGAGGCCGTGCACCGCGCCGTGCCGCCCGCACATAATCCTCACATCGACCTGGTGCCGCCGCAGGGCGTCAAGCTGACGCCGCGGCACTACGCCTATTTGAAGATTTCCGAAGGCTGCAACAACCGCTGCAGCTTCTGTATCATCCCGAAGCTGCGCGGCGACCTCGTCTCGCGCCCGGCCAACGAGGTGCTACGCGAGGCCGAGCGGCTGGTGAAGGCTGGCGTCAAGGAACTGCTCGTCATCTCGCAGGACACCTCCGCCTACGGCGTCGACATCAAATATGCCGCGAGCCAATGGCAGGACCGTGAAGTCCGTGCAAGATTCTTCGATCTCGCCAAGGAACTCGGCGAGTTCGGCGCCTGGGTGCGGCTGCAATATGTCTATCCCTACCCGCATGTCGACGAGGTCATCGGGCTGATGACCGAAGGCAAGGTGCTGCCCTATCTCGACATCCCCTTCCAGCACGCAAGTCCCGAAGTCTTGAAGGCGATGAGGCGCCCGGCGGCGCAGGAAAAGACGCTGGCCCGCATCAAATCCTGGCGCGAGGCATGTCCCGAGCTGACGCTGCGCTCGACTTTCATCGTCGGCTTCCCCGGCGAGACCGATTCCGATTTCGCCTGTCTGCTCGATTGGCTCGAAGAGGCTGAGATCGACCGGCTGGGCTGCTTCAAATATGAACCGGTGGCGGGCGCCGCATCCAATGCCATCGGCAATCCCGTGCCCGACGAGGTCAAGCAGGAGCGCTGGAATGCGCTGATGGCGCGGCAGCAGAAGATTTCCGCGCGCCGGCTGAAGCGCAAGGTCGGCACGCGGCAGCAGGTGATTGTCGACGAAGTCGGGCCCACGGTCGCAAAGGGTCGGTCAAAGGCCGACGCACCGGAAATCGACGGGACTGTCTATCTGTCGAGCCGCCGGCCGTTGAAAGTCGGCGAGATCGTCACGGCGAAAATCGAACGCGCCGACGAATATGACCTGCACGGCAGCGTCGCCGGCTTCTAGTGCATGATCCGGAAAAGTGTGAAGCGGTTTTCCGAAAAAGATCATGCACAAACCAAGAACCTAGGCGCGATGATGATTCTTCCTAATCTCATCGCGCTTTAATGCGCGTTCAACAACCCGTAATCCACCGCCATGTAGCCGGTGAGTTCATCGCGTACAATCGCAGCGGGATGGATGAGCGCGACCTCCTGCGCCATCACGCCAACATGGACGTCATCGCTCCAGAGGTATTTGTAGGCATAGACACCGAGCCCATCGCCGCGACGGGCCAGCAACGTCACGTCGCGCTTGAGGCGAGCATCCGAAAGGAAGACCGTCGAACCGTAGGTGGCATCCGCGTTATTACCCCATGCACCGCCGCCGTGGACGCCGGCATAGCCACCCTGCCAAGGCGCGGACCCGCTTGGAGCGAAGCGCCAGCTGATTCCGGCCATGACAGTCTGAAACTGTCCGCTGGCATTCGCGCGTTGCGTTATCACCACCGGGCCCAACGGCGAAGTTCCCGCAAGACTGATCGAACCGAGATCGACATACTGGTACTGCAGATTCAGGACGACGTTGGGCTGCACCAGATAGTTCACGCCTACGCCACCGACCCAGCCGGCCTTGGTGTCAGAGGTGCTCTGGTTCAGCGTTATGCCTGCCGTGGAGAACAGGCTGCTCAGGCTGACGCGGCCATAGGCAAGACCGCCGGTGGCATAAAACATGATTGGACCGTTGGCGAAACCGATCTGGCCACGCAACGTGCCGTACCAATCGATCGACGAGGAAGTCCGCGCGATATCGCCAACCGGCGGCGGAAGGAAGGGGTAGTTCAGCCGGTCGTTCATGCTGCTGTTGAGGTTCATGCCCTGCAAATCGGTTTCGAAACCGAACACCGCCCCGCCCTGCTGCCAGGTGTAGCCGGCATGAGCGCCGGCGACCCAGCTCGAGGCGCTGGCGGAATTCGTACCGGAGGCGGGATTGATCGGAGGCGGTGGGGGCGCGCCGGCCAGCGCCTGATTGGCTCCCCACGGCGCAATTGCCACGGCGCAAGCAAGCAGGGCGAGTGTTCGCAAAAAAACTGGCATCGTTCTCGATCCTGTATCGGCGAGTCGTCGTTTTGTTATGCGCCGATGCTTACCACGAAGAAATGCTCAGGTTGAATCGACGCCCATTGCTCGGAGTGCCTTAAGTAATTGATATTATTGATGATACATGTTGCAATAAGACATCAACGCGCCTGAATTTGGTCGGCCGTCCGCAACGCGAGCGCCTGAATGGTGAGCGACGGCGCTTCTCCGCCGCCCGAGGAAGGGAAGACGCTGGCATCGGCGATCCAGAGATTGCGCCAGCGATGGCTGCGGCCGAACGCGTCGACCACGGAATTGGCCGGCTCGGTCCCCATCCGGCAGGTCCCGAAAATATGCGTTGCCGAGAACCAATCCCAGCTCGAATAGCTCTCAAAAATGCGTTCGGCACCGCTGGCTGCGAGCAACTCGTGCGACTTTTTCGCCATGAAGCGCAGACGTGCGATGTCGATCTCGCCGAGCGCCGACGCGATGCGCGCGAGCGGCACGCCAAAGCCGTCGCGCGTGTCGAGATCGAGATCGACATAGCTGTCTTTGTTTGGCAGCCGCTCGCCGATCGCGCCGACATGCAGTGCGTGGCCCCACAGACGGCGCACGGATTGCGCGTGGGCCCTGCCCCAGCCCGGGACGGCGCGCAGCGCAAAAGCGGCGAGCCCGCCCAGCTCGCTCTCGCCTGCCGCATTGTAGAGGCGGCATCCGCCGACCAGGCCGGGAATGGCGTCGGGCGCGTTGAATTGCCATGCGATGGCGTCGCTCGGCAGGCCTCGCCGTCCATGCTGCGGCTCCGGATGCAGGGCGCCGACAGAGACGAACAGCGTATCCATGAAATTCCGTCCGACCTCGCCGCTTTCATTCGCGAGTCCGCCGGACGCGAGCAGCAGCCGCGGCGTCTCGACCGCGCCGCAGGCCAGCACGAGGTGTGCACAGTCGATGCGCTCGATCGCCCCGTCGGCCTTTCCGACCAGTACGGCGGTAACACGATCGTCGCGGCCGGCTTCAATGCGGATCACCGGACTTTGCGGCCGTATCGTGCAGCGGCCGGTTGCGAGCGCGGCCCGAATGAAGGTGACGTCGGCACTGCCCTTGTCCGCGCGCGGACAACCTTTGTTGCATGCGCCGCAATAGTTGCAGGATAGACGGCCGTCCCGCGGTTGCGACAGCGCCGCGCGGCTGTTGGCCTGCCAGTCGAGGCCAAGCGCCTTCGCGCCTTTCCCCAGTGTGTTCGCAGCGTACGACAACGGATGCGGCGGCAGCGGGAATTTCTTCGAGCGCCATCGCGCAGGCTGGTTTTCAGGTCCGGCCACGCCGATCAGCTGCTCGGCCTCATTGTAGTAGGGTTCGAGGTCGGCGTATTCGATCGGCCAGTCGGCTGCGACACCGAACCGGCTCTTCATCTTCATTGCATCGGGATGCAGGCGATGTGCTTCGCCGGTGAAATGCAACGTGCTGCCGCCGATGCCGCGAACGTGGTGGTATTTATCCATCCGACGGATGCCATCCGTCACCATCGGCCCGAGCCCGCGGCTTCCTGACGCCAGGAGCGGCTCCGATACGGTCAGTTTCTGCCCCGGCGCAAAGCTGACCTTGCCGCTACTGCCGTCTCTTTCCGGAAAGCTCCGCATCTCCCAGTCGTTTTCCGTCAGCGGATAGTCGGCTCGGGGATCGAATTGCGGACCCGCATCGAGCAACAGGACTGACAACCCGCGGCGACAGAGGCCATAGGCTGCCGCCGCCCCGCCCGCACCGGCGCCGATCACCACTGCGTCCCAATTGCCGCTCAACGGGGCCGCTCCTGAAAGTCCGGAAACCCTTCGGGTTGAGGTGGACCGCTATAGGCAAAGGCCTTCTTGATCGCGGGGTCGGCATAATACAGCTGGCCGAACTGCTGCCGTAGTGCAAACACGAACGGCCGGATACCATCGTCAGCCGATGCGAATGCCGCATCGAGCGCTGCGAGCCTTGCCATTTCGTCAAGGGCTGCGAAGGAACCAGCGCCGCGCGACGCCGCGTATTTATCGAGCCAGGCGACGCCCTTGCCGATGGAATCCTGAAGGTCGGTCATTGCCAGCACGCGCTCGTGCAGCCGCAGTGTAGACGCAGCTGGAAGCCCATCGCCGCCGGGAAACATGGTGTCGGCGACGGCCGCCATCGTGAGGCCAGGTGCCTGCGGCCCGAGCGCCGCGAGCGCGCGGCGCAGCACGGCGCCGCCATCGAGAGTGAGCGCAGCCAGAAGCGCCATGACGTTACGTCGCCGCATCGCAATTCTCCTCCGTCCGCGGAGGCTAGTGCAGGACGGCCGCCGGGTTAACCGTCTTGCGGAGGCCATTCGGGTCCGCTGCAACGGAGATCGCCGAGCTGCAGGCTTGACATCGCATGTTCATCGGCTGTATGAGCGCGCCCCATGATGTTGAACCGGACCATCCGCCGCGCCGCCGACCGCCGTCGTACCTACGACGATGCGGGCGCGCGCCATGTCCGACGACCACGCTGAACCGATAGATCAGCCAGGTTTTCGAGAAGGCCGCATCCGCAAGGTGCGGCCTTCTCGCTTTTCCGCACTCCCGCTTCACGCAAAACCCGAGAGGAGAACCGCCATGACTACCCATTCGTTCGATGCGCTGATGGACATCACCCCGCGCCCGCAGGCCGTGTTCGTCCGCGGCAAGGGCAGCCATCTCTGGGATGAAAGCGGCAAGCGTTATCTCGACTTCGTGCAGGGCTGGGCCGTCAATTGTCTCGGTCATTCGCCCGACGCGATTGCGGACGCGCTTGCCGTGCAATCGGCGGCGCTCTTGACGCCGAGCCCGGCCTTCTTCAACGCACCGAGCCTGAAACTGGCGAAAGCGCTGGTCGACAACAGCTGCTTCGATCAGGTGTTCTTCTGCAATTCCGGCGCCGAGGCCAATGAGGGCGCGATCAAGCTCGCCCGCAAATACGGCTCGCTGCACAGGAACGGCGCGCACGAGATCATCACCTTCGAAGGCGGCTTTCACGGCCGGACGCTGGCCACCATGTCGGCCTCAGGCAAGAAAGCTTTCGAGCCGCTGTTCGAACCGAAGGTGGCTGGTTTCCGTAAAGCGCGACTCAACGACCTCGACTCGGTGAAGGCCCTCATCACGCCCTCCACGGTGGCCGTGATGCTGGAGCCGATCCAGGGCGAGGCCGGTGTCTGGCCCGCGACCGACCGGTTCCTGCAAGAGCTGCGCGCACTGACGAAAGAGCACGGCCTGCTGCTGATCTTCGACGAGATCCAGACCGGCGTCGGCCGCACCGGAAAACTGTTCCACTACGAGCACGCCGGCATCGCGCCCGACATCATGACGCTCGGCAAGGGCATCGGGGGCGGCGTGCCGCTGGCCGTGCTGCTGGCGACGGAAGAAGCTTCCTGCTTCGCGCATGGCGACCAGGGCGGCACCTTCAACGGAAATCCGTTGATGTGCGCGGCGGGACTTGCCGTGCTCGAAGAGGTCAGCAAGCCGGAATTTCTGAGGGTGGCCACCGAGGCCGGGCAGTTCCTGGCGAGCGAGCTGCAAAAGCTGTCGGCGCGGCACGGCCTTGGCGAGGTGCGTGGCCGCGGGCTCTTGCTGGCGCTCGATCTGAAACTGCCGATCGGCGCCTCAATCGTCGCGCAGGCGTTCCAGCAAGGATTGCTGCTCAACTCGCCGCAGCCGGATGCGCTGCGTTTCATGCCGGCGCTCAATGTCACGCGGGCCGAAATATCGGAGATGATCGAGGGGCTCGACGCGATCCTGACCGAAGCCGGCATCGCACGGCGGGTGGCGTAGTTGACGTCATTCCGGGGCGATGCGCAGCATCGAACTATGGGGCGCAATCGCGCCCTGAGAATCTCGAGGTTCCGGGTTTGGTGCTAACGCACCATCCCGGAACGACGCCCACAATCACGGCCGCAGGATCGCCGCGCCCGTCGTTGCCCGGCTCTCCAGGTCGGCATGCGCCTTCGCCGCGTCCTTCAGCGCGTAGGCGTGATTGATCGGCACATGCAGCTTGCCGCTGATGACGGCGGCAAAAACGGTGTCGGCGCCTTCGAGCAACTCTTTGCGCGTGGCGACGTAATCGTTGAGCTTGGGCCTCGTCGCAAACAGCGAGCCGTGATTGTTGAGTTCGGCAATGGAAAACGGCGGCACCGGCCCTGAAGCATTGCCGAAGCTCACGAACAGGCCGCGCCGCTTCAGGCAGGACAGCGATCCCGGAAAGGTCGTTTTCCCGACGCCGTCATACACGACATCGCACAATTCGTTGCGGCTGATCTGCTTCACCCGTTCGACGAAATCTTCTTCATTGTAGTTGATGACGTGATCGCAGCCATTCGACAGCGCCAGATCCGCCTTCGGCCTGGAGCCGACGGTGCCGATGACATGGGCGCCGAGCGCCCTTGCCCACTGGCAGGCGAGCAAACCGATGCCGCCGGCCGCGGCATGGATCAATACGCGATGACCGGACTCGACCCTGAAGGTCTTGTGCAGGAGATACCAGACGGTCAGCCCCTTGAGCATCAGCACGGCGCCCTGCTCGTAGGTGATATGGTCGGGCAGCTTGACCAGCTTGTCCCAGGGGATATTCCGCTCGGAGGCATAGCCGCCGAGATTGAAGTAGTAGGCGACGCGGTCGCCGGGATGAAAATGCGTCACCCCGGGGCCTACCGAGATCACCTCCCCGGCCGCCTCATTGCCGGCGATGAAGGGTAAGCCCGGCGCCTTGTAGAGACCGGTGCGGAAATAGACATCGATGAAGTTGAGCCCGACTGCGTGCTGGCGAACGCGCACCTCGCCGGGCCCCGGCGCCGGCACGTCAACGCTTTCATAGGTCAGGACCTCCGGACCTCCCACCTTGTGCACGCGGACGGCCTTGGTCATGACGGCTTCTCCCGGGTGTGCGCCTACATCGAACCGAACGCCAGCGGGCAGCCCTTGTCAACCAACCGCTTGGTCGCGGCACCCGCCTAATTTCCGGCCGTCCTCCGGTTGCGCCGGGCGAGCACGTTGAAGAATTCGACGGCGGCCGAAAATGCGATGGCGAAGTAGATGTAGCCGCGGGGAATGTGGAATTGGAATCCGTCCGCCACGAGCGCTACGCCGATCAGTACCAGGAAGGCCAGCGCCAGCATCTTTGTCGTCGGATGCGCCGCCACGAAGCGCGCCACCGGCCCCGAAGAGACGTACATGATGATGCAGGCGATCACGACCGCGGCGACCATGATTTCGAGCTCCTGCGCCATGCCGATCGCCGTGATGATGGAATCGAGCGAGAACACGAGGTCGATGACGATGATCTGCATGATGACCCAGAAGAAGGCGCTCGCCGGCGACCTTTCGTCGTATCCACCCTCGCGGGCCTCGACCTCGCCATGAATTTCGTGGGTGGCCTTTGCGATCAGGAACATGCCGCCCGCGATCAGGATGATGTCGCGCCAGGACAGCGCAAATCCCTTCACGGTGAGTACGGGTTGGGTCAGGCCGATCAGCCAGACCAGGAGGCTCAGCAAGAGGATGCGGAACACCAGTGCAAGCAACAGGCCGATCTGCCGTGCGCGCGTGGCCTGCGGTTCGGGAATGCGCGACACCAGCACCGAAATGAAGATGACGTTGTCGATGCCGAGAACGATTTCGAGTGCCGTCAGCGTCAGCAGCGCCGCCCAGGCTTCAGGGCTGGTCAGAAGTTCGATCATGCCTTCAACGATTTGATGATGCGGATCACGGCATTGCTGCCGAGGACATAGGCCCCGATGGCGCAGAGGCCGAAGGTGATCGGCAAGCCGACATTGAAGTCGTTGACGAGCGTGAGCATCGCAAGCGCCGCCCATGCCGCGAGCAGCCACAAGGTGAGCCAGCGAAGACGCACGACCCGGAGAGGATGCAGCACGTGGATGGGCACGAAGGTCAGCACGATCAGGATGGCGACGGCCAGCGTCGAGGCAATCGGCGGCATGTGCAACAAGAAAAGATAGAAAGCCACGGCATTCCACAGCGCCGGAAATCCGCGAAAATGATTGTCGGGAGCCTTCATGCGGCGGTCGGCGAAATAGAGCGCGCTGGAGACCACGATGCCGATGCCGAGGATCGGGGCGGCAAGCGGAAGCAGCAGCCCGCTGGCTGTGATCGCATAGGCCGGCACGAACACATAGGTCAGAAAATCGACCACGAGATCGAGCACGTCGCCGGACCAGTTCGGCTGCAGCCGCACCACATCGAGACGCCGCGCGATCGGGCCGTCGACAGCGTCGATCACGAGGGCAAGGCCAAGCCAGGCGAACATGTTGGTCCAGTGCTCGCGCACCGCTTCCAGCATCGCAATCAGCGCGACCCCCGCGCCCAGTGCTGTAAGAATATGCACGGAAAACGCCGCCGCCCGCCTTTGCGACGAGGAGCTTGACGAGACGATCGGGCTGGACTGGTCCATGGGTCGGGCAGTGCTATCAGGATTCCCGCTGGTTTGCACATCGCCGGTTGCGGCCTTCGGCCGCGCGATTTTCGGGAACCTTTTGCAGCGATCCAAGCCTTGAAATTACCGCCGCAAGCGTCAATTGTCCCGGTCATGAATGATGGTTCTATGACGTTCGATGCGATTGTGGTCGGCGGCGGTCCGGCCGGCCTTACGGCTGCGATTGCGTTGACGGATGCCGGCGCGAGAACGGCCCTGCTGGCCCGGCGTGTGCCCTATTCGGATAACCGCACGACGGCGCTGCTCGGTACCTCCGTCGACCTGCTCGACCGGCTCGACGTCTGGCGGCGTTGCCAAGACAGCGCCGCGCCGCTCAGAGTGATGCGGCTCGTCGACGATACCGGCCGCTTGATCCGGGCGCCCGAAATTCGCTTCGAATCGGAAGAAATCGGCCTCGAGCAGTTCGGCTACAACATCGACAACCGCACCCTGGTGGCCGCGCTGGAAGCCCGGGCCGCAGAGCTTAAGGACCTCGCACGTTTTGACGATGAGGCGACGACGGTGGTGCCGGAGGACAGCGTTGTCGCCATCGTCACACGTCTGGACAAGGCGCTTGGCGGCCGGCTGGTGATCGGATCGGACGGAAGGCATTCATTGTGCCGCGAGGCCGCCGATATCGAGGTGCGCCGGCGTGACCTCCATCAGGCGGCGCTCACCTTCAACATCGCTCATTCGAGGCCGCACAGGAACATCTCGACCGAATTCCATACGCCGCAGGGTCCGTGCGTATTGGTGCCCCTGCCCGGTGATCGTTGCAGCGTGGTTTGGGTTACTTCTCCCGGCGAAGCCGAGCGTCTGATGTCGCTGAGCGATGCGGAACTGTCCAATGCGATCGAGAAGCAGTCACACTCCATCCTCGGGCGCACCACGGTCGAGCCCGGCCGCCACAGATTCCCGCTCGCGATCGAGCGGCCCGTGCAAATCGCCAAAAATCGCATCGCGCTGGTCGGCGAATCCGCCCACGTCGTTCCGCCGATCGGCGCCCAGGGCCTCAACATGGGCCTGCGCGATGGAGCCGATATCGCGCAGGTGGTGGGCGAGGCGCTCAGCCTCGGTGAGGATCCCGGCGCGCCGCAGGTACTGCATCGTTACGCCGCCGCAAGGCGCAGCGATATCGCGAGCCGCACCTTTGCGATCGATCTCGCCAATCGCTCGCTGCTTTCCGACCTGCTGCCGGTGCAAACCGCGCGTGCGGCAGGCCTGCATCTGATCGGCTCGATCGCTTCGCTGCGGCGGCTGGCAATGCGCGAAGGCCTCGCGCCATCCTGGCGGATTTGACGGTGCTTCCGGCGGATGCCGTTTGGCGTCAAGAAGGCGCGTCAAACACGTCAGGGAAATGACAGCCGCCCGGTCTGGATAGCCCACATCACGCTGGTCAGCGTGACCACCGATGCGAACGTCCCGATCAGCACGGCCACGGAAGCCGGCTCGACCCAGGTATCGTTCTGGCGGGCTATCACAAACACGTTGAGCGCTGGCGGCAGTGCGGCCATCAAGAGCGCGGTCGCCGCCCAGGGCTGCGCGAACGGGCCGAATGTCAGCATCAGCCCGAAGACCAGCAGCGGATGGATCAGCAGCTTTATTGCGATCACGCCGGGCACTTCCCACGGCACGCGTTCGAACGGACGCAGCGCCACGGTCACGCCGAGCACGAACAGCGCCGTCGGCGCGGCGGCATTTTGCAGGAATTGCAGCGTATTGTTCAATGCGGCGGGAAATTCAATGTGCAGCGCCGCGCACAATGCGCCCAGACACGCCGACATGATCAACGGGTTCAGCACAATCTGCCTCGCCACCACACCGAGCGCGTGCAACGGCGAGGGATGCTCGCGATCGGTTATTTCGATCAGCAGCGGCACGATCGAGAACAGGAAGATGCTGTCGCAGCAGAAGATCAGGGCGGTGGGCGCCGCCGCCTTCGTGCCGAGCACGGCGAGCGCCAGCCCTGGGCCCATATAACCGATATTGCCATAGGCGCCGGCAAGGCCCGCGATCGTCGCTTCGCGCAGCGTCAGCCTGCCGACCAGCTTGCCGGCAATCAACGCCAGCGCAAACACGATCATCGTCGCTAGCGTGGTGGCAATCAGGAATGGCGGGTTGTTGAGTTCGGCGAACGGCGTTCGCGACATGATCCCGAACAGCAGCGCGGGCAGCGACACGTAGAGCAGGAAGAAGTTCATCCAGGCGAGCCCGGACTCCGGCAGCCCTTTCACTCTGCCGCAGATATAGCCGACAAAGATCAGTCCGAAATAGGGGATTGCCAGATTGAGAATATCGATCACGGATAAACGGGCTTTTCCTGAATGTTTTCCGACCTGTGAGGTCGACTCTTGTCACGCCGCAGAAGGTTAATTCGCCCATATGCCCCTAGCATCGGCCACAATCATGGTCTATCGACGAAGTCATGATTAAAGCGCGTACCGCCAAATTCCAGATCGGGCAGATCGTCCGCCACCGGGTGTTCTCTTTCCGGGGCGTGATTTTCGATATCGATCCCGAATTCAACAACACCGAGGAATGGTGGCTGTCGATTCCGGAGGAAGTTCGGCCGCACAAGGATCAGCCGTTCTACCATTTGCTGGCGGAAAATTCAGAGACCGAATACGTCGCCTATGTCTCCGAGCAGAACCTGCTGCCTGACGACTCCGGCGAGCCGATCCGCCATTCGCAGGTCGCCGAGATCTTTGTGAAAGACAAGTCCGGCGCCTACCGTCCGCGCAATCCCTCGCTGAACTGACCGGAACTGCTCCAGCAAAAAGGCACCCCATCGGAGTGCCTTCCCGCCTGGACTGTCGTCCCTCGCCTACTTCGCCGCCGGATTGGGCTGGCCGCCGGCAGGCTGGTTCTGCTCGAGCTTCTTGCGCGCATCATCGGCGCGCTTCTGCAGCTCTTCCTGCAGTTTCTTCTGGTTCTCCTCGAACACCTTCGGGTCGGTGGGCGGACCGTCATAGGCCTTGGCGAACTCGCCGGCGAGCGGCAGCGGCAGCGTCAACGGCGCGCCATTGGAGTTGATCGCCTGCACCACGAGGTTCTGCCCCTTCTTCAAGGCCGCGATCGTATCGGGGGTTGCTTCATAGTCCGACATGCAACCGTTCTGGAAGCATATGACATAAGGCGCCTGCTGGGGCGAGTTGTTGTCCACGATGATGCGGGTGCCGTGGATCAGCTGCATGCCGAGCGGCAGCGTCACGCGCAGAATTTTCTTCGGCTCCCCCTCTGGCTCGATGATCACCGCAGCAATGACGGGCTGACCGGACTCGATACGGCCGTCCTTGCCGGTGAAGCAGACCTGCTTGGCGCCGGCGTCCTGACCCTTGAGGCAGAACTTCGTCCACGGCGCATAGATGAGCTGAATCTGCTGCTCAGGGGGCTGCTGAGCGGGAGCTTGAGCGGTGGGCTGGCCGCCTGCCGGCGGCTGCTGGGCGGTCGGAGCCGGGCCTTTCGGTGCTGCCTTGGGGGCAGCCGCGGGGGCTTTCGGGGGCGCCTTGGGAGCCGGTGCGCCGGGCGCCGGGGCCTGGGCCTGCACGGCGGAAACCGCCAGCGAAGCCGACAAAGTGGTCGCCGCCAACAGGGCGAAAACCCGCCCACGCGGCCGGACCGAGTCGGCCAAGATACGGAAATTCATTGCGGAAAACCCTTTCTGAAGCGTGACGCCCGAACCGCTGCGGGCACCAAATCCCCGCGCCATTTTTGGGCGGCTGTCTCTTAGCAAAATGAGGCGGTTGCGTGACAGGTTCCGCCGCCTTCATCAATTGCCCGCTTTCAATACAGCGGCGGACGAAAAGATCAATGCCAACAAGCGTCTTGGTGGATGCCACGGCCATGCGCGCCGGCCTATGGTAAAGCTTCGCAGGTGACCATTTTCGAATCAGATTTGCCCTGGAAAGCGCGACTGCTTCGGCGCGCCTTCCTCCATTTCACCGTTCTGGCTCTGCTCGTGTTCAGCATGGCTCCGGTCCCCCTTGTGGCGGCGGAGAGCTACGCCATCGCCATGCATGGCGCGGCTAAACTGCCGCCCGATTTCGTTCACATGCCTTACGCCAACCCTTCGGCCCCGAAGGGCGGCCGGTTGGTCTTTGGTCTTTCCGGAACGTTCGACAGTCTCAACCCGCTGATCGTGCGCGGCCTCGCCGTGCAGCAGATGCGGGGCTATGTGATCGAAAGCCTGATGGCGCGTGGCAATGACGAGGCGTTCACGCTCTATGGCCTGCTGGCAAGGACTGTCGAGACCGACGATGCGAGGTCCTTCGTCACCTTCCGCATCGATCCCCGTGCGCGCTTCTCCGACGGCAAGCCCGTGACGGCGGAGGATGTGCTGTTCTCCTGGGCTCTGCTGCGTGACAAGGGCCGTCCCAATCACCGCCAGTACTACGCCAAGGTCTCCAGGGCCGAAGCGATCGATCCGCTCACGGTGAAGTTCGATCTTGCCGGCGCCAACGACCGCGAACTGCCGCTGATCCTCGGTCTCATGCCGGTGCTGCCCCGCCATGCCGTCGATCCTGCGACGTTCGAGGAAACCACGATGACCGGCCCGGTGGGCTCCGGTCCCTACCGCGTCACCGCGGTGCGTCCGGGAGCCAGCGTCACGCTGACCCGGAACCCGGACTATTGGGGCCGCGATCTGCCGGTCAATCGAGGTCTGTGGAATTTCGACGAGGTCAGGCTCGACTTCTTTCGCGAAGCCAACGGGCAATTCGAGGCTTTCAAGCGGGGCCTCTACGATTTCCGCGTCGAGCACGAGCCGCTCCGCTGGCATGACGGCTACGACTTCCCGGCCGCGCGCACCGGCGAATTGATCCGCGACATCGTCAGGCCAGGATTGCCCGAGCCATCGGAATTCCTGGTGTTCAACACGCGCCGGCCGGAGTTCTCCGACATCCGCGTGCGCCGCGCGCTGACGCTGCTCTTCGATTTTGAATGGATCAACCGGAACTATTTCTTCGGATTGTACGGCCATGCCGGCGGCTTTTTTGCAGGCTCGGAACTCTCCGCCTATCAGCGTGCCGCCGACGATCGCGAGCGCGAATTGCTGAGACCCTACGCCGGGGCGGTCGCGGTCGACATTCTGGACGGCAGCTATCGCCTGGCCGTGACCGACGCGTCGGGGCGCGATCGGGCAGCCCTGCGCGCAGCGCTCTCGCTATTGTCCGAAGCCGGCTACGACCTCGACGGGACTGTCCTGCGGCAGCGTGCGACGAAGGCACCGCTCACCTTCGAGATCCTGGTGACCACGCGCGACCAGGAGCGGATTGCGCTCGCCTATCAGCGCGACCTCAGGCGCGCCGGCATCGAGGCGACCATCCGCGCCGTCGATCCCGTACAGTTCGACCAGCGCCGGCTCGGCTACGAGTTCGACATGATCCAGAACCGCTGGGACCAGTCGCTGTCGCCGGGCAATGAGCAGTCGTTCTACTGGGGCTCGGAGGCCGCCGGCATTCCCGGCACGCGCAACTACATGGGGGCGAAAGAACCCGCGATCGATGCGATGATCGCGGCGATCCTCGAAGCGCGCGAGCGGCCCGCATTCGTCTCGGCAGTCCGGGCGCTGGACCGCGTCCTGATGTCGGGTTTCTACGCTATCCCCGTCTTTAACGTGCCGGAGCAATGGATCGCACGCTGGAATCGTATAGAAAGACCTTCAACCACCGCGCTATCGGGTTACTTGCCGGAAACCTGGTGGCAGAGGGCAGACCCACCGAAAGCCGGGCAGCAGCAGTGACGCACGAAACCGCGCAGCCGAACTCCCCGACCCATCCCTCGCCGACCCATCCCAACGCCCCGCCGACGCTGGACGTTCTGTTTCAGCGCGTCCTGGCACGGCAGCCGAACGCGGTAGCGCTGCTCGACCCCTTCAACAAGCCGCGCATCACCGGCCAGCGGACGCGGCGCCTGACATTCGCGCAAGCCGACCGAGCCATTTCGGCGCTGTCGGCGCATTTCATTGAAGCCGGCCTGCCGGCCAATTCGGTGATCGCGGTACAATTGCCGAATACGATCGAGTTCGCCCTGACGGCGCTGGCCGCCCACCGCGCGGGGCTCGTGGTCGCCGCGCTGCCGCTGCTCTGGCGCCAGGCGGAATTGACGGTCGCGCTCAACCGCACCGGTGCCCGCGCCGTGGTCACAGCGAGCCGGATCGATGGCGTCTCCCACGCGGATATCGCCATGAACGCGGCTGCGGAATGCTTCTCGATCCGCCATGTCTGCGGTTTCGGCGACGACCTTCCGGAAGGCATGGCTTCCCTCGACCGCGCCATTACCGCGGAATCGCAAACCAGGCGTGCGGTGGTTCAGGACGGCCGCAAGGCGGCGCTGGTTTCGTTCGACGTCACGTCCGATGGCTTCCGCGCGGTGCCGCGCACCCATCTCAGCGTGATCGCCGGTGGACTGGCGTTGTCGATGGAGAGCGGCGTGCAGCAGGGCGCAACGATCATGTCGGCGTTCACGCCCTGCTCTTTTGCCGGCGTCGCCTCGTCGCTGGCGATGTGGCTTTTGACCGGTGGCACGCTGGTTCTGCATCACCCGTTCGACGGCGAGGTGCTGGAGCGGCAGATCGTCGAGGCTTCCTGCGACACGCTGGTGGCGCCGGCGCAGCTTGCGCTGCGGCTCGACGAAATGGACCTGTCGACGCGATTGCCGTGCTTGCGCAGTGTCATCGGGCTCTGGCGCTCACCGGAGCAGGTTGCTTCCAGTGCGCCGTGGAACGCGACAACGGCAAGCCTGACCGACGTCTATCTGTTCGGCGAAGCGGGCATGTTCGGCGCCCGCCGCGGCAAGGATGGGTTGCCCGCCATGGTCAAGCCTGGAACGCATGGGGCGCCGCGCGAGACGCCTGCCTCGTCGATATCGGGAGAAATCCTGCTGACGCCGCGCGGCACGCTTGGGCTGCGCGGACCGATGGTGTCGGTTGCGGCCTATGCTCCGCCACCGCCGGCAAGCGACTCCCTGATACCGCAACCGCCGCGCGACTATGTCGATACCGAATATGCCGTGCGTCTCGATCGCGCGACCGGAGCGATCAACATCACTGCGCCTCCGTCCAGCGTCATGGCGGTCGGGGGCTACCGTTTCCTTGCGCAGGACCTGCTGGAATGGGCCAAACGGCTGGGCCAGGGCGCACTGCTGACCGCCCTTCCCGACCGCATGAGCGGGCACCGGCTGGCCGGCCGAGCGCCGGACAACTCCCGCGCTCGCGAAGCGCTTTCGGAATTGGGCCTTAACCCACTGATGGTAGAAGCTTTTCGCGACCGCTCCAGCGCCGCCTGAGGGCAGTCCGTGCCCTTCTGTTGACGTCACATTAAGCCGGCAGACCTAGGATCGCCTCCGCTTTCACGAGGTGCGCCGTCCCCGATGTCTCAGCAGGGCCCGATCCTTATCGTCTCGACCGGCGGACGCCCGTCATTCGCTTCCGCGCTGCACGAGACAAAGCTGTTTCCCGTTGTCGATGCCGATTGGGCGGACGCCGTGCGCGCGGTAGAGCAGCTGCGGCCGGGTGCGGTTCTCGCGTCCGGCTCCGGAATGGACAAGCCTGCCATGGAAGCGCTGGCGCAGCAGGTCGCCTCGCGCCAGCCCTATCTGCCGTTGATTGCCGTCGATCCGCCATCGCGACTGCCCGAAGGGGTCATCCCCTTTGCACACAGCGAAGACCATCCCGAGCGCCTGCTGTCGCGCGTTAGCTCGGCGCTTCGGGTACGCTCGCTGCACGCCACCGTGATGCGCCGGCTCGACCAGCCGCGGCGCGTGGCGATTTCGGACATCGATCCCGCACGCGATGCGACGGTGCTGTTGATCGGTCGCGGCGGCGCCTATCCTGCGCTTTCTGTGGCGCTCGGCGAGCGCATGGGCGTGGTCGGCGCTCTCAGCATCGAGGCTGCTGCCAAGCATCTCAACAGCCGAGACATCAACGGCATCGTGCTGGCCGAAGGCTTCACGCCGCGCGTGACCGACGCCTTTCTCACGGTGCTCGCCGAAGACGCGCGCTTCCGCAACCTGCCGGTCGTCGTGGCATCGGGCGCCGTGCGGGCGACCTACGAGCTTGCCAATCTCGAGGTCGTCGCCGGCGATCCCGCCCGCATCACCGCGTCTATCCTGCCGATGGTACGGCAGAATGCCTTCGAGGTGCATCTAAGCCGTACGCTGCGCTCGATCGATGCCGACGGACTGATCGAACCGAGGACAAACTTGCTGACTCGCGCCGCGTTCGATCGCGATTTCGCGACTGCCGTGTATCAAAGTCAGTCGCGTGGCGGCGGCTTGTCCATGGCCCGTTTCGCATTCGATCCGGCACATCCGCGCGCACAGTTCGACGCGGCGCGGATCATCAGTCGCCTGATGCGGCAAAGCGATTTCGGCGTCGCGCAGGATGACGGCTCCGTGCTCGTTGTCTTCGCCGAGACCGATTTGCGCAACGCGCACATGATTGCGCGGCGGCTGTCGGCGGTCATGCGTCACACCGGCCATGGTAAGCGCGACATTCGTTCGGAACCCATGATCACGGTCGCCACGTTGCTGCCGAACGACACCGCAAAATCACTGTTGGCCCGGCTTTACGACGACGCGCAGCGCGCCGCTTCCTGAATCGAAGGGAACAAGTATTCCCGTCCTGCATTGTAGATCACGACTTCTACACTGGAGGACAACATGAAGAAGATTGCACTGATTGCGGCATCCCTTGCCGTGCTGAGTTCCCCTGCCCCTGCGCAGGACAACAAGACCACCGGCACCGCGCCGGCCGCCGCAAAGTTCTCGACCGTCTCGAAGGACGAGATGTTCAGCTCCAAGCTGAAGGGGTTGAACGTCTATAACCAGAAAGACGAGAACGTCGGCGAGATCACCGATATCGCGCTGAAAGGAAACCAGATCGACGCGCTGATCCTGTCGGTCGGCGGATTCCTCGGCATGGGCGAGCACTATGTTGCGGTTTCGCCCTCTTCCGTGAACATCCGTCACGACGCGAAGAACGACAAGTGGGTGGCGTCGATGAACACCACCAAGGAAGCGCTGAAGGAAGCGCCGGAATTCAAATATCCGAAGTAGGCGACGCTTGCCTGCGAAGACAGCCGTCGGCGGCAACGCCGGCGGTTGTCCGTCATGCCGCCTTCTTGCTCTCGGCAAGACCGGCGAGTTGGCGAAGGATTTCAGTGGTTCCGCCAAGTCGTTCCTCGGGCGTCTCCCAGTCCTGGAAGAACACCACCTTCATGTCCGGCCGCACCTTTGCGGCCTGTCCGTGCTGACGGATGAAGGCAACCAGCCGTTCCGGTTGGGCGAAACTGTTGTCGCGGAAAGACAGCACTACCCCCTTCGGACCCGCGTCGACCTTCTCGACATTGGCTCTTCGGCAATAGGCCTTGATGGCGGCGATCTTGAAGAGATAACGCACCTCGTCCGGGAGCACGCCGAAACGGTCACGCATCTCGGCGGCGAAATTGTCGATTTCTTCGTCGGTGTCGAGGTCGGCCAGCCGCCGGTATAGCGACAGCCGGACCGCGAGGTCGCTGACGTAGTCGTCGGGGATCAGCACAGGCATGCCGATGGTGATCTGCGGCGACCATCGGTCGGCGGCAGGTTCGGCCACGCCGGCCTTGAGGTTGACGATCGCCTCTTCCAGCATCGATTGATAGAGTTCGAAGCCGACTTCCTTGATGTGGCCGTGCTGCTCCTCGCCGAGCAGGTTGCCGGCGCCGCGGATGTCGAGGTCGTGGGAGGCGAGCTGGAAGCCCGCGCCGAGGTTTTCCAGCGACTGCAGAACCTTCAGCCGCCGCTCCGCCTGCGCGGTGATCTTCTGCTGCGCCGGCAAGGTGAACAGCGCATAGGCGCGCAGTTTCGAGCGTCCCACCCGGCCGCGCAACTGGTAGAGCTGGGCAAGGCCGAACATGTCGGCGCGATGCACGATCAGCGTGTTGGCATTGGGGATGTCGAGACCTGACTCGATGATCGTGGTGGACAGCAGAATATCGTACTTGCCGTCGTAGAACGCGGACATGATGTCCTCGATCACCGTCGCGCCCATCTGGCCATGGGCGACCGCGACCTTCATTTCCGGCACGTTCTTGTCGAGGAAGTCCTTGACCCCTGCGAGGTCCTCGATCCGTGGTACCACATAGAACGACTGGCCGCCGCGGTAGCGCTCGCGCAGCAGCGCCTCACGGATCATCAGGGGGTCGTGCGGGGCGACGAAGGTCCGCACCGCGAGGCGATCGACCGGCGGCGAGGCGATGATGGAGAGCTCGCGCACGCCGGTCAGCGCCAGTTGCAGCGTGCGCGGGATCGGCGTAGCGGAAAGCGTCAGCACATGCACCTGCGCCCGGAGCTGTTTCAGCCGTTCCTTGTGGCTGACGCCGAAGTGCTGCTCTTCGTCGATGATAAGAAGGCCAAGGTCACGGAACTTGATCGACTTGCCGAGCAGCGCATGCGTGCCGACGACAATGTCCACCCCGCCCTCGGCGAGATCCTTCTTGACCTGGTTGAGCTCCTTGGCCGGGATCAGCCGCGATGCCTGCGCGACATTGACAGGGAAGCCGCGGAAGCGCTCCGCGAATGTCCTGCTGTGCTGGCGCGCCAACAGCGTGGTCGGTACGACCACCGCGACCTGCTTGCCGTCGAGCGCCGTGGCGAAGGTCGCGCGCAGCGCCACCTCGGTCTTGCCGAAGCCGACGTCGCCGCAGATCAGCCGATCCATCGGACGGCCGCTTTCGAGGTCCTTGAGGGTGGCGTTGATGGCGTTGAGCTGGTCTTCAGTCTCTTCGTAGGGGAAACGTGCGCAGAACTCGTCATAAAGATGCGGCTGTACCGGGAATTTCGGCGCCTCGTGCAGCAAGCGTTCGGCCGCGATCTTGATCAGCTCGCCCGCGATCTCCCGGATGCGGTTCTTCAGTTTCGCCTTGCGCGCCTGCCAGCCGCTGCCGCCGAGCCGGTCCAGTTCGACCTTGGTCTCGTCGGAGCCGTAACGCGATAGCAGCTCGATGTTCTCGACCGGCAGGAACAGTTTCGTCTCGTTGGCATAATGCAGCTCGAGGCAGTCGTGCGGCGCACCCGCAACGTCCAGCGTCTGCAGCCCGATGAAGCGGCCGATGCCGTGATCGACGTGGACCACGATATCGCCCGCGGAAAGGCTCGTGACCTCGGAGATGAAATTGTCGAGCTTGCGGCTGGCCTTTCGCGGGCGCACCAGGCGATCGCCCAGAATGTCCTGTTCGCTGATGATGGCGACGTCGGCGGTCTCGAAGCCGGATTCCATGCCGAGCACGGCGAGCATGGTCTCGTTGCGCGGTGTTGCCTGCACCGTGCGCCAGGTGTTGACGCTGGTGATGTTGGGGAGCTTGTGGTCGGCCAGCATGCTCGCCATGCGGTCGCGCGAGCCCTCGCTCCACAGCGTGACCACGACCTTCTTGCGCTGCGCCTGCAGGGTACGGACATGCGCGACCACCGCCTCGAACACGTTGACCGAAGCGTCCGCCCGCTCCGGCGTGAAGTTGCGGCCCTGCCGTGCCCCGGCATCGATCACGTCGACCGTGCCTTCGGGCATCGCAAACGGCGTCAGCCGCGCCAGCGCCGCCTCGCCAAGACGCTGCTTCCATTCGTCCTCAGTCAGATACAGTCGGTCCGGCGGCAGCGGCTTGTAGATCGCCCCGCCTCCCGGATGATCCATCGCCTCGCGGCGGGCCTCGTAGTAATCGGCGATCTGCTTGAAGCGTTCGCGCGCGGCGTCCTCGCCCTGCGGTTCGATGGCGACCGGCGCGCCGTCGAGATAGTCGAACAAGGTGTCCATCCGCTCCTGGAACAGCGGCAGCCAGTGCTCCATGCCGGGATGACGGCGCCCTTCGGTGACGGCCTCATAGAGACCGTCGTCACGATCCGGCGCGCCGAAAGCGGCGACATAACCCATTCGGAAACGGCGGATGGTTTCCGTGACGAGCTGGAATTCGGACACCGGCACGAGATCGAGCCCGCGCATGTCCAGCATCGTTCGTTGGGTCTCGGCATCGAAACTGCGGATCGATTCCAGGGAATCGCCGAAGAAGTCGAAGCGAACCGGCATGTCGAGCCCGGCCGGGAACAGGTCGAGGATGCCGCCGCGCACGGCATATTCGCCGGGCTCGCGCACGGTCGAAGAGCGGCTGTAGCCGTTATGTTCGAGCCAGGCGATGATGGAATCCATCGGCACCACATTGCCCGGCGCGACCGAGAGCGCCTGCGCCGCCACCACATCGCGGGCCGGCACCCGCTGGGTGACGGCGTTCACCGTGCTCAGCACGATCAGCGGCTTGTCGCTGCCGGTCAGGCGCGACAGTTTCGCCAGCGTCGTCAGTCGTTGCGCCAGGATGCCGCCATGCGGCGAGACGCGGTCGTAGGGTTGGCAATCCCAGGCCGGGAACTGCATGACCGGCAAATCCGGCGCAAAGAATTCCAGCGCACGGGCCAATTGCTGCATTCGCGGTCCGTCGCGGCAGACCACGGCAAGGCTGACGGCCGGCGGGTTCGGACGCGCCGCCACCGCGCGCGCCAGATCCGATACGACGAGGCCCTCGGCGCCATCGGCAACATTGGCGAAGGTCAGTGCGTGACCGGGCGCGAGCAGTGCAGCCGGCGATTTGGCAGCCGGCTTCATGCGCCCTGGTCCAGCGCGCGAAACGCCCTGATGCGGTCGAACAGCGCACTCGCATGTTCCGCCGGCAGCGGCTTGTCGCCGGTCACTGCCGCATAGAGGTCGGGATCGGGCAACTCGATCAGCCGCTCCAAGGTCCCGAGTTCATCGTCAGACAGGGTCGCAATCTCGGCATCGGCGAACCGGCCCAGGATCAGGTCCATCTCGCGGGTGCCGCGGTGCCAGCAGCGAAACAATAGCCGCTTGCGGCGGTCGTCCAGTCCGCTGCTCGATCTCGTCGTACCCGTCACTTCCAAGCCCACTGCAACGCCAAAAGCCCGGACGTGCCGGGCGGGGTTGATATAGCCACGTGAAGCGCCGATGTCAGCCCTTCCAGCGGCGGAATTATCTACTGTTGCATCCGTGCCGGACTTGACGGAAAGCGGCCGCGCATGACGGATGATGCGATGCGCCCTGCCCTGCTCAATCCGCTGTTTGCGCCGGTCACGAGCCTTCCGGGCGTCGGCCCGAAGCAGGACAAGCTGCTGCGCTATCTGCTCGACCGCAGCGAGACGCCGCGGCTGGTCGACCTTCTGATGCACCTGCCGGCGAGCGTGATCGACCGCCGCGCCCGGCCGAAGATCCGCGACGCCTCGTCGGGAACCGTGGTGACACTGGAAGTCACTGTCGACCGTCACCGCCCTCCCCCGCCGCGCAATTCGCGCGCGCCGTATCTCGTGTATGCCAGCGACGAGACCGGCGAGGTGGTGCTGACCTTCTTCCGCGCCAAGCCCGGCTATGTCGAAAAGCTGTTGCCGGTCGGCGCCAAGCGTTACGTCTCCGGCACGCTGCAGTTCTACGACGGCATGCCGCAGATGGTGCATCCCGACCGCATCGTCGACGAAGCCGCGTTTGCGCAGCTCTCCGGCATCGACCCGGTCTATCCCCTCACCGAAGGTCTCGCGCTAGGCTCGCTGCGCCGGGCGGTCGGGCAGGCCCTGCAGAAACTGCCCCCGCTGCCGGAATGGATCAGCCCGGAGGTGATCCGACGCTGCAAGTTTCCACCGGTCGCGGAGGCGTTCCACCGCGTGCACCAGCCGGTCGAACTGACCGACATCCTGCCTGACGGGCCATTCTGGTCGCGGCTCGCCTTCGACGAGCTGCTCGCAGGCCAGCTGGCGCTGGCGCTGATCCGGGCGCAGCTGCGCCGGCCCGCCGGCGACCGCAATGCCGGCGACGGGCATTTGCGCAAGAAGATCATCGACGCGCTGCCATATGCGCTGACCGCTTCGCAGCGGCAGGCCCTTGCCGCCATCACCGACGACCTGCGCCAGCCCGTGCGCATGCTGCGATTGCTGCAGGGCGACGTTGGTTCGGGCAAGACCGTGGTGGCGCTGCTCGCGGCTGCGGCCGTCACCGAGGCCGACAAGCAGGCCGCGCTGATGGCGCCAACGGAAATTCTCGCGCGTCAGCACATCAAAACCATCGCGCCGCTGGCCGAGCGGGCGGGCTTGCGGGTGGCAATCCTGACCGGCCGCGAGAAAGGCAGGGAGCGCCGCGACATCCTCGCCCGCCTGGCAGCCGGCGAAATAGACCTTTTGGTCGGCACGCACGCGCTGATCCAGGACGACGTCGTCTACAAGGCGCTGGCGCTGGCGGTCGTCGACGAGCAGCATCGCTTCGGCGTGCGCGAACGCCTTGCCTTGACCTCCAAGGGCGAGGCCGTCGACGTCCTCGTGCTCAGCGCCACCCCGATCCCTCGCACGCTGGTCCTCACCTATTTCGGCGACATGGACGTCTCCGAACTGCGAGAGAAGCCGGCCGGCCGGCAGCCGATCGACACCCGAGCCGTGCCGCTCAGCCGGCTTGAAGAGGTCATGGACGGCGTCGGCCGCGCGCTGAAATCCGGCAAGCGGGTCTACTGGATCTGTCCGCTGGTGGAGGAGTCCGAGGCGGAAGGCACCGAGCACCTCACCAATGCGACAAAGCGGTCGGAAAGCCTGCGCGAGCGGTTTGGCGATGCTGTCGGGCTGGTTCACGGGCAGATGAAGGGCGCCGAGAAGGATCGCGTGATGGAGGCGTTCGCGGCGGGCGAAATCGGCCTTCTCGTCGCCACCACCGTGGTCGAGGTCGGCGTCGACGTTCCCGCCGCCTCCATCATGGTGATCGAGAACGCCGAGCGTTTCGGCCTCGCGCAACTGCACCAGCTGCGCGGCCGCATCGGCCGCGGCTCGGAAGCTTCGACCTGCCTCTTGCTCTACAGGGAGCCGCTCAACGACATGTCGAAGGCGCGGCTTAACGTGATCCGCGAGACCACCGACGGCTTCCGGATCGCCGAGGAGGATCTGAAGCTGCGCGGCGAAGGCGACGTGCTCGGCGTGCGGCAAAGCGGCCTGCCCGGCTACCGCATCGCCCGCTCGGACGTGCATGGCCAGCTCATCACGCAGGCGCGCGACGAGGCGCTGCGCATCATGAGGGAGAACCCGAAGCTCACCGGAACACAGGGCGAAGCGCTGCGCTGCCTGCTCTATCTGTTCGAACGCGACGAGGCCGTGCCGCTGATCGGCGCGGGCTAATCCACCTTCGCCGGCTGCGGTTGCAGCGAGGCACCGTTGGCCACGCGCGCCGCATTGGCCATGCCGGCCAGCGCTGCGATCTTCTTCTGCGGATCGGAGCCCGGCTGCACGACGCCGGCCGACATGATCAGGGTCGCGGCGTCCTCCGCCGTCATCTCGACTTCGATGACCTTGCTCTTCGGCACATAGAAGAAAAACCCGGTGGTCGGGTTCGGCGCGCACGGCAGGAACACCGACATGTGCTCTTCCTGGCCCGGCAGATGGACCGAGATGTCGGCACTCGGCGGCTGCGAGATCAGCACGATCGACCACATCCCGGGCGAGGGGAATTCGACGATGCCGACGCGGCGGAAGCTCGATCCATTGCCGGAAAACAGCGTCTCGAATACCTGCTTGAGGCTGCGATAGATCGCGCGCACGACGGGCATGCGGCCGAGCAGCCGCTCGCCGTAATCGACCAGCTTGCGCCCGACCAGGTTGGCGGTGAGGAAGCCGAGCAGGGTCAGGGCGAAGACCGCGATGATCAGGCCCGTGCCCGGCAAGGGGAACGGCAGATAGGTCTCCGGGCGATAGGCGACCGGCACGAAGGGGCGTACCAGCCCGTCCACCCAGGTCACGAACCACCACGTCAGATACAGGGTGATCGCGATCGGGCCTGCGACAATCAGGCCGGTCAGGAAATAATTGCGAAATCGGGCCATCAGGCCCGGCGGGTGATCCGGCTCCAGCTCATCCGGGGTGACGGTCGGCGGCAAATCTTCGCGGTTCATGCGGTTCCAGGCAGGCCGGACGGGCCCTCTACGAGACAGCAGCTAAGCCATCCTAGCAGGTTTTTGAAGGGGGGCGGCGTGATGCCCTACTCGACCGTGACGGATTTGGCGAGATTCCGGGGCTGGTCGACGTCGGTGCCCATGATGACGGCAGTGTGGTAGGCGAGTAGCTGCACCGGCACCGCATAGACCATCGGGGTGAAGGCTGCCGCCATGTCGGGCAGCACGATCGTCACCAGCGAATCGATGGTGGCTTCCGCCGCACCCTTGGCGTCCGTCATCAGGATCACCTTGCCGCCGCGGGCGGCGACTTCCTGCATGTTGGAGACGGTCTTCTCGAATACGCGGTCGTGGGGCGCGATCACGACCACCGGCATGTTTTCGTCGATTAGCGCAATCGGCCCGTGCTTGAGCTCGCCGGCGGCATAGCCCTCGGCGTGGATGTAGGAAATTTCCTTCAGCTTCAGTGCGCCCTCCAGCGCCAGCGGATAGCTGGTGCCGCGGCCGAGATAGAGCACATCCTTCGATTTTGCGATGTCGCGCGCGAGCTTTTCGACCTGCGGTTCGGTCGTCAATGCCGCCGCAATCAGCCGCGGCACTTCGACGAGGCCATGAACGAGCTGGATCTCGTCGTGATCCGACAGATGTCCGCGCGCCTTGCCGGCTGCAATCGACAACGCCGCCAGCGTCATCAGCTGGCAGGTGAAAGCCTTGGTGGAGGCGACGCCGATTTCGGGACCGGCGATGGTCGGCAGCACGGTTTCGGCTTCGCGTGCGATCGTCGAGCTCGGGACATTGACGACGGCGAGCGTGTGCACGCCCTGCTCCCTGGCATAGCGCAACGCCGCCAGCGTGTCGGCGGTCTCGCCGGACTGCGAGATGAAGATCGCAAGATCCCCCTTGCGCAGGGGCACCTCGCGATAGCGGAATTCGGAGGCGACATCGACCTCGACCGGAACACGGGCAAAGCGCTCTAGCCAGTATTTGGCGACATAGCCGGCATAGCTCGCGGTGCCGCAGGCGACGATCGAGATGCGCTGGATGTCCTTGAAGTCGAACGGCAGCTTGACCGGCATGGCCACCCGCTCCGTCGCCATGTCGACATAGCGCGCCAGCGTATGGCCGACCACTTCCGGCTGCTCGTGGATTTCCTTGGCCATGAAGTGGCGATAGTTCGCCTTGTCGACCAGCGAGGTCGAGGCCGCGTGCCTGACCGCCTCGCGCTGCACGACGGCGTCGGTCTTGTCGTGGATGGTGGCGCCCTTGCGGGTCAGCACGACCCAGTCGCCGTCCTCGAGATAGGCAATGGTGTCGGTGAACGGGCCGAGCGCGATCGCATCCGATCCCAGATACATCTCGCCCTCGCCGTAACCGATGGCGAGCGGCGGGCCGTTGCGCGCGCCGATCATCAGGTCGTTCTCGCCGGCGAAGATGAAGCCGAGCGCGAACGCGCCGCGCAGCTGCGACAGCGTTGCCCGCACCGCCTCGACCGGCGTGAGGCCGCTCTTGAGCCTGTCGTCGACCAGATGCAGCACGATTTCGGTGTCGGTCTCGGTCTTGAAGACCGTGCCCTTCTTCTCCAGCGCCTCGCGCAGCTCGCGGAAATTCTCGATGATGCCGTTGTGGACCACGGCGACGCGCTCGGTCGCGTGCGGATGGGCGTTGTTCTCGGTCGGCCTGCCGTGGGTGGCCCAGCGGGTGTGGCCGATGCCGGTGTGACCGGCGAGCGGCCTGGCCTGCAATCTCGCTTCGAGATTCTTCAGTTTGCCCTCGGCGCGGCGGCGGTCGAGCTTGTTGCCTTCCAGCGTGGCCACTCCCGCCGAATCATAACCGCGATATTCGAGCCGCTTGAGCGAATCGACCAGCAGCTCCGCGACCGGAGCGCGTCCCAAAATGCCGACAATGCCGCACATGCGGTGCAAAACCCCAAAGCGAAGCGAGAAACCCCGTGCCGCCTTCTTAACGAAATTCGGCCGCGTCGGAGAACTCAATATTTGTTGCGTATTGAGACAGGGTTAAGTCCCGGGCTTAATGGCGCAGACATAGGCCTTCGTTCCCGCGGCATGATTTCGCCCGGGGGATCGAGACGTCGGCCCCTTCCTCAAGAGAGGGCGCGGGGAAAACCGGGTGCTGACCGCACCCGCAGCCTCGCGTGCAGGTGAAAGAAGCACACGAGTTAGTCCACTACAGGTT
This sequence comes from Bradyrhizobium sp., assembly GCA_046349015.1. GTDB lineage: Bacteria > Pseudomonadota > Alphaproteobacteria > Rhizobiales > Xanthobacteraceae > Bradyrhizobium. The sequence continues at coordinate 573,847 of JAXMDE010000002.1, read as the reverse complement.
CCGCCAGTCACGCCGGCTTTCCCCGCGCAATGGTTTGACGGCTTACTTCGTGCTCTCCCCGGTGAGCGGCCTTTATTGTCACCGTTGCCGGGCCCGCACAGGCAGGCCGGATAGACGCCAGGGTCGCGGCGCCAGGACCACACGACTTCGCCGGACGCCGCTGCGTTTCGCCGGGTGAAGACCACCTGACGCCGCAAGCGTCCCATCGCAACCCGCACCACGCTCCGTGACGATCGCGAAACGTCCCTCATGGCGGCGCGGGCTGAGTCGGCTCATACCGTAAATCAGAATTCTGGTAAAGAGAATTATTTTCGATTTGGGGCTTGACACGATTCCGGAACGGGAACGATCACTGGAACTAAACAGGCTTCGAAATGTAGCCTCGGTACTTGCTCAACAATTCTTGCCGATAAAGAATGCGGATTGAATCAGGCCGCTCCTCCGGGGGCAACCGGCTCATTTCTCGGTCAAGTTCGTCCTGAGGCAGGGTCTGCCACAACACCAAGACAGCCATCGTTTTGATGATTAGTGGAGGGCTGTCGTTGCCAGCGGCTTTCACCGCCTTATGAAGCGTTCGGCCTGCTTGTTGCAAGGCACTGAACAGATACCAATTGTTTTCTGAGAGAGCCTTGATCTCTACAAAGGTCAGACCGGCCGGGCTTTCAATCACACAATCGACGATCTGTCTGCCAATTCTGACTTCGCGGCGTACCGAGCCACTTTCGGACGCTTGCAATTCCTGTATCACCAATGATTCAAGAATGTAGGCGTCGAATCGATCAGCCGCAGATGGCACGTCGCCCTTAACCCTATCGTTCGGTACTGGCAATAATTGCGGCGCGGTTGACTCAAGGTCTTTCACCTCTTCCTTTCGTTTCTCGAGCACCTCGTTGGGTGTTGCCGTAGGGAACGTGCGTGCGAAAGTGTCGTCGCTCTTATAGTCGCCTGGCCCGTACAATTTATGATGGTGCTTAGTGACAAGCCAAGAAAACACTCCTAGAACGCCGATTGGGAAGCAAATGACAAAATAGACTAGCAACGTTTGGTTTTCGGGCGTGAGCTTCCCGACCGAAACGCCGAATAACAAGCTCGCAATGCCGTAGATTAGCGAAATAAATATCGCAATGATTGTCAGTGGGTTTCTAATCCAACCAAACCCCGGCATGGATACTCGCCTCTTGATTGCTTCAAGCGGTTAATTGGCCGCGCTTTCCGAGCGGCTATGTCCGCTCCATATAAATCAATCCTGCACGCCGCAGCGCATCGTCCGAGCCTGCGCCCCAGAATTTGATGATCTCAAAGTCTCTGCGGGCGCGCGCGCCGGTATACATGCTAAGATCTAGCATGTACGCGTCATAAACGCGCCCTTTGCGATCTCGCACGGTGACTCTGAATTTTGCCCGATGCAGATATTTCAGATCGACTAACTCGTTAATCGGGTCAATCTGCTCGCTCGCGACGTCTTTCTCGACCAAAATGCAGTTGGCGTTCTTTTCAACGCAAAACTCGACGATATGGCGAAATGTTGCCCGAAGTCTCTCCCTATCCTCAGTCGTACTAATATCACGTGTGAAATCTTCTTCCTTAAAAGCGCCCTGCTGGCCGGCGGCAACATTTACGTCCTCAACGCCCAATTTCTCGCCGCGCGCGTCTTTACCGCTCAACAAACGCTCTCGGGCTGCAAGGATCGATCGACTGAAAATTGTGAGGAAATCACGAGCGACGCCGCCGCTAGCAAGCACTAGCCTGTCGCGCGCACCGTCCACCATGATTTGAGGCAAAGAAACTGAGGCTTCCGATGCAAACTGATTGAGTACCTTCATTAGGAAGGCCTTCGTGACATCGTATTTTTCTAGCGTAACGTCCAAATCGATCTCATCGGCATCATCGCCGAGCTTCATCCCAAGTGGTGGATGGCCGTGGACGTACCACCGCGAGCGATGTCGAATTGTACCCACCTTAAGCCAAAGGTTCGACCCCTTTGCTATGCGGTGAAAATAGTCTACCACCTTAGCCTGATCCTCCAAGCGGAGGTGATAAAGATCATCCAACAGAAGAAAAGATGGGCCATCGGCCAACGCTGATAGTCGCGTGAATAACGACTGATAATTCATAATACTTCGGTGGAGAACTTCGATCTTCTTTGACGAATACTCGCTTTGCGTTTCCGATCGTTCCCTGTCAGTTCTCGCAGTTGATGTTTCCGCGCCCACATAAAAAGTTTTTGCTGCGACGCCGCCCTTTGTCTCTTTCCCGACCTCTTCGCCTTCGGTCGTTCTAATCTTCGCCTCATCGGCCGAATGAAGAAGTTCTTCAAGCGCGAAAATCACTTTTTCGAAGGCGTCTGCGAGCTTCTTTGTTTCAGCTTTATTGAAGCCAGGCTTAGTTGGAACCGCTCCGAAAATCTTTTTCCAAAAGCTGGTCTTGGTAGAGGGGTTGGTGGCAGCCGTGTCCAGCCAAGACTTAAATTCTCGAAATGTCCTTATGAGCACACTTAAGAGTACGTCAGGATAGCTGTGCTGCTTGAATGTTTCGAGATCGACCATCGCAATGGGCGTACGAGCGACCGTGAGGTCCGCCCTAATTTTCTGAAGCAAGCTAGACTTGCCTGAGCCTCGGCGCCCAAAGATTATGTTATGCCGCTTGCTCTTGGCTCGCGTTAAAACGCCGGGCGTCGGTTCTACGAAATGGCGAACGCCTTCGCGGCTCGCACGTATCGACTCATCGACTAGTGTGATCAGCTTCTGGACTGCAGCTGAGTCTAAGACCGGCTCTTTGGACAAGGTGTAAATCCGCTAATGAACATGACAACTTTAGCGGAAGCCAGCTAGCCCTGCTACTAATGGTGTCGTTACGTCACAAACCCCTGTGAAGGAGAACTCAAAAGATACTCAAAACAAAAAAGAACAATCGTAACTCATCCAATATATCAACTGGTTAGACGGTTTCCTTATTGCGTATTGAGGCAGGATTAGGTCTGAGGCTTAACCTCGGGCAGGAAATACGCATGCACTCGCATCCCCGTAGCAGGCTCTTCGTTCGGGTTCTGCCTTTCATTGCGCCCCTGCATTCAGATGGCGCAGGGAAACCGAAATATTTGGCCCCGCTGCCGCAGAATCTCGTCATTCGCAACACTACCGGCGAATGGCTCGGCCGGCGAGCCTTTGGTGGATCGTGCAAGTGAACCGGAACAACGAATGCCGATACCAATTCCATAACGCCGAAGTCACTTCAGGGAAATTGCATGAGCCCCGCGGATTGGAGGTTTTGCAGCGCGCTCTTTGCCGCCGTCGTATTCTTGAGCTTTTCAGCTGCCGCCGGGGAACAGTGCGATAGTCCGAATGATCCCGCGGCGGCCATCGCTGACTGCACGCAGAGCATCAATTCCGGGAAGTGGAAGGGACGCCAGCTGGCGGCTTTCTACAGCAACCGCGCCGCCGCTTATCGCGCCACCGGCGACAACGATCGCGCCATCGCCGACCTGAACGAGGCAATCCGGCTCGATCCCAAACTGGCGATGGCCCGCAACAATCGGGGCGCCGCCTATAACGAGCAGGGCGACAACGATCGCGCCATTGCCGACTACAACGAGGCGATCCGGCTTGATCCCAAGTTCGCCATGGCCTTCATCAATCGCGGCAACGCCTTCAGCGACGAGGGCGACTACGACCGTGCCATCGCCGACTACAACGAGGCGATCCGGCTCGACCCCACATTCGCCATGGCCTACCAAAATCGGGGAAGCGCCTATCACGACAAGGACGACAACGACCGCGCCATCGCCGATTACGACGAGGCGATCCGGCTCGATCCCAAGCACGCCAGGGCCTATATCGGTCGCGGCATGGCCTTCAGCGACAAGGGCAACAGCGACCGCGCCATCGCGGATTTCGATGAAGCGATCCGGCTCAATCCGAAGTCGGGCAAGGCTTTCGTCGGCCGAGGCGAAGCCTATCGCGCCAGGGGCGACAACGATCGCGCTATCGCCGACTACGATGCGGCGATCGAGCTCAATCCGAAATCCGCCCTGGCCCACTTCGCGCGTGGGCGTTCATATCTGTTTTCCGGCACGGCCGAAAAGGCGTTGGCCGATTTCAACCAGGCCGCGGCGAACGCGCCTGACAATGCCTATGCAGCGCTGTGGCTCGATATCGCCAGCCGGCGCAACAATCTCCCGAGCCCTTTGGCGCAAACCAGTCCCCGGATCGACATGACCGTCTGGCCGGCACCTGTCGTCAAACTGTTCATGGACCAGATGACGCCTGCTGCGGTGCTTGCTGCCGCGGACAATCCGGACGCGACCAAGAAGAAGGGTCAGGTCTGCGAGGCGAATTTCTACAGCGGGGAGTTTCTGTTGGCGAAGGGACTGAAAGAGGAAGCAACCCGCCTCTTCCGCCTGGCGGCGAGCGATTGCCCGCACAGTTTCAACGAGTGGGATGCCGCCGTTGCCGAACTGAAGGCGCTGGGCGTCGCCCCCTGAGCAGGTTCGCGGTCTAGCGCCTCACTTGCCTTCCTTCGCCTTCCCGCCGGTCTTCAGCTCGCGGTAGCGCGTCGCGCCGCCTTCGCGGATGCTTTGCGGGCTGCGCTCGACCGCCATCGCGTTGTCGGGGACATCCTTGGTGATGACGGAGCCCGAGCCGATATAGGCGCCGCTGCCGATTTTCACGGGAGCCACCAGCGAGGAGTTGGTGCCGATGAAGGCGCCGGCGCCGATCGTGGTCTTGTGCTTGCCGAAACCGTCATAGTTGCAAGTGATGGTGCCGGCTCCGATGTTGGACCCTTCGCCGACATGGGCGTCGCCGATGTAGGAGAGATGGTTGACCTTGACGCCGGCCTCGATGGTGGCCGCCTTCATCTCCACGAAATTGCCGACCTTGGCCCCCTCGCCAAGCGTGTTGCCGGGACGCAGCCGTGCATAGGGCCCGATCTGCGCGTTCCTGCCGATCCGGGACTGCACGATGTGCGAGAAGGAATGGATCACCGTGCCGTCGCCGATGGCGACGCCCGGGCCGATCACGACGAACGGCTCGATGGTGACGTCGCGGCCGAATGTTGTGTCGGCGGAAAGATACACGGTCTCCGGCGCGACCAGTGTCACGCCGGCGTCCATCGCCGCCTTGCGCAGCTTCGCCTGCAGGACCGCTTCGGCTCCGGCGAGCTGCGCCCTGGTGTTGATACCGCGCACTTCGTCCTCGCTGGTTTCGATCACGACGGCCTCCAATCCCATCGCGCTTGCGACGGCGACGGCATCGACGAGATAATACTCGCCCTTGCTGTTGGCATTTCCGATTTTTTCCAGAATTTGCAGCGCGCGGCGGCCGTCGAGCGCCATCACGCCGGCATTGCACAGCGTGACCTTGCGCTCCTCGGCGCTGGCGTCGGCATGTTCGCGGATCGCAACCAGCTTGCCGTTCTCGATCAGGAGCCGGCCGTAGCCGGCCGGATCGGCGGCATGGAATCCGAGCACCGCAAGCGCCGCGCCCCGGGCGAGCGGCGCGCGCAGCCGCGCCAGGGTTTCGGCGGTGATCAGCGGTGTATCGCCGAACGCGATCAGGAGATCGTCGGCCCCCCGCGCGATCGCCTGCCGCGCCGCCAGCACGGCATGCGCCGTCCCCAGCCGCTCGCGCTGGACGAAGGTGGAGGCGTCCGCGCGCAACCGCTTCGCCTCGGCCTCGACGGCTGCGTGATCCGGCCCGACCACCACCGCCAGCGCCGTCTTCGGCCCCTGCGGCGCGGCCCGCAGCACGTGCGCCAGCAGCGACTGCCCGGCGACGGAATGCAGCACCTTGGGCAAGGCCGACCGCATGCGCGTGCCCTCGCCGGCGGCGAGCACGACCGTGAGACTGGAACGGGCGGTCATTCGATTCCCTGGCGCCAACAACAAATGCCGCCCTCTTAATGGGTTTTCCCCAGCAAAGGAAAGGTGATTCGCTTTCCCAAAACACGGCGGATTCAGGGTGACAGCCCCTTTCCTGTTATCTTTAATAGTGATTCGACGGGGCCTTGAGGGGGGCGAACGACGCTTGGCCAAGAAAACCGACCATCTCGGAGGCCTGGAAGCCGAAGAAAGCGGCGGCTTTTTCAGCGCCCTTCTGGCGGATGAGGACGGATTCGACTACCGCCGCACGTTGTGGCGGGTGGCCGCCTGGGGCGTCGTGTCCGTGGCCGCCGTCGTCATCGCCGTGGCGGCGAACCAGTCCTCGATCGGCTGGCGGCGCGATCAGGGGATGACTGCCGATCTGGTGCAGCAGGCCAACCGCCTGCAGGCCGTCGCGCGCGAAAGCCAGAACGAGGCGCGGCGACTGGCCTCCGCCGTCGAAACATTGAACAGCGACCGCGACCGTCTCTACGCGCGCGTCACCATGCTGGAACAGGGGCTCGATTCCGTTACCGGCGCAATCGCCAAACAAAATGCCACTGTGGCCGCCCCGGCGCCGTCGGAAGCGCAACCTGCCGCCCAGCCCCCGCCTGCCGCACCCCCCACGCCTGCGGTCGCGCCCGTCGCCACGAAGCCGGCAACCCAGCCCGAGAAGGCCGAGAAGGCGAGCGCCGCCGCCAGTGCCGAGCCGCCGCCCTCCAGCACCGCTGCCGTCAGGGAAGTGCCGACCAAGCCGTCGGCCATGCCCGCCACGCCGCTCGTCGAATCCAAGTCGATGATGGCGCCGCCGGATCCGGCCGCCGGAAAGCTCGAGCCGTCGAAAGCGGCAGGCAACATTACAACCGAGCCTCTCCCGGCCATCGTCGCGGCATCACCCTTCAACGAGAATGCCGAGGAGACGGCGGACGCCGCCCTGCCGAAGGTTCAACGCACGGAATTCGGCGTGGATGTCGGCGGCGCCAATACGGTTGCCGGGTTGCGCACGTTATGGCGCGGGTTGTTGAAGTCGCGCTCGACCGCGTCGCTGGCGGGACTGCAACCGATCATCGTGATCCGGGAGGGCAATGGAGGCCGCAGCATGCAATTGCGTCTCGTGGCCGGGCCGCTCGGCGATGCCGCGGCGGCCGCCAAACTCTGCGCGGCCATGGTCGAGAACGAGCGGGCGTGCGAGACGGCGGTGTATGACGGCCAGCGCCTCACAGTGAAAGCCGAGGATGCGGCGGCCTCCGAGAAGCCGGCCGCGCCGGCCGCTGCCCGCAAGAAGAACGGATCGCAGAAGCGGGCGGCGCTCGAGGAAGCCAAGAGGCCCGACCAGCCGCCGAAATGGTCCGGCCTTTTCGGCAAGCGGAATTGACGAAAACATCGCGATCGCAACGGCTTGTGGATCGCCTTTGATCCCATATGACGTGCCCTTGGGCGGCTTGTCCCGCCGGACGAAGCCCGGCATATTCGACACATGAAGAAGATCCCGTTCCGGCTGACGCCCTACCAGGTGCAATTCCTGTTGGTGGTTGGCTTCGTCACCGTCGGCTATGCGCTTTACCTGCGCTATCTCGCCGTCGAATATTCGCCGGTGGCGCTGGCATGCGATGCCGGCCTGCAGACCGTGCTCTGCAAGATGCGCGCACTTGCAACCTACCTGTTCAAGCATTCGGTGTTCGGCATCGTGGCGCTGATCATCGCCGTGCTGCACGTGCTGCGGCCGTCGATCGTGCTCCTCACCGGCGGCCTGGTCGCGGCCGGTCTCGGCATCGTGCTCTACAACATCACCCTGTCGGGGATCGCGATCGGCCTGCTCATCCTGGGCTTTGCGCGGCCCGCGCCCGCCACAGCGTGAGCGCAAACAGCAGGTACACCGCACAGGTCCAGATCGACTGCCAGTTGTCGCGGCCCTCGTTGATTCCGACATAGATCGCCGCAATCGCGAGCACTCCCGCAAACACCGATTCCGCAATCGGGCGCGGGCCCGATGGTGGACGGTTCAGCGCCGTCAGCCCGAGATACGGCACCACCGCCATGGTGAGCGCGGCATAGGGGAAATCGCGGTAGCGCGGATCGAAGGAAAAACCGAGCGCGGTTTCGGCAGCGATGACGGCCGTGATGGCCAGAACCAGCGCGAGCAGGACCGGCAGCAGCGAACGGGTCTTGTATTCGCGCGGACCGAGCAGATCGAGGAACGTCGGCAAAGATCGTCCCGCCATCTGCGCATTGGCGCAGAGCAGCGGCGAAGCAGTCGCGGCCACCAGCAGCGCTCCCCATTTCAGCCAGCCGCCGATGCCATAGCTCTCGAAATACATCTTGTCCGCGGCAATGCCGAGCAGGCAACCGGCCGTGGTTGCGGAGATTGCGACCGCGACCCAGGCCATCGGCCGTGGCGTCCACGGGCGATGCCGCAAGGTGAGGATCGCCGCGAGGAAGGTGAGCGCGCTCAACATCATTCCGCACGCCATCGACAGCTTCCATGACGGGAAATTGCTGATCGCGATGCCCGGCGGATATTTCACGTCGCGCCGGTAGGCGTCGAACAGGCCCCAATAGCCGCCGACAGTACCCTCGAGCTGGCGCTTCCAGGGCTGGTCATAGGCCTCGATCAGGTTGACCCGAAATCCCTCGCGATTGGCGAGGTCGAGGATTTCCGAGACGACCCGCGCCTGGCTGGTGCGCGACGGCAGCGCGCCCTCGCGCATGCGTCCCTGGCTCGGCCAACCGGTTTCCCCGATCAGGATTTCCTTGCCGGGAAACGCCACCGCCATGCGCCGGCGGATGGAGTCGACATGGGAGACGGCAAACTTGGCCTTGATCGGAAAGTCCTCCCAATACGGAAGGATGTGGATGGTGACGAAATCGACGGCATCGTAGAGCTCGCGGTTCTTCAGCCAGAATTCCCAGACGTCGGCATAGGTGACGGGCACCTGAACCTGCGACTTGACGCTGCGGATGTTGGCGACAAGGTCGGCCGTGGTCATTTCACCGCGCAGCAGCACTTCATTGCCGACGACAAGCGATGTGATGGTGCCCGGATAGGTCTTGGCGAGCCGCACCGCAGTTGCGATCTGCGTCAGGTTCTTGAGGCGGTTGCTGCCGAGCCAGATGCCCTGGATAACCTTGAGCCCGTGTCTCGCCGCCAGCGCGGGCACCTGGTCCAGTCCGTTTTCGATGGAATAGGTGCGGACGCAGTCGGTGACCTTGGCGAGCTGCGCCAGGTCCTCGGCAATCTGCTCGGTCGAGATGTGGGTGGTCTCGACCAGCGGCGTCTGCGCAGCACGAAACGGCGCGTAGGACACGCATTGCAGCTTGGCATTGGGGTCGATCGGGGCGCGCGCCAAGGTGATCGGCGTGGCCAGCCACCACCACACCGCGGCAATCGTAGCGAGGGAAATCAGGAAGAGCGCCAGCGGCGTGCGAAGAGAAATCGGTTCCATCCTCCGGGCGGGGCTCGTCGATTAGCGCCTCACCGGCCCTCTGCCAAGTGCGGGAGGGCGACAGGCTGCTACCAATCGCCGCCCTGTGGTTTTACCACGGAGAGATAAAGTTGTGAGATTGCTGGACAAAATCCGAGATTCACGTCATGTGGAATCCGTCGCCGTTGCCGCCGCATTGGAGGCCCATTTGAACGGCAACAAGCCGTGCGCCCGGTCCTGGCGCAGGTAGGGTCAACTGGTCGGGGAAAGTATGCGTCGCTGGGTACCGAAGCTCCAAAGTGTCGTCCTGCGTCACCTTGCCCCGGCCGTTCTGGCCATCCCCCTGGCATTCCCGATCGCGACCGGGGCGCTTGCCCAAAGCGGCACCCCGGCTCCGCAGGATCAGCAGGGTAAGAATGCCCCGGACAGCAAGTCCGCCGATGCGGTCAAGGACAACGAGCGCAAGGCGGCCGAATTCGTCGAGGCCCAGCAGGCCATCAACGGCCCCGCCGGAAACCCCGAATGCGTCTGGCTCGGCCGCCGGGTGGTCCGCCTGATGTGGCTGGACGACCTCGATACCGCCTTCCGTCACCTCGACCTGTATGACCGCTTTGGCTGCCCGGGCGGCCAGGTTCAGGCGAGCTTCCGCTGCCTGACCCGGTTCGGCGCCCAGATCGACGACAAGGTGCCGCGCAGCCTCGATACCCGCATCCATGCCTGCTGGATCAACCCGGGCGCCCAGCCCCAGGCGGCGGCCGCCCCGGCTCCGGCCACCTCAGGCACCGCGGCCACAGCCGCCCCTGCCTCGCCTGCCGCCCCACCCGCGCCCGCGGAAAAGAAGTAGCCCACCGCTGCGCCGAAAGAGCCCCGCGGTCGGCTGCGGATGAACGCTGCCTGAACGGCTGCGCCCTCAAAAGGCCATGGCGCCATACCAGTTGTCTAATGGCGTGGCGTGATTATCCTTAGAGAGCCGCGAGGTCGGTCGAACCCAGGGGACGGTTCGCTTGAGGTCATTGAGCCCCGCTATGGTTTGGTCGCGATGCGCGCCGTCGTCGCAGTTCTCCTGTTTGTAACCGCCGTTCACGCCGGACTTTGGGGCCTTCTGCAGGACCGGCAGACGGCGCCCGACTTCCACGGCATGCTGCCGAGCGTCTCCTACGCGCCGTTCGAGGGAACCGGCCACCCCGACATCGACAACATCCCCACCGTCGAGAAGATCCGCGCCGACATGAGGAAGCTCGCCACGATGACGCGGGCGATCCGACTCTATTCGTCGACCGGAGGCGTCGAGCTGGTGCCGCCGATCGCCGCCGAATTCGGCCTCAAGGTCATGGTCGGCGCCTGGATCGACAAGAACAGCGATCGCAACGAACGCGAGATCGATGCCGCCATCCAGCTCGCCCGAAAGAACAGCAACGTCATCGGCGTCGTGGTCGGCAACGAGGTGATCTACCGCGGCGAGCAGAAGGTCGACGACCTCATCGAGATGATAAAGCGGGTCAAGAAGTCGGTCAGCGTTCCCGTGACGACGGGCGAGATCTGGCACGTCTGGCGCGAATTCCCGAGGCTCGCCAACAACGTCGATTTCATCGCCGCCCACGTCCTGCCCTACTGGGAGAATTTCACCGACAAGCAGGCGGTCGACCAGGCCGTCGACCGTTTCAACCTGCTGCGCGACCTGTTTCCGGGCAAGCGGGTGGTGATCGCCGAATTCGGCTGGCCGAGCGCGGGCTACAATCTGCTCAGTGCCGTGCCGGGCCAGTTCGAACAGGCCTCCGTGCTGCGCAACTTCGTCGCCCGCGCCGAAGCCATCGGCATGGACTACAACATCGTCGAGGCGATCGATCAGCCCTGGAAATTCTTCGAAGGCGGCGTCGGTCCGTATTGGGGCATCCTCAATGCGGCGCGCGAACCGAAGTTCGCCTGGACCGGCCCGATCGTCAATCAGGACTACTGGAAGCTCGCGACCATCGCGCTGCTGGTCGGCATCCTGATGTCGCTGCCGATCCTGCGGTTGAGCGAGCCGACGGTGATGCAGGCCTTCATGCTGTCGGCCGCCGCGAACGGCGTCGGCGCCTGGGCCGCGACCGTGTTTGCCTACTGGAACACGCATTACTTCGTCTGGGGCTCGGCCTTCGCGCTGGGCCTCGGCATGGTGCTGCTGGTGCCGCTGGTGCTGATCGCGATGGCGCGGATCGAGGAGATCGCGGCCGTCGCCTTCGGCCGCGGCCTGCGCCGGCTGATCGGCAAGACGGCTGCGCTTGCGCCTGCCACCATCGGCGCGAATCTCGCCTTTCCCAAGGTGTCGATCCACATCCCGGCCTATTACGAGCCGGTGGAGATGCTGAAACAGACGCTCGATGCGGTGTCGCGGCTCGACTATCCCAATTTCGAATGCGTCGTCATCATCAACAACACGCCCGACCCGGATTTCTGGCAACCGATCCAGGACCATTGCCGGGCCTTGGGCGAGCGCTTCAAGTTCATCAACGCCGAGAAGGTGCAGGGCTTCAAGGCCGGCGCGCTCCGCATTGCCATGGACCGCACCGCGGCCGACGCCGAGATCATCGGCATCATCGACGCCGATTACGTCGTGCATCCCGACTGGCTGAAGGATCTGGTGCCGGTCTTTGCCGACCCCCGCGTCGGTCTCGTGCAGGCGCCGCAGGAGCATCGCGACGGCGACCGCTCGCTGATGCACTACATCATGAACGGCGAATATGCCGGCTTCTTCGACATCGGCATGGTCCAGCGCAACGAGGCCAATGCCATCATCGTGCACGGCACGATGTGCCTGATCCGCCGCGCCGCGATGGACATGGCGGGCGGCTGGTCGAGCGACACCATCTGCGAGGATACCGATCTCGGGCTGTCGATCCAGCAGCAGGGCTGGCTCACCCACTACACCAACACGCGCTATGGCGAGGGCCTCTTGCCCGACACCTATGAGGCCTTCAAGAAACAGCGGCACCGCTGGGCCTATGGCGGCTTCCAGATCGTCAAGAAGCACTGGCGGCGCTTCCTGCCGGGCGCGAGCCGCCTCACCCCGGAGCAGCGCCGCGAATTCGGCCTCGGCTGGCTGAACTGGCTGGGCGCCGAAAGCCTCGGCGTCGTGGTCGCCATCCTCAACCTCGTCTGGGTGCCGATCGTCGCCTTTGCCGACATCGCGATCCCCGACAAGATCCTGACGCTGCCGATCATCGCGACCTTCGTGGTTTCGCTGGTGCATTTCGTGGTGCTGTACCGGCTGCGGGTCAAGGTGAAGGCGGACAAATGCTCGGTGCCATGATCGCGGCAATGAGCGTGCAATGGACGGTGTCGCGCGCGGTCGCCCAGGGCCTGATCACCGAGCACCTGCCGTTCGCCCGCACCTCCAAGGGCGGGCTGTCGCGGATGTCGATCGAGTTCCAGGCGTTCTGGGAAGCCGTCATCGGCGTGCTGCTGCTGGCCGGCGCAACGGTGCTGGTGGTGACCAACGGCGCCAAGCAGGTGCGCGAGATCTACATCTTCGCCGCCGTGCTGGTGCTGGAAAGCCTGCCGTTCATCTCGGCGGTGGCGATCGCGATCCTGGAGAATTCGCGCATCAACGAGTTCGCCTTCTGGCGCAACAGCGCGGTGCGCGCAGCCGAACTGATCGGCCTGCGCCCGGTGGCCCTGCCCAAGGCGATTCCGGGCCCGCAGCCGGTCGCCAGCGAAATCCAGCGCGAAGCCAGCTGATTGGCGGTGGAAGACCGGCCGCCGGCCCTTGAAGAGGCCGCGATAAATGCAGGTTCCGACTGGGAAATCCGGGTCAGGCCCAAGGGCGTTTGCGCGGCTTTGCGCTATTGACCCGATGGGGTCTGGCCCCTACACAGCGCGGGCCGGAGCGTATCCGGTCCATGTGGAGTGAGCGCGTAGCTCAGGCGGTAGAGCACGTGACTTTTAATCATGGGGTCGAGGGTTCGAGTCCCTCCGCGCTCACCAATCAAATCAATCACTTAGATAAAAATCGAGAACTCCGACAAAAGATTCGTGTGGGCATCGTGTTGGCAAATCAATTGCCGCGCGCAGCGACATCGATCTAACTAACGCGATCCCGCTTCCCCGCTCTGCGCTGCTGGACCTGAAATCCATTTGCCCGCGATTTGCTGATTTGACAATTCCCCCTAGCGGGGAGTTCGGCTTGCGCGCATTCTGAGGTTGCGGGAACATGCTCCTTGGCGAGGGGTGGGCCATGGCGGCGAGCGGCATCACTGATTTTATTGCGCTGGACGTTGAAACCGCTAACGCGGATCTTGCGAGTATTTGCTCGATCGGACTGGTTCACTTCAAAGACGGCGAGGTTTTCAAGGCCCTCACGATCCTGGTTGATCCCGAAGACCAGTTCGACCCGATCAACGTCAGCATTCACGGAATTCGACCGCAAGACGTCGCCGGAAAGCCAACTATGGCGAAGGTGTTTCCAGTGATCGGCGCTGCGCTGCAGGACGCCGCGATCGTGCATCACAGTCCCTTCGACCGGACTGCGCTGTGGCGAGCCGCCCAAAAATATTCCAGCGCGTGCCTCCCGTGCTTCTGGCTCGACAGCCTTCAGGTGGCCCGCAAAACGTGGGCCCAGTTCAAGGACGATGGCGGATACGGGCTGGCAAACATGGCACAGGCGTTCGGATTCAAATTCCGGCACCACGACGCCGCCGAGGATGCCCGGGTTTCCGGCCTCCTGCTGCTGAAGGCGATCACCGACGGTGGCATCACCTTGCAACAATGGGTTGACGAACTGGGCTACCAATCAGACACACCAGGCGTTGCCCCCAAGAGGATCAAGAAGTCCGCTTTGACAAAGGTGGCGCGCAAGGGTGACGGGGACGGACCGCTTCTCGGCGAAACTGTTACGTTTACCGGGAAGCTTTCGATGCCTCGCAACGATGCCGCCTCGCGGGCAGCAATTGCCGGCGCCGATGTCGAGGACAACGTGACTAAACGCACGACCATACTTGTCGTAGGCGATCAGGATCTTCGCCTGACGAAAGGTGAACTGAAGAGCACCAAGCACCGGCGAGCGGAAGATCTCATTGCGAAGGGTTGTACCATCAAGATTGTCGGAGAAAGCGACTTCATCATGATGAGCCCCGCGGACGACTAGTGCCCCGCCAGGCGCGCCACCGCAGTTAGAGTAGCCGCGCGCTCGCGATGGCCTTAGCAGGCGCCACGTGCTCGCAGAATACCGGTGCACCCTCGCCGCACGTTGCCGTAGCTGTTTCGCTCGGACGCGGTGACGTGGGTACCTCCGGCCGCCATCGCCTTCTCGCATTGTCCCGCAGCGCGCAGTTGCTGGCAGGTCTTGTTGTAGTGACAATCCATGAGACCGCACGGGGCAGCAGCCGCTTCGCCAGCCGCGAATGCAAGGAATCCAACTATGGCCAAGCCGATCAATTTCATGACGGTTATCCCTTGGCAGAAAGAAAAAATGCTATCTGCGTTGCATGAATTTGGCAACGCCTGCGGGGCTGCACAGGGCTAGGAGACCGCCGATGCAAGCGACCCACCCGGTCGCATCGAGACTGCGGAAGATCGGCAAGTCGATCATTCGCCGACGCGGCCCAGGCTTATGAAACCCCGTCGCCGCCCGAAGGTGAACGAAGCTCGACAGAGTCGTGGCTGACCAAGAGAGGATTTTGATGACCCACGGAATGATCAGCGCGGCGCAGCCTGAAGCCGTCGAAGCCGGCCTCGACGTGCTGTCGTCCGGCGGAAACGCGGTGGATGCCGCGGTTGCGGCGGCGCTGGTGCAGACTGCCGTCGATCCGCAGATGTGCGGCATCGCCGGCTTCGGCACGATCCACGTCTACCTGCCGGGCCGGGGCGTTCATACCACGCTCGATTTTCACGGACGCTCGCCGCTCGCCGTCAAAGCCAATATGTGGAGCACCTGATCCTGCGCGAAGCCGAGGATGGCTGGGGCTTCATCCTCGAGGGCCGGGTCAACGAACTCGGCTATGGCGCGATCACCACGCCGCGCACGCTGGCCGCACTCGACACCGCGCTCACGCGCTGGGGTACGCGACGGCTCTCCGATCTCGTTCCGCCGGCCATCGCCTATTGCGAAGAGGGCTGGCCGGTGCGGCCGCATGTCTGGGGTTTCTGGCACGAGCCGGCCACGCTCGGCCGCGACCCCAATATCGGGATCGTCACCAGGCTGCCGGCGACCCGGAAGATCTACGTCAAGGGCGATGGCTCGGTGCATGCGATCGGCGACATCCTGCGCAATCCCGACATGGCGCGCACCTTGCGCCGCATCGCAGCCGATGGCGTCGCCGATTTCTACCAGGGGCGTATCGCCGGCGACATCCTTGCCGACATGAAGGCGAATGGCGGCCTGCTGACCGAGCGCGACCTTGCGGCCTGCGCGCCGGAAGAAAACCCGCCGCTGTGGGGAAGCTATCGCGGCTACCGGATCGCGACCAACAATCCGCCCGGCGGCGGCATCATGCTGATCGAGATGCTCAACATCCTGGAGCAGTTCGATCTCGCCTCGATCGGCCACAACAGCCCCGAATATGTCCGCATCGTCTCGGAGGCGATGAAGATCGCAACCGCCGACAAGGACGCGCGCGTCGGCGATCCCCGCTTTGTCGACGTGCCGGTCGCCGAGCTGACGTCGAAATCCTACGCCGCCGAGATGGCCGCGCGCATCCGCCGCGGCGAGAAGACCCATGTCACGCGCTTCAATTCGGGCGGCGCCGAGAGCAAGCATACGACGCAGGTCTGCGCCGTCGATGAGCACGGCAACTGCGTGACCATGACCCACACCCTCGGCCAGCCTTCCGGCGTCATCACCGACGGGCTCGGCTTCATGTATAACGGCGCCATGACCGTGTTCGATCCGCGTCCCGGCCGCGCGGGCTCGCTGGCGCCGGGGAAAGCCCGCTTCTCCGCCCTTTCGCCGACCATCGTGTTCAAGGGCGACAAGCCCCGCCTTGTCCTCGGCGCCCCCGGCGCGACCTACATCACCATGGGCAATTTGCAGGTGATGCTGAACGCTCTCGATTTCGGCATGACCGCGCAGGAGGCGGTATCGGCGCCGCGCTTTGCGGCGGTGTCCGACACGATCGAGCTGTCGAACCGGATCCTGCGCCGGACCGAACGTGCCTTGCAGGCGCAGGGCTATCCGACACGACGCTATCCGCATTCGTTCAAGTTCGCCTGGGTCCACGCCATCCGGATTTCGGATGACGGCCAGCTGGATGGCGGGGCCGATCCGGAGACCGGCGGCATGGCGATGGCGGTCTAAGGCAGGCGGCGCCTGCCGCTATTTCAGCGCCGTGTTGAGGGAAGCGAGCATGTCGGCAAGATGCAGGCCGATCCCGTTGAGGATGGCGATGATGGCAAGGGCGATGGCGGCGGCGATCAGTCCGTATTCAATCGAAGTGGCGCCGGACTCGTTACACCAAGCCTTCGAAACAGAACGTCTCATTATGGATGCACTCCCTGCCGAAACACCGGCGTGAATGCACCGGTTGACGGCAGCAACGTGCCGATCAAACCCTAAGATCGCATGAAGACATAAGTTGCAATATATCCGATGAGTGACTTTAAGATGCACACTCTTATCGGTTGTAGTTCTTCATGACAAAACTATATGGGGAAACGAGGCGCCGTATTTTGCCGCTACCACGGCCGCCAAGCCAGAGCACGATGAGATCAGGATTGATGGGGCGGCATCGCAGGTTCACCTCTCCCTTCGGGAGAGGTCGATTTGCTCAGCAAATCGGGTGAAGGGAAAGGTGGACCGCGTCTGCCGGAGGACCGATTCAACCAACCGCCGTGATGCTCTGGCCAAGAAGAAATGCGACGACGGAAGGCCGCGAGCGATCAACGCGGTTTGTCCGGTTGGGGGCAAGGCGCGGAAGCGTCAGTCCTTCGCCTGCTTCTCCGGAAGCCTGACCGGCACGTGCCGCGACGTGCTGACCACGCGTGGACTGCCGTCCTGCCGGCTCTGGCTTCTGAGCGTTTCAAGGACCAGGAAGAATTTCTCGGAAAGCATTGTCGCCCCCCATTTGACTGTCTCTGAAGATTTGTCCCGGATAGCCCGCCTCGAATTCAATCACTTGATTGCGATGACGGTGCTGCCGCCGCCTGATCGGCTTCTTCACCCTTTTTGAAAGCCCAAAAGCTGGATAGCATCTCTGCCTGTCGTACCCCCTGGGAATGGGAGGCCGCGCGATGCCGAAGAAAGGAATTACCGGCCACGACGCATGGGTCGTCACGGAATCGCTGGCAACCGCCCTGATCGCGCTGGAACAGCTCGAGCCCAAGCACCAGCCGCTCCGGCACATGGACGATATTCGCAAGCTCCTGATCGCCGGCTGCCAGCCCGGAACGCTGAACCTTCATCTGGCGCAGGCCAAGTGCCGGCTGTTCCCCGCCGCCGATCGCGCGAGCATCTATCGGGAGTATGGGCTGGAGGATACCGAGGTGTGAGTTCCGTCGCCCAAATAGCCGAGCGATCGCTCTTTTGGGGTGAGGTATTGAAGGCGATGCCCGGCTATCTGGCCGCGCGGCGGTGCGGCTTTTCCATACAAACAGCAACGATTTAAGGAATTATCCTCAGTCGCCGAAGGAACCGGGATATTTCTTCGGAATTTTACGCCGCGCCCAAGAGGCACCTATTCTGCCGACAGGGTTGCCTCTGGAGGGATATTCGTCCGTGCCTGCGCCGGAGACCCGGAAGCCCTTGCAGCCAATCAGATTCCGAGCACCCAGACGGCCACGATGGTGCCGAGAACGGCGAGCCCGCTGATGGTCCAGCCGGCGGCATACACCGTCCCGTCCGGCTCGGGCCTGTCCACCATTGAATCGTGCCAGTTGGTCATTGCGCGACCTCCGAGACCTTGCCTCTCGACGGTATGTCCCGAAACGAGGCAAAAGGTTCATCGGAAGAACGTCAGCACTGACTCCTGGTTCCCGGCCTGGCCCAAACCGAAGACGGGCGACGGCTACAGCCGTACGCCCTGGGTGGCGAAGGCCTCCGAGACGGGCTCCTGCACCCTGTTGAGCACGCTGGCCCAGGCGACCGCGATCACAACCGCGGTGACCACTGCGAGAAGAAAGGCTTTCATCGCTTCGTACCCCTCTCCTATTCCGCGGGCGCCGCTGCGGCGGACCGCGCGTCGGCACCGGCCTCACGGGCCTTTTGCTGCGCCAGCCACAGGCTGTGATGCTCCTTGGCCCAGTTGACGTCGACCGTGCCGGAGCCCATCGCCTCGAAGGCGCCCTCCATACCGATGGTCCCGATGTAGACGTGAGCGATCATGGCGGCCACGAACAGCACGGCCACGACCGAATGCACGACCGAGGCAATCTGCATGCCCTCGATCCCCGACGTGTAGAAGGGGAACATCAGGAGATAGCCGGTGACGGCCGCCGCGCCGCCGCCAAGCACGACCACCCAGTACATGAACTTCTGGCCGGCATTGAAGCGATAGGCCGGCGGGCGGTCTTCGCCGACGAGGCCACCTCCCCGTTTGATCCAGTCAACGTCGACACTGTTGGGAATGTTGCCGCTGACCCACATCAGGAAGATGATCACAACGCCAATAGTGAAGGGGAAGCTCAGATAGTTATGGGCGTATTTCGCAAATTGCGACCAGTCCGAGAACGCCTCAAGCCCGATCAGCGGGAGCAGCAGCGGCCGGCCGAAAGTGATGTTCAGCCCTGACAGCGCTAGCACGATGAAGCAGCTCGCGGTCATCCAGTGCACGGTACGCTCGAACGCGTTGAACCGCACGACCGTGCGGCCCGACCTGCCGCTCTCGATTTTGACCATGCCGCGGGCAAGATAGAAGATAATGAGCATCGCCAGCATGCCGAGGATGGCGATGCCGCCGATCCAGCGCAGTGTCACGTCGCGGAAATTGCGCCAGTCGCGGCCGGCGGGCTGTTCCAGCACGCCGGAGCGTGCGTCGGGAATGCTGACCCGGCCCTGGATGCGGTTCAGCTCCTGCAACAGCTGCTGCTCCTTGACCGAGCTTGCCGTCGGATTGACCGAGCTTGGCTGCTGTGCCTGGGCGGGCGCTGCGAGCGCAACGAGAAGCAACAAGGCCCAGGCCCCAAATGTCAGGCGGAAAAGTCGTCCAAGAGATGCCATTACCCTGCTCCATTCCCAGGCGCCGCTCGAGATCCTGCTCGAACGACGCGGCCGCCTCAGGTATCGATGCCTTCCCGATACGCCGTCTTCCAGCCCCAGGCGCCGGAACCGTAGCCGCGCTTGGTCACCCGCTCCTTGTAGATCTGCGCAATGATCTCGCCATCGCCGGCGAGCAGCGACTTGGTCGAGCACATCTCCGCGCAGAGCGGCAGCTTGCCCTCGGCCAGACGATTGGCGCCGTACTTCTCGTACTCCGCCTTGCTGCCGTCGGCCTCGGGGCCGCCGGCGCAGAAGGTGCACTTGTCCATCTTGCCGCGCGAGCCGAAATTGCCGACTTGCGGATATTGCGGCGCGCCGAACGGACAGGCGTAGAAGCAGTAGCCGCAGCCGATGCAGAGGTCCTTGGAGTGCAGCACCACGGCATCCGCCGTGGTATAGAAGCAGTTCACCGGGCACACCGCCGCGCAGGGGGCGTCGGTGCAGTGCATGCAGGCCATCGAGATTGAGCGTTCGCCGGGCTTGCCGTCATTGATGGTGACGACGCGACGCCGGTTGATGCCCCAGGGCACCTCGTGCTCGTTCTTGCAGGCGGTCACGCAGGCGTTGCATTCGATGCAGCGATCAGCGTCGCAGAGAAATTTCATCCGAGCCATGACGCTGTCTCCTTAAGCTGCCCGAACCTGACAGAGGGTGGCCTTGGGCTCCTGCATGCCGGTAACCGGATCGAAGCCGTAGGTGGTGATGCCGTTGACGCTTTCGCCGAGCACCACGGGATCGGTGCCCTTCGGATAATTGCCGCGCTGGTCGACGCCCTGGAACCAGCCCGCAAAGTGGAACGGGCACCAGGTGACGCCCTTGCCGACGCGCTCGGTGACGAGCGCTTTCATCCTGGCTTTCGAATTGTGCTCGGCACCGGTCACCCAGACCCATGCGCCGTCCTTGATGCCGCGCTCGGCGGCGTCCGACGGATTGATCTCGATGAACATGTCCTGCTGCAATTCGGCGAGCCATTTGTTGGAGCGCGTCTCCTCGCCGCCGCCTTCATATTCGACGAGGCGGCCGGAGGTGAGGATCAGCGGGAACTGCTTGGCAATCCCCTTCTCCACCGCCGCCTTCTGCACGTCGAATCCGATGTTGGGCATGCGGAACTGCCGCGCGTTGGGCAGCGTCGGCCATTTCGCGACGAGTTCGGGCCGCGGCGTGTAGATCGGCTCGCGGTGCGTCGGGATGGCATCCGGCAGGCCGAACGCATTGGCGCGCGCCTTGCCGTTGCCGTAGGGGACGCAGCCGTGCTCGATCGCCACGCGCTGGATGCCGCCCGACAGGTCGATCGACCATGACACCGCATCCGGCGTGGTCGGATTGACCTTGTTGATGACCGCCAGCTCCGCCTCGGTCAGATCCTTGTCCCAGCCGAGCTTCTTCAGCACGCCGAGCGTGAACTCGGGATAGCCGTCCTTGATCTCGGAGTCCTTGGAGTAGTAGCCGTTGCCGAGCAGGCTGACCTTGCGCTTAGTGCCGTCGGGAAGCGTTTCCTCGCGCTCCACGCCGAAACGGGCGCGGAAGGTACCGCCGCCATCCTTGATCGAAAGGTTGGTGTTGTAGAGCAGCGGCGTGCCGGGATGCTTGAATTCCGGCGTACCCCAGCACGGCCATGGCAGACCGTAATAGTCACCCTTGTTCGGCCCGGTGGTGGCCTTCTGGGTGAGCATGTCGAAGTCCTTCTGGTTCGCCATGTGCGACTTCAGCCGCTCCGGCGATTGTCCGCAGTAGCCGGTAGACCAGCCGCCGCGGTTGATCTCGCGAAGGATGTCCTCGGCCACGGGAACGTTGTTCTCGACCTTGATGTTCTTGAACATCTGGTCGGCAAAGCCGAGCTTCCTGGCGAGGAGATACATCACCTCATTGTCGTCCTTGCTCTCGAAGATCGGCTTGACGATCTGCTCGCCCCACTGGATGGCGCGGTTGGAGGCCGTGCGGGAGCCGGCGGTCTCGTAGCTGGTCGCAATCGGCAACAGATAGGTGTTGTTCTTGCGCCCCGGTGCCAGCGCAGCCCAGGTGGTCGGCACGGGATCGGCGACGACCAGAAGGTCGAGCGCCTCGATGCCTTTCTGCGCGTCCGGCATGCGGGTGACGGTGTTGCCGCCATGGCCGAACACCATCATCGCCTTGACGTTGTCCTTCTGCGACACGTCCTTCTTGTCGTACAGCGTCGCGTCGAACCATCGCGTCGACGGGATGCCGGGCGTGTTCATCGTGTTGGTTTCTTTGCCGTCGGGCCCGGTGATCTTGTCGAAGCGCCCGACAAAGTAGTCGTAGGGCACCTCCCAGACGCGCGACCAGTGTCGCCAGGCGCCCTCGACGAGGCCGTAATAGAGCGGCAGCGTCACGATATCGAGGCCGAGATCGGTCGCACCCTGCACATTGGTGTGGCCGCGGAAGATATTGGCCCCCATGCCGGGGCCGCCGACATTGCCGGTCGCAAGCAGCGCGATGCAGAACGCGCGCACGTTGGCGGTGCCGACCGTGTGCTGGGTGGCGCCCATGCACCAGATCAAAGTCGCCGGCTTCTGCGTCGCGAACATCTTGGCGACGCGCTCGAGCTGGGCGCCGGGCACGCCGGAAATCTGCTCGACGACGTCAGGCGTGTATTTCTCGACTTCCTTGCGGATGTCGTCCATGCCGTAGACGCGCTGTTCGATGAACTGCTTGTCTTCCCAGCCGTTCTTGAAGATGTGCCAGAGCATGCCGTAGATCACGGGAATGTCCGTGCCGGAGCGGATGCGCACATATTCGGTGGCGTGCGCCGCCGTGCGCGTCATGCGCGGGTCGATCACGATCATGTTGGCGCGCTGCATCTCCTTGCCTTCCAGCACGTGCTGGAGCGACACCGGGTGCGCCTCGGCGGGATTGCCGCCCATGATCACAATGGTCTTGGAGTTGCGGATGTCCGTGTAGCTGTTGGTCATCGCGCCGTAGCCCCAGGTGTTGGCTACGCCGGCGACCGTGGTCGAATGGCAGATGCGCGCCTGGTGGTCGGAGTTGTTGGTGCCCCAGAACGCCGCAAGCTTGCGGTTGAGATAGGCGCCCTCATTGGTGAACTTGGCCGAGCCGAGCCAGTAGACGGAGTCGGCGCCGTTCTTGGCGCGGATCGCCGCCAGCTTGTCGCCGATCTCATTGATCGCGACATCCCAGGAGATGCGGGTCCATTGTCCATCCACCAGCTTCATCGGATAGCGCAGGCGGCGGTCGCCATGCACGAGTTCGCGGGTTGCCGCGCCCTTGGCGCAATGCGAGCCGCGGTTGATCGGCGAGTCCCAGCCAGGCTCCTGCCCGACCCAGACGCCGTTGACGACTTCGCCGATGACGGTGCAGCCGACCGAACAATGCGTGCAGATGTTTTTCTTCGGCACGGCGCCGACCGTCAGCGGACCGGCGACGGCGGCTTCGGCCTTGCGAACGCTGCCGAGCGGCAAGGTGCTGAGCGCCGCCAGTCCGCCGCCGGCAAGGCCGGAGCGGCGCAGGAATGTCCGGCGGTCGAGGCCCGTGGCCTGCCCGCCAAGCTGCTCGGCGATAGAGCCGCGGGAAGCGGTTTCGGAACGCGTGCGGTGTGTTTTCCTGATCAGCACGGCGGCCTCCCTCAGCGCGGATAGCTGTTGACGCGATAATACGTCTTGATGTGATCGGTTTCCTGATAGCGCGCCTTGAGCTTGTCGCTGTTGCTCTCGCTGTCGGCGCGTGCGGGGTCCGCAACGAGGGGCGCGGCGACTGCTGCACCGGCGCCGACGGCACCGATGCCGACCTTGCGAAGGAAGTCGCGCCTGCCGACTGTCGTTTTCTTTTCATCCTTCATCGCGTGTCTCCCGGACCAAATATCGCTGGTCAGTTGGCGAACTTGAAAGCTTCCGTCTCGATTTCCAGGAACAGCCGGCCGAGCGCGCCGACCGGCCGGTAGAATTGCGCCGCTTCCGCGTTTTCGAGATCGGCGAACATGCGGCCCATCCAGGGCGCAACGTGCCTTTCGAAGAAATTGCGCTGATCCTCCTCGGAGGCGGCAAAGCGTCCGTCGGCAAAACCCGCCATGATCTCGCACAGCGTTGCTGCGTTATCCTCCGGCTCCGGATTGTTCTCGGCGCGCTCGATGCCGAAGGCAGCAAGATCGCCGCGCAGCCGCGCCAGCGGTCGCTCGTGCAGGAATCCTGTCAGGTAGTAGGAGGCATAAGGCAGGATCTCGCCGCGGCCGACGCCGATGAAGAGATCGAAATATTCCCGCTCGACCTTGCTGGCGACGGCTGCATCGGCTGCCTGGGCGAGCGCAGCATGAGCGCGGCCAAGCGGGGTGTCGTCGCAATCGAGCTTGGCGACCGCCTCGAGCAGCTTCCGCGACGGCGGCGCCGAAAGCAGCGAAGCAAGCAGCAGGTATTGATGGGCGCGGCCGGCATCGACGGGATCGACCTCATGCGCAGGGGTCAACTCGCTCTCGTCATAGAGGTCCGGGCGAAGCTCGCGGCGCGAAACTCCCGTTGCGGCTTCAACCGCAATTACACGTTGCGCCGGCACCCGGTTCCAGTTGGAAACCGAGGGTTGGGCAATGCCGATTTTGCGGGCAAGTTCGGCGACTCCGCCTGCCTTGTCGATCGCG
Source organism: Bradyrhizobium sp. (assembly GCA_046349015.1). GTDB lineage: Bacteria > Pseudomonadota > Alphaproteobacteria > Rhizobiales > Xanthobacteraceae > Bradyrhizobium. The sequence continues at coordinate 549,800 of JAXMDE010000002.1, read as the reverse complement.
CGCGCTAGACCGGGATCCCGCACCTGGACCTCCGTTCCCCCAGCCGACTCATTAGTTGTCCCACTTGGATTTAGTCTTGTTCTAAAAAGACTAATCGCGGCGCGGAACTGGGTCAATCGATTCGAAATAGCCTGTGACTATGCCTTTGGTCGCAAGTCACTCTCCAGGCAAAGCGCCGCCATGGGTGCGCCGCCGGACCGGCACAACATTGCCGTGATCATCAGGACCTTCAGGTTGCATTGCAGCAGCGGGTTCCACTCCCTCGTCAGGCAGCTGCATGGCTGCGACGACGGGCCCTGGCGGCGTCTCAATCGACCGAGGGCGCGAGTGCTCGACCGGTTTTCCCTGCACTTCTTCGTTTCCGGACGATTGTTCCGCCAGTTTTTCAGCGGCATCCCGCGCGCCGCCAAGCACACGCTCCACCATGGCGCCGATCTGTTCCGGAGAGCCTTGCAGGGCGCCGAACCCGGGGATGGCATCTGGATCGGTAAAATCCCATGCATTCTCGGCGAGCCCGACGAAGTCGCGGATCGCGGGATCGGCAGCCCAAGCGCGGCGAAGAGCCGCACGGCTCAGCTCCGCCGGAATACCCTTGCGCAGGAACTCGGTGATGTCGGTCGCCGCCGTAATCGAATCAATTGTCGGCAATTTTGAAAGATCGATCTCGGGTTCGGGCGAGTTCGAGGCTGTCGCAGCGGCCGGCTCAGCCGCGGGCGGCGACTGTTCAGCAACCTTGGCCTCTTGTTTGCGGCGCGACCAGCGCTTGAGAAATTCTTCGTCGCTCATTCGTGCCCGCCTTCGGCCTGACGGCGCGCCAACGCCTCGGGATTGGCGCGATCGCGCTTGCGTTTGACGAACTCCCGCTCGACATGGTGTTCGGCGACGAAAGCTTCAACCGCTTCCCGCACCACGTCGGGCATCGCTACGGCTTCGACGAGGTTGGCGCCGGCTTCGGTGAAGACTTCGCCCTCTGCCGGATCGGCTGTCACGGCCGCCAATGTGTAGGGCCACTCGCCCTCAGTCGGGCTCAGCACAACCCACAGCATGGGGCTGCCGGTGGCGAGATTGTCGCGATAACGCGCCGTCTCAGTGCGGTGGAACTCGACAATGCGGCTGCCCGCATAAAACAGCACGCCGTCGCCCTCCTCGCGCAGCACGCTCCATGCCGGCATCTGCGGCGCGTCCGGCAGGATGCCGACAGGCCGCCACAGGAAATCGATCCAGGGCGAATCCGCCTTTCGACGTTCGATCACGACGCCGACGGTGATCTGCGAAAGCGGCGCGGAGCTCATGTGGCAGCCTCCAAATGCCGGATCGGCAATCCCGTAAGCAGGTTTTGCGGCTTCAGGCGCACCAGTTTTTGCGCCGACATCGCCATGATCAGGTAGACCGGCTCGCGTCCCATCTCCTCGAGCACGAGGGCTGGATCGGCGAACGTCAGGCGATAGAGTCCAAGCACGCGGCCGTTGGTCTCTTCGTCGAGCGCCTCACCGCGCCAGAGACGATCGCCGATGGCGGTCGCCTCGCCGTCGAGCCCGACATACCAGGTGAGCCTTGCATCGCGCAGCTCCGTCAGCGGTTCGATCGAAGCCTCGATGCCGAGCAGGTGCGACAGCCAGCGTGCGATCACGCTTGCCAATGCAGCCTGGCCGCGGCGGCCGGCGGTGAGGTCGATGCCCATGTCGAACTGGTCGCTGCGGTGCCAGTAATGTTCGGCATTGTCCTCGTCGAGCACCTCGACCTCGACGTCGTGGACGGCCCCCAGCATCGACATCAGCGACAGCACCGGCGTCGGGTTGACCCCGCCGATCACCTCGGCGTCGCCGAGCAGCACGGCGTTTTCATGCAGCATCAGCCGCTGGGTACGGAAGAACAGTTCGGCCGCGCGCAGGACGAACGGGTCTTCGCAGCCGTCCAGCGCATTGCGCAGGATGACGTGGGCGAGCTGGTTGACGAACAGCGGCGGCAGATGCACCGAGCCGGAGCGGATCAGCGCCAGATAGGCGGCTTCCAGCGTCGCGTGCCGCAGCAGGAGATCGCGGAACGCCAGCACGAATTGCCAGTTTTCCCGCGCGTCGGCATCGCTGATTTCAGCGACTTCGCCCGCAGCGACCGGCCGCCGCGGCTCCGCCAGCAGCTCGCGATGCAGCCGCCGCTCGACGGCGCAGGCGTCCTCCGGCGGCATCAATTCCGGCCGGACAAAATAGGCCTTGAGGAATTCATCGGTCACCACCAGCCCGCCGCTTTCGTTGCGGTCGAGCAGATGATGTCCGCAGGAGATCCAGAAGTCCTTCATCGCTGCGGTTTCTCTCCGGTCATGTCGGCGAGATCGAGGCGATGCTCGGGCTCGGCATCGTCCTCGATTTCCATGAACGAGAACGCCTTGCTGTGGCGATCCTGCCCCTCCTTCAGCTGCAGGCGGCGGAACGTTTCCCGCACCTCGCCATCCTCGGCGGCGCGATGCACCGCGATCAGGCTGGAAACCGGATGCGTGCAAAGCGACTCCACGAAAGCGACCTCCTCTTCCGCCGCAGGATGCGCGGTCGCAAGGTCCGGCGCCCCGAATTTTTCCACGAGTTGCGCCGCGAGCCGTTCGACGAGCGCATGGCGATCCTGCTCCGTGGCCGGGACGATCTGCACCAGCGTCGACCAGCCCCAGGACTGCACGCCGAGAAAGCCGCTGCGGAATGCCGCGCGGTCCTTGCCCGCGAGCGTGGCGGGATCCCTTTCATAGAAACGGAAGGCGCCCGACACCGCCCAGTCGCCCGGCTCCGCCGCCACGTCGAACACAAAGGTGTCGGACGGATCGAGCGCGATGGTGCGCAGCAGCTTCACAGAAGGGGCCCTCCGGTCTTCGGGTCGAGCCATGTCGGCTTCGCCAAAGCCTTGGCAAGAGAGAGCGGCGCGGCTTTCCCGGCTCCGATCCGCTGCACGACGAGATCGCCATTGGCCTCGATGCGCCGGCTGGTCTGCGCCTGCCGTTCCATCAAGCCCAGATATTGGTGCGCGAGGCTGGCAAAGCCGTCGACCTGCCAGCGGTCGAAGGCGACCATCAAATGGCGCGCGAAGCTCTCGGTCACCTCGACCGCGCCGACCTCGCCAAAGCCTTCCTCTTGCAGGGCGGAAGCCAGCGGATGAACACCCGCTTCCGCTTCGGTCATCGACACCGTGCGGATCATCGCGCCGAACACCAGCCAGGCCGGCACATCGTCCTCGCCGGAGGACTTGGGCCAGGCCAGCCGTCCGCCTCCCACGAGGCCGCCATCGACGCGGATGGCATCCGGCCAGTCGATTGTCACCGCCTTGTTCGGCGGCGCATAGGCGCGCAGCGCATCCGCGAGCGCCACCATGCCGGCATAGAAGGCGCGGCGCGCGGTGTGCAACGGCTCGCTCGGCTCAAGGACCACGGCGAACTCGGCGAGATCGAAGCGGCCGACATAGACCAGGGTTCCGGCGCCGCTCTTTGCCGCAATCTCCAGCGCATGTGCAAACGCTTCGCCGCCCTCGCGCAACCGAACCAAAGTATAAGGTGGCGGCAGATCGATATGTTCGGCGATGTTTTGGCGCGTCCGTACGGTCGGCAAAAGGTTGCTCCGGCTTCCCTTTTTCTATTTAGGATGATTATACGAGGAGCAAGGCCGGGGCGAGTCCGCAAATCCCGTGTTCGCCGTCACTGGAGTGAGCAAATCAGGCAATGGCACATCCGCCCCGGAAGATCATGATGTGCTCCTGCGAGGACACGATGCGCCTCGATCCGGCTGCAGTGGCGCGCGGTTGCCCGGGCAGCGAGATCAAGACCTTCCGTCATCTCTGCCGTGCCGAGATCGACCGGTTCAGTGAGGCCGCGAGCGCAGAAGGACCGCTGACGGTGGCCTGCACGCAGGAAGCGCCGCTGTTCGGCAACGTGGCCGCCGAGCGGGCGGACGCGATCGAATTCGTCAACATCAGGGAAACCGCCGGCTGGTCCAGACAAGGCGCCGACGCCGGCCCGAAAATGGCCGCCCTGCTCGCGGCGGCTGCCGAGCCCGTGCCGGCAATTCCCTATCTGACGCTGTCGAGCGACGGCGTGATCCTGATCTATGGCCGCGACGAAACCGCGATCGAAGCCGGCAAGCTGCTCGCCGATCATCTCGACGTCACCGTCATGATCACGAAGCTTTCCGACATGACGCCACCCTCAACCGGCGAATTTCCGGTGGTCAAGGGAACCATCCGCAACGCCAGGGGCCATTTCGGCGCGTTCGAGCTTACCATCGACGATTTTGCCGCGCCGCGTCCCTCCTCGCGCGACGCTTTCGTATTCGACGCATCGCGCAACGGAGCGACGTCGCGCTGCGATCTCGTGCTCGATCTCTCCGGCGGTCCTGCGCTTTTTCCCGCGCACGATTTGCGCGACGGCTATCTTCGCGCCGATCCCGGCGACCCGGCTTCCATGCTGCGCGCGGTGCTGAAGGCGCGCGACCTCGTCGGCAGCTTCGACAAGCCGAAATATATCGACTTCACCGCCGAGCTCTGTGCGCATTCGCGCTCAAAGCTCACCGGATGCCATCGCTGCCTCGATCTCTGCCCAACCGGCGCCATCGTACCCGATGGCAATCATGTGACGATCAGCGCTGAGATCTGCGCCGGCTGCGGCCAGTGCGCCGCCGCCTGCCCGACGAGCGCCGCCTCCTACGCATTGCCGCCGGCGGATACGCTGCTGCACAAGATCCGCGCCATGCTGCAGGCCTCCCGGCAGGCCGGCGGTGCAAGGCCAACGCTGCTGCTGCATGACGGCCAGCATGGCACGGCACTGATCGATGCGCTGGCGCGCCATGGCGACGGCCTGCCGGCCCATGTGCTGCCGCTCGCGGTCAACGAGATCACACAGGTCGGGCTGGAAGCGATCGTCGCCGCCTTCGCCTATGGCGCAACCGACATGCGCTTCCTGCTGCGGGCAAAGCCGCTGCACGACGTTGCCGGGTTGATGCAGACCCTTGCCATGGCCGAGGCGATCCTCGCCGGCCTCGGCTTTGCCGGCCGCCGCGTCGCTACCATCGAGACCGACGATCCCGATGCGCTCGGCACGGCGCTGTATGGCATCGCGCCGGGAGCGGCAGTGGCGCAGCCGGCGACCTTCCGCACCGTCGGCAAGCGGCGCGACGTCCTGAGGTTCGCGCTCGCCGAGCTGCATCGCGCAGCGCCCGCGCCGGTCGACGTGATCGCACTGCCCGAAGGCGCGCCGCTCGGCGCGGTCAATGTCAAGGTGGAGGGCTGTACGCTCTGCCTGTCCTGCGTATCGGCCTGCCCGACCGGCGCGCTCTCCGACGATCCCGACCGGCCCGCGCTGAAATTCGTCGAGGATGCCTGCGTGCAATGCGGGCTCTGCAAGTCGACTTGCCCCGAGAAGGTCATTACCCTGCAGCCGCAAATCGACTTCCGCGCAAGCCGCGCCACGCCGCGTCTGATCAAGGAAGAGGAGCCGGCGCTGTGCATCCGCTGCGGCAAGCCGTTCGGCGTCAAGAGCACCATCGAGAAGGTGGCCGCCAAGCTCGAGGGCCGGCACTGGATGTATCCGGCCTCTGCCAGCCGCGCGGACGCCATCCGCATGTGCGCCGACTGTCGCGTCATCACCATGAGCGAGCAGCAGTTCGATCCTTTCGCCGGCGTGCCCGAGCGCCCGCTGCCGCGCACCACCGACGATTACCTGCGCGACCGCGACAAGAAGTGATCACTTCGCCGTTGCGCGACCGAGGAAATCGGTGAGCGCCTTGCGGTCCTCGGCCGAGCCGATGCGCTGCTCCGGCATCTTGGTGCCGGGCGTGTAGGCGTTGGGGCCGAGCTCGAACAATTTCGACACGGTTTCCGGCGTCCACACGATGTTCATCGTCTTCAGCGCATCGGAAAATCGATACTCCGGCAGCGACGCGATCTTGCGCCCGAACAGGCCGGCCAAGGTCGGGCCCGCGCGCGGAACGTCCTTGTCCGAAAGCGTATGGCAGGCGACGCACGCGCGAAACACTTCCGCTCCGCGATCGCCCGCATAGGCCGCAAGCGGATCGGCCGGCGTGCCGGGCTGCGGCGAGCCGACGGGATTGCCGGTCTGCGCATTCCAGCGCCGGATCGTGGCGTCGGCGCCGCCCGTGAGCAGCGTCCCGCCATCGGGCATGAAGGCGACGGACCAGACGGGAAGCCCCGGTCCGGCCAGCACGTTGGAGACGCCGCGCGTCTTGCGATCGATCAGGTTGACCGTCCCGCCAATTCCCGCTGCCGCCACGCGCGCACCGTCGGGCGAGATCGCGAGCGCAATGATCGGCGTCGTCCCCGCCTGTATCTCGGCAATTTCACTGGTGCGCGGCGAGAGGAAGCGCACCTTGCCATCGGCGCCGCCGGTGACGATCTCCCCGTCAGGCGCGACGGCCACCGCATTGAGCGGCGCCGGCAGCGTGATGATGTCGGGCGGCCCGTCGGTCAATGGCCAGATGCGGACCGTGAGATCGTAGCCGACAGTCACCACCGACTTGCCGTCCGGCGTGAAGGCCACGCCGTTGACGTTTTGCGTATGCCCTTCCAGCACCCGCTTCGCGCCGGAGCCGAGCGGCCATAGCCGCGCGGTGCCGTCCCATGCAGCCGAGGCCAGTATCGTGCCATCGGGCGAAACCGCGAGCGCCACGATCGGCGCCGTGTGCCCTTCCAGCACCTCATCGGGCTGCTGGCGTCCTCCCGTCCACAGCGCGATCTTCGCATCGGCCCCCGCGGTCGCCATGCGGCCGTCCCTCAGGAACACGACGGCATTGACCGCATCGGCATGGAACCGCAGCACCTGCTCCGCAGATCCCTGGACCAGCGACCAGCGGATCGCCGCTGAATCGAAACTGCCCGAGAGGACGTGCTTGCCGTCACCCGAAACGGCAATGGACCGGACCGGACCACCATGGCCGGAAAGCTGCGCCTGCGCGGGCAAAGCCACAGCGATCGACACAGCCACCGTGGCACAGACTGCGAGAAACCGATTCATCAATGCTTCAACCGAGATCCGGCCCCGGAGTTTCAAGGCAGGAGTCATCCTGCACAAATACGGCTTTGCGAGAAAGGCCGCGCGCCACCTCCCACAGGCTCTCATTCGTGCTCGCATCTCGGGCTGCAGCGCATTTTCAAGTCGGCTGGCATCCCAGCGGACGTGGCCGCGCGGCCTGTTGATAACCCCTGTCCGATCGTTCCCCCGGAGCACCACGGCCACCTGCCGTGCTATCTGCATGCCCGACTGAACCGGGACGAACCACCATGCGGATTACCCTCGTCGGCTCGCGCCATTTTGGCGTCGCGACTTTCAACATGCTGCGCCAGCGCGGCGTCGAGATCGCGCGAATAGTCGTTCATGACGGCGAGGATCGCCTCGCTGCCGCCGCAAAGGCCGCCGGGATCGAGGTTGTCGTGCAGGCCAATCCCAAGCTTGTCGTCGCTTCCGAGATCGCACCGAAGACCGACCTGATCATTACCGCCCACAGCCACGCCCGCATCGGCAAGGATGCGCTGGCTGCGTCAAGGCTCGGCGGCATCGGTTACCACCCCTCGCTGCTGCCGCGCCATCGCGGCATCGCGGCGATCGAGTGGACGATCAAGGAAGGCGATCCGATTGCCGGCGGCACCATCTACCATCTCGCCGATCGCATGGATGCCGGCGCCATCGCCGCTCAGGATTGGGTGTTCGTCAAGAAGGGTGAGACAGCGCGGGAACTGTGGGAGCGCGCGTTGGCACCGCTCGGCCTGCGTTTGCTCGGCGAAGTGATTGATACCGCCAAGGCAAAGGGCTCGCTTCCGGCCAAGCCGCAGGACGAGCAATTCGCCACCCTTGCTCCGGCGCTTGAACCAGCCAAACACTGAACCCAGCGGATCGCTTTGCCTGTTTCCGAAGGCCAGCTTCGGATCACTGCGAGCGAGCATTATACCGTTCATGCGGTACGGAACTTTTTCCGTAGCCATCGACCGCGAGGGACTTGTGCGAGTCTCGATCAATGGTGCATATGCGAACGGTCGATTTGAGTGGTAACTCCGGCTCAGGGAAGTGGAATGGCGCATCAGCAGGCGGACCGTGCAGCGGTCGATGGGAAGCGTCCCGTCGCCAAATTTTTTCGGAACCTCGCTCGTTCGCGGCGGCTGGCATTCGTGGCCGCCGCCTTTTTTGTAACGTGGGGTGCGGCGGCCTACGCCCAGAGCGGACCTTTTGCCGGCATGGCCGGCAATTGGAGCGGCGGCGGCACTGTCACGCTGGATGACGGATCGAAAGAGCGGCTGCGTTGCCGCGCCACTTACAACGTGCCCGGCTCCAGCATGCTCATGGTGCTGACCTGCGCCAGCGACGCCTACAAGTTCGACCTGCGTGCCGACGTAGCCGCTGCAGGCAACAATATCTCCGGCACGTGGAGCGAGACCAGCCGCAACGTCGGCGGCAGCGTCTCCGGCCACGGCAGCGGCGGCAATTTCCAGGTTGTCGCGATTACCGCCGGCGTCAACGCCAACATCAACCTGCGCACGACCGGCAACAAGCAGTCGATCACAATCCGCTCCGAGGGCTTCTTCCGCGGCGCGGATATCTCGCTGTCGAAATAGTCTAAAGCGCGATGAGATTGGGATGAATCGTCATCGCGCTTTAGCTGTTTGCTTGCGCATGATCTTTTCGGAAAACCGCTTCACACTTTTCCGGATCATGCTTTAGGTTGCCAGGAGGCCGTGCGCCTCGGTCCGATCAACCGGGGCGCTTTGCCTTGGGAGGCAATGTCTGGCTCGTGGCGGGTTTTTCCAGCTTCGCCGCGGTCGCCTTGATCGTCTTCGCGATCAGCAGCGCCTGTTCCTTGTTGAAGGCGAAATCCTGGATGCCTTTGGACGTCGTCAAAGACAGCACCATGATGTCGGGCTGATGCTCCGGCCAGCCCGTGGCAAAGCCAAGGACGAAATCGGCGGCGGTTTTTCGCGTGTCATTCATCTCGCAAACCTTCTTCAGGCCGACGGGACAAACGCGGTGACTTCGATTTCGACCTTGGCACGCTCGTCGACGAGGCCATCGATGTAGAGCAGCGTCGAGGGCGGAAAATTCCTGCCGAGCGTCTCCTTCCAGGCCGCGCCAATGCCCGCGCCCGCAGCCTGGTATTCGCTCTTGCTGGTGAGATACCAGGTCAGCCGCACGATATGCTCTGGACCGGCGCCTGCTTCCGCCAGCAGCGTCATGATGCGCTTCAGCGCGGTTCCGACCTGACTCGCAATATCCGGCGCGTAGTCGCCCTTCTCGTCGCCGCCGGTCTGGCCGGCCAGCACCACCCATTTGCCGGGGCCGTCGATCACGACCCCGTGCGAAAAGCCGCGCGGTTTCGACCATTCGGCCGGTTGCAGGACACGCATGAGCTTGTTTCCCCGTTTGCAAGATCGTTCCGGGAACGCCCGCAGGATCAGACCCGGAATGACGCGGCTTCCTTAGCACCGATCAGGTCCATGGTCCCACAGCGAAATTGAACCTCGCGCAGGGCTGCGTCAGCAGATTTGCCCGTTGCAAAGGCTGATGAGGTCGAACATACCGGCCCTCCCGCTTGTAAAAAATCCTTCCGATGGAACGCACTCCTTCCAAACCGATGGCCGCGCTGTGGATGGCCGGCTGGCTCGCCCTGATGCTGATGATCACGGTGGCCGGCCGCGAGGCGTTGCACGAGCTCAACGTGTTTCAGCTGATGCTGATCCGGTCGAGCATCGGGCTTGTCCTGCTCTCTCCCCTGATCTGGCGTGCGGGCGGCTTTGCCGTGATGAAGACGAAGCGCCTGCCGCTTCACCTCGGACGCAACACCATTCATTTTGGCGCGCAGCTCGGCTGGTTCTACGCCTTGACGCTGATCCCGATCGGCCAGGTGGTGGCGATCGAATTCACCATGCCGATCTGGACCGCGATTCTCGCCGCGACGGTTCTGGGCGAGCGCATCACGACGGGAAAGTTTCTCGCCATCGTTCTTGGCATCATCGGCGTCGTCATGATCGTCCGTCCCGTCACCGGCGAGATCAATCCCGGGCAGCTGATCGCGCTGGCGGCAGCCGTAGGCTTCGGCGTTTCCATTGCGATCGTCAAATCGCTGACACGGACCGAACAGACCGTGACGATCATCTTCTACATGCTCGCCGTGCAGACCGCCGGCAGCCTGTTGCCGGCGCTGTATGTCTGGCAATGGCCATCGCTGTCGATCTGGGGCTGGGGCATTGTGGTCGCATTTTGCGGCACCTTTTCACACTACTGCATGGCGCGCGCGCTGCTGTATGCCGACGCTACCGTGGTGATTCCGATGGATTTCCTGCGGGTTCCACTCACCGCGCTCGCGGGCTGGCTGCTCTATTCGGAACGGCTGGATGCTTTCACGGTGCTCGGCGCCGCGCTCATCCTCACGGGAAATCTGGTGAATCTGCGGGCGTCGACGCCGGTTACAGCGCGCGCTGTCACCTGAAAGCGCGGGGCCCTGTTTGGCCGGCACCGCTGCACTAGATTTTTAACGCTTTTCCAGCGATTTGTGAGCCAGATCACGCAATCCTGCGTGCGATTTCATAATCTCGATCCGTCGGACGACGGAGGCTGAAACCGGGGGTATACCGGCCGATTTTTGTGGCGCGAAGCGTGGCTTTTTAGTGTATCCTCGACAGCAAGCGTTACCGCAAAAGTGTTTCGATTCTGCAGGGGCATTTCATATGCGCTACCTCACCCTCTTCCTTTCCCTGGCCTGCATGGCGCTGACAGTAAATTCCGCCCAGGCCGACCGCCGCGTCGCCTTCGTGGTCGGTAACGGCACCTACAAGAATGTCGCCCAGCTTCCCAATCCACCGATCGACGCCAAGGCGATGGCCGGCGCGCTGCGCAATGTTGGCTTCGAGGTTGTCGAAGGCACCAACCTCACCCGCGACAAGATGACCGAACGGCTGCTCGACTTCGGCAAGAAGGCGCAAGGCGCCGATGTCGCCGTATTCTTCTATGCCGGCCACGGCATCGCGATTTCGGGCACCAACTATCTGCTGCCCGTCGATGCCGATATCAAATCCGAAATGGACGTGAAGCTTGGCGCCGCCATCAACATCGACCTCACGCTCGACCAGACCATGGGCGACGCCAAGGTAAAGCTGGTGTTTCTCGACGCCTGCCGCGACAACCCGTTCGCGGCGAAGATCAAGTCGAACTCGGCGACGCGCAGCGTCAACGTGCAGACGGGCCTCGCCGAGATGAAATCCGGCGAAGGCACGCTGATCGCGTTTGCGACCGGCCCGGGCCAGACGGCGCTCGACGGCACCGAAGGCGGCAACAGCCCCTTCACCCGCGCGCTGATCGCCAACATCACCCAGCCTGGCGTCGAGATTCAGCAGGCCATGACCAAGGTCCGCGCCCAGGTTAATGAAGAGACCAACAAGGGCCAGCTGCCCTGGGGTCACACCAACCTGATCGGCTCGGTCTACCTGAACGGAGCACCGGCGCCGGCCGCGCCGGGCAGTGCCGCTGCGCCCTCGGCCTCGCAGGTAGCCGCGGTGCAGAACTCCGAAGTCGAGGTCGAGTTCTGGCGCTCGATCAAGGACTCGAAGAAGACCGAGGAGTTGCAGGCGTACCTGACCAACTATCCGAACGGCCAGTTCCGTTCGCTGGCACAGTCGCGCATCGCATCCCTCGAACAGGGCGGCGCCAACAAGCCCGATGCCACACGAAACCTGTCTGCCGGCGTCGATCCCGCCGTCTTCACCGAGGAATCGAGCCAGCTTACCGAGGACCAGATCGGCCTCGACAAGGGCCAGCGCCGCGACGTGCAGCGCCGCCTGACGGGCCTGGGCTTTGATACCAAGGTGACCGGCGTGTTCACTCCCGACACCCGTAACGTCATCACCCGCTGGCAGGCCGCGCGCGGATATCCGTCGAGCGGCTACCTCAACAAGCTGCAGCACAAGGCGCTGCTTGCGGAAATCATCGCGACCCAGCCGTCGACGGCCTCGAGCGATGACGAAGACAAGCCGGCTCGCCGTCGCGCCTCCAGCGGCGGTGGCGGTTCAGCACCCGCCCCGGCTCCGCGCCAGCACAGCGGCGGCGGTCCCGACCCGGCCGCCATGGGCCGCTTCATGGGCGGCGTCGTCGGCGGCGTCCTGCGCTAGTTTCCCCTCGCAACAAAAAGCAAAGAGCCCGGGCCGCGGTCCGGGCTCTTTCGTTTCTGTCGATCGCAGGCCTGAAGCCGACGATTACATTCCCGCCGCCTTGCGCAGCGCCTCGTTGATGCGGTCCTGCCAGCCCGGCCCGCTTGCCTGAAAATGCTCCAGCACGTCCTGGTCGAGGCGCAGAGTCACCTGCTCCTTCACGCCGGGAACGGTGTTCTTCTTCGGCGGCGCCTCGGCGACCTTGGCGGTGGCGCGCTTGAAGGCGGCCTCCGCCTCGGTGCGGGCATCGTTGAGCGTGCGGGGCCGGCGTGGCTGGTCGGACATGGTCAGATCCCCTCGAACAGGGCGGTGGAGAGATAGCGTTCCGAGAACGACGGCACGATGGCAAGCACGGTCTTGCCGGCCGCTTCCGGCCGCTTGCCCACTTGCAGCGCAGCGGCAATCGCAGCGCCCGAGGAAATGCCGCCGGGAATACCCTCGTTGCGCGCCAGCGCCCGCGACGTCTCGATGGCGGTTGCGCTGTTGACCTTGACGATCTCGTCGATCACGGACCGGTCGAGGATGTCGGGGACGAATCCGGCGCCGATACCCTGGATCTTGTGCGGGGAATGCTGGCCCCCTGACAGCACCGGGCTCTCTTCCGGCTCGACGGCCACAACGCGCAGGCCGGGCTTGCGCGGCTTCAGCACCTGGCCAACGCCGGTGATGGTGCCGCCGGTACCGACTCCGGCGACGAAGAAGTCGATATTGCCGCCAGTGTCGTTCCAGATCTCCTCCGCCGTGGTGCGGCGGTGGATTTCCGGATTGGCGAGGTTCTTGAACTGCTGCGGCATCACCGAGTTCGGCGTGGTGCGGATCAGCTCTTCGGCGGTGGCAATCGCGCCCTTCATGCCCTGCGCCGCCGGCGTCAGCACGATCTCCGCACCGAGGAACGCCAGCATCTTGCGCCGCTCGATCGACATCGAGTCCGGCATCACCAGCTTCAGCCGGTAACCGCGGGCGGCGGCGACGAAGGCGAGCGCAATGCCGGTATTGCCCGAAGTCGGCTCGATCAGCACGGTGTCGGCGTTGACGAGGCCTGCCTTCTCCATGGCAATGATCATGGCCGCACCGATGCGGTCCTTCACGCTTGCCGCCGGATTGAAATATTCGAGCTTGGCGAGAATGGTGGCATTGACGCCGTGCATTTTCGTCAATTTGTTCAGACGTACGATCGGCGTGTCGCCAACGGCGTCGACGATGGAGTCGAAGACGCGACCGCGGCCGGGACGGTGCAGTGCAGCGTTGGGGGTCGGCGCAACCATCGCAGGACTCCTATTGTCGGGATAAGCAGGAAAGACAGGCTATTCCCTACTTAGGTGCACTGCGAGGCCGCGCGCAAGATGCAAAGTCAGGAAGGTCGAACACGCTGCAATGCAAAACAGCGATAGTTCAAGATAACGCGAAACCAACGCATTTGTGTTGCGACTTCGTCAAAGAAATCGTCTTATACAGGGGACGTCAGTATGAGCTCGACTGACGGCATCATGCATTTAGCAGGGTTCCCGGTTCTGAACGCAAGGAGGTCAACGATGGCAGCTGTTGCTGAAGTCTTGTCGACCGTCGCGTCTCAACCCGATCCGCGCGGGTGTGATCTTCCCACCTGTCCGGTGTGTGCTGACTCCATGGTGGCTGCTGAAGCGTCCGCCTACCTCAGCGACCACGTGATCTCGTATCTGTGGACGTGCGATACTTGCGGCTACGGCTTTGTCACCAAGCATTCGGTGAAGAAATTCGCCTGTAACTGATCTTTCACGTTTTCATCGCGGAGCGATGTCACCGCGCGCCCAGTCGGCGCGCGTTTGTTTTCGAAAATCCTCGAACGTGCCGTTCGCGATTGCCGCGCGGATGTCCTGCATCAGCCGCTGGAAGTAGGCGACGTTGATCTCCGACAGCAGCATCGCGCCCAGCGTCTCGCCGGACCTGACGAGATGATGCAGATAGGCGCGCGAGATGTCGCGCGTCGACGGCCAGTCGCTCGCCTCGTCGAGCGGCCGCGGATCGTCGGCATGCCGCGCGTTGCGCATATTGATCTGGCCGAAGCGCGTGAAGGCCATGCTGTGCCGGCCGTTCCGCGTCGGCAACACGCAGTCGAACATGTCCATGCCGCGCGCCACCGCTTCCAGCAAGTCCTCGGGCGTACCGACGCCCATCAGGTAGCGCGGGCGATCGGCCGGCAGCCCGGGCTCCGTCGCCTCGAGCATCGCCAGCATCACCGCCTGCGGCTCGCCGACCGCCAGTCCGCCGATGGCGTAGCCGTGGAAGCCGATGTCGACCAGCCCGCGGGCGCTGGTCCTGCGCAGCTCCGGCGCGTCGCCGCCCTGCACGATGCCGAACAGCATGGCTCCTTCGGGCGCGCCCTCGAAGGCGCGCCTGGAGCGCTCGGCCCAGCGCAGCGAAAGCTGCATCGCCCGCTCGATGTCGGCGCGATCGGCCGGCAGCCGCACGCATTCGTCCATCTGCATGGCGACGTCGGAACCGAGCAGCCGCTGCACCTCGATCGAGCGCTCCGGCGACAGTTCGACCTTGGCGCCGTCGATATGCGAGCGGAAGGTCACCGCCTGCTCGCTGACCTTGCGCAGGGCCGATAGCGACATCACCTGGAAGCCGCCGGAGTCCGTGAGCATCGGGCCGCCCCATCCGGTGAAGCGCTGAAGGCCGCCAAGGGCTGCGATGCGCTCCGCCCCCGGGCGCAGCATCAGATGGTAGGTGTTGCCGAGCACAATGTCGGAGCCGGCCTGGCGCACTTCGCGCCAGTGCATGCCCTTCATGGCGCCGGCTGTTCCGACTGGCATGAAGGCCGGGGTACGGACGACGCCGTGCGGCGTGGTCAGGCGTCCGGTGCGCGCGGTGCCATCGGTGGCCAGCAGCTCGAAATGGTTGGGAAGGCTCATGGCCGGGCTTATTGCGTCACAGCCACGGGCAATTCAACCGGTTTGAAGCGCATTTTGGCTTTCGCCCCCGTTGACGCCGGCCAATCTCTCCCGCATAAGTCCGCGCCATGACGCTGACCGCGAAAACCACGACCAAAACCACCAAGCCCTGCCGGGGCTCGGGAGGCGTGCGCGCGTAGTCGGTCCAGACGCATAACTTCACCCGAAGCCCCGCCTGAAAAGGTCCGGGGCTTTTTTGTTGCCTTCAGCATGATTTCAAAATGGAGAACCAAAGTGAGTAACGATCCTGTTGTCGCAATTGTCGGCGTGACCGGCGCGGTCGGCGCCGAGTTCATCGCCACCATGGACCGCCGCGATTTTCGTGTCGGCAAGTTGAAGGCGCTGGCAAGCCGCCGCTCCGCCGGCAAGACCGTGGCGTTCCGCGGCAAGCAGGTCACGATCGAGGAGCTCACCGAGCGCTCTTTCGACGGTGTCGACATCGCGCTGTTCTCGGCGGGCGGCAGCATATCACGCAAGTTCGCGCCGCTCGCAGTCAGGGCCGGCGCCGTGGTGGTCGACAATTCGTCCGCCTTCCGCATGGACCCGAACGTGCCGCTGGTGATCCCCGAGATCAATGCCGGCCGCATCCGCGACCACAAGGGTATCATCGCCAACCCGAATTGCGCCGCCATTACCGCGCTGGTGCCGCTATGGCCGATCCACCGCGAGAACCGCATCCGGCGCGTGATCATCGCGACCTACCAGGCCGCCAGCGGCGCCGGCGCTGCCGCCATGGATGAACTCGCCGAATCCACCCGCGCCCATCTCGATGGCCGCCATTATGAGCCCAAGGTGCTGCCGCACCCCTACGCCTTCAACCTCTTCAACCACAACACCGCGATCGACCCGGCGACCGGCTACAACGACGAGGAAACCAAGGTCATCAAGGAGACCCGCAAGATCTTCGAGGACGACAGGATCGCCGTCGGCGTCACCTGCGTGCGCGTACCGGTGCTGCGCGCGCATTCCGAAGCCATCACCTTCGAATGCGAACGGCCGATCGGCGAGGACGACGTGCGCAAGCTGCTTGCGGGCGCGCCGGGCGTGAAGATCGTCGACGATCGCGCCAGAAACTATTTCCCGATGCCGATCGACGCCTCCGGCCAGGACGATGTTCTGGTTGGCCGCATCCGGCAGGATCTCAGCGATCCCTCTGGTCATTCGATCTCGATGTTTGTCGCCGCCGACCAGCTCCTGAAGGGCGCCGCGCTCAACGCCATCCAGATCGCGGAACTGCTGCCGGAGCGCGCGATGGCATGATTTTGAGCAGCGCTCCTCTCCGAACTGGGGTGAGGCGTATCCGGCTACGCCTCAACCGCTGCGTCGCGCCGCTCGCGTGACGACCGCGTCGCAGCGTCGATGCAGGCGACGATGTGCCTGCCGTAGGCGCCTGTCACGGGGATCGGACCGTTGCCGGCAATGGCATCGGCAAAGGCCTGCCATTCCCGGTCGACGGCCTTCTGCATCCAGTCGGGCTCGCTGGAGTCGGGAACATCGGACCACCGGCCATTGCGGCCGATCATGACCCCGCGTTCAATGTCGATGCGAAGCGCGCCATGTTCGCAGACGAGGTCCATGCCATAGATCATGCCGCCGTCCCGGAAGCCGATGCTCGCCACCTGTGCAAAGCGCCCGTCCGCGAAGCGCAGCAGGAGCATGGCGCTGTCATCGGCGGCCTGATCGTGAAACGAGGCCGCAAGCGCGGCCGACACCGAGGCGACGCGGCCGTCCATCAGCCAGATCAGCTGATCCAGCGCATGGATGCCGGCCGTCATCAGCATGCCGCCGCCGGTCGACGAATCGAGATGCCAACCGCGGCGGTTGGATTCCATCCAGATCTTCAACAGCGCGCTCGACCCCGTAATCGGGCGGCCGAGATCGCCGCGGTCGAGGATGGCACGTGCCACCATGCAGGGCCGGACGAAGTGCATGATCTGGCCGACCATCAGCTTCGCGCCGCCGGCCTCCGCGGCGGCGATGATCCGGCTGCATTCGGCAACCGAAAGCGCCATCGGCTTTTCCAGAAGGACGTGCTTGCCGGCCTCGAGTGCTGCGACCGCAAGCGGGCAATGCAGGTGATGCGGCGCGGTAATGGCCACCGCCTCGACCGACGCATCGTCCAGCATGGCGCGCCAGTCGCCATAGGGCTCGCCGCCATGTTCGCGCGCGAAGGGTTCGGCAAGGGCTTGCTCTTCCGCGCAGACGGCAACGAGGCGGACGCCTCTGGCCTGCGCGATCGCGCGCGCGTGATAGGCCCCGAAGAACCCGGCGCCCAGAATTCCCACACCGATCATGTTCGCCCTGCCCTCAACCGCTGCAGCATATTGCCGGGGCGGGCAGCGCCACCGCCCTCGGTCCACTTACGTATTCTCGATACCGTGCGGCTCCCGGGCCCGGAACAGCAGGCACGCATCGCCATAGGAATAGAAGCGATAGCCGCTCGCGATGGCGTGCGCATAGGCCTGCTTCATCGCCTCAAGCCCGGAGAAGGCCGAGACCAGCATGAACAGCGTCGAACGCGGCAGATGAAAATTGGTCAACAGGATGTCGACCGCGCGGAAGCGGTAGCCGGGCGTGATGAAGATCGAGGTCTCGCCGGAAAACGGCTGGATCGTGCCGTCGTCATGCGCGGCGCTTTCCAGCAGCCGCAGCGCCGTGGTGCCGACCGCGACGATGCGTCCCCCCTTGGCGCGCGCCTCGTTGAGTTTTCGCGCGGTCGCGGCCGAGACGGTGCCCCATTCCGCATGCATGCGGTGCTCGGCGGTGTCCTCAACCTTGACCGGCAGGAACGTTCCCGCGCCGACATGCAGCGTCAGGCGATTGAGCTCGACGCCGCGCGCAAGAAGGGCCGATTCCAGCGCCGGCGTAAAGTGCAGGCCCGCCGTGGGCGCTGCGACCGCGCCTTCGTTCGCCGCGAACATGGTCTGGTAGTCGGCGACATCGCGCTCGTCAGGCATCCGTTTGGAGGCGATGTAGGGCGGCAACGGCGGCGCGCCGCGATCGGATATCGCCTGGTCGAGCGCCGCACCGTGGAACGAGAAGGACAGCGTGACCTCGCCCTCCGCGCCTTTAGCGGCCACTTCCGCGTCGAGATGGCCGAGCAGACACACCTTGCCCTCGTTGCCGAAGCGGATGCGGTCGCCCACGGCGAGCTTTTTCGCCGGCTTGACCAGCGCCAGCCAGTGCGAGCCGTCGAGCCGCCTGATCAGCGTGGCCTCGATCTTCGGCTCGGTCTCGCGCCCGATGCGGCGGCCTTTCAACTGTGCCGCGATGACCTTGGTGTCGTTGACCACAAGCTGATCACCCGGCTCCAGCCATTGCGGCAGATCCGACACGAGCCGGTCGCGCAACACGCCATCGCCCTGCAACACCAGCATCTTGGCGGAATCGCGCGGGGTCGCCGGCCGCAGCGCGATGCGCTCGGCGGGCAGATCGAAATCGAAGAGGTCGGTGCGCATGCGGTCGACACGCTGCCCGATCCTCATCCTGAGGAGCGCGGTAGCGCGTCTCGAAGGATGAAGGCCGGTCGCTGCAGCATCAGTGACCTCATGGTTCGAGACGCTTGCTTCGCAAGCTCCTCACCATGAGGGGAAATAGTCAGGCGTCCAGCGCCATGCGGGCCTTGACGATCTTGTCGGGATCGCGCACCGGCTCGCCGCGCTTGATCTTGTCGACGTTCTCCATGCCCTCGGTGACCTTGCCCCACACCGTGTACTGCCGGTTGAGGAAGGAGGCGTCGTCGAAGCAGATGAAGAACTGGCTGTCGCCGGAATCCGGGCTTGCCGCGCGCGCCATCGAGGTGGTGCCGCGCACATGCGGCTCGCTGTTGAACTCGGCCTTCAGCTTCTTGCCGGAGCCGCCGGTGCCGGTGCCCTGCGGGCAGCCGGTCTGCGCCATGAAGCCATCGATCACGCGATGGAACACGATGCCGTCGTAAAAGCCCTCGCGCACCAGCTCCTTGATGCGCGCGACGTGGTTCGGCGCGAGATCGGGACGCATTTCGATCTTCACGGGTCCCTGGGTGGTTTCGAGGATCAAGGTGTTTTCGGTGTCAGCCATGTCAGTCTCTCTGCGGGTTTTGCGTGAAGCGAGCGCTCACTTGATGTCGGAGGCAACCTGCACCTTCGTCATTTTGTCCGGATTGGCCGGCGGCTCGCCCTTGTTGATCTTGTCGACGACGTCCATGCCCTGCACGACGTCGCCAATCACGGTGTACTTGCCGTTGAGGAAGGAAGCATCGGCAAAGCAGATGAAGAACTGCGCATTGGCGCTATCGACGCTGTCGCCGCGCCGGGCCATGCCGACCACGCCGCGCTTGAACGGCGCGGAGGAAAATTCCTGCTTCAGCATTGGATATTTCGAGCCGCCGGTGCCGTTGAATTTTTCGCCGTCGCCGGTCTGCGCCATGAAGCCGTCGATGACGCGGTGAAACGGCACGTTGTTGTAGAAGCCATCGCGGGCAAGCTGCTTGATGCGCGCGGCGTGACCGGGCGCCAGATCCGCGCGCAGCGCGATGACGATGCGGCCCTTGGTGGTGTCGATCACGATCGCATTGGCCTTGTCGAGATTGGCCGGCAGCGGCTGGGCGAAGGCTGGAGCCACGGCGAACAGCGCGGCGATGAGGGCGAGGACTCGGATCATGAAAACTCCGCGGAAGGCAGATGAAGTTGAAGTCGCCGGCGTCGGTTCAGCCGAATTTGGCTTTGAGGGCTTTGGCCACCGACGGCGGCACGAAGGCGGAGACGTCGCCGCCCATACCGGCGATCTGGCGTACCAGTGTGGCAGTGATCGGGCGGACCGCCGGTGACGCAGGGAGGAACACGGTGTGCACCTCCGGCGCCATGGTCTCGTTCATGCCGGCGATCTGCATCTCGTAGTCGAGGTCAGTGCCGTCACGCAGGCCTCGAATCATGATGGTGGCGCCCGCCTTTTGCGCGGCCGTCACCGTCAGGTTGTCGTATGTCGAGCAGTCGAAGGCGCAGCCGGCCTTCTGCGCAACAGGCGCAAACACCGCCTTCACCATGTCCAGCCGCTCTTCGGTCGAAAACAGCGGCTTTTTGCCGGGATGCACCCCGATCGAAACGATCAGCTTGTCGCAGAGGGTGACGGCATGCCGGACGACGTCCAGATGGCCGTTGGTGACGGGATCGAAGGAGCCGGGATAAAGCGCGATGCGGGGCATATGCCCCCTCTAGCCTGCCCGGCCCGGCCCGGCAAGGTTCCCGGGAGCGGTCCAAAAACGCAGAAATCTATTTTTGCCCGGCCCATGAACCCCTTGCAGTCCCAGCGCGTCTTCCAGGGGAGGTCACCATTGTTTCGTCCGGCCCGTCCGCACGAAACAATTCCGGGCCGGGACGAAACCATTTTCCGCATCGGAGAAGACGTCCCGAAACCTGGTTTGGTTACCTAGAGGACAACGAACAAGGGCCGCTCGCTCGGCCCATGACAGGGGACCGTCATGATCAAGGCATTTTCCGCAGTGGCTATCGCTGCCTTCATTGCCGCCGCACTCTCGGTGCTCCCGGGATTTGCCCCGCAAGTCGAAGCCAGCGAGCCGGTGGCTCTGGCAAAGGGCGATCGTCTCGACATCAAGCAGGTCGGCCGCGGCTGCTCCGAGCAGGCCTGGCCGAATTTCGAAGCCTCGTGCCTGCGCGGCGCCGGCAACAAGCTGGTGGTTCGCGAGGCCCGACTGGTGACCGTGGACCGCGCGCCGTAACTGCCCAAGCCTCGTTGCTCGAAGTCGACCTTCCAAGTCGAAGCTTCCAAGTCGAAATCCCCGGGATGCCCCCCGGGGATTTTCGTTTTCGAGGTGGTCGCCTGCGGCCGCGCGCCTCATGTCAACTTGGACATTGCCTGGCCCGCGACAAATCCCGGTGGCAATTTGCGACGTCCCGTCGCACACTGATCCTCGATCGCGCCCGTCCGGGTCTACAGGGCCGGCGCGAATTGCGTGTTCGGGGGCCTGTTCATGACTGCGACCTCGGCTGACACCCATGGCCCCTCCAGCGCGATACCGGTCGCCACCACGATCGGTGCCCTCGGCGTCGTCTATGGCGACATCGGCACCAGCCCCCTCTACGCCCTGAAAGAAGCCGCCCGAGCCGCCGCCCCCGGTGCCGCGCCCGGCCCCGAGGCCGTGCTCGGCGTGGTGTCGCTGATCTTCTGGGCGCTGATCCTGATCATCTCGATCAAATATGCGCTGCTCATCCTGCGCGCCGACAACCGTGGAGAAGGCGGCATCGTCGCGATGCTGGCGCTGCTGCGCGCACGCCAGGCGCTGCCGGGCACGTGGCGGGCGCAACTGCTCGTGGTCGGGCTGGTTGGCGCCGCCCTGCTTTATGGCGACGGCGCCATTACGCCGGCCATTTCGGTGCTGAGCGCGATCGAGGGATTGAAGGTGGACGCGCCGGCGCTGGCACCGGCCGTGGTGCCGATCACCGTGGCCATCCTGATCGGTCTTTTCATCATACAGAAGCGGGGAACGGGCTTCCTTGGCGGCATCTTCGGCCCGGTGATGATGTTCTGGTTCATCGTGATCGGCGCGCTCGGCATCCACGGCATCGTCATGGCTCCGGGCGTGCTTGCCGCGTTGAATCCGCTCTATGCCTTCAACTTCCTCGTCCACCACGACTTCCATGTCGGCTTCGCCGTGCTGGGCGCGGCCTTCCTCGCAGTGACCGGCGGAGAGGCGATGTATGCCGACATGGGCCATTTCGGCAGGTTGCCGATCCGGCTTGCCTGGTTTGGCATCGCGCTGCCTGGCCTGGTGCTGAACTATTTCGGACAGGCGGCGCTGCTGATCACCGATCCCGGCGCGATCGACAACCCGTTCTATCAGCTGGCGCCCGACTGGATGCATTATCCGCTGGTCGCGCTGGCCGCCGTCGCCACCGTGATCGCCTCGCAGGCGATCATCTCGGGCGTCTACTCGTTGACCCAGCAGGCGATCCAGCTCGACTTCCTGCCGCGCATGTACATCCAGCACACCACCAGCCACGCCAAGGGGCAGATCTACGTGCCGGTGGTGAACTGGCTATTGGCGGCGGCAACGCTCGGTGCCGTGATCGGCTTCGGCACCTCGGACGCGCTGGCCGGCGCCTACGGCATTGCCGTGTCGCTGCTGATGGCGATCACTACGCTGCTCGCAGCCCTGGTCGCGATGCGCTGGGGATATTCGCCGGTCCTCGTGATTGCCGTGAACGGCTTCTTCTTCGGCATCGACTGCATCTTCTTCGCCGCCAACTCGGTCAAGCTGCACGAGGGCGGCTGGTTCCCGCTGCTGCTGGCCGGCGTCATCGCCTTCCTGATGCTGACCTGGCGCGGCGGCGTCAAGCTCGTCGAGAGCGCCCGCGGCCGGTTGCGCCAGCCGGAGGAGGAATTGATCGATACCGCCGTCAATCGCTGCCGTGCGCGCCTGCCGGGAACGGCTGTGTTCCTCACGTCGTCCCGCCGGGGCGTACCGCTCGCGCTGACGCAATTCATCAAGCACAATCGTGTGCTGCATGAACGCGTCCTGCTGGTGACAGTGCAGATCGAGGAAGCGCCGCACCTCTCGGATCAAGAGCTCGTCGAAGTGATCGATGTCACTCCCGGCATCACCCGCGTGATCCTGCATTACGGGTTCATGCAATATCCGGTAATCTATGACGGCCTCGTGCTCGCCTGCACGCAGGGCAAGCTTCCGGGCATCGACCTTTCCGATGTCACCTACTTTGTCGGCCGCGAAACCATCATTCCGCGCGAGGACATTCCGGGCATGTGGGTGTGGCGCGAGGCCATCTTCGCCTTCCTGCAACGCAACGCCGAGCACTCGGCGGCGTTCTTCGGTGTGCCGACGCGGCAGGTCGTCGAGTTCGGTACGGAGATCGAGATCTAGGCTGTGTACTGATTAGCGATTGCGCGACCGATGTCCGCTACTCCCCGAGCAGCGGGTGCAAGCCGACATCGTCCAGCAGTACTCGGACAAGCCACTCAAGCCTTGCGGCGGCGTCTGATCAACCAGTAAGCACCATAACCAAGCGCGAGGCCCGGAATACTCGCGCCAATAAGAGGCGCCGGAGCACCTTTGGGATCTTTATTCTGGCCGGGCGCGTTTTCGCAGTTGCCGTTGCCATTGCAAGCCGATGCGGGCAAGGAGGAAACAAAGAGCGCCAGCGCAAACGCAAATGCTGCTGCCGGCAGTTTCACCACATCGAATTTCATTGTTTTAAATCTCCGAAATAACTATCAGCGGCCCCAGACCAATTTCCTTAAGCTGTCTGGAAAGTCGTGTCAAATTCACGAGAAGTTCCATCGGTTTAAAGTTCCATTGGTCTAAAGTTCCACTCGTTAAAAGTTCCCTCGAAGTTCCATTGCGAATGGTTGTGGCGATTTCTCCAATGCCTTGTCCTCTATTTAATTGGTGATTTGAATGGATTATTCTGGTGGAACGATACGCGACCAAGGGCGTATTTCGCGGTCTGCAGATTTTTTTCGGGTGAATATGCGCGCTACAAGGGTTTTATTTGCATCGGAAGCAACGATCCTGCTGCTTCTCCTTTTCTGGAAGCTCACAAATATCGATCCAGACAGAGACCAAGCCGGGCTCATGGCGCTTGGGGCATTCGGCTTGCTTGCGGCCGGCGCGTCCCTATACCTCCTTTCGAAGAGCCTTGCCGGAGCGGCCTCATCCCGAGATTGGCTGATTTGTATTTGTACCGTCGCAACCGCTGTTCTGGGTTTTGCCGATTATTCCATTACTTTCTTTGGCCTGTATCTTTTGCTGAGAGATCGCGGCGACCTGAACGCGAAAGCTGCTGGAATTGTCGCCATCGCCCTCGCTGTGCAAGCAGTATGGGCGCCCTTGTTCTTTTCGGCCCTTTCATTCGTCTTTTTGCAGATCGATGCCGGAATGGTGGGGTGGCTTCTAGGCTGGGTCATACCGGGGGCATCGTGGACCAACACGACGATTACCACCCCCAGCGGGCATGACGTGATCATTACCGCGCCATGCGCGTCGTTCCACAATCTGTCCCTGGCTTCACTGTGCTGGGTGACGCTCACAATGCTTCACAGGCCTTACTGGGTGAAGTCAGACATCTACGTTGGTCTGGGAGCTCTGGCGATTCAGGTTAGTCTGAACATTTGTCGTCTTGTGTTCGTCTGCATGAGCTTGCCCATGTACGAATTTTGGCACGACGGTGCCGGTAAACACATCTTTTCAGGAATCGCGACGGCAGGCGCGATTGTTCTTGTCCAAATCTTCCTTGCGAACGATCCAGAGAGCCTCAAACACAGGCGGCAGGGTTGGGTCGGGCGCAATGTCGCATGACCGTGGAGGAGTCCTGGCGGTGTGGAGCTAACCCACGAGCCCCTCCGTGCAGGGAGCGCGCGCCCGAAAGCTCTCGATGGCCGCGGCAGCTCAAAATTGGTAATCCTCCGACTGAGCGCAACATTTCTGCTTTGCCCGCAAGACCGGACATCCGCGCGGGTTAACGCGTACGCGCTCTAGCCGAAGCGAAGCTGACTTGGCATTCTTTCTCCTGCCAGAACGTCGCGCCCACGCGGCGGCCGGCGGCGTCAAAAAATCAAGGGGAGTAAACAGGCGGGTGGCCAGCACGATGTTCGACAGCGTCCTCTATCGCGATGTGTTCTCGACGCCGGCCATGCGGGCGGTGTTTTCCGATGAAGCCCAGCTCAAGGCCTATGTGGAGGCCGAAGTCGCACTCGCCGTAGCCCAAGGCGAAACCGGCGTGATCCCGGCTGAAGCCGCGGCTTCAATCGCGCGCCGCGCCCCATCGATCCCACTGGATAGCGCGCAACTCAAGCATGACACCGAAAATGTCGGCTATCCCATCGTCGGCCTGGTGCGCCAGCTCTCGGAGCAGCTGGGCGACGCCGGACGCTACCTGCATTGGGGTGCGACCACACAGGACATCATGGACACCGCAGCCGTGCTGCAGCTTCGCGCAGCGGTGGCGCTGATCGAGGAACAGCTCGCCGCCGTCATGGCAGAGCTCGAAAGACTCGCCCGGCGCCATCGCGATACGCCCATGGCCGGGCGAACCCACCTTCAGCAGGCGCTGCCGATCACCTTCGGGCACAAGGCCGCGATCTGGCTATCGTCGCTGCAACGCTGCGCCGAACGACTGGCGCAGGCCAAACCCCGCGCGCTGCAGGCGCAGCTCGGCGGGGCTGCGGGGACGCTGGCCTCGCTCGCCGGCCGCGGGCTGGATGTGCGCGCCGCCTATGCCCGCGCGCTCGGCCTTGCCGAGCCGGACATCACCTGGCATGTCGCCCGCGACGGACTGGTCGAAATGGTGCAGACGCTTGCCACGATTTGCGGCGCACTCGGCAAGATCGGCTACGACGTCATGCTCCTGATGGCGACCGAGATCGGCGAGGTATTCGAGCCCTTCTCGTCGCACCGCGGCGCTTCTTCGACCATGCCGCAGAAGCGAAATCCGATCTCGTCGGAAATCCTGCTGGCCAACGCGAAGGCCTCGCGCGACGCGGCCTCGCTGATGCTGGATTGCATGGTTCACGACCTCGAGCGCGCCACCGGGCCCTGGCACGGCGAATGGTTCGCCTTGCCGCAGGTCTGCCTGCTCACATCGGGATCGCTGGCGCAGGCGCAATTCATGCTCTCCGGGCTGATCGTCGATCCCGCCTCAATGAAGCGAAACCTGGATTCCACGCGGGGGCTGATCGTGGCGGAAGCCGTCATGATGGGACTGGCGCCTGCACTCGGACGCCAGCGGGCGCATGACGAGGTCTATGCCGCCTGCCGTGACGCCGTCGAAAGCGGCGGTGCGCTGCTCGATGCCTTGCTGAAGCGGCCGACGATTGCTTCCGCGCTGCCCCGCGACCGGCTCGCCGCCCTCTGCGACCCCGCCAACTATCTCGGCACGGCAGGCGCGATGGTCGACCGCGTGCTCGCAAGGCAGGCCAGGCAACAGAACCGTGGCTGAATCAGTCAGCGAATGGGGAGAGCCCCCCTTCGCCAATCCTATTCGCCATTCGCGCCGTTGCCGTTCTCTTCCTCGCCGATATGCTCGACCGAGACGACGTGCTCGTCCTCGGCCGTGTCGAACACGATGACGCCTTGCGTCGAGCGGCCGGCGATGCGGATATCCTCCACCGGACAGCGGATCAGCTGGCCCTTGTCGGTGACCAGCATGATCTGGTCGCTGTCTTCCACGGGGAAGGAAGCCACCAGCTTGCCGTTGCGATTGTTGACGCTCATGGCGACGATGCCTTTGCCGCCACGCCCGGTGGTGCGGTACTCATAGGAAGACGTACGCTTGCCGTAGCCGTTGACGGAAACGGTCAACACCACCTGCTCCGCCGCCGACATCTCGGCATAGCGCTCCTGCGAAAGCTGGATCGCGGCCGAAGTTTCTTCCGTCTCGGCTTCGGCGCCCTCCTCGACTGCAGCTTCGCCGGCGACGGCGCGGCGCATCTTCAGATAGGCCGAGCGCTCGTCCGAGGTCGCCTCGACATGGCGCAGGATGGCGAGCGAGATCAGCTTGTCGCCGCCGGCCAAGGCAATGCCGCGCACACCCATCGAGGTGCGGCCGGTGAAGACGCGCACGTCGTTGACGGGGAAGCGAATGCACTGGCCGCCGGCCGCGGTGAGCAGCACGTCGTCATGCTCGGTGCAGATCTGCACGTCGACGATGGACTCGCCGTCCTCCAGCTTCATGGCGATGATGCCGGAGCGGCGGACGTCGACGAAGTCGGAGAGCTTGTTGCGGCGGACGGTGCCGCCGGTGGTGGCGAACATCACGTCGAGCTGACCCCACGAGGACTCATCCTCCGGCAGGGGCATGATGGTGGTGATGCGCTCGCCCTGCTCCAGCGGCAGGATATTGATCAGCGCCTTGCCGCGCGCGTTGGGCGCGGCCATCGGCAGCCGCCAGACCTTTTCCTTGTAGACCTGGCCGCGCGAGGAGAAGAACAGCACCGGCGTGTGCGTGGAGGCCACGAACAGCCGGCTGACGAAATCCTCGTCGCGGGTCTGCATGCCGGCGCGGCCCTTGCCGCCGCGGCGCTGCGCGCGATAGGTCGACAGCGGCACGCGCTTGACGTAGCCGGCGTGCGAGACGGTGACCACCATGTCCTCACGCTGGATCAGATCCTCGTCCTCGACCTCGCCTTCCTGCTCGATGATCACGGTCTTGCGCGGCGTGGCGAACTCGGCCTTCACGTCCGACAGTTCGGTCTTGACGATCGCCTGGACACGGGCGCGCGAGCGCAGGATTTCCAGGTAGTCGTTGATCTCGAGCTTGAGCTTCTCGAGCTCTTCCGAAATCTCGTCGCGGCCGAGCGCGGTCAGCCGCTGCAAGCGGAGGTCGAGAATGGCCCTCGCCTGCTCCAGCGACAGGCGGATGGTGCCGTCGTCGTTGATGCGATGACGGGGATCGTCGATCAGCTTGATCATCGCCTCGACGTCCCTGGCCGCCCAGTCCCGCTCCATCAGGCGCTCGCGCGCGGTGTTGGGATCCGGCGAGGTCCGGATCACCTGGATGATCTCGTCGATGTTGGCGACCGCGATGGCAAGGCCCACCAGGATATGGGCGCGGTCGCGCGCCTTGTTGAGCAGGAACTTGGTACGGCGGGTGACGACCTGTTCGCGGAAGGCGATGAACACCGTCAACAGGTCGCGCAAATTCATCAGCTGCGGCCGGCCGCCGTCGAGCGCGACCATGTTGGCGCCGAAACTGGTCTGCAGCGGCGTGAACTTGTAGAGCTGGTTCAACACGACGTCCGGCACGGCGTCGCGCTTGAGCTCCACCACGACGCGGAAACCGTCGCGGTCGGATTCATCGCGCAGGTCCGCGATGCCCTCGATCTTCTTTTCGCGGATTAATTCGGCAATGCGCTCCACCATGGAGGCCTTGTTCACCTGGTAGGGGATTTCCGAGATGATGATCGCCTCGCGATCCCTGCGGATGGTGTCGATCGTCACCTTGCCGCGCATCACGATGGAGCCGCGGCCGAGATGATAGGCGGCGCGGATGCCCTGGTGGCCGAGGATGATGCCGCCGGTCGGGAAGTCCGGGCCCGGCATGATCTTGATGAGGTCGTCGATGCCAAGCGCAGGGTTGTCGATCAGCGCAATGCAGGCGTCGATGGTTTCGCCCAGATTGTGCGGCGGGATGTTGGTGGCCATGCCGACCGCGATGCCGCCCGCGCCGTTGACCAGCAGGTTCGGGAATTTCGCCGGCAGGACCGACGGCTCCTTCTCCTGACCGTCATAGTTCGGGACGAAGTCGACCGTGTCCTTGTCGATGTCGTCGAGCAGGTGCTGCGCGATCTTGGTGAGGCGCGATTCCGTGTAGCGCATCGCCGCCGGCATATCGCCGTCGACCGAGCCGAAATTGCCCTGGCCGTCGATCAGCGGCACGCGCATGGAAAAATCCTGCGCCATGCGAACGAGGGCGTCATAGACGGACTGATCGCCGTGCGGATGATATTTACCGATGACGTCGCCGACGGTGCGCGCGGACTTCCGGTAGGTCTTGTTCCACTCGAAGCCGTTCTCGTGCATCGCGTAGAGGATGCGCCGGTGCACGGGCTTCAAGCCGTCGCGGGCATCCGGCAGCGCGCGCGCCACGATCACGCTCATCGCGTAATCGAGATAGCTGCGCTTCATCTCGTCGAGGATGGATACGGGACGAATATCGGAGGGCGCCGGCGGCTCGCCGGGCTTGTCGTCTTCGGGTTCGGACAAAGGGGAAATCCGCGCGTTAAGTGGTCAGAATCATATAGCTGATTTGGGGGTTTCAAACCACTTTTTAAAGCCGCTGCAAAGCGCTTTTTCCCCTCGTTTTTTCATGGACTTACGGGGCGCGACGGCACCCTGGAATGAGTGCCCCGGACGGCTCTGCGGGAAGCGCGGAATCGGAGCGGTTTTCAGGTCCCGAAAACGACCGCGTGCATGATCCGGCCGGGCATCAGGGTGAACAGCCCGGCAATGACAAGCGCGCCCGCAAACAGCCAGAGCATGGTGATGCGATGCCGCCGCACGTCGTGGCGCCGCGCAGCCGCCACGGCGACAAACAGCATGATCGGCACCCAGATCGACAGCAGGTGGATCGGACTGAACGCGCCGACGAGGCGGATCTCGTGAATCCAGAACGCGGAGATTGCCGTTACGGCCATCAGCGCTACCCAGATCCAGCCGAGCGTCCGGTGCGGCAGCGTGCCCTTGGGGGCCGCAAGCTGCACCACGCCGAGCGCAAAGGCGGCCATTGCCGCAAAGGCATGCACGGGAATGGGCGGAGCGGCATCAAGCAGCGGCGCGAGGCTCATGGCAACGGCTCCGAGAACAGTCCATGGGCGTCAGGCCAGACCGCCGATACGCCGCCGCCCGGCCGAAGGGCCGGGACTACCGCTCAGAACGGGATATCGTCGTTCATGTCGCTGTTGCCGCGGCCGGCGCCGGCTGCGGCCACGCGGCGCGGTGCCGGGCTGGAGCTGCCGAAGTCCCCGCCGCCCTCCTCGGCATAGCCCCCTCCGCCGCCGCTGCGGCCGTCGAGCATGGTCAGGTTCGAGTTGAAGCCCTGCAGCACGACCTCGGTGGAATACTTTTCCGCTCCGCTCTGGTCGGTCCATTTACGCGTCTGCAGCTGGCCCTCGATGTACACCTTGGCGCCCTTCTTCAGATACTGCTCTGCGACCTTGCACAGGCCCTCATTGAAGATCACCACGCGGTGCCATTCGGTCTTTTCCTTGCGCTCGCCGGTAGCCTTGTCGCGCCAGGTTTCGGAGGTCGCCACGGAGAGATTGGCGATCGGCCGGCCATCCTGGGTGCGCCGGATCTCCGGATCCTTGCCCAGATTCCCGACCAGAATCACCTTGTTCACGCTGCCTGCCATCGTGGTCCTCCACTCGCCAATACTTCCGCCGTTGGCGTCGCCAACCTAGGCGCGCCGTTGTGCGCCACAAGAGGCGCGGCCGCCGATTTCGGCCCTTTCCCACAAATCGTTTTGCGGCGGTCAGTGTTTTCACTTCGCCGCGACTTTGTTCTTTTTTTGTTCTAGCATTGCCAACACCGCCGATCAACTCCCTCTTGTGTGACGCCGAGCCTGTTGCCGCAAAACAACTCAAGGGCGAATTCGGCGGAATGATCGCTCAATTGCGTTGCGTGCCTGATCCCCACGCAGATAGGTAAGTCGAGGGATTGGCGCATTGATCGAGACTCAAGGCGTGCGCTGACGGAGAAGCTCAACATGCGTTATCTCGTGGGCGTACCGCTGATCGTTACCGGTCTTGCAGTGGCTATCGGTCAAGCTTCAGCGGCCGACTTGCCCAAGGCGTACACCAAGGCACCTCCACCGCCCGTGGTCCAGAGCTGGACCGGCTTTTATATCGGCGGTCATGTCGGTGGTGGCGTCACCGACGGCGATCTGCGCGCCGATTATCTTTCTCTGATTCCCCCGGTCGTGTTCGGGGTGAACCCGACCCTGGCGCATTCGAGCGCAAGCGGGTTCCTGGGGGGCGTGCAAGGCGGATACAACTGGCAATTCGCGCCGAGCTGGGTGGCTGGCATCGAGGGTGACTTTTCCTGGACCCGAATGAATTCGAGCTTCACGACGTTCGGGACTTTTACCAGCGGTCTTCCGAACACCACGCAGCCCACGACGTGGACGCGCGATCTCAACTGGCTGGCGTCGGCGCGCGCACGGCTCGGCTTTCTCGTGACCCCGAGCCTGTTGCTTTACGGCACAGGCGGCGGAGCGTGGGGCAGCCTCGACTACAGCGGGTCGTTCGTCAACACCGCCCCCGGATCGAACAATTGGCTCAACCCGTTCAGCTCGACGCGATCCGGCTACGTGGTCGGTGCAGGCGCCGAGTGGATGTTCGCGCCGCATTGGCTGGTTCGCGGCGAGTACCTTTTCTACCACCTTGGCGGAACCTCACAGCAGGCCACCAATCCGGCCCCATTTCCGGCATTCCCGATTCAGTTCACTTACGGTGACACCAATACCCATGTGGGCCGGGTGGCGGTGAGCTACAAATTCTAGCGAACCGGCCGGCCCGCCATTGTCGGCCGTACCGGGGTCGCCGTGGAATTCTGACCGAATTGCGAAAGAGACAAAAACACATTTAAGTTCAATGGATTGCGCCGCCGCCGGCCTCTTGCGGCCGCGATTCTTGCTTGCGAGCAATAATGACCATGAACCGCCCTGGTGTCGGCGGATCTCGGCGGTCCGGCCAATTCATGGAATTTCCAGACAAATCATTAACTTGCACACCTCTCACTTCGTCGCCGAGTGTTGCATTTGGGAGACGGCGCAGGGACCCGGAATCCTGTAATTTATCCATGGATGGACTTAGCGCTCGCCTTGGCGCTCGCGCCGAAAACCGCTTCGGGACCAACGGAAGCGGGCGAAGAACCGAAGAGAGAAGAGAAATGAAGAAGCTTCTGCTGGGTATTGCTGGCGTCATCGCGCTGGCTGCACCGGCGTCCGCCGCGGATCTCGCTGCGCGTCCCTACGCGAAAGCGCCGGCGATGATTGCGGCTGTGTATGACTGGAGCGGCTTCTACATCGGCGCCAACGGCGGCTGGGGCTCGAGCCACAAGTGCTGGGACAACGTCAACGCCGCAGGCGTATTCGTTGCCGGTGAAGGTTGCCACGATGCCACCGGCGGCGTCGCGGGCGGCCAGATCGGCTATCGCTGGCAGGCCGGAGCCTGGGTGTTCGGCGTCGAAGGCCAGGGCGACTGGGCGGGCCTGAACGGCCGCAATCGGAGCGTGCTCGTTCCGGCCGCAGACAATCATTCGCGCATCAACGCTTTCGGCCTGTTCACCGGCCAGGTGGGTTTTGCCGTCAACAACGTGCTGTTCTACGTCCGCGGCGGCGGCGCAGTGACCGACGACAGCTTCCGCGAATTCGCCACCGGCACCAACGTGCTCGCCACCAATGTCGTGAGCGACACCCGCTGGGGTGGCGCCGTCGGTGCGGGCCTCGAATACGGATTCACCCCGAACTGGTCGGCCGCCATCGCCTACGACCACCTGTTCATGGGCAACCGCACCTACACCTTCACCAACAACGGCGTGCTGGCGCCAGCGGCCACCACCTTCAACGAGCGCATCAAGCAGGACGTCGACCTCGTCACCGTCCGCGTGAACTATCGCTGGGGCGGTCCGGTCATCGCCAAGTACTGAGACGAGCTGCGCGGTTTCTCTCTCCTGAAGGCCGGCCTCGTGCCGGCCTTTTTATTTTCCGCGGACGCATGTTCGCTGACGGAACCGGCCGCGCCTGCTGACGCCTGCCGCCAGCGCGCAAACTAACCGTTGATGATTCGCGCGCGGCACTGGAAAATGCGGCCCGTTCTTCCTACGTTCCAGCATACCCCTTGGCGTCTGAGCCCGGCTACGCGGCTGCGCGCCCCAATAAGAACGGCGCACGTCACGCGCTCGGGAATGCCGATATGGATGAAGTGCTCCGCGCCAAACGCCAGACCAACGCGTCCTCCTCGCGCGCCATCACCATTCGCGGCGCGCGCGAACACAATCTGAAGAACGTCGACGTCGAGATCCCCCGCGACAAGCTCGTCGTGTTCACCGGCCTGTCCGGCTCCGGCAAGTCCTCGCTCGCCTTTGACACCATCTATGCCGAAGGCCAGCGCCGCTACGTGGAGTCGCTGTCGGCCTATGCGCGCCAGTTCCTGGAGATGATGCAGAAGCCGGATGTCGACCAGATCGACGGGCTGTCGCCGGCGATCTCGATCGAGCAGAAGACCACCTCGAAGAACCCGCGCTCCACCGTCGGCACCGTCACCGAGATCTACGACTACATGCGCCTGCTCTGGGCCCGCGTCGGCGTGCCCTATTCGCCGGCCACGGGGCTGCCGATCGAGAGCCAGGTGGTCTCGCAGATGGTCGACCGCGTGCTGGCGCTGCCGGAAGGCACGCGGCTCTATCTGCTGGCGCCGGTCGTGCGCGGCCGCAAGGGCGAATACAGGAAGGAGCTTGCCGAATACCTCAAGAAAGGCTTCCAGCGCGTCAAGATCGACGGCGTCTTTCATGAGCTGGCGAACGCGCCGAGCCTCGACAAGAAATTCCCCCACGATATCGATGTCGTCGTCGACCGCATCGTGGTGCGCGCGGATATCGGCCAGCGTCTCGCCGAAAGTTTCGAGACCGCGCTGAAGCTCGCCGAGGGCCTCGCCGTCATCGAATATGCCGACGCACCCGCGGCCCCTGCCGACGACAGCAAGAAGAAGACCGCCAAAATCCACGACAAGAGCGGGCCCGAGCGCATCCTGTTCTCGGAAAAATTCGCCTGCCCCGTGTCCGGCTTCACCATCCCCGAGATCGAGCCGCGCCTGTTCTCCTTCAACAACCCCTATGGCGCCTGCCCGGAATGCGGCGGCCTCGGTGTCGAGCAGCACATCGACGAGGACCTCGTCATCCCCGACAAGGAGATGACCCTGCGCAAGGGCGCGATCGCGCCCTGGGCGAAATCGTCCTCGCCCTATTACCTGCAGACGCTGACGGCGCTCGGCAAGCACTACAAGTTCACCCTGGACACGCCCTGGAAGGAGCTGCCGAAGAAAGTGCAGAGTGTGCTGCTGACCGGCTCCGGCGAGGAAGCGATCAAGTTCTCCTATGAAGACGGCGTGCGTTCCTACGACACCAAGAAACCGTTCGAGGGCGTGATCACCAATCTCGAACGCCGCTACCGCGAGACCGAAAGCGAGTGGGCGCGCGAGGAGCTGGCCAAGTATTTTTCCGACGTGCCCTGCGCCGGCTGCCACGGCCATCGCCTCAAGCCGGAGGCGCTGTGCGTCAAGATCGGCGGCAAGCATATCGGCGAGGTCGCCGAGCTCTCGGTCAAGCGCGCCGGCGAATGGTTCGAGGGCGTGCCGAAGGCGCTCAACGCCCAGCAGAACGAGATCGCCGGCCGCGTGCTGAAGGAGATCCGCGAGCGGCTGTCCTTCCTGCTCGACGTCGGCCTCAACTATCTGACGCTGTCCCGCTCCTCGGGCACGCTGTCCGGTGGCGAGAGCCAGCGCATCCGGCTCGCCTCGCAGATCGGCTCGGGCCTCACCGGTGTGCTCTATGTGCTGGACGAGCCCTCGATCGGCCTGCACCAGCGCGACAATGCGCGGCTATTGGAAACGCTGAAGCGGCTGCGCGACCTCGGCAATACCGTGATCGTGGTCGAGCATGACGAGGACGCCATCCGTCTCGCCGACCACGTGCTCGACATCGGCCCCGGCGCCGGCATGCATGGCGGCCATATCGTCGCCCACGGCACGCCCGCGGACATCATGCGCAATCCGCAGTCCCTGACCGGCAAATACCTCACCGGAGAACTGGCAGTCGACATCCCCGAGCGGCGGCCGCCAAACCATCGCCGCACCATCAAGGTGGTGAACGCGCGCGGCAATAATCTGAAGAACGTCTCGGCGGAAATTCCGCTCGGGCTGTTCACCTGCGTCACAGGTGTGTCCGGCGGCGGCAAGTCGACCTTGCTGATCGATACGCTCTACCGCGCCATCGCCCGCAAGCTGAACGGCGCCAGCGAAGGCGCCGCCCCCCACGATCGCATCGAGGGGCTGGAGCATATCGACAAGATCATCGACATCGACCAGTCGCCGATCGGCCGCACGCCCCGTTCCAACCCCGCCACCTATACCGGCGCCTTCACGCCGATCCGCGAATGGTTCGCCGGCCTGCCGGAAGCCAAGGCGCGCGGCTACGAGCCCGGCCGCTTCTCCTTCAACGTCAAGGGCGGCCGCTGCGAGGCCTGCCAGGGCGACGGCGTCATCAAGATCGAGATGCACTTTCTGCCCGACGTCTACGTCACCTGTGACACCTGCAAGGGCAAGCGCTACAACCGCGAGACGCTGGAGGTGCTGTTCAAGGGCAAGTCGATCGCCGACGTGCTCGACATGACCGTGGAAGAGGCCGCCGAGTTCTTCAAGGCGGTGCCACGTGTGCGCGAGACCTTCAACACCCTGCACCGCGTCGGCCTCGACTACATCCATGTCGGCCAGCAGGCGACGACGCTGTCCGGCGGCGAAGCCCAGCGGGTCAAGCTGGCCAAGGAATTGTCAAAGCGCGCCACCGGCCGTACGCTCTACATTCTGGACGAGCCGACCACCGGCCTGCATTTCCACGACGTCAAGAAGCTGCTGGAAGTGCTGCACGAGCTGGTCGCGCAGGGCAACACCGTGGTGGTGATCGAGCACAATCTCGAAGTCATCAAGACCGCCGACTGGGTCATCGACCTCGGCCCCGAAGGCGGCGACGGCGGCGGCGAGATCGTCGCCTGGGGCCCGCCGGAAGACATCGTCAAAGCGCCGAGGAGCTACACGGGCAAGTTCCTGGCCCCGGTGCTGAAGAAGGCGGGCGGTAAGCCGAGGAAGAGCAGCGGGGCCAGCGAGGCGGCGGAGTAAACCTTGGGATGGTCTTGACGTCAGAGGTCCGGCCTATCGATGAAATGGAGAGAGCGCACCCTCGACGAAATTGCCGAAATGATATGCGGCAACGGAGAAGCAGTACCGTTCATCTACCGAAGCAGTAGTTACCTCACTAGGTTTTTTCGCGACGCAGATACTGTCTTTGCCCACGACGGCTCCACTCGCGCTGCTTGGGTCTCTGGCGTGCTCAAGCAAGTATTGGAGGAACCGCATGCTGATGCCAAGACTCCTCCGGCAACGTTCAGTCGGGTGATTGCGACATTGATGGACGTTGGCGACGCGACAGATAATGACCCCGATCGATCTGCTGCGCTCTCCAAATTGAACACATCTCTGGCTCGTGAAGGTTTCGAAGCTTTTTATGCTGCAGACCGAAAGTGCTACCTCCGCCATATCGGTACCGGCACCGTTGCAGCTCCTACGGCGAATCCCCATCGTCCGTTTTCACGGGACGAGCAGAAGCGCCGAGACCTCCTGGCTCATTCCTCGACAAGGCCACAGAGGACCAACTTATTGAAGATGTTTTGCTGCCCTTGTTCCGACAACTCGGATTTCATCGGGTCACCGCGGCGGGCCATAAAGACAAAGCCCTTGAGTACGGCAAGGACATTTGGATGCGCTACACGTTGCCCACGCAACATGTGCTCTACTTCGGTCTGCAAGCCAAGAGAGACAAGCTTGATGCTGCGGGCATGAGCAAGGGTGGCTCGGCCAATATTGGCGAAATCCTCAATCAAACGACAATGATGCTCGGGCATGAGATCTTTGATCCTGAGACAAGCCGTCGTGTTTTGGTCGATCATGCAATCATCGTTGCCGGCGGCGAGATCACAAAGGCAGCCCGAAACTGGCTTGGGGAGCGGCTCGATGCTTCAAAACGTAGCCAGATAATGTTCATGGACCGAGAAGATATTCTAAATCTATTTATTGTAACCAATGTCCCGCTACCAGCTGCCGCCTTGCCTCCAACTAAGCTTAATAACGACATTCCCTTCTAGGACATCACCCAGCCCCCGTTGGTCTCCATGCAAATTCGCGATCTCCTAGCTTGCATCGTCACGCTCTTCGCCCTCGCTAGTCAGGCTCTGGCCCAGCAACCACAACCCTCCACCCCCTGGACCCTGCCGCAAGTCAGCGCCCTGCCCCGCGATGCCCGCGGCCAACTGATCCGCGACGGCCGCGACCTGATGCTGGCGACCTATGCGTTTGTCGGCCCCAACGTCAACGATGCCGCCAAGCGCTTCGCCGGCAACAATCTCGCCTGCACCAACTGTCATCTCGACGCCGGCACCACGAAGTATGGCCTGCCGCTGGTCGGCATCTACAACGACTTTCCTGCCTACAGCGCGAGGACGGGTGGCCCGATCTCGATCGAAGACCGCATCAACAATTGCATGACCCGCAGCATGAACGGCCGCGCCATCCCTGCCGATGCGCCAGAGATGCGCGCAATGGTGGCTTATGTGGAATTTCTGGGGAATGGCGTGCCCAAGGGCCAGGAGGTGCCGGGGCTCGGCGCCGGCAAGATGAAGGAGTTGTCGCGCGCCGCCGACCCCGAGCGGGGCAGCGCCGTGTATGCCCGCGCCTGCGTCGCCTGCCACAAGACCGACGGCTCCGGCGTCTTGCGGGATCGCGGCGCGCCCGAGCTCGGCTACATGCTGCCGCCGCTATGGGGGCCGACCAGCTACAATGACGGCGCCGGCATGGCGCGTCTCATCAACTTCGCCAATTTCGTTCACTTCAACATGCCGCACGGTGCCGACTATCTGAATCCGCAGCTCACACCGGAGCAGGCCTGGGACGTCGCGGCCTATGTGCTGTCGCAGCCGCGACCGCACCGCGCCGGCCTGGAAAAGGATTTTCCCGACCTGCTCAACAAGCCGGTGGACGCGCCCTACGGCCCCTACGCCGACAAGTTCAGCGAGAAGCAGCACAAATACGGGCCGTTCGGCCCGATCCGCGCCGCGATCAAGCGGCTGAAATCCGCCGCCGACCGGAAGCCGTGAAGCGGCGGGAGCCGTGCCCTACTCTCTCGTCATCTTCGATCTCGACGGCACGCTGGTCGACAGCTTTCCGTGGTTTCTGCGCCACGTGAACGATGTCGCCGACCGCTTCGGCTTCCGCCGCATCGCGGACCATGAAATCGAGGGGCTGCGCCATGCCGGTTCGCGCGAGATCATCCGGCGGCTGCAGGTACCCGTATGGAAGCTGCCTGCGATTGCGCGGCACATGCGACGGATGAAGGCAGGTCATCTCGACGGCATTCCGCTGTTTTCGGGCACCCCGGCGATGTTGCGCAGCTTGCGCGACGGCGGGCTCACGCTGGCGCTGGTCAGCTCCGACCACGAGGTCAACGCGCGCCGTCAACTGGGCGAGGCCGCAGAGCTGTTCGCGTATTTCGATTGCGGCGCCTCGCTGTTCGGCAAGGCGGCAAAATTCCGCCGCGTCGTGAAGCGCGCCGGCGTTTCCCCGGCGCAGGCCGTTTCGATCGGCGACGAGATCCGCGACATCGAGGCGGCGCGGGCCGCCGGCATCGCTTGCGGCGCCGTGATGTGGGGCTATGCGGCGTCGAACGCGCTGCGGGCGCTTGGGCCTGAGCTGGTGTTCGAGCGGATGGAGGATATTGCGGCCCGGCTTGCCGTCGCCGATTGACGATCCGTCCGTGCCGGCCCGCAGCTAGCGCACCCCAGGCCCCGCCTCCGGCTTGCGGCGGATGCGGATGACGATGTCGAGCCGCGAGACCTCGTGGCCGGGCAGCGGCGGCGGCATTCGCTTGACCGCAAGCCGCTCGGGCACGTCGATCAGACGGTCCTCGCCTTCGAGATAGAAGTGCGGATGCACGCTGGTGTCGGTATCGAAGAAGCCGCGCGAGCCGTCCGCCGCGATCCGGCGCAACAGGCCGGCCAGCGTGAACTGGTTCAGGGCGTTGTAGACGGTGGCGAGCGACAGCCGCATGCCGGCCGCTGCAGCCTCGGCATGGAGCGACTCCGCCGTGACATGCCGGCCGGCGCCGGTGAACAACAGCTGCCCAAGCAGCATGCGCTGGCGCGTCGGCCTGAGGCCGGCTTCACGCAGCAGTTCCTGGCAATCCCCGGCCGCGCATCCGATGCAAACCACGCCGCAGGCTGCTTCCAGCTCGGCACCGTGCGGCCCATCACCCAGATGGTCGGCAGAAAGGATGTCCATCGCGCTCTCGTCAGCCTCGATGTTGCGATTGAATCCGAACAGGTCGCGCACGTCCTTGATGTCGATCAAACAAGGAGAACGCCCCCAGGCGGTTCGTGTCCCCGCGGCAACATCCGCGATGTTCCTCGCCCGGAAACAACATTTGTCATTCCGCACCATCGCGGCAATGGCGTAGGCTTGCTCAACCCGGGCTGGGGGCACTTCGATCGCGACTAGCATTGCGAGATCCCGGGCGGCCGTCGGATCGTCATGGTCCGGCGGCCACTTTGTTTTCAGCAAACAAGCCGCAAAGTTTTCAGCAAACAAGCCGCAAATCGATTTGCGCTAGGCGCCCGCGATGGCGCCTTCCACGAACCCTGTCGGGTCCCGGCAGAACTCCCGCATTACCCGGAAATGGTCGGTCTGCTCCACCGTCACCGGCTCCAGCGCATATTTGGTAAGCCGCAGGAGCTTCGCGGTAGGATAAGCCATCAGCATCGGCGAATGCGTCGCCATCACGACCTGGCAGATCGTCGAGTTCTCCATCCGGTGCAGCAGCTTCAGGAACTCGATCTGCCGTGCCGGCGACAGCGCCGATTCCGGTTCGTCGAAGATGAAGATGCCCTGCTTCTGACAACGCTCCTCGAAGAAGCGCATGAAGCCTTCGCCGTGGGAGTAGGAGAGGAAGTCGGCGGCTTCGCTTCCAACCGAGTCCAGATAACGGGCGACGGAGAAAAAGCTCTCCGCGCGGAAGAACCAACCATTAGTGACCTTCGGCAGCCACGCGGCGCGCAATGCCTTCGATAGCACCCCGCCGCTTACCTCGATCGCACTGGAATGATCGACCGCGTGATAGCCCTTGCCACCGCCAGCCTCGTCATAACCGGCGAGCACGGCGATGCCTTCGAGCAAGGTCGACTTCCCGGCACCGTTTTCACCAACGATGATCGTGATCGGCCTGTCGAAGCTGATCTCGAACTCGTCACTCAAGAACGGCAGGCAATAGGGGTAAGCCTTGCGATCCTCTATCCGCGACGGGTCGAGCCACAGCCGCCGCAGGTACGGCGCCGGCAGATTGATCGGTCGATTTTTCCGGGCCATGCGTATGTCCTGCGGCGGAAGAGCTCTGCTACCTCTGGTGCCAGGATTGTTGCACATCAATCAGAACATAACAAGAACGATCCTGGGCAAGACGGCTACGGGGAAAGCAGTTGGCAGCCTCCTACAACCCCGCCGTCTCCAGGGGCTCGAGCACCAGCTCCATCGTCATCAGCACGGGATTGTCGCCGCGGACCAGCCGCCCTTCGGCAAGCCCGCCGAGATAATCCACCAGCGCCACGTCGAGCTGGGCTTCCAGCGCCCCGCCTGCCCCCGGCGCGATCTCGCCGGCGCCGATCAACAGCTCGGTCGCGAACGGCACTACGCTTTTGCCGTCCGCAAAGCGCGCACCGATGATGCTGCCGACGCCGCCGCGCAGCCGCGCACGGGCGATGCCGCGCTGCCGGCAAAACGCTTCCAGGCAGCCGGCAAAATCCTGATTGGGCCGCAGCCGAAGCGCGAAAGCGGGCTGCGTGTTCTTCACCGCGGCGGCCTCCCGCGCCACCGGGCCGAACAGCTTGAACCCGGTTTCGGGATCGGGCTCGGCGAGGAACGCTGCGCCGTCGATGCCGAAGGCATCGACCTCGAACGGCTCGGCGACCATGGTCTCCTCGGGCAGGATGTGCCCGCCATTGGCGCGGCCGCCGACTTCCGTCCACATCGCGTGGCAATGAAAGAACGGCGCGCCGTCGCGCTCGCCGAGCGTCATCGCGCCCATCTTCAACCGCGTGACGCCCGCGGGACGAAACGTCTCGCTATAGAAAGCGGCATGATCCGGCGTCTTCGACAGCGCCGGCATTACATAAGCGAACGGCCCGAGGGCGCCGGCGCCCATGTTCAGCACGCCGCCGGCAAAGCCGTGGGCGGCAAAGCCGCGCCGCGCGGCTTCCAATAGCGGAATCCCGCGCTCCATGGTGAAGGAGAAGGCCCGCCCACGCGCCGGCACGCATTGAATGCGCTCGGCTAGAGGCGGACCCGGCTGCTCGATCCGCCGCATCGATCAGCTGCCCGTTTTGGCAAGATCGGCCAGCAGCCCCCGCGCCTCCAGCTCGTCGCGCACCATCCGCTTCGGCACCTTGCCGTAACCGGACTTCGGCAGCGCCTCCCAGAAGAAGAAGCGTTTCGGCATCTTGTAGCGCGGCACCTTCGGCGCAAGGAAGGCGGCCAGCTCCGCCTCGCTTACGGGCTTTGCGCCCTCGCGCGCGACGCAGACGGCGACACCGACCTCGCCCCAGAACGGGTCGGGCACGCCGAGGACTGCGACCTCACCGACCGCGGGATGGGTGAGGATCTTCTCCTCCACCTCGCGCGGATAGATGTTGGAGCCGCCGGAGATGTACATGTCCGAGGCGCGGCCGGTGATGTAGACGAAGCCCTCCGCGTCGACATGGCCGAGATCGCCGGTGCGGAACCAGCCGTCGCGGAACGCTTTCGCATTGGCCTCGGGGTTGTCGTAGTAGCCGGCAAAGACCGCAGGTCCGATGACGCAGATCTCGCCGGTCTCGAACGGTTTCAGCTCGCGGCCATTGTCGTCCTGGATCGAGACCTGCATGCCCGTGCGCTCGAAGCCGCAGGTGCCGATCCGCGCGTGCGGGCCGTCCTCGAGATCGTGCAGCGCCGGCGGCAGCACGGTGATGTTGCCGGTGACCTCGCCGAGCCCGAAATACTGCACCAGCACGCCGCCGAGCGTCTTCAGCGCCGCCTTCTGGTCCTCGCGGTACATCGGCGCGCCGGCATAGATGACGTAGCGCAGCGAGGAGTGGTCGTACTTGCCGGCCGCGGGATGCTCGACCATCATCTTCAGGATGGTCGGCACGGTGAAGATGTTGCTGACGCGATGCGTCTCGATCAGCCGGAATGCCTCGGCAATGTCGAACTTCTCGGTCGGCAGCAGGATGGTCGGCACGCCGCGCGCGGCCTGCACCAGCTGGTGAACGCCGGCGCCATGCGACAGCGGCGCCACCACCAGCGAGGCGTCGCGCTCGGTCGTGCCGGGCATGAGATCGGCAAGATGGTTGGTGACGACAAAGGCCATCTGGCCGTGGGTCAAAACCGCCGCCTTGGAGCGGCCGGTGGTGCCGGAGGTGAAGAAGAACCAGCAGGGATCGTTGTAGTCGACCCGCGCGTCCTCCACCTTGGCGTCTTCATGCGCCGCGATCGCCTCAGCCACAGAACGCTCGCCGAAGGCGCCGGCATCGCCGATGCGCCATGTGAAGGAGAGCGCGGGGCTTGCGGCTTTCACGGCCGCTGCATGCTCCGGAAACTCGCCATGGCACAGAAACGCCTTGGCGCCCGAGGCGGTGGCGAGCCAGATGACCTCGTCCGGCATCAGGCGGAAATTGGTCGGCACCCACACCGCACCGAGCCGGAAGGCCGCAAACATCGACCAGAACATCTCGTCGCAATTCTTAGAATGGACGAGCAGGCGGTCGCCCTTGGCAATGCCGCGCGCGGCCAGTGCGGCGGCCAGCGCGCTCACCTTTGCCTCGATCTGGCGCCAGGTGAAGCTGCGCTCGCCCCAGACGAGGCCGGTGCGGTCGCCATGCCGGCGCGCGTTCTGGGTCAGCAGATAAGCGAGGTTCATCACCCGGTCCGAGACCCGGCCAAGCCCGCCCACGGGCGCGGAAGCAGCAGAATTTCCGGTCATGTCTTCGCTCGCGGTTGTTCGCGCGTTGTTCTGATTGGAAGGCGTCGAGCCGACGATAGCAGAGGCGCCATCCCGCGCAACCGCGGCACGGCGGTGCGGCGGTTGCCCTATTTGTCCATCCATTCCGGCGTGCGGGTCGGGATTTCGGCGGTTTCCTTTGGCGAGGACAGCACGATGATCGTATCGGTGCGCTCCACACCCGGAACGGCCTTGATCACCCTGGTGAGCAGCCCCTCGAGCATACGCGTGTTCTTCACCCGCACCTTGAGCATGTAGTTCCATGTACCGGTGACATGGTGCGCCTCCATGACCACGGGCTGGTTCGCGATCTTCTTCAAGAACGCCTTCTCGGTCTCCGGCCTGCTCCAGGCCACGTAGACAAAGGCGAGCAAGTCGTAGCCCATCGCCTCGGGCGAGATCTGCGCGCGATAGCCCGCGATCAGGCCGCGCTCGCCGAGCTTGCGGATGCGCTCGTTGACGGAGGACGCGGCGAGCCCGACCTGCGCGGCAAGCTGCGCCTGCGGCGTGCGCGCGTCCTTCTGCAACAACTCGATCAGCGCGAGGTCGGTTTCGTCGAAGTCGCCCATGCGCTTTTCGGGTCCGGGTGATGCAGATCGCGCCGACCCTAGCAATCCGAATGTCGTTCGGCAATTGACGGCGAACCAGCGGCGGGATGGCGCTCACGAAACCCCTGCGATCAGGAGGCCGGTATCCCGCCGACGACTATCGCGTTGCGCCGGCCTGCTGCAAGCCTTCGCGCGCACTGCGAATGTCGGGCATCAGCTCAAGCGCTTTCCTGAAATCGGCGATCGCGCCGGTCTTGTCGCCCAGCCGCAACTTTGCCTGGCCGCGGTTGTTCCAGGAATATGCATCGGCAGGATCGTATTGCAGCGCCTTGTCGTAGTCGGCGAGCCCGCCTTTGGTGTCGCCCTGGAACAGACGGATCAAGCCGCGGTTGCGCCAGCCGCGCGCGTCCGTCGGCGCGAGCTTGATGACTTCGGCATAGTCGGCAGCGGCGCGGTCGAGCTGCTCGGAATCGCGGTAAGCGTTGCCGCGGTTGATGTAGGCCAGCACGTCAGGCCGCAGCTTGATCTCAGCGGTGTAGTCGGCAATGGCGCGGGTGAAATCGCGCTTGCGATAGTAGATGAAGCCGCGGTTGCCATAGGCGATCGCGAGCGATGGATTGTGCTTGATGGCGGCATTGAAGTCGGCCAATGCCCGATCGGTATCGCCCTTGTTGAAAAAGGCGTCGCCGCGGTTGTTGTAGGCAAGCGCAAAGGACGGGTCGATGCGGATCGCCTCGTCATAGTCGGCGATGGCGCGATCAAGATCGTGCTTGAAGGCATAGACGCGGCCACGATTGGTATGTGCGCAGGGATTGGCGGGATCAAGCCGCAGCGCCTCGTCGAGATCAGACAGCGCCCGGTCGAGATCGCGCTTTTCGGTCAGCCCGTGGCCGCGGTTGCAATAGGCCGCCACCAGCTTCTTGCCGGTTTCGGTCTTGCCGTCGATCACGGCCGTGCAGGCGGCCACCCGCTGGTCCGGCGGCGTGGCGAGGCCAACGCAGGTGTCGAAGGCCTGATTGCCCTCGGCGCAGGCCGGCTGCGTCAGGGCCAGCATGACGCCAAGCAGCGGCAAGATCAGTCCCGTCGAAATTCGCATTGCTCCCATCCAGGCTTTCCACTTGGTCGCGGCTTTGCAGAAGGCGGTTCACGTCCTTAAATGAGCGACTTGAGTCTTCAAAGGGATTGGAATGGCTGCCGTCCGTGACAACAAGGCCCTTGGCCGGTTCGAGCTCGACGCCGAGGGTGCAACGGCCTTTGCCAATTATCGTCTCACGCCGCAGGCGGTGATCATCACCCATACGGAAACCCCGCGGGCGCTGCGCGGCCGAGGGGTCGCCTCGGAGCTGATCAGGGGCTCGCTCGACCTGATCCGCGTCGATGGCCGCAAGGTGATCGCCGGCTGCAGTTTCGTGGTGGATTACCTCGACAAGCACCCGGAATATTCGGACCTGATGGTCTGATCCAGCCGATGCCCCTGTCGCCGAATTGCCTGCAGCGTCCGCCCATGGCAATCGTTGATCGACAGGAATAATCGGGGAACGCCTTCATGGCTGCATCACCGCCCCCCGGCTTTCAGCCATTCGGGGTAAGCGACGGCTTCATCGGCCACAACGGCCCGTACTTTTGGCGAAGCATTGAAGATGGCTCGGTGGAATTCGGATTCCAGACCGATGCACGGCACGGTAATCCCAATGGCGTGCTGCACGGCGGCGCCGTCCTGGCCTTCCTCGACACCATCCTGGGCCATGCCGTCTTCAAGGGCGCCGGCAAGAAATGCGCTACCATTTCGCTGGACAGCCGCTTCATTGGCACGGCTGCGCCCGGCGCATGGATCGGCGGCCGCACCACCTTGCGCAACCTGACCCGCAGTTTCGCCTTCGTGGATGCGGAAGCCTTCGAGGGAGACAAGCTCCTCGTCACCAGCACAGCGATCTT
Organism: Bradyrhizobium sp.; assembly: GCA_046349015.1. Lineage (GTDB taxonomy): Bacteria > Pseudomonadota > Alphaproteobacteria > Rhizobiales > Xanthobacteraceae > Bradyrhizobium. The sequence continues at coordinate 504,861 of JAXMDE010000002.1, read as the reverse complement.
CCGCGTCTTCGATTCCTGACGCCGAAAAAGCAAGGCCCGCGGCTGGCGCGGGCCTTGTCGCGAAACGGTCGGGAGGGATCAGTGCTTGATCTCTGGCGGCAGCTTGCCGCCATTGGCCGCGAGCTTCGTCATCACCTGCTTGTGCAGCCAGATATTCATGCTCGCGGAATCATTGGTGTCGCCGGTGTAACCGAGTTCCTTGGCAAGCTCCTTGCGCGCCGAGAGGCTGGAGTCGATATCCAGCGCCTTCATCAGGTCGACGATGGAGTGCTTCCAGTCGAGCTTCTCACCCTTGGCGGCGACTGCCTTGTCGAGGATGGGAGCGACATCGACGGACTGTGCCGGTGCGGATGCGGGCGCAGCTGCCGCCCCGCCCCCCGACGACGTGCCACCAGCCGGCGTCGCGCTGGCCTTGCTGCCGAAGATCGCATTCATGATAGTGCCGAAAATACTCATCGTTCGCTCCCAATAATCCTGAAGATGCCGTGGAGACTCGTGGCTCTCAAATAGAGCCGGTAGTTCCGAAGGTCGTCGCAACGCAACTCTACTCCACAGCCAACAGGGTTGCCAATGCGACAATCACCGAAGCTTGAGCAAGACAATGGCCGTAATTGGGAGTACGCTGCACACAACAGTTCGCGACATGGCCAGTTCGGTTTCCTCTCGCGTCTGGTCTGATCGTGATCGCTTTGCGGGAACGGCGCTGCAGTGCCATTCGCGTGGCACGTTGGTGCGGCCGCTTCCCCAAAAGGGAGACAGCGACCATGGCCACTCCATATCAAGGAAATGTCACAAACATTGGCGCTGCCGACGCGGCGGGCGGACCTGTTGTCCGCACCATCGGCATCACCGATCTGCACCGCGCGCTACAGCTCGGCTGGGAAGACTTCAAGGCGGTGCCGAGCCACGCCATCATCCTGTGCCTGATATATCCCGTGATCGGCCTCGTGCTGGCGCGGCTGGTCCATGGCTATTCCGTGCTGCCGCTGTTGTTCCCGCTTGCGGCAGGCTTTGCCCTCCTCGGTCCGTTCGCCGCGCTCGGCCTCTACGAACTCAGCCGCCGCCGCGAAATCGGCGAGCCGGCGTCCGCCTGGGACGCATTCGAGGTCTTCCGCTCGCCGTCGTTCGGCGCCATGCTCGGGCTCGGCGCGCTGCTGCTGGCGATGTTTGTGATCTGGATCATGACGGCACAGGCGGTCTACACCGCAGCGTTCGGTTACGAGACAGCTGCCAACATTCCCGACTTCGCCAACCGCGTGCTCACGACATCTCATGGCTGGTGGCTGATCGCCGTCGGCTGCGGCGTCGGCTTCCTGTTCGCCCTGGCGGCGCTGTGCATCAGCGTGATCTCCTTCCCCCTGATGCTCGATCGCCACGCCGGCGCCGGCGAAGCGATCGCGACATCGATCCGCGCGGTGTTGCGCAACCCCGTGCCGATGGCGGCATGGGGCCTGATCGTGGCCGTGCTGCTCATCGCGGGATCGCTGCCGGCCTTCCTCGGGCTTGCCGTGGTTATCCCGCTGCTCGGCCATGCCACCTGGCATCTCTATCGCGAGGTGATCGTTCCGGATCCGACCGCGCGCCCCGTGATCCCGCCGGCCCGGCCGCGCAGGCCGGCGGCGGATTTCCCTGCCAACCTGTTCCCGTGGAAGCGCGGCTGAGCAAGACTTTTAGTCTTCGCAACCAGGCCGCCGGCTGATTATACGCCGGCGGCCTGTCGTTTGCGCTCCATCGCCGCATGTGAACGATCCGTGAAGCATGTCCGCGTGTTTGTGAAGGTGGGCCGTAGCGCAGCCATGTTTTGGCCGCTCTTGCCCCGAACATTTATTGCGCTTGCGAACACTGATGTCGAAAGCAAGCCGGCTCCGGAGCACCTGATGACCACAGGCTTTTCCCTGAAGGCATTCGCGTTGAGTGCGCTGCTCACGATCTCGGCAGCGCCCGCGTTCGCCGCAGCCTGTGGCAGCGGAACCTTCGAGGCCTGGCTTGAGGATTTCAAGAAGGAAGCCACAGGCAAGGGCATCCCGGCGAACGTCGTCGCGTCGAGCCTTGCCGGCGTCACACTCGACAAGGCCGTGATCGCGCGTGATCAGAATCAGAAGGTGTTTTCGCAGACTTTCGAGGAATTCTCCGGCCGCATGGTGCCGCCCCGCCTGAGCCGCGGCTCGAACATGCTGAAGCAATATGGCTCGGTGCTCGGGCGTATCGAGCAGACCTATGGCGTGCCCGGCGAGGTCATCGTGGCGATCTGGGGACTGGAGACCGATTATGGCGTCAATCTCGGGAAATTCCCGACGCTGCGGTCACTGGCCTCGCTGGCCTATGACTGCCGCCGCTCCGACCTGTTCAAGGCGGAACTGATGGATGCGCTGCGGATCGTCGAACGCGGCGATATCCCGCCGCAAGACATGCGCGGCGCCTGGGCCGGCGAGATCGGTCAGACCCAGTTCATGCCCTCCAACTACATCAAGTTCGCCGTAGATTTCGACGGCAATGGCCGGCGCGACCTGCTGCGCAGCGTCCCCGACGTCCTGGCCTCGACCGCCAACTTCCTCGCCAGCAAGGGTTGGCAGCGCGGCAAGGATTGGGAGCCAGGCGGCGCCAATTTTGCCGTCATCAAGGAGTGGAACAAGAGCGAGGTCTACTCCCGGACCATCGGCTATTTCGCCAGCCAGCTGGCGCGCGCACCCTGAAGGGCAGAGAAAAGGGCCGATCGCGTGGCGACCGGCCCTCGAGCAGAACCCTCGAACAGAAACTACTTTGCGCCTCCCGCGTGCATCGCCTTGCCGAGATGCGCGGCGCAAGCGCCCATTTTGCCGGCCAGCATCGCATCCTGTGCCAGCGAAACCTCCTTCTGCGCCGCCATCTTGGCGTCGCCATCGGCCATCGCTTCCACCATGGATTCGGTCTTGCCGAGGTGTTCTCCGCTGCAGCTTGTGCCCATCTTCGCAGCGTTGGCGGGACACGTTGCATAGGCGATGGCAGCCACAGCGGCTGCGGCGAGTAACTTGTTGAGCATGTTACTTTCCTTATTTTCTGTTTTTGGACAGCCGGCGCCATTGCCGAACTGCATCTCGATGTTCGCCGATGAGAAAATTTCTTCGGATAAATTCCGCGCGAGATGGCCGGCGCACCGCGCAACGGCTCATGCAAAACGCAGCGCTTTCATTGCAGCCTTGTAATGCGGGAGGAATGCCATGGCTGAACGCTCGGCGGAATGCGCCTCTGACTGCACCCGTCGTCCCTCACGGTCGGCCCTCACGCATCTTGAGACCACCAAACACATGATGAATATATATTCATTTCTTATTATTGGGACGCATGCGAATCATGCATGATATTTTTCTCGAACTCGTCTCCTCCAGCGAACAATTGACCCATATCCGTTCTGCTTACGAGGTTGCCCAGACGTTAAAATGAGAGCTTTACGACTGAAACAATCGTTATAAATTTCAACGTATTCCTACGCATGAAGGCCGCTTTGATGCGATTTTGCGCGCGTTGGCCCTGCCCTTGCTGAAAGGTTAAGCGGACCTTATCTGGGCCATGCACTATTTGCGTAGCTGCATCGCAACATAATGCCTACTGCGACGCAATACAGTCTACTATGTTCATTTCAACGATTTGGCCGGCCTCCAAGGGCTGAATCGAACTGCAAGGAGACTACAATGCTGCTCTCGCTCATCCGCATGATCCAGGCGTTCCGGGACTACCAGCGCAATGTCAGCGAATTGTCCCAGCTCAGCGATCGTGAACTGGCCGATATCGGCCTTGATCGTTCGGACATTCCGCGCGTTGCAGCCGGCACCTACAACGGCTGAAACTCGTTCAGCCCGAAGATGAACGGATAACGCCCGCCCCGCGCGGGCGTTGTCGTCTCTGGAATAGTCTTGCAGGAGGTGCGCGTCCGTCGAAAACGCGCTACCCCTGCGCGGCATGATCCCAAAATCGACCTCATCTCCCGTGCACGTCGTCGGCGCGGGCCTCGCCGGCTCGGAAGCCGCCTGGCAAATCGCCAACGCGGGCGTTCCCGTTGTCCTCCATGAGATGCGCCCGCAGCGAATGACCGAGGCCCACCGCACCGAGGGGTGCGCGGAACTGGTCTGCTCCAATTCCTTCCGCTCCGACGACGCTGCCAACAACGCCGTCGGCCTTTTGCATGCCGAAATGCGCAAGCTCGGCTCGCTGATCATGCGCTCGGCCGACGCCAACCAGGTACCCGCCGGCGGCGCGCTGGCGGTCGACCGCGACGGTTTTTCGGCGGCCGTCACCAGGGCGCTGCACGAGCACCCGCTGATCGAGATCGCGCGCGGCGAAATTGCCGGCCTGCCGCCCGCCGACTGGGACAACGTCATCGTCGCCACCGGCCCCCTCACCTCCACACCGCTGGCAAACGCTATCCGGATGCTGACCGACGAAAGCGCGCTGGCGTTTTTCGACGCGATCGCACCGATCGTACACCGCGATTCCATCGACATGAGCGTGGCCTGGTTCCAGTCGCGCTACGACAAGGTAGGCCCCGGCGGCACCGGGGCTGACTACATCAACTGCCCGATGACGAAAGAGCAGTATGATGCGTTCGTCACCGCGTTGATCGAGGGTGAAAAAGTCGACTTCAAGGATTGGGAGACCAACACGCCCTATTTCGACGGCTGCCTGCCGGTCGAGGTGATGGCCGAGCGCGGACACGAGACGCTGCGGCACGGACCGATGAAGCCGGTCGGGCTGACCAACCCGCACAATCCGGCGGTCAAGCCTTACGCCATCGTGCAACTGCGTCAGGACAACAAGCTCGGCACGCTCTACAACATCGTCGGTTTCCAGACCAAGCTGAAGCACGGCGCGCAGCAGCGCGTCTTCCGCACCATCCCAGGACTCGAAAATGCCGAGTTCGCGCGGCTCGGCGGCCTTCACCGGAACACCTTCCTCAACTCGCCAAAGCTCCTGGACCAGCAACTCAGGTTGCGCGCGCAACCGCGGCTGCGCTTTGCCGGACAGATGACGGGCTGCGAGGGCTACGTGGAGTCCGCCAGCGTCGGCCTGATCGCCGGGCTCTATGCCGCGGCCAATGCGCGCGGACTGGAGCTGGCACCACCCCCGGCGACGACGGCACTGGGCTCGCTGCTCGGCCACATTACCGGCGGCCACATCGAGACCATCGATAGCGGTCCGCGCTCGTTCCAGCCGATGAACATCAATTTCGGCCTGTTCCCGCCGCTGGCAAGCCCGCCGACCAAAAAGCCTGACGGATCGCGGCTGCGCGGCAACGAGAAGACGGTGGCCAGGAAGCAGGCGCTGAGCGCCCGCGCCCTGGCCGATCTCGACCGCTGGATCGCCGACAATCTGCGCGTCGCGGCAGCGGCGTGAGAAACCCATGAGCCTGCCCAAGGACGACGCCGCCGAGCTTGCGGCACGCTGGCGTGACGGCGTGCTGCTCAAGCGCGATGTGTTTTCCATCGTCGAGCGCGGGCGCTTCCGGACCAATGGCGGCGAGGTCGACGGCGTGTTGCGCCGCCTCGACGAGGTGCCGTGGTGGTCTTACGGTCTCGCCCTGCACCTGTTCTCGCGCGAGCGTCGCGCGCTCGAACGCGCCCGCGATCTCGATGTCGGTCCAGGATTGCTGTGGGCCGGTCGCCGCGCCCTGGTGCGCAGCTTCATCGACGGGGTCGCGCTGCATCTGGCGAAGCCGCATGGCGACGCCGCCTATTTCCGCTCGGCGAGGCGCGCGCTGCATCGGCTGCATCGCGCCGGCATCTGCCACAACGATCTGGCCAAGGAGCAGAACTGGCTGGTCGGCCGCGACGGCCGCGCCTACCTGACCGACTTCCAGCTCGCTGCCTGTTTCTCGCGGCGCAGCCGGCTGTTCCGCATCGCCGCCTACGAAGATCTCCGGCACATGCTGAAGCACAAGCGCAGCTACGCGCCGGAAGCGCTGACGCCAAGGGAACGCAAGATCCTTGCGCGGAAGTCGGTTGTCGCCAGCGTCTGGCTGAAGACGGGGAAGAAGGTCTATCAGGCGATTACCCGCGGCCTGTTCAATTTCAGGGATCGCGAGGGCGGCGGCAAACGGCTGGTCAACGACGCGCCCGTGCTGGCCGAGTTGATCCGCAGGAATCCCGCCGTGCGCGATACCGCGATTGTCGCCTTTGCCGATCGCCGTTCCGGCGTCGGGCTCTATGCCTTCGTCGAGGCAGACCAGGTGTCGCTGGAGAAACAGCTGCGCGACGAACTCGCTGCCGCAAGGGCAGCAAAGCCGCCGGAGCATATCCAGGTCGTCCACGCGCTGCCACGCGACGCCGCCGGCCAGCCGCGCACCGAGATCCTGCAGCTCGTTGCGATGAATCAGCTCGACCTGATCGAGCCGATGATGCGCAGCGACGAGGACCGCGCCTTCCTGCGCGATATCCTGGACAGCCGCAAGAACCTTCGTGATCGCTTCAATTTCGAGGCGGACCTGCCGTCGCGCTAATTAGCCGACGCTATTCCTCGCTGCGGAACTCCGGGGAACGCGAGGCGCGCCACAACGTCCACAGCATACGGAAGCGCGGCATCCGTCGCGGGACGAACGGATCGGTGTCGCGACGCTCCAGGCGTTTGATGTCGCGGCGAATCAACGCCAGCGGCAGGAAGGCCGGACGCGCTTCCTGAGGCACATCGGCCAGCAAGGCCGTCGCCGTCTTGAGATGCTTGCGGGCTTCATCCACCAATTGATCGATTGCGGCGCGCGCCTGCGGTGTCTGCCTGCCGGCGAATACCTCATCGACGCTGCTGCCGTGCTGTTGCAGGAATTGTTGCGGCAGAAACAGCTGGCGACGCGCAGCGTCCCCCGGCAGGTTGTTGATGATTTCGATCATGCTGTAGGCGAGACCCGCGTGGCGCGCGGCGTGATCGATCACCTCCGACGGCCGCGCCAGGATACGGCTGCAGCAGGCGAACAGCGTGGAGGTGGTGTCGTTGGCGTAGCCTTCCAGCGCCGACAGCGACGGCATCGGATCGTTGTAGAGGTCGAATTCGTGCTCGATGATGAGTTGCGTCAGGCGTTCGACCGGCAGCCGCCAGGTGCGCACGGTCCACTGCAGCTCGGAAGCAACCGGGGTGCCCTCGATCCCGCCGTGGCCGCGCCCGGCCAGGAGGTCAATCCACCATTGCAGACGCATCTCGCCCGGCAACGGCTGACTGACAAGATCGCGCACGCGCGTTATCTCGACATTGAAGGCGTAAATCGCCAGCATCGGCCGGCGGTGCACGCTGGGAAGGAACAGGGTTGAGGCGTAGCGCGGAAAATCGTGGTTACGCACGAGGTCGGCGCAGAAGGCGGCGGCATCCTTCTCGCCAGCCATCTCAGGGCACCGCGATCAGCGCTGCCGCGACGCGTCGGCGCTCGCCCAGCATGATGTTGTAGGTGCGGATCGCCGGCCCCGTCTGCATGGCGTCCAGCACGACCCGCACGACACGCAGCTCATCGCGCAGCCCACGCGGCGGCACCCATATCTCGGCGCCCGACCCCACGATCAGCGTGTCGATGCCATTGGCGGCGTCGAACACCTTCTTCAGGGAATACCGGTCGATCTGCTCCGGCCGGGTAACGTCCCAGGCCCAGATCGAATCCGGCAGGCAGAGCAGCGATCCCCGGTGCGACATGTCCGCAAAGGCAAAGCCACCCTTGCCGTAGGCTTCGATCGGCGCCGACCTCGGGAAGTGCAGACCATCGGAGGTACCGGTGTTTTCATGGGGCATGATCTGGTCCGAAAGCCGGCTTCCACTCTGCGCTAGCGCGGTCCTCCGGGTCGGGATCATGCCCTGGCATGGCTACTTCTTTGCTACCGCACTCGCCGTTGCCGGCTTGGCCGCCTTGGTCGATGCCGCCGGCTCCGGCGCATCGGCGCGGGTGGTGCCGACGCCGAGATAGATCAGGATGGGCGCTGCGATAAAGATCGAGGTGTAGGTGCCGACCAGCACCACGCCGAACATCATCACGGCGGTGAAGCTGTGGATGGCGTGGCCGCCGAACAGCAACAGGGCCAGCAAAGCCAGCGAAACGGTCAAATGGGTGATGATGGAGCGCGAGAGCGTCGAGTTGATGGATTCATTCAACAGCTGCGGCATCGGCATCTTCTTGTAGCGCCGCAGCATCTCGCGGATCCGGTCGTAGATGACGACGGTGTCGTTGAGCGAATAGCCCAGAATCGTCAAGAGCGCCGCGATGCTGGTGAGATCGAAATCGACCTGCGTGATCGACATGAAGCCGATGGTAAGCACGATGTCGTGGACGTTGGCGGTCATGGCGCCGAGCGCGAACTGCCATTCGAACCGGAACCAGAGATAGATCAGGATGCCGACGATCGCGAGCATCAGGCCGAGCATGCCGTAGGCCAGAAGCTCGCCGGAGACGCGCGGGCCCACCACCTCGACGCGTCGATATTCGACGGTGTCGCCGAGCGCGCCGCGGATCTTGTCGACGGCCGCTTGCTGCGCCTTGTCACCGCCCGGCTGCTCCGCAACACGAAGCAGCACGTCGGCAGGGCCGCCGAATTGCTGCAACTGGACCTCGCCGAGATTGAGGTTGCCTAGCGTGGCGCGCATCTGGGCGAGATCGGCGGTGCCGGACTTCGAGCGCACCTCCATCAAGGTGCCGCCCTTGAAGTCGATGCCGAAATTCAGGCCATGGGTGAAGAACAGCACGATAGCGACGATCGACAGCGTCGCCGAAATCGGGAACGAGATCCGGCGGAACTGGGTAAAGTCGAAATGCGTATCGTCAGGCACGATGCGCAGCGACGGCAGCAGGCCGAAAATGCTGACCACCGTCAGCACGGCGATCAGCACGCCAAGGGCAACGAGAACGAATTGGGTTGTGGTCACTGCCAGCCCCTAGATCGGCACGGTCTTCGGCCGCTTCCACTGCACCCACCACGCCACGATCAGGCGGGTCAAGGTGAAGGCGGTGAATACCGTGGTGATGATGCCGATACCGAGCGTCACGGCGAAGCCGCGCACCGGGCCGGTGCCGATATAGAACAGCACCGCTGCGGCGATGAAGGTGGTGATGTTGGAATCCAGAATGGTGGCGAGCGCGCGCGTGAAGCCGGCGTCGATCGCCGAAATCGGGGTTCGACCGCCGCGCAATTCCTCGCGGATGCGCTCGTAGATCAGCACGTTGGAGTCGACGGCGATGCCGACGGTCAGCACGATGCCGGCAATGCCGGGCAGAGTGAGCGTGGCGTTGAGCAGCGACAACAGGCCAAAGATCATGGCGACGTTGATGACCACGGCGATGTTGGCGAACACGCCGAACAGACGGTAGGTGATCAACATGAACACGATCACGAGGATCGAGCCGACATAGGCGGCGAGTTCGCCTTTTTCGATGGAGTCCTGGCCGAGGCCGGGGCCGACAGTGCGTTCTTCCACCACCGTGAGCGGCGCCGGCAGCGCGCCGGCACGCAGCAGGATGGCGAGGTCGTTGGCCGACTGAACCGTGAAGCTGCCGGATATCTGCCCCTGTCCGCCCGTGATGGGCTCGCGGATCACAGGCGCGGAAATCACCTTGTTGTCGAGCACGATGGCAAAGGGCAGCCCGACATTCTCAGTGGTTGCCTGCGCGAATTTGCGCGCCCCCGCCGTGTTGAACTTGAACGAGACGATCGGCTCGCCCGAGCGCTGGTCGAAGCCCGGCTGCGCATCGGTCAGGTCGCCGCCGGAGACGAGCACCTGCTTCTTGACGACGACCGGTGCGTCGGCCTTGCTCGCACTCTGCAGCAATTCGGAGTCCGGCGGCACCCTGCCCTGCTGGGCCTGGTCGGGCGACACGCTGGTGTCGACCATGCGGAATTCCATCTTGGCGGTCTTGCCGAGAATTTCCTTCAGGCGCGTCGGATCCTGCAGGCCCGGCACCTGCACCAGGATGCGGTCGGTGCCCTGGCGCTGGATGATCGGCTCGACGGTGCCGAGCTCGTTGACGCGGCGCTCGACGATCTGGATCGACTGTTCGATGGTCTTGCGCATGCGGTCGAGCATCGCCGGCGGCGTCACGGTGATGCGGAGCACGCTGCCGCCGGCATCGGTGACTTCAAGGTCGCGCTGGCCGGTGCCGCCCATCAGCCCGCCGATCGGCTGTGACATGTCGCGGAGCTTGGAAAGCGCGGTCGGGACGTCGGTGTCCTTGCTGATGCGAACCTCGACGGCATCGCCGCGCACGTTGAGGCCGGTGTACCCGATCCTGGCCTCGCGCAGCACCTTGCGCGCCTCGTCGCGGACCGCTTCGAGCCGGTCCTTCTTCACCGAATTGGCGTCGACCTCGAGCAGCAGATAGGAACCGCCCTGCAGGTCGAGGCCGAGCACCAGGCGGCGCTGCGCCCAGGCCGGCCACGTCTTGACGGTGGCTTCAGGGAAGAAATTGGGAACGGCGCAAAGACACACCACCAGCGCCGTGAGAACGATCGCCAGCGCCTTCCACCGTGTAAAATACAGCATCGGCTTGACCCGTCAGAGAACGAAATGCGGCGCGAAGATCAGCTCGAAGCCGCTTCGTCCTTGGCTTCCGATTTTTCCTTCGCCGGCTCGCCCTTGGCGCGCACGCCCGAGATCATCTGGCGCATCTGGCGCACCCGCACGCCATCGGAAATCTCGAACTCGATCTGGTCGTCGTCGACCACCTTGGTCACCTTCCCGACCAGACCGCCTGACGTCACCACGGTATCGCCGCGGCGGATGTTCTTCACGAGGTCCTGATGATCCTTCACCTTCTTCTGCTGCGGGCGCAGGATCAGGAAATACATGATCACGAAGATCAGCGCGAACGGCAGCAGCGACATCAGCATGCTGTTGGCGTCGCCGCCGGCTGCGGCCTGGGCATACGCTGGGGTGATCAGCATCGGGGCTTCCTTAACGGGTAAGACGGGGATGGACCGGTGGCGCCTGGACGTCTGGTCCGGGCCAAATTCGCGCGGACTATAGCGGCCGCGGTCCCAATTGCAACGCTGGGACATCCTTTCATTTAGCCCGCTTGCGGCGGCCGCCAAGGCCCGATAAGGCTGCGCTATCAGGAACTTGAGCGATGGCCCGAAAACCCACAAAATCCCCGGCAAAAGCCGCTTCCGGCAAACTTGCCAAAGGCGCGACAAAACGCCCTTCGGCGGCAACCGATAGCCATGCGGCCCGGATTGCGGATGCGCTGGAAGCCATCGCCGCGCAGCTGTCGGCCAATGCCCCAGCCGTCCGTCCAGCCGATTCCCTCAACAGTGCGGACGCCTTCGTCTGGCACCCCGATGGGCGGCTGTCGCCAGTGCCGAAGGTCAGCCGCGTCGAGATCGGCCTCTTGAAGGGCATCGACCGGATGCGCGACATCCTGATCGAGAACACCGAGCGCTTCGCCGAAGGGCTGCCCGCCAACAACGCGCTGCTCTGGGGCGCGCGTGGCATGGGCAAGTCCTCGCTGGTCAAGGCGGCGCATGCCAGCATCAACGTCGATCGCAAGCCGGCCGACCGGCTCAAGCTGATCGAGATTCACCGCGAGGACATCGAGAGCCTGCCGGCGCTCATGGACCTGCTGCGGTCGTCCTCCTTCCGCTTCATCGTGTTCTGCGACGACCTCTCCTTCGACGGTAACGACGCCTCCTACAAATCGCTGAAGGCCGTGCTGGAGGGCGGGATCGAGGGCCGGCCGGAGAACGTCATCCTCTACGCCACCTCGAACCGGCGGCACCTGCTGTCGCGCGAGATGATCGAGAACGAGCGCTCGACCGCAATCAATCCCGGCGAAGCCGTGGAGGAAAAGGTTTCGCTATCGGATCGCTTCGGGCTGTGGCTCGGCTTCCACCGCTGCAGCCAGGACGAATACCTCGCCATGGTCAAAGGCTATTGCAGCCATTTCGGCATCAGGATCGCCGAAGAGGAGCTGGAGCGCGAGGCGCTGGAATGGTCGACCACCCGAGGCTCCCGTTCGGGCCGCGTCGCCTGGCAGTTTACTCAGGAACTGGCGGGACGGCTTGGAGTGAAGCTGAGCGGCAAGCAGTGAGGCCACCTGGCCTCAGCCGCCATTGAGGAATTGCTGCGGGTCAACCGGCGAAGATCCCTTGCGGATCTCGAAGTGCAGCTGCGGCGAGCCCACCTCACCCGATTGACCCGATTTGGCAATGACCTGACCGCGCTTGATCGTTTCCCCGCGCTTCACCAGCAGTTCACTCGCATGGGCATATGCGGTGACGTAACCGTTGGAGTGCCGCACCAGGATCAGATTGCCATAACCCTTGAGCTCGCTTCCGGAGTACGCAACGACGCCGTCTTCGGCGGCCTTCACCGGCGTACCCTCGGGCACCGCGACATTGATTCCGTCGTTGGACTTTCCGTTGGTCTTCGCGCCATAGCCCGTGATCACCTTGCCGCGCACCGGCCAGCGGAACGACGGCAGCGCGCTGGTGGTCTCGGCAGGCTTGGCAGAAGCTGCCGGCTCGGCCGGCTTATCTTCTATCTGCCCGTTTGACTGCGCCAGACGCGCACTCTGTTGCTGCGGTGCCGGAGCGGCCAGGCGCGTGGCTGGCGGCGACAGGGCTGCGATCTGCTGCGAAGGAGCAGCGGGAGCAGGCTCCAGGGCGGCACCCTTGCCGCCGGGCACCGCGAGCTTCATGCCAATGCCGAGCTTGGCCGAGGTATCGAGATTGTTGGCCCGGGCGAGGTCGCCAACCGCAATGTGATTGCGCCGGGCGATGGAGTGCAGCGTATCGCCCTTGTTGACGACGTGAATGCTGGAGGCGGACGCAACGGGCCTGGTCGCCGGCGGCGCAGCGACCGGCGCAGCTACAGCCGCAGCGGCCGCCTGCCGCGGCGGAATGATCAGCTGCTGGCCGGGCGACAGCGCACGCGGGCCCCTGTAGCCGTTGGCCTTGAGGATCTCGGCAGACGAAACATTGTAGCGCTTGGCAATGATCTCCAGCGTATCGCTGGTTCCGACGATGATGGTGGTGCCACCATGGGCATTACGCGTGGCCGCCACGGATTTCGGACCGACGGTCCCGGTGGTTTCAAGCTGCGGCTGTTGCGGCGGGGTATACGAGGACAAGCCGCGGCCGCCTCCGGACACGCCATGGCTCGGCGACTGGTAGGATTGCGGCGCAGCAACAGCCGGCGGCGTACGGGGACGCGCATATTGTGGCAGCTCACGCTGCTCGACGGGAGCGGTCGGGACCGAAGCCGTGGCCTCGGTCTGCGTAGCAAAGGGATTGGAAAAATTGCTTGCCTGGAAGCGGCTCGAAGTATCGGCGCTGCAGCCCGCAAACCCAAACGAGATCAGCGCCAGTGCCGCGGCCTGCGGCACCCGGCGCGAGCGAAGCAACTCGGCGACACGGGACATGGTTACTCACTCGTACGCAACAAAATACTGTTTTGAGTAAACACGTCCCGAGTAAATAACGGCTTAACCTCCCGATAAGGCTTTGGAAGGAACGGCCAATCCGTCGTTTCGGAATCGTTGAAGCGGCTTGTTAGAGTTCGCGGGCAATCCCCGGTAAAGCCGGCACAAAGCGCACGTCGACCAGCTCCTTGCGATCGAACCCCGCCTCCGTCCTGGCCACCCGCACGAGCGTCTGGACGCCGTGATGCGGCCCGACCGGGGCGATCAGGATGCCGCCGGGCTCCAGCCGCTCCAGCAGCTTGTCAGGAATGCTTTCCATCGCCGCAGTGACGATGATGCGGTCGAAGGTGCCGAGATTTTCAGGGGGCTCGTAGCCGTCGCCGAGGATCACCTCGACATTGTCGTAACCGAGCTTCCTGAGCCGCTGGCGCGCGCTATCGGCGAGTGTCCGGTAGCGCTCGATGCTTACCACCTCCCGGCACAGCTTCGACAGCACCGCAGCCTGATAGCCAGAGCCGGTGCCAATCTCGAGCACCCGATGCTGCTTCTGCAGACCGAGCTGCTCCGTCATGTAGGCGACCACGAAGGGCTGGCTGATGGTCTGCCCGCACTCGATGCCAAGCGCGCTGTCGCGATAGGCATAGGCAGCGTCCCCCTTCTCGACGAAGGCCTCGCGCGGCACCTCCTCCATGGCGCGCAGAACGGCCTGGTCGCTGATGCCGCGGCGCCGCAGCGTCAGCTGGAACATCATCTTTTCCGGCGGGGGTTGGGGGGCGGCCATAGGCGGTCTCGAACGAAGCGGTTGCTCCGGAAATGGTCAGCTTGATGCGATTTGACCTTCATTTTTAAGCGAAAATTTCGCTTTTCCCCTGTTCCCGGAAGGGAACCCTAAAGCCTGCTTGGACGTTGAGGGTTTTGGGTCCATATAGCTATCCGTCCCGGAAGTGCAGCGGGCGCGGCGTAGATTGCGCGCCCGGTCTTAATTTGCCAACCTCGATAGGAATAAGGCAGGGATTCCAGCGATGACAGCGACGCGCCCGGTGGGCGGTTCTGTATTCCTCGTCGAAGACGAGGTGATGATTCGGATGATGGTCGCCGACATGCTCGAGGAACTCGGCTACCGCGTGGCCGCCGAGGCGGGCGAGATCAACGAGGCCGTCAAGCTCGCCCAGACCGCCGATTTCGACTTCGCCATCCTCGACGTCAACGTCAACGGCAAGGTGATTTCGCCCGTTGCCGACCTGATCAAGGCACGCAACCGCCCATTCATCTTTGCCACCGGCTATGGATCCGCAGGACTGCCCGAGGAATATCGTAACCGTCCTGCGCTGCAGAAGCCGTTCCAGCTTGAAACGCTGGCGCGGATGATCGACGCCACGATGAAAGATGCGGCGGCGTAGTCGACCCGCGCGTGAAGGCGCTGGACACACAGTCGCGAAAACAACCCCATGTACAGTAGCCCGGTTCGCGACGCTCCGGTGCTGAGCGGCGCCCGCGGCACGAAGGCTATTTCAGCGTCTTGGTCAGCGTTTGCGAAAACGCTTCGTCGGTGCGATCGAGCCGCAGCGGTGTTACCGAGACATAGTTCGCCGCAAGCGCAGCCAGATCGGTGCCCTCGGCCGGCGTGTCCATGATGGCTGCGCGCTCGAAGCCAATCCAGAAATAGGGATTGCCGCGGCCGTCACGGCGTTGATCGACCTTGAGAAAGCCGAGATTGCGCTTGCCCTGACGCGTCACGCGCACGCCGCGGACCTGATCCGGCGTGCAGGCGGGAAAGTTGATGTTGATGACGGTGTTCTTCGGCACGCCTTCCTTCATCACCTTGCGCAGAATCTCGGGGCCGAACTTCAGCGCGGTTTCCCACAGCGGCTTTTCGCGCGTCTCCATCGAGAATTCCTGCGACAGCGCGAATGAGGGCAATCCCAGGATGGTGCCTTCCAGCGCGCCGGCGATGGTGCCGGAATAGACCACGTCCTCGGCGACGTTGCGGCCGCGGTTGACGCCGGACAGCACGATATCGGGCATCTTGTCGGAGAGGATGTGGCGCGCGCCCATGATGACGCAATCGGTGGGCGTGCCCCTGACCGCGAAATGGCGCGGGCCGACCTCGCGCAGCCGCAGGGGATCGTTGAGCGACAATGAGTGCGACACGCCGGACTGGTCGAGCTCCGGCGCCACAATCCAGACGTCGTCGGACAGCGCACGCGCGATCTCCTCGACCGCCTTCAGGCCGGGCGCATGGATGCCGTCGTCATTGGTGCAGAGAATTCGCATGCTTCTTCAAGGCCTTCCTGGGTCGATTCCCCACCATCTCGCGGCCGGTTTATCCGCCTATCGGGCGCAACGCAAACCCGGCAACACCACGCGATTTTAGCGATATCGCCGATATCCGCAGGGGTCCTGCCTGTGCTATCGATCGGCCATTCCACGCCCATATTTGGAATTGATTTCGAACGGCTTTGGGATTTCGTCGTGGCCCGCCATTTCACCCTGATGGCCATCTCG
The DNA here is from genome assembly GCA_046349015.1 of Bradyrhizobium sp. Lineage (GTDB taxonomy): Bacteria > Pseudomonadota > Alphaproteobacteria > Rhizobiales > Xanthobacteraceae > Bradyrhizobium. Next base: position 489,008 of record JAXMDE010000002.1, on the reverse strand, counting down.
ATCTGCAGCGCGCTGCTCGCGCCCGCTGCCGGATTGGCGCAATCGGACCAGGAAAGCCGCTGTTTCCCCTGGCAGGAGCTTCGTGACGGCGCCTGCGTCGCCACGCCGACCCGGGCGCCCGCTCCCGGCCAGTCCCGCCAGCTCACGACGACACCGCGCGACGAGCCGGTGACGACGGCGCCAGTCACCGCGCCTGCCGCCGCCGCGGTGCCTGCGGCACCGGCCGCAGCACCCCTTGGCGCGGCAGTGCCGGCCGCCACTCCCGCCGCACCTTCGGCCACTGCTTCCCCTGCTGTCGCCATCCTCTGCGACGGCGGCACGGCGACTGGCTCCACCTGTAGCTGCCCCGGCGGCTATACGCTGCTTCCAGCGACGATTGGCTCGGGCGGCACCTGCGTCCGCAGCAATGCCGAGAATTGTCAGGGTGGCGTGCTGACCGTCGCGGGCGTCTGCCTCTGCGACGGGCGGGTGACGATGTCCGGCGAAATCTATGCGCTCGAATTCCTCGGCGGCAAATGCGTTCCGAAGCGATGTCCGGACCAGACCTACCTCAGGGATGGCAAGTGCGTCGCCAGCAACGACACCCGCTTCTCCTTCACCTGCCGCACCGGTTACATTCCCGATGACCGCATCGCGAGCACCGCAACGGATGGCCTGCGTTGCGTGCCGGATCCGACCTTCTGCCCGGCAGATGCGAAGCGGAAGGGTGGCACATGCGCCGCATCTTCCGCGATCGGCATTGCCTGCTTCGAGGGGCGCTGCATCTGCGGTCCCCATGCGGATTGGGTGAACTATCTCTGCCAGTGTACGGAACCCTATCACAATGTGAACGGCACCTGCGTCACCACGGCGGCAGGATCGGCGGAAGACAAGACAAAGCAGGAGCTGCAATCCTCCGAGCCGCAGCACAAGCGCACGGCGTGCGTGCGCGGCACGGTGCGTACGGCCGCCGGCAACTGCGTCGCCGCGCGGCCGCACCTGCCAAGCGCCGGCGAACTCGGACTCTACTATGACCGCGCCCAACGCTATCGCGAATATCCGCCCAGGCAGCCTTACAATATGCGCTAGCTAGCGGCGCAGCCGGGCGCGCCACACCCGCAGCAATTTTGCCGGATGGGACAGGAGGCGCAGCTGCGGGAATGACGGCGCAGGCTTTGGCGGGTCGATAGGTTTGAACGCAACTTCCCTGACGGCGATCGGCGGCGCCTGAACGACAGGAATAGCGGGTGGTTCGGCTCGCTCGGATGCAGCAGGCGGCACGCGTGCCGGCTGCGGTGTCTCCACCGGCCGCGGCGCCGCCGGGTTCGACTGTCGCGAATGGCGCGCACGCGCGACTTCGAGCCCCTTGTTGAAGTCATCGGGATTGAACCATTTCTGGTCCCGCGCGGCGCCCGGAAGGTCATCGTCCCACAGCCGCTCGATCGGGATGTCGAACTGACCTTCGTGCTTCTGGTTGATGGCCTGCATCCCGGATCCCGTGACCGCCCATTGCCGCCCGAGCCAGAAGATGTCGCGATGCAGAGGCATTTTGGCACGCGCCTACTCGATCACCTTGAGCCCGCCCATATAGGGTTGCAGAACTTCGGGCACGGCGATCGAGCCGCCCTGCTGCTGGTAGGTTTCCATCACGGCGATCAGCGCGCGGCCGACCGCCGTGCCGGAGCCGTTCAGCGTATGCACGAAGCGCGGCTTGCCGTCGGGCCCGCGCGAGCGTGCGTCCATGCGCCGTGCCTGGAAGTCGCCGCACACCGAGCAGGACGAGATTTCCCGATACGCGCCGCCATCGCCCTGCCCGGGCATCCAGACTTCGATGTCGTAGGTCTTTTGCGCGGAGAAGCCCATGTCTCCGGCGCACAGCGTCATGACGCGATAGTGCAGATCGAGCCGGCGCAAGACTTCCTCGGCGCATGCGAGCATGCGTTCCAATTCGTCCTTGCTCGTCTCCGGCGTCGCAATCGACACCAGCTCGACCTTGCTGAACTGGTGCTGCCGGATCATGCCGCGCGTATCGCGTCCCGCCGCGCCTGCTTCCGCACGGAAGCACGGCGTCAACGCGGTCAGCCTCATCGGCAGTTCCTTTTCGTCAAGGATGGATTCGCGAGCGAGATTGGTCAGCGACACTTCTGCAGTCGGGATAAGGCCAAGCCGCTGGCTGCGCAGATCTTCCTTCGGCGCATCAAGCAACTCCCCCTTGATCGCCCAGAACTGATCGTCCTCGAATTTTGGCAATTGCCCGGTGCCGAACATCACGTCGTTTCGTACCAGCAGCGGCGGATTGATCTCGGTGTAGCCGTGCTCGACCGTGTGCAGGTCGAGCATGAACTGCCCGATCGCACGCTCGAGCCGTGCCAGAGCCTTCTTGAGCACGACAAAGCGCGCGCCGGAGAGCTTGGCGGCCGCCTCGAAATCCATGTAGCCGAGCGCGCCGCCGAGATCGTCATGCGGCTTGGCGGCGAAGCCGTAGTTGCGCGATTTGCCGAAAACATGATGCTGCACATTGCCGTGCTCGTCGGTGCCGTCGGGTACTTCATCGAGCGGCAGGTTCGGAATCGCCGACAACTCGCGAAACAGTTCCTCATCGGCCGTCTTCGCAGCCGCCTCGAGCTCCGGCATCTTCGTCTTGATCTCGGCCACTTCGGCCATCAGCTTGCCGGCGCGCGCCTCATCCTTGGCCTTCTTGGCGTCGCCGATTTCCTTGGAGGCCGCATTGCGCCGTGCCTGCGCCTGCTCGGAGGCGAGGATCGCGGCACGGCGCTTCTCGTCGATTGCCAGCAGCGACGCCGACAGCGGCGACAGCCCGCGCCGCTTCAGGCCGGCGTCGAAGGCTTGCGGGTTGTCGCGGATGGCTTTGATGTCGTGCATGGCCCGTTATTCCTGCGTCATGGCCGGGGATAGCCATCTGAAGGACGGCGTCGCTTACGCTCGCCTATGCCCGGCCATCCACGTATTTCGTGCAAAGGTCTGTAAAAGACGCGGATGCCCGGGACAAGCCCGGGCATGACGAATCATTGGAAGCGCGCCGCGACGGTAGGCGGCTGTGGCCGGATCGCCTTATTCCGCCGGATTGGCCGTGGACGTCGCGCCGGCGGAGGCCGAAGTGCTCGCAGCTGCCTTCTTTTCCACCATGGCCACGGCGAAGATGGCGCCCTCGTAGAGGAGAAGCAGCGGGATCGCCAGCGAGGCCTGGCTCAGCACGTCGGGCGGGGTCAGGACGGCCGCGATGATGAACGCGACCACAATGAAGTAGCGGCGCTTCTCGCGCAGCATTTTCGACGTCACGATGCCGATGCGGCCCAGCAAGGTAAGGATCACCGGTAGCTGGAAGGCAATACCGAAGGCGAAGATCAGCGACATCATCAGCGACAGATACTCGCCGACCTTGGGCAAGAGCTGGATCTGGGCGGTCTCCTCGCCGCCCAACTGCTGCATGCCGAGCGAGAAGCGCACCAGCATCGGCAGCACCAGGAAATAGACCAGCATCGCGCCCAGCACGAAGAAGATGGGCGTCGCAACGAGATACGGCAGGAACGCGTTGCGCTCGTGCTTGTAGAGCCCGGGCGCCACGAATTTGTAGATTTGCGTCGCCACGATCGGGAACGAGATGAAAGCGGCGCCGAACAGCGCGAGCTTGAGCTGGGTGATGAAGTATTCCAGCAGCGCCGTGTAGATGAATTTCGAGTTCTCGGCCCCCGCCACCCAGACGAACGGCCAGACCAGCACGTTGTAGATCTGCTTGGCGAAAAAGAAGCAGAAGATGAAGGCAACGGCAAAGCCGAGCAGCGCCTTGATCAGCCGCGAACGCAGCTCGATCAAATGGTCCATCAACGGCGCCTTGCTGGCCTCGATGTCTTCAGCGCTCATGACGCTTTGGCTTCCTTCGGCGCGTCCACCGGTATTGCCGCTTCCTGCGGCGCGGATTGATTTTCCCTGACGATGCCGAGTTGCTCGGGCATCGGATGTGTCTCCGCCTCGACGAAGGTCTGCGGTGTGGGCTGAGCCGGCTCGGTCGGGGTCACAGGCTCGCCGATGGCGGAAGCGATTTGCGCATCGGCGGGCTTGTCGATGGCGAGCGCGTCGGTGACGTCCTTCTGCAGCTCGGTCATGACATTGGCGCCGGTGAAGCCGGTGGCGGCTTCCTTGACCTCGTCAAAGCTCTTCTTGAGGTCGGCCATTTCGGCCTCGCGCATGGCCTCCTGGAACTGGCCCTGGAATTCGGCGGCCATCTTGCGGGCCTTGCCGATCCACTGGCCGACCATGCGCAGCACGCCGGGCAATTCCTTCGGGCCGATGGCAATCAGCGCGACGACCGCGATGACGACCAGTTCACTCCACCCGATGTCGAACATGAAAGAATCCGCTCACGCGCAAGTCATCGCGCTTTTGCTCTTCGTTTGAGCATGATCTTTTCGGAAAACCGCTTCACACTTTTCCGGATCATGCTCTAGCAGGATTTGAGGGCGCGCGCGGCTTTTCTCCAACCGGTCGTTGTCCGGATCAGACCGCCTTGCTGCCGACGTCGGACCTCGCTGCCGTAGGCGCTGCGTTGTGGTCGATCGTCTTGACGGGCTCTGCAGGCTTGTCTGCCGCGGTCTCGTCTTCCTTCATGCCCTTCTTGAAGGCCTTGATGCCCTGAGCGACGTCGCCCATCAGGTCGGAAATCTTGCCACGCCCGAACAGCAGCAGGACCACTGCGATCACCACGATCCAGTGCCAAATGCTAAGCGAACCCATCCTGCAACCCTCCAAACTTAAGGGGCCGGCGCCGGCCCGCGGTTTGAGCGGAAGGTAGGCCCGCAAGCGCGCAAAAACAAGGACTTGGGCCGCGGCAATTCGCTGTCGGCTCTACGTATTATTGCTACCGTTAACCCGGAAATAGCGCAATTTTTGCCCCGGGTTTTCTTCCCGCGAACCGCGCCCCACCCTGCATCACGTGCGGAGCCGGTTCGCGCAAAACATCGTGCAGCGGGAACTACTTGTCCTCACCCTGTTCCGGTTCTTTCTCGGGCTCCGGCGCGGGCGCCAGCAGCAGTTCCAGCGTGTCGCCGGGCTCCAGCGCGTCCTCGTCCTCACGCAATGCCGGATCGTCCGACGGGGCCGGCACGTTGAAGCCGGTCGGCAGGCGCGAATCCAGAAGGCCCGTGCCCTTCAACTCTTCGAGACCCGGCAGGTCGGAGAGCTGCTCCAGGCTGAACTGGGTCAGGAACGCTTCCGTCGTGCCGAAGGTCAGCGGCCGGCCGGGCGTCTTGCGGCGGCCGCGCGGACGGATCCAGCCGGTCTCCAGCAACACGTCAAGCGTACCCTTGGAGGTGACGACGCCGCGGATTTCCTCGATCTCGGCGCGCGTCACCGGCTGGTGGTAGGCGATGATGGCGAGCACCTCGATGGCCGCACGCGACAGCCGCCGCGTCTCCGTGCTTTCGCGCGTCATCAGCCACGATAGATCGCCGGCGGTGCGGAAGGTCCACTTGTTGGCGACGCGCACGAGATTGACGCCGCGCGGCGCATACTCGGCCTGCAGCTGCGTCAGCGCCGCCTTGATGTCGACGCCATCGGGCATGCGCTTGGCAAGGGTCGCCTGATCGATCGGCTCGGCGGACGCAAACAGCAACGCTTCGAGAAGCCGCAGCTCCTCGGGCCTCACTTGCGGATCGGCGGGGGTTACCTCGTCGTCTGCCACGCGTTTCTCCGCCAGGCTTGCCATGGGCAAAGTCTCCTTCTTCACTTACTCGACCGGAACTTCCGGCGCCGCACCTGCTGCCTGCGGCGGTTTCTTCCGGAAATACAGCGGCGCGAACGCCGATTTCTGGTTCAGCTCCATCTCGCCCTCGCGCACGAGCTCCAGCGCCGAGGCGAAGCTCGAGGCGAACACCGTGGCGCGTTGCGAGGGATCCACCACGTATTGCATCAAGAGCTCATCGAGGCAGCTCCAGTCCTCGGCCATGCCGACCAGCCGCTCCAGCGACGCGCGCGCTTCCGAGAGCGACCACACCGTGCGCTTGGCAAGATGCACGCTCGCCAGCACGCGCTGCTGACGTTGCGCGGCATAGGCCGTCAACAGGTCGTACAGCGTCGCCGTGTAGCGGGGGTGACGGATCTCCGCGATGTTCTCGGGATTGCCGCGCGGAAAGATATCGCGCTGGAACTGCGGCCGGTTCATCAGCCGGTTCGCCGCTTCGCGGATGGCTTCCAGCCGGCGCAGGCGGTTGGCGAGCGCGGTGGCCATCTCTTCGGCGCTCGGCCCGTCCGGCGACGGCGGCTCCGGCAACAGCAGGCGCGATTTCAGATAAGCGAGCCACGCCGCCATCACCAGATAGTCGCCGGCAAGCTCGAGGCGGATCTTCCGCGCCGCCTCGATGAAGGCGAGATACTGGTCGGCCAGCGCCAGGATCGAAATCTTGGAGAGATCGACCTTCTGCTGCCGCGCCAGCGTCAACAGCAGGTCGAGCGGGCCTTCATAGCCGCCGACATCGACCACCAGCGCCGGCTCGCCCTCGGCGATCTCGGCGGGACGCCCGGTTTCAAAGGACAGAATTTCCGCGGTCATGCCATTCCCGTCTGTTGCACCAACGCGTCGAGCTCGGCCCGCGCCGCCTTGCGGTCGAACGCCACCGGCGGCTTGCGCGCGGCCAACGCCCTGTTCGCGCGGGCCAGCGCCTCGCCGGACAGTTGCGGCATTTGGCCGGCGACCTCGCGCATCTCGTCGAGCTTGCCGTTGCAGTGCAGGACCATGTCGCAGCCCGCCGCGACGATGGCCCGCGTCCGCTCGGCGATGGTTCCCGCCAGCGCGTTCATCGAAACATCATCACTCATCAACAAACCCTGGAACCCGATCGCACCGCGAATCACCTGTTCGACGATTGTCGCAGAAGTGGTCGCCGGTTGGGCAGGGTCCAGCGCGGTAAACACAACATGTGCGGTCATCGCCATCGGCAGGTCCGCCAACGGAATAAACGCGGCAAAATCCGTCGTTTCCAGCTCCTGCCGCGACGTATCGACGGTAGGCAGGCGGAAATGGCTGTCGGCGGTAGCCCTCCCATGGCCCGGGATGTGTTTCAGGACCGGCAGGACGCCGCCCTGCTCCAGCCCGTCGGTGACGGCCCGCGCGATCGCCGCGACCTTGGCCGGCTCGGTTCCATAGGCGCGGTTGCCGATCACGGCATCGGCCCCGGCCACGGGAACGTCCGCCAGCGGCAGACAGTCGACGGTGATCCCGAGTTCGGCGAGATCGGCTGCAATCAGCCGGTTGCTCAGCCGCGCCGCCTTCAGCCCCAACGCGGGGTCGCGGTCATAGAGGCAACCAAATACCGCTCCGGGCGGATAGACCGGCCAATGTGGCGGCCCCAGCCGCTGCACCCTCCCGCCCTCCTGGTCGATCAGGACGGGCGCATCCGACTCATCCAGCACCTCCCGCAATTGCCCAACGAGCCGAGCCACCTGGGCCGGGCTATCGACGTTGCGCTTGAACAGGATGAAGCCCCACGGCCGTTCGGCGCGAATGAAGTCACGCTCGGCTGCGGTCAGTTCCAGTCCAGATACGCCCGTGATGAATGCGCGGCTCGGCATCGGGCGGGTTTGCCCTCAGGCCGCCCGGGGGTCAAGGAAAGGCGAGACAATTGTGCGGGATAAGCCGCGAACGCTATTTTGGCTCTGTGTCTTGATTGACGCGTTTTCTTCACGCGGACCGGAAGCCAATTCGCTTGAAAGCGCTCTGGCCGTCAGTTCGGCACAAAGCACTGTCCGCCGGCCGCTTTCAGCTCGGTACAGAACTGCGCGGCTTCCTGCCGCGTGCGGTACGGGCCGACCATGGCGCGATACTTGACCTTCCCGTCGGGCATATCCACCCGCTTAATGACCGGCGAGCGGGACCCCAGCACGGAAGCGTATTTGCCCTGGGCCACGCGGAAGGATTCCCTCGCCGCGGCTTCGCTGTCCTGCGAGGTCACCGAGACCAGAAAGCTGCCCCCACCTTCGGCGGCAGGGGCTGGGGCTGTCGGGGCGACGGCTGCGACCCGCGCGGGCGGCTCGGCGGCGGCAGGCGCCCCACTTTGAGGCGTGAGCGAGAGCGGCGCGTTGGCGCTGGCATTGGCCGAAGTCGGCGGATTGCGTGGAGCGGCAACCGGCGGCGCAGCCTGCTTGGGCGGCGCACCGGCGGGCATCCCGGCATCGGCCGCATCGCCCTTCACGGACAGCGTCCTGATCCGCCGCGGCTCGCTGTTCTGCAAGGTGCCGTTGGCGGCCGCGTTCGCGGGCGGAGGATTCGGAACGACGCTTGCGGGCGACGGCGGATTGGCGTTCTGGTTCAAAGGCGGAAATACCACGCGCGGGCCGCTGCGGGCGTTGACATCGACCGGCGTCTCCTCGCGCGGCACGATCTTTTCATTGCCTTCGCCCAACGCCATGCGGTCCGGCGCCTTTGGCGCGGCCTCAGACTGCGCCGGCACGATCTTGGTCGGGCTGTTGTCAGCCTTGATGACGGGCGGCTCGCCGCCGCGCGGGGAGCCGATAAAGGTGCGATAGGCGAAGGCACCACCGGTGCCGAGCACGGCGAGCGCGAGCACGGCCGCGACGGTGATCATGCCGCCGCGCCTGCGCGGCAGCTCCTCCGGCTCATCTTCATAGGCGCCCTGATAGGCATAGGGATCGTCGGGATAAGCGGGATCGCGCTGATAGTCCTGTGCCGACTCGATCTGGCCATACAACGCATCGTCATAGCGCGACGGATCGGGCTGCTGCTCCTCGGCGTAGGGCTGCTCGGCGTATTGCTGCTCGTCCTGGTATTGATAGCGGGCGTGCGGCTGCTGCGACGGCGCGGCGTGCTGCTGCGTCGCATGGCGCTGCAGCGGATGAACCGGGTCCGGTTGATAGTCCGGCTCGTCTTCATATTGCGGCTGCGGCGGCGCAGGCGGCTGCACCCGCGCATTGGCGCGCTGCATCCATGGCGGCGGTCCTGCCGGCGCCTCGGGCTCCGGCTCGTACGGATCGGGCTCATATTGCTCGGGCTGATATTGCTGCGGCGCCTGGTAGCGCGGCTCCGCCTGCGGCGGGGGCTTCGCATTGGCGCGGCCCATTGCGAAAGGATCGGTCTGGCCGATCAGCCGGGCGAGTTCGGCAAGGGGATCGCTCTCGGCCTTCGAGCCATGCTGGTCCGCACCGCGACCATAGTCGTCATGGGCGGGAAAAGGTCGGTCCTGATATCGATCAGCCATCGGCTACGATGCATCCCCTTCAGGAAGGAGCCAAATCGTACGACAAACGAATGGTCACCTGCCAGATGCCGCGGACATCCCCTTGTGCGCGCGGCCGTCTACCCCTAGCTACCCTCGGCTACCTACCTCATCTCGGTCGGGGCGTGGACGCCGAGCACGGCCAGTCCGGACGCCAGAACCGAAACGACGCCCTGAACCATCGCCAGGCGCGCTTTTGTAAGCTCTGCATCATGATTGATAATGAAGCGTAAATGGGGCAAATCGCGGCCCTTTGTCCACAGCGCATGAAATTCGCTGGCTAAATCATACAGATAAAAAGCGATTCGGTGCGGCTCATGTGCAATGGCGGCAGCCTCCACCGTACGGGGGTAGACCGCCAACCGCTTGAGCAGATCAAGTTCCGCAGGCTCCGTGAGCCGCTCCACGGCAGCGCCGGCCAGGTAGGCCACCCGGGCGGCGACTTCCTCCGGCAGATCAGGGACCACCTCCTCCCGCGCATTGCGGAAGATGGAATGGCCGCGGGCGTGGCCGTATTGGACGTAGAAGACGGCGTTGTCCTTGGATTGCTCGATTACCTTGGCGAGGTCGAAATCGAGCACGGCGTCGTTCTTGCGGAACAACATCATGAAGCGCACGGCATCCGAGCCGACTTCGTCGACCACTTCCCGCAGCGTGACGAAATCGCCCGATCGCTTCGACATCCGCACCTGCTCGCCATTGCGCAACAGGCGCACCAGCTGAACGATCTTGACGTCGAGTGCGGCCTTGCCGTCCGTCACGGCCTTGATCGCAGCCTGCACGCGCTTGATGTAGCCGCCATGATCGGCGCCCCACACGTCGATCAGGTCGCGGAATCCGCGATCGTATTTGTCCTTGTGATAGGCGATGTCGGAGGCGAAGTAGGTGTAGGAGCCGTCCGACTTGATCAGGGGACGATCGACGTCGTCGCCATATTTGGTGGCGCGAAACAGCGTCTGGACGCGGTCCTCGTAGTCCTCGACCGGCTTGCCTTTCGGCGGCGGCAGGCTGCCTTCGTAGATGTCGTCCTTCTGCCGCAGGAAATCGATGGTCTCGGCAACCCTGTTGTTGCCAGCCTCGATCAACGAGCGCTCGGAGAAGAACACCTCGTGCTTGATATTGAGCGCGGCAAGGTCGCCCTTGATCGCCTCCATCATCATCGCGATCGCCTTGGCGCGCACGATCGGCAGCCAGCCGGCTTCGCTCATCGCCTTGAGCTTGTCGCCATGCTCCTGCGCCAGCGCCGCGCCGACCGGCTTGAGATAGTCGCCGGGATACAGCCCTTCCGGGATCTCGCCGATGTTTTCGCCGAGCGCCTCGCGGTAGCGCAGGAACGCCGAGCGCGCGAGCACGTCGACCTGGGCGCCGGCATCGTTGATGTAATACTCGCGCGTGACGTCGAAGCCCGCGAACTGCAGCAGGTTTGCCAGCGCATCGCCGAACACGGCGCCGCGGCAATGGCCGACATGCATCGGCCCGGTCGGGTTGGCCGAGACGTATTCGACATTGACCTTCTGCCCTGCGCCCACGGCGCTCTTTCCGTAAGCGTCGCCCTCGCGCAGCACGCTACGCAGTTCGGCAATCCACGACGATGGCTTGAGAGCGAGATTGATGAACCCGGGCCCGGCCACGTCGACGGCGGCAATCATCTCGTCAGCGCGCAGCTTTTCAGCGATCCTGTCGGCAAGCTCCCGCGGCTTCGCCTTGGCGTCCTTGGCGAGCACCATGGCGGCGTTGGTCGCCATGTCGCCATGGCTGGCATCGCGCGGCGGCTCGACCACTACGCGCGAGAAGTCGACATCGGCCGGCCAGCCGCCTTCGGCGGCCAGGCTCGCGCAAACCGCGTGGACGCGCGCCAAAACGGCGGCAAACGGGTGCTGGGACGGGGATTTTTCGGCGGATTTTTCGGCCATGGGGCCGCCGCCTAACGCAAATCCGGGGTCGAGTCAAAAAGCCTTTGATGCTCGATCAGCGCGTAGCGGTCGGTCATCCCGGCGATGAAATTGCCGATCCGCCTGATACGCTCAGTGTCGGTCTCTTCGCCCGCGCCCTCCAGCCATTCGGCCGGCAGATCGCCCGGCGATTTCCGGTAGCGTTCGAAGAGATCGAACACGATCTGCTCGGCCTCCCCCATCACCTGCATCACCCGCTTGTGCCGGTACATGCGTTGAAAGAGGAACGCCTTGATTTCGGCCTCCGCCTTCGCGACGTCGGCGGGAAAGGCGATCATCGCCTGCTTCTGGCTGCGCACCTCCTGCGCCGATTGCGGCCGCGTGGCCACGATGCGCCTGCCTGCCTCCGTCATCACCGCGCCGATCAAATACGAAATCAGCTCGCGCACCAGTTCGGCCCCGCGCCGGACGTCGTCGAGATGCGGATAGTGCCTGGCGATCTCGACAATGATGTCGGAGAGCAGCGGCATCACCTTGAGGTCGTCGACGCGGAACAGGCCGGCGCGCAGGCCGTCGTCGATGTCGTGCGCGTCATAGGCGATGTCGTCGGCGATCGCGGCGACCTGCGCTTCCATCGAGGCGAAGCTCCAGAGCTCGAGATCGAAGCATTTGACGTAGTCGGCAATCCCCACCGGAATGCCCTGCTCGCGATACGGCCCGATCGGCAGACCGCCCCGCTCGGTCAGCGGCCCATTATGCTTGACGATGCCCTCCAGCGATTCCCAGGTCAGGTTGAGGCCGTCGAATTCGGGATAGCGGTGCTCCAGCGAGGTGACGACACGCAGCGCCTGCGCATTGTGATCGAAGCCGCCATGATCTCTCAGGCAGGCATCCAGCGCCCGCTCTCCGGCGTGTCCAAACGGGGGATGGCCGAGGTCGTGGGCCAGCGCCAGCGTCTCCGTGAGATCCTCGTCCAGCCCCAGCTGGCGCGCCAGCGCGCGGGCGATCTGGGCGACTTCCAGCGAATGCGTCAGGCGCGTGCGGTAGTGGTCGCCCTCATGGAACACGAAGACCTGGGTCTTGTGCTTGAGCCGGCGGAAGGCGGTGGAGTGGATCACCCGGTCGCAATCCCGCCGGAACGGGCTGCGGGTCCGGCTCGGCGGCTCCGGAAACAGCCGCCCGCGGCTCACATCGGGGTCGCAGGCAAAGGGTGCGCGCGGGGCAGCCATTCCGACCGTCACGGCAAATTAATCCTTATCCATTTGATTCCACTGGCTGGCGCACTTAACTATGGGGACGGCGGGATACCAAATGAATTGGCTATGACGCGCCATAAGACAGGGGTCTGGAGAGACGGACTATGACTGCTGCCATCACCGTCAGCGAGCGGGCGGCCCGCCGGATCGGCGAAATCCTTAAAGGTGAAGGCGACGGCGCGATGCTGCGCATCAGCGTCGAGGGCGGCGGCTGCTCGGGCTTCCAGTACAAGTTCGACGTCGACCACGCCAAGGCCGAGGATGACCTCGTGATCTCGCGCGAGGGCGCGGTGGTGCTGGTCGATTCCGCTTCCGTGCCGTTCCTGGCGGGATCGGAAGTCGATTTCGTCGACGACCTGATCGGCGCCTCGTTCCGCGTGGTCAACCCGAACGCGACCGCCTCGTGCGGCTGCGGCACCAGCTTCTCGATCTGATTTCCTATTTTGCGGCGAACAGCGCCTTGGCATTGCCATTGGCGATCTGTGAGGCAATCTTCGGCGGCAGCTGATCGAGCCAGGCGCGGTAGCCGGCCATGATGTCGCCATAGCTCGCCCAGCGCTCGGAGATCCAGGTGTCGGAGCCGAGCAGGAAGCGGTCGGGGAATTTCTCGAACAGGCTGCGCCATTCCGCGGACAGCTTGCCGCCGCCATCGACAATGCCGCTGCGATAGGACAGTTCGCCCCATAGTTTTGGGTATTTCGCGAGCAACGCGGCGACGCGGTCGGTCGACAGTCCAAACCCGGTATGTGCCCAGATGATCTGCGCCCGCGGATTGTGCCGCATCAGGATCTCGACGGCTTCGTCGTCGGCGTGGGCATGCAGATAGAGGTTGTTGCCGACGGCGAAGTTGACGACGTTCTTCACCACCTCGGTATCGGCCGCCTTGCCCGAGATGTGGAATTCGCCGATGCCGCGGTAATAGCCGCGCTTGAACTCCTCCTGCACGAGCTCCAGCGTCAGGGGATCGCCGAACCAGGTCTGGATGTCCGCGCGCACGCGATACGGACGGATGAACGGCACGATCCAAAGCCCCTCGGGCTTCGCATCAACAAGCGCATGCGTGCCGGTGTTGGGGCGGCTGGTCGCCAAAATGCCGGTGACACGGTTCTTGCGGAACAGCGCCAGCACCTCGTCGGGCTGGTAGTAGGGTTTTGGCTCCCAATTATAGTGCAGATGGGCGTCGAAGATTTCGATCGGCTCGGCGGCACGCGCCGGCCCTGCCCACAGCGCGAGGGCGACCGGCGCAAGGCAGGCCGCCATGCGCAGCGCCCTGCCGGCACCCGTCATTCGGCCGCCACCACGCGCGGCGGCTGGGCGTCGGCCGCATGCTCTTCCTGCGGCTGGAGGCGGCGCTTGAGCCTGCGGTCGATGCGGTCGAGATAGATGTAGACCACCGGCGTGATGTAGAGCGTCAGCAGCTGCGACACGCAGAGGCCGCCGACGACGGCAATGCCCAGCGGCTGGCGCAGTTCGGCGCCTGCGCCGGCGCCGAGCGCAATCGGCAGCGTGCCGAAGATCGCGGCGAAGGTCGTCATCATGATCGGGCGGAAGCGGAGCAGGGCCGCCTCGCGGATGGCGTGCTCGGCCGACAGCCCCACGCGCCGGCGCTCCAGCGCGAAGTCGACCATCATGATCGCGTTCTTCTTGACGATGCCGACCAGCATGACGATGCCGATCATCGCGATCACGGACATTTCCATGTTGAACAGCATCAGCGTCAGGATCGCGCCGATGCCGGCCGACGGCAGGCCCGAGATGATCGTTATCGGGTGGATGAAGCTCTCGTACAGGATGCCGAGGATGACGAAAGCGGCGAACACGGCGGCCAGGATCAGGACGCCCTGCCCGCGCAGCGAATCCTGGAACACCTGCGCGGTGCCGGAGAAGCCGGTCACGATCGTCACCGGCAGATTCGAGGCCTGCTCGAGCTGGGTGATCTTGTCGACGGCGTAGCCCAGCGAATAGCCGGGCGCGAGATTGAACGAGATCGTGACCGCCGGCTGCTGGCCCTGGTGATTGATCTGCAGCGGACCGACGCTCGGCACCATCCTGGCGACCGCATCGAGCGGAATGGTCCGGTTGTCGGCCGTCTTCACATATAGTTTCGACAGATCGGACGGGTCGACGCGGAACTGCGGCTGCGCCTCCAGGATGATCTGGTAGTCGTTCGAGGGCATGTAGATGGTGCCGACCTGCCGCGCGCCGTAGGCGTTGTAGAGCTGGTTGCGCACCTGGTCGACGGTGACGCCGTAGACCATGGCCTTCTCGCGGTCGATGTCGACCGTCATCTGCGGATTCTTGATGTAGAGGTCGGTGGTGACGTCGAGCAGGCCCGGGATCTTCTCGATCTTGTCGCGCATTTCCGGCGCCAGGCGATACAGCGACTCGGTATCGCCGCTCTGCATCACGTACTGGTACTGGCTCTTCGAAATGCGGCCGCCCACGCTGAGGTTCTGGATCGGCTGGAAGAACGCCTGGATGCCCGCGACCTGTCGCGCCTTGGCGCGCAGCCGGCCGATGATCTGATTGAGTTCGGAGCGTTCCTTCTTCGGCTTCAAGGCGATGAACAATCGGCCGTAGTTCGCAGTCGGATTGGGTCCGCCGGAGCCTACCGTCGAATTGAGATACTCGATCGCAGGATCCTCCTGCAGGATCTTCACCAGCGCCTGCTGCCGCTCCTTCATTGCTTCGAAGGAGGTATCGGTGGCGGCTTCCGTCACGCCGATCAGGAAGCCGGTGTCCTCCTGCGGGAAGAAGCCCTTCGGCACGATCATGTAGAGGTAGACGGTGCCGCCCAGCGTGGCGAACGTCACCAGCAACATGAACGCCTTGCGCGCCAGCACCTTGTCCAGCGTCCATTCGTAGGTCCGCAGCAAGGCGTCGAACATCCGCTCGAAGATGCGCAGCACGATGAACGGCTGCTTGCTGTCGTCATGCTCGCGCAGCACGCGCGCGCACAGCATCGGCGTCAATGTCAGCGACACGAAGCCGGACACCACGATCGCAACCGAAATGGTGACGGCGAATTCGCGGAACACGCGGCCGACGATGCCGCCCATCAGCAGCACCGGGATGAACACGGCGATCAGCGAGAAGGTGATCGAGATGATGGTGAAGCCGATTTCGCGCGCGCCCTTCAGCGCAGCCTCGTAGGGCCGCATGCCGTGTTCGATATGGCGGACGATATTCTCTAGCATGACGATTGCGTCGTCGACCACGAAGCCGACCGACAATGTCAGCGCCAGCAGCGTCATGTTGTTGATGGAGTAGTCGAGCGCGTACATCATCGCGAAGGTGCCGCACAGCGAGATCGGCACCGCCAGCGCGGGGATCAGGGTCGCGGAGACCTTTCGCAGGAACAGGAAGATCACCATGATCACCAGAATGACGGCGATCAGCAGGGTTTCCTCGACGTCGGCCACGGCCTGACGGATCGAGACCGAGCGATCCATCATGACCTGCATGGTCACCGACTGCGGAATGGCCGCGCGCAGCGCCGGCAATTTCGCCAGCACGGAATCGACCACCGCCACCGTGTTGGCGTCTGGCTGCTTCTGGATCGCCAGCACGATCGCACGCTCGTTGCCGAGCCAGGTCGCGATCTTGTCGTTCTCGACGCTGTCATAGATGCGCGCAACCTCGTCGAGCTTGACCGGCGAGCCGTTGCGGAAGGCGACCACGACCTTGCTGTAGTCGGCCGCCTTGTCCATCTGGCCGGAGGCCTGCAGCGCCACGTCCTGCTTGGGACCGTTCAGCGTTCCGACCGGCGTGGAGGAGTTGGCGCGCGATACCGCGGTGCGGATGTCGTCGAGCGTCAATCCGCGCGCTGCGGCAGCGACGGGATCGGCCTGGACGCGGATGGCAAATTTCTGGGTGCCGTAGATCAGGACCTGCGCGACGCCCGGCAGCTGGGACAGCGCCTGCCCGATGGTGATGTCGCCGTACTCGTTGACCGCCGAGAGCGGCAGCGTCGCCGAGCCCAGCGAGACGAACAGGACGGGGAAGTCGGCCGGGTTCACCTTGCGGAAGCTCGGCGGAATCGTCATTTCGATCGGCAAGCGTCGTTGCGCGATCGTCAGCGCCGTCTGCACGTCGAGCGCGGCAGCGTCGATGTTGCGGTTGAGGTCGAACTGGATGGTGATGACGGTCGTGCCCTGCGACGAACTCGACGACATCGAGGAAATGCCGGCGATGGTGGAGAGCTGGCGCTCGATGATGCCGGCGACCGATGCGGCCATCGTATCGGCGCTGGCACCCGGCAGCGTCGCGGTGACGGCGATGGTCGGGAAGTCGACCCGCGGCAGCGCAGACACCGGCAGCAAGCGGAATCCGAACACCCCAAAGGCGATGATCGTCGCCGTGATCAGCGTCGTCATGACCGGCCGGCGGATACAGAGTTCGGAGAGCGTCATCGCCTAGGCTCCGGCCTTTTTCGCGCGCGGCTCGACTCGCGTTCCCTCGGAGAGCAGCAATTGCCCGTCGGTGACGACGCTTTCGTCGCCGGACAGCCCCTCGGAAATCACCGAATAGCCCTGGAAGGTGCGGTCGACCTTGACCGGCGTGACCTTGGCGGCACCGTCCTTCACGACGAATACGAAGTTGCCGCTCTGGCTGCGCTGCACTGCAACGGTCGGCACCACGACGGCATCCTCGGTACGGATGGTCAGCTTGGTCGCCACCAACGTGCCCGGCCAAAGCATCTCACTGCCGTTGTCCATGACACCGCGCACCGTGATCATGCCGGTCGTGGCATCGACGGTGTTTTCCACCATCGCCACCTTGCCCAGCTCCGACTCTTGCCGGCCCGGAATGGTCGCGCTCACCTTGGAGCCGTCCTTGGCCATGGATTCGCGCAGATCGACCAGCACCCGCTGCGGAACCGGGAAGGTCACGTAAACCGGCGCCATCTGGTTGATCACGGCGAGCGGCTGGAGGTCGGCGGGACGCACGAAATTGCCGATCTTCACGTTGGCCGCGCTGATGCGGCCGGTGAAGGGCGCGCGGATCAGCGTGTAGCTCTTCTGGACCTTGTAATTTTCGAGCAGCGCCTGGTCGGCCTTGATGGTGGCGTTGAGCGTGTCCGACTGCGTCTTGGCGTTGTCGACATTGACCTGGGTGGTGGCGCCCTTGCCGACGAGGTCAGTGTAGCGGCGCAGGTCGCGTAGCGCGCCTTCGAGCTGCGCCTGGTCCTTGGCGAGGGTGCCTTCCGCCTGCTCGATCTGGGCGTCGATCTGGCGGGCGTCGAGGGTGAACAGCAGGTCACCCTCGTTGACCTTTGCGCCATCCTCGAAATGAACCGCCACGATGGTGGTCTCCAGCCGCGACTTGAGCGCGACACTGGAGATCGGCGTCACCGTACCTATCGCATCGACGTCGACGGGAACCGGCCTTCGTTCCGCCTTGGCCACGTCGACCGAGATCGCGCGCGGGCGCTGCGGGGCCTGCGCGCTTGCATTGCTGCCCATCCAGGACGATCGAGTGACGAAGGCGGCCACCGCTACAATGCCAAGCGCACCGATCAGCAAAATCCAGTTTCGTTTTTTCATCGCTTTTACGCCCCACCGGCAAATAACACCGGGGACGCCTATTCCTGCCCTTGACGGAGAATTTTGCGCCTTATTTGTAAACAGTTACCACAGCCCGGCACCACATGGTATGCCACTGGGCGAAAAAGTGGGGTTACGGATTTTTCATGCGCATCGCGACCTGGAACGTCAATTCGGTCCGGCAGAGGATCGAACCTCTCGTGGCCTGGTTGAAGGAGTGCTCCCCGGACATCGTATGCTTGCAGGAAATCAAGTGCATCGATGAGGCATTTCCGCGGCTGGAGATCGAAGCGCTTGGCTACAACGTGGTCACGCATGGCCAGAAGACCTTCAATGGGGTGGCGCTGTTGTCCCGGCTGCCGTTTGACGAGACCAAATCGGGCCTCGCCGGCGACGACGAGGACGCCCATGCCCGCTTCCTTGAGGGCGTCGTCACGCTCAAGCGCGGCGTGATGCGGGTGGCGTGTCTGTATCTGCCCAATGGCAATCCGGCCCCCGGCGACAAATATGCCTATAAGCTCAAGTGGATGTCTCGCCTTCTTGAGTATTCGAAAGAGCGGCTCAAGGCAGAGGAGCCGCTGGTGCTGGCCGGCGACTTCAATGTCATCCCGGCCGCCGCCGACGTCTACAACCCAGCCGCCTGGGTCGAGGACGCCCTGTTCCGGCCCCCTACCCGCGAGGCTTTCCAGGCCCTGCTCGGTCTCGGCCTGACCGATGCGCTGCGCGCGGTCAGCGACGCGCCGGGGCAGTACACCTTCTGGGACTACCAGGCCGGGGCCTGGCAGAAGAACTGGGGGCTGCGGATCGACCACCTGCTGCTCTCGCCGCAGGCCAGCGACCGGCTGGTGGATGTCGGCATCGACAGCTATGTGCGGGCCTGGGAAAAGCCGTCCGATCACGTGCCGGTCTGGGCGGATCTCGATCTGGAGACGGCCTGACGGGCCGTTACGGAGACGGTCTGTGAAAATACGGGACGCCACACCAGCGGACGCCGCCACCGCTTGCGGGGTGTTGCGGGCCTCCATCACCGAGCTTTGCGTCGCCGATCATCGCAACGATCCGGCAATCCTGGGGACCTGGCTTGCCAACAAGACGCCGGAGATCGTGGCAGGCTGGGCAACGCAACCGGACAGCTCCCTGCTGATCGCAGTCGAAGGCGGGACGGTGCTAGCGGTTGGCGGCGTCAAGGACAGCGGCGAGATCACGCTCAACTATGTGGCGCCGGCCGCGCGCTTTCGCGGCGTGAGCTCTGCCATGCTCAGTGCGCTGGAGGCGCGCGCAGCGGAACACGGCAACACGCGCTGTACGCTGCTCAGCACTGAGACCGCACACCAATTCTATCTTTCGCGCGGATATCGGGACGACGGCGCGCCGCAGGGAAAGTTCGGCACGAATTCCAGCTATCCGATGTTCCGGTTCATCGCACCGGCCTGACCGGCCGCCACCCGGCTCGCCTCAGTCGCGGCGGCCCTTGACCCAGAGTTCGAGCATCTGCAGCGCCATGGCGCGATCGTTGTCGGACGCCTTGGCAAGCGCGCGGTTATAGCTTTCCTTGATCCAGGCTTCGTCCGGCCCGGCACTGTCGCGCGCCAGCGTCAGCCACATCAGGCCACGCGCCCGCTGCGGCGGCATCTGCTCGCCGTTGAACAGCATCTGCCCAAGCAGCGCCTGGGCCTGGTACTGGCCCTTCTGCGCGGCAAGCCCAAGCCAGCGGATGCCCTGGCGGAAGCTCTCGGGCGAATTGCCGGTGCTCTTGAAATAGAGCCGTGCCAGGTCGTACTGCGCATCGGCATTGCCGAAATAGGATGCCGCGTAGGAGAACATCTCCCGCGCCCGCTCCGGATCGGATTTCACCTTCGAATTGGGAATGCCGCTGAGATAGTAGCGCCCGAGCGCCACGAAGGCCTGCGCGACAATGCCGGCCTGCGGTGCCGATGGATTGTCCTCGGCGTGCTGGTTGGCAATCCTGCTGAAATACTCGAAAGCGCGCAGGTCGTTCTGCACGACACCGTCGCCATCGGCGTACATCCGCCCAAGCTTCCACTGCGCCACCGGATGACCGCCCTCGGCGGCGTATTCCAGCGCGTTCATCGAGGTGGACGCCGCGTTGACGGCCCCGGGCACGGCGGAGGTCGGCACGGCGGCCGGCGGAACCGGCTTGCTGCCGAGCGGCGCCGAGGCCACCGGCGGCGAAACAACGCCGAGCGGCTTGGCGGGCGTGTTGACCGGCGTGCCGTCGAATCCGAACGCGGGAGCCAGCGGGAGGGCCCCCAGAACGAACGCAATGATGGTGCGCCTAGATGTCCGCATAGCACTGTTTCTCGTGTGCGCCACCAGGATGGGTAATCGCCCCGTCCACCGCCGGCCCAACCTGCTGGGCATATTTCCACAGCGCACCCGACGTGTGGTTAGTCGCGCGCGGAGCCCATCTGGTTTTGCGCTGAGCCAGTTCGGCGTCGGTCAATTTTACGTTAAGGCTACCAGCCTCGGCGTCGATCTCGATGATGTCGCCGTCCTGCAACAGTCCGATCGGTCCGCCGACGGCCGCTTCGGGGCCGACATGGCCGATACAGAAGCCGCGGGTGGCGCCGGAGAACCGGCCGTCGGTAATCAGGGCGACCTTGCCGCCCATGCCCTGCCCGGTCAGCGCTGCCGTGGTCGACAGCATTTCCCGCATGCCGGGACCGCCGCGCGGCCCTTCGTAGCGGATGACGATGACCTCACCTTCCCGATAGGTGCGCTTCTGGACGGACTCGAAGGCGTCCTCCTCGCGGTCGAAGCAGCGGGCCGGCCCGGTGAATTTCAGCGTCGACATGCCCGCGACTTTCACGATCGCCCCTTCTGGCGCGAGGTTTCCCTTCAGGCCGACCACGCCGCCCGTGGCGGTGATCGGCTTGTCGGCTGGCCGCACGACATCCTGGTGCGGATTCCATTTCACGCTCTTGAGGTTTTCGGCGATCGTTCGGCCCGTCACGGTCATGCAATCACCGTGGAGATAGCCATTATCGAGCAACGTCTTCATCAGAAGCGGAATGCCGCCAACCTCAAACATGTCTTTGGCAACATAACGGCCGCCCGGCTTCAAATCGGCGACATACGGTGTCTTTTTGAAGATTTCGGCGACATCGAACAAATTGAACTTAATGCCGCACTCGTTGGCGATCGCGGGTAAATGAAGCGCCGCGTTGGTCGAGCCGCCGGAGGCCGCAACAACGGCGGCGGCATTCTCCAGGGATTTGCGGGTGACAATGTCGCGCGGACGAAGGTTTAGCGCGATCAGTTCAACCACTTTCTCGCCGGCCGCAGCACAGAAGGAATCGCGGATCTCGTAAGGTGCAGGCGCACCGGCCGAATACGGCAGGGCCAGCCCGATGGCCTCGGAGACGGTCGCCATGGTGTTGGCGGTGAACTGGGCACCGCAGGCACCCGCGGAGGGACAGGCCACCCGCTCGATTTCATCGAGGTCGGCATCCGACATTTCGCCGACGGAATGCTTGCCGACCGCCTCGAACATGTCCTGCACGGTCACGGGCTGGCCGCGGAAGCTGCCGGGCAGGATCGAGCCGCCATAGATGAAGATCGAGGGCACGTTGAGGCGGACCATCGCCATCATCATGCCGGGCAAGGACTTGTCGCAACCGGCGAGCCCCACCAGGGCGTCATAGGCATGGCCGCGCACGGTCAGTTCGACCGAATCGGCGATGCACTCGCGCGATGGCAGCGAGGAGCGCATGCCGTCATGGCCCATCGCAATACCGTCGGTAACGGTGATGGTGCAGAATTCCCGCGGAGTGCCGCCGCCGGCAGCCACGCCCTTCTTCACGGCCTGGGCCTGGCGCATCAGCGCGATATTGCAGGGGGCCGCCTCGTTCCAGCAGGAAGCAACGCCCACAAAGGGCTGGTGAATCTGCTGCGTCGTCAGGCCCATGGCATAGAGATAGGACCGGTGCGGGGCACGCTCGGGCCCTTCCGTCACGTGACGGCTGGGGAGCCTTGCCTTGATGTTCGTCCTGGCGTCCATCGCGCGGGTCCGTTTCCACCAGACAACTCGGTTTGTTTTTGGGAGGTTTCCTCTCCCCAGCCGAGCGCGGTGGATTTCCAAGGACAATGATTTCACGAAGGGGTGTGGCAAAAAAGCGGCGCCTGGTTCAACCACCCCCATTTTTCACGTAATGTTAGCAATCTGTTGCTTGGACGCTACAATCGTTGCCGTCACGCAACCCTGATGACAGAAAAAAGCCTCGATCAACCCGCTATCTTTCTCCGGCCACAACCGGAAGGCGGTCGATCGCATTGAGGCCCGCGCGCTGGCGCCAGGCAATATCGGATTCCGGCACGGCAAGGGTGAGTCGCGGCCAGCGCTGAAGCAGCGCTTTCAACGCGTACTTTCCCTCAATGCGCGCGAGCTGATGGCCGAGGCAGAAATGAATGCCGGTGCCGAAGGCAATGTGCCGGTTGGGCCGGCGCGCCAGATCGAGCGGCTCGGGATGCAGATTGGCCGCGGGATCCATATTGGCGGCGGCCAGCATCGCCATGATCCGCTCGCCTCTCTTCACGATGACGCCGCCGAGATCGACGTCGCGGCGCACGAAGCGCGGCTTGGTGAACTGCACCGGCGACAGGAAGCGCAGGAATTCCTCGACGGCAAGATCGGCGCGGCCCCAGTCCTGAGCGAGCCAGTCGCGCAGGCCCGGATTTTTCAGAAGCTCATGGACGGAGCCGCTGATAAGATGCGTGGTGGTCTCGTGGCCGGCAAACAGCAGGAGAAACACCATCGAGACGATTTCTTCCCGGCTGATGCGGCCGCCCTCCTTCTCGACGCGCACGATCTCGGCAATCAGCCCTTCACCGCCGTGCCGGCGCACGGTTTCAACATGCGCTTCGATGTAGCGCTTCATCGCGTAGACGTTCGGCAGCATCCGGAAGAAGTCCAGCGCACCCGTCAGGCGGGAGAGTCCGCCGGCCCAGTTCATGAATTTCCGGCGGTCGGCTTGCGGCAAGCCAAGCAACTCGCAAATCACCGACAGCGGCAGCACGCGTGCATAGCGCTGGACCAGATCGGCCGGACTGCCCTCGGCGAAAAGGTCGTCGGCAAGCTGCCTTGCGGTGGCCTCGATGCCCGGCTCCATGCCGAGCACGGCCCGGCGGCGGAACGCCTCGTCGACGATATCGCGCAAGCGCTTGTGGTCGGGCTCGTCCATCGAAAGCATGCTGTTGGCGAAGGTTCGCACGATCGACGGCATCCACCAGCGCATGCCCGCGACCTCACCGGTATCCTTTCGGATCGTGAACGTCCCGGAGTCCTTCAGCACACGGTCAGCCAGCGCCTGCGTCGTGGTGGCCCAGACCCGGCCGACGATGGGGAAGCGGACTTCGACGACGGGACCCTGCTCGCGGAGCTTTTCGAGCGAGGCCGCCGGATCGCGAAAATATTCCTGGCTGGTGAAATCCACACGCGGCGTCATGGTGCGAATTCCTTCGCGGCAGCACCGGCCGGATATGCCCGAGGAAT
Organism: Bradyrhizobium sp.; assembly: GCA_046349015.1. GTDB lineage: Bacteria > Pseudomonadota > Alphaproteobacteria > Rhizobiales > Xanthobacteraceae > Bradyrhizobium. Next base: position 465,578 of record JAXMDE010000002.1, on the reverse strand, counting down.
TGCGTCAATTCCAGAGCACATCATCGAAAGCACACCGACGTGAACCATCGACCCTCACGGCGTGATCTTGCCCGTAGCGGCCCTATTCCGCCTTCACCCGCCGGTAACGGAAGTCGCAATGAGACGCCCCCTGCATGATGGTTTGCGTGCGGGCGAGCCTGACGTCGCCGCCAAATCCTTCGGCCACGGCGAAGTCGGCGGTACAGACCAGGAGGAAGCCGAGCTCGGGCTCGCCAAGCGCCTTGTAGAACTCGGCGTAGCGACAGCGCGTGACATCGAACGCGAAGGCATCCCTCGACTGTTCGCCGACGCGGTAGTCGAGCGCATCGTCCTGTGCATAGGCCCGGAACGCCGACGCCACCGACTTGCCGAGGTCCGGATCGTTCCTGCTGTTCCAGAACTCCTCGCCGAAGCGGCGATAGAGATCGTTTAGCGCCGCGCGGACGAGACGGTTGGCTTTCTCCTCGCCGAGTTCGGCCTGCAGGGCCTTCACCAGCGGCACCAGCACTTGCGCCTGGATTTTTGCTTGTTCAATGACGGAAACGGTCACCGGCGGCCTCGCGCGTTGTTTTTCTCGATTGTAGCGCCATCGCCGCAGGACGCAGCGTCGAAGGCTCGCGGCCTATTCAAACCCCGCGCGGCGCACGGTGACGCGGCACAGGCCGTCGCAGCCGATCTTCCTGGCCGCGCCGAGCGAGAAGTCCAGTACCCTGCCCTGGGCATAGGGTCCGCGGTCCTGGACGGGGCACTCGATCTTCTTGCCGTTCTCGAGATTGGTGACGACGAAGATGGTGCCGAATGCTTCGGTGCGATGCGCGCAAGAGACTTCATGCGGTTTGAAGCGCTTGCCGCGCGCGTCCCACTTGTCTTCCCAGTAGACGGAGGCTTCCTCGTTGTCGGCGGGCGGACGCGCGACGCGGCCCATCCACATCTGCTGGAAGGTCTGGGCCTCGGCGGGGAGTGCCGCAAGCAGCAGCGCGAATGCCGCCAGTCTAGCCGTCAGAGCGCCGCCACGATTATCGGCCATAATTCAACGAAGCCCCTCGCCTTCGGAGGACCCCGTTATGGTAAAGACGCGGGTTACAAATTGGGCGATGTCGTGTCCGAATGCGGCGGCCCTTGGGCGGCAGCGTGGCGGCTTGGAAGCCTGAGAAACGATGATCTATTCTGCGTCCAGGGGAACCCCATGAAACGACGCTCTGGAGCAGGCGGCGGATCCGGCAAATCGCCGGGCCGGACCGCCACGCGGCGACGGCGCAGCTCTGCGCCGAAGGCCGTGCGCCGAGCCGGGTCAGGGGGCGCGAGCGCCAAGGCTGAACAACTTACGATTGAATTGCAGGATGCGCGGGAACGGCAGGCGGCCACCGACGAGGTGCTGCGGCTGATTTCCGATGCACCGACAGAGCCGTTCCCGGTGTTCGAGCGGATCGTCAAGAACGCGGCGCGGCTGTGCCAGAGCGTGCTGAGCGCCGTCTATCGCGCGGATGGGACGCACGTCCATCTCGTCGCGCACGATCAATTCTCGCCGGAATCGGTGGCGGCGGTGCGCAACGCCTACCCCGCCTCGATCACGTCGGACAATCTCATCTCCGTCGCCGTGCGCGAGCGCCGCATCGTGCACGAGCCGGACGTGCTGGTGTCGGGCGGCTACAGCGAACTGCAGCGCACGTCAGGCTATCGCAGCATCCTGATCGTGCCGATGCTGCGCGACGATGCAGCCGTCGGGGCGATCGCAGTCATGCGGCTCGAGCCGGAATTGTTTCCGAGGGCGCAGGTCGAACTGTTGAAGACCTTCGCCGGCCAGGCGGTGATCGCCATCGAGAACACGCGGCTGTTCACCGAGTTGCAGGAGCGCACCCGGCAATTGTCGCAATCGCTCGAGGATCTGCGTGCCGCCCAGGACGGCCTGATCCAGACAGAAAAACTCGCCGCGCTGGGCCGGCTCGTCGCCGGCGTGGCGCACGAGATCAATACGCCCGTCGGCACCAGCCTCACCGTTGCCTCGGCCTTCATCAACAAGGCAAAGCTGTTCGAAGCCGATGTCGCGCGAGGCGATCTGCGCCGCTCGACCCTGACCGAATTCATCGCCGCGAGCCGCGAGGCAGGATCGCAGATCATGATGAATCTCAACCAGGCTGCCGACCTGATCCAGTCGTTCAAGCAGGTCGCGGCTGACCGCAATGTCTCTGATCGCCGCCGCTTCGATCTGGGCGAGGTGACTGAGCGGATCGTCAAGGGACTGCGGTTCGGGCTGCGTCCGCAGAATATCGAGGTGAAAGTCGACTGTGCGCCCGATCTTTTCATCAACAGCTATCCCGGACCCTTCGGCCAGGTCCTGACCAACCTCGTCGTCAATGCCGCCACGCATGCCTTTCCGGACGGCGCACGGGGATCCGTCCATGTCGCGGTGCGGGCGTCCGGCAGAAACGACATCGAAGTGGTGTTTTCCGACGACGGCTGCGGCATGCAGGAAGAGGTCAGACGCCAGGTGTTCGACCCCTTCTTCACCACCCGCCGCAATCAGGGCAGCACGGGCCTTGGTCTGCACATCGTCCACAACATCGTGACCATCCGCCTCGGCGGCCGGATCAGCCTGGAATCCCGCCCAGGTGCGGGCACGAAGGTCAGGATCGTCATGCCCCGCGAGGCGCCGCTTGAGACGGCAGAGTCTGCGGCAGAGTAATCCGCAGCACTATCGATCCGCCGGTGACGGCGTGCATCCGGCCTAATCCACCTTCACATTGGCTGCCTTGATGATCGGCCACCACTTGGCGATTTCGGCCTTCTGCCATTCGCCGAGCGCTTCAGGTGAAAGCCTATCCTGCGGCGGCATTTGCAGGCCGAGATTTTCCAGCTGTTTCCGGACGGCAGGATCGCTCAGCGCCGCAACTGCAGCCGCATTGAGCCTTGCGATGATATCCTTCGGCGTTCCCTTCGGCACCCACATGCCCGACCACAACGTCATGTGGAAGCCGGGCAGCCCAGCTTCATCCGTAGTCGGGATGTCGGGCGCGGAAGCTGCGCGCTTGCTGTCGACGATGGCGTAGGCGCGGATGGTGCCGGCGCGCACCTGCTGGATCGAGTTGGAGAGTTGGTCGACGATAAGGTCGATCTGGCCGGCAACGAGATCATTCATCGCCGGGCCCGTGCCGCGATAGGGCACATATTGCAGCTTGATGCCCGTGGCTGCCTCGAAAGCAAGGCCTGCGACATGGCTGCCGGAGCCTGCGCCGGCGGTGCCGGCGGCGGCGGCCTGGGGCTTCGCCTTCAACCAGTCGATCAATTCCTTCAGCGTTTTGGCGGGCACGGCGTTCTTGCTGACGATGATCATGGGGTTGCTCGGCAGCAACGCCACGGGATCGAGGTCGGCGACGAGATCGTAGTTGAGCTTGTAGACCGCGCCGTTGGCGACATGCGTGCCGAGATGGCCGAAGGAGACGGTGTAGCCGTCGGCCGGCGATTTCGCTGCGCGACCGACGCCGATCGAGCCGCCCGCGCCCGTGACGTTCTCGACCAGAACTGCCTCGCCCAGCGTGACCTTCATGTGCTCGGCGAGAATGCGCGCCATGACGTCCGAGGGACCGCCCGCGGCGAACGGCACAACGATAGTGACGGGGCGTGCGGGGAAGGTTTGCGCGACGGCAGCGCCGACGAGAGCAAGCGTTGCAAGTAGAGACGCCAAGATAATTCTTCGCATGTACTTCTCCAACGCACCATCTCACCCCTCGTGGTGAGGAGCGCGGCAATGCCGCGCGTCTCGAACCGCAAGGCCACAGACGGGCCTTCATCCTTCGAGACGGCGCTTCGCGCCCCCCAAGGATGAGGATGTTACAGCTTCGCAAAATCGATCGGCTTGTGGCGATCGAGCGTGCGCGTGACCGGCGGCAGCGGATATTTCAGCCCCGTCGCGCAGTTAAACAGCATGACCCGGTCGGTCTTGGCAACAAGACCTTCTGAGATACTCTGCTTGTACGCCGCATAGGTGGCAGCGCCCTCCGGACAGAGCAGCAGCCCTTCTTCGCGCGCAACTTCGTTGAGCGCAGCAGAAATCTTCTCGTCATCGACCGCAATCGCGAATCCCTTGCTCTCGCGCACGGCGCGCAGGATGAGAAAATCTCCGATCGCCTGCGGCACGCGAATGCCCGACGCGATGGTGTGGGCGTCCTCCCAACGGGTGGCGTGCTCAACCCCTGCTTCAAAAGCGCGCACCATCGGCGCACAGCCCGATGCCTGCACCGCCACCATGCGCGGGCGCTTGCTGCCGATAAAGCCGATGGATTCGAGTTCGGTAAAGGCCTTCCACATGCCGATCAGCCCGGTGCCGCCGCCGGTGGGATAGAAGATCACATCCGGCACATCCCAGCCGAGCTGCTCGGCAAGCTCCAGCCCCATCGTCTTCTTGCCCTCGATCCGGTAGGGCTCCTTCAGTGTCGAAGTGTCGAACCAGCCGACCTTCGCCTTGCCCTCGCCGACGATCTTGCCGCAATCATCTATCAGCCCGTTGACGCGATAGACGGTGGCGCCCTGCAACTCGATCTCGCTGACATTCACTTCCGGCGTGTCGGCCGGGCAGAAGATCGTGGTCTTGATGCCGCAGGAGGTCGCGTATGCAGCGAGCGCAGCCCCCGCATTGCCGTTGGTCGGCATCGCCATATGGGAGATGCCGAGCGCCTTGCCCATCGATACCGCCATCACAAGGCCGCGCGCCTTGAACGAACCGGTCGGCAGGCGGCCCTCGTCCTTCACGAGGACCTCGCCGCCGCCGAGTTTCCTGCCGAGCTTCGGCAGGCGGATCAGCGGCGTCATCACCTCGCCGAGACTGACGATGTCGGCGCATTTGCGCACCGGCAGCAGCTCGCGATAACGCCACATGCCGGAGGGCCGCTGCGAAAGCGCGTCCTTGGTCAGTGCCTTCTTCACGCCGGGAAGGTCGTAGCGCACCAGCAGCGGCTTTCCCGCCTTGGAGAGATTGTGCACCTGGTCGGCGGGATAGCGGTCGCCTTCCATCGCGCATTCGAGATGGGTCACGAACGTCGGGCGTTCGATGGTGAGGTTATCGTTGTCTTTCACGGATTGCAGTCTCGGCTGTTCAGGGCTGAAGAATGTCTGACACCGGCCTCATCCTGAGGAGCGCGCCCAAGCGCGCGTCTCGAAGGATGGCCACGCGTCCTTGCGTTGCCCATTCTTCGAGACGCTTGCTTCGCAAGCTCCTCAGGATGAGGGTTGAGTGCGCGGCTTCGACCTAGCATTAGATATTCAGCACCCGCCCGTAGGCGTCGAGCACGGCTTCCTTCATCATCTCCGACAACGTCGGATGCGGGAAGACGGTGTGCATCAGCTCTTCTTCCGTCGTTTCCAGGTTCATGGCGACGACATAGCCCTGGATCAGCTCGGTGACCTCGGCGCCGATCATGTGGGCGCCGAGCAACTGGCCGGTCTTCTTGTCGAACACGACCTTGACCAGCCCCTGGTCCTCGCCGAGCGCGATTGCCTTGCCGTTGCCGACAAAGGGGAAGCGGCCGACGCGGATTTCGCGGCCGCCCTCTTTCGCCTTGGCCTCGGTGAGGCCGACGGAAGCGACCTGCGGATGGCAATAAGTGCAGCCGGGAATGAGGCTCTTGTCGAGCGCATGCGGATGCAGGCCCTTGATAGCCTCGACGCAGATCACGCCCTCATGCTCGGCCTTGTGCGCGAGCATCGGGGGGCCGGCCACATCACCGATGGCATAGATGCCGGGCACGCTGGTCTTTCCGTAGCCATCGACGACCACGCAGCCGCGGTCGGTCTTGACGCCGAGCTTCTCCAGGCCAAGCCCCTCGACATTGCCGACGACGCCGACGGCGGAGATCACGCGCTCGAATTCGGTGGTCTGCGGCTTGCCCTTGCCGTCGTCAATGGTGGCAACGACGCTGTCGGCTTTCTTTTCGAGCTTTGTCACCTTGGTATTGGTGAGGATCTTGATCCCCGCCTTCTCGAAGCGTTTTCGCGCCAGGCCCGCGATCTCCGCGTCCTCGACCGGCAGAATCTGCGGCAGCACCTCGACGACGGTGACGTCGCTGCCCATAGTGTGGAAGAAGGATGCGAACTCGATGCCGATCGCGCCGGAACCGACCACCAGCAGCGACTTCGGCATCCGCTCGGGCACCATCGCCTCGAAATAGGTCCAGACCAGCTTCTTGTCGGGCTCCAGCCCCGGCAGCACCCGCGGCCGCGCACCGGTGGCGAGGATGATGTGCTTTGCCGTGTAGGTGCCCTCGCCGGCCGCACCCTTCGGCGCCTCGACGGCGGACTTCTTCACCGTGATCTTGCCGGGCGCGTCGATCGAGGCTTCGCCCCAGATGATGGAAACCTTGTTCTTCTTCATCAGGAAGCCGACGCCGTCGTTGAGGCGTTTCGACACCCCGCGCGAGCGCTGAACGACGGCCTTCGGGTCGTAAGCGACCTTCTCGGCCGACAGCCCGTAGTCCTTGGCGTGCTGCATGTAGTGGTAGATCTCTGCCGAGCGCAGCAGCGCCTTGGTCGGGATGCACCCCCAGTTCAAACAGATGCCGCCGAGATATTGCTTCTCGACGATCGCGGTCTTGAATCCGAGTTGGGCGGCGCGGATCGCCGTCACATAGCCGCCGGGACCGGAGCCGATGATGATGATGTCGAAGGATGTGTCCGCCATGACTACTCGCTCTCACACCATCATCATGACGGGATTTTCGACCAGCCGCCTGAACGCCCCGATCAGTTCGGCGCCGAGCGCGCCGTCGATGCAGCGGTGATCACAGGACAACGTTACGCTCATGATATGGGCGGCCTCGATCTTGCCGCCGCGCACCACGGCCCGTTCCTCGCTAGCGCCGACGGCCAGGATGGTCGACTGGGGCGGGTTGATGACGGCGGTGAAATGGCTGATGCCGTACATGCCGAGGTTGGAGACTGACGAGGTGCCGCCCTGATATTCCTGGGGCTTGAGCTTTCGCGTCCGGGCGCGGGCGGCGAGGTCCTTCATCTCGTTGGAAATGGTGGAAAGCGACTTGCTCTCGGCGTTGCGGATGATCGGCGTAATGAGACCGCCAGGCATCGCCACGGCGACGCCGACGTCGGAATGCCTGTGCTTGACCATGCCGGCCTCGGTCCAGCTGACATTGCAGTCCGGCACCTGCTGCAGCGCCACTGCCAGCGCCTTGATGACGAAATCGTTGACCGAGAGCTTGTAGAGCGGCTTCTTCTCCTTGTCCTTCGGGGCCGCTGCGTTGATCTGCTCGCGCGCCTCCAGCAACCGGCCGATGTCGCAATCGATCGTGAGATAGAAAGTCGGAATGCTCTGGGTCGCCGCGGTCAATCGTTGCGCAATGGTTCGGCGCATGCCGTCATGCGGCACGATTTCGTAGGAGCCGGGCTCGAACAGCGCCAGGATCTGCTGGTCGCTCATCGCCGGCGCAACGGCGGGCGCAGTTCCCGGTGCTGCGGCCGGCGCTTTCAGGCCCTTGCCGGACCTGGCGCCCTCGACATCGCGGGCGACGACGCGGCCGTGCGGACCTGTCCCGGCGATGCGGGCGAGATCGATGCCGGCGTCCTTGGCGAGCCGACGCGCCAGCGGCGAGGAGAAGATGCGCCCTTGGCCATTGGCCTGCGCGGCGGGTGCTGACGCTGGCGCCGCGGCGGGAGACGGAGCCTTTGCAGCGGGCGCAGTCGCCGGTGCTGCGGCAGCGGCGGGAGCCGCAGCAGGCGCCGGTGCGGCGGTGGGCTTCGGCGCGGCAGAGCCGCCGCCGCTCGCAGCCGCTTTCACGTCCTCGCCGTCGCCGGCCATGATCGCGATGACGTCATTGACGGGAACGTCGGCCGTACCTTCGGGCACCAGGATCTTCGCGATGGTGCCCTCGTCGACCGCCTCGACCTCCATGGTTGCCTTGTCGGTCTCGATTTCCGCGATGACGTCGCCGGACTTGACCTTGTCGCCCTCTTTCTTGAGCCACTTGGCAAGGTTGCCCTTTTCCATGGTGGGCGACAGCGCGGGCATCAGAATGTTGATTGGCATCGTCAGTGACCCTGTTGCGACCGCGGCGTGGTGGAGCCCATGTCGGTCGGACGCGCGATTTCGGCTTCGAACATGTCGAGGATGCGCGCCAGCGCCTCCTCCTCTGAGAATTCGGACTCACGCGCATAAGCGCGCGCGGCGTGGCGGGCGATGTCGACCAGCATCAGGCCCCACATGTCGGGCTCCTCGAAGGCGCGGGTGAACGCGATCGACAGTCCGCCATCGACGACGAAGGCACGCAGCACTTCGGTGGCATCCTCGCGCCCCATCACGTCAGGCGGCAATGGCTGCTCTTTCGGGCCTGCCATGGCGGCCTACCGGTAGCAGACGGCCTTGGCGGCCGCGACCACCTCGGCGACATTGGGCAGAGCAAGTTTCTCGAGATTGGCCGCATAGGGCATCGGCACGTCCTTGCCGGAGATACGCGTCACCGGCGCATCGAGATAGTCGAAGGCGTGCTCCATGATGCGGGCGGCGATCTCGGCGCCGACGCCGGACTGCTGCCAGCCCTCCTCCACCGTCACCGCGCGGCCGGTCTTCTTCACCGACGCAACGATGGTCTCGGTATCCATCGGCCGCAGCGTACGGAGATCGATGACCTCGGCCTCGATACCTTCCTTGGCAAGCTCGTCGGCGGCTTTCAACGCGTAGGTCATGCCGTTCGACCAAGAGACGAGCGTGACGTCCTTGCCCTTGCGCACCACGCGCGCCTTGCCGATCGGCACGACATAGTCGTCGAGCTTCGGCACTTCGCCGGTGTGCCCGTAAAGCACTTCGTTCTCGAGGAAGATGACGGGATTGGGGTCGCGGATCGCGGCCTTCAGAAGGCCCTTGTAATCGGCGGCCGAGAACGGCGCGATCACCTTCAGGCCGGGGATCTGCGAGTACCAGGCCGAATAGTCCTGGCTGTGCTGGGCCGCGACGCGGGCGGCCGCGCCGTTCGGTCCGCGGAACACGATGGAGCAACCCATCTGGCCGCCGGACATATAGAGCGTCTTGGCGGCGGAGTTGATGATCTGGTCGATCGCCTGCATGGCGAAATTGAAGGTCATGAACTCGACGATCGGCTTCAAGCCCGTCATCGCCGCGCCGACGCCGACGCCGGCAAAACCGTGCTCGGTGATCGGCGTGTCGATGACGCGGCGGGCGCCGAATTCCTGCAAGAGGCCCTGCGTCACCTTGTAGGCGCCCTGATATTCGGCGACTTCCTCGCCCATGATGAACACGTCGGGATCCCTGCGCATCTCTTCGGCCATCGCATCGCGAAGCGCCTCGCGGATGGTCTGCGTGACGAATTCGGTCCCCGCCGGCACTTCCGGCTCGGGCTCGCTGACGGAGGCCGACGCGCTCGGATGATGCGGCGCGGAGATGGCCGGCTTGCCTTCGCCCACCGGCGACTTCGACTCCGCCACTTCTTGCGCGACATTGGGCGCGGTAGGTGCCGGTGCCTTGGCGAGATCGGCGGCGTTCTCGCCGTCGGCCAGGATCATAGCGATCGGGGTGTTCACCGCCACGTCGGCAGTGCCTTCCGGGATCAGAATCTTGCCGAGCGTGCCTTCATCCGTGGCCTCGACTTCCATCGTGGCCTTGTCGGTCTCGATCTCGGCGATGACGTCGCCCGACTTGATCGGCTCGCCTTCCTTTTTCAACCACTTGGCGAGGTTGCCCTTCTCCATCGTGGGCGACAGCGCAGGCATCAGAACTTGAATGGGCATGATGGCTCCGGAAAACTTAAGAACTGCGCTCAGCGATAGACGTCGGTCCAGAGCTCGGACGGATCGGGCTCGGGATCCTTCTGGGCGAAATCGGCGGACTCGTTGACGATCTCGCGCACCTCGGCGTCGATCTTCTTCAATTCCTCCTCGCTGACCTTGGCGGCCAACAGGCGGTTGCGCACCTGCTCGATCGGGTCGGAATCGTGGCGGACTTTTTCGACTTCCTCGCGGGTACGATACTTTGCGGGATCGGACATCGAGTGGCCGCGATAGCGATAGGTCTGCATCTCCAGAATGAAGGGGCCGTTGCCGGCACGGCACCAGGCGACCGCTTCATCGGCCGCAGCCTTGACCGCGCGCACATCCATGCCGTCGACCTGCTTGCCGGGAATGTTGAAGGAAACGCCGCGCTTGGAGAAGTCGGCCTGCGCCGACGCGCGCGATACTGCCGTACCCATGGCATAGCGGTTGTTCTCGATCACATAGATCACCGGCAGCTTCCACAGCTCCGCCATGTTGAAGCTCTCATAGACCTGGCCCTGGTTGGCGGCGCCGTCGCCGAAATAGGCCAGCGCTACATTGTCGTTGCCGCGATAGCGGTTGGCGAAGGCGAGCCCCGTGCCGAGCGAGACCTGCGCGCCGACGATGCCGTGGCCGCCGTAGAAATGCTTCTCCAGGCTGAACATGTGCATGGAGCCGCCCTTGCCCTTGGAGAGGCCGCCGCGCCGGCCGGTCAGTTCCGCCATCACGCCGTTGGCGGACATGCCGCAGGCGAGCATGTGTCCGTGGTCGCGGTATCCCGTTATGACCTGGTCGCCTTCCTTCAGTGCCATCTGCATGCCGACGACGACGGCTTCCTGGCCGATGTAGAGGTGACAGAAGCCGCCAATCGCACCCATGCCGTAGAGCTGGCCCGCCTTCTCCTCAAAACGACGGATCAGCAGCATATCGCGCAACGCCGTCAGTTCCTGTTCCCTGGTGAATTCGGGGGGCGAGTTTTGATCCCTAGCGACGGCTTTCTTGGGTGCGGCCATGAGCAATTCCGGGTGAGAGAATTCAGAAAACCCTCTCTAGCTCAACTCAAAACGCTCGGAAAGGCGAGCCGCGCCGATGAAAAAATAATGCTATGCCGCACTGCAACGAGCACGACACATTAGTGATCGCAAATCGGCGATTTTGAAATTAGAAAATCAGTTCGCGCCGGCGGGGCGGATGCCGCGCACGAGGTCACGCGGATTGGCATAGTCGAGCTGGAAGCGCGCGCGCTCGTCGAGCATGTCGGGATCGATCTGTCCGGAACGGAGCAACGAGACCCGCTGCTCGCCCTCGGCGCGTTCGCGCTTGAGCCGCTCCAACTCGGATGTCAGCGCAATGATCTCCTGGTCGAGTTCCTGCCGGGCGTTGAGGCCGTATTTGCCGGTATAGGCGTTGGTGCCGAAATAGCCGACCAGAAGTCCGGCCATCGTGTAGAGGGCAAGCCCGGTCAGGATCGATTTGAGTCGGTTACGCGAGACCATGATGGCCCCAAGATGGGGCCGCTGGGTTAATGGAGTGCTAAGTCGCCGCCTGCCTCCGGCTCAGCGATTTTGCTTCTCGACGAAGGCGGCGAATGCCTCGAGATATTGCTGCAGCACCTTCTGCAGGGCTTCCTTGACGAGTTCGCCCTTGTCGTTGAAGGCATCGCCGACCCCGTTCAGATAGATCTCCGGCTGGCCGAGGACCGGACCGGAAATGCCGGGCACGATGTTCTGCAGGTGCTTGGCGGCGGCGATACCGCCGAGCGCGCCCGGCGAATTGGCGACGATGCCGGTCGGCTTGCCCAGGAACGAGCTCTTGCCATAGGGACGCGAAGCAACGTCGATGGCGTTCTTCAGGACGCCCGGGATCGAGCGGTTGTATTCCGGCGTCACGAACAGCACCCCGTCCGACTTCTGGATCTTGTCGCGGAACGAAAGCCAATCGGCCGGCGGGTTCGCCTCGAGATCCTGGTTGAAGAAGGAAATCCCGTGCAGCGTGGTGACGTCGAGCTTGAGCGAGGATGGCGCGAGCCTGGCCATCGCATTGGCGATCTTGAGCGATAGGGATTCCTTGCGCAGGCTGCCGACGATGGTGACGATGGTGCTGGCCATTGGATGTCCTTGTTTTGGGTACGAGCGATTGCCCTCACCTAGCTCCCCGGCGAGATGGATGCAAGTGCATCAAAGTCGGATTTTGGAAACGAAGCGTTTTCGATAATGCGATTGCCGAACGAGACAGGCCGCCCGCAGGCGGCCTGTCGGGTCGGTTCATGCGATGTGCGATCAGATCACCGGATTCCACGCCGCCGGCACCAGACGATACTTGCTGCCGTCCTTCTCGACATAGCCGATCGAGGGGAATGTGAAATGGAAGCCCACGACCGTCGCCTTCTCGCTTGCCGCCATGTCGTAGAACTTGCGCCGCGTCGCCTGTGCCGCCATCGGGTCAATATCGAAGGCGACGTGCCAGTCCGGATTGCGCAGGAAGAATTCGGGGATGTTGGTGACGTCGGACTGGATCAACACCCGCGAATTGCCGGACACCACGGCGAACGCGGTATGGCCCGGTGTATGGCCGGGCGCCGCGACCGAGGTGATGCCTGTGACGACTTCCTTGTCCCAGTCGTATCTCGTCACCTTGTTCTCGATGCCGGCATAGATCTTCCGCACATTGGCGAAATAGTTCTTCATCATCGCGTTCGACTCCGCTTTCGCAGCGTTGTCGTCGCTCATCCAGAATTCCCAGTCTTTTGCCGGCACCATGATCTCGGCATTGGGGAACGCCATCGAATTGTCGGCAGCGCGGATGCCGTTGGTGTGATCGGGATGCAGATGCGACATCAGCACGACGTCGATCGCCTTGGGATCGATGCCGGCTGCGGCCAGGTTGTTCAGCGTGCGGCCGACCGCGCCCTTGCTCGGCTCCAGCTGAGCGACGCCATTGCCGCAATCGATCAGCACCAGCTTGCTGCCGGTATTGATGAGCTGCGGATTGAACGGCACCGTCACCATGCCCTTCGGCATGTAAGCGGCCTCGGCGGCGGCCAGCGCCTCTTCCTTCGGCACGTTCTTCACGAACGTGTCGGGCATCGGAAACGTGCGCGCGCCGTCATTGATCGACGTACACTCGAAACTGCCGACCTTGTAGCGATAGTAGCCCGGCGCTTGCGCACCGGCCGCTTGCGCTGCAGCATGGACCGCCGATGCGCCCAGCGGCGACAATGCCGCTACCGCACCCAATGCCGCCGCGCCCGTCAGCAGGTCACGCCTGTTGAGATCAGTCATGGATGTCCTCCCCGTCAATAGCCGGCGGTTGCCCCGCCCTCATTTACAGGTTGGACTGTTCTCCCGTTGCCGGGAGAACGCAAGACGGATTCAAAGGGTGGACGCCCTTACCCGCCCTTGTTCGGGTTGATCAGGAATTTCTCGCCGGTGGAGCGCTTGTTGTAGACGGCAATGTTGGCGGGATCGAGCATCTCCTGAAGCGAGACCACCTTGGTGTAGTGGCTGGCGAAGGTGGTCTTCAGCTCGGAGGCCACGCGCTGGCGCAGGCGGCCGATCTCGGCAGGCCCGATCTTCTGCAGGAACGGCGTCAAGAGCCAGCCGCCGACACCCCAGGTCAGGCCGAAACTGCGTGCGAGTTCGGTCGGGCGGGTATCGAGGCTGCCGTAGATATAGACCTGCTTGTACACGTTGGAGCCGTAGCGGCTGTATTCCTTCGCGGTCTTGTTGGCGGCGATCTCCATCGCGGTGAGGATCTGGCTTGCGAGCTTGCCGCCGCCGATCGCGTCGAAGGCGATGGTCGCGCCGGTCTCCACCAGCGCGGCGGTGAGATCCTCCATAAATGTCGGCGAGGTGGAATCGACGATGTACTTGGCACCGATCTTCTTCAGGATGGCGGCCTGCTCCGGGCTGCGCACGATGTTGACAAGGCCGATGCCGTCCTTGATGCAGATCTTGTTCAGCATCTGGCCGAGATTGGAGGCGGCCGCCGTGTGCACCAGCGCCTTGTGGTTCTCCCGTCGCATGGTCTCGGTCATGCCGAGTGCGGTCAGCGGATTGACGAACCAGGAGGCGCCGTCGGCCGCGGTCGTGCCCGCCGGCAACTCCATCACGTCGCGTGCCTTCAGCACGCGATATTGCGTGTACATGGCGCCGCCGATCATCGAGACGGTCTTGCCCATCAGCGCCTTCGCTGCATCGGACGAACCCGTCTTGATCACGGTGCCGGCACCTTCATTGCCGACCGGCAGCGATTGATCGAGCCGCGCCCCCATCATCCGCACCGCAGCCTCCGGCATCTTCGCGGTGACGACAGGGGAATCCTTGTTGCCGGACATTTTGGCGGCCGCCATGTCGGCCGGACCGAACAGCAGTCCGAGATCGGACGGATTGATCGGGGTCGCCTCCACCCGAACCACCACTTCGTCTTCGGCCGGCTCCGGCGTCGGGACATTCACTAGCGATACTTCGAGCTCGCCGCTCTTCTTGAGCAGCGAACGCAGTTGAAGTCCATTCTTGCCGTCAGCCATACTCGCATCCTCCCTGCCATCCGGCGCGATGCCGGTCCGCTTTTGCGTATTGAGAACCATTGTCGATATGGTCGCGCTCGGCAATGATGTCCAGCCGCCCTCGGCGTTTTCAGTAAGCCCTCTGCATGTCACCCGCCGTGTTGTCGTCCCGTTTCAAACTTAGTTCGCCCGCCGTTGGAATCGCGCTGTGCGTCGCGATCGTGGCCGGCCTCACGCTGCTGCGCGCGATTTTTGCCGTGGCCCTCGAGTTGCGCGTGGACGAGGCCTATTACTGGACATGGTCGAAGGAGAGTGCGCTCTCTTTCCTCGACCACCCGCCGTTAATCGCCTGGTTCGTCCGCCTTGGCACGGCGCTGTTCGGCGACACCAATTTCGGCGTGCGATTTTCCGGGCTGCTTTCCATGCTCGTCATGCAAGTGCTGCTCGCCGACATCGTCTGGCGCATGGTGCGCGACTGGCGCTATGTCATTGCCGTCGTGCTGATGACGGAAGCCGCGCCTCATTACGGGCTGATGATGGCCAAGATCACGCCCGACACGGCGCTGATCCCCTGCGAACTCGCGATGATCTGGTCGCTGGTGCGGCTGGCACAGTCCGGCGATCAGCGCTGGTGGATTCCGGCAGGATTGTTCGGCGGATTGGCGCTCACGGCAAAATACACCGCGATCCTTCTCGTCCCCGCGATCCTCGCCTTCGTGCTGGTGCCGGACTGGCGCAGGCGGCAGCTGGCCGGGCCGTGGCTTTGGCTGTCGGCCGGTGTCGCGCTGCTGGTGTTCTCCCCCGTGCTCTATTGGAACGCCACCCATGACTGGGCTTCGTTCAAATTCCAGCTCGACCGGCCGCCGCAGGTTGCAGGCCTGTCGGCGCGCTTCCTTGCCGACTTCCTCGGCCAGCAATTCGCGCTCGTCGGCATCCTGCTGCTGCCCCTCGCCGTGTTCGGCGCCTCGATGCTGGCGGTACGCGGTTATCGCAAGCGCGAACCCGTCGCGATCCTGCTCTCGACATCCGTGATCTTCCCGCTGCTGTTCTTCCTGCAACGCAGCCTTTCCGGCCGCGTCGGCGATAGTTGGCCGCTACTGGTCTGGCCTGTCGCGTTCGCCTGCGTTGCAATCAACACCAGGCGATGGCGGCAGGCGCCGGCCTCGCGACCGGCGAAGGACGCACCGGCCTTTCTGGCGATCGCGATCACGTGCGGAATTGCGTCCGTCGTCGCAGCGCATTTCTACTATCTCGCCGGCTCCGCCAACTATCTCGGCAGGGAGGATCCGATCGGCAAGGAAGCGAACTTTGGCAGCGTCGTTGCGGCGGCCGACAACACGCGCCGGGAGGTGGATGCCCGCTGGTTCGTGACATCGGACTATCGCGTGTATTCGATGCTGCGCTGGCACCTGCGTGACGCGGTGCCGGTGGTGCAGATCAACGAGCGCAGCCGCTATCTTGACCTCCGCAGGCCCGTCCTGGAGGGCCCGGCCGGCCTCTACGTCGCGCCGGAGGACAATCCGCGGGCGGCCGTGTGGGATAGCACCGGCGCAACGCTGCAAGCGGCCGGGCAAGCCACTCTCGCCTGGCGCGGTCACGTCTATGATGTCTACGCATTCTGGAAAGTCACCGGCTGGAAGCCGCTATTCTCCCCCGCTCCAGGCGATCCGCTTTACCCGGCACGTCCAAAATAGGGACGAATTCGCGTTGCACTGCGGCAACAGTTGCCTGAAACCTACCTGCTTCCGCCCCCGAAGCCCTTGCACGTCCACATTGTGAGCCGAAAAATCGGGGCATCGCGTGCTGCGTAGTCGGAATCGGATGGGCCTTTGGAGGCTGTGAATCATGAATCCGCGGCGAATGTCAGTTGAGATGTGGCCGACGCTGATTTTTGGCGGCGGACTGGCCGTCATGGTTGGCTGCATCGGGTCGACTGGAAGCGACGGCGCGGTGCGCGTCGTCGATCGCCTTGCCCCCTCCCTGGCGGCCAACGCCAGCATGGTGGCGCTGCCCGAGACACCACGGGTCTTGGCATCAGCCAGTCCGGCCATCGGCAGCGGCGACGACGTGAAAATGGCCGCGGAATTGCTGACGGAGGTGGCCATCGCCACCGCGGCAACAGACAAGCAAGCAGACGACAAGCTGCAACACGTCCACATCGCGACCCTGAGCGATCCCGCCGAAGTCCTGCCGCAGGAGACCGCCGTGCAGGCGGCGGCTTCGGCCGCCGCGAGCATGACCGATCCGCCCGTGCCGGAGGCCGCGCCAGCACCGAACCGCATCGAGATTGTCGACGAGTGCCTGGTGGCCGAGACCTGCATCGACCAGTTCCTGTGGGCGCTGTACGAGCGCACGCCCAAGCTGGACACCACGCGGGAGCAGGAGTCGCGCAAGGTGAGCGTCCGCAACAAGAAGGGCAAGATGGTGAAGGTCACCAGGACATTCACCCGGCTGGTCAACAACGACTTCACCTGGAAGGACCCGAAGGCGGCGGACCGGGTCGGCATGTCCATGATCGACTACGTCATCGGCGGCATGGAGAAGAGTTTCAAAATGAAGCTGTTCTACATGCTGCAGGCCGCGGAAAACGCCGGCCTGTCGCCAGGCATCACCAGCGCCTTCCGCGACGACTACCGCCAATCGATTGCGAGCGGCCTCAAGGCGGCGAGCGACCGTTCGTACCACGGTGGCAGCACCCGCGGCGGCTACGGCCACGGCCTTGCGGCCGATATCGTCAGCACCAAGGGCGCGACGCGGGCGCAGCGCTGGGTTTCGACGGAAGCGCTGTGGAAATGGGTCGACACCAACGGCAAGGATTTCGGGATCGGCCGGCCCTATCTGGACCGCGACCCGCCGCATGTCGGCCCGATCGACGGCCAGGAATACGTGTCCAAGCGCGGCGCGCCGAAAGCTGCGGATGTGAAGAAGCCCGACGGAAAGGCCGCGCAGGCCAAGCCTGCGGCGGCCAAGCGTCCGGTCGCGGCAAAATCGTCGAAGTCGCGCGCGACCTGAGCCGCCCGAAGCGGACGTTTCGCTGACTACGCGAACGCCTTCAGCGCGCCCTTCCCGGCATATTTCGCCTGCTTGCCGAGCTGCTGCTCGATGCGCAGCAGCTGGTTGTACTTGGCGGTGCGGTCGGAGCGCGCCAGCGAGCCGGTCTTGATCTGCCCGCAATTGGTGGCGACTGCGAGGTCGGCGATGGTTGAGTCTTCCGTCTCGCCGGAGCGATGCGACATCACGGCGGTATAGCCGGCCTTGTAGGCCATCTCGACCGCGGCGAGCGTTTCGGTAAGCGTGCCGATCTGGTTGACCTTGATCAGGATCGAGTTGCCGCGGCCTGCCTTGATGCCCTCGGCCAGCCGATTGACGTTGGTGACGAAGAGATCGTCGCCGACCAGCTGGCACTTCCTGCCGATCAGGTCGGTCAGTTCCTTCCAGCCGTCCATGTCGTCTTCGGACATGCCGTCCTCGATGGAGACGATCGGATAGCGCGCGACGAGGTCGGCGAGATATTTGGCCTGCTCGGAGCGCGTGCGGGTCTTGCCCTCGCCTTCGTAGACGTACTTGCCGTCCTTGAAGAACTCGGTGGAGGCGCAGTCCAGCGCCAGCATGACGTCGCCGCCGGCCTTGTAGCCGGCCTTGCCGATGGCGTTCATGACGAATTCGAGCGCGGCATCGGCCGATGGAATGTTCGGTGCGAAGCCGCCTTCGTCGCCGACATTGGTGTTGTGGCCCGCCTTCTTCAGTTCACCGCGCAGCGTATGGAAGATTTCCGAGCCGCAGCGCAGCGCTTCCGCAAAGCTCTTGGCGCCGACCGGCATGATCATGAATTCCTGGAAGTCGATGGGGTTGTCAGCGTGCACGCCGCCATTGACGATGTTCATCATCGGTACCGGCAAGGTGCGCGCCGACGTGCCGCCGACGTAGCGATAGAGCGGCATTCCGAGCGACTCGGCGGCGGCTTTCGCGCAGGCGAGCGACACGCCGAGGATCGCGTTGGCGCCGAGGCGCTTCTTGTTCGGCGTGCCGTCAAGCGCAATCATGATCTCGTCGATCTGCACCTGGTCTTCGACCGAGTGATCGGCCAGCGCCTCGAAGATCTCGCCGTTCACCGCGGCGACCGCCTGCTGCACGCCCTTGCCGAGATAGCGGCCCTTGTCGCCGTCGCGAAGCTCCACCGCTTCATGTGCGCCAGTGGAGGCGCCCGAGGGAACAGCGGCGCGGCCGACCGAACCGTCTTCCAGCACGACATCGACCTCCACCGTCGGATTGCCGCGGCTGTCCAGAATTTCGCGGCCGATAATGTCAACAATGGCGGTCATGTCGTCTTCCCCAAGCGTCAGAAGGTGGCGGGATTTGGGGGGTCATACACGGCGGACAGGCAAATGTGAACGCTCTCGCCGCGGTCCGTGCGTGACGCTCGGATGAGGTAAGGTTATGCTGTTCACAGGTTGATCCAAGCGTCGAAACCTTCCTGTTCAGATGCCGGGGTAACGCCATGAATCGCCGCAAGTTTCTTGCAGTGTCGACCGCCGCATTCCTAGCCGCTCCGGCTCTGCTGCGTCACGCGCAGGCCCAGGAAGGCCCGTTCCGGGTGAAATATTTTCCGGTTGCGCCGGGCTCGGGGTCACGCGATACGGCGGCCGCACCCGACGGCACCATCTGGTACTGCGGCCAGCGCAACGGCACGCTGGGACGGCTCGACCCCAAAGACGGCTCGTTCAAGCAGATCGATCTCGGCAAGGGCGCCGCCCCCCATGGCGTGATCGTCGGGCCAGACGGTGCGCCATGGATCACCGAGGGCGGGCAGAATGCGATCGCACGCGTCGATCCCAGTGATCTCAAGGTGCAACTGTTCCGCCTGCCCGAGAAGGAGGCCTATGCCAATCTCAACACGGCCGTGTTCGACAGGAGCGGCATCTATTGGTTCACCGGACAGAGTGGCATCTATGGCCGGCTCGATCCGAAGTCGGGCGACATGACCGTGTTCAAATCGCCGCGCGGCCGCGGCACTTACGGCATGACGATCACCCCGAAGGGCGACATCTGGTACGCCTCACTCGCCGGCAATCACATTGCCAGGATCGATCCCGCTACCGGCAGTGCCACCGTGGTCGAACCGCCGACGCCGCACCAGGGCGCGCGCCGCGTGTGGTCGGATTCGAAGGGCCGCATCTGGGTCAGCGAGTGGAACAGCGGCAATGTGTCGGTACACGATCCCGCCGACAATTCGTGGAAGGCCTGGAAACTGCCGGGTGCGGGTCCGCGCACCTACGCCGTCTATGTCGACGAAAAGGACAAGGTGTGGCTGACCGATTTCGGCGCCAACGCCATCGTGCGCTTCGATCCGGCGACGGAAAAATTCGACTCCTTCCCCAGCGACATGCCGGGCGCCAATGTGCGTCAGCTTGCCGGCAGGCCCGGCGAGGTCTGGGGCGGCGAGTCCGGTACCAACCGCCTGGTGCGGATCCAGACGGTCGCGTGAAGTCTCTTGCGGTCTTCTTGCTGGTCCTGCTTCCCGTCTCCGCTCAAGCGGCGGAAGACGGGGAACGACTGTTCACGATCTGCCGCGCTTGCCATGGCCTCGATCCCGCCGATCAGGGGCTGCCCGGCCCCAATCTCTCCGGCGTGATCGGCCGCAAGGTGGGCGGCGATCCGGCGTTCGATTATTCGCCTGTGCTGCGCAAGGCCAATGCCGATGGCCTGCGCTGGGATGCCGAACGGCTGGATCGCTACCTCGCCGACCCCGCGGCGATGTTTCCGGGACTGTGGATGGCATTCGGCGGCGTCGAGGACGCTGCCGACCGCGCCGCGCTGGTGCGCTTTCTCGCCGATCCCGCCTCCCGCTAACGGTTGACGCCTCACGTCGCTTGCGCCAATGACGGCGCGAAGGAGCCGTCATCATGGCGAAGAAATCCCTGCAGCTCGGCCGCGCCGTGGAATGGCCGGATAGTCCGGCAAAGGCAGTGCTGGATCGCGTTGCCAATCCGCAGGCCGGCACCGACTATCTGGTGCGCTTCACAGCGCCGGAATTCACCTCGATCTGTCCGGTGACAGGGCAGCCGGACTTCGCGCATCTGGTGATCGACTACGTGCCGGGCCGGTGGCTCTTGGAGTCGAAGTCGCTGAAACTCTACATCGCGAGCTTCCGCAACCACGGCGCCTTCCACGAGGACTGCACCGTGATGATCGGCAAGCGCATTGCGGACGAGATCAAGCCAAAATGGTTGCGCATCGGTGGCTACTGGTATCCGCGCGGCGGCATCCCCATCGACGTGTTCTGGCAGACCGGCCGGCTGCCGAAGGGCCTGTGGGTGCCCGACCAGGGTGTCGCGCCCTATCGCGGGCGGGGGTAGCCTTTCGTCTGAGGGCTTGGCGCTCCCCGCGTCAATTTGAATACTGCACAATTCCTCCACGCCGCCACATCGTGGCCGGCGAAGGCACAAAGCCGCCTGCCGCCGCGACGGCAACCCACGGGAGGAATGGAAATGGTCAAGCAGGTCATCAAGCTTGCGGCGATCGCCCTGGCCGCCACCGCCATCACGGCATCGGCCGCGCCGGCGCAGGTCAAGCTGCCGCCGACCATCACGATGACCGCCTATGACACAGGCACATCCGGCTTCAACATCACAGTCGCCATCGGCAAGATGATGAAGGAGAAATACGGCGCCGATACGCGCGTGCTGCCCGCCG
Organism: Bradyrhizobium sp.; assembly: GCA_046349015.1. Classification (GTDB taxonomy): domain Bacteria; phylum Pseudomonadota; class Alphaproteobacteria; order Rhizobiales; family Xanthobacteraceae; genus Bradyrhizobium. The sequence goes on along the minus strand of JAXMDE010000002.1, from coordinate 444,613 downwards.
GCAATGACGTCGCCCGCCTGCAGCCATTGCGCGCCGGGCGCGCCTCGCTCTCGGCCATGGGCGTCGGTGCCTTCTTCGCGCAGGAGGGCCTGTTCGAATTCGCCAGCAAGGAATGGGGACCGCAGCCGGTCCAGATCACGATGAGTTCGGTCGACTGCAACGGCCTTTCGCTGGCGGTTGCCGCCGATACCGGGGTGAAGGCCGTCGCGGACCTGAAGGGCAAGCGCATCGGCTTCGTGGTCGGATCTCCGGCGCTCAACCAGAATGCGCTGGCGGTGCTGGCGTTCGCGGATCTCGGGGCCAAGGACGTCAAGATCGTCGAGTTCGCCAGCAACAACGCGATGTGGAAAGGCACCATCAACAACGACGTCGATGCCGTGTTCGGGTCGACGATCTCGGGCCCCGCCAAGGAGCTGCAAACCTCTCCGCGCGGCATCTTCTGGCCGGCGATGCCGTTCACCGACAAGCAGGGCTGGGAGCGCGTGCGCAAGGTCGGGCCCTACTTCACCGAGCACAACGCGACCTGCGGCGCCGGCGAATTCTCCAAGGACAAGCCGATCCAGATGGGCGCCTACCCCTATCCGATCTATTCCGTCTACGCGAACCAGCCTGAAGAAGATGTCTACATGCTGACCAAGGCGCTGATCGAAGGCTATGACGCCTACAAGGACAATGCGCCGGGTGCCGCCGGGCTCGCGCTCAAGACGCAAACGAAGAATTGGGCCGTGCCGGTGCATCCCGGCGCGGTCAAGGCGTTCAAGGAAGCCGGCGCCTGGAGCGAGGACCAGGACAAGCACAACAAGGGTCTCTTCAAACGTCAGCAAGTCCTGATCGCCGCGTGGGGCGACTTCAACAAGGGCAATCCACCGTCCGATGCGGCGAAATTCACCGAGGAATGGATGAAGGCACGCAAGGCCGCTCTCGCCAAGGCTGGCATCCCCGACAGCTTCGAGTAGCCCCGCGAACGCCACATCGCTGCGCAAATCTAATATGCGCTGAGCAGATCGACCTTGGCGTTGGCGAGGATCAGCCGCCGCGCCAGCAGCGCCGACAGGTTTTTCATGATCTTCAGCGAAATCTGCGGATGCAGCTGCCGATAGTCGGCAAAGGCGTCGAGCGGCAGCTCGAGGCACCTCACCTCGGTGTCGGCCCAGACGTCGGCGCTTCGCTGGTGTTCGATGATCGCCATTTCGCCGAATTCCATGCCGGGGCCGAGCGAAGCGAGCCGCACGCCGCTCGGCAGCTTCACGCTCACCATCCCGCTCTGCAGGAAGAACAGCGAGTTGGCGGGCTCGCCGGCGGCGATGATGCGCTGGCCGACCTCGTAACGGCGGGTGGTCGAGAGCTCCGCAAGTGCGGCGATCTCCTCCGGCTCAAGATCGGCGAGCAGCGCCTGCTCGCCGAGATGGGCCGTTTCCTTTGAAATGGTGAAACCGCCATAGCGATAGATCACCTGGTCCTCGGCCCATTCGATTGCATCATCGAGCACGGGAAAATGACGGAGCTTCCTGGGATCGCCGACCCGCGCGCGGATGGCTGACAGGACGGCCGATTCGGCTTCGACGCCCGTGATGATCGCGGTGACACCGGTATTTCCGAGTAGAGTGAGCTTTTCGCCGAGCAACTGCGCACCCGCCGCGGTCAGATCCGGCACCCGGCGGAAGTCGAGGATGAGAAGCGGCGCGTTCGGCGGCTCGCCGGCAAGCCGGCGCGTGATGTAGTCGATAGCGGCAAAGTTGAGCGCGCCGACGAGCTCGATCACGCGGATGTCGCCGTGGCGCTCGTCGAGGATCTGCTGCTCGTGCGGCTGGCGGCTGCGCCGCGAAGAAATGCCCAATATGTCGTAGTCGGCGATGATGCAGGTACGCACGTCGGCGCTGCGGTTGAGCATGTGCAGATCGAAGCGGGCCGACAGCGCCTCGCACACCTTCAGACCACGCACGCTGTTGAAGTGATCGTCGAGCAAGGGCGAGAAGGTGCCGAGGCCCATCTGCGACGGCAGCGCCGCAACGATGCCGCCGCCTACCCCGCTCTTGGCGGGGATGCCGACGCGGTAGATCCATTCGCCGGCATAGTCGTACATGCCGGAGCTCGTCATCACCGAGAGCGTGCGAGCGACGATGTGCGGGGTGATGACCTGCACGCCGGTCAGCGGGTTGACGCCGCGATTGGCAAGTGTCGCCGCCATCACGGCGAGGTCGCGCGCGGTGACGAGTATGGCGCATTGCCGGAAATAGATGTCGAGCACGGCGTCGACGTCGCCCTGCACGACAGAATAGTTCCGCAACAGCCAGGCGATCGCACGGTTGCGGTTGCCGGTGGCGGTTTCCGACGCATGCACAGCGTCATCGACGCCGAGTTCGCGGCCGGCAAACTGGCTCAGCTTCTCCCGCACGCGCTCGAACGCGGCCGGACCGTCGACCTGATGGATCAATCCCGAACATGCGATGGCACCTGCATTGACCATCGGATTGAACGGACGGTTGTCGTTGGTGAGGCGGATGGAGTTGAAGGCTTCCCCGCTCGGCTCAACGCCGATCGCGGCCGCGACGCGCTCCTCCCCGACCAGTTCGAGCGCGAGCGCAAACACGAACGCCTTCGATACCGATTGAATGGTGAAAGGCACGGCGCTGTCGCCCGCCTCATACACATATCCGTCGATGGTGACGAGCCCGATGCCGAAATGAGCGGGATTGGCTTGCTTCAGCTGCGGGATGTAGTCGGCGACCGCACCGGAATTGTCCGACCGGAATTCCTGATAGCATTCCGACAGGAAGCGCTGCAGTGGCGGCTCGGTGGCGTAGCCTCTGAGGCGGGCGGATAGATCAGCATGATGATTTGTGCGAAAAATTGGGGCATCCATATCGCTCAACATCAAGCAAACAGCATGCCATGGCGGTTCCGCCGATGGTACGCGGGTGCGTCAAGCTGACGCGACATCGCCGGGCTTGCGGTGCCGCAGCAGTTTGGCGCAGGCAAATCCGAGCGCGACCATGATGGCGGCCGCCGCCAGCAGCGTCGGGATCTTCCCGGCCTTGCCGAGACTGAAACCGTAGGCAATCGGGCCGAGCGTCTGCCCCATGAAGAAGAAAAACGAGTGCAGCGACATCGCGGTCGCGCGCGCCTCGACCGACAATTCGCTCGCGAAAACCTGGATGCAGCCGTGGATCATGTAGAAGCCCCACCCCATCAGCAGCAGGCAGCCGAGCTGGATTCTCCAGTCCGGGCCGAAAGCGATGGCGGCCAGTTGCAGGCCGACCAGGCTCGCGCCGGCGATCATCATGCCGCGCATGCCGAGTCGCGGCAGGAAGCGTGAGACGGTCATGGTGTAGAACAAGCCACCGACGGCAAATCCGGCAATGACGATGCCCGCAATCGAAAGCCTGACCTCGCCGAGCTCGAACAGGAACGATGCAATATAGGGAAACAGTCCGAGCACGCAGCAACCTTCGACGAACACGGCCGTGTAGCAATATTTCGCGTTCGGGTTGGTGAAGATGGTGCGATAGCCCTGCCGGATGGTGGCAAAACTCGCACGCGGCGGACGCGCCAGCGCGGCGCCGCGGAAACCCACCCCCACCAGGATCGAGGAGCCAATCACCAGCGCACCGAGCAGCGCCAGCACGCCGCGCCAGCCCAGGAGATCGCCGATCAGTCCCGACAGAGTAGCGCCGAGCAGGTTGCCGGCCATGGAGCCTGCGAGCGTGCGCCCGATGGCGACCTGCCGCTGATCGGGCCCGACGAGGTCGCTGACCAGCGACAGCGAGACCGGAAAGACGCCGCCGGCAGCCATGCCGCCGAGGATTCGGGTGACGAACAGCATCGAGTAGGAGTTCGACAGCGCGCCGAGAAGATTGGAAATGCCGAGCAGCACGAGGCAAATCGTCATCAGCCGAGCCTTGCCGAATATGTCGGCTGCGGCGCCCAGCACCGGCTGCACGACCGCGAAAGTAAAGGCGAACACGGCGGAGAAACCGGCAGCGCTCGCGATGCTGACGCCGAACTCGTCGGCGACGTGCGGCAATACCGGATCAAGCGCGCGGCCCGACAGGCTCGCGGCGAACGTCGTCATCGCGATGATGTTCAGGGCTGGCGGAAGCGAGGACGTCACCGCATCCCTTGCTTGGCGAGCGTGTCGAACGCCATCAAACGCTGCAGCAGTCCTTCGAATTCCCGCAGCGGCACCATGTTCGGCCCGTCGGAGGGCGCTCGGTCGGGATCGGGATGGGTCTCGATGAACAAGCCGGCGACGCCGACGGCCACGGCCGCACGCGCCAGAACAGGGACGAATTCACGCTCGCCGCCGGACGAAGCCCCCTTCCCGCCCGGCTGCTGCACCGAATGGGTGGCATCGAAGATCACCGGCGCGCCCGTCGTGCGGGCCATGATCGGCAGCGCGCGCATGTCGGAGACCAGCGTGTTGTAGCCGAACGAGGCGCCGCGCTCGGTGACGAGCACATTCGGATTGCCGGCGCCGGTGATCTTGGCGACCACATTGGCCATATCCCAGGGCGCGAGGAACTGGCCTTTCTTGACGTTGACGGTTTTACCGGTCGCAGCCGCGGCGACCAGCAAATCCGTCTGCCGGCACAGGAAGGCAGGTATCTGCAAGATATCCACCGCCTGCGCGGCCACCGCGCACTGCTCGGGCTCATGCACGTCGGTCAGGACGGGCAGCCCGAGCGAGGAGCGGATTTCCGCGAAGATCGGCAGCGCCTGTTCCAGGCCGACGCCGCGCCCGGCCGACCCGGAGGTGCGATTGGCCTTGTCGAACGAGGTCTTGTAGACGAGGCCGATCTTCAGCCGGTCTGCGATTTCCTTCAGCGCCGATGCGACCTCGAGCGCATGCGCGCGGCTTTCCAGCGCGCATGGGCCGGCGATGATCGAGATCGGCAGGTTGTTGCCGAACCTGACCGGGCCGACCGTCACAATGGGTGCAGCGGAGATGTCAGCTTTCACGGGGGATCCCTGTTTCGCGCGGACCATGCCGGTCCGCGCCTGAAGGAGCAACCCTCTTTAGCCCGCGAATATCAGGGTTGCACGACCCTATTTCAGCGTGGAAAACGCTGTCGGCGTCAGGAGCTGGCTGACGATGTTACCGACGATCTGGCCGTCCTCCTCGGTCTTGGCGCGCGCGGAAATCCAGTCCGGGTCGGTCTGGAAGGCAGTCCATTTCTTCTCGCGCTCGGCAAGCGATTCCCAGGCGAGCAGATAGGTCAGTTCCTGGTTGGATTCGCCGATCAGCGTGGTGAAGAAGCCGCTCGGCCGGATGCCGTGCTTCTCCCACAATTTCAGCGTGGTCTGCTCGAAGCGCTTGAGCAGCGCGGGCAGCCGTCCGGGCACGCAGCGGTAAATGCGCAGTTCGTAGATCATCAGTTTCACTCCCCAGTGTTGTTGTTCTTGCGACAGCGAGGGAGCGTTTGTCGCAACAAATTCACGCTTCGTCAAAGCGCAAAAGGCGCGGAAGTTACACCAGCCGGCTCTGCACCACCGCGGCCTGGATGAAGGAGGCAAACAGCGGGTGCGGCTCGAACGGCCGCGATTTCAGCTCGGGGTGAAATTGCACGCCGATGAACCAGGGATGGTCCTCATACTCCACGATCTCCGGCAGCACGCCGTCGGGAGACAGACCCGAGAAGCGCAGGCCGTGCTGCTCGAGGCGGTCCTTGTAAGCGGTGTTGACCTCGTAGCGATGGCGGTGGCGCTCGGAAATCTCGGTGGCGCCGCCATAGACTTCGCTGACGCGGCTGCCGCGCTTGAGCGTGGCAGGATAGGCGCCGAGGCGCATGGTGCCGCCGAGGTCGCCGGTCCTGGAGCGCTTCTCCAGCTCGTTGCCGCGCAGCCATTCGGTCATCAGGCCGACCAGCGGTTCCGGCGTCGGGCCGAATTCGGTGGAGTTGGCGTTCTCGATGCCGACGAGGTTGCGCGCAGCCTCGATCACCGCCATCTGCATGCCGAAGCAGATGCCGAAATACGGCACGTCGCGCTCGCGCGCGAACTGCGCCGCGCGAATCTTGCCTTCCGCGCCGCGCTGGCCGAAACCGCCGGGCACCAAAATGCCGTTGACGTGCTCGAGGAACGGCGCCGGGTCTTCGTGCTCGAACACCTCGCTCTCGATCCAGTCGAGGTTGACCTTCACCTTGTTGGCGATACCGCCATGGGAGAGTGCCTCGATCAGCGATTTGTAGGCGTCCTTCATGCCGGTGTACTTGCCGACGATGGCAATCGTCACCGCACCTTCCGGGTTGCGGACGCGCTCGTTGATGACGTGCCAGCTCTGCAGCGCCGGCGGAATTTTTGGCGTGATGCCGAAGGCGGCCAGAACCTCGTCGTCGAGGCCGGCGGCGTGATAGGCCTCCGGCACCGCATAGATGTTGTCGACGTCGCGCGCCTCGATCACGGCGCTCTCGCGCACGTTGCAGAACAGGCCGAGCTTGCGCCGCTCCTCCTTGGGGATTTCGCGGTCGGTGCGGCACAGCAGGATGTCCGGCTGGATCCCGATCGACCTCAGCTCCTTCACCGAGTGCTGTGTCGGCTTCGTCTTCAACTCGCCGGCGCTGGGAATGTAGGGCAGCAGCGTCAGGTGGATGTAGACGGCGTGATCGCGCGGCAATTCGTTCTTGAGCTGCCGGATCGCCTCGAAGAACGGCAGGCCCTCGATGTCGCCGACGGTGCCGCCGATCTCGACCAGCACGAAGTCGTATTCGTCGTTGCCGGAAACGACGAATTCCTTGATCGCGTTGGTGACGTGCGGGACGACCTGGATGGTGGCGCCGAGATAGTCGCCACGGCGCTCCTTGGTCAGGATGTCCTGGTAGATGCGCCCGGTGGTGATGTTGTCCTGCTTGGTGGCAGGACGGCCGGTGAAGCGCTCGTAATGGCCGAGATCGAGATCGGTCTCGGCGCCGTCATCGGTCACGAACACTTCGCCGTGCTGATACGGCGACATCGTTCCGGGATCGAGATTGAGATAGGGATCGAGCTTTCGGAGGCGGACCCTGTAGCCCCGGGCCTGCAGCAGCGCGCCGAGTGCTGCCGATGCCAGACCTTTTCCGAGCGAAGAAACCACGCCGCCGGTGATGAATATGTACCGCGCCATGGGATTCAACCTCTAACGCCGAAAACCCGATTCGCCAAAACGAATCGCATGCCCCGGCAAACTATTTGTGGGCCTGTGGGTGACGCAAAACTTGCAATCTTATCAACGTATTGATGGGGATTTCGGAGGCCTTTCTGAAGTCCGTGCCTCGCATACCCACCCTGCTCTATTGCGACCGCGGCGGCTCCGGTGCCGATGGTGCGCCCGGCGCCTGCTGCTGGCGCTCGTCTGCCTTCTTCAGGGTATCGAGCACGCCGCCGCTGGTCGGCGGCTGCACCGGTGTCACACCACCGCCCGCAGGCGCCGATTGCGAAGCCGGTGTTCCGACGATCGAGCTTGGCTTGCGGTCGTAGCTCGCAAGCCAGGACAGGAAGAGGCTGGTGATGAAGAAGCCGACCGCCAGCACCGCCGTCGTGCGCGTCAGCAGGTTGGCCGTGCCGCGGCTCGACATGAAACCGGCGCCGCCGCCCATGCCGAGGCCGCCGCCTTCGGACTTCTGCAGCAGCACCGCGCCAATCAACACGGCGACGATCATGAGATGGATGACGATAACGACAGTCTGCATTGCAAGCCTTCCGTCACAAGCCGGAAAGCAGCCGAAAGAAAACGGCGCTGGCGGCTTAGCGGGTTTCGTGAAGTCGCGCGGTGTTACACGATTGGACCCGGCATTGTCACCCCCGAGATAGTCGCGGGCACCTCGATGGCAAGCCATGCGAAGGGACGCAGCTACCCCCTTGATTGACCAGCCATATTTCTACTATAGTAGACATATGGATACTATAGTGGACGATCTCAGCCACCGCTTGGCGCAGCGCATCCGCCTGGAACGCGACAGCCGCGACTGGTCGCTGGCAGAGCTTGCCGAACGATCCGGCGTCTCCAAGGCCACCATCAGCAAGATCGAGCGCGCCGAGGTCTCGCCAACCGCTGCGGTCCTGGTGCGGCTTGCGAGCGCATTCGACCTCACTTTCGCCGGCCTGTTGCTGCGTGCCGAAAGCCAGGGTGATCGCGTCTCACGCGCAGCGAAGCAGCCGGTCTGGCACGATCCCGAGACCGGCTACGTGCGCAAGCAAGTGTTCAGCCGCCCCGATCACCCGGTCGAGCTGGTCCGTGTGGAGATGCCGCCAAGACAGCGCGTCACTCTCCCGGCGTCTTCCTATGCCCATATCCGCCAGCTGGTTTGGGTACTGACCGGCAGCCTCGTGATCACCGAAGGCAGCGAGCGCCACGAACTCGCCAGCGGCGACTGCCTCGGCTTTGGTCCGCCGGCAGAGACCACTTTCGCCAACGAGGCGAACGCGCCCTGCGTCTACGTCGTCGCGCTGGCGAGGAACTGACGCATGCGGCCTTTTCCAATCAGGCCGCTGCAAGACACTCCGCCGATTCGACGCGCGCTCGCCGAATTGCTCGTGGAGACGGTAGCCGCCGGCGGGTCGGTCAGCTTCATGCATCCGCTGCCGCTTGCCACTGCCGAATCGTTTTGGGAGGACTCACTTGCGGCGGCTTCGCGCGGCGAGCGCATCGTGCTTGGCGCATTCGATGACGAGACGCCGATCGCCACGGTGACGCTCCTGCTCAACCTGCCGCCCAACCAGCCGCATCGCGCGGAGATCGCAAAAATGATGACGCGCACGAGTCATCGCCAGCGCGGTATTGCCACCGCGCTGCTGCACGAGGCGGAACGGCTCGCGGTCGAACGCGGGCGCACGCTGCTCGTGCTCGATACCGCCCTCGACGACGGCGCCTCGGGTCTCTACGAAAAGATGGGCTTCCAGCTCAGCGGCGTCATTCCCGATTACGCACTGAGGCCCCACGGCGGGCTCACCGGTACGATGATCTACTGGAAGCGGCTTGCGCACATGACGGATTAGTAGCCCAGAGGCTCCCTGCCGACACAGATCACGCTGAGGCGACCAACGACGGCTCCCTCGCTGGCCTGACATCAAACTGAAGCATTCGCTTGTTACCAAGTCTGCGCCGCAAGCGAAGCGATGTCTTGATTTTTCGGCCAAAGGGATTGAGGCGTGTTTTCGCTCAAGGGGCACAAGGCGTTGGTTGTCGGTATCGCCAACGAGCATTCGATCGCATGGGGTTGTGCCAAGGCATTGAAGGCGCAGGGTGCCGATCTGGCGTTGACCTGGCTGAACGAAAAGGCCGAAGCGAGCGTGCTGCCGCTGGCCGAACAGCTCGATGCTGAAATCACGGGCTCGCTTGACGTCTCACACCCCGGACAAACGGAAGCAATTTTCGCCGAAATCGAGCGGCGATGGGGCCGGCTCGATGTCCTGCTGCACTCCATTGCTTTTGCGCCGAAGACAGACCTGCATGGACGCGTCGTCGACTGCTCCGCTGAAGGCTTTGCCCTTGCCATGGACGTTTCCGTCCATTCGTTCCTGCGGATGATCCGACTAGCCGAACCATTGATGCAGAATGGCGGCACCTGCCTTTCGGTTTCCTTTTTCGGATCTTCGCGCGTCGTGCGCCACTACAACATGATGGGCCCCGTCAAAGCAGCACTCGAAAGCGTCGTTCGGTATGCGGCCGCCGAGCTTGGCGACAAAGGTATCCGCGTCCATGCACTTTCGCCGGGCCCGTTGGCAACACGCGCAGCCAGCGGCATCGACCATTTCGACGAACTGCTCTCGCTGGCGGCGCAACGTGCCCCGACCCATCGGCTCGCCACGATCGACGATGTGGGCGCGATGGCCGTCTTTCTTGCCTCTCCCGAATCCCGAAGCCTGACCGGTGGTGTCCATGACATCGACGGCGGCTACTCCATCACTGCTTGAGTTCCGAAAACATGGCAAACATCCTCGACCTTTTTCACCCAAGCGCTCAGCCCGCCATCTCGCGCCCAGAGAGCGACGTATTGGCGGTGGTACGCCGCTCGATGCACGACACGACGTCCGAACTCGACGCTGCCAGCGCAACCTTCAACATTCTGTCGGCTTCCGCCTTCCGACACGCCAAGCGCATCAACGATATCCACACGCGGCGCGCGCACGATGCGCTTACGGCTGCGGAAGAGCTGTTGGCCGACCTGCGCCAGTCGCAGGCAGACGGTCTGCTGACCGACGCGTGGCAAACCTATGTCCGCGACGCAGCCGAGCGTTCCATCCTGACCGTGGACGCGCTGCGCAAGCGCGGCGATGTTTTCCTCGCCCATGAAGAAGCCGGTTGCCCGCCGGTCCTCGTCTACGACTATGACGTCGTGATGGATGGCAAGGAAATGCCCTACCCATCAAACTACATGCTGCTGCGGATCAAGCCGCCGCCAGGAGTGACGATCCTCGAGAGGAAGAGGCCCTACATCATTATCGACCCGCGAGCCGGTCATGGGCCCGGCATCGGCGGCTTCAAAGCCGACAGCCAGGTGGGCGTTGCGCTTCAGGACGGCCATCCCGTCTATTTCGTCGCTTTCCGCCGCGAGCCGGAGCCGGGCCAGTTCCTTTCCTATGTAACGCGGACGGAAGCGGCCTTCGTGCGCGAGGTCATGCGACGCCACCCGGATTCGCCAAAACCGATTGTTGCGGGCAACTGCCAGGGCGGCTGGGCCACCCTGCTGCTCGCGGCCACAAATCCTGATCTGACGGGTCCCATCGTCGTCAATGGCGCGCCAGTCGCGCCCTGGTCGGGCCGGATCGGCGAGAATCCGATGCGCTACAATGCCGGCGTTCTCGGCGGCACCTGGATTCCCATGTTCCTCTCGGATATCGGCGGCGGGATATTCGACGGCGCGCACCTCGTCCACAACTTCGAACTATTGAATCCCTCGCGCACGCTGTTCCGCAAGTATGTCGATCTCTATCGCGACATCGACAAGGGCGAAGAGGCTTTCCTCGAATTCGAGAAATGGTGGGGCGGCTTCTTCCTGCTCAACGAGCCCGAGATCCGCTGGATCGTCGAACAATTGTTCGTCGGCAATCGTCTGGTGAAGAACGAGGCGCGGCTTGAGCCCGGCCGTCCCGTGGACCTCAAGTCGATCCGTGCCCCCATCATCGTCTTCGCCAGCCACGGCGACAACATCACGCCGCCACAGCAGGCCCTGAACTGGATCGTGGAGACCTATTCCGACGTCGCAGAAATACGAATTCGCGGCCAGCGCATCATCTACATGGTTCACGACCAGGTCGGCCATCTCGGGATTTTCGTCTCGTCGCAGATCGCCAAGAAAGAGCATTCGGAAGTCGCCTCGACCCTCAAGACCATCGAGGCCCTGGCTCCCGGTCTCTATGAGATGAACATAGACGATGCCACCGAACGGAATGGACAGACACAGTTTACGGTCAGTTTCTCCGAGCGGACCTTCGAAGACATACGGGCCTTGGATGATGGATTCTTCGACGAGCGGCCGTTTGCAGCGGTAGCCAGAACGGCGGAAGCGCAGGCGCAACTGTACGACACTCTGGTCCGTCCGGCGGTAAAGGCCGTCGTGACCGAAACGACCGCCGAATTGTCGCGCGCGTTGCACCCGCAACGCTTGTCGCGCGCATTGATGTCATCACGCAATCCATTGATGAAGAGCCTCGAAGGATTTGCTGCATCGGTCCGCGAGAGCCGTGCCAGCGCCGACCAAGGAAATCCCTTTCTTGCCGCCGAGTCGCTTTGGGTCCAGGTCGCCGAGCAGACGATCGATTTCTGGCGCGACGTCCGCGACATGAGTTACGAGTTGGCGTTCCACTCGGTTTGGGGTTCGCCCTGGGCACGTGCCATGGGACGCACACATGAGGCGCGGCGCACCCTCAAGAGCCACGGTGAGTTGCGCGGCCTGCCGGAGGTGGCCCAGGCCCTGCACATGATCGAACAGGGAGATTTTCCTGCCGCCGTTATCCGGATGCTGGTGCTGCTTGCCGAGAACAGCGGGCAGGTGCGCCGCGACCGCCTGGAGCGCTCCGCACATGTTCTGACACAAGATGAACCCTTCCGCTCGCTCGGCTCCGAGCGTCGGGCCTTGATGATCCATCAGCAGACGCTGATCGCAACCTATGAATCCGAGAAGGCGATCGATACGCTGCCTCTCCTGCTTGATGTCGGCAAGGCCGATCGGGAACTGGCAGTGCAAGTGGTGCAATACATCGCCGGGCCGATCGCGGAAATGTCGCCGCGCACCCTGTCGCTGCTGCAGCGATTCCGCGAAGTTCTCGACCTGCCGCCGCTCACCGGCGATGTTCTGGACAACCCGCTTGCGGCGGCAAAGCAGATTGCGACCGAGGCGCAGGGTCCGGGCAACCAGAGAGCCGACGCTCGACATACCGGCAGCCGGCAGGCAGCGGCCGGGGTGTGACGTGCATCTGGTAAACCGTACCTTCGACGAGATCCAACCTGGCGAGATCGCCGAAATGCGGCGGCTGGTCACCATGGACGATCTCTATGTCTTCGCCGCCGCCTCTGGCAACCACAACCCGGTACACCTGATCGACAGCGATCTCGATGGCAACGGCAACAAGGAGCGAATTGCACCCGGCATGTTCGGTGGTGCCTTGATCTCCGCGGTGCTCGGCACCCAACTTCCTGGCCCGGGCACGCTCTATCGCCGCCAGACGCTCGACTTCCATGCCCATGCGCATGCCGGAGACGAGGTGATTGTTGCGGTCAAGGTGTTGGACAAGCAGGACGATGGCCAGGTGCGGCTGGCAACGACGATCAAGCGCGTTTCGGATGACGCACTGCTCCTGTCCGGCGAGGCGATCGTGGCGGCGCCGCACGAAAAGTTCGATCGCGACGACATCGACATACCGGGCCTGATCGTTCAGCGTCACCGCCATTTCGAAGCGCTGCTGGAACGTACCCGGCCTCTGCCAGTCCTGCCCACCGCCGTCGTATGTCCTAACGACACCAATTCGCTTGGCGGTGCCGTGCTGGCTGCCAAGGAAAGCATCATTGCGCCCATCCTTATCGGTTCCGCCAAGGCCATCGCGGCGGCGGCGGCGGAAATCTCGGCCGACCTGACCGGCTTCGCGATCATCGACGTTGCAGGAGACGTCGATGCCGCGGCCATGGCCTGCCAGCTGGTTCACGACGGGCGCGCGGCCGCTGTGATGAAGGGACACCTGCACACCGACGACCTGCTGAAACCCATGCTCGACAGGGAACATGGCCTTCGCGTCGGCAGGCGGTTCACCCATATCTTCATGATCGACGTGCCTGGCCAACCGGAGCCGGTCTTCGTGACCGATGCCGCCATCAACATTGCACCTGACCTCGCCACCAAGGTCGACATTTGTCAGAACGCGATCGATCTTGCCTTGTCGCTCGGCATGGAGCCGCGTGTGGGGGTTCTGTCGGCCGTCGAAACGGTCAACCCGGCGATCCAGTCTTCGATCGACGCGGCCCTGTTGTCGAAGATGGCTGATCGCGGCCAAATCCGCGGCGCGCAAGTGGAAGGCCCGCTTGCGATGGACAATGCGGTCGACCTGGGGGCCGCCCGAACCAAGGGACTCAAGAGCGCCGTCGCAGGACGCGCGAACATCCTTGTGGTCCCCGGGCTCGACGCCGGAAACATGCTGGCAAAGCAGCTTGCCTTCATCAGTCATGCCGAAGGCGCCGGGTTGGTCCTGGGTGCAAGAGTGCCCATTATCCTGAACAGCCGTTCCGACAGCCCGATGTCACGGCTGGCGTCCTGCGCGGTGGCTGCCCTGCATCATTTCGCGGACGCGCCGAAATGACCAAAGCGGTGCTGACCTTGAACGCCGGATCCTCCTCGCTCAAGGTTTCGCTATTTCCGCTATCCGGAGACGAGCCGCTGGCCACGGGTCTGGTCGATCGGATCGGGCCGGAAGGAACCGTAAAGCTGAAGAGCGCCGACGGCGGCGCCATAGCGGCGGAGGGCGACCTGACGAACCACGCCGGCGCCGTGGCCGCGACGATTGCGGGATTTGGAGCGCGCTGGCCCGACCTTGATCTGCTCGCCGTCGGTCATCGCGTCGTCCATGGCGGCGCCAGCCATTCCGCGCCGCTGTTGCTGGACGAAACACGCATTGCCGAACTCGATGGCTTCTCCCCTTTCGCGCCGCTGCACCAGCCGCACAATCTGGCCGGCGTCCGTGCGGCAATGGCGTCCTTCCCGGGAGTGCCGCAGGTCGCCTGCTTCGATACGGCCTTCCATCGAAGCCATCCCTGGGTGAACGACGCATTTGCCCTGCCGCGCGAGATGTATGATGCAGGCGTACGGCGCTACGGCTTTCACGGACTGAGCTACGAATACATTGCCGGAGAGCTGTCGCGCGTTGCGCCACATCTGGCGCAAGGCCGCGTGGTCGTCGCGCATCTGGGCAGCGGCGCCTCGATGTGCGCGATACAGAATGGCCGTTCGGTTGCCTCGACCATGGGCTTTTCGGCCCTGGACGGACTGCCGATGGGCACGCGCTGCGGCCAGCTGGATCCCGGTGTCCTGCTGTATCTGATGGACCAGAAGGGCATGACGCCACACGAGGTCTCTGACCTGCTTTACAAGAAGTCGGGCCTTCTCGGGCTCTCCGGACTCTCGAACGACATGCGGACGCTGGAAGCCGCAGCCACGCCCGAAGCGGCTCAGGCCATCGACTATTTCGTCTTTCGCTGCCAGCGCGAGATTGGCGCCATGGCGGCAGCCCTGGGCGGCATCGACGCGCTGATATTCTGCGGCGGAATCGGCGAAAACTCGCGGCTGATACGTGCGCGAATTTGCGAGCGCCTCGGCTGGATGGGCATCGAGATCGACCACGCGCGAAATGCCGGCAACGCTGAGATCATCTCGTCTGATCTTGCCCGCGCCACGGTACTGGTCCTGCCGACAAACGAGGAACTGGTCATCGCCCGTGCAGTGCGTGAGGTTGTGGGGCTTACTCAACATGAGGCGGCCTGAGGGACCCTCACCCCAGGCTCGATGCCGGTTGATCTCAAGGTCCACCGGCCTTGGCGCCTTCGCACGGTGCTCAGCAGCCGGCCGCGATCGCCAGGAAATCAGCCGCCTTCAGGCTTGCGCCACCGACCAGCGCGCCGTTGACGTTGGCGACCGCCATCAGCTCCTTCGCATTCGACGGCTTGACGGAGCCGCCGTACAGGATGCGCATCTTGCCGCCTTCCGCCTTGAAGCGATCGGTGAGCTCTTTCCGGATAAAGCGATGAACTTCCTCGACATCTGCAGTCGTCGGCGTCAGTCCGGTGCCGATGGCCCAGACCGGCTCGTAGGCCACCACGAGGTTGGTTGCAGTGGCACCATCAGGCAGTGAGCCCTTGAGCTGACCGCCGCAGATCGCCAGAGTCTGGCCGGCGTCGCGCTGCCCTCTCGTCTCGCCGATGCAGACGATGGCGGTGAGGCCGGCGCGCCAGGTGGCCTCCGCCTTCTGCCGCACCAGCGCGTCGCTCTCGCCATGGTCAGCGCGGCGCTCGGAATGGCCGACGATGATGCTTGTGGCTCCGGCATCCCTCAGCATCTCGGCGGACATATCGCCGGTATGAGCGCCCGAGGCGTTTGGGTGACAGTCCTGCGCACCAACTGCGACGATCTTGCCCTTTGCCCTCTCGGCAAAACTCGAAATCAGGGTCGCGGGCGGGCAGACCAGCAAATCGGCTTTTGCCGCAAAGGCGCCTGCGCCCGCCAGCATAGCGTCGAATTCGGCCACCGAGGCCTTCAATCCGTTCATTTTCCAGTTGCCGGCGACCAGCGGCCGAATGCCATCGTTCATGTTAAATTCCTGACAGTTTGCGCCGCTTCGCTAGCAGAGCGCCGCGAATTCGGCCATATCGAGCCCCAGACGATCCCCTATCCGTTAACCGCTTCAATTGGCGCAGACGGGCGCGGTTGCGGCGTGGTGACGGCCACTTTATGATGCGTTATCAACCCGGTGACGCCCATTTTGCGGAATTCGCTCCGGTTTCCGCTGGGGCCTGTCCCGGTTCCCTCCTGCCAACAAGTTGGACCCATGCTCCGAGGAATACGAAAAGCCTCATCAAACTGGCTCGGCAAGGCCGTCATGGCCGTAGTGATGGGCGTCCTGATCGTCAGTTTCGGCGTCTGGGGCATCGCCGACATCTTCAAGGGATTCGGCCAGTCGAAGCTTGCCAAGATCGGCGGCACCGAGATTTCGATCGAGGCTTTCCGGCAGATCTACAACGACCGCCTGCAGCAGCTCAGCCGCCAGTTCGGCCGACCGCTGACGCAGGAGCAGGCACGTCTGTTCGGGCTCGATCGCCAGGTATTGCAGCAGACGATCGCGGAAGCCGCGCTCGATGAGGAAGCGCGCCGCATGGGGCTCGGCCAGTCCGATGCCGAGACCCTGCGCGTGATCCAAAACGATCCCAACTTCAAGGGTGTCAGCGGCCAGTTCGATGCGAACCGCTTCGCGGCGATGATACGCCAGGCCGGCTATACCGAGCAGCGCTACGTCACCGAGCAGCGCCGGGTGTCGCTGCGCCGGCAGATCACCGGCACCATCTCGGCCGGGCTCGAGCCGCCCAAGCTCATGGTCGATGCCATCACGCGCTTCCAGAACGAGCAGCGCTCGATCGACTACATCAAGCTCGACGCGGCGCAGGCCGGCACCATCGATCCGCCCTCGCCGGAAACGCTCGCCGCCTATTTCGAAGATCGCAAAGTCCAGTTCCGTGCGCCCGAATACCGCAAGCTGTCCTATGTGATGATCACACCGGAAGAGATCGGCAAGTGGAGCTCGGTGTCCGACGAGGAAGCCAGAAAGATCTACGACGAACGCAAGGACAAGATGGGCACACCCGACAAACGCGAGGTGTCGCAGATCGTGTTCGCCAATGTGGAGGAAGCCACGGCTGCCCGCAATCGCCTCAATGCCAGCTTTTCCTTCGCGGATCTGGCGAAGGAGCGCGGGCTCAATGCGTCGGACTACGATCTCGGCCTGATCGAGAAATCCGCCATCATCGATCCCGCAGTTGCGGATGCGGCCTTCGCGCTGCCGTCCGGCGAGGTCAGCCAGCCGGTACAGGGCCGCTTCGGCGTTGCGCTGGTCAAGGTCGGAAAGATCGAGCCGGGCTCGGTGCCGAGCTATGACAGCGTGGCGGCAACCATCAAGAAAGAGGTCGCGACTGCGAACGCGCGGGCCAAGGTCAACGAATTGCAGGGCAAGATGGAAGACGAGCGCGGCGGCGGCGCCAGCGTCGTCGATGCCGCGCAGAAGCTCGGACTGACGGCGGTGACGATCGATGCGGTCGACCGTTCCGGCCGCATGCCGAACGGCCAGCTCGTTGCCAACGTTCCGCGCGGGCTCGACGTGATCTCGCAAGCCTTTAACAGCGATGTCGGAGTCGACAACGATCCGATCTCGTTCCAGGGCGGCTATGTCTGGTACGACGTTCTCGGCATTACGCCATCGCGCGAACGCCCGCTCGACGAGGTCCGCGACCAGGTCGAGGCGAAGTGGCGCGAAGACCAGATTGCCAGCCGCCTGCGCACCAAGGCCGCCGAGATGGTCAAGAAGCTCGAAGCCGGCGGCAACCTCACCGAGGAGGCGTCCGCGGTCGGCTCGAAGGTCGAGAGCGCGAAGAATTTCAAGCGCGAAGCTTCCGTCTCCGGCGTACCTTCCAGCGCCATCACGGCGGCGTTTCGCACGGCGAAGGATGGCGTAGGCCAGAGCGGCGCCGGCAGCGAATGGACGGTGTTCAAGGTCACGGACGTTACCATGCCGCCGGTCGACTCCGCCACCGACGACGTGAAGAAGCTGCAGGAGACGCTGCAGCGCGGATTGGCCGACGAGCAGGTCGCCCAATATGTGTCCAAGATCGAACAGGTGATCGGCACCAGCATCAACCAGGCCGCCTTCGCGCAGGTGACGGGCGCTAATCAATAACGGCTCGAAAGTGGGGCGATGGACGACCTGAAATCCATTATCGGCAAGGTTGCGACCGGAGCGACGCTGTCTCGCGACGAGGCGGCTTCCGCCTTCAATGCCATGATGTCGGGAGAGGCCACGCCGTCGCAGATGGGCGGGCTGTTGATGGCGCTGCGCGTGCGCGGCGAGACCGTCGACGAGATCACGGGCGCAGTGGCGGCGATGCGCGGAAAGATGCTGAAGGTGCAGGCTCCGGCGGATGCCATTGACGTGGTCGGCACCGGCGGCGATGGCTCCGGCTCGGTCAATGTCTCGACCTGCGCCGCCTTCATCGTCGCGGGCAGCGGTGTACCCGTCGCCAAGCACGGCAACCGCGCGCTGTCGTCGCGCTCGGGCTCCGCCGACGTGCTGGCTTCGCTCGGTGTCAGGATCGATCTTTCGCCCGATGCCGTCGGCCGCTGCATCAAGGAGGCCGGCATCGGCTTCATGTTCGCACCGGCGCATCATCCGGCCATGAAGAACGTCGGCCCGACCCGGGTCGAGCTTGCCACCCGCACCATCTTCAATTTGCTGGGGCCCCTGTCCAATCCAGCAGGCGTCAAGCGGCAGATGGTCGGCGTGTTCTCCAGGCAATGGGTGCAGCCGCTGGCGCAGGTGCTGAAGAACCTCGGTTCGGAATCAGTCTGGGTGGTGCACGGTTCCGACGGTCTCGACGAGATCACCCTCACCGGCCCGACTGCCGTGGCCGCGCTCGAGAACGGCAATATCCGGACCTTCGAGATGGCGCCAGAGGACGCCGGCCTGACGCGCTCCTCTCCCGGCTCGCTCAAGGGCGGCGACGCCGATGCCAACGCGGCGGCGCTGCGCAATGTGCTGGAGGGCAAGCCTGGCGCCTATCGCGACGTGGCGCTGCTCAATGCCGCCGCCGCGCTGATCGTGGCGGGCAAGGCGAAGGATTTGAAGGAAGGCGTTGCGATCGGCACCAGGACGCTGGACAGCGGTGCAGCGGCGGCCAGGCTGAAGCAGCTGATCGCGGTTTCCAACGGCTGAGGTCCCGGCGATGTCCGACATCCTGCGCAAGATCGAAGCCTACAAGCGCGAGGAGATCGCCGCCGCCAAGCGTGCAAAGCCGCTTGTCGAAATCGAGGCCCGCGCCAAGGCCGCACCCGCCCCGCGCGGCTTTGTTCGCGCGATCCGCGAAAAACTCGCCCGCGGGGACTATGCGCTGATTGCGGAAGTGAAGAAGGCTTCGCCCTCCAAGGGCCTGATCCGCGCCGATTTCGATCCTCCTTCGCTGGCGAAAGCCTATGAGGCCGGCGGCGCCGCCTGCCTTTCGGTACTGACCGACACGCCGTCGTTCCAGGGCCATCTCGACTTCATGGTCGCGGCGCGGACGGCGACCGGCCTGCCGGTGCTCCGCAAGGACTTCATGTTCGATACCTATCAGGTGGCGGAAGCACGCGCGCATGGCGCCGACTGCATACTCATCATCGTGGCGGCCCTCGACGATGCCGCCGCCGTCGACATCGAGGACGCCGCGATCGCCCACGGCATGGACGTGCTGATCGAGATCCACGACCGCGCCGAACTCGACCGCGCCACAAAACTTCGCTCGCCGATGATCGGCGTCAACAACCGCAACCTGCGCACGTTCGAGACCACGCTGGAAACCAGCGAGGCGTTGGCGCCGCTGATCCCGCGCGACCGCCTGATGGTCGGCGAAAGCGGCATCTTCACGCCGGCCGATCTCGCCCGGCTGGAGCGCGTCGGCATGTCGACCTTCCTGGTCGGCGAAAGCCTGATGCGGCAGGCCGACGTGACCGCGGCCACCCGAGCGCTGCTCACGCGCACTGAAACTTCGCGGGCCACGGGAACGCGCTGAGCGATGCCAAAGAAGAAGCCGAAGACCGGGGCCACCCTCACCCACATCGACAGCAAGGGTGAGGCGCGCATGGTTGACGTCTCGGCCAAGCCCGCGACCGAACGTGTCGCGGTGGCGGAAGGCCGGGTCGTCATGGGGAAGGCGACCCTCGAATTGATCGTCGCCGGCAATGCCAAGAAGGGCGACGTGCTGGGCACCGCGCGGATCGCCGGCATCATGGCCGCCAAGCGCACCTCCGAGCTGATTCCGCTCTGCCATCCCCTGGCGCTGTCGAAGGTCGAACTCGACATCGCGCCGGACCCGAAATTGCCGGGCTGCCTGGTGCAGGCAACGGTCAAGGTCACCGGCCCCACCGGTGTCGAGATGGAGGCACTCACCGCAGTCTCCGTCGCCTGCCTTACCATCTACGACATGGTGAAGGCGGTAGAGCGCGGCATCCGGATCGAGGGGATTCGCCTGGTGGAGAAGAAGGGCGGCAAGTCCGGGCACTATCGCGCAGGCGGCTGAGATCCGAAATTTCCTCGACCTCTCATGGTGGTGGGACGGCCGGCGGGCGGACCGTGGGGCGCAGCCCTCCCCGCGTCGGCACGCAGCTCGCGTCTCACCTTTCATTAACCAGACTTGCTAACCGCAACTCCACGTCGCTGCGATACCGATGCCTGTGGGCGGGGCTTGCGAAACCCCGTTCCGGTCCTTCGCACTGCGACAAAAAGATGAAGAGCAACAGTTTCGCCTCCGCCAGCGTTGCCGCCGCTTTCCGCGGCGGCCCGATCCGCTGGCTCGTGGTTGGCGGCCTTCTGTTGATTGCTGCCATCGCAGTCGGCGCCGCGATCGTTGCCGGAAAGTCCCGCGAGCGCGCCATTCACAATGCCGCACGCGAGATGGAAAACACCGTGCAGCTGCTGGTTCATCATTTCGACCAGCAGCTCGAGGATTTCGAGGTCGTCCAGAAGGACTTGATCGATACCGTCCGCGCCAGCGGCATCACAACGGCAGACGACTACAGGCGCCTGATGTCGACCGAGGCGGCGCATCGCATGCTCGCCTCGAAAATGAGCGCGCTGTCCTATGTCGGCGGCGTGAACGTGTTCGATAATGAGGGCCGGCTGATCAACTCGTCGGCCGCATGGCCTGTCCCGCCGGTCAATGTAGCCGACCGCCCTTATTTCAAGACCTTCAAGTCCGACCCGCAGGCGCCACCGATGCTCGTCGAGTCGCTGCGCAGCCGCATCACCGGCGTCTGGACCACCGTCATCGCACGCAAGGTAACGGGAGCGAACGGCGAGTTCATCGGCGCCATCGGCCGCGGCATCGAATCCGCCAATTTCGAGAAGTTCTTCGCCACGCTCGCGCTGGGGCCGAGTTCCGCGATTGCGATTCATCATCGCGACGGCACCCTGCTCGCCCGCCATCCGAATATCCCGGTATTGATCGGCCAGAACTTCAAGCGCGGTCCCGCCGTCCAGCAGCAGGTGTTCGAGCAGGCCGCGACCACCACGCGCCTGACAAGCCCGCTCGACGGCAAGGATCGTTTGATCTCCTCGCGGATACTTGCCGGTTATCCAATGGTCGTCGTCGCAAGCACCACCACCGAAGCCGCGCTGGCCGACTGGCGCGAGCAGATCGCGATGCTGGTCGCGATCGCCGGTGCCTCGGTGCTGGCGATTGCCGCCCTGCTCTTCCTCGTCGTCCGCAAGCTGTTGCAGCAGCATGCGCAACAACAGCGCCGCCTGACGCTCGAGAAGCAGCGCCTCGACACGGCCGTCAACAACATGACGCAGGGGCTGCTGTTGTTCGATTCCTCGCAGCGCCTGGTGATCTGCAATAAGCGCTACATCGAGATGTACGGGCTTTCGGAGGAAGTCATCAAGCCGGGATGCAGCTTCCGCGAGGTCGTCGCCCACCGCAAGACGACCGGATCGTTCACCGGCGACGTCGATCTCTACGTCGCACGGGTGTTGCGCGATGTCGCCCAGCGCAATGTCATGGTGATCGAAACGCCCGACGGCCGCTCGATTCAACTGGCCAACGAGCCGTTGGCCGATGGCGGCTGGGTCGTCACCCATGAGGACATTACCGAGCGCCGCCGGGCCGAGGAGCGCATAACCCACCTCGCCCACTATGATGCGCTGACCGACCTGCCGAACCGCGCGCTGTTCCGCGAGCAGATCAGACTCGCGCTGCCGCATGCGACCGGCGAGCGGCAGCTGGCAGTTCTCTATATCGACATCGACGAGTTCAAGAGCGTCAACGACTCGCTCGGCCATCTGATCGGCGACGAACTCCTCAAGGCCGTGGCGCAGAGCCTGCGCGGCTGCGTCAGGGAGGGCGACTTCGTCGCCCGGCTTGGCGGCGACGAGTTCGCAATCGTACAGACCTCAGTCGCCGGCCCCGAGGATGTCGAAGGCCTGGTCGCGCGCATCTATGCCGCGATCCGCGTGCCCTTTGACTGCCTCGGCCACCAACTCACCACCGACGCCTCGATCGGCATTGCGCTGGCGCCGCAGGACGGCTCTGATATCGATCAGATTCTCAAGAACGCTGACCTGGCAATGTATGCCGCGAAAGCCGAGGGCCGGCGCACGCACCGCTACTTCGAGCCCGTGATGGACGCCCAGGTCCGCGCACGCCGGCAATTGGAAATTGAGCTGCGTCAAGCCATCGCCGGCAGCGATTTCGAAGTATACTACCAGCCACTGCTCAGCCTGCAGCACGGGACCATCCGCGGCTGCGAGGCGCTGGTGCGCTGGCGTCATCCCGAGCGCGGTCTGATCTCCCCGGCCGAATTCATCCCCATCGCGGAAGATACAGGCCTGATCAATCAACTCGGCGAATGGGTGCTGGCCACCGCCTGCCTGGAAGCCGTCAAATGGCCGGACCATGTCCGCCTCGCCGTCAACATCTCACCGGTGCAGTTCAAGAGTGGCACGCTCGCGCTCAGGGTGATGGCTGCGCTCGCCTCCTCCGGCCTAGCGGCAAGCCGGCTGGAGCTCGAGATCACCGAAGCAGTCCTGATCCGCGACGACGACGCTGCGCTCGCCATCCTGCACCAGCTGCGCGAGATCGGCGTGCGCATCGCGCTCGATGACTTCGGAACGGGTTACTCGTCGCTGAGCTACCTGAAGCGCTTCCCGTTCGACAAGATCAAGATCGACCGCTGCTTTATCACCGATTTGGTCGAGCCCGACGGTTCCGCCGACATCGTGCGCGCAGTGGTCGAAATCGCCGCCGAACGCAACATGACGACGACCGCTGAAGGCGTCGAGACCGAAGAGCAGCTGCGCATCCTGCGCAAGCTCGGTTGCTCGGAGATGCAGGGCTATCTGTTCAGCGCGCCAAAGCCGGCCGAAGCGATCAAGGAAATGCTGGCGACGCATCGGGGGCTCGTCACTGTCCGCGCAGGCGGCAAGCGCAGGCCCGCGAAAGTCTCGTGACGGAGGCCATGCGCCGCCGCCCCTGCTTTTGGGCGGTCCTCAGAACTTCGCTGCCAGCGTCAGCCGCACCGCTCGCGGCTCGGCCGGATGGACATGGCGGTCGGCAACGCCGCCGATCGGCTCGCCCGGCAGGCGAGACAGATAGTAATATTCGATCTGGTTGGTCTGCGCGTTGAAGAGGTTGAGCACGTCGAGTTGCACGCGCCACCCGTTGTCGAAACGATAGCCGGCGCGGGCGTTGAAGATCAGGGAGGCCAGCGAGCGCACGCTGTCGTCCTCGATCAGCGGACGCGGACCGAAATAGCGCGCCTTCAGCGCACCGAACCAGCCCGTCTCGTTGCCGAAGGTGACCGCAGCGCTTCCGACCCAGGCCGGCGCGCCGGGGATGCGATCGCCGGCCAGATCGAAATCGGTAAAGCGCGCGCGGGTGTAGGCCACGTCAAGATCGAAAGTCAGCCACCGCACCGGTTGGTAGTTGTTGGTCCACTCCACACCGACACGCCGGCTTGGCCGGCTCGGCTCCGTGGTACCGGCATCGCCTACGAACAAGAGCTCGGAGTCAAAATCGAGAACAAACACCGCGACCGAGCTGGTGAGCCCTTCGATCGCCTTGTTGCGGACACCGAGCTCGGCGCCGCGCGAACGCACCAGCAGCGGCACGCGATCGAGCGGCGTCACCTTGTCGTTGGGATCGACCGTGATGGTAGCGCCGCGGATGTCATTGCTGTGCAGGCCATAGCCGGCATTGCCATAGAATTCGGTGTTGGACCATGGGCCGAGCACAATGCCGGCCTTCGGGCTCGTCATCGACGCCTGCGCGTTGCCGGAGTTTTCGGGCGTATCGCTTAGCACCCGCCCGGCGAAGAAGTCCTCGCGGATACCGGCCGTGGTGCGCAGCCAGTCGGTCCAGCGGGTCGTCGAGTCCGTCCAGATTCCGACATTGCCTTCCCTGACGCGATCGTCGCGCACAGTAGAGAACACGCTGCGCTGCTCGGTCTTGAACAAGCCGACATGGATATCGTCATAGCGGCTCTGCACGCCGACGCGGGTTTGCGTCTCGCGGCCCGCAAAGCGCCAGTCAAAGGCGTGCCGCGCGTCGAAGCCGCCGAGGGTGCGGCGATCGAGCTGGTTGAACTGGTTGCCATTGACGGAGTTGTCGAGAAAATAGGTGAAATTGTTGAAGAGCTGCAGGTCGGACCGGATGCCATAGGAACTGATCCTGGTCTGCCCGTACTCGCTCGAACGGGCCCAATTGCTCGACAGGCTGAAGCGGCTGGAGGTGCCGCCATCGGTCGGATCGAGCGTGCCGAAACGACCGATGATGCCTTGATCGATCGCCCGCTGCGCTACCTGATCGGTTGAATTCCAGCCATTGGAATAGGCCATGCCGGTAACCGTGAAACCGTCGGTCACAGTGCCCTGGCTGTAGCGAAGCACGCCGTTGATCTTGCGAACATTGTCAGGCAAGTCCCAGGGACCACTGTATTTGGCGCCCTCGACCGCCGCGAGCAGCGCGCCCTCGCCAACCGCCGTCGAGCCTGCCGCAAGGGCACGGCGATAGCCGAAACTGCCGAATGTCATCTCCGCGATATTTTTCGGCAGCCGGTTGACGTAGTCGATCCCGACCGCGCCGGCGGAGCTGAAGTCGCCGACATCGGCGTAGTACGGCCCCTTGCGGACATTGACCGACTGGATCAGTTCGGGGATGACGAAATTGATGTCGGCATAACCCTGGCCATGGCCGTGGGTCGGCATGTTAACGGGCATGCCGTCGACCGCGATGGCAAGATCGGTGCCGTGGTCGAGGTTGAAGCCGCGCAGGAAATACTGGTTGGCTTTGCCCTCGCCGGAATGCTGGGTGACGGTCAGCCCGGGCACGACTTCCAGCGCCTCGCCGACACGAGAGAACGGTACGGCATTGACTTGCTCCCCCGTGAAGCGGACAGCGCTGGCGGCGGTGGGCTGCAGGAATACGGCCTTCTCGGCGGAATCGCCCGCGGTCACGCCGCTGGGGCCGGACGCCGTCCGTTGCTCAGATCGGGTTGCGATCCTGCTGCGCGTGCCCCGATTTGATGACGGCCTGGGTGGCGCGGCCCGCCTCGGCTGCGCAGCCTCGGGAGCGGTGACATTGACTGGCGGGAGTTGATCGGGTTTGGCGGCCGGCAACTGCTGCGCACTTGCCGGGAACACGAGGACGGCAGCGCAGGTGGCGGCAGAAAATATCCGCAGCCACACCCTACGCACTGACATGCCCCCGCATGTTACCTGTTACAAGTCGGCGTGCGACTGCACGCACCCTGAGCCGGCTGCTCACGCTAACAAGGCCGGTATGACGATGCAACAGGATTATCATACTAACCGACCTGACGGAATTTTCGGATGCAACGGATCACCATCACCATCGAAGACGACCTGCTCGCGGAGATCGACGCGGCGGCAAAGGCGCGCGGCTACCAGAACCGCTCCGAGATCATCCGCGACCTTGCCCGCGCCGGCCTGCAGCAGAGCGCGCAGGACGCCGACGCCTCCGGCCAGTGCGTCGCCGCGCTGGTCTATGTCTACGACCACGCCGCGCGCGATCTCTCCAAGCGGCTGGTGGAGAATTTTCACGGCCACCACGACCTGTCGCTGGCAACACTGCACGTGCATCTCGATGACGACAGTTGCATGGAGGTGACGGCGCTGAAGGGGGCCAGCGGCGATGTTAAACATCTCGCCGAGCACGTCATCGCCGAACGCGGTGTGCGCTACGGCCGCGTGGTCATGATCCCGACGGCTCCGGAGAAGAAGTCGAAGGGCCGCCGGCGCGGCCATGGGCACAGCCATTGATCTGCCGGGCGGATTGGCCCAACCAGGTCCCACCCGAATGCACGGCGTGATCCCACGAGGCGGCTGCGCTTCGTAGCCCCCCGCGACGCCGGGTTCTGCAGGGCATTTGTCCGCTCCGGTTGTCGGGAAGCCGGTTCCGAGACAGCCGGCGGGTCGCCCGGCCGCCGGGATCCCGGGATGTGGTCGACCGGCTACAAGGGTCCGTTAACAAAACCTACTGTACGCTTACCCACTTAAATCGATTTTGATCGCCGTCGCCTCGCCGCGCGGAACGCCTTGTGATGGCCGAACATGTTGGTCCATTTCGTCACCGACACGCCGAACAAGATACCGGCCATCCGCGCGATGCTGGAGCCGCAGCATGCCGTCGAGTCCCGCGTTCTGGGGGCAGCCGACCAGCAGGCGGTCGCGAACGGCGTGCTGGTGGTTGACGCCGACCTGCGCAAGAAAGCGCCCGTGGAACAGCTCAAAACGATCATGGGCGACCTGGAGGGCATTTCGGAGAGGCTGTTCGTCGTTCAGAGCCACCTTCGCGACATGGTTTCGCAGGCCTACGCGCTTGGCGCCACCCAGGTGCTCTCCCGGCCGAAGGACATCATACCAAGACTGGCCAAGGTCGAGCTGGAACAGCAGCGCACGAAACCGGGCCTGGCCGGCGGGCCGCCTGAGGTTGCGACGAGCGCGGAATCCTTCTCGTCCCTGTTCTCGGCAATAGGCAAGGGCAACCAGATCGCGCTGGTGGACGCCGAGAAGGCCACATCGGACGTCGTCAACGGCATCCGACAAAACGGCCTTAACGCCTGGCTCGACGACGTGCGCCGCTATCACGAAGGGACCTTCCAGCACTGCCTGCTTGTGACGGGAATCGCGGTCTCATTCGGCATGAGCATCAAATTCTGCGATGCCGACGTCATGCGGCTCGGACTCGCGGCAACGCTCCATGATGTCGGCAAGGCACGTATCCCGCTGGCCATTCTCGACAAGCCCGACCGTCTCGACCAGGGCGAACTGGAAATCATGAATCGCCATCCGGTCATAGGGTATGAAATGTTGCAGCAGATCCCGGACATAAGCCCGGAAATCCTTGATGGGGTGAGACATCATCATGAGTATCTGGATGGCTCCGGCTATCCCGACGGATTGAGCGGGGCGGAGATCTCCGACCTGGTGCGGCTGCTGACGATCTCCGACATCTTCGCTGCGCTTGTCGAGCGCAGGTCATACCGCACGCCGATGTCGCGACAGGACGCCTATCAGGTCCTGTGCGACATGGTTGGAAAGCTGGAAGGACCGCTCGTGAGGGCGTTTCAAACCGTTGCGCTGAGGGGATGAAACGCAAGGCTAACGAATCAGACAGTAGTACTCCCGTACAACATGTCGGTCAGACCGACAGGCTGAAATCATTTGGAGCTAGATCGTCATGGTGGCGGCAATCTTGCCGAACTTGATCACGGAACTGGACGGTGCGGTAAAGACCGGATCACCCGAGCGCACCGACCGCATTCTCAAGCACGTCGCAAGCCTCGTGCTGTCCAATGCCGATCGCCTCGGGGACGCCGAACTGGGCGTGCTGGATGATCTGCTGCTTCGCCTGATCGGGCGGACAGAAACCGGATCGCTGGGCGAACTCAGCGAATCCCTTTCCCGAATCGACCAGGCACCGCGAGCCACGATTCGCACGCTTGCCTTTCACAACGATGCATCGGTTGCGGCCCCTGTCCTCAAGAACTCGAGCCGCCTGCCCGAGAAAGATCTGATTGAAATCGCCATGACCCTCAGCCAGCAACACTTGCTGGCCATCTGTGAGAGAAAAAAACTCAGCGAGGCGCTGACCGACGCCTTGTTGAGGCGCGGCGACGCCGGCGTCTCAAACGCGCTTGCCAATAACCCCGGCGCGGCCTTCTCCGAATGCGGCTACGCGACCCTGGTCGGCCGGGCTGAGCGGGACGAGAGCCTGACGGAGAATCTCGGTCTTCGCCTGGACATGCCCGCGAACTTGCTGCGCGAACTCCTCGTCATGGCGACCGACGTGGTCCGGGCGCGGTTCCTGACCGCCTCCCGACCGGTTCCGCAGGAAAAGCGCCCTGCCCAGGCGGCAGCCGCTGCAAAGGCACAGCCCAGCAAGATCGACTATACGAAGGCGCTAAGCGAGGTGGCTGCGCTCGCGCGCAAGGGCAAGCTCAACAACCAGTCGGTGAACCGGCTTGCGGTCGGGCAGGATTACGCCGGCGTGGTGGCTGCGCTGTCGATGCTGATAGACGTGAAGGTCGAGGCCATCGAGCCGTTGATCGAAAGTGACCGTCTCTATGCGCTGATCGTGGCGTGCAAGGCTGCCCGACTTGACTGGACGACGACGAGGATGGTCATCCACAACCGGCCCGGCTGCCCACCCATCACGAAGCGGGAACTCGAACAAGGCCGCGAGATATTCGACGGTCTGATCCTGTCCATCGCGCAATGGACGGTCCGGTTCGGCTCCGAGCACATGCTCCCTCGCTGATTAGGGCACCCTCGTCTCGTTCAGCCCGCTCTGCCAGGTCGACGGCCGGGTGCCGAAACCGCGCTTGGCGCGGGTGCCCAGCCACCAGCCGAACTGGGGCGGCACGTTGCGGAAGGCGCCTTCGACGCCGAGTTTCATCGCAGCGTCCATCGGCCAGTTCGGATTGTTGAGGATCTCGCGGCCGACGGCGATCAGATCGGCTTGCTTCGCGCGCAGGATGTCTTCGGCCTGGTCGCCGTGGATGATCAGGCCAACGGCCATGGTCATGATGTCGGCATGGGTCTTGACGTATTCCGACAGCGGCACCTGGTAGCTGTACTTGATCTCCTTGCCGAGGATCGGCGCCACGTCGGTGATGCCGCCGGAGGAACAGTCGATGACGTCGACACCCTTGGCCTTCAGGATCTTTGCCAGCCGTACGCTCTGCTCGGGGCCCCAGCCGGCATTGTCCTCGACCGACAGCCGCACGAACAGCGGTTTGTCGTCCGGCCAATGCACGCGCACCGCTTCGGTCACCTCGGTGATGAAGCGCATGCGGTTTGATTCCGAACCGCCATATTCGTCGCTACGCTGGTTGGATCGCTCCGAAAGGAATTCGTGCACGAGATAGCCGTGGGCGCCGTGAAGTTCCAGTACCTGGAAGCCGGCCTGATGGGCGCGGCGAGCGGCATTGCCCCAGGCCTGCACGAGGTCCTTGACCTCGCCGCGCTCCAGCGCGCGCGGCACCGGCCATTTCTCGCTGTGGGCGATCGCGCTCGGCGCCACCGGCGTCCATTCGTCCCAGTCGTCGATGTCAGCCGTGCGCTCCAGCGGCCGGTCGCCTTCCCACGGCCGAAATGCGCGCGCCTTGCGCCCGGAATGGCCAAGCTGGATGCCGGCGACCGAGTTCTGCTGCTTGATGAACTTGACGAGACGGCCGAGCGGTTCGACGAACTTGTCGTCCCAGATGCCGAGATCGCCGACCGTGCCGCAGCCGCGCCGCTCGACCTTGGTCGACTCGACAATGACAAGGCCCGCGCCTCCGGCCGCGAACTTGCCGGCATTCATCAGGTGCCAGTCGGTCGGAAAGCCCTTGATCGCGGAGTACTGGTGCATCGGCGGCACCACGATGCGGTTCTTCAATTCGACGCCACGGATCGTCATCGGTGAAAACAGGAGCGTGCCGGACATCAACTTTTCCTCTGGGATCCTCTGGGGGGGTCTTGAGGCCGCCCTTGCAAGGTCCAACGATAGCCGCCATGCCTGCCGCGGCAAGTCCGGATCGTTGCATGGCCGCCACGATTTTCGTACACCACGCGCCCAGATGACCCCGCCCCCACTTTCCCCCGGCTCCGCCGACGCGCTGCTGTTCGATATTGGCCGCGTCGTGCTGGATATCGACTTCAAGCCCGTGATGCGCATCTGGGCGGATCATGCCGGCTGCGAACCTTCCGACCTCACCGCCCGGTTTGTCGTCAACGACAGTTTTCGCCATCACGAGACCGGCCTTATCGACGATGCCGCCTTCTTCCAGGCCTTGCGGCATTCGCTCGGTATCGGCATTTCCGATGTGCAGCTTCTCGAAGGATGGAACGCCATCTTCACCGGCGAGATGCCGGGCATTGCGGCGCTCTTGGCGCGAGCCGCGGCGAAAATGCCGCTCTATGCCTTCTCCAACACCAACCCGCCGCATGCCGCGCATTTTTCAAAGACCTATACCGATGTGCTCGGCCATTTCCGGGAGATATTTCTTTCTTCCAGCATCGGGCTGCGGAAGCCGGAAACCGCCGCCTTCCAGCACGTCGTCAGCGCGATCGGCGTGCCGGCCTCGCGCATTGTGTTCTTTGACGATTCCGCTGAAAATATCGCCGGCGCCCGCGCCAGCGGCCTTGCCGCGGTTCATGTGAAATCTTCCGATGACGTGGCAAGCGCCCTTGCCGCACTCGGAATCTAGAAGCCTTTCGCAACTTTGGGAGTTTCTTGATTTGGCGTTGATGCCGGTATCCGATGCGCTTGCGGCGGTTCTCGACGGCGCCATGCCACTCGGCGAGGAGACCGTCGCGCTCGAAGCCGCCTTTCACCGCACGCTGGCGCGCGACGTGGCGGCCAGGCGCACCCAGCCGCCGCAGGCGATGTCGGCGATGGACGGCTATGCGGTGCGGGCGGCCGATGCGGCGGACCTGAAGGCGCGGCTGAAGGTGATCGGCGAGGTTGCCGCCGGCCGGCCGTTCGGCCGCACCATCGGCGCGGGAGAAGCGGCGCGCATCTTCACCGGCGGCGTGATCCCCGAGGGCGCCGACGCCGTCATCATCCAGGAAGACACGAAGATCGAAGGCGACACCCTCACCATCACCGAGGCCGCCGTCAAAGGCCGGCACATCCGCGCCGCCGGCATCGATTTCCGCCAAGGAGACGTGCTGCTCGCCGCCGGAACGCGGCTCACCGACCGGGACCTTTCGCTTGCAGCCGCCATGAACTATCCGGAACTGCCGCTGCGCCGCCGCCCAAAGGTAGCGGTGCTCGCCACCGGCGACGAACTGGTCATGCCCGGCACCACGCCGGGACCGGGCCAGATTGTCTATTCCAACGGCTTTGCGCTGCGAGCGCTGGCCCGGGCGGAGGGCGCCGACACCATCGACCTGGGCGTCGCCGCCGACACCCTACCCGCCACGACGAGCGGCATCCGCCGCGCCCGTGAGGCCGGCGCCGACGTGTTGGTCACGACCGGCGGGGCTTCGGTCGGCGACCACGACCTCGTCAAACGCGCCCTCGAGGCCGAAGGCGTTGCCATGGCGTTCTGGCGGATTGCCATGCGGCCCGGCAAGCCGATGTTGCACGGCCGGCTCGGCCCGATGCGGGTGATCGGGTTGCCTGGCAATCCCGTCTCTTCCTATGTCTGCGCGTTCCTGTTCCTGGTGCCTTTGATTCGCGCTTTGTCCGGCCGCAGCGACGTCCATCACGTCAGGGAAACGGCATTGCTCGGGCGCGACGTCCCCGCCAACGACAAGCGCGAGGACTATCTGCGCTCGCGCCTGGAGCGCAGCGGCAACGGTGAATGGATCGCCACGCCCGTCAGCCAGCAGGACAGTTCCCTGTTGGGAAAACTCGCTGCGGCACAAGGATTAGTGCTGCGTCCGCCATTGTCGCCGGCAGCGAAGGCCGGCACGCGGATCGAGATGCTTCGGTTGCCGGAATGAGCGGCTGATTCGCCGTTCCCGACAAAAGCTCATCGCGTTCACCCAAAATTAAGTGGTTGCGGAACACATATCGAACATATAGTGTCCGTTCATGATTTGTTTCGAGCGGTGGTGTGCTGAAGCGCTTGCTGCACAGTTTCGGAACGAGAGTCTCGGAATCGAACGACGCGCTCTACCAACTGGGGATTGCCCGCGATGCTTACGCGCAAACAGTACGAACTTCTGCGTTTCATCAATGAGAGACTGAAAGAAGCCGGCGTTCCGCCGTCCTTCGACGAAATGAAGGACGCCCTCGACCTGCGCTCGAAGTCCGGCATTCATCGCCTCATCACGGCGCTCGAGGAACGCGGCTTCATCCGCCGCCTGCCCAACCGCGCCCGCGCCATCGAGGTGATCAAGCTGCCGGAGCTAGCCGCCAGCGGCGCCAGCCGCCGCGGCTTCACGCCCAGTGTCATCGAGGGCACGCTCGGCAAGCGTTCGGCTGGCGGCGCTGCGGCCGAAGACAGCGGCGAGCGCCCGGTGCAGGTACCTGTCATGGGCCGCATCGCCGCCGGCACGCCGATCGAGGCGCTGCAGACCCGTAGCCATACAATCAGTGTACCGCCGGACATGCTCGGCTCCGGCGAACACTACGCCCTCGAGGTGCGCGGCGATTCCATGGTCGACGCCGGCATTCTGGACGGCGACATGGCGCTGATCCAGCGCAACGACACCGCCGATACCGGCGACATCGTGGTGGCGCTGATCGACGAGGAGGAAGCGACGCTGAAGCGCTTCCGCCGTCGCGGCGCTTCGATCGCGCTCGAGCCCGCCAATACTGCCTATGAGGTACGGATCCTGCCGCCCAACCGCGTCCGTATCCAGGGCAAGCTGATCGGGTTGTACAGGAAGTACTGATCGTCTATCGCGTCCGGGCTCGCCTTGCGCGGTCCGGCCGTCCTGCCGCCGTGCTTTCGGCGAAGTGGCTGCTGTGCGCCGCTATTGGAGCGGGCCGTTAGACGATAATTTCAAGAGCAAAAAGTTCAAACGCATTTGTGATCGGGCAAGCCGTCCTCGGCCGCATAATTGCCTGCGAGCGAGAGCAACCTTTCGCGCAAGTCCACTTTGATAGAGGCCTGCGCCTCCGGACGTGATCGCGACGCGGTCATGCCCTCAAAGCAAAGGAGTGACGCGGGTAGCTATCTCAAATGAGGAGCCATCCGATGTGCGACTATAGCTTACGCGCCTTGGCATCGCGGCCGGCCGAGGTCGGCGAAACCCTGATCACCACGACGTTCCGCGGCACCTCCACCCGCGGGTTCGCTTCCGAAAGCGATCCCGATACGGCCGTCTGCATGCTGCCGGGGACCGAACTGGCCTTCACCGAGAACGTCCGTTACGACAGCCGCTGGATCTGGCCGAAGACCCTCGACTTCCGCGTCGGCAAGTTCGGCATGGTCGATCCGCATGTTCCCGACCGTCACCATGACGCGATCGAATTTCCCGACGGCACCTTCGTGCTGGCAACCCAGCTGTGTGAGGGCCAGCACGTGACCGTGCTGCAGCTCCCCGTGCAGGAGAAGCTGCAGCAAGCCGAGAAGACCGCGCAGCAGGTCCGCGACGCGGTTCTCTGACGTATCAGTCCTCCGCCTGCCAATCCGACTCGGAGGGGGTCGCATCGACCCCTTGCCGGGCGGGTCTTGGCGCGGAGATCGCCGTATCGGCCTCGCCGGTGTCGCCGCCTGCGGACGGCGACCATGGCCGGTCGATACCGCGCGGCTTGACCGCGCCCACCGAAAAGCCCTCGCGCGTTCCACGTAGCGCGAGCGCGCCTTGGCGCCGCAGGCGTTCTGCCTCGATGACGGAGGCGCGGCAGCCCGACGGCACCTGCCGCGCGGTCACGATCAGCGCAGCACGCTCGCAATCGTCGGAAATCGCTTCCGGTCGCAGGCTGAGCGCGACCAGCGCGCCGCTAGCCGATTGCGTCACACAGCCCGCCGCATCGCACGACACGCCCTCGGCGAGCGAGGCGTCGGCAGGCGTTCGCGCATCGGCGTCGGCGGCAAGCCATTCCTTCACTGCGAACGCATCCTTGCCGCTTCGCATCAGATGCAGCCTGCCGTCCTTGCCGCGCACGGCGACATTGCGGCCGTCGGCGGCGATCAGGATATCCGGCCGCGGCACGCTCACCGCCCAGACGACCGCGAGAGCCAGCACCCCCGCCCCGACCCAGCGCAGCGGCGTGCGGAGCAGGCCCATCAGGATGATACCGAGGCTGGCGATGACCAGCGGCCCAATGCCGAACGCGGCCATGCGGCCGACTGCGCCCGGAAGCCTTGCCACCCATTGCGCGACAGCGACCATCCAATCGATGCCGAGGCCCATCAGCCACCAAAAGAAGCCGTCGAAGCCGAACGGCATGGCCAGGAGCCCCAGCAGGCCCGCCGGCATCACCAGCGCCGAGACCACCGGCATCGCAGCCAGATTGGCGAGGACGCCATAGGGCGCGATGCGATGAAAATGGAAGGCGGCATAGGGGGTGGTGGCGAGGCCCGCGACGAGAGAGGCCAGCAGCAGCATGGTGAATTCGCGTCCGCCCCACAACGCGACGCGGGCGGTCGCGGAATTGTCGGGAGCGGCGAACAGTCTTGGCATCCCGATCTGCACCAGCGCGACGAGCCCCAGCGTGGCCGCAAACGACATCTGGAAACTCGGATGCACCAGCGCCTCCGGCGCGATCGAGAGCACGATCAGCGCGGCCACCGCCAGCGTGCGGAAGGTGACGGCGCGGCGGTCGACCATGACCGCAATCAGTACGACGGCCGTCATGAAGAACGAGCGTTGCGTGGCGACCTCCGCGCCCGAGAGCAGCAGGTAGAAAGCAGCCGCAAGCAGCGCACCTGCGGCCGACCATTTCTTGATCGGAAACGACACGGTCAGCGCCGGCACCAGCGCCAGCAGCGCCCGGATCGCAAAGAACACGACGCCGGCCACGACAGCCATATGATAGCCGGAGATCGACAGTACATGGCCGAGGCCGGAGATGAACATGGCATCGTTGACGGGCTCGGAGATGGCGTCGCGCCGGCCGGTCAGCAGCGCCGTGGCAATAGCGCGCTTGTCGCCCTCCAGCACGTTGCGGATACGCGCGTCGATGGCATCGCGGAGCCCCTGCATGAACGCCGAATAGCGGAGCGCCATGCCGCCGCTGTCCGGCGGATCGGCCGCCTTGATCGCCCCCATCACGAAGCCGGAGGCGCCGATGCGCTGAAAATACATGTCGCGGCCGAAATCGTAGCTGCCGGGCCGCTGCGGCGACGGCGGCGGCAGCAGCCGCGCCTTCAGTTCGACAAAGCTGCCGACCGCCGGCGCCGTGCCCTTTTTCACCGACAGCCGCACACGCTCGAGCTTGATCTGGCCTCGCGGGCTTTCCATCGAGACTACACGCAGCACGAAGCGGTCGGTACGCTCGCGGATGTCGCGCGTCTCGACAAATCCGGTCAGCGCCACCGAATAGACCGGCCGCGCCAGCACGCCATGGGCGACGCGAGCCGTCTTCCACGTCGCCATGGCGAATCCGGCAGCCGCGGCGGCGAGCATTATCGTGACGGGAAAGACCTTGTGCCGCCGCGACAGGAACGCCGCCGCACACAGTGCGATGGCAACGACGGCTGCGGCCACCAACACGGGCTCATGATCGACCGCGAAATAAAAGGCAATGCCGGTGCCGAACGCCACGGGCACCCATGGCAGCAGGCGTCCCGCTCCGGCCTCCGCCTGCGCCCACTCCCGCAGCCTTGCGACGAGAGACGACCACGCCCGGAAACCCGAGGGCGCGTATCCGCCGGCCTGCGCCGCCGCCGCGCGGGGCGGCCATGTCCCGGCATAGCCTCGCCTCCCGCCCGGCGTCTCACCCTGCTCGGCCACTCAACACCCTGTGATCCCGTCGCGGACACAAGGCTACCGGAAGGCGAAATGTGCAGAAACGGGAACGGATAGAGAAACCGGGGAATGACGCGCAACACGTGCACGTAGCTCGCTATCGCACCATCGCTATGCGGTCTGACTAACCGTACCACACGTTCACAATCCGCTGGATCGACGGTGAAAGTTCCACGTTGTAGCGATCGGGTCGATAGTCCTTGGTCAGAGGGTCGCCAGAGTTATAGACACGTAGGGTGCATCCCACCGGTGGAAACAAGCCAGTTGCGGCGGTAATGCCGCCTCCTCCGGTACTCGGCCCGCTAAGTTTTTCCCAACCTCCCGTCGGAAACGGCCATGGCAGTGGCCACCCTTCATCCATATTCCTAAAAACTTTGGAGTTTGCGTCGAATTTCTCCTCTATGGTGTTGTCGCGCGCATGTATTCGCACACCAACAAGCGGTTTGCCCTTACCCCAATAATTCGACGGATCTCGGCTTATCAAAGAGCTCGCAGTGATTGGAGTCAAAACTGGAAGCGAAATTCCAGTAGGCTCAGTTGCGGTGAAATCAAAGTCTTGGACTCCATCCTTTGGTGCATCAATGTAGTACCAAGCTCCAAGTGTCGGGTTGGTCCAGCCTGTCGAACTCGCTTTTCCACATGCTGAAATAACAATTTGAGGCGGATCGCTTTTGAGAATTGTTATGACCGCGCTCTGTACGTCGTAGATGCGCACCATATTGTCCTCCACTAACGGGACCGATTTAGTATCAATGAAACTTACTTACAATTGAAATTGGAGATTGAATGCTATCAGAACTATTGATGATATAAATATACGTCCTTACGTTGCGACACTTTCACGCAGTCAGGCCGTGTCCGTGATGTCCCCGCAATCAACGCCACATGTGTCCCACACTTCGTTTTTCTCCACGCGCAATCGGCCAGCTTATGTCAGCCGCCCAAAAGCATTGCAAAAATCAGAGGTGGCCCCGCTGCTTTTGCCAGTCCCGCAGAAGGACGCGCCGAGAATCTGAGCTATGTCACCTGGTCGATCAGCGGCGCCTTCGACGAGACGTGGTGGCTGACGATCTTCCAGTCGCCGTCCTCGCGGACGATGACCCAGGTGATCTTCACCGCAAGCGCTGCGTCATCGACGGAAAAATTCGCGGTGCCGGCCATGTTGACGACGTCGCCGCCCGCCGCCGACGTCGCGACATTGGTAAAGCGGACGCTCTGTGAATTCCAGCCGGGCAAGGCCGCAAAGTACGATCTCACCCCATCCCGGCCGCGATAGAGCGTCGGGTTCGAACCGTAGAACAGCGCGTGCCTGGAATAGAGCGAGGACAGCGCGTCAGGGTCGAGCTTCGCGAACGCCGCCGACCATTTTGCGATGATGCCGGCGGCAATGTCGTCGGACGCGATTGGCATGATCTCAGCCCTTCCCGCCGACTTCCTTGGCAAAGGTGTCGCGCAGCCCGATGGTGCGGTTGAACACCGGCCGCTGCGCCGTCGAATCCGGGTCGCGGGCAAAATAGCCCTGGCGCTCGAACTGCAACGGCTCGACCGAATTGCCCGTGGCAATCGCGGGCTCGATCCGCGCATCTTTGAGGATTTCAAGCGACTGCGGATTGAGGTCGGCGGCGAAATTGCCGGCGTCCGGGTTCGGTTTGGAGAACAGCTGGTTGTAGATGCGAATTTCCGCAGGGATCGAATCCTGCGCGGACAGCCAGTGCATGGTTGCCTTGACCTTGCGGCCATCCGGCGCGTTGCCGCCTTTGGTCGCGGGATCGTAGGTGCAGCGCAGCTCGACGAGCTCGCCGGAGGCATTCTTGATCGCCTCGCGGCACTTGATGAAATAGGCGTAGCGCAGCCGTACCTCATTGCCCGGAGAAAGCCGGAAGAACTTCTTCGGCGGGTTCTCCATGAAATCGTCCTGCTCGATATACAGCTCGCGGCCGAACTTTATCTTGCGCGTGCCCGCGGCGGGATCGTCGGGATGGTTGACCGCCTCGAGCTCCTCGAGCTGGCCTTCCGGATAGTTCTCGATCACGACTTTCAGCGGCCGCAGCACGGCCATGCGGCGCTGCGCCGTCTTGTTGAGGTGCTCGCGGATGCAGAATTCGAGCATGCCGACGTCGACCACGCTGTTGGCCTTGGCGACGCCGATGCGCTTGACGAACTCGCGGATCGCGGCCGGCGGCACGCCACGGCGCTTCAGCCCCGCAATGGTCGGCATGCGTGGATCGTCCCAGCCGGCGACATGGCCGTCGCGCACCAGCTGGGTCAGCACGCGCTTCGAAAGCAGCGTATAGGTGAGATTGAGCCGCGCGAACTCGTACTGGCGCGGGTGCGACGGCACCGGCAGCTTGTCGAGCAGCCAGTCGTAGAGCGGCCGGTGATCCTCGAACTCCAGCGTACAGATCGAGTGGGTAATGCCCTCGATCGCATCCGACTGGCCGTGCGCGTAGTCGTAGCTCGGATAGATGCTCCATTTGTCGCCGGTGCGCGGATGATGTGCATGCAGGATGCGGTAGAGCACGGGGTCGCGCAGGTTGATGTTGCCGGCGGTCATGTCGATCTTCGCCCGCAGCACCCGCGCGCCGTTCTGGAATTCGCCCTTCCGCATGCGGCGGAACAGGTCGAGATTTTCATCGACCGGGCGATCGCGGAACGGCGAGTTCTTGCCGGGCTCGGTCAGCGTGCCGCGGTTGACGCGGATCTCCTCCTGCGACTGGTCGTCGACATAGGCGAGCCCCGCCTTGATCAGGCCCTCTGCCCAGTCGTAGAGCCGTTCGAAATAGTCGGAGGCGTAGAATAGGTTCTTGCCCCAGTCGAAGCCGAGCCAGTGCACGTCGGCCTGGATGGAATCGATATATTCCTGCTCTTCCTTGGTCGGGTTGGTGTCGTCGAAGCGCAGGTGGCATTTGCCGGAAAATTCCTGG
Source organism: Bradyrhizobium sp. (assembly GCA_046349015.1). Classification (GTDB taxonomy): domain Bacteria; phylum Pseudomonadota; class Alphaproteobacteria; order Rhizobiales; family Xanthobacteraceae; genus Bradyrhizobium. The sequence continues at coordinate 406,067 of JAXMDE010000002.1, read as the reverse complement.
GCGACGCCGAAATTGAGCGCGATCGACTTGGCGTGGCCGATGTGCAAATAGCCGTTCGGCTCCGGGGGAAACCGGGTCACGATGGCCTTGTGCTTGCCTGAGTCGAGATCGGCCTGGATGATGTCGCGGATGAAGTCGCGCCCTGCTTCGGCCGTCACCGTTTCTGTCGTCATCACGGGTTCCTGATTGCTGGCGGCCCTTCTGCCAAATTCGCCCCGGCCCGCCAAGCCTTCTTCAAGCCTTCTTGGCGAGTCCTGGCCCACCAGTTGGGCTTTAGTTATGCCCGGTTCCTGCTATACACCACCGCTGTTTTTCGCATACGACCCGCCTTGATGTCCGAATCCATCGTCACCCGCTTCGCCCCCTCGCCGACCGGCTTCCTCCATATCGGGGGCGCCCGCACTGCGCTGTTCAACTGGCTTTTTGCCAAAAAGCACGGCGGCAAGATGCTGCTGCGAATCGAGGACACCGATCGCGAGCGCTCGACGGAAGCCGCCATTGCGGCGATCCTCGACGGGCTGAAATGGCTGGAGCTGAATTGGGATGGCGAAGTCATCTATCAATTCAGCCGCGCCGCCCGCCACCGCGAGGTGGCCGAGCAACTGCTCGCCGGGGGCAAGGCCTATCGCTGCTACGCCACGGCTGAGGAACTTGCCGCCATGCGCGAGAAGGCGCGCGCGGAAGGGCGTACCCGGCTTTATGACGGCCTGTGGCGGGATCGCGATCCCGCGACCGCGCCTGCGGGCGTCAAGCCGACCATCCGCCTGAAGGCGCCGCAGACCGGCGAGACCGTGATCGAAGACCAGGTGCAGGGGCGCGTGGTCTGGCAGAACGAGAATCTCGACGACCTCGTGCTGCTGCGCGGGGACGGTACGCCCACCTACATGCTGGCCGTCGTCGTCGACGACCACGACATGGGCGTCACCCACGTCATCCGCGGCGACGACCATCTGATCAACGCGGCACGCCAAAAGCAGATCTACGACGCGAAGGGATGGACGATCCCCAGCATGTCGCACATCCCGCTAATCCATGGCCCCGACGGCGCCAAGCTGTCGAAACGCCATGGGGCGCTGGGCGTCGAAGCCTACCGCGCCATGGGCTATCTGCCGGCGGCGCTGCGGAACTACCTGGTGCGGCTGGGCTGGAGCCACGGCGACCAGGAGATCTTTTCGACGCAGGAGATGATCGACGCCTTCGATCTTTCCGGCATCGGCCGCTCCGCCGCTCGCTTCGATTTCGCCAAGCTGGAAAGCCTCAACGGCCACTATATCCGCCAGACCGACGACAAGACCTTGGTGAGCATGTTCGAGGACGTGCTCGACCACATCCCCGAAGGCGCTGCGTTGAAGCCGAAGCTCAATGAGCGGACCCGGATGCAGCTGCTGCAGGCCATGCCGAGCCTGAAAGAGCGCGCCAAGACGCTGATCGAGCTGATCGCCGGCTCCTATTTCATCTTCGCCGACCGGCCGCTGGAGCTGGAGCCGAAGGCAGAGGCCCTACTGACCGATGATGCCCGCGCCTTGATCACGAAGCTGCTCGCCGTGCTGCGGGAGGTCTCGTCCTGGAGCGCGGAGACGACCGAAGCGGCCATGCGGAATTTCGCCGAACAGAATAACCTCAAGCTCGGTGCGGTCGCCCAGCCGCTCCGGGCCGCGCTGACCGGGCGTACGACCTCACCGGGCATTTTCGAGGTTCTGGCGGTATTAGGGCGCGAGGAGTGCCTTGCCAGGCTGGCCGATCAGGCGGCCTGACCGGGACCCAACAGGCCCCCTACCTGCGTCCATCTTGCAGCGCACAGGGCAATAAGATACCCATCTTGCACCGCCTTCTAGACAATCCGGCTTGTCTTGCCTTCTCCTTGAGAAAGCATCCGGCCAGCCTGATTTTCGCAACGATTTCATCGGGGACGACAACGATGGACGCCAAATCCAGCAAAAAGACAGCGACCCTCACGGTCGGCAACAAGAGCTACGACTTCCCGATCCTGAGCGGCACCGTCGGCCCTGATGTGATCGACATTGCCAAGCTCTATGCCCAGGCGGGCATGTTCACCTACGACCCCGGGTTCACCTCGACCGGCAGCTGCCAGTCCAAGATTACCTATATCGACGGCGACGCCGGTGTCCTTGAATACCGCGGCTATCCGATCGAGCAGCTCGCCGAACACGGCGACTTCCTGGAAACCTGCTACCTGCTCCTGTACGGGGAGCTGCCGACCAAGGCGCAGAAGCTCGATTTCGATACGCGCGTGACCAAGCACACCATGGTGCACGAGCAGATGGCCCGCTTCTTCCAGGGTTTCCGCCGCGACGCTCACCCGATGGCCGTCATGGTCGGCTGCGTCGGCGCGCTCGCCGCGTTCTATCACGACTCCACCGACATCAACGATCCGCAGCAGCGCATGATCGCCTCGATGCGGATGATCGCGAAGATCCCGACGCTGGCGGCGATGGCTTACAAATACACCGTCGGCCAGCCCTTCATTTATCCGAAGAACTCGCTCACCTTCGCCGAAAACTTCCTCCATATGTGCTTCGCGGTACCCTGCGAGGAGTACAAGATCAATCCGGTGCTGGCCGATGCGCTGGACAAGATCTTCATCCTGCACGCCGACCACGAGCAGAACGCCTCGACCTCGACGGTGCGTATCGCCGGCTCCTCCGGCGCGAACCCGTTTGCCTGTATCGCCGCCGGCATCGCCTGCCTGTGGGGCCCCGCCCATGGCGGCGCCAACGAAGCCGCACTGGCGATGCTCGCGGAGATCGGCTCCGTCGACAAGATTCCGGACTTCATCAAGAAGGTGAAGGACAAGAATTCGGAAGTCCGCCTGATGGGCTTCGGCCACCGCGTCTACAAGAACTACGACCCGCGCGCCCGCATCATGCAGAAGATGTGTCACGCCGTGCTGAAGGAGACCGGCCACGGCGACGACCCGATGCTCAAGGTGGCGCTGGAGCTGGAGAAGATCGCGCTCTCCGACCAGTACTTCATCGAGCGCAAGCTCTATCCGAATGTCGACTTCTATTCGGGCATCACGCTGAAGGCGATGGGATTCCCGGTCTCGATGTTCACCGTGCTGTTCGCGGTCGCGCGCACCGTCGGCTGGATCAGCCAATGGAGCGAGATGATCGAGGACCCGCAGCAGAAGATCGGCCGTCCGCGCCAGCTCTACACCGGCGTCGGCCGCCGCGACTACGTGCCGATGGATAAGCGGAAGTAGCCGCCGTTGCGCAGGGCGAAAGGCAAGAGCGTTCCTGACGCCCCCGAAACGATGGCTGACACCCGTACACTGAAATACTGCTGAGCATGTGGTTGACGGCATCGAGCCGTACAATAGGCGGCCGTACAGGCGGATGGGCGATCGCATTCTTATTGCCGGTGCATCCGGCCTGATTGGCGGGCTGGTGCTCGGCCGGATGGGCGAGACCGCCATCACACTCGGGCGCCGCCGGCTTGACAGCATCCCCAACGAGCAACTGGTAGGGGCCGTCGAGACATGGCCCGATCTGATTGTGGCTGCACGGCCAACCACGGTGATCTGCGCACTCGGAACCACCCAACGCAGTGCAGGTTCTCGCGAGGCATTCCGAGCGATCGACCATGACGCAATCCTTGCCGTGGCGACGGCGGCGAAAAATGCCGGTGCGGGCCGGCTTCTGCTCGTGTCCTCGGTCGGCGCCTCCTCCCGGTCTCCCGTCTTCTACCTGCGCACCAAGGGCGAAACCGAAGACGCAGTCATTGCTCTCAAGTTCGAGCGGCTCGATATTTTCCGGCCTGGCCTCCTCACGGGGAGCCGGCGGGAGCATCGACCGAGCGAGCAGCTGACGATCCGTCTCAGCCCGCTAACCGATGCGCTCACTCCATCCTTCCTGGACCGCTATCGCTCGATAGCCGCGCGCGATGTCGCGAATGCGATGGTAGCGTCGCTCGCCGCGACCGGCCATGGCATCTATATTCATCATAATCGCGAGATGCTGCGTCTCGCGCGCGGCTGACGGGATCGCTCCGCACCACGCTGGGCTCTTCATCTCGTCCCGGTCGTTCGGCAGACAGTCCGACGCTACTTGCACAGAATGCAGTCGCAGGTGAATTGCCCGGGATGCCGCCGCTTGTGAAATCAATAGCATGACCGAACTCCGGTTCGATGACTTCGAGGCGATGGCGGGCAGTTTCTCGGATTTCGGAGTACCTTGAAAAAATGCGTTCGGCCAAGCAACATCTCTTTGACATCATGGCGTGCGAATTCTTTGCATCGCTCGAACACCCGCTTTTGACACGGCCATGACACGGGCAGAGGGACGCTGAGATGAGCGGCGCATTTAGACGCATCGTGACCGGCCACGACCGGGCCGGAAACGCGGTCATCGTTTCCGATGCGCCGCCAACTCGGATCGTCCAAGTCGGCGGCCCGGGCGGCCCCACATTCTTTGAAGTGTGGAGCACGAGCGAAACGCCGGCTCTGATCGACCGTCAGCCCGGCGAACCTGCCGAAAGCGGGCTTGTGCTGGCGCCGCCCCAGGGTGGAACTCGCATCCGCATTATCGACTTTCCGCCTGAAGGCAATGAAGTCCGCAGCCTGAACGAAGCCGGAGCGCAGGAGAAGTTCAGCGCCATGGGAGGTGCCGCAGCGTCGCAATTCAAGGCGGGTGGACCGCATCCCCTGATGCACCGCACCGAAACCCTCGACTACGGCATCGTGCTGGAAGGTGAAATGACCCTGGTCGTAGATCGCGGAGAAACGGTCATCCGCACCGGCGACATCGTCATCCAGTGCGGGGCCAACCACGCCTGGGCCAATCGTTCGAACAAGAATTGCCGCATGGCGTTCGTCCTGATCGACGGCCGCTTCACTGGAGGCCTGTAACCAGGCAAATCGGATGTGCCTCCCTTCGCTGCCGCCTGAAACCCTCGATGCGAAATTGCGCAGCGTGTATGACACCATCGTCGGTCTGACGGTCCGCGGTCAGCCGCAGATCGTTGCGCGGACACGCGGGGGTGCTCATTGACCCTCAGCCCGGAGTGCGGGCCTTGCGCATCTCGGCCAGAACGATCTCGGCGGCGCGGACGCTCGGTGGCTGATTGCCGGTGGACATGATTGAATCGATGCGGCCGAAGGCTTCAACCTGCCTGCGCCGCATCGGGGTATCGCCGAGCACATCGCGCAGCGCCGGCGCGAGCCGTTCGGAGCGACAATTCTCCTGCAGGAATTCCGGCACGACGTTGTCGCCGATCACGAGATTGGCCAGGATCACCGAATTCACCCGGATGGCACGGCGCAGGACGAAAGCCTCGAGCGCACCGGTGCGATAGGCCGCCACCATCGGTACGCCCGCCAGCGCCAGCTCCAGCGTGACTGTGCCGGACTTGGCGAGCGCGGCATGGGCGATGCGAAAAGCTGCGCGCTTCTCCTCCTCGCCGACGACGACGCGCGGTTGCACTTTCCAGTATTTCAGCGCTGCCGTGACGGCTCGCTCGAGATGCGGCATGGTCGGCAGCACCGCCTCGAAGGCAATGCCCTCGTCATGCAGACGCGTCAGCGTCATGCCGAAGGCGGTCATATGGTGCTTGATCTCGCTGCGGCGGCTCCCTGGCAGGATCAGGAGCACCGGCGGATTGTCCGAGCGCCGCTTCCGCTCCGCTTCGTTGGGACGAAGCTGACCGATCTGCTCGGTCAGGGGATGGCCGACATAACTGCAACGCGGCCCATGCAGTTTCTCGTAGGCGGCCGGCTCGAACGGCAGCAGCCCCATCACATGATCAATATAGGGCTTCATGGCGACCGCCCGCCTAGGCCGCCACGCCCACACGGTCGGCGAGACATAGTCGACGATCGGGATATGCGGTGCACTTGCCCGCACGCGTTTGGCCACTCGGTGGGTGAAGTCGGGGCTGTCGATGATGACCAGGATGTCGGGTGCTGCGGCAATCACCGCATCCGCCGTCTCACGGATGCGACGCAGGATCGCCGGCAGCTGTCGCATGACGGCAGCAAAGCCGATGATGGACAACTCCTCGATCGGAAAGCGGGATGCCAGCCCCTCGATCGCCATGGCCCGTCCGCCGACGCCTTCGAACTGCACGGCGCCGCCGAGGCGCTGGCGCAGCACCTTCATCAGATTGGCGCCAAGCCGGTCGCCGGATTCTTCCGTCGCGATCAGGAATATCTTGCGCCCGACATTCGGGTCTGAACGCACCGGACTCACGGAGATACACCAGTAACGAACAGGCCCGCTCGGTCGGCGGCCGCGATCATGGCTTGCGGCTCGGCTGCAATGGTGTTTTCGGCTGCGACCGCGATGCCACCGAGCCCGGCTCCCGTCACCCCCTCGACGGTTCGCGGGCCGACGGTGGGCAAGTCGTAGCGCAAATCCTGGCCGCTCTTCGGCATCTTCACCAACACGCCGCGACCGGGCTTGGCCCGGAAGCGGCCTTCCTTGCGCAAGCGCGCCACGCGCGCCAGCAGGCCGTCGGTGCCTTCGATGTCCTCGACCGCCACGACGTGGCCGTCGATCACGACCGCGGCCTGCCCGATGTCGAACGGACTGAGCGCCGCCAGCACTTCCCTGCCCCTGGCAATGTCGGCTTCGGCAGCCGCATCCGGCGCGGCGCGGGTAATGCATCCTCCGGGCATCAACAGGTCCGGCGCGGCGTCCTTGACGCCGACCATCCGGAAGCCGTCCTGTTCGAAGATGCGGCCGATGCCCGAGAGCAGATGATCGTCGCCGCCGCGGAAGGCCGCGACGATCATGCTCATGACGCGCAGCGTGCCCCAGTCGAGCCGGATGTCCGAAAGAGCCGGCCGCGCCAGGCTGCCGATGAAGATCAGGTCGCGGCAGCCCTCGCTGCGAAGCAGCCTCGTCGCCTTGCCGATCTGGCCGACGGAAATCCAGTGATGGCGGAAGCGCGCGACGCCCGCGGGATCGCAGGTGCCTTTCAGCGCGAAGATGACCGCGGCGATCCCGCGCCTGGCAAGCGAATCCGCCACCGCAAACGGCATGGCGCCGCCACCTGCGATGACGCCCACCGGCGAAGAGAGATTGGTAGCCGCTGATGTCATGACGCTGCGGCTGTCCCTGTTTTCACTGCACCCGGCTGCCGCCATCGGCCGGCAGGCACAGCGCGCGGTGCTTGGCTCCGGCGATGAACGCGAGGATTTCCGCAATCGCCGGATCCTCCCCGGCCATTGGCTGCACCGCCTCGAGGCGCTCGGCGAAGATGCCGGGGCCATGGAACAGCTTTTGATAGAAACCGCGCACGGTCGCAAGACGCTGCTTGGTGAATTTCCGGCGCTTCATGCCAATGATGTTCAGCCCTTCGAGCGCGGCGTACTGGCCGTTGACGAGACCAAACGGAATGACGTCGCCGCGCACGCCGCAGACACCGCCGACCATCACCTGCGGTCCGATCCGCGTGAACTGATGCACCGCCGACATCCCGCCGATATAGACGAAGTCGCCGATCTCGCAGTGGCCGCCGAGCGTCGCCGAGGTCGCGAAGATCACGTCATTGCCGACCATGCAATCGTGACCGACATGGCTGTTGTTCATGAAGTAGCCGCGATCGCCGACGCGCGTCAGCCCGCCGCCTTTCATCGTGCCGACGTTCATCGTCACGCCCTCGCGGATGATGCAGCCATCGCCGATCTCAAGCCGCGTCGGCTCGCCCTTGTAGCTCAGGTCCTGCGGCGGGCCGCCAAGAGCAGCAAAGGGCGAGATCGCGCAATTGGCGCCGATCGTGGTGTGGCCGCTGACAGTGACGTGCGACGTCAGCGTGCAGCCTCCGCCGATCACGGCGTTGGCACCTATGACGCAATAAGGGCCAATCGTGGAGCCTTCGCCGATCACGGCGCCGTCCTCAATCCGTGCGGTCGGATCGATTTTTCCCATCAAGTCGCCCAGCCGAATACGAAAACGTCGAATTTTCCGTTGGTTAGCGCGGCCTATGAGGGCTGTCCAGTGACGCCTCGTTACACTTCATTTCAGCGGCCATCGCTGCAAATCCGTACCTGGCGAAGGCTTCAACAAAAAAGCCCCGGCCGATGCCGGGGCTTTTTCTCCGAATTTCCCTAGCCAATCAATATTTGGCTACGACCGGCCCGCCGAATTTGTAGTTCAGGCCAACGCGCGCAACTTGCTCCTGCGTTTTCCAACTATAGGCAACTTGGAACGGCGGCAGGGCGGGGACCGGATTAACCGTCGTCGATTCGTTGCCGAGGTCGATGTAGAGGTATTCAACCTTCGCACTCCAGTTTGACGCGAAAGCCCACTCGGCGCCAGCGCCGACGGTCCAACCGACCTTCGTCTTGGTGAAGTTCGCAGCGTACAAGGTCGTTCCGCCGGGCCTGAAGTCGGTCTGAGCCGCATAGTTCACGTCGCCATAGGCAAGACCGCCGGTCACGTAGAGCAGCAGGCGATCTGTTGCCGTAACACCGGCGCGGGCACGTACGGTGCCGAACCAATCAATTCGTTGATGAGCGGAAAGGAAGCCCGCTCCGGGGAAGGGCGTACCATTGTTCTGAATGATCGGCGTTACACGGACATCGCCGTTGATGTCGGCCGCCTGAATGTCCGCCTCGACGCCGAGGACAAATTTGCCGGCTTGCCAATTGTAGCCGGCCTGGACACCGCCGAGCACGCCCTTGGGATCCGGCGACAAAGTCTGCGGCAGCAGGTTGACGAATATCGCCGCCGAAGGCAGCGGATTGAAGAATGTGTCCGCATTGCCCCAAGCGTATCCGACGTTTCCTCCGATATAGAAGCCGGTCCAATTATAAACCGAGACCGGCGCGATTGCGGGGGCCTTAACGGCCATATCGGCTGCCAAACTGTTCAAGGTGCTCGCTAGGACGATCGAACCTGCAATAGCCAAAACCTTCATGGCAGAACTCCACTATGAGTTGCGCATTCTCCAATTGCCATCTTATCCAACGCGAGCCGCGACGAGTGTCACGGAAAAGCCACACCGGTTGAAATTCGGATAAGTTCGCGCGACCCTTAGGACCACCAGATCACTCGGCCAGCATGGCGCTGACCTCGGCCTCCGCGACCACCTGCCCATTGACCTTGGCGTCGCCGTGAAACCACCACATGGCCTTGCGCCGCGAAACACTGCGCATGTGGTACTCGATCGTATCGCCAGGAAGTACCGGCTTGCGGAACTTGCACTTGTCGATGGTGAGGAAATACACGGCGCGGGGTTTGTCGGTTTCCATCGCCTTGATCCCGATAATTCCGGCGGTCTGCGCCATCGCCTCGATCATCATCACCCCAGGATAGATCGGTCGCTCCGGAAAGTGGCCGGTAAAGCAGGGTTCGTTGAACGTGACGTTCTTGATGCCAATGCCGCTGTGATCGGTCCTGATATTGATGACCCGGTCGATCAACAGCATCGGATAGCGGTGCGGCAATGTCTTCAGGATTTCATCGATACCAATGACGTCGAACTTGATCGGTGCTTCCTCCATCACTCCTTCCCCTCGCCCTCGCCCTTCCCGGGGGCACTCTCACGCGCCAGGCGTTCGAGCGTCTTGACTTCGCGGAACCACTGCTTGGTCGGCTTGGCGATGTGACCGCCCCAGCGCTGGTTGGCGGGAATGTCGTCCATCACCCCGCTGGTCGCCGCGATCTGAGCGCCATCGCCGATCGTGATGTGGTTGTTCAGTCCCGCTCTGGCCCCGATCGCTACGTTGTCACCGATCGTCAGGCTGCCGGCGAGCCCGATCTGGGCCGCAAGCAGGCAATGCCTGCCGATGGTCACATTGTGGCCGATCTGGACCTGATTGTCGATTTTGGTGCCCTCGCCGATCACGGTGTCGCGCAGGCTGCCGCGGTCGATGGTGGTGCCGGCGCCGACCTCGACGTCGTTCTGGATCAGCACCCGACCGGTCTGCGGCACCTTCAGGTGCCCCTCTGGGCCGAAGAACACAAAGCCATAGCCATCCTGGCCGATGCTGCAGCCGGGATGGATCAGCACGTTGTTGCCGATCAGCGTAGCCTGGATGGCCGTGTGGGCGCCGACATTGCAGTCGCGGCCGATCTTGACGCCTCGGCCGATCACGGCGGCCGCCCCGATCACGGTGCCCGCGCCGATCTCGACGCCCGGCCCGATCACCGCCAGCGGATCGACGACCACGCCGTCTTCCAGGCGGGCGGTGGGATCGATGACGGCGGACGGCGCTATCCCGTCATTGCCGAACCACGACTGCGGACGGAGCGCATCGCCATGCCATTCCCGGGCGATCCGCACGAAAGCACGGAACGGCTGGGCGGCCTTCAGTACCGCGACGTGATCGGGTACGCGCGCGGCAAAGCGGTCGCTGACGATGCAGGCGCCGGCCTTGGTGGCCGCCAGTTGATCGGCATATTTGAGATTGTCGAAGAAGGTGAGATGCCGCGGGCCCGCCTCGTCGAGCGAAGCCAGTCCGCGGATTTCGAGGCCGCCTCGCGCGGGATCGACAAGCGTCGCCTTCGCCAGCGCGGCAATGTCTGCCAGCAGGGCCGGAGAAGGTTTCTGGAAGAATGTCGGCAGCGCCATATCACCCGTCGCGATCAGGCAAATGACCGCACTAGAGCCCCGTATCCGGGGTTCTGAAGCCGTGCCCGGGCCGCGGTATCTGGTGCGCCCGCTTTGCGCGAGCGTACCCAATCACACCATGGCCCCGTTAGAAAGACGTACCGCCGCCGAACTTGAACTGCTGCACGCGGTCGAACTGACCCTTGGTGATCGGCACGGCGTAGTCGAAGCGGAGCGGACCGAACGGCGAGGCCCAGATCAGACCGACGCCGACCGAGGTGCGGACCACTTTGCCGTCGTCATAGATCAAGCCGGTACAGGTGCCGGGATTGGCGGGATACACCCCCGGCTTGGTGGGCGCGATGCAACCCGAGCCGTCGCCGGGTCTCGTGACCTCGCCCGTATAGGCCCAGGTCGTCGGCCCCTGGTAGTCATACAGACCGCCGGCATCGGCATAGATCGAGCCCTTCAGGCCGACTTCCTTGGGCAGGAACCAGAACGGCATCTGGAACTCGAGCGATGCGCCCCAGTACTTGGTGCCGCCAAGCGCGTCCAACGAGGTGAACGGATTGATTGCGCGCGGACCGATGCCGTTGGGCGCGAAGCCGCGCACCAGGTTCGGGCCCATCTGGAAGTGATCCAGCATGCGCAGGTCCGTACCCAGCTTGGTCAGCACGCCACCTTGCAGATGGACGATGGCAACAACGTCGGAAACCAGCGGAGAGTAGTACTTCAGATCGCCGGCGGTCTTGAGGTAGGTGACGTCGCCGCCGACGCCGGCGAAGTCCTGCTTGAAATCGACCAGCAAGCCGTCCGTCGGGTTCTTGTTGTTGTCGAGCGTGTTGTAGACCAGCGAATAGCCGACGGCCGAGGTAAGCACCTTGCCGCTCTGCAGCTCCTTGCGGACCGGAAGCGAGGCTTCGCCGTCGAAGTAGCACCACAGGCCCTGGCCGCCGGAGGCGTCCGTGATTGGACCATTGGGACCGTTAACCGTTCCGTTTGGCCATTGGCCGACCGAATTCACGTAAGCCGGCGTCGGATTGAACGCGAGGTTGTTGGGATCGTTGTTACAGTTCGACAGGGTGTAAGGCAGCTGGATCTGCTGCTGATAGATCGAATAGCGCAGCTGCAGCGCCAGATCCTCGCGCAGGGTGAAGCCGAGGCGCGGGCTGAAACCGAGCGTCTTGGTACCGTAGGCGATATAGCTGTTGGCCAGTTGCTGGCGCTGATAGAGGTCGAGGCCGAGCGCCACGCGGTAGTCGAGCAGATAGGGCTCGACAAAGGAAAGCGTATAGCCGCGCGCATACTGGCCGTACGTCACCGACGCCTTGGCAAACAGACCTCGTCCGAGGAAGTTGCGCTCGGAGATGCTGACTTCGGCGAGCGCGCCGTCGGTCGTCGAATAGCCGCCCGAGACCGAGAAGTCGCCGGTGGACTTCTCTTCGAGGTCGACGATCAGCACAACGCGGTCGCTCGACGAGCCCGGCTCGGTCAGGATTTTCACACTCTTGAAGAAGTCGAGGTTCTTCAACCGCCGCTCGGCGCGGTCGACCAGCGCGCGGTTATAGGCATCGCCTTCGGAGAGATCGAACTCGCGGCGGATGACGTAGTCGCGGGTGCGGGTGTTGCCGCGAATGTTGATGCGCTCGATATAAGTACGCGGGCCCTCGTCGACCGCAAACACGATCGAAACGGTGTGTGCTTCGAAATTGCGGTCGCCGCGCGGACGGACCACCGCGAAGGCATAGCCGCGCCGCGAGGCCTCGATCTGCATCTCCTCGACCGATTTCTCAAGCGCTTCGGCATTGTACGTTCCGCCGACGCCGACGCGCGAATATTGGCGCAGCACCGCCGCGTCGAAATTCGGTATCGAGGAGACGTAGTTGACCGAGGCAACGCGATACTGCTGGCCCTCTTCGATCTTGAAGGTGACCAGGAACCCCTTCTTCTCCGGATCGTATTCGGTCAGCGCCGCCACGACCTGCACGTCGGCAAAGCCGTTCTTCAGGTAGAAGCGGCGGATCAGGTCGCGATCGGCTTCCACGCGGTCGGGGTCATAGACGTCGGCGCCGCCGAGGAAGCTCAGGAGATTGGATTCGCGCGTCTTGATCACATCGCGCAGGCGATAGGACGAATAATAATTGTTGCCGACGAACTCGATCGAGCGCACGCCGGTCTTGGAGCCCTCGACGATGGTGAAGATGAGATCGACGCGGTTGTTCGGTTGCTCGATGATCTCCGGGTTGACGCGCACGTCATAGCGTCCGGAGCGGCGATAGATTTCGGCGATGCGCTGCGCGTCCGACTGCACCATCGGCCGCGAGAACGTACCGCGCGGCTTGGACTGGATCTCGGCCGAAAGCTGGTCGTCCTTGACCTTCTTGTTGCCCTCGAAGGCGATGCGTCCGATCACCGGGTTTTCCGCCACGACGACGACGATCCGGCCGCCTTGGGTGTTGATCCGGACATCCTGGAACAAACCGGTTTCGATCAGCGCCTTCAGGCCGTTGTCGATCTCGGCCTGGCCAAGACGGCCACCGGGACCGGGACGGAAATAGGAGCGGATGGTCTCGACCTCGACGCGGCGATTCCCCTCAACGACGATCGAGGCAACCGTCTGCGCAGCCGCCGGCGACGGGGCAAGCGTCGTCAGCGCGGCAGCGACCGGCATGGCGAACATCATCAGGGCGGCCAGCGCGCCTCCCCGTACTCGCATTCCAAACTTCATGCGCTACGCGCCCTCGTCATTCCGATACCGGCCCCCGACCCCAAGGAACCGGCAGATTCCCAACTCGCTGCGCTGCTTGTAGCCAATTTTGCCGGGTCGGCAAACGCTTGGAGGCAGCGCGATTCCATTTTCATTCCAACACGTTGCCCAATGGCAACGTCACAAAAAAGCCTTTTCTGGGTGAGTGCCCAGGCCCTGTTCACCCGAACAGATTCTTGAGCCACGGAACCTGATGGAAATCGTTGTAAAACGCGAAAACCATCAACATCAGGACGAGAACGAGCCCCACCCGGAACCCATACTCCTGTGCCCGGTCCGATAGCGGACGCCCGCGGACCACTTCGGCCGTATAGAACAAAAGGTGGCCACCATCCAGCAATGGAACCGGAAACAGGTTCAAGAGCCCGATGGAAATCGACAGCACGGCTGCCAGATGCAGCAACGGGATGATTCCGAGCGTTGCCACCTGACCTGAAATCTGGGCGATCCGAATCGGACCGCCGATCTGGTCGGCACTGGCCCGGCCGCGGAAGATGGCGGTCACGTAAGAGAGCGTCTGATCGATGACGACCCAAGTTTCCTTGACCCCGAGCCACAATGCCGTCGCCGGATCGACCCGCTCCGTCGTCGCCTCGCCCGGCGTCGCCTCGCGCGTCAGTCCGAGCACGCCGGCCTTGTGGACATTGCCGAAGGGATCCTTGGTTTCCCGCAACTGCGGCGTTCCCACCAACTGGACGGCGTCATTGCCACGCTTGACGGTGAAGGTCAGCTGCTCGCCGGCGCGCATGCTGACATAGCGCTGCATCTCCAGGAAGCTCGCGATCGGCTTGCCGTCGATCGCAGTCACGACGTCGCCCGGCTGAAAGCCCGCCGCGGCCGCCGCGCTGCCCGCCTCGACCTTGTCGACGCGCGCACTTGTACTCGGCTTGCCGAAGAACGTGAACAGGCAGGTGAAGATCACGATCGCGAGCAGGAAGTTCGCAACCGGGCCTGCTGCGACGATCGCCGCGCGCGGCCCGACCTTCTTATGATGGAAGCTGCCCTCGCGCTCTTCCGCCGTCATGCGCGCCAGCGCTTCGCTCGAGGGCGTCGAGGCCTCGGTGTCATCGCCGAAGAATTTCACGTAGCCGCCAAGCGGGATCGCGGAAACCTTCCACCGGGTGCCATGGCGATCGTTGAAACCGAACAGCTCCGGTCCGAAGCCGAGCGAGAACGTTAACACCTTCACGCCGGCCCAGCGGGCCACCAGGAAATGACCGAGCTCGTGGAAGAACACGACAATCGTGAGCACGAACAGGAAGGGAATGAGGTAGCCGACGAGTCCATGGCTCAACGTATTGAAACTGTTCAGAAAAAAATCGGACATTCAGTTCCCCTCGACGAGGGCCGATGGCCCCGTCCCCAACCCTCTAGGATGCCTTTAAGGCAATTTCAGGCAATAGGGCGGCTGCCTTATTTCGCGCAATATGGTCAACGGAAATCGCATCATCCGCCGAGGTCAGCGGCGCGCGGTTTCCGGTGCGAACCCAGTCGTTGAGCGTCGCCTCGACAAGGCGCGCGATGCCGCCGAATCTGATCTTTCCCGCAACGAATGCGGCGACCGCAACCTCGTTGGCGGCGTTGTAGACGGTGGTCGCACCCCGTCCCGTGCGCAGCGCTTCGTAGGCAAGACGCAACGCCGGGAACCGCCCGAAATCGGGCGCTTCGAAAGTGAGCTGGCCGATCTTGGCGAGATCGAGTTTTGCCGAGGGGCCGACGATACGGTCGGGCCATCCCAGGCAATGCGCGATGGGAATGCGCATGTCGGGCGTGCCGAGCTGGGCGATCACCGAGCGGTCGGAGAATTCGACCATGCCATGAATAATCGACTGCGGATGCACCAGCACGTCGATCTCGTCTGCAGAGAGCGCAAAGAGATACGAAGCCTCGATGACTTCGAGCCCCTTGTTCATCATCGAGGCGGAATCGATGGTGATCTTCTGGCCCATGCTCCAGTTCGGATGCTTCAGCGCCTGCTCAAGCGTCGCTTGCTCGATATCGGCGGGCGCCCAGGTGCGGAAAGGACCGCCCGAAGCGGTGATGATGACGCGCACCAGTTCTTCACGATTGCCGGACGAAAGCGCCTGAAACAGCGCGTTGTGCTCGGAATCAGCTGGCAGAATGCAGGCACCGGCTTTCGAGGCGCGCTGCATGAAGAAATCGCCGGCGCAAACCAGGCATTCCTTGTTGGCGAGCGCAACGGCGGCACCGCGATCGACGGCGGCAAGCGCAGGCTTCAGGCCGGCGGCGCCGCTGACGGCAGCCATCACCCAATCGGCGGGACGCGCCGCCGCCTCGATGATGGCACTCTCGCCTGCCCCGCATTCGGTGCGCGTGCCGGCCAACGCGTCTTTCAGTTCGCCGAGACGCGCAGGATCGGCGACGGCGGCAAAGCGCGCGCCGAATTCCTTGGCGAGTTTTGCCAGCGCCTGCACGTTGCCATTGGCAGTCAGTGCCTCGACGCGATAGCGCTCGCGCGCGCCGCGCAACAGATCCATCGTGCTGTCGCCGATAGAGCCGGTGGCGCCGAGCACCGTCACGCTGCGCACGGCGGATGCGGCGGTCCTGTTGTTACGCAATGGAACTGCGCTCATAGCTCACCAAACCATAAGACCGCGGCCGACGCCATCGGCGCCGCCTCGCAGGAACCCCAAAATTGCAGCGGCCGCCACCGCTGCGACAAACCCGTCCAGGCGATCCAACAGCCCGCCATGGCCGGGAATGATGTGACTAGAATCCTTGACGCCGAAACGCCGCTTTACCGCGGATTCAAAGAGGTCGCCAAGCTGGGAAATCACAGACAGAAAAGCACCCAAAGCCAGCAGCGGTCCGGTTTTTCCAGCGCCCGCCGCGGCAAAGGCCCCAGCTACGGCCATACTCCCGGCAAACCCGCCGATTGCGCCCGCCCAGGTCTTCTTGGGGCTGACCATCGGCCAGAGTTTTGGACCGCCAATGCCGCGGCCGGCAAAATAGCCGCCGATATCGGCCGCCCAGACCACCAGCAGGACGAAGAGCAAAGCCGGGAATCCATAGCCCGCATCGAGCCGCAGCAGAACCGAGGCGACTTCCGCCGTGGCCGCATAGAGAAATCCGGTCGCGGACCAGTTGCTCCGTTGCGGCGAAAGCAGTGCGACAGCAACAAGCCCAACACCAAGCGCCACCAGCGCCGCATCGAGCCTTGCCGCAATCAGGCAGGCTCCGGCAATGGCCAATGCAGCGACGCCGGGTACGGTCGCACGCCACTCGCGCGCGAGCCCGACCACCATCAGCCATTCCACATAGAGACCGATGGTGGCGAGCATCACCAGCAGCGTCCACAGCCATCCGCCGGCCCAGGCGATGGCAATGGCGATCGGCGCCAGCACTGCGGCCGCAAGCGCCCGCATCAAGAGATTGCGCGACCCCTGCTCGGGTGGTGCCGCCGGCGCGGCCTCGCCCTCTGTCACGATCCGGTTTTCGCAGCCAAGCCGCCGAAGCGGCGCTCGCGCCTGGCATATTCGGCGATGGCGCTTTCCAGCGCGGCCTTGTCGAAGTCGGGCCAATGGATCGGCACGAAAACGAGCTCGCTATAGGCCGCCTGCCACATCAGGAAATTCGACAGGCGCTGTTCGCCGCTGGTGCGGATGATCAGGTCGGGATCGGGGATGTTTGGCGTGTCGAGATACTGGCCGAGCGTATCGGCATCGATCGATGCGGGATCGCGCTTGCCTTCCGCGACCTCGCGCGCCAGCCGCCGAGCGGCGCCGGCAATTTCCTGACGCGATCCATAGTTAAAGGCGACGACGAGATTGAGCCGGGTATTGTCGCGTGTCAGCTCCTCGGCCTCGTTCAGAAGCGCGCAGATATCGGGATCAAGTCCTTCGCGCTCCCCAATGACACGCACGCGCACGCCGTCACGGTGCAGCGTCGCAAGGTCATTGCGGATGAAACGGCGGAGCAGGCCGAAGAGATCGCCGATTTCGGTCGCCGGCCGCGACCAGTTCTCCGAGGAGAAGGAGAAAATCGTGAGATAGACGATGCCGAGTTCGTGCGCGGCCCGCACCACGCGGCGCAGCGCCTCGACGCCACGGCGATGGCCCTCCGCCCGCGGCAGGCCGCGCGCAGCCGCCCAGCGCCCGTTCCCGTCCATGATGATCGCGACATGGAGGGGATAGCCGGAGCGGTCCGGTTCATCGGTTGCGGGTGCGGCGTTCGACATGGGTCAATCCCTAAACCGTGAGGATTTCCTTTTCCTTAGCCGCGAGCAGCGCATCGATTTCGGCAATGGTGCCGTCGGTCGCCTTCTGCACGTCATGGGAGAGGCGTTCCTGGTCGTCCTCGGAGATTTCGTGGTTCTTCTCAAGCTTCTTGACGATATCGAGCCCGTCGCGGCGGACGTGACGAACCGCCACGCGGGCGGCCTCGGCATATTTGTGCGCAACCTTGACAAGTTCCTTGCGGCGGTCCGCGTTGAGTTCGGGGATGCGAAGGCGCAGCACTTGGCCCTCCGTCGCCGGCGACAGTCCAAGGTTTGAATCTACAATCGCTTTTTCGACCGCCTTGACCAGGGATTTGTCCCAGACCTGCACGGAAAGCAGGCGCGGCTCCGGCACGCTGATGGTCGCGACCTGGTTGAGCGGCATGTGGCTACCATAGGCATCGACCTGGACGGGTTCCAGCATGGAGGCCGCTGCACGGCCCGTGCGCAAACCACCCAGTTCATGCTTGAGCGTCTGGGAAGCGCCCTGCATGCGTCGCTTCAGATCGTTGATGTCGAAACCAGGTGTGGGCATAACCCTCTCCCTCTCCTCACAAGTTGCCCTCGGCCGAGAACGCGGCCGACCGGCAGGCGCCGGTTCAGCCAGCGACGATTGTGCCGTGGCCGGCGCCACGCAAAATTGCGCCGATCGAACCCGGTTCGGCGATCGAGAACACGATGATAGGCAGTGACGTCTCTCGGGCAAGCGCGAATGCGGTTGCATCCATCACCTTGTACCCGCCCTCAATCGCCTGTGAATGGGTGAGCCGGTCGAAGCGCTTGGCAGAGCGGTCCTTCTTGGGATCGGCCGTGTAGACCCCATCGACATTGGTGGCCTTGAGCACCGCGTGGGCGCCGATTTCAGCGGCCCGGAGTACCGCGGTGGTATCCGTCGTGAAAAAGGGATTGCCGGTGCCGCCGCCGAGCAACACGATCCGGCCCTCGGCAAGATACCTGTGTGCCGCGCTGCGGGTGAACAGCTCTGAAATTTCCGGCATGACGAAAGCCGACAGCGTTCGGGCGGGCTTGCCCTTGCGCTCGATTGCAGCCTCCAGCGCGAGGCAGTTCATCATGGTGGCGAGCATGCCCATCGTGTCACCGGTGGGACGCGACACGCCGCGGGAGGAAACTTCCACGCCGCGGACGATGTTGCCGCCTCCGACCACGACGGCGATTTCCGCACCGAGTTCCTGCGCGGCGATCACTTCACCGGCAATGCGGTCCACCGTCGGCTGGTCGATGCCGAATGCATTGGAACCGGCGAGATATTCGCCCGAAAGCTTGACCACGACGCGACGGTAGACCGGCTCAGCCATTGCGTATCGCTTTCTTCTCCGGCGCAGGTCCGCCT
The DNA here is from genome assembly GCA_046349015.1 of Bradyrhizobium sp. Classification (GTDB taxonomy): domain Bacteria; phylum Pseudomonadota; class Alphaproteobacteria; order Rhizobiales; family Xanthobacteraceae; genus Bradyrhizobium. The sequence goes on along the minus strand of JAXMDE010000002.1, from coordinate 387,197 downwards.
TCCCGGCGCGACCTTGCGCCAGGAAAGCGCCGGCCGGCGGTTACTTCTTGCCGCTGGCTGCCGCGACTTCGGCCGCGAAATCGGATTCCTGCTTCTCGATTCCCTCGCCGAGAGCATAGCGCACAAAGTCGGCGATCTTCACCGGGCCACCGACTTTGCCCTCAGCTTCCTTCACCGCCTGCGCCACCGATTTGCCGGTGTCATGGATAAAGGCCTGCTCGAGCAGGCAGACTTCCTTGTAGTAGGTCTTCAGCCCGGATTCGACGATCTTCTCGATCACGTTGGCCGGCTTGCCCTGCTGGCGATATTTGTCGGCCAGCACGTCCTTTTCGCGCTTGACCAGTTCGGGGTCGAGGCCGGCCGGATCGAGCGCCTGCGGATTGGCGGCGGCCACGTGCATCGCGAGCTGGCGGCCGAGGACAGCAAGCTCGTCGGCTTTGCCGGCGGATTCCAGTGCAACCAGCACGCCCATCTTGCCGGCGCCCTCGATCACCGCGCCGTGGACGTAGCTCGACACCACGCCCTGCTTGACCTCCAGCGAGGTGGCACGGCGCAGCGACATGTTCTCGCCGATGGTGGCGATAGCGTCCGAGATCGCGGTCTCGATCGTGGCGCTGCCGACCTTGGCGGCCTTGATCTTCTCGACATCGGCGCCGACGTCGATCGCGACCTGGGCGATCATCTTGACCAGGCCCTGGAACTGGCCGTTGCGGGCGACGAAGTCGGTCTCGGAATTGACCTCGACGACGACGCCCTTGTTGCCCTTGGTCATCGCGCCGATCAGACCTTCGGCCGCAACGCGGCCGGCCTTCTTGGCGGCCTTGGAAAGCCCCTTCTTGCGCAGCCAGTCCTGTGCCGCCGTCATGTCGCCGGCGGTCTCGGTGAGCGCGGCCTTGCAGTCCATCATGCCCGCGCCGGTGGACTCGCGGAGATCCTTGACCATCGCAGCTGTGATCGTAGCCATTGCTAAACGTCCTTCTTGCCTGTCAGGGCAGGCGCGGCGCGGCACAACACCACGCCGGCATCCGCCGCAGGTAATCCGTCAGTGGAGGAAACCAAGCGGTGGCCGGGAATACCCGGCCAAGTCTTGCTGTTTGAACATGAGCCCACTTTGTCGGATCATGTTCCGACAATCGCGTTATTCCGCTTCCGCGGTGAGCGCCTTGGCCTTGGCAACCCAGGCATCGGCGCGGCTGGAAAGGCCGACCTCTTCGCCGATCTTGTGAGCGGTGTCGTGATCGAGCTCGGCCAGCTGCCAGTAGTGGAAGATGCCGAGGTCGTTGAACTTCTTCTCGATCGCGCCGGAGACGCCGGGCAGCTTCTTGAGGTCGTCGGCGGGACCGCGCGGACCTGCAAGACCCTGGAAGCCGGACTTGGCGGCCGGAATTTCTTCCTGCACGGGCTTCACGGCGGCGCCGATGTCCACGCCTGCTTCGCCCTGGGCACGCGAGATGCCGTCGATGACCGCACGGGCCACGAGGTCGCAATACAGCGAAATGGCACGGCCGGCGTCGTCATTGCCCGGCACCACATAGGTGATGCCCTTGGGGTCGGAGTTGGTGTCGACGATCGCCGCAACGGGAATGTTGAGCCGCTGCGCTTCCTGGATCGCGATGTCTTCCTTGTTGGTGTCGATCACAAAGATCATGTCCGGCAGGCCGCCCATGTCCTTGATGCCGCCGAGCGAACGGTCGAGCTTGTCGCGCTCGCGCTGCAGCGTCAGCCGCTCCTTCTTGGTGTAGGAGCTGGCTTCGCCCGACGCGAGCACCTCGTCGAGCTGACGAAGGCGCTTGATCGAGCCCGAGATGGTGCGCCAGTTGGTCAGCGTGCCGCCAAGCCAGCGCGAATTGACGAAGTACTGCGCCGAACGTTTGGCCGCTTCCGCCACGCCGTCCTGCGCCTGCCGCTTGGTGCCGACGAACAGCACACGGCCGCCCTTGGCGACGGTGTCGCTGACGGCCTGCAGCGCACGGTGCAGCATCGGCACGGTCTGTGCGAGGTCGATGATGTGGATGTTGTTGCGGGCGCCGAAAATGTACTCCGACATTTTCGGATTCCAGCGATGGGCCTGATGGCCGAAATGCACGCCAGCTTCGAGCAGCTGGCGCATGGTGAAGTCAGGTAGCGCCATAGTTCTGGTTCTCCGGTTGGTTCCTCCGGAAACGTGTGAGCAAACGAGCCTTGACGGCCCGGTTGCCACCGGACGGCCTTTCGAGCCATGTTTCCGTGTGAGATGAGGCGCTATATAGCGGGATTCTGCGTGGAAGCAAGGAAATACGCCCCCGACTTGGGCTCCTTGACCCCGCACCTCCCAAGGTGCCTCGCAGGTATTCCGGGAGCCTCCGCCGGCTGTGTGAATTTCCACGACCATGCAAGAGCCGCTGGCCGACGGTCCGGTCGTGTCCCCGTCGGCCCCAGAATCGAAAAAGTATCTAGATACCGTCTGATCTCCTCTCCGAACCTGGTTCGCGTCCTGCTACCTCAAGCGCCGATCCTGCGCCCGTCGGTGCAAGGCGATGAATTCGGCTCCGCCAATGGCACGACGGCGGTCACTGGATCGGCGTTTTGGGCCGCCGCCGCCATCGGCGCCGGCAACACCCCCTTCGCGGGCGACGCCTTCTCGAGCGAGAACACCCGGTCCGCAGCCCGGATCGTCTCCGGACGGTGCGCAATCGCCACCCGCGTGATCTTGAGCTGGCGCAGGGTGTCGTTGATCTGCCGCTCCATCTCGACGTCGAGATGAGCGGTGCCCTCGTCGAGCAACAGGATTTTCGGCCTCCGGTAGAGCGCGCGGGCCAGCAGCACACGCTGCTTCTGTCCGCCGGAGAGCGAACTTCCCATGTCACCGATCAGGCTGTTGTAGGCCATCGGCATCGCCATGATCTCGTCGTGAATGCCGGCGCGGCGCGCGCACTCCATCAACCAGTCCATGTCGAAAGCGGAATCGAAGAAACAGATGTTGTCGGCGATGGATCCCGAGATGAGGTGATCGTCCTGCATCACGGCCCCGACATGCTCGCGATAGGCCTGCCGGCCCATCGTCGACAGCAGCATGTCGTCGATGACGACTTGCCCGCCGGCGGGATCGAGCAGTCCGAGGATGATCTTTGCGAGCGTCGTCTTGCCCGCGCCGGACGGCCCGGCAATGGCAACGAACTCGCCGGGCTCGATCGTCAGATTGACGTTCTGCAGAATGAGCGGCTCGGCCTCGGCATAGCGGAAGCTGACATCGCGCAGTTCGATACGGCCGGCGATCGGGCGCGCATAGGCCAGCGGCGGCCGGTCGTGGCCGGGTTCCAGCGGATTGAGCGCGATGTCGGCGAGACGCTCCAGGTGCAGATCGAGAATACGGTAATCCAGCGCCTTCTCGATCAGCGCCACGCCCTTCTCCACGACGAAACGCTTATAGCTCATGAAGGCGAACAACATGCCGACGGTCATGGCATTGTCGAGCGCCAGCCGAGCGCCGAGATAGACCGTGACGATGTTCTCGATGCCGAACAGCGCTTCGTTGGCGGTCTTGAAACCGATATTGAGCCGCCCGAGCCTGATGTTGGCGTTGATGGTGTCGGCATAGCGGTTGAGCCATTGTCCCTCCGCCTCGTTCTCGCGGTTGAACAACTTCAGGCTTTGCATCGCGCGCACCGTCTCGATGAAGCTCGACTGCTCCTTGGCCCGGGCGTGGATCAATTCCTCGTTCTTCCGCCGCAGGGCCCGATACAGGCCGATGCGAAGCACCGCGTAGAGCGTGACCGCCACGGCGACGACAGCCGCTAGCCTCGCGCTGTACAGGAAGATCACGGCCATGGTGGCGATTGCCATGGTACCGTCGATTATCGCAGCGATCAGTCCCTCCGCGATCAGCACACGGATCGGCTCGATCGAGCTGAACCGTGACAGCACGTCGCCAATGTGCCGCTTCTCGAAAAATTCCAGCGGCAGCCGCATCATGTGGCGGAACAGTTTTGCAACCATCTGCAGGCTCAGCGTGTTCTGCAGGATGAGCAGAATGTAGGAACGCAGCGCAGTCGTTGCGACCGAGATCGCCGCGAGGCCGCCGAACCCGAGCGCGAGCACCAGCAGGAGATCGACGTCGCCCTTGGCGATGACATCGTCGACGACGGTCTGCATGTAGAACGGGCTGGCGATCACCAGGACCTGGAGCATCAGCGAAAGAACGAACGTCTGCCAGAGTGCCCTGCCTCCGCCCTGAAGCTGTCCCCAGAACGCCGTCAGCGGCAGCCGCGTCGCCTCGTCCTTCGCCTCGAAGCCGTCGACCGGGGTCAGTTCGAGCGCGACGCCGGTCAGATGCCTCGAAGCCTCGGCGAGCGAATAGCGCCGTTCGCCGAAGGCGGGATCGTGGATGACGATCGCCTTGGCCGTGACCTTCTTGAGAACCACGAAATGGTTGAGGTCCCAATGCACGATCGCCGGCAGCCGCAACTCGCCCAGATGTTCGAGCTCGAAGCGCAGCGGGCGCGATGCGAATTTGAGGTGGCTCGCCAGCTGCATCAGCGTCTTCAGCGTCACGCCCTTGAGCGAGACCGGATAGCGGCGGCGCAGCGTGTTGAGATCCACACGATGGCCGTGATAGCCGGCCACCATGGCGAGGCAGGCGAGACCGCATTCGGTCGCCTCGCTCTGGATCATCAACGGCAGGCGGCGGCGCGCGCCGAAATTGAGCAGGGACTGCAACATCAGGACACCCTCGCGCTCAGGAGGGGATCGAGCAGCCATGACAGCAGCGACCGGCGATCGAGCAGGATATCGGCCTTGAGCAGCATGTCGGGTTGCAGCGGAACGCGCTCGCCATAGGCGTCGACGTTCTGGCGGTTGAGGACGACGGTGACCTTGTAGGCCGGCTGCTGCAGCGAGAGCGGTCCCTGTAGATCGGCGCTGGTGAGCATGGTCCGCGCAACACCTGCAACACGGCCGCCATAGGTACCGAAGTGCTGGTAGGGAAAGGCGTCGTAGAGGACGCGGACCTGCTGCCCAGGCCGCACGAAGCCGATCGCCCGTGTCGGCACGAAGAGCTCGGCCTGCAGCAGGCTGTCCTGCGGCAGGATCGAGAGCTGCGACTGGCGTGGATCGATGGCGCGTCCAACTGCAGCCTGCAGGGTCGAGATCCGGCCGGCGATCGGTGCGCGCACCACGAAGGCACGGCGCCCTTCGATCTCGGCGATGCGTTGTTCGCCGTCGGCGACCAGGTTGCGCAATGCCTGGACCTTTTCGGCGATCATGGTCGGCAGTTGCTCCAGCGATGCCGCCGCCTGCGCCAGCTCGGCGCGACGGCCGGCAAGCTGCTGGCTCAACGCGCTTAGGTTCTGTTTGCTTTCCAGGAAGGTCTCGCGCCGACGCTTGTAGTCGGCCTCCGAAATGTAGCCCTTGCCACGCAGTCCCTCGACCGAATCGACCAGGCTCTCGACGAGCCGCACGCGTTCGGCCTGCGCGGCGATCTGTTCCTCGAGGAACGCGATGACATCGTGCGCGCCGGCGATCTGCGCCTCGAGACGCTTGCGCTCCGAAACCGCCCGATCCTCCTGCATCTCGATCTGCTCGCGCAGTGCTGCCTTCTGGCGGGCCAGGGTCGCGAGCTGGACGCTGTCGACGTTCTGGCCGTCCGCGGCGGTCTGATCGATCGCCACCGTCAGCAGCGCCTGACCTTCAACGACGATCTGGCTCTCCCGGACATGAACATCGGTGATGATCCCGTTGCGCGGAACGAACACCTTGGCGACGCCTGCGGTCGGCGCGAGATAACCGGTCACGGTTTCCTTCCGCGCATACTGCGCCAGTGCGAGGTAGGACGCGATCATCGCAAACGCCGTGACGAGACTCCAGAACAGGAGCTTCGCAGGCACCGGCTGCAGCAGCACCACCTCCCCCATCTTGCCACGCTGTTGAAACGCGATGGCCTCCGGTCGAAACAAAGATCGCTGTTGGCTCACGCCGATTCTCCCTGCTGAACGTTTGCATTCGAGGGAGACCTAGTCGCCACACTGCTTTCCTGCTGTGGGAAAATACACAGGGCGGTAATTTCCGATCCTGAGCCCCGGAGAGGATCAGGCAGCGAAATCCCGCATCGTCACGGTTGCGATCGAACAAAGCTCGGCCTGTGCGAATTGCCACGGCGAACGCAAAGCGCTCGCGCCATGTTCGCGCATGCCCGTGACCATGGTGGTTCGGGCGTTTTCACACAGGAGTGTTGACCATGACGATCGATACCAAATTTTCCGCCGCGACCGCGAACGGCCATGCCTTGCTCACCGCAGACGAAATTGTTGCCGTCACCGGCGGTCTGGCGCCCGTGGGAGAGGAGACCGTGTATCCTTCCACGCCGGCACCCCAGGGAACTGGCGCGATGGGGATGAAGAACAACTGGGTCGCGTCCAGGACCAATGACCGCAAGAGCAACTGATGCGCGCTCTGGCACAGCAGGCAAGTCAGCGAACGGCACACCGTTGCGCTGTCCAGCCTCTGAGCCAACACTCCGGCGGCATTCGCCGCCGGAGTGTCATTGGTCCGATGGGCGTGTGGCAATTGCCACAGCAGCCCGAGTGAAGTCGAGCGATGCTCCCTCATCGCCCCGCCATGGTGGCGGCGGCGATTACACCGAAGAGAAACGGCATGGAAGCTCTTACACATGACGCATGGAGCCCCAACCTGCTCAGCGAGCAGGAACAGGAGATGGTCGCTGCCGCCGGCGGCAGAGGCGGAATGACAGGCGATTTGACCGAATCCCGTCCCCAGCCCCAGGCACCGAAACCAAAGTGAGCAACCTTACCGCACCATTCAACGCAAATTGCCGCGACCACCGCAGCCGCGTGCGAGATTTCGAAATGAATCTTTCTGCGGAATCCCACAGCAGCGTAGCCTCGGGCGAGCGAAACTCGGTCATCACTAGCCATCGTGGCCCCGCGTACAGAACAGAGGAGAGACGACATGAAAACCTTGACCAGCAATGTGTCTGCCATCATCGATCGGACGGCGGTGCCTGAAGCGGCAGCGAACGCCAAACGCTCGCTGCGAGTGACGGCATCCGGTCGCAATGGCCAGGCGCAGCTCACCGAATGGGAGCTGGAGCTCGTCGCCGCCGCAGGCAGCAAAGCGGGAGGCGGTACGGAAGGTCGCTGGGGTCAGTAACAGGACCCCAGCAGGCACCGAGGCGAGCTTCCCGACTGGCCCGGATCGCTCAAGAGATCATCCCACAGCGGTGAGATGCAATCTGGCGAAACTCGGTCATCGCTAGCCATCGTGGCCCCGCGTACAGAACAGAGGAGAGAAGACATGAAAACCTTAACCAGCAATGCGTCCACCATCGCCGAGTGGGTGACGGCACGCGCAGCGGAGACAATCGGCGAAAGCGGCCCTGTGATACTCACGGAGTCCGAACTCAATCACGTCGCGGCTGCCGGCGGCAAAAAGGGGGTCTCGGGCGGCAGCACGAATGACCCGCACCCTCGCCCCCAATGAATTGGGAGCACCGTCTTGACGATCCGCGACCTCACGGAAGTTCTCGTCGGCAATGGGGCGTCAACTCGCGCAGCCCCAACGGCTCGCAGGCTGGTCCCCAACCTGCTGACCGAAACAGACCTCGATCGCGTCGCAGCGGCCAACAGCAAGCCGGGCGGCACGACTGACGGTCGCGGACCGCTTCAAATTCCGGGCAAGAATCTCTAGCTACCTGCCAAAAGTCACCAGTTATTTTTCGCCGGCGTTGAACCGCAAGGCAGCATGCGGCGACCAAGCCGGAAGGCCTATCTTGTCTTCAATAATTCGGAAGGTCGAGGAAACAAGCGAGGCCATGCAGGGTTCGAAGCTGTCCCCGACCGTCACCCCGGAATTGCGACTCGGCTCACGGCTCTCCGCAACGCCGCTCCTTCGCTTCGCCCTCACGGACATCCCCGAGCCGGAGCGCGTCGTCCGGTTTTGCGAGTACTTTGAAAACATCGGGGTCAAGTACGATGCCGAGCGGATCGACGAGGTCCCGATCGAGATCGACCTCACGCTGCAGGCGTTGCCCGGCATCCAGTTGCTGTCGGGCCGGATGCAGGGCGGCCGCTGGCGGCGGATCTGCGGAGACCCCACGGACGATGTCAGCCTGATCGTAAACCTCCGCGGTCAGCATCTCGTCGCCCAGGACGGGCGCGAGGTCCTGCTGGGCGACGGCGAAGCAACCCTCGTCTCGCTCACAGCCCCTATGGTCACTATGCCTCGGCCGCCGGGCGATTTTCTGGTGCTGCGCGTTCCCGGCCCCCTGCTCGTTCCGCGCCTGGCCGCCGGACATGACGGCTTCCTGCGCCGGGTACCACAGGGGACGCCAGCCCTCAGCCTGCTGATCAACTACATGAATGTGGCCTGGCCAGAGCACGGGTTCGCCGACCCGGATTTGCAGCAAGCGCTGGTCTCTCACCTCCATGATCTGATGGCGGTCGCGATCGGCGCGACGCGAGACGCGGCGGAGACGGCGCAAGGTCGCGGCTTGCCCGCGGCCCGGCTGCGCGCGATCAAGCTCGACATCGAGAGATATCTCGATCAACCCGACTTGTCGGTATCGGCCCTCGCCGCCCGCCATCGCTGCACGCCGCGCTCCGTGCAGCGGCTCTTCGAGATGGAAGGTACAACCTTTACCGAATACGTGCTGACGCAACGCCTGGCGCGCGTCCGCGCAAGGCTGCTCGATCAGCGCTTCGACAGCGAGAAGATCAGCTCGATCGCATACGATTGCGGCTTCAGCGATGTCTCCTATTTCAATCGGATGTTCCGCCGCAGCTTCGGCGCCGCTCCGACCGACATACGCGCCGAGCGCCGGTAGAACGCACATCTCGCCTGATGTGAGCGGCGGACGGGACGACGACGCAGCCCGATTGAATCCCGAGCGATGTCTGCCGGTTTCCCCAGAGATTGATTTCCTCAAATTTCTGCGCGGCGTGCGAAACCCCACAGCGGCTCTCCAGGCGCTGCGTAACGATCGCAACAGCCGGATCATTGTGGTCCATGGCTTGCACAAGGAGAACCGATATGAAGCTGAAGATGTTGAACGAGACGAACTCGAAGGAATCGCCGAAGGCTCCGAGCCTGCTTTCCACGTGGGAGCAGGAAGCGGTCGCCGCCGGGAACGGCGCGCCTGGTGGCGTGGTCGGCAGCAAGGGCAAAGCCTCGTAACCGCTGACGAAGAGCCGCATCCCGCAAGTGAGAGATCAATAGGACGGCGCAGAGCTATCGGCTGTTGCCGCAAGCCTGCGCCCCGCCCAGATGACGGGCGTCGGCCAACTTCCTTCATCATCGCCCCGGCGACGGCAACGCCGCCGGGGCACCCCGCGCCAACATGCTTCCGCAATCCGGAGACGAACGTGAAGAAGATTTGGGCTAGGAGATCAACTTCCGACGATTGCCAACCTGCCCGTTTGGAGATGCGCACGATCGACGCGGACGACCTTGAGCAGGTGGCTGCGGCCGGCAGCAAACCGGGCGGCGCGGGCGACGGTCGCGGCTTGCCTGGCGATCGCCGCGAAGCGCCGTAACCTGTGGCCCGCCCGACCGAAGCGAGCTCGGCTGGCCGGCATTGAGAAGGCTGTTCAGCAGCGGACCTCGCCCATGGAATCCTCGACCATGCTCTCGAGCATCTCGACATCGCACACGATCAAATCGGTGCCGCGCTTTTCGATCAGCTTGGCGCGGGCCAGTTCGTTGAGCTCGCGCGTGACAGCCTCGCGATGCGTGCTGATCCGGCTCGCTATCTCGGCGTGGGTCGGCGCCGGCGAAATGACAGCTCGCCTGTCGGACCCACTGCCACGCGCCAGCCGCACGAGTTCGGCGTGGAGGCGACTGCGAACCGGCAGCGTCGAGAATTCCACCACCCGCTGCTGGTTGGCGCGCGCGATCTGCGTCAACCGGCGCAGCATGGCAGCACAGACCTCGTCATGGTGCCGCAGGATTTCCCAGAATTGGCCCGCCGACATGCTGGCGATGAGCGAGTCCGTCATGGAGACGACGTCGGCCGAACGCGGCTCGCCGTCGATCGCCGCGAACTCGCCGAAGATTTCGCCGGCGGCGAGGTCGGTGAAGCGCACCTCGCGGCCGGCCGCCGAATGGTAGGTCGCACAGACACGGCCGCGCACGATGAAGAACACATCCTTACTGTCGTCTTCGCGCTGCAGGACCGTCTGTCCTGCACGGTAGTGCCGCCACCGGCAACGCCGCGACAGCATCGTTACCACCTCGGGGGCAAGCCCGCGGAAAATCGCGATTTCGGCCAGCGTTTCCGATTGGATGGCGCCCGGCCGAGGCACGAGCGGCGTGAAACATTTTTCGGTCATGAACGGCATCCCTTTGCATCCTCGCGCCGGGTCTCCCCGGACCGATTTCGGTACATGCGAATTGCAATCGCCGCGATTCATGGAGTGCGCGCGGCGGCGGGATGTTCACTAGCGCCGGCGCCGTCCCGGTTCTTGGACTGACGCGACAGGGAGTCGGCTTAGGACGACGATCGATGCGGTGTCATGGCACCCTGGCCAATCGAATGCCGGTCGACGCGACGCTGGTCTGCAATGTCCTCAGCACCTTGGCACATTCGGCGGGCAGCGCTTGGCTGCTGCCGGCGGTGGCGCGACCGGCCGCGGCGGAGGCGGCGCGGCCATCCGTGGCGGCGGGGGCGGAGGTGGGGCGGCCACCCTCGCCGCTGGCGGCGGAGCCGCCATCCGCGGCGGAGGCGGTGGAGGTGCGCTGACCCGCGGGGCTGGCGGGGGCGGAGCGCTGATGCGTGCCGGCGGCGGTGATGGCGTCGCAACGCGCGCTGGAGGCGGCGGCGCGTTCAACCGCGGTGGCGGAGGGGATGCAGCGGGTCGCGATGCCTGCGACGGCAACGGCGGCGCGGTGCGGGCTGACGGCGGAACGCCCGGCGGCGGTTTCGCAACCGAGGTCGCGCCGGGTTTGGGCGGCGGTGCGCCGGCTGCACCGGGTGACGGTGCCGGCGATGATGGCGTCAGCGCTGCGGAGCCCGGTTTTGGGAGAGTCCCGGCGCCAGGCGAAGGACCGTCCACCTTCGGCGTGCCGACGACGGCCGCGGGCGCATTCGTGGATGCACCCTTGGGAAGACCTGCCTTAGGAAGGCCTGCCGTTGCCGGCGTGCCCGGCGCGGCCTTGGGCGCCGCACCCAGCGGTGGTGGCGAAAGCGTCCCGGTTTTCGCGTTGGGGTCGGTAGCGGGTGCAACCGCCGTGCCGGCCGGCGGCAGCGGGGGCGCACCCTTCGTTCCCGGCACCGGTAAAGCATTGGCCCTCGGCAGCTGCTGGCCTTGCGGCGCCAGCGCAGGCGCATTTGCCGGCAGCGCGTTCGGTGCAACGCCGCCCGGTCCGGCCGGCGTTCCAGGGCTGGCTAACGCCGGATTGATCGCAGCGCTCGGCGGCACCGGCGCCTTGCCCTGTTGAATAAACGTTGCCTTTTGCGCCACTGAAGGTGGCAGCGCCGGGGTGGCAGCACCGGGTCCAGGTGCGACAAGCGGCATCCCTCCTTTAGCGCCGAGCGGGCCTCTCACGGAGTCCGGCGGCAGAGCGCCACCGGGCGGTGGCGCCGGCGGCCGGTTGATCACGGTGTTGATGACCGTCGTGTTGTGAATGTTGGCAAAAATGATGTTGTTCGGCGGCGGCGCCACATAGACGGGCGCGCGGACATACACCGGCATCGCCACGAACACCGGCTGCGGCAGGATGAACAACCCGATCGGCGGCGGCGGCGGCGCCAGAATGACGAAGTCCGGCGGCGGTGGCGGAAGGAAATAAACCGGCGGCGGCGGAGGCGGCACAAAGCCGTAATAGGGATCGCTGAACACCAGGACGGGACGACCGATATAGACGATCTCCTCCGGAGGCGGCGGCGGCACATCGTATTCGATCGCGGTGAAAACCGGCGGCGGCTCTACCGGCGCGGTCAAAATGGCGAGCCGACGGCGCGCGTCGGCCGCGTGCGGGCCGTTCGGGTAGCGGCGAAGATAGGACCAATACGCTTCCGGCGTATCGGTACGGTAGGTACGCAACCAGGTGATGGCCTCGCGCCGCGCGGCCGCAAGCGCCCGCACCCGCTTTGCCAGGGGATCGCCCGGATACGTCGCGACGAAATCGTCGTACCCCTGCAACGTGTCGCGTTCGAGCGCAGCCGCATAGGCATCGCGGGGACCGAGATCGCGGATCGGCTTGCTCCTGACCGCAGCAACCTGATCGGACGTCGCCGGGGTGGGCGCATCGGGAGCGCGATCGAAAAACACGAAGTTGGTGTCGATCTTCTGCGCATGCCAAGGCACCTGGGCACCTTTGCTCGCGTCGTTGACGCGCAGCCGCAGCCGGTCAAACAATTCGGGCAGCGGCAGGCCGCCCGTGCGGATCATCTCCGCAAGCGACTGTGCGTAGGTGCCATAGGGTCCCTGCTCTACCGGCGCGACCGTGCCTGGCGCCGCATTGAAAGCGATCAGCATGTGCGGTTCGGGCTCGACCAGCGCAAGACCGCTGGCGATCGGTTGCCCGCCTTCGACAAAGGGCTGCTGGCGCGCGACATCGAGCACCACGATGCTCGCCTTCAAGGGCAGCGTGCCGAGGCGGCGGACATAGTCGCCGATCCGAAGGCCTTCGGTGGGAATGTCGGTCTCGCGGCTGATTCCGGAATCGACGGGTACGAAGTAGTTCTCGCCAGCCAGTTGCATGCCGTAACCGGCAAGATAGACCATCGCGACCGTGTCAGGGCCTGAAGTCTCAGCCTTCTGGATGAAGTCGCGCAGGGTCCGGCGCAGCGTATCGCCGTCGAGATCGCGCGCACCAACCACATCGAAGCCGGCCGCCTGCAGCGTCTGCGCGACCAGGCCCGCGTCGTTGGCTGCGGTTGCAAGCGGCGACTTGCCGTAGGCGCCGTTGCCGACCACGAGCGCAATGCGCTTTTCCTGCTGCTGGGCAGACGCCGGTGATAATATCCCGGAAAGGCCCAACGCGAGTGCAAGGCACAGCGCGAATGCTGAAAATCTTCTGGAAGCGCCCATCTTGTTCATCCGCCGCTGCTCGCGGTTCCCTTGCCGGCACATAATGCGCCTGAACCTGAACAGCATTTGAACAAAGAACGGTGCCAATAAGGCAGGCGGGACCGCCATGCGTCTCCGCCCGCGCCTGTTCGCCCAAGCCGACCGTTCGCCGACCCTGTGCGGCGGGAACAGGCTTGGCGCGGTCGCCGTCCCGTCTTGTCGCCTTCAAACCGGCAATGCCGGCGAGACACAGCTACTGGCTGTGCGGATTTGTGCTATTGCGCCAATTGGAGGTTGGCAAGCGTGGTTCTCGCCGCGGCTTCATCGAGCGGAAACAGATCGGCGGGCCCGGTGTTTTTGCTGCCGGAGGTGACGATCGAGGTCGCCACCACGCCGGCAATTCCACCGATGAGGGCGCCCGCATTAACCGCGTCGTGTCGCTCGCTTGACCGGATCAGGAAGTAATAGGTGCGGCCGGATTCGGTCGAAAAATCGCGCGCCGTCTCGCCCGGAAACATCAGTTCGCTGGCGACGAGCTGGTGCCGCCCCGCAGGCCGGTCCGCGTAGGCGTAGCTGCCGTAGATCACCTTCCCCATCGGCTGCCCGTCCAGCTTCATGTCGCAGGCGCAATGCGACATGCTGAGACCCTGGCGATTTTCCTGCAGCACTACGACGCGGGATTGACCGGGCTTCGGCGGCCCGATCTTCTGCACAACTGCCGCGTACTCCGAACCTGCCCCATGGGTCATGCAACCTGACAGCAGGATCGCTGCCATCACCAATGCCATCGCGCGCCCAGACATCACGCCCCCAAAACTCTTGTCCCCGCCAGACAATATGCGAATTCGCCGAAAGGTTGCAAGACGGCGAAATCGTCAATCTCAGGGAGGTTGAGGGAGCTACAGTGTCTGCACGTCCACCACGCCCGCGACGGCTTTCAGCGCGCCGGCGATTTGCGGCGAGACCTTGAAGCGGCCGGGCAGCTTCATCTCCACCTCGGTTTCGAGATCGAGCATCAGCACCAGCGAGACGTCGCCATCGGCGCCGCCGGCAGGCGCAGGGGCCGGCTTCGCCTGAGGCGTACGCGCGGCGCTGCCATTGCCGCTGGAAGCGGCAGCGTCCGGCATGTTGAGGCGGCGCGCGATGGAATCGAGCGGCCTGGTGTCGCGCAGGAAGATGCGCAGGCCCTTCTGGGTCTTGGCAGCGGCGTCATCGAGCGGCTCGGCGTGCAGCACGCGGGCGCGCACGTCCTCGCCCTGCAGCTCGGCGCCGAGTTGCAGCAGCACCGCCGCGCCGGGCTCCAGCACCTCGCGATATTGCGCCAAGCCCTCGGAGAACAGCACGGCCTCGAAATGACCCGTCGGATCGGACAGGCCCATGATGCCCATCTTGTTGCCGGTCTTGGTGCGGCGCTCCATGCGCGAGACCACAGTGGCGGCGACCTTCCCCGCCGTCGCACCTGTCTTCACCGCGCGGGAAAACTCGGCCCAGCTTTGCACGCGCAGGCGCTTGAGGACGGTGGCGTAATCGTCGAGCGGATGGCCTGACAGGAAGAAGCCGATCGCGTCATATTCGCGCCGCAGCCTTTCGGCGGGGAGCCACGGCTCGATCTGCGGCAGCACGATGGAGGGAGCATCGGCCGCGCCGCCGAACATGTCGTTCTGACCGGAGGTGGCCGCTTCATGGCTGCGCTGGCAGGCGGCGAGCATCGCATCGGCGCCGGCAAAGACGCGCGCACGGTTGGGCTCGATCGTGTCGAAAGCGCCTGCCGCGGCAAGGCTTTCGATGATGCGCTTGTTGATGGCGCGCGGACTGACCCTCGCGGCGAAGTCGGCAAGCGACGTAAAGAGGCCCTTCTTGCGCTCTTCCACGATCATCTCGACCGCCTGCGGACCGACCCCCTTAAGCGCGGCCAGCGCGTAATAGATCGTGCCCTCGCCGACCTCGAAGGTCACCCCGGAACGGTTGATGTTGGGCGCTTCGACCTTGATGCCGAGCCGCTGCGCCTCAGAACGAAATTCGCTCAGCTTGTCCGTGTTGTTCAGATCGAGCGTCATCGAGGCCGCGATGAACTCGACCGGGTAGTGCGCCTTCATATAGGCGGTATGATAGGACACCAGCGCGTAGGCCGCCGCGTGGCTCTTGTTGAAGCCGTAGTCGGCAAACTTGGCGAGCAATTCGAAGATCGTCTCCGCCTGCCCCTTGGGCACGTTGTTCTTGACTGCGCCTGCGACGAAGACGGCGCGCTGCTTTTCCATCTCGGCGCGGATCTTCTTGCCCATGGCGCGGCGCAGCAGATCGGCGTCACCGAGCGAGTAGCCGGCCATCACCTGCGCGATCTGCATCACCTGTTCCTGATAGATGATGACGCCGAACGTCTCTTTCAGGATCGGCTCCAGCATCGGATGCAGGTATTCCGGTTCCTCGTCGCCATGCTTGCGCGCGCAATAGGTCGGGATGTTCGCCATCGGGCCCGGGCGATACAGCGCCACTAGCGCGATGATGTCCTCGAAGCGGTCCGGGCGCATGTCGACCAGCGCGCGGCGCATGCCCTGACTTTCAACCTGGAACACGCCGACCACGTCGCCGCGCGCCAGCATCTGGTAGCTCTTGGCGTCGTCGAGCGGCAATGTTGCGAGATCGATGTCGATGTTGCGCCGCTTGAGCAGCTTTACCGCAACATCGAGCACCGTCAGCGTCTTGAGGCCGAGGAAGTCGAATTTGACGAGCCCGGCCGGCTCCACCCATTTCATGTTGAACTGGGTGACGGGCATGTCCGACTTGGGATCGCGATAGAGCGGCACCAGCTCGCTGAGCGGGCGGTCGCCGATCACGATTCCGGCGGCATGCGTCGAGGCGTGCCGCGTCAGGCCCTCGAGGCGCTGGGCGATGTCGAAGGCACGCGCCACCACGGGGTCCTCGTCACGGAAGGCCTGCAGCTTCGGCTCGCTCGCAATGGCGGCTGCCAGCGTGACCGGCGCGGCCGGATTTTGCGGCACCAGCTTTGTCAGCTTGTCGACCTGGCCATAGGGCATCTGCAGCACACGGCCGACGTCGCGCAGCACCCCGCGCGCCTGCAGCGTGCCGAATGTGATGATCTGGGCGACCTGGTCGCGCCCGTAGCGTTCCTGTACATAGGAGATCACCTCGCCGCGGCGGTCCTGGCAGAAATCGATATCGAAGTCCGGCATCGAGACGCGTTCGGGATTGAGAAAGCGCTCGAACAGCAGGCCAAAACGGATCGGGTCGAGATCGGTAATGGTCAACGCCCAGGCGACCAGCGAGCCTGCGCCGGAGCCGCGGCCCGGCCCGACCGGAATGCCCTGCGACTTCGCCCATTTGATGAAGTCGGACACGATCAGGAAGTAGCCCGCATATTTCATGCGGGTGATGACGTCGAGTTCGAACGCAAGGCGCTTGCTGTACTCCTCTTCGGTCGTGCCCTGTGACAGGCCATGCACGCGCAGGCGCTCGGCAAGCCCCTCCTCGGCCTGCCGCTTCAACTCCGCCGCTTCGACCGCGGCGGCATCAGAGCTCGAGGCGGCGCCGACGGTGAAGAACGGCAGGATGGGCTTGCGCGTCATCGGCCGGAACGAGCAGCGCTCGGCGATCTCCACGGTCGAGGCGAGCGCCTCGGGAATGTCGGCAAACAGCACCGCCATTTCGGCGCGTGTCTTGAAGCGGTGGTCGGGAGTGAGCTGCTCGCGGTCGGTCTCGGCGATCAGCCGGCCGCCGGCGATGCAAAGCAGCGCATCATGGGCCTCGTAGTCGTCATTGCCGGCGAAATACGGCTCGTTGGTCGCAACCAGCGGCAGGCCTTGCGCATAGGCGAGGTCGATCAGCCCGTTTTCGACGCGGCGCTCGCGATCCATGCCGTGGCGCTGCAGCTCGACATAGAGACGATCGCCGAACATCTTTGCCAGCTGCCCACAGCGCGCGGCCGCCAGCTCATGGTTGCCAGCACCGAGCGCCGTCGCGACGGGGCCGTCCGGCCCGCCCGTCAGCGCGATGATGTCCTCGGACTCCCCTTCCAGCCAATCGAACTTGATATGCGGCGCCTGATGCACCGCCGTTTCCAGGAAAGCGCGCGAATTGAGCCGCATAAGGCTGCGGTAGCCGCGCTCGCGTGCCGCGAGCAGCACGATGCGCGAAGGCGCCATCGCATGCGCGTTGCGCGCATTGGGATCCTGGTCGCCGAAATCAACGGCAAGTTCGAGCCCGACGATGGGCTGAATGCCGTAGCCCGCCATCTTGTCAGAGAATTCCAGCGCCCCGAACATGTTGTCGGTATCGGTCAGCGCCAGCGCGGGCTGGCGATCCGCCTTGGCAAGCTCGCCGAGCTTGGCGATCTTGATCGAGCCCTTCAGCAGCGAATAGGCGGAATGGACGTGAAGGTGGACGAATCCGGCATTGGGCATGGGATGTTTTGGGGCTCGCGTCTTTTCGGTGGGAGCGATCTCGCGGTGGGCTACAGCCGGCGACTCGCTAGCGTGATGGTAAGGCCCGTCCGGACCAAGTCCACGCGAAAGCCGGAAGTGTTCCTGCTCTTCCGGCTTTTCCCCAGGCGGCCCGCCATCAGAGCTGGGTGAAGAGCTGAGCCCATACGGCGATCATGCCGACGAACAGTGTCAGCGACGCCAGGGCTGCGGCCTCTTCCACGAAAATCTTCAACATCGCGACCTCCCATGAACAAGAACATAAGATGAACAATGTTCCTTTTCTGTTCTCCCGGTCAAGCCGCAAAATCGCGCCACAATCGGCAGCGTTAACAAATCGTTGCTCCCCAAGGGTTGGTGGTGTGCGACATGGCGAGTTGGCGCGACCCCGGTTCCCTGGGCGCGATCCGCAAAGAATCAGGAAAAGCGCTGCATTGAACGGAAATGTCATGCGCAGAGCCGTCCTGGCCCTGCTTAAGGTCACGTGAATTGCCCTCGCCGCTTGCGCGGGCTGAGGCCATCGGTCCGCGCGAACCGTCCCGGCTAGTCCAGCTCGACGACCTGGCCGTTGGAAAGCGACACCCGGCGGTCCATGCGGTTGGCGAGTTCCATGTTGTGGGTCGCAATCAGCATGGCGACGCGCGTGGCGCGGACGAGCTGCATCAGGGCGCTGAAGACGTGATCGGCCGTGTGCGGATCGAGGTTGCCGGTCGGCTCGTCCGCCAGCAGCGCCCGCGGCGCATTGGCCACCGCCCGCGCGATCGCCACCCGCTGCTGCTCGCCGCCGGACAACTCCGCCGGCCGATGATTGACGCGCTCGCCGAGGCCGAGATAGCCGAGAATTTCGGTCGAACGCCTGATGGTTTCGGAACGCTTCAGGCCGCGGATCATCTGCGGCAGCATGACGTTTTCCAGCGCCGTGAATTCCGGCAGCAGCCGGTGCGACTGGTAGACGAAGCCGATATCGGAGCGGCGGATCTGGGTGCGGTCGGCGTCCGACAGCTGCGAGGTCGGCGTGCCCCCGACATAGACCTCGCCGTCATCGGGCGTTTCGAGAAGCCCCGCAATGTGCAGCAGCGTCGACTTGCCGGAGCCTGACGGCGCAACCAGCGCGACCGACTGCCCGGCCCACAGCGCGAGCTTGGCACCGTCGAGAATCGTCAGCGTCGCTTCGCCCTGACGGTATTGCCGCTTGATATCGTGAAGATAGATGACCGGTACCTCATCCGCCCCCTGCTCCATCTGCCCCTCACTCGTACCGCAGCGCGTCGACGGGATCGAGGCGGGCGGCGCGCCAGGACGGATAGAGCGTGGCGAGGAAGGAAAGCGTCAGCGCCATCACCACGACCGCAGTGGTCTCGCCGAAATCGACCTCGGCCGGAAGGCGCGACAGAAAATAGAGCTCAGGTGAGAACAATTCGGTGTTGGTGAGCCACGACAGAAATCGCCGGATCGATTCGATGTTCGTGCAGATCAGGAGGCCGACGACGAACCCGGTCAGCGTGCCGACGACGCCGATCGCGGCACCCGTGATCAGGAACACGCGCATGATCGAGCCTTGCGAGGCGCCCATCGTGCGCAGGATGGCGATGTCCTGCCCCTTGTCCTTCACCAGCATGATCAGGCCCGAGACGATGTTGAGCGCGGCCACCAGCACGATCATGGTCAGGATCAGGAACATCACGTTGCGTTCGACCTGCAACGCGTTGAAGAAGGTCGAGTTACGCTGCCGCCAGTCGACCAGGAACACCGGCCGGCCCGCGGCCTCCGTAACCAGTTTTCGATAGGTGTCGATCCTGTCCGGATTGGCGGTGAACACCTCGATCGCGGTAACGTCGTCCTTGCGGTTGAAATAGGCCTGCGACTCCGGCAGGGGCATGAAGACGAAGCCGGCATCATATTCGGACATGCCGATCTCGAACACGGCCGCGATCTTGTAGGGCTTGATGCGGGGCGTCGTTCCCATCGGCGTCACCGCACCGCGCGGGGCGACCAGCGTGATGCTGTCGCCGGCATGCAGCGACAGCTGGTCGGCAAGTCGCCGTCCGATCGCAACGCCCTGCCCTTCGTCAAAACCTTCCAGCGAGCCTTGCCGGATGTTTCTGGCGATGGAGGTCAGGTTGTTCAAATCCTCCGCGCGCATGCCGCGCACCAGCACGCCGGACGCGTTGAATGCGCTCGATGCCAGCGCCTGGCCGTCCACCACCGGCGCGGCAAGCCGGATGCCCTCCACCTGGCTGATGCGGTCGGCGACGTCCTTCCAGTCGGTCAACGGCGACTCGAGAGGTTGCACCAGCAGATGGCCGTTGAGGCCGAGGATCTTGTCCAGCAGTTCCTTGCGAAAGCCGTTCATCACGGCCATCACGATGATGAGCGTGGCCACGCCCAGCATGATGCCGAGGAAGGAGAAACCGGCGATGACGGAGATGAATCCTTCCTTGCGGCGCGCCCGCAGATAGCGTCCGGACAGCAGCCACTCGAAGGGGGCAAAAGGTGCAGTGTGGACCGTCTCGTTCATCGTCACATCCCTCACTCGTACCGCAGCGCATCGACGGGATCGAGGCGCGCGGCGCGCCACGAGGGATACAGTGTGGCCAGGAACGACAGCGTCAGCGCCATGATGACCACGGCAACAGTTTCGCCGACGGCGACCTCGGCCGGGAGCTTCGAGAGGAAATAAAGCTTCCGTGGAAACAGGTCGGTGTTGGTCAGCCAGGACAGGAACTGCTGGATCGCCTCGATGTTGAAAGAGATCGCAAGCCCGACCAGAAATCCGACAAACGTACCGACCACGCCAATCGCGGCGCCCGTAATCAGGAACACCCGCATGATCGCGCCCTGCGAAGCGCCCATCGTTCGCAGGATGGCGATGTCCTGGCCCTTGTCCTTCACCAGCATGATCAGGCCGGAGACGATGTTGAGCGCGGCCACCAGGACGATCATGGTCAGGATCAGGAACATCACGTTGCGCTCGACCTGCAGCGCGTTGAAGAAGGTCGAATTGCGCTGCCGCCAGTCGGTCAGAAATACCGGCCGTCCCGCCGCTTCCGTCACGGTTTGGCGAGCGGCGTCTATCGCATCGGGATTGGCCGTGAAGACCTCGATCGCACTGACATCTTCCTTGCGGTTGAAATAGGCCTGCGCCTCCAGCAGCGGCATGAACACGAAGGCGGAATCGTATTCCGACATGCCTATCTCGAACACAGCCGAGACCTTGTATGGCTTGATGCGCGGCGTGGTGCCCATAGGCGTCACCGCCCCCTTCGATGCCACCAGCGTGATGGTGTCACCGGCATTCAGCGACAGTTCGTCGGCGAGTCCCCTGCCGATCACGACGCCCATGCTCTCGTCAAAACCCTCGAGTGTGCCTTGCCTGATGTTGTCGGAGACGGAAGCGAGTTTATTCAGATCCTCCGCGCGCATGCCGCGCACCAGCACACCCGATGCCTTGACGTAGGACGACGCCAGCGCCGTGCCGTCCACGACAGGCGCGGCAAGCCGGATGCCCTCCACCTGGCCGATGCGGTCGGCGACGTCCTTCCAGTCGGTCAGCGGCGACTCCAGGGGTTGCACCAGCAGGTGGCCGTTGAGGCCGAGGATCTTGTCCAGCAGTTCCTTGCGAAAACCGTTCATCACGGCCATCACGATGATCAGCGTGGCCACACCCAGCATGATGCCGAGGAACGAAAAACCGGCGATGACGGAGATGAATCCTTCCTTGCGGCGCGCCCGCAGATAGCGTCCGGACAGCAGCCACTCGAAGGGGGCAAAAGGTGCAGTGCTGTGCGGCTCTGTCATGGTCTCATCCATAGCTCGATAATCCCATGATTCGGGCCAAATGTGGCCGCAATGGCCCGCACGCGGTGGATAATGCCTCTCTGAGTTAACGCGCTTTCTTCACGCGAACCGGTGTCTGCCCCGGATCAAGTCCGGGGCAGGCTTTCGTTCGAAAACGCACTATCCGCTCAGGCGCGCGACGACGTCGGCCGGGCTCATGTTCTCGCGTGAACCGTCGGAGCGGCGTTTCATCTCGACCTTGCCCTCGGCCAGCCCTTTGGGACCGACCAGGACCTGCCAGGGAATGCCGATCAGGTCGGCGCCGGCAAACTTGGCGCCGGCGCGCTGGTCGGTGTCGTCGTAGAGCACATCGATGCCCTTGGCGGCCAGCTCGGCATAGAGTTTTTCGCAGGCGCCATCGACGGCGGCATCGCCCTGTTTCAGGTTCAAGATGGTGGCGCGGAAAGGCGCCACGGCTTCCGGCCATTTGATGCCGGCATCGTCATGGCAGGCCTCGATGATGGCGCCGACCAGGCGCGACACGCCGACGCCGTAGGAGCCGCCATGGATCGGCACCTCCGCGCCGTCGGGTCCGGCGACCAGCGCCTTCATGGAGTCGGAGTATTTGGTGCCGAAATAGAAGATCTGGCCGACCTCGATGCCGCGGGTATGCAGGCGCTTGTCGGCCGGCACTTCGCTTTCGAAGCGCGCGGAATCGTGAACGTCTTCGGTCGCGGCATAGACCGAGGTCCATTGCCTGATGATCGGCGTCAGGTCGCCCTCGTAATCGGTATCGTCGGCCGGGATCGGCAGACCAAGCACGTCGCTGTTGCAGTAGACGCCGGACTCGCCGGTCTCCGCGAGCACGATGAATTCATGGCTGAGGTCGCCGCCGATCGGTCCGGTTTCGGCGCGCATCGGAATTGCCTTCAGGCCCATCCGGGCGAAGGTGCGCAGATACGCGACGAACATCTTGTTGTAGGCGCGCCGGGCAGCCGCTTCGTCGAGATCGAAGGAATAGGCATCCTTCATCAGGAACTCGCGGCCGCGCATCACGCCGAAGCGCGGGCGCTGCTCGTCGCGGAACTTCCACTGAATGTGGTAGAGATTGAGCGGCAGGCTGCGATACGACTTCACATAGGCGCGGAAGATTTCGGTGATCATCTCCTCGTTGGTCGGCCCGTAGAGCAGCTCGCGCTTGTGGCGATCGGCGATGCGCAGCATCTCCGGGCCGTAAGCGTCGTAACGGCCGCTCTCGCGCCAGAGATCGGCAAGCTGCAGCGTCGGCATCAGCAGCTCGAGCGCGCCGGCACGGTCCTGCTCCTCGCGCACGATCTGCTCGATCTTCTTCAACACCCGGAAACCCAGCGGCAGCCAGGCATAGATGCCGGCGGCCTCCTGCCGGATCATCCCGGCCCGCAGCATCAGCCGGTGCGAGGCGATTTCCGCCTCCTTGGGATTCTCTTTCAGGATCGGCAGGAAGAACCGCGACAATCGCATGGGTTTCGGCTCGGGGGATTCGGGAGACGGAAGACGCAGTCAAACCGGATTGCCCGGCAAAACACAAGGCCGCGGCCGGTCGAAATGCCCCCCAACCGGCGAGTTTTGTGCCGATTGAGCGGGACATCACAATCGCCGTCCTTCCTGCAAGCCAGCTACATCAATCGTGCCGGCTACTTCTTCATCATGTGACCGGAGTGGTCGCCACCACCGGGTGCCTGCGCGCCGACGCCCTGCACATCCAGCGACACGTTCACTTTGCCGGCCTTCTCGAACTGCAGCGTCACCGGCACCTTGTCGCCCTGCTTGAGCTGAGTCTTCAAGTCCAACAGCATGACATGATAGCCGCCAGGCGCCAGCTTCACCGTCTTGCCGGGCTCGATGGCGAGTCCTTCGAGCGGGCGCATCTTCATGACGCCGCCATCCATCGCCATTTCGTGGATCTCAATGCGGCCGGCGATGTCGGTGCTTCCGCCCACCAGCCGGTCCGCGGAAGAGCCCTTGTTCTCCACGGTGAGATAGGCTCCGGCGACCTTGGCACCGGCCGGGGTTTGCCGGCTCCATGCCTCGGTAATCAGAAGATCGCCGGCCTTGACGTCCTCGGCACGCAGCGGCGCAGCTGTCAGCGTTGCGAGAGCCGCCGCCAGTACCATCGTCCTAGTGAGTTGCTTCATGACTTCCTTCTTTCTTCGTCCAGAGACCAGTTTCATTTCTTCGCGGCGAGCTGCCGCTCCGACCAATTTTCGAGGTCCGCCATTTCGGCCGAGCCTTCGATCGTCGTCATCTCACCTTCGCGCGTAATCAGCAGCGTCCTGGGAATGTCGCCTTGCCAAGTCGGATCGATCTCGAAACGCAGCCGATCGGCAAAGCCTTCGAATATCCAGTTCTCCGCCGACGCCAGCCCCGACCGTTCCAGCATTGCGCGTGTCGCTGCAGGCAGATCCGGGACAAAATCGGCGCTGATCGTCACCATATCGATATCGGGGTTTTCCTTCATGAAGGCGCCGAGCTGCGGCAGTTCGACCTTGCAGGGACCGCAGGTCACGCCCCAGAAATGCACGATGGTCGGCCGTCCCGCATGCGCCTTGGTCAGTTCGTGCCAGCTTCCGCGCCCGAACGGCTTGAGCTGCCTTTCCGCATCCTGCGCCGTAGCCGGCATCAGCAACGCCGGCAGCAAGGCTGCGGCCAGAAATTCCCGTCTCATGGCTGATCCTCGATCGGGATGAAGCGATAGCCATCCGCTTTCGTCATCCAGGAAAGATAAGTGCGTCGCCCGTCGGCCACCAGCAACGGATGATCCGAAGCATCCGATGTCTCGGCGATGACTTTCGGTTTCGTCCAGCTCTGACCATCATCGCTTGAGGACATCAGCTTGACGAACGTCCTTTCGCCGTCGAATTCCTTCCAGGCGATCGCCAATCCATGCGGCCCTTCCTGCACGTAGGGCCGCGATGGGGCACGCGCTGGGTCGCCTATTGCGAGTGGTTCGGAGAAAGTCCTGCCACGGTCGCGCGAGTGAGCGTAGAACAAGCCCTTGCGCGCCTTGCCGTTGGTAAACCAGGTGACGTGATACGAGCCCTTGGCTGTAATCGCGAGGCTCGGGCCGTGATGCGGACAGGCAGCTATCTGCCAGTCGTCCACCGCGACGCGGTGCGCCTCGCCCGCCGTCGCACGGTCCGCAAAGGTGATGACCGCGTGATCCCGGACACCGCCCTCGAAGATGTTCCGAAACACGACGACGGGACGGTTCGATGGATCGAATGCAAGCGCGAGGCGGCAGCATTCGCAGGTATTGTCGATCGCCATCCGCGCGTCGGAGTAGCTCGCCCCGCCGTCCACGGAGGATGCAAAGAAAAGCGCGGCGCCTTCGTACTTCTTTCCGGCCTGCTGTGCCGGAAGCCGGTTGCGCTTGTCGAGCCAGGTAGCGAACAGCGCACCATTGCCGTCAAACCCGACCGTCTCGAAGCGCTGACTTTCGTTGTCGGCCGTGATCGGACGCGGCGATGCAAAGCTTTTCCCGCCATCCTCGGAGTGCGTATAAAGTACCTGCCCGTTGAAGGCCTTGTCCTTGAAAATCGCGAACGTCAGAGCGATGTGGCCCTTGCCGTCGATCGCGATCTTCGGGCGGGCGTCGGGACCCCAGTCGAGATTGAGCCGTTCCGGCGTGGCCTCCACCTGCGCCGAAAAGCTCCCGCCTCCATCGCGCGAGCTTGCCACGGAAACCTTGCCCCCGGCCATCCAGGCCAGCCACAACGTACCGTCGGACGCAAACGCCGGCGTGACTTTTGAAGCACAGCGCAAGGCCGGCTCGTCGCAGGCGGCGTCCGAGCCGTGCCGGTGCTGCATTTGTGCCAACGCACAATCCTGCCAGAGGAGCAAGGCCGCGGCGGCAATCAATTTGGTTCTGATCATGCTGATCTCATCTGAAAGCGATCCTCATTCCCGCGACAAATGCGCGTGGCGAACCGGCGTAGATCGAACCCGTGGTGTTGGACGGATCGTTGATCTGACCCGTGACTCCGACCGTGTTGGAGATGTTGTTGGCCGAGGCGACGTAGGTGCGATTGAAGAGATTCTTGACTTCAAGATACAGACTGAGAGATTTCAGATAGTCCGATACCAGGTCCGTCTTGTAGTGGACATTGACGTTGACCAGTTCATAGCCCGGCGCCCTCAACAAGTTCGCATTTTCCATGTAGAAAGAGTCCTTCCACACGACTTCCGCGAATGCGCCGACGCCGCGCAACGGTCCGGAGACTTCGTCCCATGAAAGCCGCGTGGTCAGCTCGTTGGGCGATATGCCGGGAATTTTCTTGCCTGCACGGTCGAAGCGAAAGGTCGTCTTGCTGACGGTATTGGTGAGATTCTCGACATACTCCGTGTAGACCTCGTCGAGATAGGTGTAGGCGGCGGTGAAGCGCCATGCGGGCAGGAAGCACCAATCGACGGCAAGCTCGACGCCACGATGTTCCGATCGGGGCGCGTTGAACGTGTAGCTGGTGTTGGGGGCACCTGCGGGCGTGGCTTGAGTGACCAGTTCATCTCTGAAGAATTCGTAGAATCCGGTCAGACTGACACTGACAGTCTTGTTGGGCGTCCAATCGACGCCGAGATCGTAGCCCAGATTTTTCTGAGTCTTGAGGCCGGTATTGTTGCCGTTCGATCCGTCGGAGACGACAAAGAGATTGCCAACCTGCGGTGTGCCGTATCCGGTAGCGACCCGGCCACGGAACTGCCATTCACTATCGGGCTTGTAGAGCAGCGCAATTTCCGGCGCCGTATTTTGCAACTGCTTCTGTGCGCTTATCGCCAGCGGCGGTACGTTCGCGGCACCGGTTGTCTGGTTCTTGTAGATCGTGTTGACGCCCGTCAAACTGGTCGCCTCCCAGCCGACCCCCGCAACGGCCGTCAGCGAAGGCGCCAGCTTCAGCTCTTCGCGGGCACGAATGCCGTAATTGGTGTGCGTGGCCGTCACGTTGCTTTGCAATTGCCCTAGCGTCGCCGGCCCCGGCGGCATCAGGAAACGCGTGTCGCTCGACCACGACAGCGTGTTGTAGAATCCGCCGACATAGGTCGTCGTGTCCATCCCAAGGAATTCGCCACGTTTAGTGATGTCGCTCAGGTAGTTGTACGATGGAAAATCGCCGATCGCGCTGGTATTCCCCGTTGGCTGACTGATGTTCCTGTCGTCGAACACGAACTGGTTTCGCCATGTCGTCGTGTTGTCGAAGTCGTGTTCCCACCGTCCGCCGACAATGGTCCTGCGGTCGCCTCGACCGAGCCCTGCCTGTTCGGCGCTCAGGTTGGTCGTGCTTCCATTGAAGCCGTTGTTGAACAAGGTGACAAAACCACAATCCGCTCGCCCAGGTGTATATACGGCGCACCCCTGCTGGAACGGATTCTGATTGAACTGGTTCAGCGACAGCCGCACCGGCAACCGCGCGGCGAGCTCATTATTGATGAACTTGACCGTAAAGCGATCGTCAGGCGTAGCCTGCAGCGTGCCGAGGAAATTCACGGTCTGCGTATTGAACCAGCTATTACCCATATAGCCGTTGCCGCGAACGTCGCTGCCGAACAGCGAATATTCGAAATTGCCGACCTTCTTGCCGGCAAGAAGATAGTTGTTGAGATAGCCGAAGCTTCCTCCATCGACTCCATATTCAAATCCATCGATCTCGCGCCCAGGACGCATGCGGAAATTGATTGCACCGCCCGTCGCGTAGTTGCCGTAGAGCGCCGAGGACGGCCCCCGGATCACGTCGATCGCACCGTAAGCATGCGGGTCGATCAGGTCGCTGCGTGACAGCCCGTCGGGCTGGGTGACCGGGAAGCCGTCGTCGAAGATCACGATATTGCGGATACCAAAACCGTTGCGGGCGTTGGAGCCGCGGATCGAGATGCCGAAATCGCGCGGGCCGTTGCCCTGCTTGATGGAAATGCCTGGACTGTCGCGCAGCACGTCGGCGACGGAGAAGGACGGGCGATTGTCGAACTGACTGCTGTTGATCGTCGTCGCGGTCTGACCGTTCGGGGCCTGGATGAGATTTTCCCGCGCCTGGCTCGGCGTGACAGTGACCGATTGCACCGGCGCCGCCGCGGGTGAGTTGGCGGCGGGCCTGACCTGGCGCCGCGCGGACGCCGACTGAGAGCGTGGCCGTTGCGCGGCCGGCTTTGGCGCAGCCTCCCGCGGCGCCTCGACGTTGATGGGTGGCAGCGTGCTCGGCTGCGCGCTCTGGGCTTGGGCCACGTTTGCGGCAACAATCAATGGCAGCTGGATGGCAACAACACTCACGCCGCAAAGGGCATGATACCTGGACATTTCAAATTTCCTGACGCCGGCACTGCGGCCGGCCACTCACAGGTATTCACCGGCGCGGCAAGCCGACACCGGCAGCGAGGTCTCTGTCAGGAAAGAAACGGAGGTGCGCGCGCCTGCTCCGGTGATCCGGCGCGGGGTGCGGCCGGGTCGAGGGCAAAATCGTGCCAGACCACAGAGGTGGCCTGGCGGTCCACGGACGGAACGGCTGCAATCGCGGGCGGGTCAACGGGTGCGCCCGTATGCAGCACGCCGCACAGGCTGCAGCAGCCGGACTGCCCGCCCTGGGCGCCGGATTGGTCGCCCTGGGCGCTGCCTGCCCCACCATTGCCATGGCAGATTACGGACGCTGCAAGAGGGTCAGAGGCAGCAATACCTGCCGCCCAGCAGGCTGCGATCGGAGCGAAAACCTGCACCGCCAGCGCAACCAGGACTATGGGCAGAAAGTTCTTCAGCCGCCTGCGCATCGCAAAACCCATCCGAGAGCCACAATAGCTCCCTGCCAAGTCCAAAGTCGAGACGGGGCGCCCGGGTTAATTCCGCATGTGGCCATGTGGCATCAGCGCAGCTCGGCCGGCCGACGCCACGCGCCGCGGCCCGGGAGAAAGGCCGGCCCTATCCCATTACCCCGGTGCGGGTTTTTCGACCGCTGGTACAACCGGCGGTGGCGCAATTCCAATCATTTCGCAGTCTGCTTGAATTTTGAACAATCGTTGCCGAAAATGGTGACAAGACGAAAAAGATAGTCTACCAAAGCGGCCTCAGGCCAGCCGCGAGGTTGGGCTGGTGGTCCAAGTCTCGGGAGGAGCCCTGACGCGCACAAGCAGCGTCGCCCCGTCGAACAAGCTCAAATCTAATTTTTCGGGTGAAATAGGGTCGACACAATTTTTGGAGCGGGGCTTTCGCCCTGCTCTTTTTTTTCGGGGAGATAGCTCGCAGCCAAATGAACGCGAATGCGACGTCTTCGATAAACCTGATCGAGCGCAGTTTCGAGCTCGCAGCGGATCGCTGTGAGGACCTTTCGCCGTCGGTCTACCGCCGACTGCATGCCGAGCATCCGGAAACCGTGGCGCTGTTTCGCAGCGAAGGCAGCGAACTCGTCAAGGGCTCCATGCTGATGATGGCCATCGAGGCAATTCTCGATTTCGCCGGCGAACGCAGCGGCAAGTTCCGCATGATCGAATGCGAGGTAATCTCTCACGATACCTATGGCACACCGCGCGAGCTTTTCGTCGCATTCTTCGGCATCATCATGCGGACGCTGCAGGAGGTTCTCGGCGCGGACTGGACGGCCGAAATGGATCGGGCCTGGCACGCGCTCCTCGCTGAAATCGAAACGCTTGTCGACCAGGCCGCCTAGAGCCTCGGCGTTCATTTCACCCGAAATGCCCTAGAACAGCTCGCGCTCGAGGAAGTTCGAGCCGATAGCCGCGCTACGCTTGACCGGATCGAAATCGCAATAGACGCCGTCAGCGAACAGCGTGTAGCTGGCGATGATCGTGTCCTTGTTGAGCTTGACCGAGTTGAGGCCGATCACCGCAGTCTGCCTGCCGCCATTCCATTTGAACGGCGTCGTGCTCTGCGCCTTCTCGCAGGCCGCTACCGCTTCTGCGAAGACCGCGCTCTCGACAAAGGCCTTGGTCGTCTGCAACAGGCGTAGCGTCTTCCAGTTCATGTAGAACGAGCCGGCAAGGCCTGCGATCAGGAGGACGATGAGCCCGACGGTGATGCGCTGAAGATTCATTGTCTCCCTGCCCTTTCCGGAAATATCTAGAACGGCATTCCCATCAGCTTCGACAGGCGCTCGACGGAGAGGTATCCGGCCTGGTGGGCCCACATTCCGATGCCGAAAATGACGGCCGAGATGACCGTGGTCCAGATCAGCTTGCGGCCCATCCGCGCCATGATCGGCGCACCGGGATCGGTGCCGGGCGCGCCCTCGCCGTCCTCATGCTGGCTGCGCACGCCGAAAGGCAGCGTCAGGAACAGCGTCACCCACCAGAGAACGAAGTAGATCGCGAGAGCCGTTGAGATGCTGTAGGCCATGGTCAGGCCTGCTCGATCTCGACCAATGCGCCGGAAAAGTCCTTGGGGTGGAAGAACAGCACCGGCTTGCCATGCGCGCCGATTTTCGGCTGGCCGTCGCCGAGCACACGGGCGCCTTCCCTGATCAGCTGATCGCGCGAGGCGATGATGTCGACCACCTCATAGCAGACGTGATGGATGCCGCCGTCGGCATTACGCTCCACGAACTTCGCAATGGGCGAAGCCTCACCAAGCGGCTCGATGAACTCGATCTTGGTGTTGGGCAGCGTCACGAACACGGTGACAACGCCGTGCTCGGGCAGCGGCACGGCCTCCGATATCTCGGCGTTGAACGCGCCGCCATAGATCTTCGCGGCTTTTTTCGCGTCCCTGACTGCAATCGCTACGTGATTGAGCCGACCCAGCATGTTTCCCTCCCGCCTACTTGTCACACTTCGAGGACGTGAACGAAGCACAGTGGCTTCTTGCCCCATTCCTCGCTGACCGCGGCGCGCACCGCGCGTCGTACCGATTCCGCCAGCGCGTCCGGATCGCGTCGTCGCGCCCGCGGCAGCCCCTCGACGGTCGACACCACCACGTCGAACACGATTTCGTCGAGCACCTCGCCTTCCGCATTCTTCTCGGGGATGCCGATCAGATCAACCTCGGGATCGTCGGCAAGCTCGCCTTTTTCGGTCACGGCAACCGCCACGAAAGCACAGCCGGCGAAACCCATCTTGCGCCGCTCGATCACGGCGCGCGATTTTGCGTCCTCCAGGATCGTGCCATCCTTGTAGAGGCGGCCAGCCGGCAGTTCGTCGATGATGCCGGGATCGCCCGGCCCGAGCTTGACGAGATCGCCATTGCGGCAGGTGATCACCTTGGGCACCCCGGCTGCCCGCGCCAGCTTGGCGTGTTCGGACAGGTGCAATGCCTCGCCATGCACGGGGATCAGGATATGCGGGCGCACCCACGAGATCATGTCGCGCAGCTCGTCGCGGCGCGGGTGCCCGGAGACGTGGACCAGATGCGTTCGATCGGTGATGACCTCGACACCTTGCGCCACCAGACCGTTGATAATGCCGCCAACCGCCTTCTCGTTGCCCGGAATGGTGCGCGAGGAGAAGATCACGGTGTCGCCCTTGTTGAGCGTGACCGCCGGATGGTCGTTGTTGGCAATGCGCGCCAGGGCCGCACGCGGCTCGCCCTGGCTGCCGGTGCAGAGGGCCAGCACCTTGTCGGCCGGGAAATGGCCGTAAAGGTCCATGCCGCGGAAACTCTGTACGCCATCGAGATAGCCGCATTCGCGCGCCACCTGCACCACCCGCTCCATGGCGCGGCCGACCACCACGACCTCCCGGCCGGCCTCCCTGGCGGCGTCAGCCACCGCCTTCACGCGCGCGACATTGGAGGCGAATGTGGTAACCGCCACCCGGCCTTTGGCGGACTTCACGATATCCGCGAGGCTCGTTGCGACCTCGGCTTCGGAGGGCGAACGCCCCTCGCGCACGGCATTGGTGGAATCGCCGACCAGGGCCAGCACGCCGGCTTCACCCAGCTCGCGCAACCGCTTCTCGTCGGTCGGCGGCCCCAGGATCGGGGTCGGGTCGATCTTCCAGTCGCCGGTGTGCAGCACCGTGCCGGCGTCGGTATGGATCGCCAGTGCGTGCGATTCCGGAATCGAATGCGCGACCGGAATGAACTCGACGTTGAACGGGCCGAGAGCGATTCGTCCGCCCGAAGGCACCACGTTGACCGGGATCTTGGGCGGATTGCGCTCGGCCTCAAGCTTGGCCTGGAACAGCGCCGCGGAGAATTGCGTGGCGTAGATCGGGCATTTGAGCTTCGGCCAGAGATCCATGATGGCGCCGAAATGATCTTCATGGGCGTGCGTCAGCACGAGGCCCACCAGATTCTTGAGCTCTTTCTCCAGGAAGCTGATGTCGGGCATGATCAGGTCGATGCCCGGCAGATGTTCTTCGTCGCCAAAGGAGACGCCGAGATCGACCGCGAGCCAGGAGCGCTGGTGCCGGTTGCCGAGGCCGTAGATCGACAGGTTCATGCCGATCTCGCCGACGCCGCCAAGCGGCGCAAAGGTCAGTTCATCCGGCCGCGCCATCAGGACGCCCTCACGGAGGCCGCCGGGCCGAAATAAACCTCGCCCGCCGCCACCGGCACGCGTTTGCCCTCGGCGGTGCGGACAATCAGGCAGCCGGCTTCGTCGATGGTGTCGAAAATGCCTTCGATGGTCGCTGTCCCCATTTGGATAACGACCTTTTCCCCTAACCCGGCCGCGCGCGTGAGCCAGCGCTTCCTGATCTCGGCGAAGCCACGGCCGTTGTCCCAGATGGCGCGGAATTCGACCCAGGCATCCGACAGCGCCCGGAACAGCTCCTCCGCGCTGATCGCGATGCCGAGCGCGTGCAGCGAGGTCGCAGGCGTCGGCGTGCCCTCGGGCGCGGCAATCACGTTCGTGCCGATGCCGACGACGACCGCCAGGCCTCCCCGAACAGCCTCCGCCTCCAGCAAAATGCCCGTAAGCTTCTTTCCCCCGGCCAGCACGTCATTGGGCCATTTCAGGGCGAACCTGAAGGGATCGGCGCCGCCAGCGCGCAGGGTCGCCTCGACGCTGACGGCCCGCACCGCCGCATCCAGCGACAGCCCGGCCGCAAAGCCAAGAGTCGCCGCGACGGCCGGTGTCACATCCATCACCTCGAGAATGCTGCTGGCAAGGTTGCCGCGCGGGGCGATCCAGACGCGCTGGCGTCGTCCACGGCCCGCAGTCTGCTCCGTCGTCACGAACCACATGGGGCCGCGCTCGCCATCCCGCGCGCGATGCATCGCCTCCGAATTGGTGGAGCCCGTCTTGTCGAAAGTGGCGAGCTTGTAGCCCGCCGATGCAGCTCGGGAGCCGAGCGATATGCTCATGCGCCCGGAAACAGTGATTTCGCCGCGGCCGTTGCGATGCTGACCAGCGGGCCCGGATAGACGAAATAGAGAATGTTGAACAGGCCCGCAACCGCGAGCACCGTCCGCAATTCGATGCGTACGGGATCAAGCTTGCCGACCGGCTCGTCGAAATACATCACCTTGATGATGGACAGATAATAGAACGCGCCTACGACACTGGAGAGCACGCCGATAACGGCCAATGTGAACAGGTTCGCCTTGATCGCTGCGACGAAGACGTACCACTTGGCGAAGAAGCCCGCGAGCGGCGGAATGCCGGCCAGCGAAAACAGCAGCATCGCGAAGAAGAAGGCGAGCAGCGGATTGGTCCGCGACAACCCCGCGAAATCCTTGATCTCCTCGACCGCCAGGCCGTTGCGCTTCATCGCGATGATGATG
Organism: Bradyrhizobium sp.; assembly: GCA_046349015.1. GTDB lineage: Bacteria > Pseudomonadota > Alphaproteobacteria > Rhizobiales > Xanthobacteraceae > Bradyrhizobium. Next base: position 354,291 of record JAXMDE010000002.1, on the reverse strand, counting down.
GAAAAGGAGCCGAGCGTCATCGCGACATAGATCGCGATATAGATCAGCACGCCCTGCGCGCCCTCGACGGTACCGGCGGCGAGGCCAACCAGCGCAAAGCCCATATGCCCGATCGAGGAATAGGCCATCAGGCGCTTGATGTTGGTCTGGCCGATGGCGGCAAAGGATCCCAGCGCCATCGAGGCAATGGCCACGAACACGACGATCTGCTGCCATTGCGGCACGATACCCGGAAATGCGGTCAACGCCACGCGGGTGAACACGGCGAGTGCCGCAACCTTCGGCGCTGAAGCGAAGAAGGCAGTGACCGGCGTCGGCGCGCCTTCATAAACGTCGGGTGTCCACATGTGGAATGGCACGGCGGACACCTTGAAGCAAAGGCCGGCGAGCAGAAAGACCAGGCCGAAAACGATGCCGGCGCTGCCGGTCTTGGTTGCCGCCGCTATGCCGGCGAAGGCAACCGTACCGGTGAAGCCGTAGATCAGCGAGCCGCCGTACAGCAGCATGCCCGACGACAGCGCGCCCAGCACGAAGTACTTCAGGCCGGCTTCGGTGGACTTGGCGTTGTCGCGGTTGGAGGCGGCGACGACATAAAGCGCCAGGCTCATCAGCTCGAGGCCAAGATAGAGCATGATGAGATCGCCGGCCGAAATCAGAACCATCATGCCGAGCGTGGAAAGCACGACCAGGATCGGATATTCGAAGATGTGCCCCGACGGCCTGGAAAGGAATTCCGCCGACAGGATCAGCGTCGCCGCCGAGCCGATCAGGGCAAGGACCTTCAGGAAGCGCGCGAAGTCGTCGACGATAAAGCTGCCGCCGAAAGTAGTGAGCTTGCCGGCCGGAAGCATCAGCTCCAGTGCGCCCGTGACGACCAGAAGCAAGATCGACAGCCAGGTGACCGCCCGCGTCGTCCCCTCGCCGCGGTAAGCGCCCAGCATCAGCAGCACCATGGCGCCGACGGCGAGCACGAGCTCGGGCAGCACCGGCAGCAACTGATATCCTGCACTCTGGAAATTCATGGCGTTTATCCTTCGGCCGCCGCAATCATTGCAGCAGCGCGGCTGCCTTCACGGCAGTCACTGCAGTGTTGTAGTTGTTGACGAGTTGCTGGACCGACGCCGCCGACATGTCGAGCACCGGCTTCGGATAGACGCCGAACAGGATGGTCAGCGTCACCAGCGGGAACAGGGTCAGGCCCTCGCGGAAGGTCAGGTCCTTGATCGAGGCCAGCGACGGCTTTGTCAGCGCCCCGAACACCACCTTGCGGTAGAGCCACAGCGCATAACCCGCCGACAGGATCACGCCGAAGGTGGCGAAGAACGCGGTCGGGATCGAGACCTTGAACGTGCCGAGCAGCGTCATGAACTCGCCGACGAAGCCGGAGGTGCCGGGCAACCCGACATTGGCCATGGTGAATACCATGAACACGAAGGCATAAAGCGGCATGCGGTTGACGAGGCCGCCATAGGCCGCGATCTCGCGGGTATGCATGCGGTCATAGACGATGCCGACGCACAGGAACAACGCGCCGGATACGATGCCGTGCGAAATCATCTGGAACACGCCGCCGGCGACGCCCTGCATGGTGCCGGCGAATATGCCCATCGTGACGAAGCCCATATGGGCGACCGACGAGTACGCGATCAGCTTCTTCACGTCCTCCTGCATCAGCGCCACCAGCGAGGTGTAGACGATGGCGATGACCGAAAGCGTGAAGATCAGCGGCGCGAAATCGTGCGAGGCGAGCGGAAACATCGGCAGCGAGAAGCGCAGGAAGCCGTAGCCGCCCATCTTCAAGAGGATCGCGGCCAGGATCACCGAGCCCGCCGTCGGCGCCTCGACATGCGCATCGGGCAACCAGGTGTGCACCGGCCACATCGGCATCTTCACCGCAAACGACGCGAAGAATGCCAGCCAAGCCCAGGTCTGCATGCCGCGCGGCACCGCGGTGCGCATCAGGGTCGGGATGTCGGTAGTGCCGGCGTTCCAGTACAGCGCCATGATGGCGAGCAGCATCAGCACCGAACCGAGCAGCGTGTAGAGGAAGAACTTGAAGGACGCGTAAACCCGGCGCGGGCCGCCCCAGACGCCGATGATCAGGAACATCGGGATCAGGCCGCCTTCGAAGAACAGGTAGAACAGCACGAGGTCGAGCGCCGAGAAGGTGCCGATCATCAGCGTTTCCAGCAGCAGGAACGCCATCATGTATTCCCGCACGCGCGCCGTGATCGCCTTCCAGCTCGCGATGATGCAGAACGGCATCAGCGCGGTGGTCAGGATCACGAACGGCAGCGAAATGCCGTCCACGCCCATGTGGTAAGTGATGCCGGTGGCCAGCCAGGACGCCTTCTCGACGAACTGGAAGTCGGCGCTGGCGGCATCGAAGCGCCAGACCAGGATCAGCGACACCGCAAAGGTGACGAGCGTGGTCCACAGCGCGACCCAGCGCGCATTACGCTGTGCCGCCTCGTCCTCGCCGCGGATGACATAGATCAGGAGCGCGCCGAGGACCGGCAGGAAAGTCGTGACGGAAAGGATTGGCCAGGTTGTCATTGCTGGCCTCCCAAGCCGAACATGAACCAGGTGATCAGGCCGGCCACGCCAATCAGCATCGCGAAAGCGTAGTGATAGAGATATCCGGTCTGGATCTTCACGACATTTCGGGTGACGTCGAGCACGCGGGCCGAGACGCCGTCAGGACCGAAGCCATCGATGACGAAGCCGTCGCCTTTCTTCCAAAGCTGGTAGCCGATCCACTTCGCCGGACGGACGAAGATGAGATCGTAAAGCTCGTCGAAATACCATTTGTTGAGCAGGAACTGGTAGAGCAGCGGCTGCTGATTGGCGAGTTCGACCGGCAGATACGGCCTGCGGATATAGAACAGCCACGACACCAGGAAGCCGCCGACCATCATCGCCGTCGGCAGGAACGCAATCACGGGGTTTATGTGATGCATCTCGTCGATGATGTGCGGGTGCATCTTCAGGGACTCGCGGAAGAAATCCTCAACGGCGTGACCCGCGAACAGCTCCTTGAAGGGGAATCCGGCCAGGATCGAGCCGACCGCGAGGATTCCGATCGGCACCAGCATCCAGAGCGGAGCCTCATGCGCGGCCTCATAGTGCTCCTGGTCGTGCGGCTCGCCATGGAAAGTCTTGAACACCAGACGCCATGAATAGAACGAGGTCAGGCCCGCCGCGACCACGGTCATCAGGAAGCCGTAGAAGGCGAACGGATTATGCGAGACATAGGCGGACTCGATGATCGCGTCCTTGGAGAAATAGCCAGCCGTCAACGGGAAGCCGGTGAGGGCCAGCGTGCCGACCAGCATCACGAAATAGGTGTAGGGGATGCGATCCTTCAGGCCGCCCATGTTACGGATGTCCTGCTCGTGATGCATCGCGTAGATCACCGAGCCGGAGCCGAGGAACAGCAGCGCCTTGAAGAAGGCGTGGGTGAACAGGTGGAACATACCGACCGAATAGGCCCCCGCTCCCATCGCCACGAACATGTAACCGAGCTGCGAACAGGTCGAGTAGGCCACGATGCGCTTGATGTCGTTCTGCACCAGGCCGATGGTGGCAGCGAAAAACGCCGTGGTAGCGCCGAAGAACATCACGACGGCCTGCGCGTTCGGTGCGAGCTCGAACAGCGGCGACAGGCGCGCCACCATGAACACCCCGGCGGTCACCATTGTCGCGGCATGGATCAGCGCCGAGACCGGGGTCGGGCCCTCCATCGCGTCCGGCAACCAGGTGTGCAGCAGGAACTGCGCCGACTTGCCCATCGCGCCCATGAACAGCAGGCAGCAGGTCAGTGTCAGCGCATCGACCTGCCAGGCCAGGAAGTTGATGGTCTTGCCCGTCAAGCCCGGCGCGGCGTGGAAAATGGTCTCGAAATCGGTCGAGCCGACCAGCATGAAGATGGCAAATATGCCGAGTGCAAAGCCGAAATCACCGACGCGGTTGACGACGAAAGCCTTGATCGCCGCCGCATTGGCCGACGGCTTCTGGTACCAGAACCCGATCAGGAGGTAGCTCGCCAGACCTACGCCCTCCCAGCCGAAGAACAGCTGGACGAGGTTGTCGGCGGTCACCAGCATCAGCATCGCGAAGGTAAACAGCGAAAGATACGCGAAGAAGCGCGGCCGATACGGATCCTCGTCCATATAGCCGATGGAATAGAGGTGTACGAGCGAGGATACGGTGTTGACCACGACCAGCATGACTGCGGTCAGCGTGTCCACCCGCAGCGCCCAGGCCACCTGCAAATCGCCGGAATTGATCCAGGGCAGCAGCGCGACGCGCGCGTCGTGCTTGAGGAAGCCGACATCGACCAGCGCAAACCAGGACAGCGCTGCCGAGACGAACAACAGGCCCGTGGTGATCAGCTCGGCCGCACGCGAACCCTGCGCCGCCGGCTCGGAGACGTGGTGATCGTCATGGCCGTGCTCATCATGGGCAGCCGAGGCGTGGGCGTGGCCATGATCGTCGTGATGTTCGACGGTGTCCCCGCTCGGGTTGCGCGCATGCGCGCCGAAGATCGCGATCAGCCCCGCGAGAATGGCGCCGAGCAGCGGCAGGAAGACAATTGCCTGATACATGCCCTGCCCTAGCCCCTCATCAGATTAACGTCTTCAACCGCGATCGAACCGCGGTTGCGGAAATAGACCACCAATACCGCAAGGCCGATCGCGGCCTCCGCGGCGGCGACCGTCAGCACTAAGAGCGCGAAGACCTGGCCGACGATGTCGCCGAGGAAGGTCGAGAACGCCACCAGGTTGATGTTGACGGCGAGCAGGATCAGCTCGATCGACATCAGGATGACGATGATGTTCTTGCGGTTGAGGAAGATGCCGAGGATCCCGAGCGTGAACAGGATCGCCGCGACTGAGAGATAATGTCCGAGCCCGATCGTCATTTCACCCACTCCGCCGCATCCGCGTCCTGCAGGCCCTGTCCGGAAGCGACCTTCCGCACGCTCATGGCCAGTTCGGGCGTACGCGCGTTCTGTACATTGATGTCCTGCCGCTTGACGGAAGCCTTGTGGCGCAGTGTCAGCACGATGGCGCCGATCATGGCGACCAGCAGCACGATGCCGGCCAGCTGGAAGTAGTGGATGTATTTCGTGTAGAGCACGAGCCCGAGCGCTTCGGTGTTGCTGACATTGGACGGGATCGCCGCGGTGATCGCCTTCGGCGCGCCGGGTGCGATCAGCCAGGTGCCGGCGATCAGCAGCAGCTCGCACATGAAGATGCCGCCGATGACGAGACCGACCGGCAGATATTCGATGAAGCCCTCGCGCAGCTGCGCGAAATCGACGTCGAGCATCATGATCACGAACAGGAACAGCACCGCCACCGCGCCGACATAGACAACGACCAGGATCATCGCCAGGAACTCCGCGCCCATCAGCACGAACAGGCCCGAGGCGTTGACGAAGGCGAGGATCAGATACAGCACGGAGTGCACGGGATTGCGCGAGACAATCACCATGACCGCCGAGGCCACGCAGACGCCGGCGAAGAGATAGAAGAACAGCGCGGGAAGGATCATGCCCCCACCTCACCGGTACGGCGCGTCGAGCTCGATCGCCTTGGCGATCTCGCGCTCCCAGCGGTCGCCATTGGCGAGCAGCTTGGCCTTGTCATAATAGAGTTCCTCGCGCGTTTCGGTCGCGAATTCGAAATTCGGCCCCTCGACGATGGCATCCACTGGACAGGCCTCCTGGCACAGCCCGCAATAGATGCATTTCACCATGTCGATGTCGTAGCGGACGGTGCGCCGCGTGCCGTCGTTGCGGCGCGGGCCGGCCTCGATCGTGATGGCCTGCGCCGGACAGATCGCCTCGCACAGCTTGCAGGCAATGCAGCGCTCTTCACCGTTCGGGTAGCGGCGCAACGCATGCTCGCCGCGGAAGCGCGGCGAGAGCGGGCCTTTCTCGAAGGGATAGTTCAGCGTCGGCTTCGGCTTGAAGAAATAGCGCATCGCGAGAAAAAACGCCGACACGAATTCCGCGAGCAGAAGCGAGCGGGCTGTTGCGTTGACGTTGACACTCATTGCGATCGTCCTTTTGTCCCAGCCGTGCGCACCATCACTGAACCGTCTGGCCGAAGTAGTAGCCGATCCCTGTCAGGATCGGGATATCCGCAAGCAAAATCATCCGAATCATCGACGCACTCTTCTCACGCTCTTCGGCGGTCCTGCCGGGATCCGCTGCCCTACCCTTCAGAGCAGAGGTCACAGCCAGATAGACGCCCGTTGCCATCGCCAATCCGATAGCCCCACCAATCAATCCCGCGCTCGAGAGCGTCATGACGGCCTCACTTCGGCGCAATGCCGGCGAATTGCAGCACACCGGCCACAATCACCACCATCGCCAGCGACAGCGGCAGGAACACCTTCCAGCCCAGCCGCATCAGTTGATCGTAGCGGTAGCGCGGCACGATCGCCTTCGCCATCGCGAACAGGAAGAACATGAAGAACAGTTTCAACGAGAACCAAATCACGCCGGGGATCCAGGTGAACGGCGGCAGCGCCACCGGCGGCAGCCAGCCGCCCAGGAACAGGATCGTCGCCATTGCGCACATCGTGGTGATGGCGACGTATTCCCCGAGCATGAACAGCAGATACGGCGTCGAGCCGTATTCGACCATGAAGCCCGCCACCAGCTCGGATTCCGCTTCCACGAGGTCGAAGGGCGGCCGGTTGGTCTCCGCCAGGGCCGACACGTAAAACACGACGAACATCGGGAACAGCGGCCACACATACCAGTTCAGGACGGTGAGCTGCGGCAAGCCGATCAGGCTGGCGATGCCGCGGGTATTTTGCGCCTCGACGACCGCCGACAGGTTGAGCGAACCCGCACACAGCAGCACCGTGATGATGACGAAGCCGATCGAGACCTCGTAGGACACCATCTGCGCCGCCGAGCGGAGCGCGGCGAGGAACGGGTATTTCGAGTTCGACGACCAGCCGGCCATGATGATGCCGTAGATCGACAGCGACGAAATCGCGAAGATATAGAGGATGCCGACATTGATGTCGGAGATCACCCAGCCGAGATTGACCGGAACCACGGCCCAGGCCGCCAGCGCCAGGACGCAGGACACCAGCGGCGCCAGAAGGAACACGCCCTTGTTCGCGCCGGCCGGGATCACAGGCTCCTTCAATACGAACTTGAGCAAGTCGGCGAAGGATTGCAGCAGGCCCCAGGGGCCGACCACGTTGGGGCCGCGGCGGATCTGCACCGCCGCCCAGATCTTGCGGTCAGCCAGCAGGATGTAGGCGATCGCGATCAAGAGCACGACGAGCAAGAGCACGCTCTGCGCGATCATGACGATGAGCGGCCACAGCCACAGAAAGCCGCTCCAGTATTCGTTTGCGAGGTATTCAGCCATCAGCGCAGCCCTCACTCCGCTGCCGTCAGCATTCGCCCGGAGGCGAGGCGCGAACATTCCGCCATCACCGCCGAGGCGCGCGCGATCGGGTTGGTCATATAGAAATCCTCGATGGCGGGCTTGAACGCCGCCTTGTCGACGTTGCCGCCCTTTCCGGCCAGCGCCTTGACGTCATCGGCCTTGCCCGGCTCGATCTGGTCGATCCGCATCAAATGCGGCACGGCCTTGAAAAGCGCCTGCCGGAGCTGCGCCAGCGAGTCATAGGGCAGCTTCCTGCCGAGCGCGTCCGAGAGGGCACGGACGATTGCCCAGTCCTCGCGCGCCTCGCCCGGCGGGAAAGCGGCGCGGTTGGCCATCTGTGCCCTGCCCTCGGTGTTGACATAAATGCCGGATTTTTCCGTGTAGGCCGCGCCCGGGAGGATGACGTCGGCGCGATGGGCGCCGCGATCACCGTGGGTACCGATGTAAACCACGAAGGTACCGTCGGCAGCCTTCGTTTCGTCCGCGCCAAGCAGGAACAGCACGTCGAGGGCGCCAAACGTCGTCATCTGCGCGATCGAGAGCCCGCCGCTCGAGAAGCCGATATCGAGCGCACCGACGCGGGAGGCCGTCTCCTGCAGCACACCAAACCCGTTCCAGCCGTCCTTGAGCGCGCCGATGTCGCGCGCGAGCCTGGCAGCCGCGGCAAGCACCGCCGCGCCGTCGGGACGCGCAAGACCCGCCGCACCGACCAGCACGATCGGATGCTTTGCGTTCTTCAGCACGTCGGCAAACGAATGCTTGCCGGCGGCGAGATCGTTCAGCGAGTCCGTGCCCGCACCGATGTGAGCGTAATCGTAGGTCAGGTCAGCCTTCGGGCCGATCACGCCGACCTTGAGCTGCCCCGTGCGCCAGCGCTTGCGGATACGCGCGTTGAGCAACGTGCCCTCGCGGCGGGGATTGGAACCGACGATCAGCAACGCATCCGCCTGATCGATACCCGCAATGGCCGGATTGAAGATGTACGAACCGCGGCCGTCCCTGGCATCGAAGGCTTCGCCGCCCTCTACCGCCAGATTGGTAGAGCCCAGTTTCGCCAGCAAATCCTTCAGCGCAAACATTTCCTCGACCGCGGCGAGACCGCCGGCAATGGCGCCGATGCGGTTGCCGTGGATGTGGCCGGCCTTGGCGGCAATCGCAGCAAAAGCCTCCTGCCACGAGGCCGGGCGCAGCTTGCCGTTCTCGCGGATGTAGGGCCGATCAAGCCGCTGCGTGCGCAGCCCGTCGACGACATGGCGGGTCTTGTCGGAGATCCACTCCTCGTTCACGGCCTCGTTGACGCGCGGCAGGATGCGCATCACCTCGCGGCCGCGGGTATCGACGCGGATCGCACATCCAATGCCGTCCATCACGTCCACGGACTGCGTCTTGCCGAGTTCCCATGGACGCGCCGAGAAAGCATAGGGCTTCGAGGTCAGCGCGCCGACCGGACAGATGTCGACGAGATTGCCCTGCAGCTCCGAGGTCAGAGCCTGCTCCAGATACGTCGTGATCTCCATGTCTTCGCCGCGTCCGGTCGCCCCCATCTCCGGCGTGCCGCAAACTTCCGCCGAGAAGCGGACGCAGCGCGTGCACTGGATGCAGCGGTTCATCGAGGTCTTGACCAGCGCGCCGAGATATTTGTCCTCGACCGCGCGCTTGTTCTCGGCGAAGCGGCTGGTGTCGACGCCATACCCCATCGCCTGGTCCTGCAGGTCGCACTCGCCGCCCTGGTCGCAGATCGGGCAATCCAGCGGATGGTTGATGAGGAGGAATTCCATCACGCCTTCGCGCGCCTTCTTCACCATGGGAGAGCGCGTGGAGATTTCCGGCGGCTCGCCCTTGGGGCCGGGACGGCAGTCGCGCACGCCCCAGGCGCAGCTGGCGACCGGCTTCGGGCCGCCCTTTACCTCGACGAGGCACATGCGGCAATTTCCGGCGATCGACAGCCGCTCGTGGTAGCAGAAGCGCGGGATCTCGGCGCCGGCGGCTTCGCACGCCTGCAACAGCGTGTATTCCGCGGGGACGTCGATCTCTTTGCCGTCGATGATGAGTTTGGTCATCGGCCCAACCTACTCCGCAGCAACCATGTTGACGGGATCGCGCACGCCGGCGTCGTCGATGTCAGCCTTATGCGTGTACTCGGCGAGGCGCTCCTCGATCTCGTGCCGGAAATGCGCGATCAGGCCCTGGATCGGCCAGGCTGCGGCATCGCCGAGCGCGCAGATGGTGTGACCTTCGACCTGCTTCGTCACTTCCAGGAGCATGTCGATCTCGCGCTTGTGGGCGCGGCCTTCCGCCATGCGGGTGAGCACACGCCACATCCATCCCGTACCCTCGCGGCACGGCGTGCACTGGCCGCAGCTCTCATGCTTGTAGAAATAGGAAATGCGCGCGATAGCCCGGATCAGGTCGGTGGACTTGTCCATCACGATCACGGCCGCGGTGCCGAGGCCCGAGCGCAGCTTGCCGAGGCTGTCGAAATCCATCGGCGTGTCTATGATCTGCTCCGCCGGCACCATGCGCACCGACGAGCCTCCGGGGATGACCGCCTTCAGATTGTCCCAGCCGCCGCGGATGCCGCCGCAATGCCGCTCGATCAGCTCGCGGAACGGCAGCCCCATCGCCTCCTCGACATTGCAGGGCCGCTCGACATGGCCGGAGATGCAGAACAATTTTGTGCCAACATTGTTGGGCCGGCCGATCGAGGCGAACCACGCTGCGCCACGCCGCAGGATGTCGGGCGCCACCGCAATCGACTCGACGTTGTTGACTGTGGTCGGGCAGCCATAGAGGCCCACATTGGCCGGGAATGGCGGCTTCAGCCGCGGCTGGCCCTTCTTGCCCTCTAGGCTTTCGAGCAGCGCGGTCTCCTCGCCGCAGATATAGGCGCCGGCACCATGGGCGACATAGAGATCGAACGGCCAGCCGTTGATGTTGTCCTTGCCGATCAGCTTGGCGTCATAGGCCTGATCGATCGCGGCCTGCAGGCGCTCGCGCTCGCGGATGAACTCGCCGCGGACATAGATGTAGCAGGTGTGCGCGCCCATCGCGAAGCTCGCGAGCAGGCAGCCCTCGACAAGCAGATGCGGATCGTGCCGCATGATCTCGCGATCCTTGCACGTGCCGGGTTCGGACTCGTCGGCGTTGACGACGAGGTAGCTCGGCCGGCCGTCGGTGGACTCCTTGGGCATGAACGACCATTTCAGGCCGGTCGGGAATCCCGCCCCGCCCCGGCCGCGCAGCCCCGAGGCCTTCATCTCGTTGATGATCCAGTCACGGCCCTTGTCGATGATCCCCTTGGTACCGTCCCATGCGCCGCGACGGCGCGCGCCCTCGAGCCCCCAGTCGTGGAGGCCGTAGAGGTTCCTGAAGATCCGGTCCTTGTCGTCGAGCATCTCAAAACTTTCCGAACATCAACGATTGGCCTGGGAGTAAGCGAGCCCCGCCGCGGCGGCGCCGAACGTCAACGCCCACAGCAGGCTGGATTCGAGTGAGTTGCTGAGCCCGTAGCGCTGCAGCAGGAAGATGAATACAGCCGCGACCACGGCGTGCAGGGCCACAAAGCGCCAGCTCTTCATCGCACCGACCCTCCCCTCTGCCACGACTGCGCGAGCCCGCTTCATGTCACTTCCTTCAGCGTGGTCGGCCCGCCAACCGGCGCCGAGAGCTGCCGATCGATCTGCGGACCCGGTTTCGGCGGATTGCCGGATGCAAACCCGTCGAGCACCTTGCCAAAGCTTTCCTTGGTCAGATCCTCGTAGGTGTCCTTCCAGATCAGAACCATCGGCGCGTTCACGCAGGCGCCCAGACACTCCACCTCTTCCCAGCTGAAATTGCCGTCCTTGGAGAGATGGAAGGGGTCATGATGGATGCGGTGCTGGCAGACCTCGATGATGTCGCCCGCGCCGCGCAGCCGGCACGGTGTGGTGCCGCAGACCTGGACATGCGCCTTCTTGCCGACAGGGGCGAGCTGGAACATCGTGTAGAAGGTCGCCACTTCGAGCACGCGGATGTAGGGCATCTCCAGAAGATCGGCGACCGCGCGGATCGCGGCTTCCGACACCCAGCCCTCATGCTGCTCCTGCACGCGCCAGAGGATCGCAATCACGGCCGAAGCCTGCCGGCCTGGCGGATACTTTGCGATCTCCTTCTTCGCCCACGCCAGATTCTCTTCCGTGAACGCAAAGCTCGCGGGCTGTACTTCCTTCGGGGCCAGGCGGCGGACGGACATCGTTCAGTCTCTCATTGCAGACGTGCGTTCAGCGCGCCGATGCGGTCCTGCCAGAACGCACTTGCGGTACCGAATACATTGTAGCCGACATTGGAGGAAACCTTGATGCGGTCGAGGATCGACAGCTCGGTCACGGCTTCCATGCGATTGCTTTGGGGATCATAGACGATCAGCTTCATCGGAGTTTGCTCCAGAATAAAGCGTGAGACCGTATGTTCGGGATCGTTGCCGTGCTCCTCGGCGAGCAGCACGCTGTCCTCCCTGAGGATCCGCGCACCGCCCTTTATCGCCTCGATTTCGACGCCCTCGACGTCGAGCTTGATCAGGAATTTTCCACCGGGCGAAACCTTGCCGTCATCGAGCAAATTATCGAGCGCGATAACCGGCACTTCCTCACCGTCGTCCTGGTCGCCGGCAATGCTGAACGCCTCATGTTTGGTGCCGGAAAGATGCGCGATGCCACGTGCCGCGCCAATCGCACACTTCATCGTTTCGAAGCGGTTGTTGTTGATCCTGGCGTTGTTGGCGAGTTTCGGGAAATTCGCGCCCGACGGCTCGATCGCGATCGCCTTATGCGAGCCGTACGGCTTGCTCGACACCAGCACCGACCAATAGCCGTAGTTGGCGCCGCAATCGAGCAACGTGTAGTCGATGTCGGCCGACGCCTTGAACAGCAGATCGAGTTCGTCCTCGTAGAAGAACGTGCGGTTGAGCAGCTTGCTCCAGTAGCCGTCGCCATAGGGAAAGGCGAAGGTCGCGTCCTCGTTCAGCTTGATCTCGATATTGCGTTCGGGAAGCGCCTTGCGCAGCAGATTGGCGCAGCGATTGTACCCGCGATGCGAAAAGTTCGAGGAAATCTTGGATCCCAGCGTCAGCGCGACGGCGGCAAGCCGCTCCCACGCGTTCGCGCCCTCCAGCACGCCCGAAACCCGATCAAACTGGATGGGCGCCTGCGCCATCACCGATCGACCTCTCCGAACACGATATCGAGCGAACCAAGGATAGCTGAGACGTCGGCGAGCAGATGACCCTTGCAAATGTGGTCCATCGCCTGCAGATGCGCAAAGCCCGGCGCACGGATCTTGCACTTGTAGGGCTTGTTGGTGCCGTCGGAGACCAGATAGACGCCGAACTCGCCCTTGGGCGCCTCCACCGCCGCATAGACCTCACCGGCCGGGACGTGGACGCCTTCGGTATAGAGCTTGAAGTGATGGATCAGCGCTTCCATCGAGCGCTTCATCTCACCGCGGCGCGGCGGCGCTATCTTGTTGTCCTCGACCACGACCGGGCCCTGCCCGTCAGGCTCCCTGAGCTTCTGGATGCACTGCTTCATGATGCGCACGGACTGGCGCATCTCTTCCATGCGGATGCAGTACCGGTCGTAGCAGTCGCCGTTCTTGCCAATCGGGATGTCGAAGTCCATCTCGTCATAGCATTCGTAGGGCTGCGCCTTGCGCAAGTCCCACGCCGCGCCGGAGCCGCGCACCATCACGCCGGAAAAACCCCATTCCCAGGCTTCCTTCAGCGAGACCACGCCGATGTCGACGTTGCGCTGCTTGAAGATGCGATTGCCCGTCAGCAGGGTCTCGAGGTCGGCAACCACCTGAAGGAATGGATCGCACCAAGCCTCGATGTCGTCGATCAGCTTCGCCGGCAGATCCTGGTGAACGCCGCCGACACGGAAGAACGCCGCATGCATGCGCGAGCCGGATGCGCGCTCGTAGAACACCATCAGCTTTTCGCGCTCTTCGAAGCCCCACAGCGGCGGGGTCAGCGCGCCCACGTCCATAGCCTGCGTGGTAACGTTGAGCAGATGCGACAGGATGCGGCCGATCTCGCAATAAAGCACGCGGATCAGCTGACCGCGCCGCGGCACCTTGATGCCGAGCAACTTCTCCGCCGCAAGGCAAAAGGCGTGCTCCTGATTCATGGGCGCGACATAGTCGAGCCGGTCGAAGTAGGGAATCGCCTGCAGATAGGTCTTCTGCTCGATCAGCTTTTCGGTGCCGCGATGCAGCAAGCCAATATGAGGATCGACGCGGGCGACAACTTCGCCGTCGAGTTCGAGCACGAGACGCAGCACGCCGTGTGCGGCCGGATGCTGCGGTCCAAAGTTGATCGTGAAGTTACGCAGGTTCTGAGGCTGTTCATTCATGGTCAGGCCTTCGGCTCCGCCTTCTCATCGCCCGGCAGCGGATAATCGGCGCCTTCCCAAGGCGAGAGGAAATCGAACTTGCGGAATTCCTGGTTGAGCCGCACCGGCTCGTACAGCACCCGCTTCTCCTGGTCGTCGTAGCGCACCTCGACGAAGCCGGTGGTCGGGAAATCCTTGCGCAGCGGATGTCCGTCGAAGCCGTAGTCGGTGAGGATGCGGCGCATGTCGGGATGGCCGGTGAAGATCACGCCGTAGAGGTCGTAGGTCTCGCGCTCGAACCAGTCGGCGCCGGGAAACACATCGATGATCGACGGCACCTGGGTCGTTTCATCCGCTTCCGCGCGGATGCGGATGCGGGTGTTCAGCGTCGGCGACAGCAGGTGGTAAATCACGTCGAAACGCTTCTCGCGGCCGGGATAGTCGACCGCTGTCACGTCGGTGATGTTGACGAAGCGGCAGGCCCGGTCGTCGCGCAGATATCTGGCGACTTCGACGATCTTCTCCGCCTTCGCGTCGATAGTGAGCTGGCCAAACACCACCGAATGGCCGGTGGCGGCTCCGCCGAGCGCGCTAACAATCGTCTGCCCCAGGGCGTCGAGCTTGCCGTCGTCCATGACCCAAAACCTTAACGTTCGATGGTGCCGATGCGCCGTATCTTCTTCTGCAGCAGGAGCACGCCGTAGAGCAGCGCCTCCGCCGTCGGCGGACAGCCGGGCACGTAGATGTCGACGGGCACGACGCGGTCGCAGCCGCGCACCACCGAGTAGGAGTAGTGATAATAGCCGCCGCCATTGGCGCAGGAGCCCATCGAGATGACGTAGCGCGGCTCCGGCATCTGGTCGTAGACCTTGCGCAGCGCCGGCGCCATCTTGTTGGTGAGCGTGCCCGCGACGATCATTACGTCGGACTGCCGGGGTGAAGCGCGCGGCGCAAAGCCGAAGCGCTCGACGTCATAGCGGGGCATCGAGACCTGCATCATCTCGACCGCGCAGCAGGCAAGACCAAAGGTCATCCACATCAGCGAGCCGGTGCGCGCCCAGGTGACGAGATCATCGGCGGCGGCGACGAAGAAGCCCTTGTCGGACAGCTCGTGGTTGACCTCGAGAAAAAACGGATCGCTGGCGCCAACCGGCTTTCCGGTGGCGGGATCGAGAATGCCCTTTGGCGCCGGCGCGATCGCCGGAGAGGATGTGGCGGTCGGGCTCAATCCCATTCGAGCGCGCCTTTCTTCCATTCATAGGCGAAACCGACCGTGAGGACGGCGAGGAATACGAACATCGACCAGAAGCCGGTCGCGCCGAGCTTCCCGAACGCCACCGCCCACGGGAACAGGAAGGCCACCTCGAGGTCGAAGATGATGAAAAGGATCGCCACCAGGTAGAACCGGACGTCGAATTTCATGCGGGCGTCGTCAAACGCGTTGAATCCGCATTCATAGGCAGAGAGCTTTTCCGGGTCGGGCTGCTGATAGGCGACCAGGAACGGGGCGATCAAGAGCGCCAGCCCGATCAGGCTCGCGACCCCGATAAACACCACAAGAGGAAGGTAATTCTGGAGGATGCCGGTCATCGGCCACGCCTTTTCCCGCGACCCTCGCGCCCCGGCCGCAGATTCGCTGATTGGAATTGTTCTTGAGGCTTTAGCGCAGCGCAACAGGGCGCGCAAGGCAAGCTATCTTGACGCCTCCGGCGGGCCCTTTTTCAGCTGGTGAAAACCATTGGGCGGCGTTTTTCGGCCTCATTGGCGTCCACGCGCGGAGCCTGCCTTCGGTGCCTGAATTTGCGGCTGAGATCGGGTCATATCTTTCTCGTCCGCCAGCATCCGGGCGGCCTTTCCGATCAGGCGATCGATTTGGCCGAACAACATTGCCACCTCGGCTTCGCTGAGCCCGGCCAGGAGCCGGTGGTTGCGTTGCAGCCCGCCAGCGACAATGGCATCGTGGGCGGCGAGCCCCGCCTTGGTCAGCGACACCAGCAGTTCTCGGTGGTCCCGCGGATTGACCGCCTTGGCGACCAGTTTGCGCGAGACGAGATCGGCCAGCGCCCGGCTGATCTGTCCCTTGTCGAGTCCGACCGTCTCGGCAAGCCGTGCCACGCTCATCGGCGGATGACGGCCCAAATTGGCGACCAGGCCATATTCCACGGAGGAAAGCCCGGCAGTCCGCTTGTAGCGCAGCATCGCCCCGCGCCTGAGCAGATTGGCGAGCACCATCAGGCGCGACGACATCATCGCGGTGATCGGCGCAAGCTCTGCATCCTGATCCGGCCTTCCCTGCGGGAGGTCCTTTTGTTTCGGCTTCCGGCCCATGAAACAGCTCTGCCAACAAAGCCCGCTTCTGCCAAGCCTTGCTCTGTCAAGCTTCAGCACTAATCGTTGACTTTGTCATCGATCTAACGTCTGCTACGGCAATAAATTGCCGCGACGTCGAGCGCGGCGGGGAGGAAACCAATGACCGTCACCCAGCGCGATCGCGACCTAGGCACGGCCTATGCGCTACGCGAGCCCTCGACGCGGACCGAATTGACCTCCGTCGTCCGCGGCACGGCAATGGGTGAGCTGATGCGGCGCTACTGGCACCCTGTCGGGCTGTCACGCGACGCCACCGATATCCCCAGAAAAGTGCGTATTCTCGGCGAGGATCTGGTGCTTTTCCGAGACAGAAGCGGCATCGCCGGCCTGTTGCATGCCCGCTGCTGCCATCGCGGCACCACGCTCTATTACGGCAAGGTCGAGGATGACGGCATTCGCTGCTGCTATCACGGCTGGAAATTCGACACCGAGGGCCGCTGCCTCGAGCAGCCCTGCGAGCCTGACGGCGGCCTGTTCAAGGACAAGGTCCGCCAGCCCTGGTATCCGGTCGAGGAGCGCTACGGGCTGATCTTCGCCTATCTGGGCCCCGCCGACAGAAGGCCGGTGCTGCCACGCTACGACTGCCTCGAAACCATGGACGAGGACGAGTTCGTCGAGGCCGACGACAGCTCAATCGGCGGCGGCGGGCCGGCCGTCATCCCCTGCAACTGGCTGCAGCACTTCGAGAACGTGGTCGATCCCTATCACGTGCCGGTTCTGCACGGCTCGTTCAGCGGGCCGCAATTCACCAACATGATGGCCTCGATGCCCGAGGTGACATTCGAGATGTCGCCTCGCGGCGTCACCGTTCGTTCGGTCCGCAAGCAGGACGACGGCAGGATTTTCTACCGGGTAACGGAGGCTGCCCTTCCCACGCTGCGCGTCGTGCCCAATCCGCGCGTGGCGCAGTTTGCTCGCGTGGAGTCGATCGGCTGGACGCTACCGATCGACGACACTTCGTTTCGCATCTACGTCGCCGGCCGTGTCCGCAATGCCGGCGACATCGGCCGGATGCGCTCGAAATTCAACGGCAAGTTCTGGTGGGACATGACGGAGACCGAGCACCAGCAATTTCCCGGCGACTATGAGGCACAGGTCGGCCAGGGTGCGGTGACGATCCATTCCGAAGAACATTTCGGCCAGAGCGACCGCGGCATCGTGATGATCCGCCGCATGCTGAAAGATCAGTTGGAGGCTATCGCGGCCGGCAACGACCCGATCGGGGTATTCTTTGATCCCAAGGCGCCGCCAGTCGAATTCGAAGCCGGGAACTTCATTCGCGAGGCGTAACAGCGCCGGATAACAAAAATCGTCGGGGGAAATCATGGTCGATGTCGCGCCGCAGGCCGTCACCCAATCCGAGGCAGCCGCAAAACCGTCCCGTGGGCGCTATTACGTGCTGGGGCTGCTCACCATCGTCTATGCACTGAACTTTCTCGATCGCACCATCTTCAATGTGCTGATCGAGCCGATCAAAAAGGAGTTTTCGCTCAGCGACACCATGATGGGGCTGCTCGCGGGCTTCGGCTTCGTGCTGTTCTACTCGATCTGCGGCATTCCGATCGCGCGCATTGCCGACCGCATCAACCGCCTCAATATCGTCGCGGCGGCTTTCGCATTCTGGAGTGCGATGACATGCTTCTGCGGCATGGCGCAGAACGTCACCATGATGACGCTGGCGCGCATCGGCGTCGGCATCGGCGAGTCCGCGGGCACGCCCGCCTCGCAGTCGATCATTGCCGATCTCTTCAACAAGAACGAGCGCCCGCGGGCGCTCGGCATCTATGCCATCGGCACCTATCTCGGCGTCTTCCTCGGCTATTTCATCGGTGGCTACGTCAACCAGTACTACGGCTGGCGGATGGCGTTCTTCGCCGCGGGCCTGCCGGGCGTGGCGCTGGCCTGTGTGCTGTGGCTGACGGTATCGGAACCGAAGCGCGGTGCGCACGCTGAAACGTTCACACCTGAACCGCTGGCGCCCACGCTGCGCTTTCTCGTGACCTCGCCCACCTTTCTCATCGTGCTGATCGGCTTCTGGCTCACCACTTTCACCAACTATGCCACCGCCGTCTGGATTCCGCCCTTCCTTGCCCGCGTGCACCACTTGAGCAGCGCGGAGATCGGCACCTATGCCGGCACCTTCAAGGGACTATGCGGAATGGCCGGCACCTTGGTCGGCGGCCTCGTCGTCGCCCAGATCGGCAAGAGCGACGATCGCTGGAAGTTGTGGGCGCCGGCGATCATGTCCGGCCTCGCCGGTCCCGTATTCGCGCTGTGCTTCCTGGCGCCGAACTTTGCCACCATGGTGGCGGCCCTTGCCCTTGGATCGTTCCTGGTCGGCTTCCATCTCGGGCCGATCTTTGCCATCGCGCAGACCGTCGCCAAGCCGAGCATGCGCGCGCTGTCCTCCGCCATCGTCCTGCTATCCGCGACCTGCTTCGGCCAGGGCGTCGGTCCGCTGGTCGTCGGCGCGCTGAACGACGCCCTCAAGGCCGATTTCGGCGCCCAGGCCGTCCGCTATTCGCTGCTCTCGACGGCTGTGACGACGACGCTGGGGGCGCTGCTTTTCGTGGTCGCGGCGCGCTGGATTCGAGACGACATCAAGCGGGCGTCCTGAGGGGAAGGCGGTATCCAAAGGCCGCCAGCCCCCCAAGCCATCCCGAAAACCCGGCGAAACGGACCGAAAAACCGCCCGGATGAAACCATTTTGCCGGAACCGCGAAACCATCCTGAAACAGACCGGGAGTACTCGTTGAGGCCATAGAGGCGGCACAGTCCGCCGGGAGGCTTCAGATGAACCACTCCATTCATTCAGCTGACAAGGCGACCCACCTGAAGATCGTGGTGGTCGCGCTGGTGGCCGGTATTGCGGTGGCCGCGCTCGGTATTTCAGCCCGCACCGGCGCCGATTATTCCCAGACCGCTCACATCGTGAAAGCCGGCAAGCCGGTGGTCGTGACCAGCTCGGACATCTCCAAGGTCCAGTAAGACCAGCGTTCGCGAACAACGAAAACAGCCGCCTTTGGGCGGCTTTTTTGTTGCAACGATTTCGTGGAAGACAGAACCAAGCCATTGAAAACTGGCGCGAGAGACGGGACTCGAACCCGCGGCCTCCGCCGTGACAGGGCGGCGCTCTAACCAACTGAGCTACTCCCGCGAATTCAGCTCGATCCGCGCAAGATCGAGGGCATAAAGGCCTGCCCCCCGTTAGTCAAGGCACGTTGCAAGCGCCTCATGGAACGGGCGTTTCCGCGCCATCCGCTCCGGCAAAGTCGCATGATTTCGACCCAAATCGGCATGGTCAGTCCGCCCCCGAATCGAATATGGCGTGAATTAGATTCTCAAGTCCTGAACGCCGCTCCGTTCGGAACATTCGACGCTAAAGCCGCCCCTCAAGGGAAAGCCGACATGGCAAAGAAAGCAGTTAGCCCGGCCACCGTTACGCTGAAGCATCTGGCGGCCGAGATTGCCGAAGATCAGGAAATGTCGAAGAAGCAGGCTGAAGCGATCCTGACTGACCTGATCGCACGGATCACACGGCATCTGAAGAAGGGCGAGCGGATCCGCATCGTCGGCCTGGGCATTCTCAGGGTGCGCAAGCGCGCCGCGCGCACGGGCCGCAACCTCGCCACCGGCGAGCCCATCCCGATCAAGGCAAGCAAGAAGGTCGCCTTCCGCGCCTCCAAGGAACTGGCGGAAGCGATTTGAGGCCACGCCCCCCGGGCCTCAAAACAGCGTCATTGCTGATTGCGGCGTGATCCCCGCAGGGTCGCGGTTTGCTATACAGGCCCGCCCACACCCCAAGATGCCAGCGGATTTCATGGCCCTCGCCTTCAAACACAATGTCACCGAGCGCTTGCTGCGCTATGCCGTCATCGACACCCAGTCGGACCCGGCATCCCCCACCTGCCCTTCCACCGAGAAGCAGAAAAACCTCGGCCGCCTCCTGGCCAGCGAACTGAGGGCCATGGGCCTGGTCGACGCCCATCTCGACGAGCACGGCTATGTCTACGCGACGATCCCTGCGAACACGTCAAAGAAAGTGCCGGTGATCTGCTTCTGCTCGCACATGGACACTTCGCCCGATTGCAGCGGCGCAGGCGTCAAGCCGCAGATCGTGGAGAACTACCGCGGCGGAGACATCGTGCTGCCCGCCGATCCCACGCAGATCATCCGAGCCGCCGAGCATCCCGCGCTTGCCTTCCAGATCGGCAACGACATCGTCACCACCGACGGCACCACGCTGCTCGGCGCCGATAACAAGGCGGGCGTTGCCGAGATCATGGACGCCGCCGAGTTCCTGCTCCGCAACCCCGACGTCAAGCATGGTGCCATCAAGATCCTGTTCACGCCGGACGAGGAGATCGGCCGCGGCGTCGACAAGGTCGACCTGAAGAAACTCGGCGCCGACTTCGCCTACACCATGGACGGCGAGAGCGCCGGCACTATCGAGGACGAAACGTTCTCCGCCGACGGCGCCGCCGTCATCATCCAGGGCGTCAGCGCCCATCCCGGTTTCGCCAAGGGCCGGATGGAACATGCGATCAAGATCGCTGCCGCCATCGTCGACCGCCTGCCCAAGGAGACCTGCTCGCCGGAAACCACCGAAGGCCGGGAAGGCTTTCTGCATCCGACCGGCATCCAGGGCGCGCTGGAGAGCGCCCGGATCGATCTCATCGTCCGCGACTTCACCGAGCAGGGGCTGAAGCAGAAGGAAGCGCTGCTGGAATCCATCGTCCATGACGTGATGAAGGACTATCCGCGCTCGACCTACCGGATCGAGATCAAGCCGCAATACCGCAACATGAAGCAGGCGATCGACCGTCACCCGGAGACCGTCGACTACGCGGTCGAGGCCATCAGCCGCGCCGGCCTGAAGCCGGTGAAGAATGCGATCCGCGGCGGCACCGACGGCTCGCGGCTGTCAGCGATGGGCCTGCCCTGCCCCAACATCTTCGCCGGCGAGCACGCCTTCCACTCGCGCCTGGAATGGGTCAGCCGGCAGGACATGGAGAAGGCGGCCGAGACCATCGTGCATCTGGCGATGATCTGGGAAGAACGGGCGTAGCTGGGTCCAAACCACAAGATCGCGAAAACAAACCCCATACAAAGTTGAATGGGGTTCAGAGCGTTTTCGAGCGAAGTGGATGCCGGTTCGCGTGAAGAAAACGCGTCAAATCGAGAATCTAGGAAGCGCTCGCGGTCACCAGCCAGATCGCGCCCGGCAGCAGCACCGATTGCCCCTTCAAGAAGGGCGTCAGCGCCTCGCGGATCGACTGGATCGCCGCCGTCACGACGTCCGGCGGATGGCCCTCCAGCGCGCGGCTGGCCGGACCGATCTCGAGCGTCCCCTGCACGGCCGCCTCCAGCCCCCTGCCCGCGGCGACGTCGAAGGTAAGCGGACAGGCTTCCAATGCAACATCGATGAAGCCGGCCTCGCCCAGGATACGCTTGACCCGCGCTTCGTCGGCGAACGCGAACGGTCCGGGGTCTTCCGGTCCTGCCTGCGGCATTTTCGGCACGTGCTTGTAGACCGCCATCAGCGGCGCCATCATCCAGCTGTTCTCGCGCGGCTCGCGCCAGCAGGCAAACACCAGCCGGCCCTCCGGCCGCAGCGCGCCGCGCAAATTCCGGAACGACAGCACGGGATCGGCAAAGAACATCACGCCGAAGCGCGACACCAGGAGATCGAAGCTTTGGGGATCGAAGGGATAGACGGTGGCGTCCGCCAGCACGTAGTCGGCCGGCAAGTCCTTCGGCGTAAGCTGGCGCGCCCGCTCCAGCATCGGCACGGAAATGTCGATGCCGAGCACATGACCTGACGGCGCGACTTGTCTGGCAAGCGCGATGGAAATCGCGCCGGTACCGCAGCCGATGTCGAGGATGCGCTGGTCCGGTCGTGCGGCCACGCGCGCAATCAACTTCTCGGTGACCGGTGCGAGCAGGACGTCCTGCACCGATTGGCGGTCGGTCCAGTGCCGGCCGGCGACGCCGTTCCAGTACGCGATCTGATCGGCGTTCCGATCATGGCCTGCGGGCGGACGCACGGTATTCAATTCGACGTCGCTCCGGTCTTGGTCTTCTTGGCCGGGGCCTTGGCTTCCGGCTTCGGCGGACTGTCGCCCCGCACGTTGCCCCAGGGATCGACGGACTTTTGGGTAGGGATGGCCCCGAGCGAACGCTGGTAGGCCCTCTCGGCATCCCGCTCGGCCTGCAGCTCCTGCTGCGTCTTCTCCTTGTCCTTCTCGCCATATCGGGGAATGGGCTTGTCCTGGCCCGACGCCGAACCCGCAAACGGGCCTGTCATGAAAGCAACGATCACTGCAGCGGCGAGTATTCTCATGCACGCGCTCCCGGAAGTTTCCATCTCTGCTCTCGCGGCATTCGGTGCAGGACATCCGAACGCCACGATTTGCAGTCCGCCTTCGTTGCTTCGCAAACTCGGCGAGACAGCCTTCGCCTTGCGCGCATCGGCTTGTCCGGCCGAAACCCCGCGAGGCGAAGATTGGTGGGCGGCTACGGATTCGAACCGCAGACCCTCTCGGTGTAAACGAGATGCTCTAACCAGCTGAGCTAGCCGCCCTCGCCTCCTGTTTAGCGTTGCGCCGCCGGCCTGCCAAGCGGGCCAAACCTCCCAATGCGGAAACGGCGCCCTTTTGGGGCGCCGTTTTCGTCACATTCGCGTCGCTTGCCGCGGAAGCGGACCATCAATGCGCGGTCAGGCCGCCTGCTGCCTCGTCGCCGCCATCGGTCTTGACGGGCACCTTGGTGTCCTCTTCCCAGACGATCGGCGCGGGCACGCGGACCAGCGCCTTGGCAACGACCTCGTCCAGGCGCGAGACCGGAATGATCTGCAGACCGCCCTTGATCGCATCGGAAATCTCCGTGAGATCCTTGGCATTGTCCTCGGGGATCAGCACCGTCTTGATGCCGCCGCGGGCAGCGGCGAGCAGCTTCTCCTTAAGGCCGCCGATCGGCAGCACCCGGCCGCGCAGCGTGATCTCGCCGGTCATCGCGACATCGTGGCGGACCGGAATGCCAGTCATCACCGAAATGATCGCGGTGGCCATGGCGACGCCGGCCGACGGGCCGTCCTTCGGCGTTGCGCCCTCGGGCACGTGCACGTGGATGTCACGTCTGTCGAACATCGGCGGCTCGATGCCATAGGTGATCGCGCGGGAGCGGACGTAGGAGGCCGCCGCCGAGATCGATTCCTTCATGACGTCGCGCAAATTGCCGGTGACGGTCATCTTGCCCTTGCCGGGCATCATGACGCCTTCGATCGTCAGCAACTCGCCGCCGACATCGGTCCAGGCCAGACCCGTGACAATGCCGACCTGGTCGTCGGTCTCGATCTCGCCGTAGCGATACTTCGGTACGCCGAGGAACTCTTCGAGAGTCTTCTCGGTCACCTTCACCGACTTCTTCTTGGAGATCATCAGCTCCTTCACCGCCTTGCGGGCGAGTGTGGAGAGCTCACGCTCCAGGTTACGCACGCCCGCCTCGCGGGTGTAGCGGCGGATCATCAGAAGCAGCGCCTCGTCGTCGATCGAGAACTCCTTGGAGTCCAGACCGTGCTTGGAGACGGCGTTCGGGATCAGGTGCTTGCGCGCGATCTCGACCTTTTCGTTCTCGGTGTAGCCCGCGATCCGGATGATCTCCATGCGGTCCATCAGCGGGCCCGGAATATTCAGCGTATTCGCGGTCGTGATGAACATCACGTTGGAGAGATCGTAGTCGACCTCGAGATAATGATCGTTGAAGGTCGAGTTCTGCTCGGGGTCCAGCACCTCGAGCAGCGCCGAAGACGGATCGCCGCGGAAATCGGCGCCCATCTTGTCGATCTCGTCCAGCAGGAACAGCGGGTTCGAGGTCTTGGCCTTGCGCATCGACTGGATGATCTTGCCGGGCATCGAGCCGATATAGGTGCGGCGGTGACCGCGGATCTCGGCTTCGTCGCGCACACCGCCGAGCGAGACGCGCACGAACTCGCGTCCCGTCGCCTTCGCGATCGACTTGCCAAGCGAGGTCTTGCCGACACCGGGAGGCCCGACCAGGCACAGGATCGGCCCGGTCAGCTTGTTGGCGCGCGACTGCACCGCGAGATACTCGACGATGCGGTCCTTGACCTTTTCAAGCCCATAGTGATCGGCATCCAGAACGGCCTGCGCCTGCTCCAGATCCTTCTTCACCTTGGACTTCTTGTTCCACGGGATCGACAGCAGCCAGTCGAGATAGTTGCGCACGACGGTCGCTTCCGCGGACATCGGCGACATCTGGCGCAGCTTCTTCAGCTCATGCTGCGCCTTCTCGCGCGCCTCCTTCGACAGCTTGGTCTTGTTGATCTTCTCTTCGAGGTCGGCGAGCTCGTCCCGGCCCTCGTCGTCGCCGAGCTCCTTCTGGATCGCCTTCATCTGCTCGTTGAGATAATACTCGCGCTGGGTCTTCTCCATTTGTCGTTTGACCCGCGAACGAATCCGCTTCTCGACCTGCAGCACCGAGATCTCGCTCTCCATCAGCCCGAGCACCTTCTCCAGGCGCTGGGTGACCGACAGCGTCTCAAGGATGCCCTGGCGATCGGCGATCTTCACCGCAAGGTGCGAGGCGACGGTGTCGCCCAGCTTGCCGAAATCGGTGATCGACTGCACGACGCCGACGACTTCGGCGGAGATCTTCTTGTTGAGCTTCACGTAGCTCTCGAAATCGGACACGACCGAGCGCGCCAGCGCCTCCGCCTCGACGGAGTTGGCGTCGGTGTCGGCGAGCGCGACCGCCGTCGCCTCGTAATATTCGGTGCGGTCCGTGTATTTCTCGACGCGGGCGCGGGCCAGTCCCTCCACCAGCACCTTCACGGTACCGTCGGGGAGCTTCAGGAGCTGCAGCACGCTGGCAAGCGTCCCGGTCTCGTAAATCGCCTCCGGCGCCGGATCGTCATCGGACGCGTTCTTCTGCGTCGCAAGCATGACCAGCGCGTCGTTCTTCATCACCTCTTCAAGCGCGCGGATCGACTTTTCGCGGCCGACGAAGAGCGGCACGACGTTGTGCGGGAAAACGACGATGTCGCGCAGCGGCAGCACGGGATAGGCGTGCGTTTCGCCGTGGACGATGGTCGGCCGGGGTTTTGGGGTCGTCATGGCCTAATTCCTTTTGCTGTGCCCCCTCGCACGCAGTCCGCAGATCGCGCGACTGCCACAAGGTGCCGGATTTCCGGTTCATTTGGCCCCTAGAGAACCTCATGTCCGGGTGGTCTTGGATGACGAATCTCAAGGTCCGATCTTCGCCATCGATAGCATTAGGTGGCTATCGGGTACGGGGGAGTCAAGTCACTGAAAAAAGTCCGCAAATCGAGCCCGAGGCGCAGCAACGCGTACGCTGGTACCGGCTGCGGGAAGGCCCCCGCAGCCCGAATTTTTGAGGCTTGAATCCGCCCGAGAAGGCTCCTCGGGTCAGGCGCTCGCCGAGCTTTCCACCGCGCGGTCGGAACGGTCCGCATAGATGTAGAGCGGACGCGCAGTTCCCTCGACGACTTCGCGCGAGATGACGACTTCCTCGACGCCCTCGAGACCCGGAAGGTCGAACATGGTCTCGAGCAGGATGCTCTCCAGGATCGAACGCAGGCCGCGCGCGCCGGTCTTGCGCTCGATCGCCTTGCGCGCCACCGCGCCGAGCGCCTCGTCGGCGAAGGTCAGGTCGATGTTCTCCATCTCGAACAGCCGCTGATACTGCTTGACCAGCGCGTTCTTGGGATCGGTGAGGATCTTCTTCAGCGAAGTCTCATCAAGATCTTCCAGCGTCGCAACGACAGGCAGACGGCCGACGAATTCAGGTATCAGGCCGTATTTGAGCAGATCCTCCGGCTCGACATGACGGAAGATTTCGCCGGTGCGGCGATCTTCCGGCGCAAGCACCTGCGCGGCGAAACCGATCGAGGTGGAACGGCCGCGCGCGGAAATGATCTTTTCGAGGCCCGAGAACGCGCCGCCGCAGATGAACAGGATGTTGGTGGTGTCGACCTGCAGGAACTCCTGCTGCGGATGCTTGCGGCCACCCTGCGGCGGAACCGAGGCCACCGTGCCTTCCATGATCTTCAACAGCGCCTGCTGCACGCCCTCGCCCGACACGTCGCGGGTGATCGAAGGGTTGTCGGACTTGCGGCTGATCTTGTCGATTTCGTCGATGTAGACGATGCCGCGCTGCGCGCGCTCGACATTGTAGTCGGCAGCCTGCAGCAGCTTGAGAATGATGTTCTCGACGTCCTCGCCGACGTAACCGGCTTCGGTCAGCGTCGTCGCATCCGCCATCGTGAAGGGAACGTCGAGAATACGCGCCAGCGTCTGCGCCAACAGCGTCTTGCCCGAGCCGGTCGGACCGATCAGCAGGATGTTGGACTTCGCCAGTTCGACGTCGTTGTGCTTGGTCTGGTGGTTAAGGCGCTTGTAGTGGTTATGAACGGCGACCGACAGCACCTTCTTGGCATGGCCCTGTCCGATCACGTAGTCGTCCAGCACCTTGCAGATTTCCTTGGGGGTCGGAATGCCGTCGCGCGACTTGACCAGCGAAGACTTGTTCTCCTCGCGAATGATGTCCATGCAAAGTTCGACGCATTCGTCGCAGATGAAGACCGTGGGGCCTGCAATCAGCTTGCGGACTTCGTGCTGGCTCTTGCCGCAGAACGAGCAGTACAACGTGTTCTTCGAGTCGCTCGTACCGACCTTACTCATTCTTGTCTCCGTCCGCCGTTCGAACCCTTGCCCGATCGACCCATTCCGAAACGAAACCGGTTGTTAGGGTTTAGATAGAGCAAATCTCGTACCAAAAAAGGGCCTCACGCTTCACGCACCGTGCGAATCACGGCCTATTCGAATCCCCCGCGATCATAGCTGATCCGATACAGCCAACCATGCTGACACCCGACTATCAAGAATTCGCTAATCGGGCGCGGGCCGAACACCCGTGACAATACCGTGATTTGCACCCGATTTCGGGACCGGTTCGTCGAAATCGGACAAGCGTTGCGCGTTTACCACGAAAATGGGACCGAAACCGGAACTTTCAACCGGCTTCAGGGGCCGAAAACGCCCTTGCGGCCCGTATGGATCGATACCGCGGCGGTTGCGATCGCACCACCGTGGGTAACGTGAGTGGAAGCGTGAGTTCCACTCACAGGGGCAATGCTGCGCGGCGGCTTACGCCGCCTTCGCGGACGCCGGGTCTTCCGGACGCTTGTCGATCACCTTGTCGACTAGGCCGAATGCCTTGGCATCATCGGCGGTGAGGAACTTGTCGCGCTCCAGCGCGTCCTCGATCGCCTTGTAGGTCTGGCCCGTGTGCTTCACGTAGATCTCATTGAGACGCTTCTTGAGATTCAGGATCTCCTGGGCGTGCAGCATGATGTCGGTGGCCTGGCCCTGGAAGCCGCCGGAGGGCTGGTGCACCATGATGCGCGAATTGGGCAGCGTGAAGCGCATGTCCTTCTCGCCGGCGGCGAGCAAGAGCGAGCCCATCGAGGCCGCCTGCCCCGTGCACAGCGTCGACACCGGCGGACGGATGAACTGCATGGTGTCGTAAATCGCAAGTCCCGATGTCACCACGCCGCCCGGCGAGTTGATGTACATCGAGATTTCCTTCTTGGGATTATCGGCCTCGAGGAACAGGAGTTGCGCGACGACCAGGGTGGACATGCCGTCCTCGACCGGGCCGGTCACGAAGATGATGCGCTCCTTCAGGAGGCGCGAGAAGATGTCATAAGCGCGTTCGCCGCGATTGGTCTGCTCGACCACCATCGGCACGAGGTTCATGTAGGTTTCAACGGGATCGCGCATGGGTCACCTTGAGTGATGCTGGGTAAGGTCTGTTCGCACAGATATGGGTCAATTTTTCCGCGGCAAGGCCGGGTCACCAGCCCCCGCGCGCCTTCAGTTCAAGCTGATTCGAAACCGCAGGCCTAGCGACGGATGCCGTCACCGGGCCGGTTTCGCCGTTCATCCTTAATAATACCGAAGCTCCGGCTCCGACTGAAATCAGAACCGAAACTCCAGATTCCTGATTTGACGCGCTTTCTTTAGGCGAACCGGTACCGCTCTGCTTAAAAGCGCTTTGACCGCCGCGATCAGGCGGCAGTCTTCTCGTCTTCCTCTTCCTTGAACAGTTCTTCGCGCGTGACTTTCTTCTCGGTCACATTGGCAAGCTCGAGCAGGAAGTCGACGACCTTGTCCTCATAGATCGGTGCACGAAGCTGGGCGAGCGCATTGGCATTGTTGCGATAATAGTCCCAGACCTCTTTCTCGCGGCCCGGCATCGAGCGCGCGCGCTCGATCACGGCGCGGCTGACCTCGTCGTCGGAGACGGTGATCTTGTTCTTCTCGCCGATTTCCGAGAGCACGAGCCCGAGGCGGACGCGGCGATCGGCGATCTTGTGGTACTCTTCCTTGGCCGCTTCCTCGGTGGTGTTCTCGTCGGCGAAGGTCTTGTTGCTGGAATCCATCTCGGCCTTGATCGAGTTCCACATCAGATTGAACTCTTCGGCAACAAGCGAAGGCGGCGCCTCGAACTTGTGACTCTCGTCAAGGGCATCGAGCAGCGCACGCTTGACGCGCTGGCGGATCGCGCCGGCGAATTCGGCCTTGAGGCGATCGCGCGCGGCGTCCTTCAGTTTGTCGAGCGACTCCAGACCAAGCGACTTGGCGAATTCGTCGTCGATCACGGTCTCGCCGGGCGCCTCGATCGCGGTCGCCGTGGTCTCGAACTCGGCCGGCTGGCCGGCGAGCTTTTCGGCCGTGTAGTTCTTGGGGAATGACACCTTCACCGTGCGAGTCTCGCCGGCGCCGATGCCGATCATCTGGTCCTCGAAGCCGGGGATGAACTGGCCGGAGCCAATCACGAGCTGAATGCCCTCGCCGGTGCCGCCGTCGAAGGCTTCGCCGTTGATGGTGCCCTTGAAGCTGATGGTTACGCGGTCGCCCTTCTCGGCCTTGGCGCCCTCGGCTTTCGCCGCATAAGGACGGCTCTGGTCGGCGATGCGCTTGATCGCCTCGTCGACATCGCCATCGGTAACGTCGACCACGGGCTTCTCGACCTTGAAGCTCTTGAAGTCGGCAAGGGTAATCGGCGGCACCACTTCGATCGCCACCGTGTAGGTGAGATCCGTCTTGCCCGAGAGCAGCTCCTCGACTTCCTTTGTCTCGGTCGGCATCGTCACCTTGGGCTCGGACGCCAGACGGAAACCGCGCTCGGTGAAGATTTTCGTGTTGGCGTCGCGGATGGTCTCGTCGATGGCCTCGGCCATCACCGAGCGGCCATAGATCTTCTTCAGATGCGCCACCGGCACCTTGCCGGGACGGAAGCCGTTGAGGCGAACCTTGTCCTTCAAGTCGACGAGGCGCGCATCCGCCTTGGCGTCGAGATCGGTCGCGGGAACGCTGACCTTGAATTCGTGCTTCAGTCCCTCGGAAAGGGTTTCGGTGACCTGCATTGTCGTCTTCTTCCGCGTTCGTCCGGCCCGCATTGGGCCGGAGATTGTCAAAATGTTCGGCGCCCGGCCGGGTGGCCTCGCGCCAGCGGTTTGGCGAACCGAAATCCCGTTCGGGAGCAAGGTCCGCCTGATATCGTCGGGCAAACGCCTGAAAGCGCTTGGTGCGGGCGGAGGGACTCGAACCCCCACAACTTTCGTCACTGGAACCTAAATCCAGCGCGTCTACCAGTTCCGCCACGCCCGCGTGAAGTGCATCATAGGTTGCGGCCGCGATGCCGCGGGCGGCGGCTTATAACATGGGGCCGCGGCTTCGCAGCAAAAAAATGGCCCGTCCCGGCCGCATTGGGCCAATGCGCCGCAACTGGACATCTCGGCTCAAAAATGGTCCGGATCGGCCGCATGGCAAGCGAGTTTTGGCGGATCGATAGGCGCGCATTGATGGCGGGGTTTGGCGCAACCTCGCTCGGCCTGATGATGCCGGGCGGCAGCGGTGCGCAGGGCCGCCCGCCGATCGCGATCCAGGCCCGGCGGGGTGCCCTCAACCTGCGTTCCGGCAGCCCGGAAACACCGGTCTGGATGCTCGCCGCCCCGGAACTGCGCTTCCGCCGTGGCGACGAATTGCAAGTCGAGTTCGCCAATGAACTGACGGTCCCTGTGGGCCTCGATTGGCGTGGGTTCGACGGGCTCCCTGCCATCGAACTGCTCATCGGCCGCCGCCTGCTGGCGGCTGCGGGCTGGGAAACCGTCCGGATTCCATTGCGCCATGCCGGCACCTTCCTGTGCGACATGAGCGTGTTGGCCAACCAGAACGCGCTGCCGGCCCGGGGCGAGCCTGTGGTGGTCGCCGAAAGCGAACCCGTCAGCATCGATCGCGACGAGGTGCTCCTGGTCGAGGAATGGCGCTTGCGGGCCGACGGGACGGCGGCCGTGCCCGGCGCGGACGCCAACGACACCACGGTTTCCTACACACTCAACGGGAAACCCTCGCTGGATGTTGCAGCCCGGTCCAATGACCGCCTCAGACTTCGCTTCATTAACGGCAGCCGGCGCACCGTCATCGCGTTGAAACTGGAATCCGTCGACGTCACGGTCATGGCGATCGACAGCCAGCCCGCCGAGCCGTTCCTGGCCCGTAACGGCGCACTGGTCCTGGCGCCGGGCAGCCGGGTCGATGCGTTCGTCGACGTGACGGCGCCGCCCGGCTCGAACCTCAAGATACTCCTGCACGAAGGCCGGCAAGCGCGCACCCTTGGCTTTATCATCGTGTCGCGCGATCCGCCCACGCGGGCGGCGCCGCTGCCGCCGCCCCCGCCTTTGCCGTCCAACGGGCTGCCGGCGCAGCTTGATCTGAAGAAGGCGCTGCGCGCCGATCTCGCACTAAACGGGCCCGAGTGGACGGTGATCGCAAATCTGGCCACCTCGCCACAGCCGGCCTTTCGCGCCAAGGCCGGGCGCGTCGTCGTGCTGGCGCTGAGCAACCGCACCGAGCTTGCAACGGTCTTTCGTCTGCATGGTCACCATTTCCGCCTGCTCGACCGCCTCGACGACGGCTGGAAGCCGTTCTGGCTCGACACGCTGGCAATCGAACCCGGCCAGACCCAGCGCATCGCCTTTGCCGCCGAACATGCCGGGCAATGGCTGATCGAATCCGTCGCGACCGATTGGGCCGCGCCGCGCTTCGTGCGATGGTATGCGGTCGACTAAAGCGTTTTCGAGCGAAAGCCTGCCCCGGACTTGATCCGGGGTGGTCACCGGTTCGCGTGCAGAAAAATGTCAGAAAAGAACCTGAGGAAACCAGATGAGCAAAACCGTCCCTGCGATCCGCAGCGTCAAGGCGCGAGCAGTCGTCGTGCCGCTCAAGCGTCCGGTGAAAAATGCGTTCGGCATCTTCACCACTGGGCCGCTGGTGCTGATCGACGTCGAGACCGACCAGGGCGTCACCGGCCGCGCCTACATCTTCGCCTACAGCAATCTGACGCTGAAGCCGCTGATCCATCTCGTCGAGGAGATCGGCCGCGAGCTGACCGGCAAGCCGATCGCGCCGTTCGACCTGATGGCGGCGATGGATGCCAAGTTTCGCCTGCTCGGTTGGCAGGGCCTCGTCGGCATGGCCGTCTCCGGGCTCGACATGGCCTATTGGGATGCGCTCGGCCAATGCGCCGGCAAGACCGTCGCCGAGTTGCTCGGCGGCACGCCGAGACCGATCAAGGCCTATGACAGCTACGGCGTCGTCGATCCCGTCACGGACGAGAAGGATCTGCGCCGCTCGCTCGACCAGGGCTTTCGCGGCATCAAGATCAAGGGCGGTGACGGCGATGCGGAGAATGACGAGCGCGTCGTCTCGGGCGTACGCTCCCTGCTTGGCCCCGACATCGCGCTGATGATCGACTTCAACCAGTCGCTCGATCCGGCGGAAGCGACGCGCCGCATCGAGCGGCTCGCCCCCTACGATCTGCACTGGATCGAGGAGCCGGTGCCGCAGGAAAATCTGCTGGGGCATGCCAAGGTGCGCGCCACCTCGCCAACGCCGATTCAGGCCGGCGAGAACTGGTGGTTTCCGCGCGGCTTCGCCGAAGCGATCGCGGCCGGTGCGAGCGACTTCATCATGCCGGATCTGATGAAATGCGGGGGCATCACCGGGTGGATGCGCATTGCCGGCCAGGCCGAAGCCGCCTCGATCCCGCAATCGAGTCATCTATTCGCCGAAGCCAGCGCCCATGTGCTGGCGGTGACGCCGACCGCGCACTGGCTGGAGTTTCTTGATTTCGCCGGCGCCATCCTCGCTCACCCCGCCGAGATCATCGACGGCGCGCTCACCGCGTGCGGACCGGGGCTCGGGCTGGAATGGAACGAGGCGGCCGTGAAGAAGTATCTCGCCTAAAGCGCGATGAGATTAGGATGAATCGTCATCGCGCTTTAGCTCTTTGCTTGCGCATGATCTTTTCAGAAAACCGCTTCACACTTTTCCGGATCATGCTCTAATACTCGATCCCGAACGCGTCATAGAGCCGGCGGAACACCGCCGGCATCACTTCCGGCAGATCTTCCGCGATCAACCCGGGCCCTGCCTCGCGCGCGCC
Organism: Bradyrhizobium sp.; assembly: GCA_046349015.1. GTDB lineage: Bacteria > Pseudomonadota > Alphaproteobacteria > Rhizobiales > Xanthobacteraceae > Bradyrhizobium. The sequence goes on along the minus strand of JAXMDE010000002.1, from coordinate 321,581 downwards.
CTCGCCATGCATCCACACGCCGATGCTGGCGGCCTCGAAGGCCGGCACGCCCTGCGCCAGCATCGCCGCGACGATGCCCGCGAGCACGTCGCCGGCGCCGGCGGTGGCAAGCCATGGCGGCGCGTTGGAGGCAATGGTGGCGCGGCCGTCGGGGGCGGCCACCACCGTATCGGCGCCCTTGAGCAACACGACGGCGCCGCAACGCTGCGCGGCATCGCGCACGCGTTCGAGCTTGGAGCGGCCCGGGTTCTTGTTGCTGATGTCGGAAAACAGCCGCGGAAACTCGCCCTCATGCGGGGTCAGCACGACCTGCGGGTCGCGCGACGACTTGATGGATTCGAACAGGCGGTCCGGCGCCTCTGCAAAACTGGTCAGCGCGTCCGCATCCAGCACCAGATGCTTCTGTGCCGACAGCGCCGTATGCACGAAATCGCGGGTACGCTGGCCGATCCCCACACCCGGGCCGATGACGCAGGCATTGAAGCGGCGATCGCCGAGGAATTCGCCGAACTCGATCGGTGTGTCCACGGCGCGCACCATCACGGCCGTCAGCGCCGCCGCATTCACCGCCAGCGCCGTGCGGGGCGAAGCGACGGTCACAAGGCCCGCGCCCGCCCGCAGCGCCCCACGGGCGGCCAGCCGCGCCGCCCCGGTGGACTCCAGTCCGCCCGACACCACCACGGCATGGCCGCGGGCATATTTGTGACCCTCCATGCGCGGCACCGGAAACGATGCCTGCCAGCTGTCGGGCCCGTTCTCGAACGTCTGCGGCTTGATCTCGTCGAGGACACCGCGCGCGATACCGATTTCGGCAAGGCGGACGCGGCCGCAATGCAGGCGGCCGGGCAGCAGCAGATGCGCCGGCTTGCGGCGGAAGAACGTCACGGTTTCCGTCGCGCGCACGGCTGCGCCCATGATGAAGCCCGTCGAGCCATTGATACCGCTCGGCAGGTCGACCGCCAGCACCGGCGCGCCGTTGGCGTTGATCGCCTCGATCATTTCGAGCGGCTCGCCCTTCACCGGACGATTGAGGCCCGCGCCGAACAGCGCATCGATGATCAAGGCCGGCTTGCCAAGCGCCTGCGGATTGAACGGCAGCACCGGATATTTCCATCCGCGCGCGGCGGAGGCCGCATCGCCCTGCAGGCTGTCTCGCTCGCAGAGCAGCACGACCGAGACCTCGCGTCCGCGCGCGGCAAGCTCGGCTGCGGCCACGAAACCGTCCCCGCCATTGTTGCCGCTGCCGGCCACCACGACGATCGGGCCTTCCTCGGCCAGGTCCATCGCCGCCTCCGCCACCGCCTGCCCCGCACTCATCATCAATGCAAAGCCCGGCGTACCGGCGGCGATGGTCAGCTGATCGGCGCGCTCCATTTCGGCTGTCGTGAGAACTTCCATGCCAAATCCTGATCCAAACGCCCGTTACTGAGGCACATCCATTCACGGCTCGAACGCTTCAGGCCAAAGTCTGCATACGAATTGATCTATTTGCCTATTTCATAGGCTCACGTATCATGGGCGTGTTGCTGAGGACTCCACCCGGCTGCCCGTTAAAAGTCTGATAACATTCCCAAATCAGGGCGGTTAACAACTTGGCATAGACCCTGCTTTTGAGGAAGCCGGCTGAGGATGATGGGTAATCGCGAGTAATTTCCGGCAGTTCGCCGGGTCCAAGCATCGAACGCGCTGCGCATCCGCTCAATCCAGGAGATCGCGTGGCAATCTGGAATTTCTGGGAAGCGCCGGGAGGCAAAGTCAGTGAAGAAGATCGAGGCCATCATCAAGCCATTCAAACTCGATGAGGTGAAGGAAGCACTCCAGGAGGTCGGGCTGCAGGGTATCACCGTCACTGAAGCCAAGGGTTTTGGCCGGCAGAAGGGTCACGCGGAGCTGTATCGCGGTGCGGAATACATCGTAGACTTCCTGCCCAAGGTCAAAATAGAGATCGTCATCGGCGACGACCTGGTGGAGAAGGCCATCGACGCCATCCGGCGCGCGGCCCAGACCGGCCGCATCGGCGACGGCAAGATCTTCGTTTCCAACATCGAGGAAGCGATCCGCATCCGGACCGGCGAATCCGGGCTGGACGCTATCTGAGCCGTTTGCTATCCGAAAAATAGCGGCAAAATAACAAGAACAACGGGCTGCTCAGGCAGCCCGATTTCGTTTGTGCCCACTCGCCGTTCACCAGGAAACCGACCGCAAGAGATAAGGGGAATTCATGAAGACCGCCAAAGACGTCCTCAAATCGATCAAGGACAACGACGTCAAGTACGTCGACCTGCGCTTCACCGACCCGCGCGGCAAGTGGCAGCACGTGACCTTCGACGTCGGCATGATCGAGGAGGATACGTTTGCCGAAGGTTTGATGTTCGACGGCTCGTCGATCGCCGGCTGGAAAGCGATCAACGAATCCGACATGTGCCTGATGCCCGACCCGATCACCGCCACGATCGATCCGTTCTTCGCCGAGACCACCATGGTCATCGTCTGCGACGTGCTGGAGCCGACCACCGGCGAGCCCTACAACCGCGACCCGCGCGGCATGGCCAAGAAGGCCGAGGCGATGGTGAAGTCGATGGGCGTGGGTGACACCGTGTACTTCGGCCCCGAAGCCGAGTTCTTCGTGTTCGACGACGTGCGCTTCTCCGCCGACCCCTACAGCACCGGCTTCAAGCTCGATTCATCGGAATTGCCGACCAACTCCGCCACCGATTATGAAGGCGGCAATCTCGGCCACCGCATCCGCACCAAGGGCGGCTACTTCCCGGTGCCGCCGCAGGACAGCGTGCAGGACATGCGCTCGGAAATGCTCGGCGCAATGGCCAAGATGGGCGTCAAGGTCGAGAAGCACCATCACGAAGTCGCTTCCGCCCAGCACGAGCTCGGCATGAAGTTCGACACCATGGTGCTGATGGCGGACCAGATGCAGATCTACAAATACTGCATCCATCAGGTCGCTCACATCTACGGCAAGACCGCCACCTTCATGCCGAAGCCGGTCTACGGCGACAACGGCTCGGGCATGCACTGCCACCAGTCGATCTGGAAGGGCGGCAAGCCGGTGTTCGCCGGCAACAAATACGCCGACCTGTCGGAGACCTGCCTCCACTACATCGGCGGCATCATCAAGCACGCCAAGGCGATCAACGCCTTCACCAATCCCTCGACCAATTCCTACAAGCGTCTGGTCCCCGGCTATGAAGCGCCGGTGCTGCTCGCCTATTCGGCGCGCAACCGCTCGGCGTCCTGCCGCATCCCCTACACCTCCAACCCGAAGGCCAAGCGCGTCGAGGTTCGTTTCCCCGACCCGATGGCCAATCCGTATCTCGGCTTCGCCGCGATGCTGATGGCCGGCCTCGACGGCATCAAGAACAAGATCGATCCGGGCCCGGCAATGGACAAGGATCTCTACGACCTGCCGAAGGAAGAGCTGAAGTCGATCCCGACCGTCTGCGGCTCGCTCCGCGAGGCGCTCGAGAACCTCGACAAGGATCGCGCGTTCCTCAAGAACGGCGGCGTGTTCGACGACGATTTCATCGACAGCTACATCGAGCTGAAGATGACCGAAGTCGCGCGCTTCGAGATGACCCCGCATCCGGTCGAGTTCGACATGTACTATTCGCAGTGACCGGCGCGGGCATACACCCGCTTTCGTCACGGCTTGCAAAACACGAAGGGCGCCCGAAACGGGCGCCCTTTTTTTGCGCCATTCACACCCCGAACAGCTTCGTGTAGCGCGCCTTGATCGCCTCGCTCTGCTCCTGCACGACGGCGGGGTCCGACTTCAGCAGCTTCAGCTCGGATAGCGGCACATGCGCGCCCTTCTCCTTCACCTGGGCATGGAAGGAGCGGTGCGCGTAGCTGTCGACCAGCATCTGCTGGGTCTCGGCGCTGAAGAAGAAGCTCTGGAACAGCTTTGCCGCATTCGGATTGGGCGCGCCGCGAAATATCCCCGAGCAGACGATGATCAGCGGCGAGCCTTCGGCGGGGTACACCACCTCCACCGGCTTGCCCTGGTCACGCGCCAGCACCAGATTGTAATCGTTGCCGTCGGCCATCACGGCGCGCTCGCCGAGCAGGACCTTCTTCGGCGGGTCGGCCGCCGACTGCACCTGCATCACCTTTTGCTGCGCGAGCTTTTCGAAAAAGCCCCAGCCCAGATCGCGCGACAGGATGTAGGTCGCCGTCAGGATCGCACCGCTGTAACCGGGATGGGCCTTGACGATCTTGCCGCGCCATTTGGCGTCGAGCAGGTCGGCATAGGCCTTCGGCGCTTCCTCGCGCTTGACCTGATCGGTGTTGTAGCCGATCGCCTCGAGCCAGGCGCACACGGTGGCATAGGTGCCGTCGGGATCGATCTGGTCCGCCGGGAAATGCCTGGCAACCTCCTCCGGCAGATACGGCTCCATCCAGTCGTTCTTCTTCCAGTCGAGGTAATGCGCGGGGTCGGTGGAGTTGGCGACGTCTACCGCCTTGATGCCGCTGCCCTGCTCCTGCGCGATACGCTGAAAGATCCGCTCGGCACCGGAGCGCTCGACCCGAACCGAAATGCCCGGATATTTCGTTTCAAAAGCCCGCGCCACGCGTTCGGCGACGTTGAGCTCCAGGGCGCTGTAAAAGGAGACCTTGCCCTCCTTGCGGGCCGCCTCGATCAGCGCGGGCGTTATGCTCGCGGCCGGCGGCGGCGCGGCCCGCGACGGCCCGGCGAACACCAGGCTCGCCGTCGATACAGCAGATGCTTTCAGAAGCTCGCGTCTCGACCATCGCCCGGACCGCATTCTCACCTCCTCGTCGCATGAGGCGAAGTATAGCGGAAAACCTCGCGGCAGCGAGACGGCCAAAACCTATTGCTGGTTCTTGCGCAGAAAGCGCTCGAGTTCGGGCTGCACCGAATAAGGCTGCGGAATTGGATCGCCTGCCGGGTCCACGGCCGGATCGAGACAGCGGCGCAGCATCCGCGCCAGCTCGGCCTTGCGATAGGGCTTTGACAGCATTGGAATGCCGTGCCCCGCGCGGCCCTGAGCCTGCATGGCGTCGTAGGCATATCCTGACGTGAAGAGCACCCGCAGCGACGGCCGCGCGGCCATCATCTGTTCGGCCAGCTGCCGGCCATTCATGGACCCGGGCATCACGATGTCGGTGAACAGGAGGTCGAACGGCGTGCCGCGGCCGGCGACGGCCAGCGCTTCCGCCGCGTTGGCTGCAATGATCGCCTTGTAGCCTAGGCTCTCCAGCTGCATGGTCACGAACTGCCGAACTTCGAAATCGTCCTCGACGCAAAGAATAGTCTCGTGCCCGCCGATCACCGGCCGCTCATCGCCGTCGACGAAGGATAGCGCCATCTCATCGGCTTTCGGCAGGTAGATCCTGAAGATCGCGCCCCGCCCCTGCTCGCCGCCGATCTCGATACCGCCGCCGGATTGCCTGACGAAGCCGAACACCATGCTCAGTCCAAGCCCGGTGCCCTTTCCGACTTCCTTGGTCGAAAAGAACGGATCGAAAATCCTGTCACGGATGGCCGCCGGGATGCCCGGTCCGGTATCGCGGACCTCGATGACCACATAGTCGCCCGCCCCCCCGACGCCGATGGCCACGGCGTCACGAACGCCGAATACCGCATTGCTTGTGACGAAAGTCAGCGTGCCGTTGCCTTCCATCGCATCGCGGGCATTGATGGCAAGGTCGACCAGCGCCGAGCTGAGCTGAGCGCGGTCGACCAGCGCCGGCCACGCATCACCGGCAAGCTTCGTGACGATCTCGACATGCTTGCCGAAGGTCAGCGCAAGCAAACGGGCAACTTCTTCGATGAGGTCGTTGACGTCGATTTTGACCGGCTGCAGCGGCTGCTTCCTGGCGAAGGCGAGCAGGCTTGACGTCAACCGCGTACCACGATCGGCCGCCTCGCTGATCATCTTGGTGATGGCGGCAAGGCTGGGATTGCCCTTGACGCCGTCGGCGAGGATGTCGATCGTCCCCGTGATTACGGTGAGCATGTTGTTGAATTCATGTGCAATGCCTCCGGTGAGCTGGCCCAGCGCTTCTATCTTCTGCGCCTGGATCAGCTGCTCTTCGGCGAGCCGCTTCTGGCTGACGTCCCTCATGAAGTTGTTGAAGACATAGCTGTCGCCGCGGCGAAGCGCCGTGGCCGAGACCTCGACCGGGAACTCGCGGCCGTCCCTGTGCATCGCACTCGCCTCGAACCGGACACCTGCGGACTTGCCCAATTCCTCACCGATCATTTTTCTCCGCCGTTGGCGGTGCGCGTCGCGCAATCGCTCCGGCACGAGCAGCTCCACCACATTGGCGCCGATCGCCTCTTCGCGCGTCCAGCCGGTCAGGGCTTCGGCTTGCGGCCCCCACTCGAGAATTACGCCGTCGAGGTCAGTCTGAAAGAAGGCGTCGAGTGCGGTTCTGATAATTGCCTGCGCGCTTTTCTCGCTCTCCGCGAGAGCCCGATTCACCGCTTCCTGTCGCGCTGCCTCTTCCGCGAGCAGCCCTTCCAGATGCTGCGTGATCCAGAATGCGAAGACCAGCGCCAGCCCGACGCCGATGGCGCCCGCCAGCAGCAATGCCTTGACATCCAGGCCCCCGGCGAACCAGGCCGCGGCCAAGCCGGCCGCACCGGTCGTCGCCACCGCGAGCAGCATCATGGCCAGCGCCACACGGCTCCTTAATGTCATGATAGCGAGCGCTCCTGCGGCCACGGAGATGCAATGCCGTCAGCTGATCCATAATGCACATCCGACTTCAGCCAAGGGGTCATCAATTGTCGACCCGGCAAGACTACGGCTCGTCCGCGCAAAATGGGAGGGATTGCTGCGCAACCCCGCGGTGCGTGCGACTGAAACATCTCGCCCGGCTTGAATGTCGAGCCGCCGTCTCTCAGCTTGCCCGTCGGCGTTCAACCAGCGCATGGCCGAACGCCTCGAACAAGGCGCGGTTGATCGGGTTCTTCTGCGGATCGTATTCGGCGTGCCATTGCACGCCGAGTGCAAAGCTCGGCGCATCCGCGATACGGATCGCCTCGATGGTGCCGTCTTCGGCGACTCCTTCGATCACCACCCGTCCGCCCGGCTCAAGGATGCCCTGGCCATGCAGCGAATTGACGCGGATGATCTCGCAACCCAGAATTTTCGCGAATGCTCCACCTGGCGTCAGCCGCACCTCGTGGCGATCGGCGAAGATCACCCTGGGGTCGGGATGGATCTCGCCATTCTCCAGCCGCGGCATGCGGTGATTCATGCGTCCCGGCAATTCGCGAATTTCCGGATGCAGCGAGCCTCCGAAAGCGACGTTCATTTCCTGCAGGCCGCGGCAGATGCCGAACAGCGGCACGCCCTGCACGACGCAGGCTTCCGCCACCGCCAGTGCAACGTCGTCGCGGTGCAGATCGTAAGGTTCGTGCTTCTCGCAGGGATCGACGTTGAAGCGGGTGGGATGCACGTTGGCGCGCGCACCGGTCAGCACCACGCCATCGACGACGTCGAGCAATGCGCCGACATCCGTGATCTCGGGGATGGAGGGAAACATCAACGGGATTGCGCCGGAAACCTCCGCCACGGCTCGCAAGTTGCGCTCGCCGACCGCCTGAACCGGGAACCGATTTTCGATGCGATGCGAATTGCCGATGATGCCGACGATGGGCCGTCTCATGGTATGATCGTCTCGCGCAGGAATTCTTTTCTCATTGGGCCACGATTCAGGGTGGATCATGCCCTCCGCCACCCGATCGATCAATATGTGTCGCCTGCGCGTGGCGCGCCATACCCCTGCAATAAGCTCAGCCCGACGCGGCGAGTTTCGCGTCCGATCCATTTGGCCGGGCTAACCCCGCCGGTCCCGTCGCGACCCGTCTTCCCCGCCTCGCTTGGCACGACCCGACGCACAGCGTCAAACCGGCCCGCGATGGCGGCTTGATCCCGGCCGCGTTTTGGCGAATGAGTGTCCCGCAGGCGGAAAGCAGGAAGGGTGCGTCATGCCCGTTTCAACTGAGCAGCGTCTTCAGGCACGCAGCGATCTGGCCTGGTCGATATCGGTCGGCGGCATCGGCATCGCCCTTTTCGTGGCGCTGCTGATCTTCGCCTGGCATTTCGCCGCCACGCTGTTCCTGATCTTCGCCGGCATGCTGCTTGGCGTCGCGCTCAATGCCATGACCGGCCTGCTCGGCCGCGTCGTACCGCTGCCGCAGCCGGTCCGGCTGGCCATCGTCTGCCTCGCGCTGGCGGCGATGTTGTCCGGCATCGTCTTCCTCGGCGGCACCACCATCGCCCAGCAGGCGACCATCCTCAGCAACACCATCAAGTCGCAGCTCGTCAACGTGAAGGCGTTCCTCGAGAGCCACGGCGTCGATACCAGCTTCTTCGACATCAACTCCTTCACGGCGCCGGCAAATTCCCAGGAAGCACCGGCAACCTCGACGCCGCATCTGCCGAGCGCCAGCACGATCGCCTCGAGCGGCGGCGCGATTCTCGGCCAGACCTTCAAGGTCCTGCTTGGCGCCGTCAGCGCCGTCGGCAACTTCTTCATCGTTCTGTTCCTGGGACTTGCCTTTGCCGTGCAGCCGAGCGTCTACCGCGAGGGGCTCCTGTTCTTGGCGCCGGCCAGGCATCGCGCGCGCGCCACCGTCATCATCGACCGCATCGGCTTCACGCTGGAGCGCTGGCTGATCGCCCAGATCATCACCATGACCGCGGTGTTCCTGGTTACCTGGATCGGCCTTGCCGTCATCGGCATCCCCTCATCGTTCATCCTGGGTATCCAGGCGGGCCTGCTCGCGTTCATTCCGACGGTCGGGGCCATTCTCGGCGGCCTGATCGTGGTGCTGGCGAGCCTCGCCTCGGGCTGGGTCGCAGGGCTAAGCGCCTTCGGCCTCTTCCTCGGCGTCCACGCGCTGGAGAGCTATATCCTCACCCCGATCATCCAGCGCCAGGCGCTCGACATCCCGCCAGCCACGCTGTTTGCGTTCCAGATCCTGCTCGGCGTCGTCTTCGGCATCTGGGGCCTGGCGCTGGCGCTGCCGCTGATGGCCATCGCGAAAGTGGTGATCGATCACTTCAAGGCCGAACCGGCCGCGCCAGAGCCGGTTACGGCGTGATTGCCCGGCGATACGTCAGCTCGTCACCACGGTATTGGTGTGCTCGACGTCGGGCGGCGCGGCAAAATACTGGCCGACCAGCCCGCGCCATTCCGTGAAATTCTCCGAGCCGCGGAAGTCGACGGTGTGGTTCTCCAGCGTCTCCCACTTCACCATCAGCCGGTAGCGCTGCGGCTTTTCGATGGAGCGGTGCAGCTCGAAGCCGTGAAAGCCTTTGGAGCGGCCGAACGCGGCGCGGGCCTTGGCGACGGCGGCCTCGAAATCCTTCTCGGTGCCGGGCTTGACGTCGATCTGGGCGATTTCAGTAATCATGGGAGCCTTTCCTGGCGCATGATCCGGAAAAGTGTGAAGCGGTTTTCCGAGAAGATCATGCGCCAACAAGAAACCAGAGAACGAAGGCTCCGTCTCTAGCGCGCCGGCGGGAAAAGAAAAAGGCACCCTGCGGTGCCCCGGACATTCGGCCCTGCTGCGGCCTAGCCGAACAACAGTGCCGCGACAGCAACCGCCGCGGCGCAGCCCGCAAATATCAGCGCAGGCCAATGGCGTCGTTGCCGGCCATAGAGGCCTTGCGCGCGCCGCTCCGTGATCAGCGCGCTCTCATATTCGTCCGATGAGGAGAACATGCAGGCAAAGCCGCCGCGCGCCGATGCTGCTGCGGCTTCGAGGGCCATCAGCGCAGCCTGCGGCTTTCGTCGACGGTATGGGTCCATGAACGGTATGATATGGACCGAATGGTAAACGGGAGGTTATCTCCTGCCGCCCGAAGCGTAGCGTTCCTAAGCCGTCGCGGGCTTCACCCGCTGGGCAACCGGAATGCCGGCGCTCTTGCGCCGCCAGTTCTCCAGCGACAGGGGCAATTCCTCCGCCGCCTCGACGCGGTTCCGGCCGTTGCGCTTGGCCTGGTAGAGCGCGGTGTCGGCCGCCGCCAGCAGCACTTCGAGCTCGGTGCCGGCGGGTCCCCCCGCGACGCCAATGCTGACGGTGGTATCGACAGGTCCTTCGTCGCACACGATGTTCGAGTTCTGGAACGCGCGGCGCATCCTGTCGGCAACGATCACTCCCTCCTCCAGCGGACAGGGCAACAGCGCGGCAAACTCCTCGCCGCCGATCCGTCCCGAGAGGTCGGACAGTCGCAGATTGCTCGACACCACCACGGCAAACAGCTTCAGGATCTCGTCGCCGGCCGGGTGGCCGAAGCGATCGTTGATCGACTTGAAATGATCGATGTCGAAGATCATCACCGTCACGGGCCGTCCGGAAATTGCCTCGCGTTCGATCACGCGCGAACAGGCCTCGGCGAAGCCGCGGCGGTTGAACAGGCCCGTCAGCGGATCGGTCGACGCCGCGCTCTTGTGCGCGGCCACGGTGCGGTCAGACACCAGCATGAAGATCACGAAGACCGTGCAGATCGCATACAGCACGAGTTCGACGGAAAACACCGTAACCCAGATGCTGTTTGAGAAATTCGAATCATACGGGCGCAGATAGACGCCCAGTAAAATCGGCAGCATCAGCACGAAGCCGTGCAGGACCGGAACCGCAACGGTCGGCCAGCGCCCCTGCATGTCGCGGCGGCGCTCGCTCCACAATTCGGACGCTGTCAATGCCGCATAGATCGCTACGATCGCAGCCCCCATGCTGAGCCGGATCGACTCGTCGCGCGGCGCCAGCGTCATCATCGTGGCGATCCAGACCAGCGGGCCCAGCACCAGGCCTGGCCACAGCAGCTTCCGGCCATGAAACACGCGCGAGGCGTTCCAGACCATGCCGCAGGCGAAGAAGCCGATCGAGGTCAGCGCCAGCGAGGCGATCGGACCGAGCGTCGCGCCGTAGATGGTCCAGATGGCGACCGCGGCCGACCCCAGGAGATAGGCGGCTCCCCACCATTTCAATGCGGCGATGTTCTCCTGCTTTCCGAACAGCACGAGCATGCTGCCAAGCATGGCCGCCAGCATGGTGGCGATGAGATAAAGCGTCGAGGTATCGAATGACATAGTGTCACCGCACGTTGTGATGCACGGCGCGCCGGGCAGTTATCCAGCGATCGCCAGCCTCGACGCTAGAGCAGCCGTGTTGGCAATCCGTTGTGACTCCCTGAAAAGTTTTCTCGAAAAACTGGATTAATTAACCTGTAACCCGTCAACAAAAGGGGGCGTCGATCGCGTGATGCGCCAAGGCGTTGCGAGCCCGGCTCTGCGGAATCCCGCGCAAAACAAGAGCGCAACCAGCCCTGCTGATCGCGCTCTTGCGGCTCTTGATGCAGCAGATGCTGCAAATTTTAGCGAAGCTATTAGCGCTTCGAGAACTGGAACGAACGGCGGGCCTTCGCCTTGCCGTACTTCTTGCGCTCGACCACGCGGGAGTCGCGGGTGAGGAAACCGCCCTTCTTGAGCACGCTGCGCAACTCGGGCTCGAAATTGGTCAGCGCCTTGGAGAGACCGTGACGGACTGCGCCGGCCTGGCCGGAAAGGCCGCCGCCGGTCACGGTGCAGATCACGTCATACTGACCGGCGCGGGCGGCCGCCACCAGCGGCTGCTGGATCATCATGCGCAGCACCGGACGGGCGAAGTAGACCTCGACCTCGCGGGTGTTGACGACGATCTTGCCGCTTCCCGGCTTGACCCAGACGCGGGCGACCGCATCCTTGCGCTTGCCGGTGGCGTAGGCGCGGCCGTACTTGTCGACCTTCTTGACGTATTTCGGCGCTTCGGGGGTCGCCGGCTTCAGCTGCGAGAGCTGGTCGAGAGACTGCATGGTATCGGACATTGTTATGCGGCCCTCATGTTCTTGCGGTTCTGCGAGGCGATATCGACCTTCTCGGGGTTCTGAGCCTCATGCGGATGTTCGGCGCCGGGATAGACGCGCAGATTGCCCATCTGGACGCGGCCGAGCGGACCGCGCGGGATCATGCGCTCGATCGCCTTCTCCACCACGCGCTCGGGGAAACGACCCTCGAGGATCTCCTTGGCGGTGCGTTCCTTGATGCCGCCGATGAAGCCGGTGTGCTTGTAGTACACCTTCTTCTCGCGCTTGCGCCCCGTGAGCACGACATGCGCGGCGTTGATGATGATGACGTTGTCGCCGCAATCGACATGCGGCGTATAGGTCGGAAGATGCTTGCCGCGCAGGCGCATGGCGACGAGCGTGGCGAGGCGGCCGACAACCAGACCCTTGGCGTCGATCACGACCCACTTCTTCTGCACCTCGGCAGGCTTGGCCGAATAGGTTTTCATGTGAAGATTCCGCGAAAATGGAAATCGGCGCCCCATTGGGCGCCGAACTAGAGGGATTACTAAAGAAACCCCGGGGCCGCGTCAACGCCTTTCGCGCGAATTAAATCAAGTAAAATCATATACTTATAATTACGGTGTAATGATACCACAGAAAACCCTACGTGTTTGGAATGGAATAGGTCGTCGTCACATGGGCAATCGGATCGGCAGAATCGGCTGACATTAGCGTCACCTCGCCGACGGCCAGCCGCCTACCGAGCTTGAGCAGCCGCGCCTCCGCCACCACGTCCTGCCCCGGCGAGCCCTTGCGCAGGAAGTTGATGTTGAGATTGACGGTGACCGCGAGGCCGACCGGGCCGATCGCCGACAGCAGCACCACATACATCGCGCAGTCCGCCAGCGCCATCAGTGTCGGCCCGGACACCGTGCCGCCCGGCCGCAGCATGCGCTCGCCAAACCGTTCGCGCACGCGGCAGGTCTTGCCATCGGCGCGTTCGATCGTGATCAGGCTGCCGGGGCCAAAGGCCTGGGGGAATTCCCGCCGCAGGAACTCCTCGAGCTCCGCCACGCTCATTTTCGCAACTGCCATGCGTTCCCGGGTCGGCTCCCTGCCCTCGCTTCAGCCGGTCTCTTACATTAAGTTGACGCCTGCTCAAGCCGGAAGAATTTCGATGCCCCAGACTGCCCGCGCAACGGCCCCGCATCCGCCGATCCTGCTCCGCGAACAGGTCGGCAGCATTGCCGTGCTGACGCTTAACCGTCCGGCGGCGCGCAACAGCCTGTCGGAAGGGCTGATCGCCGAGTTGCACGCCGCACTGAAGGCGATCGCTCCCGACAACAGCGTGCGCGGCGTGGTCATCGCCGCCAACGGTCCCGCCTTTTCCGCCGGCCACGATATGAAGGAATTGACCGCGCGCCGCAGCGATCCCGATCGCGGCCGTGCGTATTTCGCGCAAATGATGAACGCCTGCAGCGCGATGATGCAGGCAATTGTGCTGCTGCCGAAACCGGTGGTCGCGTCGGTTCAGGGCATCGCCACCGCCGCCGGCTGCCAGCTCGTCGCCAGCTGCGATCTCGCGGTCGCTTCGGACGCCGCGAGCTTTGCGACGCCCGGCGTCGATATCGGCCTGTTTTGCTCGACGCCGATGGTGGCGCTGTCGCGCAACGTGCCGCGCAAGCAGGCGATGGAAATGCTGCTCACCGGCGAGCCTGTGCCGGCCACAGAGGCCCGCGCCATCGGCCTGATCAACCGCGTCGTACCCGCCGGGAACGAGCGCGAGGCCGCGATTTCGCTGGCGCAGAAGGTCGCGTTGAAATCCGCCTACACCGTCAAGCTCGGCAAGGAAGCCTTCTACCGTCAGGTGGAAATGAGCCTTGCCGACGCGTATCGCTATGCCGCCGAGGTGATGACCGAAAACATGATGGCGCGCGACGCCGAGGAAGGCATCGGCGCCTTCATCGAGAAGCGCGAGCCGAAATGGCAGGACAAATAGCCGCGAATGAACCACGACCAGTACGACGACGATTACATCCGCGGCATCCTCAACAGCGTGAAGTCCATCGCGATGGTCGGCGCCTCGCCGGTCAATGTGCGGCCGAGCTATTTTGCATTCAAGTATCTGGCGCAGCGCGGCTATGACATGATTCCGGTCAACCCCGGCCACGTCGGCAAGGCGCTGCTCGGCAGACCCTTCGTCGGATCGCTTGCCGACATCGGCCGGCCCGTCGACATGATCGACATCTTTCGCAACTCCAGCCACATCATGCCGGTCGTTGAAGAAGCACTTAAACTTCCGATACGGCCGAAAGTGATCTGGATGCAGCTCGGCGCACGCGACGATGCGGCGGCCGCGAAGGCGGAGGCCGCCGGGATCAAGGTCGTGATGAACCGTTGCCCGAAAATCGAATACGGCCGGCTGTCGTCGGAAATTGCCTGGATGGGCGTCAACTCGCGCACGCTCAGCTCCAAGCGCGCCCCTGTCCCGACGCAGGGCATGCGACTCTCGCTCAACCGGGTCAGCGTCGGCGGCGGCTCGACCTCGGCCTCCGACCGCGTCGCGAAAGACAGAACCGAACTGAGCTGACGCGATTGTGAGATAGAAACGTTCTGACCGCGCGGCAAAGCGAAGCACGCGCGTTCCAAACGCCGATTGCCCTCGCCAAGCCGCCTTGACGGCAGGCGCTTCCGACATCAGCATGCCGCCGATTTTCCAGGCGCATGATCCGGAAAAGTGGGTACCGGTTTTCCGACAAGATCATGCGCAAGACAACAACGCAGGACACACAGTATGACCGATCGTGAGCCGGGATTTTCAACGCTTGCCGTGCATGCGGGCGCACAGCCCGACCCCACCACCGGCGCGCGGGCGACGCCGATCTATCAGACCACGTCCTTTGTCTTCAATGACGCCGACCACGCCGCCTCCCTGTTCGGGCTGCAGGCGTTCGGCAACATCTACACCCGGATTGGCAATCCAACCAACGCCGTGCTGGAAGAGCGCGTCGCTGCGCTGGAGGGCGGCACCGCAGCGCTGGCGGTCGCCTCCGGCCACGCCGCGCAGGTGGTGACGCTGCAGCAGCTGCTGATGCCGGGCGACGAGTTCATCGCCGCGCGAAAACTGTATGGCGGCTCGATCAACCAGTTCACCCATTCCTTCAAGAGTTTTGGCTGGAACGTGGTGTGGGCCGACACCGATGATATCTCGAGCTTCGAGCAGGCGGTGTCGTCGCGCACGAAAGCGATCTTCATCGAGTCCATCGCCAATCCCGGCGGCACCGTCACCGACATCGAGGCGATTGCGGCCGTGGCGCGCAAGGCCGGCGTGCCGCTGATCGTCGACAACACGTTGGCGACGCCCTACCTGATCCGCCCGATCGACCACGGCGCCGACATCGTCGTGCACTCCCTGACCAAGTTCCTGGGCGGGCATGGCAATTCAATCGGCGGCATCATCGTCGATGCCGGCACCTTCGACTGGTCGAAGGATGGCAAATACCCGATGCTGAGCGCGCCGCGCCCCGAATATCACGGCATCAAGATCCAGGAGACCTTCGGCAATTTCGCGTTCGCGATCGCCTGCCGCGTGCTCGGCCTGCGTGACCTCGGCCCGGCGTTGTCACCGTTCAACGCCTTCCTGATCCTCACGGGCATCGAGACGTTGCCGCTGCGCATGCAAAAGCACTGCGAGAATGCGCGCGCCATCGCCGAATTTCTGTCGAAACATCCGGCCGTGGCCTCGGTCAGCTATGCCAGCCTGCCCGGCGACAGGTATAACCAGCTGGCGCGCAAATATTGTCCGAAGGGCGCCGGCGCCGTCTTCACCTGCAGCCTCAAAGGCGGCTATGAGGCCGGCGTCAACCTGGTGTCGAAGCTGAAGCTGTTCTCGCACCTGGCCAATGTCGGCGACACCCGCTCGCTGGTCATTCATCCCGCCTCAACCACTCACAGCCAGCTCGACGATGCCGCAAAGGTGCGTGCAGGCGCCGGACCCGACATCGTGCGGCTGTCGATCGGCATCGAAGACAAGGACGACCTGATCGCGGATCTCGAACAGGCGCTGGCGGCTTGACGCCCGCTACCTAACCACTGTCATAGCCGGGTCAGGGCTGGCTTGTTCCGGCCATGACGAGCAAAGAGGCGCGTAAACGCCCGTTAACCCCTGCGCCGCCAAAAACTGGCATCCTGTGCTCCCTTGGATTCGGAGCCCATCATGCTGCGCTGGACGATGCTGTTGCTGACTGGCGCCTTCATGGCCACGACGCCAGCGCAAGCGGACGAGAATGCCGAGCCGGCCAAGCCCGCGAGCGCCGCGCCCGTCAAATCGGAAGGCGTTGTGAAATCCGAAGGCACCGTGAAGTCCGAAGGCACCGTGAAGTCCGAAGGCGCCGTGAAATCTGAAGGCGTCGTGCCGGCCAAACCCCGGCCTCGCGTCTACAGCGCCCAACGCCAGCTGCCGCCGGGCCTGCCGCGCGCCGGCTACAAATACCGCACGACCGTGACGCCGGCGACGCGCCACCGCGCTCGCGTGGTCTACGAGACCGACCAGGACCTGCTGCTCACGCCGGCCTACGGTCCCACCGGCTACATCAAGAACCTGCCGGGCACGCCGATCCTGCCGGGCTCCAGCACCATCCCCGGCTACTACGGCCGCGCCTTTTCATATGACTATCAGGGTCCGTATTACGGCGGCCGCTACGAAGGCTACTACTGGCGCCTGCCCTACGCCTGCGGAACCTACGGCTACTGCTAGCCAGCCATCGGAACGAGCTTCTCCGACAACGCCGTTGCGCGCCGCGTTGACAACCGCTCGACATTGATGACTGCAATCGTCAGCACCACGATCGCCACAGCCTGATGTGATAGTGCCAGATCAATCGGCACCTGGTTGAGCAGTGTCAGGATTCCCAGCACCGCCTGCACGAACATGGCGCCGGCCAGCCACCACGCTGCACTGATGACGGCGCCTGCCGCGCGCACGCGAATTGCATCAATTGCGTACCAAAGCGCCAGCGCGAGCAACAGATACGCCGTCATGCGGTGCTCGAATTGAACGGTCAGCACGTTGTCAAACAGGTTGCGCCACCAAGGCTGCTCGAAGAACAGCCGCTCGGCGGACGGGATGAACGCGCCGTCGATGTCGGGCCAGGTGTTATAGGCCCGCCCGGCGCGCAGACCCGCCACCAGCGCGCCGAAATAGATCTGCAGGAAAGTCAGCACGAGCAGGAACTGGCCGACCAGTTTCAACCGCGGCGGCGCGGCGACCGCTGCCCGCTGCTTCATGCGCCGTACCGTCCACACGATCGCGGCAAAAATCACCAGCGCCAGGATGAGGTGCGCGGCGAGCCGATATTGCGAGACCTCCGTCCGCTTTGTCAGCCCGGAGGCCACCATCCACCAGCCGACCGCACCTTGCAGGGCACCGAGCGCGAAGATCAGCCAGAGCCGCCGCTTCAGCTCGGCGCCAAGCGCGCCACGCCAAAGGAAATAGAGGAACGGCAACAGGAAAGCGACACCGATGAAACGCCCGAGCAGTCGGTGCGCCCATTCCCACCAGAAGATGGTCTTGAACTCCGCCAGGCTCATGCCGGCATTGAGCTCGCGATATTGTGGGATCTTCTTGTAACCCTCGAAAGCCTCCTGCCATTGCATTTCCGTCAGCGGCGGCAGCGTCCCGGTCACCGGCTTCCATTCCACGATCGACAGACCCGACTCCGTCAACCGCGTCGCCCCGCCGACCAGCACCATCAGCGCGATCAGCGCGGCGACGCCAATCAGCCACCAGCGCACGGCCGTGTTCGGGGAGGTGGAGCTTGCGGAATTGCCTTGCATGCGGCGCGCTTGTTTGGTTCGGTGCGCTCCTTATAGTCCGCCCCTTCGCCGGCGCAAGCTGAGCTAGATCAAACTGGTCGCACATTCTGCCATGTCCATCCGCATCCGAAAATTCATCGGCGCCATCGCGCTGATCCTTCTGGCCGTGGTGTGGTCGCTGCTGGGCATGGTGATGGCGCAAATGCCTGTCATCGCCGGTTCCGGCTGGTTGCAGGCGGTCTATTACGTCGTGGTCGGGATCGGCTGGGTGCTGCCGGCGATGCCGATCGTCAGCTGGATGTTGCGGCCTGACGCCTGAGCTGATTGTTCCGTGTCGGAGCCACCGGTGCAAAGGTGAAACCCGATAGGATCACGCGCATCATCCGGATCGACCCCTCGCGCCCATCCCAGGCAATGCGCGGCAACACATGGAGATTGGTCCGCCCAAGCGGTTCCACGACGCCGCCGATGGTGGATGCCGCGCTCGAAAAGCCGGCCTCCTCCGCCATCACGGCGTGTTGCCGCCGCCAGGCGCCGCGGTCGCCGAAGGGATAGGCAAAATGCTTGATCTCGCGGTGGAACGCCGCCTGCGCCACCGCCTTGCCCATGGCGATCTCGCGCTGCGCGTCGGCGTCGCGCAGGCTCGACAGCGCCGGATAGTTCACCGTCGCGCTGCCGATCGTGGCGTTGGGGTCGACGGCAATTGCCGCAAGATCGTCCCAGTTCATCCAGGCATCGCGTGACAGCGCCGCCATGTCGGTCGAATAGCGTGTGCAGAGGTCCTTGATGGCAAAACTGCGGTCCGCCGGCGACATCGCGCGCAACCATTCGGAGAGATGCTCGAACAGCTCGTATTTCGCCTGCGTCTTGTAGATCATAAAATGCCGCTCCTTGCGGTCCATCACCAGGCTGATGCGCGTCTCGCGCGCGATCATCGCCTCCAGCGCCAGCCACCATGCCTCACCAAGCCCGTCCGGGAATGCCGTGGGCAGATAGAGCGCAAAGGGCACGTTGTGCTTCCGGAGGATCGGATGGGCGTAGGTTGCGAAATCCCTGTAGCCGCCGTCGAAGGTCAGCGCGACAAAGCGCGTGCGCATCGGCGGCGACAACGCGCGATGGCACACCTCGTCCATGGAGACGATGTCGTATTTCCAGCGCTTCAGCGCCTTGATGGCGCGGTCGAGGAACCGCGGCGTGATCTCATTCGGCTTCTGCGGCTGGAACAACCCCAAGCGGGAGGGACGAACGTGCTGGAACCGCAGCACCACGCCAGCTCCGCCGGTCAGGCGCTGCCTCAGCCTCGCATAGAAGCTGAAATAGGCGAGCTCCATCTGCGCCCGCCTGATGAACCAATTCTCCGGCGCCACTTGCATTCCCGAAACACGGCCCACACCCGCCCCTTGGGGCAGGCCATTGTTATTACTCTTTGTTGACATTTCCCTGCGAAGGTCGCCAAGCGCAAATTTGTAAACAATTTCTGACAGGTGTCGCTGATGACGATGGCTGCGGCGATCGATAGCCGGACCGCGCAGGCTCGCCGCTGGTCGCAGGCCAGCCGCATTGCGACGGTCGACATCGTCTCCGATCTCGACAAGGCGGAGGCCGTCTGGCGCGGGCTGGAAAGTCAAAGCGTCACCCACACGCCGTATCAGCGCTTCGACTTCCTTGCCGCCTGGCAGCGCCAGGTCGGCGAGCGCGAGGGATCCACCCCCTTCATTGTCGTCGTCAGCGACGCGGAGCGGCGGCCCCTTGCGCTGCTGCCGCTGGCCTGCCGGCGTAGCTACGGTCTCGATATCGTCGGCTTCATGGGCGGCAAGCACGCCACCTTCAACATGCCGCTATGGGACCGCGACTTCGCCGCGAACGCCACCAGAGCGGATATGACCGCGCTGATCGCCGGCATATCGGAACATTCCCGCGCCGACGTGCTGGCGCTGCACCAGCAGCCAAAGACCTGGCGCGAGGTGCAGAACCCGCTGGCGTTGTTGCCGCACCAGCCCTCAGTCAATGATTGCCCGCTGCTGGTGATGGAGCCCGGCGGCGAACCTGCTTCGCGGATCTCGAACTCGTTCCGTCGCCGGTTGAAGGGCAAGGAACGCAAGCTGCAGCCGCAGCCTGTGCGCTCCTATGTTGCCACGGAAGATTCCGACATCACCCGCCTGCTCGACTGGTTCTTCCGGATCAAGCCGTTGCGGATGGCCGAACAGAAGCTGCCGAACGTCTTTGCCGATCCCGGCGTCGAAGAATTTATCCGCGCCGCCTGCCTGGCGCGCCTTGCGAGCGGCGGGCGCGCCATCGACATCCATGCGCTGCAATGCGAGGAGGAAGTGATCGCGATCTTCGCGGGGGTCGCCGACGGCCATCGCTTCTCCATGATGTTCAATACCTACACCCTGTCCAGCAACGCCAAATACAGCCCCGGCCTGATCCTGATGCGCGACATCATCGATCGCTACGCCGCATCCCGCTATCGCGCGCTCGACCTCGGCATCGGCTCCGACGACTACAAGCGCCTGTTCTGCAAGGGCGATGAGCCGATCTTCGACAGCTTTGTCGCGCTCACCGCCCGTGGCCGCATTGCCGCCACGGCCATGAGCGGCCTCAACCGCACCAAGCGGATGGTGAAGCACAATCCCGCGCTGTTCGAGACGGCACAAAAGCTCCGCAGCGCCCTGCGGTAGGCGCGCGGCCGGCAAAGCCCTTCCTACCTAGACCTTTGGCTGGGAACGCAAGCGGCAGGCCGTGTTGACTTTCCGGTGCATCCTCCGAATACTTCCCCATAAGAACACGACAGGATGGGGAGGAATTGATGCCTATTTCACGCCGAACGCTGCTGAAAAGCTCCGCAGCGGCGACCGCCGCACTCAGCCTCGACTGGACGCGCGCCCAGGCGCAAGCCGAAACGATCCGGATCGGCGTCATCTACGATCTCACCGGCCCGTTCGCGGCCGGCGGTTCGGTCGCCTCCTCGATCGGCGCACAGATCGCGATCGATCTCGTCAATGAAAAGGGGGGCGTCGGCAGCAAGTACAAGATCGCTCCCATCTCCGCCGATTCCCAGAGCAAGCCCGATGTCGCAATCAACGAGGCCAATCGCCTGATCGACCAGGAGAAGGTGGACATCATCAACGGCGTCTATGCCAGTTCGCACGCCGTTCCGCTCGCCGCCAAGGTCGAGCAGCAGAAGAAGATCCTCTGGATCACGACCGCGGTCTCGACCGCCGTGTTCAAGGACAAGAACCTGCAATACGTCTTCCGCGCGCAAATCCATTCCGACCAGTACGGCCAGGCCTTTGCGAGCTTCATCGGCGAGCACGCCAAAGCCAAGCTCGGCATGGACCCCAAGGATGTCAAGGTCGCGCTGATCCACGAGGACGGCCCCTATGGTGTCGGCGTCGCCGCCGCGGACGAGGCCTATGCCAAGGAGGCTGGCCTGCAAGTCGTGCTCCGCGAAGGCTACTCGGCTTCCGCACCCGACCTCTCGGTGCTGGTGACGAAGCTCAAGCGTGCCCGGCCCGACGTGATCTCGCATGCCGGCTACAATCCCGACATCACCCTGTTCCTGCGCCAGGCGCGCGAGAACGGCCTGAAGTTCAAGATGCTGTTCGGCAACGGGGCGGGCTACAGCCAGCTCGACAAGCTGCGCGCCGCGTTCGGCGCCGACATCGACAATTTCTGCAACATCGATCCGGTGCCCGCGCAATTGCTCGATGCCTCAAAGCTCGCACCCGGCGTCGGCGATCTCACCAAGGTCATGGTCGAGCGCTACAAGCAGAAGACCAACGCCACCGACGTGCCGCCGCACTGCTCGATGGGCTTCAACCAGACCTGGGTGCTGCTCAACAATGTGCTGCCGGTCGCCAAGGACAAGTACGGTGGCTTCGATCCCGAAGCTATTCGCAAGGCCGCGCTCGACGTCGACATCCCGGTGGGCGGCACGATTCAGGGCTATGGCGTCAAGTTCTACCGTCCGGGCACGCCAATGTCCGGCCAGAACGAGCGCTCGACGCCGGTGGTGATGCAGAATGCCGGCGAGCACATTTCGGTGGTCTGGCCGACCAGCATCCAGACGCAGGCCCCGGTATTCCCGTTGCCGAAAGGCTCGGTGTATTCGGCGTAACCAATAACGACGAGGTTCGCCTCTTCCCGCTCTTTGGCGGGTAGAGGGGGCGCACGTTCAGCCGCGCGCCTCACAGGGTGACTCTTCGCCCTTCCTCCGCAGCCCAGTAGCCGGCGTAGTTGACCTTGATGGTCTCGAAGGCAAGCCCGAGGTCGGAGAGCGGCTGCCGGCCCGTTGCGACGCACTCCATGAAATCCTGGATTTCCTGCAGATAGCCGCGCGTCCATTCCTCCTCGAGGCAGATGTACTGCCAGCCGGTCTTGCGATCGACTTTCTCGGTGATGTAGACATCGGCGAGCTTTTCCTCCGATGTCTGATAGCTCATCATGTGCGTGTTCGGCGTGATGTTGGCAAACAGCGCACCGCCGCTGGTGTATATCTCCATCAGGTTGCGAACGCCGCCGGCAATCATGTCGCCGGAAAACACTGTTGCCTTGGTGCCGTCCGAGAACGTGGCCGTCAGCGTACCCCAATCCTCGACATCGACCGGATTGGATTTCACGATGCCCCGTTCGTTGGCCGGAAGACATGCCGCCACGTTGCCGACGTCGCACGTCACGCTCACCACGCCGATGCTCTCGCCCCGTGCCCTCGCCTCGACCTGCTTCAGATAAAGCACAGCGGACAGCGGATGGCATCCCATCCGGATCAGAGAGCCGCCGCCGGTCATCGCCCACTGCGCGGCATGCGCGGCGTGCGAGCCGGAGTGGCTCTCCTCGCCCTTCATGAACAGGATCTTGTCCTTTGTCGCCCGCAGGATTTCCGCCGCCTTGGTCACCGCCGGCGCGTAGATCCAGTCCTCGGCGTACATGAAAAGCCGACCGGTCTTCTCGATCGCCGCGCGGGTCTTTTGCATTTCTTCCAGCACGCGCTCATACATCAGCGATTTTGGCACGAACCTGCCGATCGGCGCCTTGTCGCCGTCGCGTCCGAAATAGCCGGCGAACGGCTTCTCGCAGATCACATGCTTGCCCGCCTGCATCGCCTCGACGATCATGGCGGCGTGCAAATTGGGAGGCGTGCAGATGTCGATGACGTCGAGTTCGCCATACGCGATCAGGTCGCGAAAGCTGCGGCATGACACCGGGATCCGGTGCCGACGGGCGAAATCGGCGACATGGTCGCCCCGCGCTGCAACCGCCCTCACCTCGACGTCCACGCCATAGACGCGCCGGTAGGCGTGCATATGCAACTCCGCCACGAAGCCGCAACCCACCAGACCGACCCTTATCTTCGCCATGACGGACGCCTCTCGGTGCAATCGACCAATATCGCATTATAGCGATGCGGCGCAGCAGGCTAGCGGCTGTGCGGCTTTTGTTGCACATGACGCGTGAACGGACAGGCACGACAATGACGACTGGGCACAAACCAATATCCGACCGGCTAGCCGCCTTTCCCCGCCTGGGCCTGGCAACGCTGCCCACGCCGCTCGAGCCGATGAAACGGCTGACGGCCCATCTCGGCGGACCGCGGCTATGGGTGAAGCGCGAGGATGCCACCGGGCTCGGCTTCGGCGGCAACAAGTTGCGCAAGCTCGACTACGTTCTGCACGAAGCGATTTCGAGCGGCGCCGACACCATCGTCTCGGGCGGCGTCGTGCAGTCGAACAGCCAGCGGCAGGTTGCCGCGGCTGCGGCAAGGCTCGGGCTTGCCTGCCATCTTGCGGTCTATCATGGCCGGCTGGAGCCGCCGACGCCGGAATACGCGACTTCGGGCAACGCGTTCCTCAACCGGCTGTTCGGCGCGTGCCTTCATGATGTGCCCTGGACCGGCGACCGCAATGCGGCCATTCGCACCCTCGTCGATGATCTCAAGGCGAAAGGACGCAGGCCCTGGTTTGTGCCATATGGCGTCTCCAATGTGCTTGGCGCCATCGGCTATGCCACGACGATTGCGGAAATCGAATCGCAGTCCAGGCAACTGGGCTTTGCACCATCAGCTATCGTGCACTGCACGGGCAGCGCCGGCACGCAAGCGGGCCTGGTCGTCGGCGCGGCCATCGCCATGCCGGATACGCGGATCGTCGGCGTCGATATCGATGCCGAGCCCGCGCGGGTGCGCGCCGATGTCGTGGGCCTGGCGCGGGAAACATCTGCTCGGCTTGATGTTCCCTTCGACGAAAGTGCGGTGGAGGTCGTCGCAGGGCATGCGGGGCCTGCCTATGGCGTCCCGCATCAGGCCACCATCGAAGCGATCCGCCTCGCAGGCCGGCTCGAAGCGCTGGTGCTCGATCCCGTCTATTCGGGCAAAGGGCTCGCCGGCTTGATCGCCCTGATCCATCAGGGGCGTTGGCGACAAGACGAGGATGTCATCTTCCTGCACACCGGCGGCGCGCCGGCGCTGTTCGCCTACGAGAGCACGCTCGGGATCTGAAGCCGCAAGATCCTGAGCCACCAGGCCGCGCGCTTCGGCGGGTGCTATGCCGCGACAACCCGCGGACCGGAAGCGATCTCCTCTGACGGGTGCCAGGCCTTGACCAGCATCGTCACCTCGGAGAACCCAACCGCCTTCAGCTCGGCGCACATCTGGCTGCGCGCCTCGGCGTCCATCGAAGCGCCCGGCACCACGACGGCCCGGCCCAATACCGTGAGAAGCTCTGCCGGCAGGTCGCCGCCGGAGCCGGCATCCAGCACCACGCGATCGTAGACCCGCATCAGCGCGTCGATCGCCAGCAGCAGCCGCGGCGATTGCAGCAGCGCGCGGTCGAAGCCGGGGCGGCCGGCGCTGACGAGTTGAACGCGTGACAGCCGGTCCTTGGTGATGATCTGCGAAAACGAAGCTTCGCCAAGCATCAGTTCGGCAAGACCCGCAGCGTTGGCTTCGGTGGATTCCTCTGCGAGGACAGATGAGGATGCCGCAAGATCGACCACCACCACCTTGAGATCCCTGGCCATCAGGCGTGCCAGGGCAAGCGCGGTCCGTGCAATGTCCTCGCCGGGCGCCGTGCCGAGGACGGTAACCTTGCGGGCCCCGTCACCGGGTGCGCAGATCTCGGCCGCGAGCTGCTCGATCTCGTTGAGCGGCGGTGCCGCTTCCATGGCCGGCACGGTGGCGGCTTCGGGGAGTTCCGGCTCGGCGACAGCATGCGCGGGTTCTTGCGCACCCGGCTCTTCAACCGGCTCCCGTGCGGCGATCCGGGCCGGAGCCAGCGTTGCGGCAGGCGCCTCCGTGAACACAGGCTCGGCCGGAACCTGCGCGGCGGACGGCGCGGCAACGGATGCGCGCGGCGCCGTCATGCGCAGTAACTCGCCGGTCACGATCAGCCCGCTCATCAAGAGCAACGTCGCCAGCGTCGCAATCAGCACGATCGGCAGCTTCTTCGGATAGGCCGGGATGTTCGAGACGGTGGCCCGCGAGATGATGCGGCCGTCGGACGGGCCGGTGTCGATGTTTTCGCGCGCGGTCGCCTCGCGATACTTCGCGAGATAGGACTCAAGCAGGTCGCGCTGCGCCTTGGCCTCGCGCTCCAGCGCGCGCAGCTGCACGTCCTGGCTGTTGGTCGAGGTCGCCTGCTTCTTCATCTGCTCGAGGCTCGCGGTCAGGCTTTCGACGCGGCCACCGGCGATGCGGGCATCGTTTTCGAGCGAGCGCGACACCTTGCCCGCCTCATCGCGCAGCTGGCGGTCGAGATCGCCGAGTTGCGCCTTCAGTTCCTTGATGCGTGGATGGCCGTCGAGCAGCGTCGAAGACTGCTCGGCGAGCTGCGCACGCAACGTCGCACGCTGCTCCGACAGCCGGCGGATCAGTTCGGAGTTCAGCACCTCGGAAGCTTCGATCGACCTGCCGCCCTGCAGCATTTCGCGGATCAACCTTGCCTTGGCCTCGGCGTCGGATTTCAGCGCACGCGCGTTGCTGAGCTGCGTGTTGATCTCGCCCATCTGCTGGTTCGACAGCGTCGTGTTGTTGGTGCCGACGAACAAGCTCGATTGCGAGCGAAAATCCTCGACGCGAGCTTCAGCCTCGGAGACTTTCTTGCGCAGACCGTCGATTTCGCTGAGCAGCCATTGGCTGGCCGATTTCGCCTGCTGCTGCCGCGCGGCCTGCTGCAGCACAAGGTAGCCTTCAGCGATCGAGTTGGCGACCTTTGCGGCCAGTTCCGGATCGCGCGACTGGAACTCGATGACGATGACGCGCGACTTGTCC
The DNA here is from genome assembly GCA_046349015.1 of Bradyrhizobium sp. Classification (GTDB taxonomy): domain Bacteria; phylum Pseudomonadota; class Alphaproteobacteria; order Rhizobiales; family Xanthobacteraceae; genus Bradyrhizobium. The sequence goes on along the minus strand of JAXMDE010000002.1, from coordinate 295,676 downwards.
ACCGCGTAGGCCGTCAGGCGCTCGTAATAGGCATCCAGCACCCGCTCTTCCGGGGTCATCGCAAATGGGTCGCGGCCGATCCCGACCATGGCCAGCAGCGACTTCAGCGGCGAAACGCCCGTCAGCACCGGATCGAATTCCGGGCGTTCGGCGAGCTTGTTCTTGGCGATCACCTCATGCGCGAGTTCGCGCGACAGCACCAGCTGCACCTGGCTCGTCACCGCCTCGGAATCGAGCGCCGAACGCTCCTCGGTGCGGTCGGCATTCGGACGCAGAAAGACATTTTCACGCCCGTCGATGAGGATACGTGCCTCCGACTTGTAGCGGGGCGTGACCTGGTTGACCGCAACGACCGAAAACACCAGCGCCAGCACGGTTGGAACGATGATCCAGCCGCGCTTCCTCGACAGCGCCTGGGCGAGCGCGCGAGTATCGATGTCGCCATCGTCAGTCACGACGGCAGCAGCCTTGTGGGCAATAGCGGGCGCAGGCGTGGATGCAGCCTTGAGCATAGCCTCGGGCACCGCCCTCCGCTCGCCCGCCTTGCCGGCCTGCCAGAACGCCAAACGCATCGCACTCTCCCGCGGACGCCACGACTCCACTTGAACGGGTGCGATTACATTCCATTAAGGTTGAGGCGGGGTTAATCCGGCCGGAATGCGGCAGGAAGCAGCAGGTTTCCCGACGAAGCAGGTTATGCTTTGTTAACCATGGAAGCTCTTAATCGGCCTCGATAGTTAGTCGGGATTCTCGGGATGCGGGGCGCGCGCGCCGACATTGTATGTTTGTTGTCAGCGTCCGTACGATTGGGCCGCGTGGGGACAGTTGTCGGGGAGCGCCAGCCCTGACCATGCCCGCGACCGAAGGCCAGCCGCTTCGTATCCTGCACGCGGTCCGCGCGCCTGTTGGCGGCATCTTTCGCCATATCCTCGATCTCGCCAACGGCCAGGCCGACCGCGGCCATCTGGTCGGGATCGTCGCCGACAGCCTCACCGGAGGCGAGCGCGCAGAGCAGGCCCTGGCCGAGATCGCTCCCCGCATGAAGCTTGGCGTGCATCGCCTTGAAATCAGGCGCGAACCCTCCCCGCTCGATGCCGTGACCTGGTTCCAGTTCAACCAGCTCGCGCGACGCCTCCAGCCAAACGTCTTGCATGGTCATGGCGCCAAGGCCGGCGCGTATTTCCGCATGCGCGGCGCCTCGCATGACTCAATCCGGGTCTACACCCCGCATGGCGGATCGCTGCACTACCCACTCTCGACACTGAAGGGCCAAGTCTACAGCCGCATCGAGCGCGCTCTGATGAACAGCACCGACCTGTTCCTGTTCGAAAGCGCATTCGCACGCGACACGTTTCAACGGACCATCGGTACTCCCATGGGCCTCGTGCGGACCGTATTCAACGGCGTCACCGCCGACGAATTCGATCCCGTCAAGCGGGCCGACGATGCGACCGACATCGCCTATGTCGGCGAGTTTCGTCAGATCAAGGGCGCCGACCTTCTGATCGACGCGGTCGGGCGCTTGCGCGCGGACGGGCGCACCGTGACGCTGACGCTCGGCGGCGATGGCGAGGAGATGGCTCACCTCAAGGCTCAGGTGTCTCGGCTAAACCTCGGCGAGGCCGTGCGTTTCATCGGTCACGTCAAGGCACGCTATGGCTTTTCCAAGGGTTCGCTGCTGGTGGTTCCCTCGCGCGGCGATTCCATGCCTTATGTCGTGATCGAGGCCGCCGCCGCCGGAATTCCCATGATCGCCGCCAATGTCGGCGGCATCCCCGAGATTTTCGGACCCGAGCACCAGGACGCCCTTTTCGCCCGCAACTCCGTCGGTGCGATGGCCGACGCCATCGCGGGCGCGCTCGACAACATGGAGGCGGTGCGAGCCCGCGCGCGTTCGCTGCGCGAGCGGATCTTCCTGCACTTTTCGCAAAAAGCGATGGTCGAGGGCGTATTGGCCGGTTACCGCGACGCGTTTGTCGATCGTTAACCGTTATTTACCAACGTAACTGTTTCTTCGAATTTGTCCCGTAAGTCCAAGCAGTAGGCAGTTCCGCTGCGGCACGCACATGCCTAGCTGTCGCCCGAGAACGGAAGTGGACAACGTGGAACCGATCAACGCTCGCTCGATGCTGGACGCTGCAGCCAGCGCCGCGATGACGACAAGTGCTGCCGCCGAGAGTCCGCCGGTCGAGCGACGCCGCCGCCTGACGCCCGCTGCGCTTGCCATCGCCAACCAGAAGGCACCGGCCGCCTATTCTCCGATCGTGATTGCGGGAGCCGTCCGCATCGCGGATTTCGCGCTGATCGGCCTGATCGGGCTGGCGCTCTACTTCGCCTACGTCGTGCCACACGGCGGCTTTCAGTGGGAATATGCCGTAGCCATCTTCGGCATGACGCTTGCCGCCGTGATCAGCTTCCAGTCCGCGGACATCTACGACGTCGACATGTTCCGCGGCCGGCTACGGCAAATGACGCGGATGATCTCCGCCTGGTCGTTCGTGTTCCTGCTCTTCATCGGCGTGTCGTTCTTTGCCAGGCTCGGCGGCGACGTGTCGCGCCTGTGGCTCGGCGGGTTCTTTCTCATCGGCCTTGTCGCCCTGATCGGCGAGCGGCTGTTCCTTCGTACGCTGGTGCGCGGCTGGGCCCGCGACGGCCGGCTCGACCGCCGTACCGTGATCGTCGGCTCCGATCAAAATGGCGAGCAACTCGTCGAAGCCCTGAACAAGCAGGACGATTCCGATATCCACGTGCTCGGCGTATTCGACGATCGCAACGACACCAGGGCGCTTGAGACCTGCGCCGGCAGTCCGAAGCTCGGCAAGGTCGACGATATCGTCGAGTTCGCGCGCCGCACCCGCGTCGATCTCGTGCTGTTCGCACTGCCGATTTCCGCCGAAACGCGCATCCTGGAAATGCTGAAGAAGCTGTGGGTGTTGCCGGTCGATATCCGCCTCTCCGCCCACACCAACAAGCTGCGCTTCCGGCCCCGCGCCTATTCCTACCTCGGCGATGTGCCGACGCTCGACATGTTCGAGGCACCGATCACGGACTGGGACCTGGTGATGAAATGGCTGTTCGACCATTTGGTCGGCGGCATATGCCTGTTGCTGGCGCTGCCCGTGATGGCGCTGGTGGCGCTCGCCATCAAGCTCGACAGCCCGGGCCCGGTGCTGTTCCGCCAGAAGCGTTTCGGATTCAACAACGAGCGCATCGACGTCTTCAAGTTCCGTTCGCTCTATCACCACCAGGCCGATCCGACCGCGTCCAAAGTCGTGACCAAGAACGATCCGCGCGTGACGCGCGTGGGCCGCTTCATCCGCAAGACGTCGCTCGACGAATTGCCCCAGCTCTTCAACGTCGTCTTCAAGGGAAATTTGTCGCTGGTTGGTCCGCGCCCGCACGCCGTGCAGGGCAAGCTGCAGAACCGCCTGTTCGACGAGGCTGTCGACGGCTATTTCGCCCGCCACCGGGTCAAGCCGGGGATCACCGGCTGGGCCCAGATCAACGGCTGGCGCGGCGAGATCGACAATGAAGAGAAGATCCAGAAGCGCGTCGAGTTCGACCTCTATTACATCGAGAACTGGTCCGTGCTGTTCGACCTCGTCATCCTCGCCAAGACGCCGTTGGCATTGCTGACCAGGAATGAGAACGCGTACTGAGGTATCAGCGACGTCATTGCGCCCGGCCGCCTTAGTTCACGGAACGAAGGCACAAGCGAAGCGAATGATGATGCGAGTGTTATGTAGCGTTGAGTAGAGTTACGTGAGTATCCGATGGCCTATGCGGCATCCGCCAGCAATATAGCAGCGACCATTGCGCCGCCTGGCCTGCTCGCATTGCAGCGGGTCCTGATGTGGCTGGTCGGCGCATCCTGCGCCATCGTCTTCATCGAGCCGAGCCCCTACGAGATCGTCACGCTGTTTGCGACGGTCGTCTTCTTCGCCACGGGCGTGCGCCTGCGGCTTGTGTTCATGCCGCTGCTGTTGCTGCTGTTCCTGCTCAATCTCGGCTACACCATTTCGGCGGTTGCGGTGATCGACCGGCCCAATGTCGTCAACTGGGTGGCGACGTCCTGGTACATGGCCGTCACCGTGGTCTTCTTCGCCATGGCCCTGTCGGAAGACACCGACAAACGCCTCGACATGCTGCGCCGCGGCCTCATCGCCGGCGCGATGGTCGCAGCCGCCCTCGGCGTAGCCGGCTATTTCAACATCGTGCCCGGCGGCCGGGATCTGCTGACCCTCTACGACCGCGCCCGCGGTACCTTCAAGGATCCGAACGTGTTCGGCGCCTTCCTGATCCTGCCGGCGCTGCTCGTGCTGCAGAGCGTGGTGTCGGACCGCTTCGGCAAATCGATCCGCAGCAGTATCGTCCTCGGCATCATGGCCCTTGCCATCCTGCTTGCGTTCTCACGCGCGGCCTGGGGCGGCCTCGTCATGACGGCCGCCTTCATGCTGGCGCTAATGGTTCTGACGAGCGATTCTCACAAGCAGCGCTCGCGCATCATCGCGATGGCGCTGGTCGCACTGATCCTTGCAGCCACGTTGGTCGCGGTGCTGCTGTCGTTCGATAGCGTCGCGCAGATGTTCCAGCAGCGCGCCAGCTTCGACCAGAGCTACGACGAAGGCCGCTTCGGCCGCTTCGGCCGCCACATCCTCGGCGCGGAGATGGCGCTGGATCTGCCGTTCGGTATCGGACCGCTGCAGTTCAACCGGTATTTCCCGGAAGACACCCACAACTCCTGGCTCAACGCCTTCATGTCCGGCGGCTGGCTTGCTGGCGTCTGTTATCCCGCGCTGATCTTCACGACCGTCATTGTCGGTTTCCGTTACGTCTTCGTGCGCGTGCCCTGGCAGAAGACATATCTGGCGATCTTCGCAGCCTTCCTCGGCACGGTCGGCGAAAGCTTCATCATCGACACCGACCACTGGCGGCACTTCTGGATGATGCTGGGCTGCATGTGGGGCATGTTCGCCGCTGCGCAGCGCCATGTCGCGGCGGCGGGGCAGCCCGTTGCTGCACGAGCGGGCTAAACTACTTCTCGACCGTGAAGGTGAGGCCGGCATGGTCCGCCAGCCGCTTGATCAGCCGATGCTGCATGGCAGCCCCCGGCGTCCAGAATCCGCCAGGTACATCGGGCGCGTCACGCAACAGGCAGATTGCGCATTCGGAGATCATTTTCGAGGTCGAACCATAGCCGGGATCGCGATCGCCCTTGACGGCTGCGCGCACCTGCCGTCCGTCAGCTGCGATCGCCGTGAACAGCAAATCGTAGTGGCCGCTCTCCCGCTCTTCCTTCGACGGCCCCTCACCCGGCTTCGGCACGTCGTTGCCCGCGAGCTTGTTGTTGGCCGCCATCACCTTTTTGGCAGTCGCTTCGCCCTGCTCACCGGGACCCGTCACCATCATCTCGTCGTAGACGAAATCCCTGCCATACGAAAAACCCATCAGCATGTTGGAGCGGTGGACATTACGCGTGTTGATGGTCGCCATGACGAATGGTGCAGTCCAGCTCTTCAGGTCGTCGTCGTAAGCCGGCTTGTTACCGGGAGGCTGTTTCGGCCCCTCAAAGCCCGGCGTCAGCGCAAAGGGATTCTTCAGGAGCGCGACCAGGCTTAAGTCGCGCGCCACCGCCTCGAAGGTTGCGCGCATGCTGGCCGCAGTGCCGCCCGAGAAGGAACCCTTCATGACGCGGACGCGGCCCTTGACGCGTGGCGCCGCCGCGCCGAAGGCTTTCCTCGCCTCCTCCTGCGCGCAGAATACGCCGAGCTCAAACGGCAGCGAATCAAAGCCGCAGGAGAACACGATGCGGGCGCCGCTCGTTTTTGCCGCCTGTTCATGGGCATCGATCATTTGCCGCATCCAGGCCGGCTCGCCGCAGAGGTCGAAATAATCGACGCCGGCGGCAACGCAGGCCGACAGCAACTCATTGCCATAGAGCTGATACGGTCCGACCGTGGTGATCACCGACTTCGTCTGCTCTGCCATCGCCTTGAGCGAGGCGGGATCAGCGGCGTCCGCCACGATCAACGGCAGGTCCTTAGGCGCGCCGATTGCATCGCGCACGGTAGCGAGCTTGTCGCGGCTACGGCCGGCCATCGCCCATTTCAGATTGGCTTCGCCCTTGTAGTGCGAGGCCAGATATTCGGCGACGAGCCGACCGGTGAAACCGGTCGCACCGTAGACGACGATGTCGAACTGCGAAGACATTCGTTATTCCTTTGTCAGTTCCTCATCCTGAGGAGCGCGGAACGCGCGTCTCGAAGGATGAAGGCCGCCGGTGGCCTCGCCCTTCGAGACGCGCGCCAGTGGCGCGCTCCTCAGAGTGAGGATCGACCCTCTCACTTCTTCGCCGCGTAGCTCACGCCCATTCCGGCGCGCACGTCGGCCTGAATGCCGTAAGGCGCAATCGGATAGCGCAGGCCGTTCTTCGCCAGCTGCTTCATCCCGGCGATCGCCTTGGCGAGATAGGCCGGCGGCAGCGCCATTAGCATCTCTTCATCGGGCACGCCACCATAGCGGCGCTCGGCGAAACAGGGCAGCGACAGGCTCGGCTCGCCGGTCTTCAGCGCCCGCCCCCAGGAGTCAGCGCACGCGGTTTCACCGACCACGCCCCATTCGAACTTCCGGTAGCCGGTATATTGCAGCCCGTTGATCAGGATGATCATCTGGCCGGGCGTCGCATAGACGAGGCAGATATCCGGCGGACTGAGCCGGCCTGACGTGAGCGGGCTTACCGCGAGCGCCTTGTATTGTCCAAACGGCACCACATCCAACGCCTCTTGACGCTTGCGCGCGTCTTCCGCCGTGCCGTGCCACACGCCGACATAATTCTCGCCGGCTAGCCACTTATCATCCTGCGGCGCAAGTCCAATGACGGCGCGGCACTGTGCACCGACGAGATCGTCGGCAGTGATGCCAACGGTCCATCCCAGGCGCGAAGCCATGCTGACGATCTGGTCGGTCGTGTGGATCGCGCTCGGCCGGCGGATTTTCGGGATCTCCGTCATCTCCTCGACGGTCGCAAACAGCTTCATACCGATGACGGTGGTCTTCAGGCGCAGCAGGTTGTTGAGATCGGCCACCATGCCGGCGAGATCGAGGTTTTCGGACGGTGATTGTTGTTGCATGGCGTTCTCCCGGATGCTCGTTGGCCGAGCCTAGCTTGATTATGGCGAGGATGCGAACACGTCAAATCGTGTCCGAGCCTAATTGGGCCCCGGTAACAGCGTCTCGGTGCCGCCCGCGATGCGATAGGCAATCAGGCCCACCCATTCGCGCACACCAATATCGACCAGCTGGAGCCCGTTATTGGCGCTCACATAATATTTGAGCAGATCTTCCCTGGTGCCAACCTTCCAGTCGACCGGATAGGCCTCGACCGGAAATCCCGCTGTCCGAAACACTCCGACCGAGCGCGGCATGTGAAAGGCCGAAGTCACCAGCAGCCACCGCTCGCCTTTCTTCGGCTTGACGATGTCTCTGGAAAATTCGGCATTCTCCCTCGTATTGCGCGACTGCCGTTCCATGGTCAGGCGCGATTTCTGGATGCCGAGGCCCTGAAACAGCGCAGTCGCGTAGTCGGCCTCCTTGGCGTCGTTGTGCAGCAGGTTCGGGCTGCCGCCGGTGTAGACGATACGCGCATTGGGATAGCGATGCGCCAGCATCGCCGCACTAATGATGCGGTCAGCAGCCCCGGAAATCACGGGCCCGCCATGCGCGGCCGAAAGATCGGCATCGAGCGGCCCGCCCAACACGATGATGCCGTCGGGCTCGCCGCGCGAAACATCCCATTTCGGAAACCGGCTCTCCAACGGATAGAGCAGGAAATTGGCGAGCGGCGAATAGGCGCAGATAGCAAGCAAAATGGCCGAGGCGACCATCAGCCGGCGTCCCCCTCTCGCAAACCGCGTCAACTGCAGCATAGCGCCGAGCAGGCCGATCGCGATGAGGAAGTTGCTTGGCAGCAGCAGATAGCCAACGGTCTTGGACAGTACGAAAAACAAGCACACCTCTGCGAAAAGTCTGGTACAGCGTCATACGCTGCCGGAGCCACAATAAAAAGGCCGCTCATGAGCCACCATCACCTGCATTCCAGCCCGGAAACCTGTCATTGGGGCTTCTTCGAGGCGCGGCTGAAGCCGGTCCTGACCATCAAGAGCGGCGACGAAATCACCGTCGATACCGTCAGCGGCGGTCCGGAGCAGCTGCCGGACAGAAACAAATTCCACATCCCGCCCGAACTGCTCGAGATCCATGCGAGAAGCGAGCGCATGGTGCCCGGCCACATCCTGACCGGCCCGATCGCGGTCGAAGGCGCCATGCCCGGCGACGTGCTGGAGGTCGACATTCTCGATGTCCAGCTCCGCCAGGACTGGGGCTACAATCTGATCCGCCCGCTTGCCGGCACCTTGCCCGACGATTTCCACGAAATGCGTATCCTCAACATCCCGCTCGATACAACGCGTATGGTGGGCCACCTGCCGTGGGGACTCGATCTGCCACTCAAGCCGTTCTTCGGCGTGATGGGCACCGCGCCGCCGCCGGCCTGGGGCCGCATCACCTCGCTTGTCCCGCGCGCCATGGGCGGCAACCTCGACAACAAGGAACTTGGCGCTGGCGCAAAGCTCTATCTGCCGGTGTTCGTTCCGGGTGCGCTGTTCTCCTGCGGCGACGGCCATGGCGTACAGGGTGACGGCGAGGTCTGCGTCACCGCGATCGAGACTGCCCTGCAAGGACGCTTCCGATTGACCCTGCGCAAGGATCTGAAACTCGCCTATCCTCGCGCCGAGACCGCCGACCACTACATGACCATGGCAATGGACCCCGACCTCGACCAATGCGTGGTGCGCGCGTTGCGCGACATGATCGTGCTGCTGGGCGAGAAGCGCAACCTTTCACGCGAGGACGCCTACACCCTCTGCAGCCTGGCCGCGGACCTGCGCGTCACCCAGACGGTGAACGGCTCTAAAGGCATCCACTGCATGATCGCGAAATCGGTCGTGCACGGATGATCGTGCAGGATGGGCTGCGCAAAATGCGAAACCCGTCCCGCGAAGCACGCGCTGCAAGCGACTACGCCGCGGCGGTCAGCCGTTGAAGGAAGCGGGTAACTTCGCTCCGCAGCGCATCCACCTGGTCATGGACGCGCTCGGAGGCGCCGTTGACTCGCGCGGCGACCCGTCCGGTATCGGACGCAGCCTCGTTGATTCCGCCGACATCGGAGGATACCTGCGCCGTGCTCGACGATGCTTCCTGCATGTTGCGCGCGATCTCCTGCGTCGCCGAACCCTGCTGCTCGATCGCCTCGGCAATCGCCGAGGCGATCCCGTTGATTTCGTCGATCGTCTTGCCGATTGCCTCGACTGCCGCGACCGAGTTCGCCGTGCTCTCTTGCATCTGGCTAACCTTGGCGCTGATCTCTTCGGTGGCCCTGCCCGTTTGCGCCGCCAGCGATTTCACCTCGGAAGCCACCACCGAGAAGCCGCGTCCGGCGTCGCCAGCCCGGGCCGCCTCGATAGTGGCGTTCAGGGCGAGCAGATTGGTCTGCTCCGCGATCTCGTTGATCAGCTTGACCACGTCCCCGATTCGCGCCGCGGTGTCGGCCAGCGCGCGTATCTCGCTTCCGGCGCGATTGGCTTCATTGACCGCACGCCCGGTGTTCTCGCTGGAGCGATTGACCTGAAGGCCGATCTGCGAAATTGAGGATGCCAGCTGTTCGGCGGCACGGGTCACCGTCTCGACATTGGTGGAGGCGCGTTCCGAAGCCGCGATGACACCCACGGCCTGATGACCCGTCTTCTCGGCAGAAGCCGCCATATTGGTCGCATCCGTCTCGAGATTGGCGGCGGCGTTCACCAAATTTCCGGCGATCTCGTCGAGATGCGAACCGAACGTCTGCGCCATGCTGCCGACTTCGACCACGCGGTTGCCGAGGCTGTCGGTCCCCCGATTGATCGTGGCCGCGGCGCGACGGAACGATCCGGGCATGCCGCGCACCATGATCTTCCTGAAATACTTGCCTCGGCTGGCATAGTCCATCGAGGCCGACGCCTCCCGCACAAAGGAGTCGACGATATCGAGCATATCATCGACCGACTTCTGGATAGCTCCGATGGCGCCGGGTTGCCGTTCGCTCGCGATCCGGGCGTCGAGATCGCCCCGTGCTGCGCCCGCCGCCACCTTCGCGACTTCCGCAATCCCGATGGCGGCACGGCGAATGCTCCACCAAGATACCCCCAGCAATGCGGCGGCGGCAGCCAGCATCGCCGCCGTCAGCACGCGGGAAGACGGCCCCGCAAACAGCACGATGTCGAAGAACGCAAAGGCGGCAAGCGCAGCGGCGAGCCCTGTCGCGATCTGCGCCCTAGAGAGATAGCACGAATTGATCATATCCCACGCCCTGTTGCTTCAATAGATCGACCACCATCTGGAAGCTCGCCTGCATGCCCTCTTTGGCATTGCCGTGTCGCGCCTCTTCGTCGCACAGCGCCTTGTAGAGCGGCTTCACGCGCTCCACAGGCGCGCGATCCGGCTTGCGACGATTGGAATGATAACCGACGATCTCGCCGCGATCGTCGAGCGTGGGCGTCACGTGAGCAAAGACCCAGTAGTGACTCCCGTCACGCGCCAGATTGACGACGTAGGCGAAGATCTCCTGCTTGGCCTGCAGCGTGTCCCACAACAGCTTGAACACGCAACGCGGCATGTCGGGATGGCGAAGGATACTGTGCGGTGCGCCGATCAGCTCCTTGTGGGAGTATTTCGCCATGCGCTTGAAGACGTCGTTGGCGTAAGTGATTCGCCCCTTCAGATCAGTCTTCGATACAATGAGTTCTTCTTCGCCGAGCATGTTCTCAATGCCGGTGGGCTGCAATGTTCTTGTCATCGTGCGGGAGACCTTGCGAGGCGGCGGCGGAATTTTGCGCCGGCTGAAACCTAGCGTTACAACCTTAATCAAAGGTGATTACGCGCAACGGCGACACTGCACGGATTCGTTGCAGACCGCGCGACTCGCAATTGCTCCTCGCACAAAGCTCCAATCCAGAGTTGCTCTGATTTCATCGCGCGATCCTGGATCGACACGATTGCACGCAATGACTGACGCTTATCGCATCCCCAGCCGCCACGCTGACGGCGGCACGCCCATCATCTTCTTGAAGGCGCGGCTGAAGGCGGCTTCCGACTCGTAACCGATTTCTGCGGCGATCGTCGCCATGTTGGCATTGCCGGCCTTGAGCATTTCCGACGCCACCTGCATCCGCCATTTCGCGAGATATTGCATCGGCGGCGTTCCCGTGAATTGCGCGAAGCGCTCGGCCATCACCGTGCGTGAGGTGCCGCACTGCCGCGCGAGTCCTTCGATGGTCCAGTTGAATGACGGCCGCGCGTGGATCAGCGCCAGCGCCTTGCCGACCGCGGGATCGCGCAGGCCCGCGAGCCAGCCGGTATCCTGCGGCGGCAGCGATTCGATGTAGCGCCGCACCACATCGATGAACATCAATTCGCTGAGTTTCGTCAAAACGCTCTCGCTGCCGGCGCGCTTCTCCGCGACCTCGGCTACCGCGAAATGGATGAACTGCCCGAGCCAGCCATTGTCGTTACGGCCCGGATCACCCGCCTTCAGCATCGGCGGCAATGCCTCCAGCAGCGGATTGAACGGTTTCGCGTCGCAGGCGAGATAGCCGCAGACAAGCCGCGCGCTCGGCGCGCCGCCGCTCATGAGGTTGATGTGGAACGGCAGCAGCCCTGCATCGGCAATATCGATCATGTCGGCGGTCGTCGGCGCCGCGTGCATGCCGGCGCCCGACGACATCACATGAGGATCGGCGTTGGTGAACATCACCACCTCGCCCGCTTCCACCGGCACGGCCTCGCCGCCGACGAGGCTGGCAAAGCAACGGCCGGCGGTGACGACGTGATAGGCGATCAGCCGATCCGCGCCGGGCAGGATCCGCGGCAGCATCACCTCGCGTGCCGGCGAATGCACCGACCAGGGCGCCTGCGCCGCAATGTCGAAATAGGCTGCACCGGTCAGCCGCACAGTCTTGAGAACGTCGGATAAGGTATCGGTCGCCACGCTTTCGCTCTACGGCAATTAAGGAATCATCCTGGATAGGTCGCCCGAACAGATGATTTGTTCAAGAAGCAGCGGCGCTCGATTGCACCGAGATCAAGCCTCCGTGAGCGTACCGATCGGACCGGACGCCATATCAAGCGAAGCATACGCCTGATCATTCAGTTCGGCGATCGATTGCAGGAAAAGCTTGCGGATGCGGGACGTCATCCCGCCAACCGCAAAGGAATTTTCACGATGACTACCCACAAGGGCAAATGCTTCTGCGGCTCGATCGAGATCGAGGTGCAGGGCGCGCCGGAAGGCATGGGCTATTGTCACTGCTCTTCCTGCCGCTCCTGGTCGGCTGCTCCCGTCAACGCCTTCACGCTGTGGAAGGCGCAGAACGTCCGCGTGACCAAGGGGGCCGAGTTCCTCGGCAAACACGCCAAGACCGACATGAGCAATCGCCAGTATTGCAAGCGCTGCGGCGGCCACCTCATGACCGACCATCCGCCACTCGGCCTCGTCGACGTCTATGCCGCAACCATCCCGACGCTGAAGTTCACGCCGGGCGTGCATGTCAACTATGCCGAGACGGTTCTGCCGATGAAGGACGGCTTGCCGAAGCTGAAGGACTTCCCGGCCGAATTGGGAGGCAGCGGTGTCACGGTGGCTGAATAACCCCGTGACCTGGACAATGGTCGCGCTGATCATGTCCAGCCTCGGCATCTATCGCGAACTGCTTTGACCGCCGGGCGGACGTGACCGCCCGTGGGCATCTCAGCCGTCAAGCTCAACGAGACTCCCCTGCCCCATCACGATGGTTCGGCAACGGGAGAGCCATAACCCCAACCAAGGAGACGATCCATGGATCTCGCAACGTTCAAAAATACCCAAGGCCCGATCAGGGAGCGCTATGCCAACGACGCCAGGGCCGCACTGCTCACGCTGCGCGCGCAAGGCACGGCCGATGAGGCCGCAGTCACCTGCAAGGTCGAGACGGGACGCGGGCTCGCCAAGGCCGGCATCCATCCCAAGTGCGGCGGCTCGGGGCTCGAGCTCTGCTCGGGCGACATGCTGCTGGAGGCGCTGATCGCCTGCGCCGGCGTTTCCATGCGCGCCGCAGCGGCCGTGCTCGGCATCCCCCTGCGCTCGGTGAATGTCCGGGCCGAGGGTGACGTCGATGTTCGCGGCACGCTCGGTGTCGCCACCGATGTGCCCGTCGGGTTCAAGGAGATTCGCCTTGCCTTCGACGTCGACGCTGATGCGAATGCCGCCCAGCTCGATGAGCTCGCCGAGCTCACCGACAAGTATTGCGTGGTGTTTCAGACCATCCAGAGCCAGCCCAAGACCAGCGTCACGATAAAGCAGGCGAAGCACTGAGCGAATCGCGGCGATCCGCTGCGTCCCTCCAGCGGATCGCGACCTGCGAAGAGCCTGATCCGGCGGCAACCGGATCAGGCTCGACCTTTGACGGCTGCATGCTCGCGCAAATGGATACGGCGCGTATCGTGCCTGGATGGCGAACTCCGGTCTGCGTTACCGTGATGCCACACTGTTAACCTTCTTCCCGCGACGGCATCAACACTGCGCGAGCAAATCGTGAATTGAATCAGGCGGTGCGCGCAACCACATCTGTTGCGCGGAAGCACGAGTGATTCACTGCGCCGCCAACATATTCAAGAAAATGCGGAGACCATCCTTTGTCCATCTGGGACGGCCGGACACGGCCGAAAGATTATGAGCTGGGTACCGTTGTGTGGGGATTTCTGAATACCCCGGTCGGCTGGACATCGATCATTTTGATCCTGTCCAGTCTCGGACTCTTTCGCGAACTGTTCTGACGCGCGATCGGATATCGACGGCGGCGTGCTGCTGCGCGCCGCTGCACTCTGGACTACGTCCCGCACGGTGCTAAGCTCTGTTGTCGCAATCGACCGGCCCTCTACAACTCCGCGCGAAACTTCAGCCGCGTCTCGAACATCACGCTGGTCTTGCCCACTAGCGCCGTGCCGGTGACGACGGCGCCATCATCGGCATAGGTGCCGCTGAAGCCGCAGGTGACCTCGCGGCCGCCGAACAGCGGCATGACGCCCGACGGCTTGGCGTGCTGAAACGTCGTCAGTTCGCCGCGCCACTTGCCGTCCGCGGCACTGTAAGAGCCCGTGAAATAGAAATGCGCATCGCCGCCGGCGATCTTGCCGTCGAGCAGCACGATGACCCCGGTGGCGCGCCCGCGCCGGCCGTCGGTCATCTCCGTCTCCACCGTGTAGAGACCGTTTCTAATACCGGTCATGGCAATGCGCGCCGGCTATCCCCGAGAACAGCCGATCATCAGGGCTGCAGGCCTCCTCACGCAATCCCGAAATTTGGCGCAGCAACCTGGGCATGCCTTACCTCCGGCAAGATGGCTTTCCGCGCGGGCAGGACGGTTTTTGGTCAGATTCTTCAATGAATTCAGTATAATGCCGGGGACACTCAACAAGCTGTTGACGAACGGCATCATTACTTAATAGACTCTAAATAGATACTTTTCAGTACAGTGTTCAGAAGCTAGCGTGCGTCATGGCTACGGAAAAAGCCGAAACCGACCGCATCCCCGTTACGTTGGCGCTCTCGACCATCACCTATCTGGAAAAACTGGTGAGACAGGGCACCCACGGCACTAGCGTTCCCGGCGTTGCAAGGACCCTGATCGAGGAAGGCATCAGGCTCGCCATCAAGGACGGGCTGCTGTCGATCCGCGACAACGGGAAGCCGTGACCTCCGGGACATGGGAAACGCGGCGGCAAACCAAGAATTGGGACCGCCAAAATGTTTGCCACTGTACCGACCTGGACCGACGAACGCCTCGAAGCGCTGAAGACTCATTTTGCCGCCGGCCTCTCCTGCCGGCAGATCGCAGCCGAGATCGGGGTCAGCCGCAATGCCGTGATCGGAAAGCTCTCGCGCCTCGGGCTGTCGCGCGAAAAGACCGGCGATGAATTGCGGCCGAGGAAGCCGAGAGAGCGCCGGGCGCGCTCCGGCCCGGTGCCGCGGCAGCAATTCGAGATGCTGCGGCAGGTCTATGACGAGACCGCATTCTCCGAAACGTCCGTGGTTAGCGAGCACCGCTGCTCGCTTTTCGAACTCAGCAAGGAGCACTGCCGCTGGCCGGTCAATACGGAGGCCGAGGCGTTTTCGTTTTGCGGCAACACGCCGCTGGCAGGCCTGCCCTACTGCCAGGGCCATACCAGGCTTGCCTATCGTTCACTGGCGCGGAGGGCCAGTTAGCGCACGATCCCGGCCGGACGGCGCCTCGTTGGGAGTCCGGGCTTCGCTGGTCGGGATCGTGTGCGTGGCGCGTCAACCGATGCGCCAGCCGACTTCCTTGACAAAGCTCTGGTAAAACTCCGCATCGTAAGCGCGCTCCGGGTTCTGGCGAACCCGCTCGTCGAGCTTGTGGGCGTCGTCGCCGACCAGGATACGCCATTTCCCGGCCTTGACCCCGTCGAGGATGATCTTGGCAGCCTGCGCAGCCGTGGTCGGCGCGTCCTCGAGAAAGCTGAGGGCGCGCTCGTCGGCGACCTTCTGGATGTCGGCATCCGACATTTTCGACACATCGATGTTCATGCCTGCCAAACGCTGCCGGGTGGCAAGAATATCGTTCGGCGTCAGCGCCACGCTGCCATTCTGGATCACGCGCGAATTGGAGAGGATGGAAGTTCCGATATGTCCGGGCATCACGACGGAGCATTTGATGTGCGGTGCGTTGAGACGCAAGTCCGTGATCAGCGCTTCGGTAAATCCCTTCACGGCGAATTTTGCCGCGCTGTAGGCAGTGTGCGCCACGCCGAGGCCAACGGAGGCCCAGAATCCGTTGACGCTTGACGTGTTGACGATGTGGCCCTCATCGGCCTTCAGCAACAGCGGCAGGAAAGTACGCACACCGAGGTACACGCCGCCCCAGCAGATGTTGAAGGTGCGCTCCCATTGCTCGCGCGAGCCGCTGACCAGGCTGCCGCCACCGCCGATGCCGGCATTGTTGAACAGCAGATGGATCTTGTCGGTCTTCTGCTGCTCGATCAATTCGTCGCGAAATCGCCTGAGATGATCCTCGATCGAGACGTCGGCTACATGGGTGGTGACGCGCAGGCCCTGCGGCAGCTTTTCGGTTTCGCACAGCCGCTTGGTCTCGGCCATTGCTTCCGGCGAGACGTCGCACATCGCGACATTGCAGCCTTCCGCAACCAGCTGGCGCGCGAGCTCACGCCCCATCCCCGTGCCGCCACCGGTGATGACGGCAATCTTTCCGGCAAAATCCTTCATGAGACTTCGTTGACCTTTCTTGTGACGAATCTATTCCGCCGCTTCGACCTGCGAGCCGAGCGCACCGAGCTCGGCGAGCGCCTTGCCAATCGCGGCCTGCTGGGCCGCCGAGGCCTCCGGCATCGGCGCACGCGGATACGTCTTCGGCAGGCCCTGCAGCGTCTGCGCATAGCGCGTGCAGGCCGGAAGGTTGTCGGCGATGATCGCATTCCACAGCGTCAGCAGCTTCTTGTGCAGCTCAAGCGCGGTGACATGATCGCCCGCTTTCACCGCATCCCACAGTTCCACCGAGGCATGCGGCGCCGCCGTCAGGATCGCCGCGATCGAGCCGTGCGCACCGAGGGTGTAGGAGGGGTACATCAGCGCGTCGACGGCGCTGTAGATCAGCTTGTCCGGCGCCATCATCATGAGGTCAGCAAACAGCTTCAGATCGCCAGCGCTCTGCTTGACGCCGACCACCAGCGGCACCTCGGTCATGATGCGGGTGAGCAGCGCGGGCGACAAATAAGACCACGGCACCACATTGTAGATGATGATGGGCATGCCGGTCTCGTCCGCCATGCGGCGGAAATGATCGACCATCGCCTGCTCATCCGGTTTGAAGAGATAGTGCACCGGGGTGACCTGCAGGGCAGCGACGTCCATGTCGCGCACCAGCTTGCCGCGGCGGATCGCATCGCGGGTGGAGTCGACGATGATGCCGGCGATCACGGGCGCGCGGCCCCTGGCTGCCTCAACCGTTGCCGCGATCAGGTCGCGATACTCCTCGTGATCGAGCGTGTGCCCCTCGCCGGTCGAGCCACCCGCCGCCATGCCATGGCTGCCCGCGCCGATCAGCCAGTCGACCTGCGGCGCCACGAGCTTGAAGTCGATCTCGCCGCTGCTGGTGAACGGCGTCGTCATCGGCGGTATCACGCCAGTTGGGCGGTTCTTCATGGCTAGCCCTCGCTCGTTGTCATCCCGTGGGTCCGGTTCATGGCTCGACCGGTTGGGCAAAAGACTAGCGAATGTCAGAGGCGCAATCCACATGCCGCACGCGCATGGCGGGGCGCGCTGGTTGGGGATATAGTAAGCATCAATCGCAAAGTCTTGCGGTGCTTGGAGGGAAACAGCCGCGTGTCCGCCCCGGCGCCACCTGAACCGGCACTACCCGAACCTGCTCCCGCAGCGCCGCGGCGTCTCCACGGTCTGCCGCCACTGCCGTGCGCATTTTTCTCCTCGGGTTTGTTGAAGGCCGACGGCGTCGCGTTCGGCCGTCCTGTCGGTCCACTCGGCTCTGCAAGCGACGATGATGGTCTCGGAGTGAATCTGGGGTGCGCGTCTGAAGGTCCTCGTCCCCTGACGACTCGAACCGCAGCAAGCCATCTTGCTTAGGAACAATCGCGTACTGCTAAGGGTTTCATCATGGGGCCAGAAAGGAACTTGCGATGCGCATTCTAGCTCTGACAATTCTGACAGCGGCGACGCTATTGACCACACTCTCGTCCGCGCCGGCTGCGGGCATACAGGATCGATTTTGCTTGCAGGGAATTCGATGGGGATATCCCGGCAACTGCCAGTTCTCCACCTACGCTCAATGCAGGGCCACTGCCAGCGGCACTGCGGACTATTGCGGACTCAATCCGCAATATGCCTTCGCTCAGCAGCGGCGCGCCTATCGTGGCCGATACTGACCCCGCATCGGAAGGAAGAACTATTTCGCGCCGGTCAGGTCGCAGCTTGTACGGTTGGGAAAATGCTGCTTCCGCATCCAGCCTGTGCCGGCCGTGATCTCGCCCGGCTGCGGCTGCACGTCCCGGATCTGTCGCAGTACTAGAAAGAAGAAGCTCGATCGGCATCGGGCGATACACCAGAAAGCCGAGAGTAACTCAAAGTGGTCTATGCAACGGATTCCGTGATTTTCACGGGTTCCGAGCGCTGTTCACCCAATCCGTTCGAATGGGCCGAACGCGATGACCCTCGTGCAACAAGGGATTTTGATGGTCGGAGCGAGAGGATTTGAACCTCCGACCCCTAGTCTCCCAGACTAGTGCGCTAACCGGGCTGCGCCACGCTCCGATGCCGTTCCCTTAGCGTTCATCGCCCGAGAGCGCAAGGAGAGAGCGCAAGGAGCAGGTCGGGGCCGGAACGGCCCGCTCAGCCTTCCGCAACGGCCGAATCGAGCAATTGCCGGGCGGCGATCAAATCCTGCAGGACGCCCTCCAGCCGCGCACGGTCCATCGGGCGGACGGCGGGGGTTGCGGGTTCGGCAAGGTTCTTGGCGATGCCGTCCTCGTCGAGCTCGACGAAGCGGAAATCAATGCCGTCCTCCCCGCCCTCGTAATCCTCGTCGTCGCCCTCGAAGGAGACCGGCGCCTCGCCGTCGTCCTCGGCCATGGTGTGCTCGAGCGTCTTCTCGACGGCACCGAAGGAGGCGGCGACGGAGGAGTCGGCAAGACCCTGCACCGACTTGATGCCGTGCTCCTTGAGAATGCGCTGCACGCCACGGATGGTGTAGCCCTCGCCGTACAGCAGACGGCGGATGCCCTTGAGCAGGTCGACGTCGTCGGGGCGGTAGTAGCGGCGGCCGCCGCTGCGCTTCATCGGCTTGATCTGCGCGAAGCGGGTTTCCCAGAAACGCAGCACGTGCTGGGGAATGTCGAGTTCGTCCGCGACTTCACTGATGGTACGGAACGCATCGGGAGCCTTGTCCAAATGCCCGCTCCTTTCCGCTCGCTGTGTGGAGCGCTAGAGCACGATCCGGAAAAGTGTGAAGCGGTTTTCCGAAAAGATCATGCTCGATCAAATAGCTCTAGTCGTCCTTGGCGTCGCCGTTGGTAACAGCGTGCCCGTTGATACGCTGCTTCAATATCGCCGACGGCTTGAACACCATCACACGGCGCGGCGAAATCGGCACCTCGGTACCGGTCTTCGGATTGCGTCCGATACGCTGACCCTTCTTGCGCACCATGAAGGATCCGAACGAAGACAACTTCACCGTCTCGCCTTTCTCAAGGCAATCGGTGATCTCCTTCAAAACCAGTTCAACGAACGCGGACGACTCCGTTCGCGACAGTCCCACCTTCTGGTAGACCGCTTCGCACAGATCGACGCGTGTGACTGTCTTGCCCGTTCCCGTGGTCATCGCCTGCCCCGCACTCTCGGCGAACAAATTTGTTCCCTGAAATTAGGAGGTTAGCAGACCACGGTCAACAGCGACCATCATGCAAGCGCATGGAAACACGCATAAAAATTGCGTTGAATTGTTTATGCCACACCTACCAGCGGACCAGCGCCGAGCCCCAGGTGAAGCCTCCCCCCATGGCTTCCAGCATCAGGAGGTCGCCTTTCTTGACGCGTCCGTCCCTCACTGCGGTGCAAAGTGCCAGCGGAATCGACGCGGCCGACGTATTCCCGTGCATGTCCACCGTGAGGACCACCTTCTGCGGCGCAATATGAAGCTTATGCGCGGAGGCGTCGATGATTCGCTTGTTGGCCTGGTGCGGGATGAACCAGTCGAGATCGTCGGCATTGGTTCCCGTCGCCTTGAAAGCGTCGACAATCACATCCGTGATCATGCCGACCGCATGCTTGAAGACCTCGCGGCCCTCCATGCGCAGATGGCCGACGGTCTTGGTCGAGCCGGGGCCACCATCGACATAAAGCTTTGACTTGTGGCGGCCGTCGGAACGCAGATGCGTGGTCAGGATGCCGCGGTCGCTGGTCTGGCCGGGCTGCTCCTGCGCCTCCAGCACCACCGCGCCGGCGCCGTCGCCGAACAGCACGCAGGTGGTACGGTCCTCCCAGTCGAGAATCCGCGAGAAGGTTTCCGCGCCGATCACGAGCGCCCGCCTGTAGGCGCCGCTTTTCAGGAAATTGTCGGCGGTAGCCAGCGCAAAGATAAATCCGGAGCAGACCGCCTGCAGATCGAAGGCCGCGCCATGATGGATGCCGAGCCCGTTCTGGATCGCAACCGCCGTCGCCGGGAACGTATTGTCGGGCGTCGAGGTCGCCACGACGATCAGGTCGATCGCTTGAGCGTCGAGGCCGGCATCGGCGAGCGCCGCGCGTGCCGCGTTGATCCCGAGATGCGAGGTGAACTCGTCATCGGCGGCGACGTGGCGCTGCCGGATGCCGGTGCGCTGCACGATCCAGTCGTCGGAGGTATCAATTCGCGCCGCCAGTTCGGCATTGGTCAGCACCTTCTGCGGAAGATAGGAACCGCAGCCAAGCACGACCGAACGTATCGCAGTCACGAATAGCCTCCTGTGCGGTCTACGCTGGGGTTAGCGCGCCGCCGTCACGATTGAGCATACGGTTGATCTTGGTGAGGAGATCGTAGCGGACCGTCTCATAGCCAACATCCACCGCATAGGCAAAGCCTTCGGCGCTGGTTCCGCCGTGGCTCTTCACCACCACGCCGTTGAGGCCAAGCAGCACCCCGCCATTGGACTTGTTCGGGTCGAGCTTGTCCCGCAGCTCCCTGAAGGCGCGGCGGGCAAACAGATAGCCGACCCGGGAAAGCAGGGTCCGCGACATGGCATCGCGGAGGAATTCGCCCATCTGGCGAGCCGTGCCCTCGGCCGCCTTGAGCGCGATATTGCCGGAAAAGCCCTCCGAGACGATTACGTCGGCAGCTCCCTTGCCGATGCCGTCTCCCTCGACGAAGCCGATATATTCGAGCTGGGGCAGATTCAGCGTCCGCAGCAATTCCGCGGCTTCGCGGATCTCCTCGTGGCCCTTGATCTCCTCGACCCCGATATTGAGCAGACCCACCGTCGGCCGCTCCTTCTCGAACAGCACGCTTGCCATCGCCGAGCCCATCACCGCGAGCGCTGCCAGGTGATGGGCATCGCCGCCGATGGTGGCGCCGAGATCCAGCACGATGGAGTCGCCGCGCATGGTCGGCCAGACCGCGGCGATCGCCGGGCGGTCGATGCCCGGCAGCGTACGCAGGCAGAAGCGGGCCATCGCCATCAGCGCGCCGGTATTGCCCGCCGAGACCGCTACGTCGGCCTCGCCTTTCTTGACCGCTTCGATGGCAAGCCACATCGAGGAGGTCTTGCGGCCGCGACGCAGCGCCTGGCTCGGCTTGTCGTGGCTGCTGACGGCGACATCGGTGTGGATGACGCGCGAAGCCGCCTTCAGCGCCGGATGCTTTTCGAGCTCGGGCTCGATCCTCGCCCGGTCGCCGAACAGCAGAAATTCGGCGTCCGGGTGCCGACTCAATGAAATCGCGGCGCCGGGAATGACGACCGAAGCGCCGACATCGCCGCCCATGGCGTCAAGCGCTATTCGAACCTTTTGCGGCATGAATGTCCCGGAAACCTGAATCTCTTACGGTCCTGATGTGCGTTGACCGCGCACTGGATGCGGTGGCGGAATGCGGCGCGAACGAGCGCCGCTGCATCCCCGGCCGGGCCGCGACAATAGCGCTTCCCTGCCCCGACACAACCTCTTGACCACATCCTGTGCGGAAACAGGGATTGGTGCGCAGATTCGCTGCGACGGAATTAATACATTAAAATCAACTAGTTGTAACAAACCAGCGTGGCATTGAGGTCGCATGCCGCGAATGGAGCCGCAGTCAGGCGAGCGCCGCCTCCTACTTGCCTTTCGGTTTCCGCCTGGCTGTGCCCTTTGGCTTGGTCTTGAGTGCTTTCAGTGCAGCAAAGGGATGATCCTCCGGATCAGGTGGCGTGTTCTCATGATCCAGCACGGCATCCGGCTTGCGCGGATAAGGATCGATGCCGAGGAACAGCGCGTCGGTGGCGAGCCTGCCGAGATCGATGATGCCGCCCTCGATCGGCTCCGGCGGATCGACATCATCGGCACCCGCACCGGCGTCATCGACGAGATCGGACAGCGCGGGAATCTGCTCCGGCGGCGCAAACATCAGATCGATCGGTTCGTCGATATCCGTTTCGATCGGATCGAGCGTGACAACGCAGGTCTGGCCGATGCGGGCGCGCACGTTACCCGCCACCTGAAAGCGGCCGCCGCTCTTCGGCATGATGTCGAGGGAAGCATGCGCGGAAAGCACCTCGCGCAGGCCCGCGATGTCGGCCATCGCCTTGCGCTGCGCCTCATCGGCCACGAGCTCGCGATGCAATCCGCGTTCGGGAATCTGCGCCACCGCCAGCGGCGCATGCCAGGGATCGGGGCTGTCCTGCCGGCTGCTCACTGGGCCCTCGTTGGTTCAGGGACGGGAAACGACCAGCGGCCGGCCAGCAGCGCGGTGTCGTCGAACTCCGTGAGCTTCGCCAGCGCGGCTTCCGTATAGGCGGCGAGCGCCCTCGCCTTGTCGGTCTGTTCGCCATTGAGGATATTCTTGCAGATCGCCGCGGCGATTGCCTCGCGGCCCTCGGTCAGCGCCATGTCATAGGCTGCCGTACGCCCGTAGAACGCCTCGCCGAAGGCCTGCATGCGCTTGGGAACTGCGAGGTCGCCGACCCCCATCTCGCGGAGATTGTCATCCATGTCGTCGCAGAAACAGTCGAACAGGGCCTGTGACAAGGCCGTTCCGGCCGCAACGGATTTGAGGCGGCGCAGGACCAGCCACAAATGCAGCAGCAACAGGTCGAATCGGCCGTTAACCGTGTCCGGCACACCCAAGTCCCGGTAAAATAAGGGTTCTCGCGTCTGCGTCACGATCGTGCCATAGATGGCCTCGATGGTGCCGGCGGGGGCAATCCGGGGTTTCCTGAAGTGATTGAACGGCCAGAGCATTGTGGGTTCCGCGCGCGGGATTTTGGGGCCCGCGTCTGTTGCAATCCGCAAGCTAGCCCGGTACGTCAACGCCTCGCTGGAGGCAAGGGGACGGGACTGTTCCGACAATGACCGTATTTGCCCAAAAAGGCCTTCGCGCGCGTCCGGCGCGCGGCAAGGCACGCTGGCGTGCCGTGGCGGCGGCAGCGCTGGTTGCTGCCGCGCTCTCAGGTTGCACCGGCGAGCAGTTCCAGAAGGGCTATATTCTGCCCCCCGGCGCGCTGGAGCAGATTCCGATCGGCGCGAGCCAGGACCAGGTGCTGATCGTGATGGGCACGCCGTCGACCGTCGCCACGCTGGACGGCGAGGTGTTTTATTACATCTCGCAGCGGAGCGAGCGGAAGATCGCCTTCATGAACCAGCAGGTCGTCGACCAGCGGGTCATTGCGGTCTATTTCGACAAGAAGCGCCAGGTCCGACGTCTCGCCAATTATGGGCTGCAGGACGGCCGCATCTTCGATTTCATCAGCCGTACCACGGCGACCTCCGGCCAGGAGCTCAGCTACCTGACGCCACTGTTCAAGCTGCTCAGCTTCAACTAGGCGGCCGCTACCTCGCTTCAACCAGGCTGCGGGTCGCCTGTGCGCAATCGCGCGCTTGCCCCGGCGCGCGGCACTCCATACCCTTTCGAGTCAAAGCAACAATCCCGCAAGGAGGAATATCGTGACCACCAGACTGCTGTCCCGCCGCCGCGTTCTCGCAGGCGCCGCCGCGCTGACATCTGCGGCGATCGTACCGCGCTCGAGCCTCGGCGCGGGCGAATGGCGGCCGACGGAAACCGTCAAGCTGATCGTGCCGGCGGCACCCGGCGGCTCGACCGACGTGATGGGTCGGCTTCTTGCCGCACATCTGCAGACGGCATGGGGCCAATCGGCGATCGTGGAAAACCGTTCCGGCGCCGGCGGCACCATCGGCACCGCCGAAGTCATCCGCGCCAAGGCCGACGGCCACACCATCCTGGTCGGCAATCCCGGCCCCAACGCCATCGCCTACCGGATCTACAGGAACATCACCTACAAGCCCGACCAGTTGCAGGCGGTCTCCAACATGATCCGGATCCCGAACATCGTGTCGGCGCATCCTTCCACCGGCATCAAATCGATCCCGGAGTTGATCGCCTTCCTCAAGGCCAATCCGGACAAGCTCACCTATGGCTCCTCCGGCACCGGGCAGAGCCCTCACCTTACGGGCGCCTGGTTCCTGCAACTCACGGGATTGAAAATGACGCATGTGCCGTTCCGCGGCGCAGGTCCCGCGCTGCAGGCCGGACTCGCCGGCGACATCCAGATCCTGTTCGATAACCTTTTCCCGTCGCTGCCCCAGGTGCTCGACGGCAAGCTCAACGGGCTCTGCGTCACCACGACGGAGCGCAGCGACTCCGCACCGAACCTGCCGACCATGCGCGAAGGTGCGCCGGAGCTCGCCAATTTCGACGTCTCCTCCTGGTTCGGCATCTTTCTGACGAAGGCAACGCCGAGGCCCATCGTCGACGAACTCAACAAGCAGATCAAGGCGATGCTGGAGCGCGAAGACATCAAGAAGAACATTGCCGCGATGGGCGCACGGCCGGACTGGGGCACGCCGGAGCAATTTTCCACCTTCGTCGAGGCCGAGACGAAGAAGTTTGCCGGGATTATCGAGAAGGAAGGGCTCGAGATGGACGTCAAATGACGTTTCGCGTCATCGAACCGACGCGATGGAAACTTCACTTCCCTCTTCAACCGCCCAAATCACGGTTTGGCCCGCGACGATATCCAGCTCGCGCGGGCTCGCCTCGCCGCGACGAATGGTGACCACCGGCGCATCCGCCGCCCGCCTCTCATAGTCCTTCACCTTGCGATGGTCCGCAACACGGACCAGGTAACTGCCTTTTCCGCTCACCTGGTATTTCACCTCGCCGGGCGTAAGAAAAAAATGGGTATAGGCCGATGTCGCGCTCATCGACGAGCTCGAGAACGAGTCGCCCTCACTCTGCCCGCGCACTGCGAAAGGCGGCGAACCGGCCATGCGCTCGCAATGCCATACCACGTAGTCATTGACAGAAATTTCCAGCCGGTCGGGTTTCGGCACGTAGCAATTCCCATCCCAGTTCACCTTGACGTCATGCTGGGTGCCCGATCCCTGCTTCGTCTTTCCGGGCTTCACCGTCAGGTGAAACGCACTCTCGTGCGCGCTCTTGATCCCTTCCGGGGTGGCCGTCAGATAATACAGATATTCGCCTGCGCTGGAGAATAGCTGCAGATAGCTGTCCTGGCTGGTGAGGTGACGAGAGTTGAGGATATCCATGATTGCCTCCCTGGTCAGGCGATCGCGCCTTCGCTGATCAGCTCGTGACCGGCGATATGCGCCGACAGGCTGATCAGGTTCACGTCGACCTCATTGTCCCCGGGCCCGCCCGCCGGCAAGAACGCCTGCACCTTCTTGAACGAGACGAGCTTGAACGGAATGGTCGGCGAGAACACGTCGAGCAGCAGGATCACCTCATGGATGAGGGCATCGATTGCCTGGAAGATCGCGTCCAGCACGCCCTGCAATGTGCTGATGACCGTGTCGATGATATCCGCGATCACGCTGCCTACGATGGGGAACGGATCGAGCAAGTCGTGCACCTTCTGCTTGATTGCATCAAGCAGAAGGTCGGCCATCGGGCTTGGATCGATCACGATGGAGAACGGGTAGACCAGCAGCACGATGTCCCAGGTCGAGCCGCCGTTCTGAACCTTGACGTCGAAATCGGCGGAGAAATTGACCGCAAACGGCAGGGTCGGGGCCACGTGAACATGCGGCCAGGGAATGCAGAATTGCGGCGTACAGACCCTGCCGATGAATGGGATGTTGACGCAAATCCGAACCGGCGGAATGCAGATCTGCGGCAGGATGTTGCCCAGGTCAAAGTCGAAGCTGACGCCGACCGATCCGCTTATCAGGACATCGTGCAGGCGGATCACTTCAACCGGCGTGTCGACGAGCTCGACGTTGCCGCCGGAGGCATTGACCGACACGGAGTAGCCAACGGTGAACGGACCCCAGCTGCCGGAATCGGAATCGCTCGCATGGGCGAGCGAGAGTGCGTCCTGAAGCAGCTTGTTGGTTCCGCCTTCACTGATCGCAATCGTTGCATCTGCTGCCATGGTGACCTCGCATAATCAGCCGATTGTTCCCCAGACCTTGAGCTGGTTGTCCTCGATCTTCGGTCCATCCGCGAGAAACAGAGCGAAGGCGCCGAACACCTGCCGCTTGACGAGATAGCGCGCCTTCTGCAGCAGCGCATTGAGGACATCAACGGCAACGCATTCGGCAATCGGTTCGAGGTCTCCGATCTCCTTCACGACAATGTCGTCGACAGCGAGCCCGACCAGCTTGTCGGTCGCCGTGACGGGATCCACGGTCGGATGCCCGACACCCCAGACGCGAAGATCGACGCACAGCAGATCCTTGGGCCGGTCATTGCCGCGCCCCTTGTCGGGCGGCGGCCGGTCGCCACGCCCCTTGTCTGACGGGCGACCGTCCTTGCCCTCGCCGCCGATCTGCTTGATGCGGTCGGCCAGACAGTCGACGCAGATATGTGCGCCGGTGGTGATGCTGAACTGGTTGGGCTTGAGAACGAGTGGCGACGGAAGCGACACGTTCTGGGGATAGAAATCAATGATCGGTACTTGAATGCGGATCGCGTAGTTGAGACCGTAGCCGGCGCCGGGGATCGTCAATGGCGGCAACAGGCCTACATTGGGAGTGCCGCCCCCCAATGGCGCGGTGGCGAAGACGAAATCATGTCGTCTTGCGATCGCAAAATTCTGAATGAATTTGTTGACGCCGGTCTCGTTCAACGAAGCGAATACGTCGTGGCCATTGGTCAGAGCCATCGCATCCCTCCCGCTCGCGCGTCTTTGCAAATAAAGCTATTCTAATTTCAGTCGATTAATTCCCATCTCTCTATTTTAACGAGAAACCTAATCCGTGATCTCGTCGGGTCTTTGACGTATTCGTGGCTTCTCCGCGGCAAAAGCAAAGCCCCCGCGGCTCTCGCCGCGGGGGCTTGTATCGAAGGATCCAGTTCGGACTCAGTGCGCGAGGATTGCCAGCAGCAGCAGCGCCACGATGTTGGTGATCTTGATCATCGGGTTGACCGCCGGGCCCGCCGTATCCTTGTAGGGATCGCCGACGGTGTCGCCGGTCACGGCCGATTTGTGGGCATCGGAGCCCTTGCCGCCGTAATGGCCGTCCTCGATGTACTTCTTGGCGTTGTCCCAGGCGCCGCCACCCGAGGTCATCGAGATCGCGACGAACAGGCCCGTGACGATCACGCCGAGCAGCATGGCGCCGACGGCCGAGAACGCCGCCGACTTGCCGGCCGCTCCGCCGCCCGCAATCGTATAGATCACGAAATAAACGACGATCGGCGACAGCACCGGCAACAGCGAAGGGATGATCATCTCCTTGATCGCCGCCTTGGTCAGGAGGTCGACGGCCTTGCCGTAGTCCGGCTTGTCCGTGCCCTGCATGATGCCCGGCTTCTCGCGGAACTGGCGACGCACTTCCTCGACGATGGAGCCTGCGGCGCGGCCGACCGCGGTCATGCCCATCGCGCCGAACAGATACGGCAGCAGGCCGCCGAACAACAGTCCCACCACGACGTAGGGGTTGTTCAGCGAGAAGTCCGGTGCAACGCCCTGGAAGTAGACGTTCTTCGAGGCATTGGCGATGAAGAACTTGAGGTCTTCATTGTAGGCCGCAAACAGCACCAGCGCACCGAGACCGGCCGAACCGATCGCATAGCCCTTGGTGACGGCCTTGGTGGTATTGCCGACGGCGTCGAGCGCGTCGGTCGACTTGCGGACTTCCTTGGGCAGGCCCGCCATTTCGGCAATGCCGCCGGCGTTGTCGGTGACCGGGCCGAACGCGTCGAGGGCGACGATCATGCCGGCCAGCGCCAGCATGGTGGTGGTCGCAATCGCAATGCCGAACAAGCCAGCGAGGCTGTAGGTGACGAGGATGCCGGCGATGATGACGATCGCGGGCAGCGCGGTCGCCTCCATCGAGATGGCGAGCCCCTGGATCACGTTGGTGCCGTGGCCGGTCACCGATGAGGCGGCTATCGACTTCACCGGGCGATAGTCGGTGCCGGTGTAGTACTCGGTGATCCAGATGATCAGGCCGGTGACGACGAGACCGACAATGCCGCATTCGAACAACGCGAGGCCGGTATATTTGACGCCGGCAAGCGGACCGAAGCCGATCAAATAGTAGATCACGCCGGCAACGCCTACGAGGGAGAGGATGCCCGTCGCGATCAGGCCCTTGTACAGCGCGCCCATGATCGACTGGTTGGCGCCGAGCTTGACGAAGAAGGTCCCGATGATCGAGGTGATGATGCAGACGCCGCCGATGGCGAGCGGCAACGTCATCATGTTCATCAACAGCGGCGAAGAGGCATAGAAGATCGCGGCCAGCACCATGGTGGCCACCGCGGTCACCGCATAGGTCTCGAACAGGTCGGCCGCCATGCCGGCGCAGTCGCCGACATTGTCGCCGACGTTGTCGGCGATGGTTGCTGGATTGCGCGGATCGTCCTCGGGAATGCCGGCCTCGACCTTGCCGACGAGGTCGCCGCCGACGTCCGCACCCTTGGTGAAGATGCCGCCGCCGAGACGGGCGAAGATCGAGATCAGCGAGGCGCCGAAACCGAGCGCCACCATGGCGTCGACGACGGTGCGGCTGTTCGGAGCGAGTTTCATCGAGAAGCTCAGGAAGCCGAAATAGAGGGTGACGCCGAGCAGCGCGAGACCAGCGACCAGAAGGCCGGTAATCGCGCCGGCCTTGAAGGCGAGCTCGAGGCCGCCGGCGAGCGAGGTGGTCGCCGCCTGTGCGGTGCGGACGTTGGCGCGCACCGAGACGTTCATGCCGATGAAGCCGGCTGCGCCCGACAGGATGGCGCCGATGGCAAAGCCCACCGCCACGAGCCAGCCCAGGAAATAGCCGAGCAGCAGGAAGATCACGATGCCGACGATGCCGATCGTGGTGTACTGGCGGCGCAGATAGGCCTGCGCGCCCTCACGCACGGCGCCGGCGATTTCCTGCATGCGCGGATTGCCGGCATCTGCTTTCAGAACGGACGCAGTCGCCCAGATGGCGTAAACGATGGAAAGCACTCCGCAGAGCACAATCACCCATAATGCTGTCATTGTTGCCTCAGATCCTTAGAATTTAGCCCCAACGCCGATGCCGCGAGGCGGCCGGCGTCAAAAAGGAGGCCTACCCTGCCCAAAAGGGCGGCCTCAAATCGGCCGGGACCATGCCAAAAAGGCCCCCCCGGTGCAACGTCGCAAAAGGCCAAAACGGTCGATTTTGGCAGGTATTTGGAGCCTGCGAAATTCTGCGACGCAGCATCCTCAATTATCGGACGCCGGGCCGCTTCAAAGGTCGAGAACAAGCACTGGGGAGCGCGAACCCGAGCAGCAGATCATCATGATTTCATTGCTGGCCCGCTCCTCCGGCGAGAGCAGCAAGTCCCGATGATCGGGTTCACCGGCAAGCACGCGCGTCTCGCAGGACCCGCAGACCCCCTGCTGGCACGCGGACGGCACGCAGACGCCCCGCGCTTGCAACGCTTCCAGGATCGTCCGTCCCGGTTCCACTGAAACGGCCAAATTCGAGCGGGCGAGTTCGACAACGAAGCCACACCCGGCGACGGCTGCCGCTGGCGCGGAAAAGTGCTCGAGATGCACGCTGCCGGCGGGACGAGACGCGGCGGCCGCCATGAACACGTCGAGCATCGGTGCCGGGCCGCAGCAATAGAGATGTGCGTCGCCCGGCGCCTCCCTGACCAGCCGCTCAACGTCCAGCATGCGGCCTGCTTCCTCGTCAACGTGGAGATGAAAGCAGCCGCCGCCACGCAAATCCTCCGCGAATGCCGCCTCGCCGCGCCGTCGGACGGCATAGTGCAGTTGCCAGCGCCGTCCCAGGGAGTTCAGCCGCGCCGCCATCGAGACCATCGGTGTCACGCCGATGCCGCCGGCGATGAGCACCGAATGAGCAGCATGCTCGACCAGCGGGAAATTGTTTCGCGGTCCGCCGACCGGCAGTACGGCTCCGACGCGCAATTCGTCATGGATGAAGCGCGAACCGCCGCGGCCTGCCGCCTCGCGCTTCACTCCAAGCAAATAACGGTCCCGCTCGTGTTCGCCGCTCGCGATCGAGTACTGGCGCACCAGCCCGTTCGGCAAATGCAGATCGACATGGGCGCCCGCAGTGAAGCGGCGAACGGGCTCGCCCGATACCGGCCGGAACTCGTAGAGATTGATCTGCTCGGCGGCGTAACGTATCGCCGCCAGCCGCATGGCGACCGGCTCGGCAGCAGCAAGCCTTGCCGTTTCCTCCCTGATCGCCATCGATGCACGGACCTGGTCTACTCGGCTGCGCCAAGCGCCTCGGCCGGCGGGCGTACCGCATTGGAGAGCTGCGCGGCATAGATGTCCTGCCAGTCCCGCGTCTCGCCGCTGATGAAGAAACCGCTGCGGGCAGCCCGGAACACGCCGGGGTCCTCGATGCCGGGCGGCGGCGTTCCCTTGTCGCGCAGCGCGCGCGCGGCCTGCAGCAGCCGGCGGCGCGTACGGGCGATCATCTGGTCCGGCGGACCGAGGTGCTCGAACGCGTGGTCGGTAATTGTGCCCATGCTTTCGGTGACCGCCTGGTCCTGCAGATGGATATTATTGATGCCGCTGTAGAGCGTGTTGCGGCTCTGCGCCTCGCGATCGATCTGCCAATCGTTCTGTTCGTTGGCAGCAAGCCGCCAGCGGCCGAGCCAGTCTGTGGTGTTCGGCAGGTAGATATGGTTGGGCCGGCCGAGGGCCTTGCCTCCCCTCAGCGGCGGCCGCGGCCTCGCCATCGAGGCCGAGCCCTTCTGCCACCAGAAATAGATGAACATCGTGTGGTCGTCATCGAGCGGAACCCAGGCACGCGCATGAACGTGCTCGCCGAACTCGCCCTGCGGCTGCTGCGTCCAGAACGGCATGAGAAAATTGGCGAAGCGCCAGTAGGTCTGGCCTGCGCCGGCATCGCGATAGGCTGCGTAAGTGGTGCCCCAGGGCATGTCGCTGACATGGTACAAAGGCGAGCGTATGGTGACGGTGTTGCTGATCGGATGATCCTCCGGCACGTCGTCGGGCTCGACATGGCCGGCATGCAGGAAGCCGAAATGCGAGGTGTCGATGTCGCCTTCCAGCGCCTGCAGGTAGCTGCATGAGCGCATGACGAAGGTGACGCCGACTTCGTTCTCCGGCATCAGGGTCTCGAGTTCCGGGAACGCCGGCGCCTTGGCGGCACCGCCCATATAGACCCACACCACACCCGCCCGCTCCGTCGCCGGATAGGCCTTGGCCTTCACCTTCTCCTTGAAGTCCTGATGCGCCGGCACGCTCGGCATGTCGACACAGTTGCCCTCAACGTCGAACTTCCAGCCGTGATAGACGCAGCGCAGCCCGTTCTCCTCGTTGCGTCCCAAAAACAGCGACGCACACCGATGCGGACAGCGATGGTCCATTACCCCGACCCGGCCAGAACTGTCGCGGAAGGCGATCAGCTTCTCGCCCAGCAGCATCAGCCGCAACGGCGCCCCGTCAGCCTTCAGCTCCGAAGACATCGCCGCCGGAATCCAGTACTGGCGCATCAGTTCGCCCATCACCGTTCCGGGGCCAACACGCGTCAGCTCCACTCCTTCCGCCGCCGTCGTCATCTCAGACCTCCTTCATGTGCGCATAGTAGCTGTCGAGAAAATCCATCTGCCGGCGCCGCCAGTTCGTGCCGATGCGGACCGTATCGTCGAACGCGAGATAGGAATCGTTGTCCGCGCGATAGGCAGGCCAGCGCGGCAGCTCGCCGCCATTGGGATCGCCCGTCGCGGCAAATCGCACCCACGCTGCTTGCATCGCCTCGGCGACGTCATCATCGACGTCATTGAAGGGCGCCGTGTCTTGCCCTGGTTGCGCCAGACCAAGCGTGTTGAAGACGTATTGGACCTCATCGCCATGGTTCGGACCATCGAGGCGTCCGGGACGCCGACGCAGAAAGAGATACCGCCATGTCTGCGGCGTACGGGCCGACATGGCGCGCGCGAGCTGCCAGACCCCGTAGTTGAACTGCGTATCGGCGAACATCGCCGCGACCCCGCCACGCACCTCGTCGTCGCACGTCGCCGCGTAGAGTGAGCTTGACGCCTCGAACGCCCTGGGGAAGTTCGCCCTGGCAAGCTCACGCAAATCGGCCGGCGTGCGCATCGGCCATGTTGTGGTCAGCGTCAGGCCCTCGTCGGCGTTGCTGCCGACGATCGTCGGCATGACCTGGAACCGGCCGGCCTTGAAAGCTTCCCGTTCGTCCTCGCGGATCACCCAACCGTCACGGATCGGGCGGAGCACGCGCGGCGTCGTGAGCCCACGGACATTCGGCGTCAGAAGACTGGTCTTCGCCAGGAGTTCGTCGGCGGGCATCTGCCGCAGGCGATCGATCTCCGGCCCGAGGACAAGGCCGGCGGACTCCGCTTCGGCCAGGCTCGCCAGCGGACGGAACGCGCCGGGGCTTTCGAGGATTGCGCGCTGGAAGAGCCCGGTTGCCAGCGGCGAAGCAAGCAGAAGACTGATCGAAGCGGAGCCCGCCGAGACACCGAAAGCCGTCACGCGCTTGGGATCGCCGCCGAAAGCCGCAATGTTCCGCTGCACCCAGCCCAGGGCTGCGATCTGATCGAGCAGGCCATAATTGCCGGAGGCGCCATGCGGGGATTCCCTGGTGAGGCCGGGATGCGCGAGATAGCCGAACAGGCCGACGCGATAGGCCGCCGTCACCAGCACGACGCCTCTGCGGGCGAAGGCCTCGCCGTCGAACCGGATGTCCGAAGCGCTGCCGAAGAGGAAGGAGCCGCCGTAGAACCACACCATCACCGGCAAAGCCTCGTCGGGCGCGCTTGCCGGCGTCCAGATGTTCAGCGTGAGGCAATTCTCGTCGATGCGGTCGGCCCGCGAACCGGGCCTCCGTTCCTGCGGGCAGTCAGCGCCGAACGACGTCGCCTCGCGGATTCCGTCCCACGGTTCAGCCGGCTCGGGCGGTCTCCAGCGCCGCGGGCCGACCGGCGGCGCGGCGAAGGGAATGCCTTTGTAGACGCGAATTGCCTCGCCGGCGCCGGAGAGCAGGCCGCCCTCGGTGCGGACGACGCGAATATCCGAGCGCGTCTGCAGCATGGCCAACTCGACTACTCCGCCGCCTGCTTTGCGGCCGGACGCACGGCGCCGCTCAGCTGCTCGGCGTAGAGTTCGCGCCAGTCGGTGCGCGGCTGGGTAAAGAAGAAGCCGCCACGCGAGCCGTAGAATACTTCGGGATGCTCGATGCCCGGCGGCGGCGTGCCGTTGTCACGCAGCGCGCGCGCCGCCAGCAGCAGGCGGCGGCGCGTACGGGCCACCATCTGGTCGGACGGCGCAAGGTGCTCGAAGGCGTGATCGGTGATCGCGCCCATGCTCTCGGTCACGGACTGGTCCTGCATGTGGATGTTGTCGATGCCGCTGTAGCTCGCGTTGGCTTGCTGAGCCGCGCGGTCGATGCCCCAGTCATTGGCTTCATTGTCGCAAAGGCGCCAGCGGCCGTACCAATCGGTGGTGTTCGGCAGGTGGCGAAAACCAAAACCGAAACCGGACAGCGGCGAGCCGTCCTTCTTGACTGTGCCGATCGCGCGCTTGCGCCCGTTCCACGAGAGGTGGACGAACATGGTGTGGGTGTCATCCATCGGTACCCAGGCGCGGACATCGACCTGGTAGGGGAACTCGCCCTGCGGCGTTTGGGTCCAGAACGGCATGAGGAAATTGGCGAACCGCCAATAGGTCCGTCCATCGCCCGCCTGCCGGTGCGCCGCATAGGTCGTACCCCACTCGGAATCGGCGACGTAATATTCGGGGGTGCGGTTCTGAACCGTGTAGCGCAGGAGATTGTCTTCAGCGAGTTCGCCGGCATCGACGTGGCCGCCATGCAGGAAGCCGAAATGCGAGGTGTCGATGTCGCCTTCCAGCGCCTGGAGGTAGTTGCATTCACGCTGGCCGAAGACCACGGTCAATTCGCTGTCGGGCAGAAGTGCGGCCTCGAGTTCCGGGAACGCCGGCGCCTTGGCCGCACTGCCCATATAGACCCACACCACGCCCGCCCGCTCCGTCGCCGGATAGGCCTTGGCCTTCACCTTCTCCTTGAAGTCCTGATGCGCCGGCACGCTCGGCATGTCCACGCAGTTGCCCTCAACGTCGAACTTCCAGCCGTGATAGACGCAGCGCAGCCCGTTCTCCTCGTTGCGTCCCAAAAACAGCGACGCACAGCGATGCGGGCAGCGATGGTCCATCACCCCCACCCGGCCCGCGCTGTCGCGGAAGGCGATCAGCTTCTCGCCCAGCAGCATCAGCCGCAACGGCGCGCCGTCAGCCTTCAGCTCCGAAGACATCGCCGCCGGAATCCAGTACTGGCGCATCAGTTCGCCCATCACCGTTCCGGGGCCAACACGCGTCAGCTCCACTCCTTCCGCCGCCGTCGTCATCTCAGACCTCCTTCAAAATACCGTCGTGCCGATCAGGACCAGCACGCAAAGCACAGCCCGGTTCCCGTGCCCGCGGGCGTACGATAGCCGGGGCTGTAGTGCACCCAGCCCATGTCGAGATGCTCCAGCGCGCCAGCGGCGCAGATCCAGTTTCGGATCTCCGAACTGCCGGAGTTGAGCTGTTCACGCGGCATCGACTGCAGCGCATTGGCATCCTTCTCGCGCAGCGCACGGATGATCTCGCCATCGAACGCCTCGTCGACGGTGAAGTGGCTGAGGCCGCCCGACGCCACGACGCCAATGCGCAGCGGCTGCGGATAGCTTTCGACCGCCTCGCGGATCGCCTGACCGAGTTTGTAGCAACGTCGCGGCGACGGCTGGTTCGGCGGAAAGTAGGTGTTCAGGAAGAGCGGCACGACCGGGATGGCGAGGTTCTTCATGATCCGACGATGCACGAAGCCGAACGCATGCCCCTCGCCTTCCCCGTCGGGCAGCGCGTTGGCCGAGGCAACGTCGAATTCACGGTCGATCAGGGTTTTGATCAGGTGGGTTGCGAGCTCGGCATGGACCGGATAGTGCCGCGTCTCCTTCTCCTCGTAGTAGCCCGCGGAGGCGCGCTGCATCCATGGCGGCCGCTGCACGGCTCCGGGCATCGGTGCGCGGGTCGTGCGGTTGGGTACGTTCGGAATTGTCTTGCCGCGATAGACGAGCACGCAGGGCATGTGATCGTCGTGATAAACCTCGTTCTGGTCGTCGCCGACGATGATGACCGCATCGAGGTTGGCCCCGGCCAGCGCATCGCGAAGCCGGCTTACCGCCGTCAGCGCCTCGCCGTGACGCCGGGCGAGCGCCTCCGGTGCAAGCTCGGCCTTTAGCGAGGCAGGTGCTACCGCCAGCAGTTCGTCGTAGGTTGCGCGCCGGCCATCCTTGTGGAGGTGGCTGCGCTGCCGGTCCAGCTCCTCGAACAGCGGCCATTCCTCCGCGGCAGCATTGAGCATCGGCGTATGCGATGTCCCGGCGCCGAACACGATGCTAGCCATGAAAGTCACTCCTTGGAGTTGGGTTGAGGACGTCGGGATTGCAGGAACCGGTCATCGATCCGACTTCGCCGGATCCCACGGCACATCGAGTTCCTTCAGCGCACGTTTCAGATAGCGAAGATCGACGATGTTGGCGTCGTCGACAGGAATTTTGCCGGAGATCAGCCCGCCCTCGGTCATCATCTCGTGGTAACGGTTGACGGTGGATTTCGGGATGTCGAGCGGGTTGGTGAACTTCAGCTCCCGGCCGACATAGCCCGCGCGGTACTTGAAGTAGTTGTCACTCAGAAAATCATCGAACTTCGTCTGTGTGCGAATCATCTCCCTCAGGGTCTTGCCACCTGTGTCGGCGATATCCTTCTGCATGAACTGGCGCGCGCGATAGAGCGCCTTGATGAACTTGACGACGCTCTCCTCGTTCTTCTGCATCCAGTCGTCACGACCGATAATGACCTGCGTCATGTCGAGTTTCATGCGGTTGATCTGGGTTCCGCTCATCAGCACCTCGACCGGTACGCGCTGGCTGGTGCGGACATACTCGGTTGAAGTGATCACGGCGGCATCGACCTCCTTGTTCAGGAGCGCGCCGGCCATCTGCGGGAACGGCACGACGACAAACGTTACGTCCCTGGGGCCGATGCCGGCCGTCTTCACCTCGCTGCGAAGCGCCAGATACCAGGCCGCGGAGAAGCCGGAGACCGCCAGCCGCCTGCCCTTGAGATCGGCCAGCGACTTGATGTTGCGGTCCTTGGGGGAGATCAGATAGACGGCCTCCGCGGAATAGCCGTCGTCATCGGTGAACGTGTATTCGAAGGTCGCCACCGCCTTGAGCTTGGCGCCGAGCGAGTCCACCTGCATCAGGGCCGGGATTCCGCTGCCGATCAGATCGACCTGCCCGACCGCAAGCATTTGCAGCAGCACGGCGCCCTCCGAGCCATTTTCGATCTGGAGATTGAGCC
The DNA here is from genome assembly GCA_046349015.1 of Bradyrhizobium sp. GTDB lineage: Bacteria > Pseudomonadota > Alphaproteobacteria > Rhizobiales > Xanthobacteraceae > Bradyrhizobium. Next base: position 259,007 of record JAXMDE010000002.1, on the reverse strand, counting down.
CCTCTTTCTCGAACGCGCCCGTCCCGCGCGCGGCGATGAAGGTAGCGATGGGCGCCGTCGACTGATAGCCGAACCTAACCGAGGTCTGCGCCGTTGCCGCTGTGGCGGCAGAGATCGCGAATAGCAGGGCGGCCAGAATGTAACGGATCATGGAATTTCCCGATGTTCAAAAACCGCTCTTTTCCTGCCAGGCGAAGAGCCAGCGCCCAAGCCCCAGCAACAGGCGATCGACGATGAAGCCCATAGCCGCCACCATCAGCACGCCGCTGAACATCAGCGTCGGGTTGAAAGTGTGTTGCGCGTAGATGATCAGGTGCCCGAGCCCCTCGTTTGCCGCAATCAGCTCCGAAGCGACGATCAGCAGGAAGGCGGTCGAGGTGGCCACGCGCAAACCGGCGAAGACGAACGGCATGGCCGCCGGGAAGACGATGGTCCACAACACCTGGCGGTGGTTGGCACCCTTGGTGCGCGCGTTCCAGATGAAGTACTTGTCGACGTTCTTCACGCCGGTGTAGGTGCTGATCACGATCGGAAAGAAGCAGCCGAGGAAGATCAGCGCGACCTTCGAGGCATCACCGATCCCCAGGAAGACCATCATCAAGGGGAAGATCGCGAGCTTCGGCGTGGGGAAAAGCACCGAGATCAGCGGATCGACGAAATTCTCGATCGCACGGAAGCGGCCCATCAAGATGCCGACGGCGATGCCGACCACCGCCGCCAGGGCGAAGCCGAGACCTGCCCGTGCGAAGCTGTATCCCATATGGACCAGCAGTTCGTGCGTGACGAACAGCTGCTCGTAGAGCGTCTTCAGCACCTCGGACAGCGGCGGCACGAAGACCGGATTGAGAAGGCCGAGCCACGAACTGGCCTCCCAGATCGCGAAGATCAGCGCCACCGGATAGTAGCGCAGGACGGCCCGGGCGGCGCGCACCAGGCTCGGCGAAAATGGCCGCGCCTGGGACTCGGCCATGGGAGGAGCGATCTCCGTGGTGCCTTGCGGCTTCATCACGCAGCCTCCATCGATTCTTCGCGAATCGAGGCCCAGATGAAATTCCGCAGTCTCGCGAAATCCGGATGCGCACGAATCTCCGCTGGCTGCCGCGGCCGCGGCAAGTCAATCGGAATGATCTGCTTCACGCGGCCCGGCTTTGTGCCCATGATCACCACGCGATCCGAGAGCAGGACGGCCTCGTCGATGCTGTGCGTGACGAACAGTACTGTCTTGCGATCACGCTCCCAGAGCTGAAGCAGCTGGTCTTGCAGGATCTCGCGCGTTAGCGCGTCGAGCGCGCCAAAAGGCTCGTCCATCAGGAAGATGCTTGGATTGCAGGCGAGCATCTGGGCGATGGCGACGCGCTGCTTCATGCCGCCGGAGAGTTCGCGCGGGTAATAGTCGGCAAAGTCGTCGAGCCCGACCAGTTCCAGATACTTGCGCGCCAGGCGTCGCCGCTCCGACCTGGACACGCCGCGCATCTCCGGCCCGTAGGCGACATTGTCAACGACGCGACGCCACGGGAAGATGCTGAAGTTCTGCAACACGACGCCGCGATCCGGGGACGGACCATCGATCGGCTTGCCGTCGACCGTCACCGAGCCGCTACTCGCATCGAGCAGGCCGGATACGATGTATAGCAGCGTGGACTTGCCGCAGCCGCTCGGCCCGACAATGCTGATGAACTCGCCTCTGGCAACATCGAGCGAAACGTTTCGTAGCGCCAGGAGCTCGCCGCGCTGCGCCGTGTCATACCGTTTGGTCAGATGGGAAATGACAACGTGCGACGTCCCGACACGCTCGTGCATCGCGTGGCGACTCCCCTAGAGCTTTATGGTCGCCGTTTGGAGGCGACTGTTCATTGGTGATCCAAGTTAAGGGCAATATATTTGGCTGTCAACTAATATGGAAATTTGTTTCATTTTTCCGCTTCGGGACGCCCCGCTCCTCGCGCGACCGCCAAACCGAAAGCTAAAGGGGGTGTTGCGAGAGCTGCCGTCATGACAAGGCAGCGAATGCAGCGTTGAATCGCGGCGGCGCCGACAATAGCCGCTGAATCGACGCTTCGCGCTAGCCCAGTTGTCGACGCACGGCGCTGGCAAGCTTGATAAGACGCGGGCCGTACTGCGCGAGCTTCTTCACGGTGTGAATCCTTGCGTGTCCACCGCAGTTGAAAGCCAGAATGGTGCGGCCGTCCTGCAGCGCAAACGGCACGGCGACCATATTGTTGGTGCGACTGTAGGTACCGGCGACAATGCAATAGCCACGCACGCGGACCTGGGTAATTGCATCCTCTATCTGATCGCGCAGCAGGTGCCATTCGTCGGGATAGACCTGGCGGAGCCGCTCCAGGGTTCTTTCGCGCTGTTCGGTATCCATCGCCGCGATGCAAGCCCTCCCCGTCGCCGTCCTGGCGAGCGGAAGGCGAAAGCCCACACGTTGCCGGCGATTCATGTTCGGTTCGCCCGACGCGGATTCGAGGTACACCGCGCTCAGTCCATCGAGGATGGCCAAACCCACATTCGCTTGCGTGGACTTGGCGAGTTCGTTCATGAAGGGTCGCGCAATCGCCGGCACCGGCATGTTGGCGAGGTAGGGATAAGCGAGCCCGAGTATGCCGGGCGCAAGCTCGTATTTTCCGACCTCCTCCCGGTAGGAAAGATATCCCAGTTCAGTCAGCGTGTAGGTCAGGCGAGAGACCGTCGGCTTCGGGACGGCTATGCGCGCAGCAATTTCGGTGTTCCCCAGAAACTGGTCGTCCACGTCGAATGCGCGCAGGACTGCGATGCCGCGAGCCAGCGCAATATTGAATCGCGAATCCTCGGTATCGGCAGCAGGTTCGAGTACGTCTCCTTTCGCCTGGCCCCGCCTTTTTCTGCTGTGACTAGGCCTTCCCATGCAAATTGTCCTCATTGTCTGGATCGGGTTAAGATCCGCGAATCATTTTCTGATCGTATGCTTGATTTCTGGAAAGCGTTATCCCGCCCGTGGCAATTGCGGTGGCTTGCATTAAGACCGAACAGACTAAGCTGCCGTGAGGCTGGCCGAAAGCGGGCTTCGGGGCCTTTTCCTAGAAATGGCTGAAAGAGCGACGCCTAAGCACAAGTTCCCTCCCCCGGTCGTCGAGAAACGAGGGAATAGCGTTTCCCGCGATGACCGCGCCGATCGGCGTGACCGGCACTCCCGCCTTGCGCGCTTCCTGCGCGAAGGCGTCGAAGTCCGTCTCGCGCACGGTGCAGAGGATTTCGTAGTCGTCGCCGCCCGTGATCAATGACTCCATGCTGGCGACGCCCTGTGCGAGAAGCATGGCCCCCGGCCGTGACAGCGGAACGCCCGGGGTGTGAATCGCCGCCGACACGCCGGAGGCCGCACAGAGCTTCGTCAGGTCGCCCGCCAACCCATCCGAAACGTCCATGGCCGAGCTGGCGTGCTTGCGGATGGCGCCCGCCAACGCATTGCGCGGCTGCGGAACGCGATAGCGGCCAACCAGCATCTGCCGCGCCGCCTCATCGGCAGCAACGGCTGCGGCGGCAGCTCCGCCCCTGAGAACGTCGAGGCCGAGCGCGGCATCGCCAATCGTGCCGGTCACCACCACGCGGTCGCCGGGCCGTGCGCCGCTGCGACGAACCATCCGGTCTGCCGGCACACGCCCGAATGCGGCGATCGAGATCATGATGGGGCCGGGCGTTGAAACCGTGTCGCCGCCGAGCAGCGGGCAGCCATATGCCTTTGCATCTTCGCCAAGCCCGTTCGCGAAAGGCCGGAGCCATCCGTCGTCGGCCGAGCGTAACGCCAGCGTCAGCAGGAAGCCCGCAGGCGTGGCGCCCTTAGCGGCGAGGTCGGAGAGGTTCACCCGCAGCGCCTTGCGCGCGACGGTGTCCGGGGGGTCGTCGGGCAGAAAATGCACACCCTCGACGATGGCGTCGGTCTTCACGACGATATCGGCGCCCTGCGCCTTCAGCACCGCGGCATCGTCGTCGAGGGCAAACGCGCCCGCGTCGGTCGCGATCGATTTGAAATAGCGCGCGATCAGCGCGTCTTCGCCGGATGCCGTCATCGCAACTGTCCTTGCAATGATCGCTTGACGCGCCGCGCGCGACGGCCAATAGACGGGCCCGTTGAAGAAAGAGAAGTGATCGGCATGTCCAGTCTCATCGTCCGCGACGGCCTTGGCTGGGGATTTCTGCTCTGGCTCGCCGGTTACTTCCTGGGATTCTGCTTCTACCCATTTGTCCCTCCGGCCCACATTGGCTGGTATGTGACGCCGTTCGGCATCGCCTTGACCTGCTTCGTACTGTGGAAATGGGTCCGCGTGGCCGTCGTCGGCGAGGCGATCCTGATCGGCGTCATCTGGGCCGTGATCGCGATCATCTGCGACTACTTCTTGCTGGTGAAACTCTTGAGCCCGCCCGACGGATACTACAAGCTGGACGTCTACCTGTACTACCTGCTTACTCTTGTTCTTCCCGTCGCAGCAGCCATGCTCCGCCGTACCCGGCCGAACTGATCACCGCCCTGCAAACTCGTCGGCGCGGAATTGCCGCGCGATCTGGTCGAGCACGGCGTTGACCATGCCCGTCTCGTCCTTTTCGACAAAGGCGTGGGCAACATCGACATATTCCGACACCACGACGCGTCCGGGAACATCCTTGCGGTGTTCCAATTCGTAGGAACCGGCGCGCAGCACCGCCCGCAAGATCGCGTCGATCCGTTTCAGCGGCCATCCCTTTGACAGGGCATCGTCGATCAGCGGATCGAGCTTCGCCTGGTCTCGCACCACGCCCGAGACGATGTCGCGGAAAAAGGCAGCCTCGGCCGGCAGGTATTTTTCGCCTTCGACCTCGTTGCCGATCCAGTGGCTCTCGAACTCGGCAAAGACGTCGTTGATGCCGGCGCCGCTGATATCCATCTGGTAGAGCGCCTGCACGGCCGCCAGCCGCGCAGCCCCGCGCCGGTTGGCCTTCTTTTCCGGGCTCTTCGCCGATTTGCTCTTGCCCCCGGCCATCTCAGCTCTTTGCCAATCGGCGCTTGATCCGCAGCACGGCGAGCGCCGCGCGCGCGGCATCGCCGCCCTTGTTGAGTTCGCCCGCGCGCGCCCGCGCCCAGGCCTGCTCCTCGGTATTGACGGTGATGATGCCGTTACCAAGCGGAAACTTGCGCGCAACCGACAGGTCCATCAGCGCCCGCGAGGATTCCATCGACACGATCTCGAAGTGAATGGTGTCGCCGCGGATCACGCAGCCGAGCGCAATCGCGCAATCATAGGGCTTGCCGTTCTTCTCGGCGGCGTCGAGCGCAATCGCGATAACAGCGGGAATCTCCAGCGAGCCCGTCACCGTGAGGACGTCATGGGTGACGCCGGCCTGCTTCAGTTCCGCCACCGCGCCTTGCAGCATCGCGTCCTGGATATCGTCATAGAAGCGCGCTTCCACAATCAGCGCACGAGCGCCCGAAATGTCGGTCTGGTCCTTCAGGGGTGCGCGGCGGGCGTCTGCCATTTTTGGATCCGTTTCACCTTTGACGGGCGTCTTGTAGTCGCCAGTCGTGGCCAAGCCAAGCAGGAATGCCGCCACCTCGTCATTCCAGGGCGACGCACCGCCATCGAACCCGGAATCCCGAAATTCCGGGTCTCGTCCTTCCGACCGCCCCGGAATGACGGCTCCGCCATCACTTCATTTCGGACAGCCGCGCGGCGTAGCGGGCCATCAAATCCACTTCGATGTTGACTTCGCTGCCTTCGCGCCAGCCGTTCAGGATGGTGACGCTCAGGGTATGCGGGATGATCAGAACCGAGAATGTGACGTCTTCGACCGTGTTCACCGTCAGCGAGACGCCGTCCAGCGTCACCGAGCCCTTGGTCGCGATGAAGCGCGCGAGCTCCCGGGTGGTGCGTAGCGTCATGCGGGCCATGTCGGGCAGATCTTCCCGCTTCTCGACGCTAGCGATTCCGTCGGCGTGACCGGCCACGATATGGCCACCCAGTTCGTCGCCGATCTTCAGTGCGCGTTCCAGATTGAGCCTGGTCCCCGCCGACCAGTGCTTGGCGGTGGTCATCGACAGCGTTTCGGCGGCGGCATCGACATCGAACCAGGTCCTGCCGCCCTCGACGCCGGAGGCCACCACCGTCAGGCACACGCCGTTGCAGGCAATCGAGGCGCCGTCGGCAATGGTCTTCTGGTCATAGCGGCAGGCAATCCGCATACGGTGCAGCTGGCCCTGCGCCACCGGCTTCAGGCTGGCGATCTCGCCGACATCGGTGACGATACCCGTAAACATCAAGCTCGCTCGTAAACTGTAAGAGTGTCCTTCCCGAGGATTTCGCTAGCACGGACTTTGAATGCGGGCGACTGCGTGATAGCGGCGAGCGGCATTGCGTCGAGCGCAGGCACGCCGTCCGCGCCGACCGTGGCAGGTCCCCGCAACAGCCAGATTTCGTCGACAAACCCGGCCGCGACGAAAGAAGCCGCCACGCGCGCACCGCCCTCCACCATCAGCCGCGAGATTCCTTTTTCGCCAAGCGTCTGCAGGACGGCGGACAGATCGAGTCCCGGCCTTGCGAGATCCGTCGCAACGCGGATCACCTGCGCGCCGGCCGCGCCGAGCCTGGTCGCCGCCGCGGCCTCGGCCGTCTCCGACGTCACCAGCCATAGCGGTGTCGCACGCCCCGAATGCACGAGCTGGCTGTTGCCGGGAATACGCAAAGCCCGGTCCAGCACCACCCGCACCGGCGAGCGCGCCTCCATGCCCGGCAGCCGGCAAGTCAGCATCGGATCGTCCGCCAGCACCGTGCCGATGCCGACCAGGATCGCATCGCAATGCGCCCGCAGCAGATGCACGCGCGTCTTCGCGGTCTCGCCGGTGACAGCCACCGGCTTGTGGCCGGCAGCGCCGATCTTGTCGTCGGCCGATACTGCAAGCTTCAGGATCACATGGGGTCGCTTATCACGAACGCGGCGAAAATGCCCGGCGTGGTCGTAGGCGGCCTCAGCCGCGCAAACTCCGATGTCGACCGTTATTCCTGCGGCCCGCAATTTGGCGTGCCCCTTTCCAGCGACTTCCGGGTTGGGATCTTCGATCGCGGACACCACGCGGGAGATGCCGGACGCGATCACCGCATCGACGCAAGGCGGCGTCCTGCCGAAATGCGAGCAGGGCTCGAGCGTGACATAGAGGGTGGCGCCGCGAGCAGCCGCGCCCGCGCGTAGCGCCTCTGGCTCGGCATGCGGCCGTCCGCCAGGCTGCGTCCAACCGCGGCCGATGATGACGCCATCCTTGACCACCACCGCGCCGACCGCCGGATTGGGCCAGGTACGCCCCTGCCCGCGCCGGCCGAGCGCAAGCGCCAGCTGCATGTAGCGCTGATCGGCCGCCTTGGAATCCCGGATTTTCTGGGCGTACTGGTCTTCCAGGATACGGAAGATCATTTGCGTATCGTGGCGAGCCGGCTGTCCTCGTCGCCGTCGAGCTCGCCGAGCACGGTCTTGAAATCCTTGGCTTCGCGGAAATTGCGATAGACCGAGGCGAAGCGGACATAGGCGACGTCGTCGAGCTCGCGCAGATGCTCCATCACGATCTCGCCGATCGCCTCCGACGACACTTCGGATTCGCCGCCGCTTTCCAGTTCCCGCACGATGGTCGAGACCATCTTTTCCAGCCGCTCCGGCTCGACCGGCCGCTTGCGCAAGCTGATCTGCAGCGAGCGCACCAGCTTGTCGCGGTCGAACGGCACGCGCCGCCCGTTGCGCTTGATCACCGTGAGCTCACGCAGCTGCACCCGCTCGAAGGTGGTGAACCGGAAATTGCAGGCAACGCACACGCGCCGCCTCCGGATCACGGCCGAATCTTCCGTCGGCCGGGAATCCTTCACCTGCGTATCGAGACTGTTGCAGCTCGGGCAGCGCATCGAGAAACCTTGACTAGTAGATCGGGAAGCGGTCGGTCAGCGCCCGCACGCGTTCCTTCATGGCGCTTTCCACCAGCGGCGCCTTGCCGTCCATCGATTGCGCCAGCGCATTGAGCACTTCGGCGATCATGCCGCCGACCTGCTTGAACTCGGCGACGCCGAAGCCGCGCGTGGTCGCCGCCGGCGTGCCGAGGCGCAGGCCAGAGGTTACGAACGGGGTTTCGGGATCGTAGGGGATGCCATTCTTGTTGCAGGTGATGGCCGCGCGAACCAGCGCCTTCTCCGACACATTGCCTTTCAGCCCCTTGGGGCGGAGGTCCACCAGCATCAAATGGTTGTCGGTACCGCCGGACACGATATCGAGCCCTTGGGCGCGCAGCGATTCCGCAAGCGCCTTGGCGTTCTCGACGACGTTCTTCGCGTAGATCTTGAAGTCCGGACGGAGCGCCTCGGCGAAGGCCACCGCCTTGGCGGCGATGACGTGCATCAGCGGCCCGCCCTGCAGGCCCGGAAAGATCGCCGAATTGAGCTTCTTGGTGAGTGCTTCATCGTTCCACAGCATCAGGCCGCCACGCGGGCCGCGCAGCGATTTGTGCGTCGTAGTGGTGGTGACATGCGCATGCGGCACTGGCGAGGCGTGAACGCCGCCTGCGACGAGACCGGCGAAATGCGCCATGTCCACCATGAGATAGGCGCCGATCGAGTCGGCGATCTCGCGGAAGCGCTTGAAGTCCCATGCACGCGAATAGGCGGAGCCGCCGGCGATGATCAGCTTCGGCCGCACCTGCTCGGCCTGCCTGGCGACCGCATCCATGTCGATGATCTGGTCCTCGCGGCGCACGGTGTAGTGCGCAGCCTTGAACCACTTGCCGGACATGTTGACGGGCGAGCCATGCGTCAGGTGGCCGCCGGCGGCGAGATCGAGGCCCATGAAGGTATCGCCGGGCTGCAGCAGCGCCAGGAAGACCGCCTGGTTCATCTGGCTGCCGGAGTTCGGCTGAACGTTGGCAAAGCCGGCGCCGAACAGTTTCTTCGCCCGCTCGATCGCCAGCGTCTCGGCGACGTCGACCCACTCGCAACCGCCGTAGTAGCGCGCGCCCGGATAGCCTTCGGCGTATTTGTTGGTCATCACCGAGCCCTGCGCTTCCAGCACGGCGCGGCTGACGATGTTTTCAGAGGCGATCAGCTCGATCTCATGGCGCTGCCGGCCGAGTTCGCCATTGATGGCGTTGGCGATCTCAGGATCGGCCTCGGCCAGGGTGGCGGTGAAGAAGGAATCGGGAGCGGAAGCGGCCCCGGCACTGTTCTTGGCGCTGGAAGAGCTCATCGGCGAAATATCTCCACCGCCGCAGCCAGTTAGGCGACTACGGGCGGTTCTGGTTTGGCGGTCGAAAGAAGCGCATGCGCCATACCACATTGGCCGGAAATGGCCAAGCGATTGCGGTAAGAGCCTGATACTTGTGCAATATATGGTGGGGACGGTGGAGATGGGAACCCGTCCGGGCAGCCCAGTACCGCGGCTGTTCCGCCCAGCCGCCCGGGGTCGTCGGCCAGGTCCACGTCCCGGGAGGGGAGCACTTTCTCGTCGCCGATCCCGGTGTCACCCGATCGTGAAGCCGCTATCCGTTCCGCTGGCAAGACTAACCCTTAAGTGCACTGCAACAGCGCTAGAGGAGCTAGCCATGTCCGAAGCGGCGGTATTCAGGCAGAAGGCCGAGATGTTCGAAGCGCGCGCCCAGGACGCGGCCGATCCGATTTCCAGGGAGCATTATCGCGAGATGGCCGCACATTACCGGCGGCTCCTGGTCGAGCACCTCGACGAAAAGTCCTATGAGCTGGCCGACTGGCAGCGCCCGTAGCCTCTAACTCGCGAGCCGATACGCCCCGCCCTTCTCCACCGACCGCTTGAATGCCGGCCGCGCGTGCATGCGCGCAAGCCAGGCCGCAAAGTTCGGGTATGCGGCGAGCTTGCCGAACGACCGCGCCACTTCAGCCACAAAGCTCATCTGGATGTCGGCACCGGTCAATGACGGACCGACAAAGAATTCGCGCCTGCCCAGCGCACCCTCGACAAAACCCAGGTGATTGGCGATTTCGCTCTCGATGCGCGGATGCAGCGGCGCTCCGGCCTCCTTCAGCCGCGACACATAGAGGTTCAGCATCAGCGGCAGCATCGCCGAACCCTCCGAATAATGCAGCCATTCATTGTAGGTCTCGTAGTCCGCACTCCCGGGCGCGGGCATCATCGCGGGTTTACCGCCCCCTTGGCCGTAGCGGCGGATGATGTAATCGACGATGGCGCCGGACTCGGCGATACGCACCTCGCCGTCGGTGATGACGGGCGATTTGCCGAGCGGATGCACCGCCTTCAATTCCGGCGGCGCCAGCCGCGTCTGCGCGTCGCGCTGATAGCGCTTCATCTCATAGGGCGTGCCGAGTTCTTCCAGCAGCCACAGGATCCGCTGCGAACGGGAGTCGTTGAGGTGATGGAGCGTGAGCATGGCGCTTCCCCGGTCATTGTTATGACCGAGATGTAGCAAACGCCGCGATTAGTTGGGAGCAATTACAGCCCCGTATACCCCGCCTTCACGGGGTCGCTGCTGCCGTCGAGCTGCCGCAGATAGGTCAGGCCGCAAACCGCCAGGCGATGCTCGTCCTTTTCGCCGGCTTCGAACAGCGTCTTCACATATTCCGTCACCTTCTCACGTGCCTCGGCGCGGGCAGCAGCGGTCTGGTTCATCAGCAACCCGTAGGTCTGCATGATGCGGTCAATGGCAGCGTCCATGCTGGTTGGCTCCGTTACGGGGTCGGACAATAACGCCGGCTCAGACAATGAGCGTCTCGGCCTCGAACTTCACGATCGCCTTGTTGGCGAGCCTGATCTTGTTGTACTCGCCGCGCTGGAACAGCTGCACGATGATGCCGAGCAGGCGTTCGTTTGTGGCGATGGTTTCGGCGATCGCGCCGGTCCGGCGCAGATAGTTGGATGCGATGGCGTAGGATTCGCCCACCACCTCGACATTCATCACCTGCAAACCGCGCTCGACCAGCATGTTCAAGTCCTCCGCTTCGGAGGGATAAAGCGGAGCGCAGAAATAAGTTCCCAATCGGGAAACAGGTTCTTTTTCCACGCGAAAAACAAACGCACCGGGCCCGGAAAACCCGGTCCCGATGCGTTGTTTTGGGAAATGTCGCCGTCTTAACGACTGCCGGTCTTGTTCGGGGCCGGCTTGGCCGTCAATTCTCAGAGCCGATACAGGATCTGGTCGGTCCAGAACCGCTCGAGGCGGTGCAGCGACTTGTTCAGCGTGGCAAACTCCTCGCTGGAGATGCCGCCGACCTGCTCAACGGTCTTGACGTGCTTCTGATAGAGGCTGTCGACGATCTTGCGGATCTCCTGGCCCTGCGGGGTCAGGCGGATGCGGACCGAGCGGCGATCGACGCGCGAGCGCTGATGGTCGAGGAAGCCGAGCTCGACGAGCTTCTTCAGGTTGTAGGAAACGTTGGAGCCGAGGTAGTAGCCGCGCGTACGCAGTTCGCCCGCGGTCAGCTCCTTGTCGCCGATGTTGTAGAGCAGCAGAGCCTGCACCGAGTTGATGTCGGCGCGGCCACGGCGGTCGAATTCGTCCTTGATGACGTCGAGCAGGCGGCGATGCAGCCGTTCCACCAGAGTCAGAGCTTCGAGATAGAGCGGCTGCACCCCTGACTGGCCTGCAGCGCGGTCAGCGGTCTCCACCGCCGTCGCAACGGCTTTCATCATGACACTTCCCCTGTTGTCGTTTTTGTCGACACTCATTCGACGAAACTTTTGTCCCGCCTGATGGGCACAACTTATGGGGGCGGTTTGAAGATCAGCTTAAACAAGACAATAAAGAGATCATGAATTTAAGAGAGTGAATCGCAGATTAAGCCTGCGCCAGAAGGGCTTTTTGCAATTTTCTGTTCACGCTGCACGGCTCTTGTTCATGCTTCGTCTGCCCTCGCCCGTGCGCCCTTGTCACATTCCAAAACAGCCTCGCGCGGCTGCGAAAGGACTGCGTAACAGGTGTGAGCGAACCCTTTACGGTGACCGGAAAGTTACCGTCAAATTTCGCGAAAATGCGGTGAAAAATTGGTTCGCAGCCAGGTTGCGCTATGGCGGGCGTTCACGCGCCGCCATCCAGGCGAGCACGAGGTATCCGGCGAGCATGAGCGCCTCGACGGCGACCACGACGAGGCTGCCGCCATAGATGCCGGGAAACATCAGCTCGATAACCGCCATCGACACGACGGTAGTGAGCCACACGACCGCGCCCCATGGCGTGGCAAGCCACAGCCCCACGGCGGCGACGAGCTCGATCACGGCGAAATAGATCGTCGCGGTCTGCCAGGCCATGGTCTGGTTCTCGAACGCTTCTTCCTCGCCGCCGACGAAGCCGGTCACCTGCGCCCAGTGATAGAGACCCTTGGCGATCGAGAGCACCGCCATCACGCGCAGGAACAGCACCAGCCGCCGCGTCCACACATTCTCGTCCGGCTCGATGCGCTCGGACGCCAGCGCCGCCGCCGTCAGGGCGTCCCGCGATGGTTCGCGCGTGGAGGTATCGGACATCGGGATTTCGGCGCTCGTGGTGCTGGTATCGAGGAGGAATCCCCTCCCCGGGCGCAGTCTTGGCCCGGTCACGGGCTAAAATCAATTGGCGTTGCGGCGGATCAAGCGGCCGTGACGCCCCTGTGACAAGCTGCTAGAATTGGACCAATTCCAGATCACTCGCCGCTTGAGGAGTTTTCCATGGCGATCAAATTCGGCCGCCCGATCGAAATGCGCGATGCGCCGCGCCGGCCTGCCGCCCTCTCCACACCGTCGCTCGACCTGACGGTGCGCCCGCGCCGCAACCGCAAGTCGGAATGGGCGCGGCGGATGGTGCGTGAAAACGTGGTCACCACCGACGATCTGATCTGGCCGATGTTCGTGGTCGACGGCAACAACACCCGCACGCCCGTCGCTTCGATGCCCGGCGTCGACCGCCTCACCGTCGACCAGGTCGTGCGCGACGCCGAGCGTGCGGCGAAACTCGACATCCCCTGCATCGCGCTGTTTCCCTACACCGAGCCCTCGCTGCGCGATGAACAGGGCTCCGAGGCGCTCAACCCCGACAATCTCGTCTGCCAGTCGGTGCGGGCCATCAAGAAGGAGTTTCCCGATCTCGGCGTGCTCTGCGACGTCGCGCTCGATCCCTTCACAAGCCACGGCCATGACGGGTTGATTGCCGATGGCAAGATCCTCAATGACGAGACGGTGGCGGTGCTGGTCAGGCAGGCGCTGACACAGGCCGAAGCCGGCTGTGACATCATCGCGCCCTCCGACATGATGGACGGCCGCGTCGGTGCGATCCGCGAGGCGCTCGACGGCCAGGGTTTCGTCGACGTGCAGATCATGTCCTATGCGGCGAAATATGCCTCCGCCTTCTATGGCCCGTTCCGCGACGCCATCGGCTCGGCCAAGACGCTGACCGGCGACAAGCGCACCTACCAGATGGACAGCGCCAATTCCGACGAGGCGCTGCGCGAGGTCGAGCTCGACATCGCCGAGGGTGCCGACATGGTGATGGTGAAGCCCGGCATGCCCTATCTCGACATCGTCCGCCGCGTGAAGGACACGTTTGCGATGCCGACCTTCGTCTACCAGGTGTCCGGCGAATACGCGATGATCGCGGGCGCCGCGCGCAACGGCTGGATCGACGGCGAGCGCGCCATGATGGAAGCCCTGCTCGGCTTCAAGCGCGCCGGCGCCGACGGCATCCTGACCTACTTCGCGCCGCAGGCGGCCGAGAAGATCAAAGCACAGCGCTAGGCCGACGCCCGCGCTGCCGGCTTCGGGCCGCACAACGGCCGCAGCGCCTCCCGCTGCTGCTGCGACAGTACCGTGAGCGGATAGATCGGCTCCCGCGTCTTCGGCTGGAAGAACGGATGCGGCCAGGCTCGCCCGCGCAGCCGCCAGCCCAGCACCTTGGTAATCGCGCGCAGCAGCAGCGTCAGATTGATGCCGGTCGAGCCGGCCGGCGCCTGCCCGATCGCATATTTGCCGAGGATGGCGCCGAGCGGAGCGCCGAACACCGTATCGGCGGTTCGCGTGCCGCCGTCGAAGGTCTGGGCGATGAGCCCTACGAACGGGATCGCGGGGCCCAGCGTGTTGCCGACCGGCGTATTGCAGCAGGTCGTATGCCAGCGAAACAGGCCCTTGGGCGTAAGGCGCAAGCCCGCGATACGGTTCTGCCCCTTGGTAAAGGTGAGCGAAGCGGGCGCGACCTGCACGATGTCGCTGCCGCCCTGCGCGTTGAGCAGATCGGCGCGGCCGAGCTGGTGGGCGAAGGCCTGGCAGTCGTCGCAGTAGCAGACCACGCGGTTGACCTTCTGCGGCGAGGCATTCGTGACGAGGCCGACGACCTCGCCGCAGCGGCAGCGTACCTCCACGTCCTTCGCCATTGTTCTCCTCGCGACCCGGTAATTCCATCGGATGTTCGCCGGGATGGGTTCGACTCACAAGCGGCCAGGGGCCATTGGCCGAGGTTTTGCCGGAATATTTCCGCCAGTTAATGTCGAAAGAGGCCTTGCGGCCGGGCGCGCGGTGCCCATGTCCTGTCGCGGGAATGCACGGAGGGACTTTCATGACCTACAGCGGTTCGGGTGAGACCGGCGGCGCCTGGCGCAATGACGGCGGGGTGCAGCCGCATGCCTTCGATCCCGTCACGCAACCGGAACTGTTCAGCGGTGTGCTGACGAAACGGGTTTTCGCCTTCCTGATCGACGTCGTCGTGATCGGCGTTCCCGTGATTCTGGGCTATCTCTTCATTCTCCTGTTCGGCCTGCTGACGCTAGGGCTTGGCTGGATGCTGTTCTGGCTGGCCTGGCCGGCTACGGTGGTATGGGCCATCGTCTACTACGGTGCCACGCTCGGCGGCCCCCGTTCGGCCACGATCGGCATGCGCGTAATGGACCTGGAGCTGCGCACCTGGTACGGCGCGCCCGGCTATTTCGTGCTTGGCGCCATGCACGCCGTGCTGTTCTGGGTCTCGTTCACCTTCCTGTCGCCGCTGGTGGTGCTTGTCGGCCTGTTCAATGGCCGCCGGCGCCTGCTCCACGACATCGTGCTCGGAACCGTGGTTATCAACAGTTTCGGCCGCACCCAGCCGGCGCAACCCGCCCGGACATTTTAACCGTAGCCTATCCGATTGACGGTTGGCCTGCGCGGCGCGATGCTGGATGCGGCTGCTTCGGAGGCCTGACGACGAAACGTGACCCAGCATTCGCGTGACACCCCGCAATTCTACCTGACGGCGCCCTCGCCCTGCCCCTATCTGCCGGGCCGGCACGAACGCAAGGTGTTCACGCATCTGGTCGGCGACAAGGCCGCCGACCTCAACGACCTCCTGACGCATGGCGGCTTCCGCCGCAGCCAGTCGATCGCCTACCGCCCGGCCTGCGACCAGTGCCGCGCCTGCGTCTCGGTGCGGGTGATCGCCAACGAATTCCGTCCGTCCCGCGGCTTCCGCAAGATTTTGGCCCGCAACGCCGACATCATCGGCGAGCAGCGCAGCGCGGTGCCGACCTCGGAACAATATTCCATCTTCCGCGCCTATCTGGACAGGCGGCACCGGCACGGCGGCATGGCCGACATGACCGTGCTCGACTACGCCATGATGGTGGAGGACAGCCATGTCGAGACCCGCATCGTCGAATACCGCAGGCGCGGCCCCGACACCGGCATCACCGGCCGTGGCGACGAGCTGGTGGCGGTGGCGCTGACGGACGTGCTCAGCGACGGATTGTCGATGGTCTATTCCTTCTTCGAGCCGTCCGAGCGCGACCGTTCGCTCGGCACCTTCATGATTCTCGACCATATCGCCCGCGCCCGCCGGCTCGGGCTGCCCTATGTCTATCTCGGCTACTGGATCGATGGGTCCAAGAAGATGGACTACAAGGCCCGCTTCCTGCCGCAGCAGCGGCTGGCGCCGAGCGGCTGGCTGCGCGTCGAGGCTTCCGGCGAAGTCCTGTCCGAACCGCAGGATTGAACCTGGTTTCCGGTTCGGCAGGGCCAGGAAGGCGCGCGGCGCATGAACTTCACGAAGTACGAAAGTCTCAGGGATCGGGTCGTCCTGGTCACGGGCGGTGCCAGCGGGATCGGCGAGGAGTTCGTCAGGGCCTTCGCCGACAATGGTGCCCGGGTTGCCTTCTTCGATGTCAATGACGAGGCAGGCCAGGCGCTGGCAAAGACGTTGGCCTCGGCGCGGCATGCGCCGCTCTTCCTCCGCTGCGATGTGACCTCGACCGGCGAACTCACGGCCGCGATTGCCGAAGCACGGCGGAAGCTCGGGCCGGCATCCGCCCTGATCAACAACGCGGCAAACGACCAGCGGCAGGTGTTCGCCGACGTCACGCCGGACGAGTTCGACAAGACGATGGCGGTCAATTTCCGCCATATCTATTTTGCCTCGCAGGCCGTCGTGCCGCAGATGATCGAGCTGGGCGGTGGATCGATCGTCAACATGTCATCCATCACGTGGCAAATCGGCGTGCCGGAACTGATGGGATATGCCTCGGCCAAGGCCGCCGTCGTCGGCTTCACGCATTCGCTCGCGCGCCAGGTGGGAAGACATCGCATCCGCGTCAACGCCATCGCCCCCGGTCTCGTGCTCACCGAGAAGCAGCAGCGGCTGTGGTATCCGACGGCCGAGAAGGTGGCGGAGGTGGTCAATAGTCAATTTCTGCCCGACGCGATCCTTCCCGCCGATATCGCCAATCTGGCGCTGTTTCTGGCCGCCGACGACAGCCGCATGATCACGAAGCAGACGTTCAGCGTGAACGGCGGCCGTGCCTGATCAGCCGAAGAACGTATCGAACAACAGTTTCAAATTCAGGATCACGATCACGCCCGCAACCGTCCACGCCGTCGCAGCCACGGCGGTCGGAATGACGAACGCGCCCATCTTGCGTCTGTCGGAGACGAAGCGCACCAGCGGGATCACCGCGAACGGCAGCTGCATCGACAGGATGACCTGGCTGAAGACAAGCAGCCGCGCCGTGCCGCTCTCGCCATAGAATGCGGTGACCGCCACGACCGGCACGATGGCGACGCCGCGGGTCAGCAGCCGGCGTGCCCAGTTCGGCAGGCGCAGGTTCAGGAAGCCTTCCATCACGATCTGGCCGGCCAGCGTCGCCGTGACGGTCGAATTGAGGCCGGAGGCGAGCAGCGCCACCGCGAACAGCGTGGACGCAATCCCGAGCCCAAGCAACGGCGACAGCAGTTCGAAAGCCTGGCCGATCTCGGCGACGTCGCTATGACCGCTCGTGTGGAAGGTCGCGGCCGCCACCACCAGGATCGCGGCGTTGACGAACAGCGCCAGCATCAGCGCGATGGTCGAGTCCGCGGTTGCCCATTTGATGGCGTCGCGGCGGCCTTCATGGGTGCGCGGATAGGCGCGGGTCTGAACGATCGACGAATGCAGATAGAGGTTATGCGGCATCACGGTGGCGCCGATGATGCCGATGGCGATGTAGAGCATCTCCGGATTGGTGAAGATCTCGCTCGACGGCACGAACCCCCTCAGCATCGCCGCGACCGGGGGCGCCGCGGCCGCAACCTGGATCGCAAAGCAGACGGCGATGACGATCAGAAGCGCGATCACGAAGGCTTCCAGGAAGCGGAAGCCGCGGTTCATCAGGAGCAGCAGCAGGAAGGCATCGAGCGCGGCGATCAGCGCGCCGCCGATCAGGGGAATGCCGAACAGGAGCTTCAGCGCGATCGCGGTGCCGATCACTTCAGCGAGATCGCAGGCGATGATCGCCGCCTCGCAGGCGAGCCACAGCATGAAATTGACCGGCCGCGAATAGCTGGCGCGGCAGGCCTGCGCGAGATCGCGGTCGGTGACGATGCCAAGCCGCGCGGCCAGCGCCTGCAGCAGGATCGCCATCAGGTTCGACAGCAGGATCACCGACAGCAGCGTGTAGCCAAACTTGGAGCCGCCCGCGAGGTCGGTCGCCCAGTTGCCGGGATCCATGTAGCCGACGGAAACGAGATAGCCGGGACCTGCAAAGGCCAGCAGCCGCCGCCACCACAGCCCGCCCATCGCGGGGACGGCGACGGTCGCGTTTACCTCGGCGAGGCTCTTGCCGGCCACATCGCGGCTGCCGCCGAAGCCATTCCCGGCGTCGGGCAGATCGTCCGGGCTCAAACTGGGGGCCTTCGCATCCATTTCCGCCATGATGGCCAATAATTCTCTTTAATGCAACTCATTTGCAACTGCATCTGGCGGTTCCCGAAACCGTGTTGTCGGGAAGCGGGTGGGTTTGGCCGTCGTGCCGCCGGAAGATGCCCCAACCCTGGAATTGCGGACTTGCGCCATGTCACCTTTGCCTGCAATCGAGCTGCCCAAAACCTTCAACCGGCTGGCCTGGTCCAACCTCGCCGCCCAATCGGCCGAACAGATTGCGCTGGCGGCAGCGCCCATTGTCGCCGTGCTGCTGCTCGGCGTCGGCGAAGGCCAGACCGGGGTGCTGCAGACCGCGCTGACGCTGCCGTTCGTGCTGATCGCGATCCCGGCGGGTCTGGCCGCCGACCGCATGTCGCGCCGTCTGCTGATGGCCGGCTCGGAAACCCTGCGTGCGGCGGCGCTCGCAACGATCCTGCTGCTGATCTGGCTCGGCGCGCTCAACCTGACCCTGCTCGCGCTGCTCGGCTTTGCCGCGGTGTGCGGCACCGTCGTCTACAGCGTCGCGGCACCCGCGCTGGTGCCTTCGCTGGTCGCTTCGCAGCAACTGCCCGCTGCCAACGCCAGGATCGAACTCGCCCGCACCGTCGCCTTCGCGGCCGGCCCCGCACTCGGCGGTGCGCTGGTCGGCTGGATGGGCGCCGCGCCCGCGTTCGGCTTTGCCGCCGCCCTTTCCGTCATCGCCGTGGTTCTGCTCTCCGGCATCTACGAACCGGCGCGCGGGCCCACGCTGCGGCGGCACCCGTTGAAGGAGACCGCCGAAGGCGCGAATTTCGTGATGCGGCATGCGCTGCTGCGGCCGGTGTTCATCACGCAGTTCATCTTCAACACGGCGTCTTTCCTGCTGCTCGCGGTGTTCGTGCCCTACGCCGTGCGCCACCTCGGCCTCAGCGCCGCCGGCGTCGGCACTACGCTCGCAATGTACGGCGTCGGCATGGTGGTCGGCGCGCTGCTGGCCACGCGGGTGATGAGCCGCCTCGCCTTTGGCGCCGTGATCGGCCTTGGGCCCATCACCGGCTTCGTTGCCGCCGGCATCATGGCGCTGACGACGCTGGTGCCCTCGCCCTGGCTTGCGGGCCTGAGCTTCTTCCTGCTCGGCGCCGGCCCGATCCTGTGGGTGATCTCCACCACCACGCTGCGCCAATCGGTGACGCCGCCCTCGCTGCTCGGCCGCGTCTCCGCCATCAACATCATGAGCTATGGCGCCCGTCCGCTCGGCTCGGCGCTCGGCGCCATCGTCGGCGGTCTCTATGGCGCGGAGATGTGCCTGTATCTCGCGGCGGCGATCTTCGCCGCGCAGGCGCTGGTGATCTGGCTGTCGCCCGCCGTGAGCCTGGCGCGCCAGCCCGAGATGGTCGGCGAGCCCGCCCGATGCTGAAGTAACGGAGATCACCGCAGCCTATCCCACCACATACCGCGCGTATTTCCCGGCGGTGACCTCGTCGGTCAAAATATCCGGATCGAGCGTATAGAGATCCTGCGCGCCGCCGATACCGCGCAGAGCAAAGCGGCCGGTGGAGACGAGGTAGTTGCGGCCCGTGGCATCGAGGCCGTTGCGGAAGGCGGACGAGGTCAGAAGCTCGCGGTCGACGGAGCGGCACATCGAGGCGATTCGGCTGACTTCGTTGACCGCAGGGCCCACCACGGTGAAGTCGAGGCGGTCGTCGCTGCCGATATTGCCGTAGAAGACCTCGCCGATATGCAATCCGACATGCGCCGTGGTCACCGGGCGCCCCTGGGCCGTGCGGCGCGCGTTCAGGACGTCCATGTTGTGGCGGAAGCGATGCTCGGCGCGCAGCGCCGCGCGCTTGGCAATTGCCATGTTCTCGTTGGTAAACATCGCCAGCACGCCGTCGCCAATCAGCTTCATTACCTCGCCGCCGGCATCGTGGATGGCATCGATCGAAGCCTGCGCATAGTCGTTGAGGAACGGGATGATCTCTCCCGGTTCCATGCTTTCCGAGATTGCGGTCGAGCCGCGCAGGTCGGAGAACCACAGCACCGCCTTGATCTTCTCGGTGATGCCGCGCGACATCTTTCCCCGCAGCACCTGTTCCGAGGTCTCGCGCCCGAGATAGACCCGCCCGAGGGTGCGCGCGATGTCGGCCTGTGCCGCGGACTTGATGGCGAGGCCGAGCACCGGCACGAGGTCGCGCATCGCGGCCAGCCCCTCCTCGCCGAAGCCGCCATCGTCTCGCGTCGTCCAATTGGAGTAGACGCAATCCATCTGGCCCATGGTGCCGGCTTCGCCGAAGCGGTGCACGAAGGCGGAAGCATGCTTGTGCCCCTGGGCGGCGAGCTCGTCGAAGCGCGAATAGCGGTGCGAGGCCGCGTCCCTCAGGTCGATGACGCGGTGCTCGTCACCCTGTTCGAGCATTTCGTAGAAGACCGAGCGCTGCCAGCCTTCGGCGGCGTCACCTTCCGTCGGGCCGTACTCGAAACTCTTGGGCAGATTGATCTCGACGTCGTGCCAGCGGAAGCCGCGCCCTTCGAAGATGGGGTGTAGCGTGTCGAACACGACCAGCCCGTAGGACAATGCGATTCCCTCGGCGCAGCAGCGCTCGCAAAAACCGCGGATCAGCTCGCTTTCAGGCAGGCCGGTCAGACCCTGGCTGACCAGCCAATTCATCAGGCGAAGGCGCGAAGCGAGTTGCATGGGACCAATTATGCCGCGCAATCAGCCGTGACGAAAGCGTTGCCCTGCAATGTCCGATCCACCTTGACGACACTATTGCGAGAGCGGCAAATGCATCTGCGTTTGAAGGAGAACCGGATGCAGCCGGCCGGAATCGGACTGAAGAGGAAATGAGCCCGCCGCAGCTTCCGATCATCCTGGCGCTCGGCACCACGCAGACGCTGGCCTGGGCTTCGAGCTACTACCTGCCCGCCATCCTGGCCGATCCGATCGGCCGTGATCTCGGCGTCTCCTCGAACTGGATCTTTGCGGCGTTCTCCGCCTCGATGGTGCTCTCCGCCATCATCGGCCCGCGCGTCGGCCAGCAGATCGACCTGGTCGGCGGCCGCTCGGTGCTCTGCATCTCCAACCTGACGCTGGCAGCAGGCCTCGCGCTGCTCGGCTTCACCTATTCGATTCCCGTCCTCGTGATCGCCTGGCTCCTGCTCGGCATCGGCATGGGAATGGGCCTTTACGACGCCGCCTTCGGCACACTCGGCCGCATCTACGGCGACGCGGCGCGACGCTCGATCACCGGCATCACCCTGATCGCGGGGTTTGCCTCCACCGTCGGCTGGCCGCTCACCGCCCTCGGGCTCGAGCAGATCGGCTGGCGCAACACCTGCTTTGCCTGGGCGGCGGCGCATATCCTGCTCGGGCTGCCCCTCAACTTCTTCATTCTGCCGGCGGTGCATGGCGCAAAGGCTGCGGTCGCCAATGCAGTGAAGCCGCAGATTCCGATCGACCGGCCGATGGCGCTGCTGGCCTTCACCTTCGCCGCCGCCTGGACCGTCACCGGCGCCATGGCCGCGCATTTCCCGCGCATCCTGGAAGCCGCCGGCGCGACGCCCGTGCAGGCCATTGCCGCCGGCGCGCTGATCGGACCGGCGCAGGTGGCCGCCCGCGTCGTCGAGGCCGGCTTCCTCAGCCGCTATCATCCCCTGATCTCGACACGGATCGCCTGCATCACCCACCCGATCGGCGCCATCATCGTCGCCATCTTTGGCGGCGCGGCAGCGAGCGTTTTCGCGGTCTTCCATGGCTCCGGCAACGGCATTCTGACCATCGCGCGCGGCACGCTGCCGCTCGCGATCTTCGGCTCGCAGAATTACGCCTATCGCCTCGGCCTGCTCGGCGCGCCCTCCCGCATGGCGCAGGCAGGAGCGCCACTGGCGTTCGGGCTTCTGATCGAGGTGATGGGGAGCAAGGTATTGATGGTGTCCTCCGCGCTCAGCCTCGCCGCACTCACGGCGCTGTTCTTCCTCAATACCCGCTCGACCCCACGCGAGCCCTGAGCCGGGCGATATTTTACTTTCCATCGGCGGGCGCATCGCGCACAACGGCATCATGGACAAAGAGAGCAATCCGCAAAGCTGGTGGAAATGGGCGATCACGCCGCCGCAATCCTACGCGGTCTATCTCGTCGCGCTGGTGCTGGTGTTCGTGCTCTCCTTCTATGCCGGCACATTTAAGCCGAAGGGCTCGACCGGTTTCGGCCCGCCTCCCGCCCCGGTGGCGCCGCGCAACTGAAACCGCCGGGAGAGTAAAGTGGCATCGCCGACCATCAGTCGTTTCAATCCGCCGGAACTGGGTGAGCCGCCCGGCTATTCGCAGATCGTCGAGATTGCCGCCGGCCGCATCCTCTTCATCGCCGGCCAGACCGCCCTCGACGCGGACGGCAGCGTCGTCGGCAAGAATGATTTTGCCGCGCAGGCCGAGCAGGTGTTTCGCAATCTGTCCATTGCCCTGGCGGCACGCGGATGCACGGCCGCCAATCTCGTGAAGCTGACCGTCTTCCTGACCGATATGAACAACCTTGGGCGCTATCGCGAGGCACGCAACCGCTTCTTCGCGACGGTGACACCGCCGGCCGCGCCCGCGGTGACCCTGGTCGAGGTATCGAAGCTCTATGGCGCCGACTTCATGATCGAGATCGAGGGGATCGCGGCGGCGTGAGCTGCTCATGCGCTCTTCTCCGACGTCGCAATCCAGATCCCGGCGAACACCGCGATCAGGCCGAGCACGAGATTGGCCGTGATGGGCTCGCCGACAAGCTGCGTTGCCAATAGGCCCGCCGCGATCGGATTGACGGTCATGGTGTTGGCGACGCGGGTCGGCGAGGCCCGCTCCAGCGCAAGCACCCACAGGATGAAGGCCGCCGCGCCGCCGCCGACGCCGAGATAGATGCCGGCAATCCATTGCGGCGGCGTGAAATGCGAGAGCGCCGCGAGACTGCCGGTCGCAGCGCCCGCCGCGATCAGCGCCGCCGCTCCCGTTCCCATGCCGACGGCAAGGAACCCGAGCGCGCTGGAGCGCCGCATGAACGGCCGCGACAGCACGTTGTAGAAGGCCATGCAGAATACGGCGGCAAGCATGATCAGTTCGCCGCGCCAGGCGCCCGGCGGCGCGGCTGCGAGCCCGGACGCCAGCGCCGCGGCGACGCCGAGCACGGCGATGCAGACGCCGAGGCTCTTGCGGAAGGTCAGCGCCTCCACGCGCAACGCGGCGCCGACCACCATGGTCGACAGCGGCAGTGTCGCCAGCGCCAGCGAGGCGCGCGCCGCCGTCGTGTAAGAAAGCGCAATATTGTAAAGCACGAAGAAGACGCCGAAGAAGGCGAAGCCGAGCGCAGCGACCGCCGGCCAATCGCGCCGTTCCGGCCATTTGGCCCTCAGCAGGATAGCGGCCGGCAGCACGCAGAGAAAACCGATGCCCCAGCGCAGGATCGCGAGCGTGACGGGATCGGTGTTGCCCGCGAGATAACGCGTGACCGCCGCAGCCGTACCGCCGAGGCAACTCGACAGCAGCGCAATCGTAACGCCGATCCATTCGGTCAACGGGTGCTTCCTCGTACCGCGCCATCGTAGGAAGAAAGGTGCCGCCGACCAACAGCGGCGTTTGCGTTTTCCGCATGCGTGAATGGAGATGGCGGCAACTGTCAGCAGGAACAGGCACACGCTCTCGTTCCCGCGACTCGTTTTCGACCGGGTGCTGCAATTACGTCGGCCCTCTTCAGTCAGAGGGCGCAGGGAAAGCCGGGCGCTTGCCGCACCCATAGCCTCGTTTGCAGATGAGAAAAGCAAACGAGCAAGTCCACTACAGGTTCAGCCGAACGACACCGGCTTTCCCCGCGCAACGGTGTTGCGGCTTATACGTGATCTCCCCGGGGAAGCGGCCTTTCTTGCCCCCGTTGCCGGCGCGATACTTCGCGCCGCCGTAGCGCCAGGGTCGCGGCGCCAGGACCACACGATTTCACCGTCCGCCGCAGCATTTTCGTCGGGCCTGAAGAACACGCCTGAACGCCGCAGCGGCCCATCGCAACCCGCCCCACGTTCCGTGACGATCGCGAAACGTCCCTTGGTGGCACGGGCCGGGTCGGCTGATACCGTAAATCATAATTCCGGTAAAGCGAATTATTTTCGACTCAGGACTTGACACGATTCCGGTAAGCCGAAAGCTGATTTGCCCGCCGCGCCGGATTGGCGACACCTCGCGCCTCACGCTCACGTCGCCCCGGCGAAGGCCGGGGCCCATGACCGCCAATGCGCCCGATTGGAACGGGTCGGAGCTTCGACCCGTTTTCAACAATGGAGATCCGTGGCTATGGGTCCCGGCCTGTGCCGGGGCGACGGCTCATTTTTTCGCCACGACCTCGCCATCCTCCTTCACGAAGGACGACACGGGCTTGTCGAGCAGATCGAGCACCAGTTCGGACGGACGGCACATCCGCACGCCCTTGTCCGTCACCACGATCGGGCGCTGGATCAGGATCGGATGGGCCAGCATGAAGTCGATCAGCTCGTCGTCGCTCCATTTGGGATCGGCGAGATTGAGCTCGGCATAGGGCGTGCCTTTCTCGCGCAGCAAGCCCCGGACGGGGATGCCCATCGCCTTGGCCAATTCGCGCAGCCGCTCGCGGCTCGGCGGCGTCTTCAGATATTCGATCACCTCGGGCTCCTCGCCGCTTTGCCGGATCATGGCGAGCGTGTTGCGGGAGGTACCGCAGGAGGGGTTGTGGTAGATCGTGACCGTCATGGCGAAACCCCTCTGGTCGCAGCCGCCGCCCCGCTTGCGCCGCGCAGCAGCCAGCTCATCAGCATCAAGGCCGCCACGGCGCCGACCAGTTCGCTCGCAATGAATCCCGGCAGGTCGGCGGGACGGATGCCGGAAAAGGTGTTGGTCAGCGAGCGCGCGATCGCAACGGCCGGATTGGCAAACGACGTCGAGGCGGTGAACCAGTACGCAGCGGTGATGTAAAGACCGACCAGCCAGGGCACCGCCGGCCGGTTGAAGCGGACGCCGGCCAGGATCGTGACGACCAGCCCGAAGGCGGCCACCGCCTCGGCCAGCCACTGCGCGCCGCCGGTCCGCACCTTCATGGAGAAATCGAACAGCGGCATGCCGAACATCGCATGCGCGATCACGGTGCCGGCAATGCCGCCGAGGATTTGCACGGCCACGTAACGCGCCGCGTCGCCCCCCGGCAGCTCGCCCTTCAGCGCCATCACCAGCGAGACGGCCGGGTTGAAATGCGCGCCCGAAACCGGACCGAGAACCGTGATGAGCACGACGAGAATGGCGCCGGTCGGCAGCGTGTTGCAAAGCAGCTGCAGCGCCACGTCCCTGGTCAGCGTTTCCGCCATGATGCCGGAGCCGACGACGGTCGCGACCAGCAAGGCCGTGCCGAGCAACTCGGCAACCAGCCGCCTCGGCAGATCGAATTCGGACATCAGCTCGCCTTTCCCCGCTCGATCGTGGCGCCGTCCATGCGGCCAATATCGCGCAGCCTGGTGCCAAGCGACAGGCGGTCGATACTCGCGAGCGGCAGGCTGCTGAAGGCGGCGATCCGGTTTTTCAGATAGCGGAAGGCTTCGACGAAGGCAGCTTCCTTGTGCAGATCGGAGCCTTCGACCGCGGCGGGATCCTCGATCCCCCAATGCGCCGTCATCGGCTGGCCCGGCCAGATCGGACAAGCCTCGCCCGCCGCGTTGTCGCAGACCGTGAAGACGAAATCCATCACCGGAGCGTCGGGCCGGGCGAACTCCTCCCAGCTCTTCGAGCGCAGACCATCCACCGGGTAGTCCATGTCACGGAGCACCTTGATGGCAAACGGATTCACCGTTCCCTTGGGCTGGCTTCCGGCCGAAAACGACCTGAAACGGCCGCGGCCCTCCTTGCGCAGGATCGATTCGGCGAGCACGGAACGTGCGGTATTGCCGGTGCAGAGAAACAGGACGTTAAATGTGCGTTCGGACATTGGCTTTCCCCTTACGCTTCGGCGGACAGCAGGGCGTGATGCTTTCGATCAGCGGCGCGCAGACTTCCGGACGTCCGTCGCAGCAATCGTTGACGAGGAACGACATCACGGCCTGGAAGCGGGCGAGATCGGCGCGGTAGACGATCGAGCGCCCGCTACGGCGCGCGGTGACCAGTCCCGCTCGCGAAAGCACGGCGAGGTGCGCCGACATGGTGTTCTGCGGGACGGCAAGGGACTTTGCGACTTCTCCGGCCGCAAGCCCCTTTGGCTCATGCTTCACGAGCAGCCGGAACACATCCAGCCGGGTGGACTGCGCCAGCGCGGCCAGTGCGAGAATGGCGGGTTCGGTATCCATATATCCAGACTTATGGATATTTCGGGCCACCGTCAACTGCCCAGGGAACGGCAGCGACCAGTCATATTTCGATAATTCTAGAAACACCGTTGACAGCAGCAGCGACTCGGGGCATATTGCCGTCATGAAACTCGATGACGCCGCTGCCCATCTCGAAGCCCTTGGCAATCCGACCAGGCTCAAGATCTACCGCACGCTGATCCGCGCTGGAGAAGCTGGCATGCCGGTCGGACGCCTGCAGGACAAGTTGAAGATCGCGCCCTCCACCCTCTCCCATCACATCAAGTCGCTGGTGGTCGTCGGCCTCGTGACTCAGGTGCGGGAGGGCACGACCCTCGTCTGCCACGCCAACTACGATGTCATGCGCGATCTCGTCGGATTCCTCGTGGCCGAGTGCTGCAGCGAGTCGGCCGAAAGCGGCGATGCAAGAAGCGCGGCATGATTTGTCGCGGCCTTAATTTCGATATTTCTAGTTTAATGGGAAGAGTAAAAGGAGATGACAATGACTGACATCAAGGAAGCCGTCCGCGAAAAGTATAGCCAGGCTGCAGTGCGCGCAGGCTCTTGTTGCGGCGCCCGGCCGTCGAGCCCGATCACATCGAACCTCTACTCCGACCAGGAAAGCGGGGCCCTTCCGGATGCGGCACTGGCAGCCTCGCTCGGCTGCGGCAACCCGACGGCACTGGCCGAATTGAAGACAGGCGAGACCGTGCTCGACCTCGGATCGGGCGGCGGGATCGACGTCCTGCTGTCCGCCCGCCGGGTGGGACCGACCGGCAAGGCGTACGGTCTCGACATGACCGACGAAATGCTGGCGCTGGCGCGCGAGAACCAGAAGGAGGCCGGCGCCGAAAACGTCGAGTTCCTCAAGGGGGAGATCGAAAACATTCCCCTGCCCGACAACTCGGTCGACGTGATCATCTCCAACTGCGTGATCAACCTTTCCGCCGACAAGGATCAGGTGATCCGCGAGGCGTTTCGGGTGCTCAAGCCCGGCGGCCGCTTTGCGGTATCCGACGTCGTCACGCGCGGAGAAGTGCCTGAGCAGCTGCGGCGCGACATGCTGCTGTGGGTCGGCTGCATTGCGGGCGCGCTCGACGAGGGCGACTACAGCGCGAAACTCAAGTCCGCCGGGTTCGAACAGGTCGGCGTCGAGCCGACCCGCGTGTACCAGGTCGCAGATGCCCGCGAATTCCTCGCCGGCCAGGGCATCGACGTCGATGCGATGGCCCGGGATGTCGACGGCAAGTTCATGAGCGCCTTCATCCGGGCGACCAAGCCGAAGCAGGCGTCGGGCAGCGCTCGCGGCTGCTGCGGCTAGACCGCTCCAAGGCGGCGGCCGTCCGGTGTGAAGAAACCGGCATGTAACGCGTGCGGCGGGATCTTGCGGTCGGGTCTGTTCGATGTTCGAGTATCATGGGAGATGCTGAATGAGTGCCGTCAAGACTGTCGCCATCATTGGAGCCGGACCGGTCGGACTCGCCGCTGCGGCACACATCCTCGAGCGCGGCATGACGCCTGTCGTGCTCGAAGCGGGCGACAATGTTGCGCATGCGGTCAGGCAGTGGGGCCATGTGCAACTGTTCTCGCCCTGGGAATACAATATCGATCGCGCGGCCGAGCGGCTGCTGAAACCGACGGGATGGAATTCGCCGGACCCGCAGCACTATCCAACCGGGGCCGAACTGGTGGAACGATACCTTGAACCGCTGGCCACGCGAACCGCCCTAGCCCGTCACGTCCGCACTTCCAGCCGCGTCACCGACATCAGCCGCGCCGGCTTCGACAAGTTGAAGAGCGCGGGACGCGAACGCGCGCCGTTCGAGATCAGGTACCAGAACGGCAAGGGCCCGGAAGTCCTGCGCGCCGATGCAGTCATCGACATCTCCGGCACCTGGCACTCGCCCAATCCCGCCGGCGCCAACGGCCTGCCTGCCATCGGCGAGCGGGCTGCCAGCAGCCGCATTGCGTACGGCATGCCCGACGTGCTGGGGAAGGACCGCGCGCGCTATGCCGGCAAGGCCGTGGCCGTGCTCGGTGCGGGCCATTCGGCGATCGGCACGCTGATCGATCTGGCGCGGCTCGCCGAGCAGGAGCCGCAGACGCGGCCACTGTGGCTGTTGCGCGGCAACGATCCGGCCAAGGCATTCGGCGGCGGCGTCAATGACAAGCTGATCGCGCGCGGTGAACTGGGCAGCGCCTTCGCGCGGCTGGTTGCGGAGGGCAGGATCGGGCTCGAACGCGAATTTCACGTCTCCCATCTGGCGCTCGACGGCGCGAGCCTCGTCGTCGGCGCGAACGACTGCGCAAGGCAAGTCAGGGTCGATGAGTTGATCGTTGCGACCGGCTTCCGGCCCGAACTCAATTTCCTGCGCGAACTTCGCATCCAGCTCGATCCCACCGTCGAGAGTCCCGTTCCGCTTGCGCCGCTGATCGATCCCAACCTGCACAGCTGCGGCACCGTGCGGCCGCACGGCGCACGCGAACTGGTGCAGCCCGAGCCGGGATTCTTTTTCGCCGGCATGAAATCCTACGGCCGCGCGCCGACCTTTCTGATGCTCACGGGATATGAGCAGGTACGCTCCATTGCCGCGGACATTGCCGGCGACAAGGCGGCTGCGGGGCGCGTCGAGCTGGTATTGCCGGAGACCGGCGTCTGCACCCGCTCGGCCGTGCCCGGCGCAAGCCAGTGCTGCGGCGGGCCGACGCCGGCCGAAGTTGACGCCTGCTGCGCCGACGATGCAAAAGCCAAACAACAGGGAAAGGCCGGTTGCGGATGCGGTTAGCGCGTCCCGGCCGGATCGGGTGAGAACATCAGGCTCGAAGGAAAAGCCGTTGTCTTCGCGATGTGCGCGGGCCAGCTGGGCAGCCTGCTGCCGCATGTCGTCGTGCCGGCCATTCTCGCCGGCTATCTGATTCCGGAATGGCATCTGTCGGGCGCGCAGGCGGGTCTTCTGTCCGGCTCCGGCGCGGCCGGCTACATGCTGGCGGTGCCGCTGCTGGCGACGCTCACCGACCGGATCGACGCGCGCAACATCCTGATCGCGGGATCGGCGGTGAGCGCCCTGGGCACGATCCTGTTCGGCCTGTTCGCGACCGGGCTGTGGACCGGCGCGCTGTGCAACGCGATCGCAGGCATCGGCTTTGCCGGCGCCTATATGCCCGGGCTGAAGGCGCTGACCGACCGCCTCGCGCCCGGCGATTCCTCGCGCGCGGTGACGCTGTACACTTCGAGCTTCTCGGTCGGCGTGGGGCTGTCGTTCCTCGTCTCCCAGCTCGTGGCCGAAAGCCTCGGCTGGCGCGCCGCCTTCTTCGTCACGGCGATCGGCCCGCTGGTGATGCTGTCGGTCAGCGCGCTGTTGAAACCCGTTGCGCCAAAGCCGGCCAGCGGGCACCTGCTCGACTTTGCGCCGGTGTTCCGCAACACCCCTGCAATGGGATTCGTGCTGGGCTACGGCGCGCACTGCTTCGAGCTCTACGGCATCAGGACATGGATCGTGGCGTTCTGGACCTTCGTGGTGGCGCGGCACGGAACATCGGTGCTGACGCCGTTGATCGTCAGCTTCGTCTTTTCCATCCTGGCGATGCCCGCGAGCATTCTGGGCAACGAGCTGGCGCTCAAGCTCGGCCGCCATCGCGCCATCACCTTGGTGATGCTCGTCTCCGGCGCATTGGCGCTGCTGATCGGATTCCTGTCGGACCAGTCGCCGTGGGTGCTGCTGCCGCTCCTGCTGGTCTATGCCGTCACCGTGCCGGCCGATTCCGGCGCATTGACCTCGGGCATGACGATGGCCGCCGATCCCAACAATCGCGGGGCCACCATGGCCATCCATTCGACCGTCGGCTTCAGCCTGTCGGCGCTGGGAGCATGGGCGCTCGGCGTGGCACTCGATGCGGCGGGCGGCCCGGCCAGCGCCTCGGCATGGACGGCGGCGTTCGCCGTGCTGGCCGCTGGCATCCTGCTCGGCCCGCTCGCGCTCTATTGGTCGAGGACGGCCGCGGCGCCGAAGCGCGTCTGAGTTGTTCCTAACATCCCTGCCCCGGCTCGTGCCGGCACAGCTCGACCTCGACCGTGACATGGCTGAGGCCATGCACGCCGCTGAGCCGGCGCTTGTATTCCGACGGCGGCAGCGGCTCGTCCGAGACGAGCGAGATCACGGCGGCGCGGTGCCCGGGCCCGATTTGCCACAGATGCAGGTCGGTGATGCGATCGCCGCGCGTCTCCAGGCGGTGCCGGATCAGCTCTTCCATCTTGCTGCTGCCGTTGACGTCGAGCAGCACGCTGCCGGAGGAGCGCAACAGGCCGACCGCCCAGCTGGCGATCACGACGCTGCCTACGATGCCGACGACGGGATCGGCCCAGGTCCACTGCAGCCAGGCCGCCGTCAGCAGCGCCGCGATGGCAAGCACGGAGGTCGCGGCGTCCGCGAGGACGTGGACATAGGCGGCACGCAAATTGTTGTCGCGGTGACGGTGCGGGTGGCCGTGGTCATGCGCGTGGCCGTGGCCGTGATGGTGGTCGTCATGCTCCTCCCGCAGCAGGAAGGCGCTGACGAGGTTGACGACAAGACCGAGCACGGCGACCGCAATCGCCTCGCGATAGGCGATCGCGACCGGATGCACCAGCCGCTCGACGCTCTCGAACGCGATCTGGATCGCGACGATGCCGAGGATGACGGCGCTGGCAAAGGCGGCGAGATCGCCGAATTTGCCGGTGCCGAACGTGAAGTGCGTATTGCGTGCCTGGCGGCGGGCAAACAGATAGGCGAGGCCCGCAATGCCCAGCGCCGCCGCGTGGGTCGCCATGTGCCAGCCGTCGGCGAGCAGCGCCATCGAGCCGAACACGACGCCGGCAACGATCTCTCCCACCATCATCACCGCGGTGAGCGCGACCACCAGCCAGGTGCGCCGCTCGTTGCGCGAATGCTTGGCGCCGAGGAAGACGTGGTCGTGGGTCCAGCGGTCGATGGAATGGGAATGCATGAGCTGTCTCCGGAGCGCGCGGCGAGCCGCGTCATTTGCGCCTGATATATCGCCTTGGAGAGCGAATACTATCACACCCGAGATTCCAGATAGGGCAATGAACCAGTCGGCCGCCGGACGACCGGCCGGCTATTCCTGTTCTTCCGGCGGCTTGATGTGGCGGAACGAGAACAGGAGCGCCAGATCGTAGGCGATCTTGAGCGCGCCGCAGACCACGAGCGGCAGCCCTGGGAAGCTCGTGGTCAGGAGCACGCCGGCAATCGCGGGGCTGATGCTGGAGGCAAGGCTGCGCGGCACGGCGGTGACGCTCGCTGCCGCCGGCCGCTCGGGCGGCGTCACCACGGCCATGACGTAGGAGGTGCGGGTCGGCACGTCCATCTGCGACAGCGCCGAGCGCAACAGGAGCAGCGCCAGCGCGACATAGAGATTGGGCGCGAACGCCGCGAGGATCAGAAAGATGCTGGAGGGGATATGCGTGAACACCATGGTGTTGACGAGGCCGATGCGGCGCGAGATCCAGGCGGCGACCGGATAGGAGAAGGCCGACAGCGTCGAGGCCCAGAAGAAGAAGACGCCGGCTGCCGATAGCGACAGGTCGAAACGCTGGAACAGCCAGAGCACCAGCAGCGATTGCGCGACGAAGCCGCCGGCAAAGGCGTCGATCGAGAACAGCGCGGCGAGCCTGTAGACGGTGCCGCGCGAAGGGCCGAGCGGCGCGTGCGCCTTCTCTTCTGCGCGGGCGTGCGGGGCCTGGCGGTAGAGCAACGCACAGATCGCGCCCAGCGCTGCATAGGCGTAGAACATCGCCCGGAAAGCGCCGAGTTGCGTGCCGCCCGCCGCCAGCAGGAAATCCGGCAGCGAGGCAGCGAGCGAGCCGGCCGCAGCACAAAGCGCGCCGATCAGGCTGTAGCGGGCGAAAACCCGCGTGCGAACGGCGTCCGAAGCCGTGCGCGCCAGCACGGCATGCTCCAGCGGCACGGCGACGCCGAGATCTCCGCCGGAGGGATTGATCGTGCCGATGAAGGCGACCAGCGCGATCAGCGTGAAGTGTTCGACATTGGGGAAAGCAAGGCCGGTGGCCGTCATCAGGGCCGCGCCGAACAGGAGCAGCGCGCGAAGGTCGAAGCGCGGCGCGATCCAGCCGATGGCGAGGGTGAAGAGCGCAGTGCCGAGCAGCGAAGCGGTGGCGACCAAGCCGACCGCCACCGCATCGAAGCCGAGCGCGGTCATGTAGGCGGGCAGGATGATGATGGCAAAGCCGTCGCCGAAGCCGCGCAGCGCCCGCGCCGCATAGAGCAGCGCGATCAGCGAGGAGCCGGAAGCCGGTCTGGCTTGAACTGTCGTACCTGCGTCCATGCGCGATCCTCCGCTCAAGGGAGTTTTGCGCAGAGCTTGGACGGCGGCCGTCTGACGGGGAGCCTGCCTGCCCCCGCCAGCAAGTTAGGTCGGAATATCGATGCGCGCAACCTTGCCCATGCTGCCCCGGGCTTACGGCAACGCCACCGCGACCAGCTCTTCCGGGACCGGGCCGCCGCCGATCGAAAACGCAATGAACTGCTTGCCGCCGGCCATGTAGGTGATCGGCGATCCCGTTGCGTTTCCCGGCAGCTCAAGCTCGGCGATCGTTTCGCCGGTCGCCTTGTCGTGGACCCACAGCCGCGGATCGAGGTTGTGCAGGTCCCTGAACGGTAGATTGTGGCCGGGCACAAAGCGCGGCGGATCGACATAGCCCATCTGGACCACGATCATGACGGTCTTGGTGATCAGCGCCCAGTTGCGGGCGAGCAGACCGAGATCGTCCGGCAGATCGAGCCGCCTCACCGCGCCCATCGCGCGGCTGTGGCCGACCGGAATGCGCCAGCGGTGCTCGCCGCTGTTCATGTCGATGGCGACGATGCTGGCGAAAGGCGGCTTCAGCAGCGGCAGGCCGCGCGGACCCGCGATGTAGCGGCCCGAGCCGATATAGTCGTAGGTGCCTTCATAGGAGGCCTCAGGTTTCCGCACGGTGATCAGCGTCGGCACGCGATAGGTGCCGACATAGAGCAGGTTGGTATCCGGATCGACCGCCGCGCCAGACCAGCTGGCGCCGCCGGCATTGCCGGGCACGGTGATGGTGCCGCGCAGCGATGGCGGGGTGTAGAGGCCGCCGCGGTCGAAGGCGTTGGCGATCTCGATCGCCTCCTTCCGGATCTCGGGCGTGACGTCGATCAGGTCCTCGTCGCGCGCGCCCTGCAGGTCGAACGCCTTCGGCCTGGTCGGAACAGGCTGCGTCCTTGCCGCCTGCTCGCCCGGCACGCTTGAAGCCGGCACCGGCTGTTCCTCGATCGGCCAAACCGGCTTTCCCGTGACGCGATCGAACACATAGAGGAAGGCCTGCTTGGTCGGCTGCGCCACCGCCTTGATCTTCCGACCGTCCACGGTGATGTCGATCAGGTTCGGTGCGGCCGGCGGATCGTAGTCCCAGAGGCCGTGATGCACGAGCTGGTAGTGCCAGACCTTCCTTCCGGTCGCCGCCTCGATGCAGACCAGGCTTTCGCCATAGAGGCCATCGCCGGGGCGATGGCCGCCGTAGTAATCGTTGGTCGGCGTGGATACCGGCAGATAGACGTAGCCAAGCTCTTCGTCGGCGCTCATCGGCGCCCAGACATTGGCGTTGCCGGCCTCCTTCCAGGAATCCCTCTCCCAGGTCTCCGCGCCCGGCTCCTCGCCCTGCGGAACGGTGTGGAAGGTCCAGAGCAGGCGACCGGTCTTGACGTCAAAGCCCCTGACGTCGCCGGGCGGCGAAGGCCGCTTGCCCCACCAGTCGAACACCGAGGAGCCGACGACGATCACGCCCCGCACGATCACCGGCGGCGACGTCATGGTGTAGTAGTTGGCATCGACCGGCCGCCGCAGGCCTGCCGCGAGATCGACGCGGCCGTCCTTGCCGAAATCGGCCACCGGCTTGCCGGTCTTCGCATCCAGCGCAATCATCTGCGCAAACGCCGTCAGCATGATGATGCGCTCGTCGTCGCCGCTCCTTGCGTAGGCGACGCCGCGGTGCAGCCAGCCGAGATTGGCGGGCATGCCGAGGCCGTTGTCGTAGATCTTCGGGTCGAACACCCATTTGGTCTCGCCGGTCGCTGCGTCGATGGCGGCGACCTGCGACAGCGAGGTCGGGGTGTAGAGCACGCCGTTCACCATCAGTGGCGTCGATTCGTTGAGGAAGGTCGGCCCGATATCGGGCCGCTTCGCACGAACCGCCATGTCGGGCGATTTCCAGCGCCAGGCGACGCGCAGGTCTTTCGCGTTGTCCTTCGTGATCTGCGCAAGCGGCGAATAGCGCGCGGCCGCATAGGTGCCGGCATAGGCCGGCCACTGGCCGTCTGCGAGCGACTTCGCCGATTCCGGCAGCGCCCCGGGGATGGTTTGGGCGAGGACCACGGCGGGTACCGACAGCGCGAAAACGGCAACCGCAACGAACCCTTGCCAGCGTCGGCTCGTTCTTGCCATGGCCGCCTCCCCTGCCTCAGGCTATGGCCGGGCTGCTCTCGGCCGTACGCGCCCTACCCGTCATGAAACAAGACGCAAATGCCCGGCACAAGGCCGGGCATGACGAATCTTCGTGAAGCGTGCGGCGCAGGACCCGCTTATTCCACCCCGCGATTGAACTTGTTCGACTTCGGCAGGCCATGGGCGAGACGGCCGGCGTCGGCACGGTTGCCGCGCCAGTCGGACAGCTCTTTCATGGTCATGCTGTGATCGCGGCCGGCGGAGTCCTTCCAGGTCAGGCCCGCCTTGGAATCGAACACGGCGATGTCCGACAGCCTGCCGCCGGAATATTTTTGCAGGCGGACGCCGCGGCCGCGCGCCATCTCCGGAACCTGCTCGATGCCGAACAGCACCATCTTGTGGTTGGTGCCGATCACCGCGACGGTATCGCCGGCCACCGTCGCGATCGCGCAGGCTTCCACGGGCATGTCCACATTCATGACCTGCTTGCCCTTGCGGGTATTGCCGACGCAATCGTCCTCGTTGACGACGAAGCCCTGGCCGTCGCTGTTGGCGACCAGGAATTTGCGGCCGCCCTTGTTGGCAAACAGCGAGACGATGGAGGCCTCCTGCTCCATGTCGATGAACATGCGGATCGGCTCGCCATGGCCGCGGCCGCCGGGCAGCTTCGCCACATCGAGCGAGTAGAATTTGCCGTTGGTGGCGAAAGCCAGCAGCTTCGAGGTGCTCTCCGCGAAGAAGGCGTGTTCGAGCTTGTCGTCGGTCTTGAACGCCAGGCCGGAGAGATCCTCGACGTGGCCCTTCATGGTACGGACCCAGCCTTTCTCGGACACGACGACCGTCACCGGCTCGCGCTCGACAAAGGCCTCTTCGATGGCGGCAAGATCATGCTCGGGCGCATCGGCGAACGACGTGCGGCGCTTGCCGAGCGGCGTCTTCGGCCCGAACATGTCGCGGACCTTGGTGACCTGCTCGGAAACCTTCTTCCACTGCTCGGGCTCGGAGCCGAGCAGCGACTTGATGCCCTTCAGCTCGTTGCGGAGGTTCTTGTCCTCCGTCTTGATCTCCATCTCCTCGAGCTTGCGCAGGGAGCGCAGGCGCATGTTGAGGATGGCGTCGGCCTGCACTTCGGTGAGCTTGAACGCCTTGATCAGCGCGGGCTTCGGCTCGTCCTCGGTGCGGATGATCTTGATCACCTTGTCGATATTCAAATAGGCGATCAGATAGCCGCCGAGGATCTCCAGCCGGTTCTCGATCTGGCCCTTGCGGTAGTTGGTACGGCGCACCAGCACGTCGCGCAGATGATCGAGCCATTCGCGCAAGCATTCGGCGAGACCGACGACCTTGGGGATCTTGCCCTTGATCAGCACGTTGAGGTTCAGCGAGATGCGGCTTTCGAGCTCGGTGAGCTTGAACAGCGACTCCATCATCAGTTCCGGATCGACCGTCTTGGCGCGCGGCTCGATCACGATGCGGACGTCTTCGGCCGATTCATCCCTGATGTCGCCGACCAGCGGCAGCTTCTTCTCGTTCAGCAGCTCGGCGATCCTTTCGATCAGCCGCGACTTCTGCACCAGCCACGGAATTTCGGTGACGACGACGACCCAGGTGCCGCGAGCGCCTTCCTCCTGCTTCCAGCGCGCGCGGGTACGGAACGAGCCGCGGCCGGTCACATAGGCTTCGGTGATCGCTTCCTTGGAATCGACGACGACGCCACCGGTCGGGAAGTCCGGACCCTTGACCCATTTCAGCAACGATTTCGACTTGGCCTCGGGCTTGTCGATCAGATGCAACGCGGCATCGCAGAGCTCGGCGGCGTTGTGCGGCGGGATCGCCGTCGCCATGCCGACCGCGATGCCCTGCGCACCGTTGGCGAGCAGGTTGGGAAAGCCGCCCGGCATCACCACCGGCTCTTGCGACTGGCCGTCGTAATTGGGGCGGAACTCGACGCCGTCTTCGTCGATGCCTTCGAGCAGGAGCCGCGCGACGTCGGTCATGCGCGCTTCGGTGTAGCGGTAGGCGGCCGGGTTATCGCCGTCGATATTGCCGAAATTGCCCTGGCCGTCGACCAGCGGGTAGCGCGAGTTGAAATCCTGCGCCAGCCGCACCATGGCATCGTAGATCGCCTGGTCGCCGTGCGGATGGAAGGAGCCCATCACGTCGCCGACGATCTTTGCGGATTTCTTGAAGGCGGCGCCGGGGTCGAGCCGCAACAGCCGCATGCCGTAGAGGATGCGCCGGTGCACCGGCTTCAGGCCGTCGCGGGCATCCGGCAGCGCGCGGTGCTTGATGGTCGAGAGCGCGTAGGCGAGATAGCGCTCTTCCAGCGCATCGCGCAGCATGACCTCGTGGACCTCGGCCGGTTGCGGCGGAGTGACTTGCTTTCCCATGGGAACCGTTTTGGATTTGGAGTGGTCGAATCGGTTTGCGAATCAGCAACCCAATTTAGGCTGCACGGGGGCGCTACGAAACCGCACCGGGGACGAAAAACCCCGGCGCGGCGCTGGAGTCGCCAATGTGCGCCTGTTAGGCTCGCTGCGACGGTCCGTCGAGGGAAAAAGCATGGACAGGCGCGCTTTTCTGCTCTCGGCCGCAGCAACGGCCGGACTCCCAGGACTTGCGATCGCGCAGGGCACAAAACCGCTCAAAATCGGCTGGCTGACCGCCCAGCAGGAAGCGAGCCTCACGCCCTATCTCGCGGCGCTTCGCAAGGGCTTTGCCGAACTCGGTTACACCGAGGGCCAGAACCTCCTCATCGAATACCGCTTCGGCAATGACCGCCTTGACCGCGTGCCCGAGCTTGCAGCAGAGCTGGTGAATTCCCGCGTCGAGCTGATCGTCGCACAAGGGGCTGCCGTGTCGGAAGCGAGCAAGCTCTCTCTTCCTGTTCCCATGGTCTACGTCTTCAGCGGCGATCCGATCGCGGCAGGATTTGCCGACAGCCTCTCGCAACCCCGCGGCAACATGACCGGCGTTACTTTGATGGCCGCCGAGTTGAACAGCAAGCGGCTGGAGATCCTGCGCGACATAGTTCCCGGATTGCGACGCGTTGCCATCATCGCCAACCCGGAGCATCACGGCGTCAATCTCGAGCGCGCCCATTCCGAGGAAACCGGCCAGCGATTGGGGATCGAGATACGCTATTATCCGACGCCGTCGGTCGAGGTGATGGAAACTGCTTTCGCGGCCATGAAGGCCGACCCGCCGCAGGCAATCTCGATCTTCTCAGACGGATTTGCGGTGCAGAACCGGAAGATGATCTTCGATCTCAGCAACGACCTGCGCATTCCTGTAATCGCCGCGTGGTCGATCTTCGCGAGAAGCGGCGCGATCTGTTCCTACGGACCGCTACAATCGGAGCAATATCGTCGTCTCGCTTCCTATGTCGACCGCATTGCGAGAGGCGCAAGGCCTTCCGACCTGCCGATCCAGCAGCCGTCGAAATTCGAGACGGTCGTCAACTTGAAGGTTGCCAAGAATTTGGGACTTTCAATCCCGCCCGCGCTGCTGGCGAGTGCAGACGAACTGATCGAATGAGCCAGAGCGCTCGTCAGCGATTGGGCAACCGCACCCTCCTGTCACTGATCCAGGCGCCCGACACACGCTGCTCCCGCCGGCAGCGCCGCTTCCGCGGGCAACACTACCTCGTTGATAAACTTCGCGGCTCCTCCGGGAAGAGAGGAGGCGGATGCCAGCGCCATCACGAGGTTGCGGTCCGGCAAGTTCAAGATGATCTGGCTCTGGTAGCCGGCAGCAAAATAGGCCGGCGACCCATCGCGTATCGGCTTTGTCCACCACAGGTATCCGTACCCGGCGTTGGCCGGCTCACCGCCGTCGCTGTGCTTGCGCGTGGAATCGCGAACGTAGGCCTCCGATACCACCTGCCGCTCGCGCCACCGGCCTTGTTGAAGATAAAGCAGACCGATCTTCGCCATGTCCCTGCCGGTCAATTGCAGTCCGCTATATCCCGGCAGGTTTCCGTCCCGATCGACAGTCCAGATGTAGCGATCGATCTGCAGCGGCGCGAAGAGCTCATTCCTGGCAAACTCGGCGATGTTGCCGCCGACCGCACGCCTCAGGATGATCGCGATCAGGTTGGTCCCCTGATTGTCATACTGAAAATGAGTGCCCGGCGGGAACTCGACCGTACGCCCGATCATCCAGACGCTGGAATTCCAGACGCCCGGCACCACCACCATCTCGTGCGGAGCGAAGCCCGACGACATCGTCAAGAGGTCGCGCAACGTGATATCGGCCGCACGCGGGTCAATCGGCCTTTCTGTCGCTTCGGCAACCAGTTCGGGCAGCTTCTGATCCAGCCGCAACAAGCCCTTGTCGATGGCAATGCCTACTAGAATGGACAACACGCTCTTCGTCACTGAATGCATCGGCCACGGCAAATCGGGCGAATTGTTGCCGTAGTATTCATGAAGAATGCAGTTGCCGCGCGCCAGCACCAGCGCCCTGGCCGACGGGTATTGCCCGGCGATTGTCGCCGAAAGCCTTGCAAGTGTTTCCGCCGCCGACGCAGTGGCCTGCTGTGCCGTGGCCGGCCCGGCCGGAAACCCCGCGGCAATGAAGACCGAGATGCCGACTGCCACCATGAAAGGTCGCGCGCTACCCATCGCCTCCCTCGCCGCTCGGTCCGTACCACCCCTTGATCGCCGAGTTGGGTCGTTCCGGCAAGGCTTATTGTTTCAGTAGCCGTAAGTCCCATCATGAGGAGAAATTGCCGCCGCGGCATGTCCGCCGGCGGGACAGCGTGTTATTCGAAACCCTTTGCTTTGAGAACGGCCTGGGCGGCTGGCGAGGAAAGAAACATGACCAGCGCGCTGCCGGCGTCGACCTGACTGCTGCCGGTCACAATGCCGGGGACGAATTGGGTGTAGTTCTGAATCGCCGGCGGTAGCGGGCCAGCGAGTTCAACGGTCGGTTGGGCCAGGATTTCGCTGATCTGATTGAAACCGATTTCGACGTCGCCGCCGGCAACGCTGCTGTACAGCGCTTCCGTTGGAGGAAGCAGCCTCGTTTTGGGTTTCATTTCCCCGGCAATGCCCAATCGTTCGAGCAAGCTTGCCACATAGATGCCACTGGCGCCCCCGCCGGCGGGGTCAGGATAGGCGATCGATCTTGCGGCCAACATCGCGCGTTTGAAGGCATCGGCAGAACCGATGTCGGGCTTCACGGCGCCCCTGCGCACGAAGGCGCCGACACCGACCTTCGCAAAAGTGACACCGGCTCCAGCTGCGACTTTACCCTGCGCTCGAAGCCGCTCGATCATGGGCACAGAGCTGATCACGATATCGAAGGCCTCACCCTTCTGGACACGGTCCGCGACAGCACCTGCGGTGCCGTAGGCAACCGTTACCTTGTGTCCCGACGATTTCTCAAAATCCGGTATCAGTGCGTCAATTGCCGGATGCAAAGCCACGGCGCACACGAGCTTGATCTCGGCGGCTCCTGCCGCACTCCCGGCAGGGGCACCCAGCGAGGAAAGCCCCAGGACGATTGTTGCTGAGACACACAGAAGACGGCGGCGATCCATGTGATTTCTCCTTGCACGTTGATCGGTCGAGTGTCGCGGCCTGGCCGACATCCACCGTGAATTCTCTTTCCGGCGCAATTGAAAAGCACGGAATGTTTCCACATTGTGGACATCGCGGTGGCGACGTGTCACCGTGGGGCCGGCATCGCGCCGAGAAGCGTTCTCCGAGGGCCTTTCATGGTAGCTCGTGGCCATCGCGGTACTGCCGGGACCGGCGAGACCGCGCCCGCTGGTCTGCCGGGCGGAACGCAGAGCATTCAGAGAGCCGTGGCGGTGCTGCGCCTTCTGGCGACGGCCCGCGAAACCGGCCTCGGACTCACCGAGATTTCGATGCAGGCGGAGCTTACCCACCCGACGACACATCGCATACTGAGCGCCCTGGTTGCCGAAGGCATCGTCGAACAGAGACGGGGTACTCGACGGTATGTGGTTGGAGAGCAGATACCGCTGCTGGCACTGTCTCGGCGGGCGCGCGACCCGCTACTGGATGTCGTCGGTCCTCATCTAAAGGAAGCCGTCGGTGAAATCGGCGATACCGGCTTTCTCACCCGCCGTGTGGGGCTTGATACGATCTGCGTGGCGAGGCAACTCGGGACCTACCCTATCCAGGTGCTTGCTTGGGATGTCGGCGATCGCCGCCCCCTTGGTGTCACCAATGCCGGGATTGCGATCCTGTCGGGAATGCAGGCCGACACGGTGCGCGGCGTGCTCGCCAAAAACCGTTCGCGCTTTACGCGTTATGGCGTATCGACCGAGGCGATCCTGCACGAGGTGGCGACGGCCCGAGCGAAAGGCTTTGCAGCGCGCGCAAGATCCCTCACGCCCGGGGCAAGCGCGGTATCGGTGGTGATCCGGTCTCCCGGTGGCGCGGCTCACGGCGCCCTGACGATCACCCCCATATCGCGCCGGCTTTCGCCCAGGCGCACCGACGAGATCGTGGCTCGGCTGCGCATGCACGCCGAGGCAATTGAAGTGGAACTGCGCAAGGGGCCGGGCTCCCGGTCCTCGCGCTGACGATGAGCCAGAGCCCAACTCGGGTCGGTTGGGATCACTCGCGTCGCAATGCAGGGGACGCTGCGGCGGCGGCCGGCACCCGGTAGGTCGACTCCGCGCGCAATCGATTCATGGCCGGCAACTCGACGAACCGCCACGACAGCCACGCCAGCGGCGTAACCATCAAGAGCGAGATAACAAAGGCCGCTATCGCCAGCAGCGTGACCGGAATGGCCGGGAATTGCGCGATGCTGGTGACCATGAACAAGGTCGTGCTCCACAGTGCCAGCGGATGCAAGAGGTAGAAGCTGTAGGAAATCCTGCCATAGAAGCGCACCACCGCCAGATCCAGCGGCGCAAAAATCGCAGCCTCCGCACGGTAGGCGATCAGCATCACCAGCGCGGCGGCCGACAGACACTGCACCAACAACGTCCACGTTCCCGTGGGCTTGAAGGACGTGCAGGCGCAGAAGATCGCCATGGAAGCGACGGCCGCCAGCGTCACCGCCCACGGCGCCAGTTTCGCCGCGAGCTCCCTGCCCTTGAAATGCACGAGGATGCCGACCGGAAAGGCAAAAAGCGGCGCCAGGTTGGTGTCGTCGCCGAGCGACTTGGTGAACTGCCCGGTGAAGGCGAGCCCGAACAGCACCACCGCGATCGTATTCACCGGCCACGCGCCGTAGCGGCGGAACAGCCAGACGCAGAGGACGATCAGGGGTGTCGCTGCGACTTCCGCCTTCATCGACCACATCACCACATCGATATCGACGTGCACCATCAGCATGTTAGCGAGCACGTTGAGCGGCTCGAACGAGACCTTCTGATACACGCTGAAGCCGAAGCCGTAATACAGCGCCGCGAAGGTGGCGACGGTCACGATGGCTGCCGGGTAGAGCCGGAACACGCGGGCGATCGCGAAGCGCGGGATGTCGAACTTGCGATCCAGCGAGCGCGCCAGCACGAAGCCGCTGATGACGAAGAAAGCAACGACCGCGCCGTAGCCGTTGGCGAGCAGATGGATGACGAACAGGCCCATACGGTCTAACAGGTTGCGCCCGGGCAATTCCGCGAAGGGATAGGCGGTCCAGGAATTGGACACGTGCATCAGCGCAACCGTCAGCGCGGCGATGCCGCGCATGGACTCGATGCGGGGGATGAATTGTCTCTGATCGGAACTGGACACGCCGGGCACTGGTAATGGGTTTTCAGCGTCTTAGCCCAGCGTTCACGGCTGCACCAGCCTGAGCCGGCGCTTCATGACAGCCTTGATGAAGCCTTCGCGGGCGTCGGAATGGCCCTGCCCGCGCGGCTCCAGGACATGGCGGAGCAGGAACAGGCCGGTGAGGCGGAAGCCATCCTGCAGGTCCTCGTCGGTAAAATCGCTCGTGCCGCCCTCGCCCTCCCGCAGGAAGGCCGGCAGCCGCAACAGGCGGTCGCGCCAGGGCTCGCCGGCGCTGCGCGATACCGCCCCGCCGGACTTCGGCGAAACATAGATCAACTCGCTGGTCCCGCCGGTGGCGGCGCAATTGGAAAGATCGAGGCCAAACCCGCACTCGGCGAGCAGGGCGAGTTCGAAGCGAACCACATGCGCCGCCGCTCCGCCGGCGTCCTCGAAATCGTCGAGCGTATGTTCCAGCATGTCGTAGATGTCTTCATGCGGGTCGCGTTCGGGCAGCAGGCGCACCAGGGCCGCCAGATGCGTGACGCCATAGACCGCGTGCGACGAGGCCAAGAGCGAGCCGGCGCGCAGGGTCATGCCCTCGATCGCGTAGGTGCCGAGATGCTCGTCGAGCCGCGCCCGCCATACGGCCCGCACGCCGTTGCCGGGCTGCAGCAGCGGCCGCATCCGCGACCCGGCGCCGCCCCGCACCAGGCCAAGATGGCGGCCGTGCGCGCGCGTCAGGAGTTCGACAATGGCGGAAGATTCGCCATGCCGCCGCACGCCCAGCACGATGCCCTCGTCGGTCCATTCCATGGAAGCAGATTACAGGATTCCGTCGCTGCGCTCACCGCCATTCCGGAGAAACCGGTCACGCATCGAACCAGTCTCTGGCGTCGCCCGTGAAGGACAGATAGAGCCCCCACGCCGTCAGCACCGCCGATATCATGTCGACGACGACGGCCACCCCGATGCCCTGCACCGCGATGGCCTGGGCAAGCGA
This sequence comes from Bradyrhizobium sp., assembly GCA_046349015.1. Taxonomy (GTDB): domain Bacteria; phylum Pseudomonadota; class Alphaproteobacteria; order Rhizobiales; family Xanthobacteraceae; genus Bradyrhizobium. The sequence continues at coordinate 215,404 of JAXMDE010000002.1, read as the reverse complement.
AGGCAGCGACAGCGCAAACAGCACTGAAAGCACCCAGCGCGGCCACCCCTTGCGCCGGTTTGCCGCAAACCAGATCAGATAGAATACGAGCAGCAGCATCGCCAAAGCGGAGAGCGTGCGCGCCAGGATCATCTGCTCGGTCTCGCTGGGTGTCGGATCGCGGTCCGCGAATGCGACCCCCAGCGTATCAAGCACCAGCGAGGCGTAGAGCAGTATCTCGAACAACCAGACGTTCTTCGGCGCGTTCATGGCAGCCGGCTCTTTCTTCTTGGGCATGTCCCTTCCCGAAAAGCCGGCCCTGCTTTTCAACGCGACCCTTCGGGTCGGGATCATGCCTAGTCCTTGGGGTACTCTAGCCCCATTTCGCGATAGCGGTCGGGATCGTTGCCCCAGTCCTCGCGCACCTTCACGAACAGGAAGAGATGCACGGGGTGGCCTACGATCTCGGCGATCTCCTTGCGCGCGGCCGCCCCGATCGACTTGATGGCGGCGCCCCCCTTCCCCAACACGATCTTGCGCTGGCTTTCCCGCTCGACGTAGATCGTCTGCTCGATGCGCACCGAATTGTCCTTGCGCTCGGTCCAGCTGTCGGTCTCGACCGTGGACTGATACGGCAGTTCCTGATGCAGCTGCTGATAGATCTTTTCCCGGGTAATCTCGGCGGCGAGATGGCGCATCGGCGCCACCGACATCTGGTCCTCGGGATAAAGGAACGGCCCCGCCGGCACCGCAGCCGCCAGCGCCTTGCGCAAATCGTCCGTGCCGTCACCGGACAGCGCCGAGATCATGAAGGTCTGCTCGAACTTCAGGCGTTCGTTGGCGCTCTTGGCCAGCGCCAGCAGCTTTTCCCGCGCCACCAGGTCGATCTTGTTGATGACCAGCATCTTGGGGTGCGCCACGCCGGCAAGCCTGTCGAGGATAGCGTCCGCCTCGGCATCGAGTCCCTGCCTGGCGTCGAGCAGCACGCAGACGAGATCGGCATCATGCGCACCGCTCCAGGCCGTGGTGACCATGGCGCGATCGAGCCGCCGCTTCGGGGCGAAGATGCCGGGAGTATCGACCAGGATGATCTGCGCGCCGCCCTCGACGACGATGCCGCGGATCAGGGCGCGCGTAGTCTGCACCTTGCGCGAGACGATGGAGACCTTTTCGCCGACCAGCGCATTGATGAGCGTGGACTTGCCGACATTGGGCGCGCCGATCAGGGCGACGAAGCCGCAGCGCGTCGCGGCCGCCGGCGCCCCCGCCGCTTGTTCAGCCTTCATATTTGCCGCCGACTTCGCGGGCGAGCATGGCGAGTGCCGCGCTCTTCTCCGCCGCGCGCTTGTTGCCGCCGACGCCCTCGGCCGGCTCGAGGCCCGGCAGCGTCACCGCGACGCGGAAATGCGGATCGTGATGCGGGCCGGTGCGCTCGATCTCGCGGTAGACCGGCGTTGGCAGCGCCTTGGACTGCGCCCATTCCTGCAGCGCGGTCTTGGCGTCGCGCATCGGGCGGCGGTTCTTGTGCATCCGCTCGGTCCAGTGCCGCTCGACGAAGGCCGATGCCGCCGGATAGCCGCCGTCGAGATAGATCGCGCCGATCACGGCCTCGCAGATGTCGCCGAGCACGGATTCACGCAAGCGCGCGGTGGCCGCCGCATTGCCGACCGCGCCGAGCTTGATGTCCTCGCCAAGGCCGAGCGAGCGGGCCACTTCCGCGCAGGTTTCCCGGCGAACGAGATCGGCGAGGCGCTTGGACAGTTCGCCCTCGTCTGCCTTGGGGAATGCCTTGTAGAGCATGTCGGAGATGACGAGGCCGAGTACGTGGTCGCCCAGGAATTCCATGCGCTGGTAGCTGTCGGCGCGGTTGCGCTTGGCCGGGTTGAGCGCCGAGACATGGGTCAGCGCCGTGACGAGGCCGGCGCGCTTGGCGAATTTGTGCCCGATGCGGGCCTCGAGCGAGTTCAGCGCTGCGGTCTTCTTCGCGCTCGAGCCCTGCTTCTTCTTCGGCGCGGGCTCCTTGCCCCGCGCAGTGGCAGGGGCGTCGGGCTGCTGGCTTGCGGCGCCGGATTTTTCTGCCTTCTGGATGACGGGGGTATCGTCGTTCATCGCACGATGGTGAAAAGCCGATTCCAGCGCACAGAGTAAGGCCAGCGCCAGAACATCCAGGCATGCTCGCCCTCGGCAATCGAAAAGAAGATCATCTGGGCGCGGCCGATGATGTTCTCGAACGGCACATAGCCGACCGCCGACTGCACGCGGCTATCGGTCGAGTTGTCGCGATTGTCCCCCATCATGAAGAAATGGCCGGCCGGCACGGTGTAGACGTTGGTGTTGTCGTAGAAGCCGACATCGACGCAATCGAGCGTTTCGTAGCTGACGCCGTTCGGCAACGTCTCCTTCCAGCGCTTGACGCGCGCGGTGGCTTCCGTGCCGCAGGGGTCTTCGCCGACGAAATCGGACAGCCGCTCGCGCTTGACCGGCGCGTCGTTGATGTAGAGCAGCCCCTCCTTCATCTGGATCCGGTCGCCGGGCAAGCCGATCACGCGCTTGATGTAGTCGGTAGAATCCTCCCTCGGCAGCCGAAACACGACGATGTCGCCGCGGGCAGGCTCGGAACCGAAGATGCGGCCCGAGAACAAGGGCGGCGAAAGCGGGATCGAGTAGTGGCTGTAGCCATAGGAGAATTTCGAGACGAACAGGTAGTCGCCGACGAGCAGCGTCGCCTTCATCGATCCCGAAGGGATATTGAAGGGCTGGAGCAGGAAGGTCCGGATCACCAGCGCTATCAACAGGGCATGGATGATGACGCGGACGGTTTCACCAAATCCGCTCTCTGATTTAGTCCCTGAAGTCACGCTCATCGCTTTCCCATTTTCCTCACGCGGGACCCGTCCGCATGGTGGCAGAACGTTTTACCCGGGCGAATCGGTTATCCGTCCCGCCCGAAGAAAATGCGCTGGATTTCTGTTGTTGAGAACGGATTCCGGCGCAAACCGTAAAGCCGCTCCCCGCTCGATCTGACTCGCCAGCGGCGTTTTAGACGGTTGTTGATGGGCGCGCAATCAAGCACTGCCAAAAATTCTTATAAGACATTGACATTTCAGTGATTTTTAGTTTTTACCCGCGACCGGGCCATGATTGCGTCCGGCCTCAGGAGATGCCGGGCGCTACCGCCGAAATTATGACGAAAGCCTGCGCCAGCGGCCAGTCGTCGGTGATGGAGAGGTCGATCCGGGCTTCAAGTCCTTGCGGCGTCAGGGTCTGCAGCCGGATCAGCGCGCCGCCGGTGAGTTCCATGGTCGGACGCCCCCCGGGCAGGTTCACCACCCCCATGTCCTTCCACCATACCCCGCGGCGGATTCCGGTCCCCAGCGCCTTGGAGCAGGCCTCCTTCGCCGCGAAGCGCTTGGCGTAGGTCGCCACCACCATCTTCTCGTTCTTGGCGCGCCGTTCCGCCCGGGCGCGCTCGGCATCGGTGAAGATGCGGCCAAGAAAGCGCTCGCCATGGCGCTCGATCACCCTGGCCACCCTCGTGATGTCGATCAGGTCGGAGCCGATGCCGATGATCATGCCGCGCTTTCCAGCCGTTGCCGTCCCCGCGCCATCGCCGCGCGCATTTGCCGAACGGTCTCGCCGATGCCGACGAAAATGGCCTCGCCGATCATGTAATAGCCGATGTTGAGTTCGGCGATCTCGGGCAGCGCGGCGATGGTCTCGGCAGTGGCATAGTCGAGACCGTGGCCGGCATGCACCTCCAGGCCCGCAGCGCGCGCCAGCGTTGCGCCGGCTTTGATGCGCTGCCATTCGGCATCGGCCTTCGCCGCATGGCCATCGACAACGGCATCGCACCAGGCGCCGGTATGGATCTCGATCACGGGCGCGCGCAGCTTTGCCGCCCATTCGATCTGGCGCGGATCGGCCGCGATGAACAGCGAGACACGGATGCCGGCATCGCCCAGTTTTGCGATGAAGGGCTGCAAATGGTTGTGCTGCCCGGCGACGTCGAGCCCGCCTTCGGTCGTGAGTTCCTCGCGCCGCTCCGGCACCAGGCACACCGCATGCGGCTTTGTCGCCAGCGAAATGCGCAGCATGTCATCGGTCGCCGCCATCTCGAAATTCAGCGGTTTGGAGATTTCGGCCTTCAGCCGCGTCATGTCGTCGTCGCGGATGTGACGGCGATCCTCGCGCAAGTGCGCGGTGATGCCGTCGGCGCCGGCCTCGATCGCGGCAAGCGCCGCGCGCACGGGGTCGGGGCGCAGACCGCCACGCGCGTTACGGAGCGTCGCGACATGATCGACATTGACGCCAAGGCGGAGCGGCGGGGCTTTGGGCATGATGGTGGGCTCGCAACGAATCCGGTGGACGACCCCTCATCCTGAGGAGCGCGGAACGCGCGTCTCGCAGGATGCGGGCCCCTATGTGGCCTCATGGTTCGAGACGGCGCAAGGGCGCCTCCTCGCCATGAGGGTCTACCAGCGCAAAAACTATCCGTTGACACGCTCGACCCGAGCAACGACGGCCTTTGCACGGAGTTGGGCGATAATTGCACTGAGATGCTTGAGGTCGTAGACCTCGAGATCGATGGTGAGCTCGGTGAAATCCGGCGAGCGACGCGACATGCTGATGTTGTCGATATTGCCATCGTGTTCGGCGATGACGGTGGCAACCTGAGCGAGACTGCCGGGCTCGTTGACGTTGTCGACGCGGATGCGCGCCGGGAAGCGCTGCGGCGTGGTCTCGTCGATGTCCCAGCGCACGTCGAGCCAGCGCTCCGGCTCGTCCTCGAAGTCCTTCAGCGCCGGGGCCTGGATCGGATAGACCGTGATGCCCTCGCCCGGCGTGATGATGCCGACGATGCGGTCGCCCGGCACCGCGCCGCCATTGGGCGCGAACTTTATCGGCAGGTCGGCCCTGCCGGTGCCGCCGACCGGAATGACCGCCGTGCTGCGCGCAGAATGCTGCGGCGCCGCCTTCAGCTTGTCGGCGAGCCCTTTCTTGAGGCCATAGCGCGCCACCCGCTCTTCCTTGTAGTCGGGATACATCGCGCGGGCGACGTCGGAGGCCTTCAGCTCGCCGCGGCCGACCGAGGCCATCACGTCTTCAATGGACGTTCGCGCAAGCCGCGGCAACGCGCCCTTCAGCTTGTCGTCGGCATATTCGATCTTGGCGCGCGCAAACAGGCGCTCGATGATGCGCCGGCCGAGCCCGGCATACTGGTCGCGCACCGCGGTTCGGGTGGCGCGCCGGATCGCAGCACGCGCCCTGCCCGTCACCGCCAGCGTTTCCCAGGCCGAGGGCGGCGCCGACTGCGCCTCCGAGGTCAGCACCTCGACCTCGTCGCCGTTCTGCAGCTCCGAGGACAGCGGCGCGAACTTGCCGTTGATCTTGCAACCGACCGCGCCGTTGCCGACGTCGGTGTGGACGGCATAGGCGAAGTCGATCACATTGGCATGGCGCGGCAAAGCGATCAGCTTGCCGCGCGGCGTGAAGCAAAACACCTGGTCGTGGAACAGTTCGAGCTTGGTGTGCTCGAGAAACTCCTCCGGGTTGGCGCTTTCCGAGAGCATGCCGACGGTGTGGCGCAGCCAGGCGAACGCGCTGGACTCGCGCTTGAGCAGCTCGGTCGGCGAGCCGACGCCATCCTTGTAGAAGGCGTGCGCGGCAATGCCGAATTCGGCGATGCGGTCCATCTCCTCGGTGCGGATCTGCAGCTCGACACGCTGGTTGCCGGGACCGATCACCGTGGTGTGGATCGAGCGGTAGTCGTTCTGCTTCGGCGTCGAGATGTAGTCCTTGAAGCGGCCGGGCACCACGGGCCAGGTGGTGTGGACGACGCCGAGCGCGCGGTAGCAGGCCTCCACGGAATCGAGCACGATACGGAAGCCGAAGATGTCCGAAAGCTGCTCGAAGCCGACCGACTTGCGCTCCATCTTGGTCCAGATCGAAAACGGCTTCTTGCGGCGGCCATAGACATGGGCAACGACGCCGTTCGCCTGCAAATTCTTCTGCAGCTGGGTCTCGATCTCGCCGATCAGGTTGCGGTTGCGCTCGGCCAGCGCGTCCAGGCGCTGCTTGACCACGGCATAGGCTTCGGGATCGATGCTGCGGAAGGAAAGATCCTCGAGTTCCTCGCGCATCTCCTGCATGCCCATGCGCCCGGCGAGCGGCGCATAGATGTCGAGGGTCTCCTCGGCGATGCGGCGGCGGGACACCGGCGGCACGAACTCCAGCGTGCGCATGTTGTGCAGGCGGTCGGCAAGCTTGATCAGGAGCACGCGGACGTCGTCGGCAATCGCCAGCAGCAGCTTGCGCAGGTTTTCCGCCTGCTTGGCCTCGCGCGAGACCAGCTCGAGCCGCTTCAGCTTGGTGAGGCCCTCGACCAGCACACCGATCTCGTGGCCGAAAATCTGGTCGATCTCGGCCCGCGTCGCCTCGGTGTCCTCGATGGTGTCGTGCAGAAGGGCCGCCACGATGGTGGCGTCGTCGAGCTTGAGGCCGGTCAGGATCGCTGCGACCTCCAGCGGATGGGAGAAATAGGGATCGCCGGAAGCGCGGGTCTGGGCGCCATGCGCCTTCATGGCATAGACATAGGCGCGGTTGAGCAGGTCTTCGTTCGTCTCTGGGTTGTATGATCTTACTCTATCAACCAGATCATATTGCCGCATGATGGCGGCGCGCGGCTTGGCCGGACGCACCGGCGCAGGCGCAGTGGCAGGCGCTACCGCGACCTGCTCGGTCGCGGCCTCCATCTGCCGTGGACTGCGACGCCAGAACGCCATTCGATTCGTCCGCTCACTTCCCGCATGCCGCCACCGGCCAACGGACCGCTGCACACCCGTCATGCGCGATTCGAGCCGAAATGCACCGGACCGGGCACACCAGCTCGACCGCCGTGATAAGAACGCATCCTAACCAAAAAAATGTCAACAAAAGCAAAGGCCCGAACAATTGTTCGGGCCTTTTCGTAAAATTACGGTGCGGGGCGAAGGATTATTCGTCCTCTTCCGGCTGCTCCTCCGGGGGAGCGAGGCCTTCGAGACCCTTGAGCAACTCCTCTTCGGTCATGCGCTCGACCGCAACCTCGGTGTCGTCTGCATCGACGCTGGCGCCGGCCGAGCCGATCAGGGGCACCGTGTCCGGTTCGGGCTCGTCGACCTCGACGAACTTCTGCAGCGAATGCACCAGCTCTTCCTTCAAATCCTCGGGGGAAATGGAGGATTCCGCGATCTCGCGCAGCGACACCACGGGGTTCTTGTCGTTGTCGCGATCGACGGTCAGTTGCGAGCCCGACGAGATCATGCGCGCGCGATGCGCGGCCAGGAGAACCAGGTCGAACCGGTTGTCCACCTTGTCAATACAGTCTTCCACGGTGACGCGCGCCATCTGCAGTCGCTCCGTTAAATGGGCCTAAATTGCTGATTGTTCAGCGCTAGTTATAGTCCTCAGTAGGAATACGCAAGCGCAAATTGTGATTTGGCGTTCTCCCTCCACTTCTGCTAACCCCTCGCCGGGGCCAAAAGGCCGGAGCGTCCACGACGTCGCAAAGATGCCGTCCAGGACAAGCAAACACTATATTGCAGTGTCCAAAGTCTGGGTTTTTCACCCTCGAAAGCACCACAATTTGCGTGGTGACTGTTAAAGGGACAGAATTCACCGAACTTTAGGCAGCCAGGCAGTGAAAACTGCACGCGGCTCTTTGCAGCTGCGCGAAAACGCGTTAACAACTACCAAGCGAGAAAGAATTTGATGTCGACACCCGTTTCCAACAAGATCGCGCTCTTCATCGATGGCGCCAACCTCTACGCCACGGCAAAGACGCTCGGCTTCGATATCGATTACAAGCGCCTGCTGAAGGAATTCCAGGGCCGCGGCACTCTGCTCCGCGCCTTCTATTACACGGCCATCATCGAGGATCAGGAATATTCCTCGATCCGCCCGCTGATCGACTGGCTCGACTACAATGGCTACACGGTCGTCACCAAGGCGACCAAGGAATTCATCGATGCCTCCGGCCGTCGCAAGGTCAAAGGCAACATGGATATCGAGCTCGCGGTCGACGCCATGGAACTGGCCGAGCATATCGACCAGATGGTGCTGTTCTCCGGCGACGGCGATTTCCGCTCGCTGGTGGAGGCCGTGCAGCGCCGCGGGGTGCGTGTCACCGTGATCTCCACCATCGCCAGCCAGCCGCCGATGATCGCCGACGAGCTGCGCCGCCAGGCCGACGTCTTCACCGACCTCGTCGAATTGCAGTCCAAGCTCGGCCGCGACCCCTCCGAACGTCCCGCCCCGCGCGAGCGCGGCGAGCGTCACGGCGGCGGCGAAGCGCGTCACCACGCGCCGCAGTTCCTGCAGCGCGCCACCACCATGGCGCCCCGTGGAGCCGGTGACGACGATTTCGACGAATAGCCTCGAGCCTTCCCCGACCGAGCCCGACCAAAACTGCCCGCTCTGTCCGCGGCTGGCGGCGTTCCGCGCCGAGGCGCGCTCGCGCGAGCCGGACTGGCACAACGCGCCGGTCGCCTCCTTCGGCGACCCCAATGCGCGAGTCCTGATCGTCGGGCTTGCGCCGGGATTGCAGGGCGCCAACCGCACCGGACGGCCCTTCACCGGTGACTACGCCGGCGACCTCCTCTACTCGACGCTGCTGGATTATGGCTTCGCGAAGGGAGCCTATCAGGCCCGGCCCGATGACGGGCTCACCCTGATCGATTGCCGCATCAGCAATGCCGTGCGTTGCGTGCCGCCGCAGAACAAGCCGCTTCCGGCGGAGATCAACACCTGCCGCACATTTCTGGCCGCGACCGTAGCCACGATGCCCAAGCTCAGCTCGATCGTGATGCTCGGCCGGATCGCGCATGATTCAACGGTGAAGGCGCTGGGGCTGAAGGCTGCCGCTGCGCCCTTTTCGCACGGAGCCGTGCATGGCGCCGGCCACATCCGTCTCTACGACAGCTATCACTGCTCGCGCTACAACACGAATACCGGCGTGCTGACGCCGAAGATGTTCCGCGATGTGTTCGCGCGGGTGCGGAAGGATCTGGGTTAGACCGGATTTTCCTTCAGCCACGCCAGCACGTCGCCGGCGTTCCGGTCCGGCGGAAACACCGGGTAGAACACGTGGGTGATCCGGCCATCGTCGACGATCAAGGCAAGCCGCTTGATCAGCGTCAGTTCCGCCACCTCCATGGTGGGCAGCTGCAATGCTTCCGTCAGTTTCAGCTTCTCGTCCGACAGTACCGGGAACGGCAGATGCAGGCGCGATGCCATCTCGGCCTGATAGGCATTGCTCTGCGTCGACAGGCCGAAAACGTGCCTTGCGCCGGCCGCCTTCAACTCGGCAAAGAGGTCGCGAAACGAGCAGGTCTGCGGCGTACAGCCGCGGGCGCCCGGAATCATGTCCCAATCTTCGACCAGGCTGACCTTGCCAGGCTCGCCGGTGCGCGGATAGGCGAACACGACGGTTCGGCCAGGCAGAAGGGACAGGTCCACGGCGGTATCGTCGGTGGCGCGCAGATTCAGAGACGGAATCTTCGTTCCCTTCAGATGCGCCGCGCCGCCGTCATCCGTCGGCGCGGGGATCTGGCTCCAGTCGACCTCGAGCAGGTTCTTCTGGTTCATGTTCACCCTGGCTATTGTTGGAGCATGATCTTTCCGGAAAACCGCTTCACACTTTTCCGGATCATGCTTTAGCCCCGCGCGCGCATCAGCCGGCCTTTTTCACGGCCCCAATCGCGCTTCTTCACGGTCTCACGCTTGTCGTGCAGCTTCTTGCCCTTGGCGATGGCGAGCAACAACTTTGCCCGGCCGCGCTCGTTGAAATAGAGCTTCAGCGGGATCAGCGTCATGCCCTCGCGATCGACGGCGCCCATCAGCTTGTTGATCTGCTTGCGATGCAGCAAAAGCTTTCGCGGGCGCTTGGGCTCGTGGTTGAATCGGTTGCCCTGCAGATATTCCGGGATATTGGCGTTGATCAGCCAGAGTTCGCCATCCTTGGAATCGGCATAGGACTCCGCAATCGTGCTCTTGCCACTACGGATCGACTTCACCTCGGTGCCGGTCAACGCGAGGCCAGCCTCGATCGTGTCCTCGATCGCATAGTTGAAGCGAGCCTTGCGATTTTCAGCGACGACCTTGATCGCGCGTTCGTTCTTCTCGGCCAAATTAGCCCTTCTTGAGGAGATCGCGAATCTCGACCAGCAGCTCTTCCTGCCGGGTCGGCTTCGCCGGCGCGGCGGGAGCCGCCTCCTCCTTGCGCTTGAGCTGGTTCATGATGCGGATCACGATGAATAGCACGAAAGCGACAATCAGGAAGTTAATCGTCAGGGTGAGGAAGTTGCCCCAAGCCAGCACAGCGCCCTGCTTTTTGGCGTCGGCCAGGTTGGTGGCGGTTACCGACTTCGACAGGCCGGTGAAGTAGTTGGAGAAATCGAGCCCGCCTGTGATCGCGCCGATGATCGGCATGATGATATCGCCCACCATGGATGTGACGATCGCGCCGAAGGCCGCACCGATAATGACGCCGACCGCGAGGTCGACGACGTTGCCCTTCATCGCGAATTCCTTGAATTCCTGCAGCATGGCCAACCCCCCGCTGGCAATTTCTATTTGTTCGCGCATTCAGTGCACGAATTGTGGCCTTTAGTTGATCAGGCCCGCATGCACCATGGCGCTGCGAACGGCGCTCCGCGTCGATTCCTGCACAGGCACCATCGGCAGCCGCAGCTTCTCGTCCATCTTGCCGAGCAGCGACATCGCATATTTGATCGGCGCAGGGCTCGTCTCCATGAACAGGTTGATGTGCAACGGCATCAGCTTGTCGTGTATCGCAAGCGCGGCCTTGGCGTCGCCCTTCTGCCAGGCGGTGTGGAAGTCCGAGCACAGCCGCGGCGCGACATTGGAAGTGACGGAAATGCAGCCGTGACCGCCATGGGCCATGTAACCGAGCACAGTGGCGTCCTCGCCGGAGAGCTGGTTGAAGTCCTCGCCCATCGCTGCGCGTTGCTGCGAGACACGAACCATGCTGGCGGTGGCGTCCTTGACGCCGGCGATGTTCTTCAACTCCCACAGCCGCTTCATGGTGTCGACGGACATGTCGATGACCGAGCGCGGCGGGATGTTGTAGATGATGATCGGAATATCGATGGCGTCGTTGATCGCCTTGAAGTGCTGGTACATGCCTTCTTGCGTAGGCTTGTTGTAATAGGGCGTGACGATCAGCACGGCGTTGGCGCCGGCCTTCTCGGCGTGCTGCGACAGTTCGACCGCTTCCTTGGTGGAATTGGAGCCGGCGCCGGCAATCACGGGGACGCGGCCCTTGGCCTCCTCGATGCACCACTCCACCACACGCTTGTGCTCGTCATGGCTGAGCGTCGGACTTTCACCCGTCGTGCCGACCGGCACCAGGCCATGGGTGCCCTCCGCAATCTGCCAGTTCACGAGCGAGCGGAAGGCGGCCTCATCGAGCGAGCCATTCTTGAAGGGCGTGACCAGCGCGGTGAACGACCCCCTGAATTTTGTCTTGGCTGCCATGGGCTTCCTCCGGAACTTGAGTGCGGCAGGTGAAAAGAAAGGCAATTCATATCGGGTATGATGTCCCGGCGAAAGGGCCGTACTGGTCCTGTTCCGCCGCTGGACAGCCGCTATTTTGCCGCGGTATGGGCGCACAGAGCGCGGACCCCACAGGGGTCTGTTAGTATTTTGTCCACATATTCAATCAAATAGGACTGGGGCCTCTCAGGCTTGAACGATTCGCCACGAAGGAACGCCGTGACCCGAACCGTGCGCGCAGCAGCGTTGCGATCCACCGCTTTGGCGACGTGCCTGGCGTTGGCGACGATGTTGTCCGTCCAGGCGGAAGCCGCACCCAAGGTCCCGTTGCCAAAGCCGCGGCCGATCGCACGCAACGTCATGGCAACCGCGGCACCGGCGACAACGGCCAGCACCTCTGCGGCACCGAAGGCCGCCGACAAGAACGGCTTGCCTGTTCCGCTTCAGACCGCGCACGCGCCATCGGCCGCCCCGCTGGGTCCGCCAGCGCGGGCGCCATCGGTCGCGGCGCGCAAGCCGGTGACACCGGCCGCGGTGGCTGCGACCTCGACCACTTCGCAGGCCGACAAGGACGCGCTGGAAAACGTCATCGAACTCCTGCGCAAGCGCAAGGCGGACGAGGCCACGCAGGCGGAAGCGGCGATCTCCGATCCGGTGGCGCGCAAGCTCGCGGAATGGCTGATCCTGCGCAGCGACAACAACAACGTCACCGTCGAGCGCTACCGCGCCTTCCTGTCGGCCAATCCGAGCTGGCCCTCCCAGACCTTCCTGCGCCGACGCCTGGAGGCCGCATTATGGGACGACAAGCGCGAGGATGCCGCGGTCTGGTCATGGTTCGAGAACGAATCGCCGGTCTCGGCGAAAGGCCGGCTGGCGCTGGCCAAAGCGATGCTCGCACGCGGTGACCGCCACAATGCCGAGCGGCTGGTGCGCCAGGCCTGGCGCGAAGATCCGATGTCGGAAGACACCGAGAGCACCGCGCTCGACATGTTCGGCGCTTTCCTGACCGCGGGCGATCACAAGGCGCGGATGGACGCCCTGCTCTACGGCACCGAGAACGAGGCGGCCGGCACGCGTGCTGCCAAGCGGCTCGGCGCCGGCAATCTTGCTTTGGCGAAGGCGCGGATTGCCGCAAACCGCAAGGGCGGCAACCTCAAGGCCCTGCTGGATGCAGTACCGCGCGAGCTGCACTCCGACCCCGGCTTCCTCTTTGCAAGAATCCAGATGCTTCGCCGCGACGAGAAATTCGCCGACGCCGCACAGCTGATGATGAGCGCGCCGAAGGATCCGGCCCGGCTGCACAATCTCGACGAATGGTGGATCGAGCGGCGCCTGCTGGCACGCAAGATGATCGACACCAATGAGTTCCGCACCGCCTATCTGATCGCGCGCGATGCGGCGCTGCCGGCCAAGGACATCTACAAGACCGAGCAGGAATTCACTGCCGGCTGGATCGCGCTGCGCTTCCTCAACGATGCCGATCTGGCCGCGCGACATTTTGCGCGCATTGGCGTCGGCAGCGTCAACCCGACGACGCTGGCGCGCGCCGGCTACTGGCAGGGCCGCGCAGCGGAGGCCGCCGGCCGCACCCAGGAGGCCCGCGCCGCCTTCACCCGCGCCGCCGAGCAGTCGACCAGCTATTACGGCCAGCTCGCTCGCGCCAAGCTGGGCCTGCCGCAGATCGAGCTGAACGGCGCGCCTTCCGCACGCAGCCGCAGCCCGGAGCGGCTGGAGATCGTGCGGGCCGCACAACTCCTGTTCGAGATGGATGAGGGCGAGATCGCGATTCCGATCCTTGCCGACATGGGTGAGAATGGCGATCCCGAAGCACTGGTCGGGCTTGGCGAGGTCACGGCCCGCCATGGTGATGCCCGCGGCATGCTGCTGATGGGCAAGGCGGCGCTCAATCGCGGGCTGCCGTTCGACTTCTACGCCTATCCCGTGAACGGAATCCCGCCGTTCAGGCAGATCGGGCCGGAGGTGGAGCGAAGCATCGTCTACGCGATTGCGCGTCAGGAAAGCGCCTTCAACCCGTCGGTGGTCTCGCCGGCCCAGGCCTATGGGCTGATGCAGGTCACGCCGGACGCAGCGCGCTACGTCTGCAAGCGGCATGGCGCGACCTATGACCTCGCCCGGCTGAAGAATGATCCGGTCTACAACGCCACCCTCGGCGCCGCCGAACTCGGCGGACTGCTCGAAGACTACCGCGGTTCCTACATCATGACCTTTGCCGCCTACAATGCCGGCCGCGGCAGCGTGAAGAAATGGATCGAACGCTATGGCGATCCGCGCGATCCCAAGGTCGACGCGGTCGACTGGGTCGAGCTGATTCCTTTCTCCGAGACTCGCAACTATGTGCAGCGGATCATGGAAAACCTGCAGGTCTATCGCGCCCGCTTTGGCGGGGGCACCAAGCTGCAGATCGAAGCCGACCTGCGCCGCGGCACCAGCACGGAATAGGCGAATCGCGACTGAATGACCGCTCGGCCGTTTCCCGGTCCGCCATCCGCAAGTCGCTCATCGGGAAAGCCGGCCTGGATCAGCGATAAGTCCGATCCTTTCGCTTCGGCGACGCCTTCGGTCCCATGTAATAGGGGTTGGGATCGCACAGCGCAGCGAGGCCGGAAGCTGTCGCCGCGCATTGGGCCATCGTATGGAAGGTGCAGTCATAGCGGCCCCCGCCGCCCCAGGTGACGATGTACATGCAGACCGGAAAGGCGGGGTCATAGGTCTGGGCTCGGGTTTGCCCTGCCGCAAGAACGAAGCCGACGGTCAACGCCGTCAAAGCCAAAAGACGCATCGGAACCTCCTCGAGATCGGCACATGCCATAATTCGATTTTGGACAACCGGGCTTCCGCCGCGCGGCAGCGCCGGCAGAATCTCAATCCAAAGCGCGTTGATCAACGCACGAAGCATCCATTCGTCTGCCTCCTTCGTTCGCGATTTGACTGGGCGCCGGATTCCCTGTCTGCTGCCGCACCTATATCATGCCGGTTTCGAAGGAGGCCTCGATGCGAATTGTCGTTTTGATCATGCTGGCGATCGCGGCGATATCCGTGCCTTCGTCGGCCCGTGCGCAGAATTACGATCCGAAATATCCGGTCTGCATGCAAGTCATTCAGAATTTCGGCGGCCAGTACAATGAGTGCGCCTATTATACGATGGAACAGTGCGCACAGCGAGCCGCGGGGCTTGCCGCCACCTGTATCATGAATCCCTTCTACCGAGGCCGGCGCTAGGATCACACAGATCGATCCAGTTCCGCCTGCGCCGCTTGTGGCCGCACGCTGCCAGCGGGAACGTGAATTGACTTCGATCGATATGCCTGCCTGTGTTGATGGGCTGGTGGGGCGCCCCTCTCGAAGGATGTTTCCGATGCGCATTCTGGCAATGACGATGGTCGCGTTGGGCATGGCGTTGCCGGCGGGGCAAGCGCCGGCCCAGACCTATGACCCCGCCTTTCCCGTTTGCATGCGCGTCGTCCCCTTGGGAGGCGGCCACTATTTCGATTGCACCTTCCAAACGATGGCGCAATGCGCGGCGTCGGCTTCGGGACGTGCAGCGCAGTGCGACCCCAACCCCTACTACGCCGGCGAGATAGCGCCGAGACGGAACGGCCGGCGTCATCGGGTGGCTGGGTCAATGCCGGCGCCTGGTGCCATCACGGCGGATCGTTACTGCCTGCAAGGGCGTCAATGGGGCTATCCCGGCAATTGCCAATTCTCCGACTACGCCCAGTGCAAGGCCACCGCGAGCGGTACTGACGCCTATTGCGGGGTCAATCCGCAGTACGCGTTCCAGCAACAGTGGCGCAGCGCCTATCGGAGCCGGTGACGATTGCCGCCTCGACCGAGAGGCCCGATCCCGAGAATAAATCGCAGATGGATTCTTCGTCCGAGCCGCGATGACCAATGCGCATCGCGCGCAAGGCACAACGGCGTTTCGAGCGTTTTCAAGCGAAGTGGATACCGGTTCGCGTGAAGAAAACGCGTCCAATCAAAAATCCAGAGCTTCGGTTCTGATTCAATCAGAACCGAAAATGCTCTGGTTGATCGTTCCTCCGCCGGACGCGCTTCACCTTTCCCTTCCGGAGAAGTGAACTCCCGCTGCCGCTCTAGTCGATCCCGATGGCAATCAAGGAAAAGAGAAAGCCCCCGGCGGTTTCCCGCCGGGGGCTTGGTACGTCACAAGTCTGACGAACCGCTTACCAGTTGCGCTGAGCGCGGATCAGCAGCTGATAGGTGTCCTGATCGCTGAGCTGATAGGCACCAACCGGCTTGGCAACGGCGGCGTTAGCGCCGGCGCCCGTGAGGCCGCTATACTTCTGGTCCAGGTGGGTATAGGTGAAGTCCGCCGAGAAGGTCAGGTTCTTCACAGGGGTCCACCGGGTGATGAAGCCGAGCTGCGAGATGTTGTAGTCCGGGTTGCACGAGTCGGCAGCACCCAAGCCGAGCGCGGCCCGCACCGTTCCGCCGACACCACCGACACCGCACATCAGAGTCTTGGCGTTGTCGTTGAAGCGGACCGAAGCGTAAGCACCGTAAAGTGCCGAGCTCCAGTACGGATCCCAGTTGTGGTTGAACGCACCGCGCATACCCCACGTGGAGACGAGCTGCTGTTCACCGTTAACCGCGAACACCGAGTCGGGCGCAAAGGCAATACCGAGGGTATTGTAGACGCCTACGATGTTCGATCCGCCGTAGATCGTGCTAGCACCAGCCTGACCCGCCAGGTCCTGGATGTTGTAGCGGGTTGCGCCGTTCGTGTAGACACCCTGAACCTTGATGTCGTCGCCGGCACCGGTCGGGATGTTCTTGATCTGCAGGCCAGCCTGAACAGCAAAGCCCCACTTGTCGCCAGGATGTCCCGACGGCTCGCCGGCTGCCGTGTAGTAGGCAGCGTGGTTGTCATGCGCAGCGGCCGACAACTGGAACACGCCCCAAGCCTGGTCGACCATGATCGAACCGACGAGGTCGGGCGCAACAGTCCCACCGTAGTCGCTGGCGCCATAGCCGAAGTTGGCGACGGCAGCAGCGCCGAGGTTGTTGACGCCGGCCTGGTAGTAGCCGACCGGATCCTGAGCCGACAAGGTGACCGACACGCCGTTGCCGAGCTGAGCGGTGTAGGTCAACTGGTTCACACCAGTAACCGTGCCGCCGCCGCCGACGAGACCGTCGTAGTTGTTGCCGGGATAGTTGACCCAAGGCGTGCTGAACTGGGAGATGGTCTTACCCATCGTGAAGCCAGCAAACTGGATGAAGGCATGGTAGACGCCGAGCGCACCGCCGGCGACCTGGCCGCTGCCGGTACCCGCGGCGTTGTTTGCGTCATACGCCGTGGTGCCGCTGCCGGAATAGCCACCCGTGGTCCAGGTGAACGTGGCATCGAAGTACGTGCGGACGACGCCGTAGGAAGTCGCGGTGCGCGTATCGATGTTGAAGTCTTCACGGGAACGAGTCGTGAAGTAGTTGCTCAGGCGGTTGTGCGCGCCTGCCACACCCGCCGTGTTGCCGGTGTAGATGCTGTTGGTCGCCAGACCAGTTTCAACGCGCAGATAACCACCCAGCTTGATGCAGGTGTCGGTACCCGGGATGTAGTAGAATCCGGCACCGTACAGGGAGCAGATCTTCACGTATTCGACCGCTTTGGCCTTCACGGGAAGATCAGCAGCCTGTGCCCCACCCATGGCGAGGAGACCCGCCGCTGAGCCGAGGATAAGGCTCTTAACCATCTTCATGTTAAACCTCCAAGTTGCTCCAAAGGGAAGGTTCCGGATCCGCTGGGTGAAGTCACCCTAAGGTTGGTTCCCTTGTCCCTAACTCACCGCTTAGCCGCTTCGCGCCTTCGGACACACCCGCTGAACGCGAGGGACTTAAGCGAACCGTGAACTCGGAAGCTTGAGTCCTGCAAGATCAGTAACTTACTGATTGAAAACGCCATTTGGACGCTTATCCTACAAAAGGTCCGTACAAATGGCTGTTCTGATGGTTGGGTTAAAGCGGTCGACGACGGGGGCATTCGTTGCCCGCAAGGTGATCCCAAAGGACATTAGATTTGAGTATGCCGCGCGCTATGGCATGGCTTGGGAGGAGAAATTTTACCTTTCGGCGGGCGTGTCGGAACACGAGGCCAAGGCCCGTTTCGGTGAATGGTTGGCAGACATTGAAACTCGCATAGGCCATCTCAGGGCAGCCAAGGAATTTGGGCTTCGACCCCTCACGCGCCAGAACGCTTACGGATTGGCGGGTCGCTGGTACGTGTGGTTCATCGCCCATCACGAGAAGGAGATCCGCACTCCGGCGCATTGGAGAAAGTTGGCAGACAACCTGATTTGGGATGTGATCCGCCCGCAAGCTCCAGAGGAGTACGAAGCCAGCCCTGGGGGCGACCGGAATTGGGACTGGAAGGCGCATCGAGACGTTCGAGAGGCCATAAGGCCGGCAATCGCGGCCGAAGCGAAGACTGCGACTTTCCTAAGCGAACATTCTATTGCGCTCACACCCGACGCGACCAATCTTTTCATAGATGCCGTTGGTGACGGCTTGTTAGACGCGTTAAGACGACTGGAAGGTCTCGCCCGCGGTAACTATGCACCAGATGAAGCGCTCGCATCGTTCCCGCATTACGAGGAAGCATCCTCACCTCCTACCCCTCGTATCCGCGTAACGGTTCTATTCGAAAGCTGGGCTAAGGCGGTTCAACCCGCGACAAGCACATTTGACAGATGGTCTGCCGTCTTTAAGGCAGCTAACGATCATTTCCCGGACGCGTTTGAGATAAATTTTACCACTGCAAAGGCATGGATGAGCAGCTTGGTCAACGAAGATCGCTCCGCACATACCGTGGCTACAGTCTGGCGGACGGCTCTCAAGACAGTTTTTGCGTGGGGGGTTGGCGAAAAGCTGGTCAGAAGCAACCCGTTTCCCGATATCCGCATCAGCGTTCCCCGCAAAAATATCGAGCGTGAAACAAAAGCCTTCACCCCGGAAGAAGTGAAGATCATCCTTTCGGCGGCGATGGCATGCGATGACACCAAATCATTCGACGAACGCGCGCGCCGCTGGGTTCCCTGGATCTGCGCCTACAGCGGAGCCCGGGCCGGTGAAATTACTCAGCTACGAGGAATAGATATACAGCGGCGGGGCCAGGATTATTTTGCGCGTCTCACCCCATCAGCTGGGAAAATAAAAACTCGTAAAGCACGAACAATCCCAGTGCATGAACATCTGGTTGCACAAGGCTTCCTGCGGTTTGTTGACAGGGCGGAAGGAGGGCCGCTGTTTTATCATATTGATAGAAAGAAAGGCCCGTCTGGGGGCAACAAGAAGAACCCGCGACAAACTCCCGCCGAGCGCGTACGAGGTCGCTTGGGACAATGGGTACGCTCGCTTGGAATCACCGATCCCGAGTTGAGCCCCAACCACGGCTGGAGACATACGTTTAAGGCGCTCGCTGCACGTGTCGGGATGGACGAGCGTTATAGCGACGCTATTACCGGGCATGCGCCATTAACAGCCGGCAGAGCTTACACAAGGCCGCTCCCGGAGGACTTAGCGGAAGCGATAAAGAGATTCCCGCGATACAAAGTGGATTGAGTATTATCAGTAATGGCCTTGTAGCGGGACGACGCTGGCACCTTGGATTATTCACGCCGATTTCTATTTGATCTGTAGCCCTTTTCTCTCACGAACGGGTTCTCACTCTTCTCTCTTAGGTCCAAGATCTGATAGGAATTGATGCATAGGTTGATTCCTCCGCCGAATCCAGTGTACGGGTTCACGGTGACGTAGACTTTGAGCTTGGAGCCGCTATCAACCTTAATCGTGGGCGGAACTTTGTTGTTGCATGCGTCCACGGCTGCAGGCCGACAATGTTCGTCGCTAATTGCCAACAGCGTCAGCTCTCCAGTCTTCTTATCCTTCTTCCATGGTAGCTTGCCATCCTTTAGGACGAAGTCTGCAAGGCACTTCTTCAACCACGCATCAACTTCACGCTGGTCTTCATCGCTGAATTTCAGGTTTACGATGTACCGACGCATCTCTGCGTCGTTCGGGCGACCCTCCTTGTCCATCGGCTGGTAAACATCGGCGTCGTTAAGCTTAGGCCACAATGCAATGGCTACCGGGAGAACCTTCTTAATTTTCTCAATCATGCAGTGATAGTTTGACCGTCTTAAACCGCTCGGCGATGTCGTGGGAAAGTGCTTCGCGGTTGGTTCAGCACTCTTCGCGATCACGGACACACATGGCAAGTTTGTGCGCATCGCGAGCGGGGCGGCGCAATGATGATCCTTCCGGCATCGAGGCTGAGAGTATCGCAGCGTAGAGATCGGCGGGTCAGAGGTGAACGTCCTGCCGATACCGAAAACTCCAGTCGTCGAAACCGCCATAGCAAGACAGCAAGACGACCGAATGCATGTTTGCTGTGGCGCTCACCGCAGAGTGTGCATGGCGCGCACGTCGCTTCATCTTTTCCCGAGCTGGGCAACATAAATCGCAATCGTAGATTCGCAGTAGAGTAGCGTTGCTGTGTAAGCGTCGTTCCGCTCCCACCTTCTCGCGGCACATGGGATGGGCGAGTTTCACGATCTCTTTGAAGGGATCGTCTTGTGTCTATGCTTGACCATACGCTTAATTCGGACGCGACGGCGGGCCGGCTGGAAGTGATCACGGAGACGGGACGCCGTCGTTGGTTCTCCAAGGACGACAAGGCCCGGATCATCGAGGAGACGCTGGTACCAGGCGCAGTCGTTTCCGAGATTGCCCGGCGACATGGGCTGACCCCACAACAAGTGTTCACCTGGCGCCGGCAAGCGCGCCGGTTGCCGCCGCCGAAGGCTGACGATCCGCCATTTGTACCGGCGGTGGTAGACGCCATGGTACCGGCCGTGGCTGTTGGTCATGAGCGCAAGACAGCGGGACGCAAGGCCAAGCCGGATGTCCGGGCTCGCCGTTGCGATGCTGGGAGCATCGAGATCGAAGCCGAAGGCGTCACTATCCGGGTCGGCCGAGGCACGGACGTGGCGATGATTGCGGCCATCGTCCATGCGCTGAAGGCAAGCCGGTGATCGGCCCGTCCGGAACTGTCCGGGTGATGGTGGCAACCAAGCCGGTCGACTTCCGCAACTATGCGCCGACCATGATTATGCGGAGTTGGCGAGCTCTCAGCCAAGATTCGGCTATCTTTCTCGTCGGTTAGGTCCAGCCATGTCGTCACCGATCTCCGCATAACTATGATCCCTTGCGATGTCGAACATCACAAGGAGAGTAAAAATGCGCGAGGAAGATCATTGTCGCTGGTTTCTTGATCCCGGTCCGCTGGCACCGTGGATCGACCGGTTCGGTGCGGAACTGGCCGGCCGCCGCTATTCACGGTTGACCATCTCAGGCTACACCGATGCAGCCCGGCACTTCGCTGCCTGGGTCAACAGCACGTCGACGCCGATCCAGATAGCCTGCTCGCCTGGCTGGACACGCTCTGAAATAATGCGAAGGAATTCTACGGAAAAGGCCGACAACCGGGCCGATCTGCGGGCGTTCCTTCGCATTATGGTCATCTAACGATTAATCAAGCGGGGCAAGAACGACGCAGTTGACGCGGAGGCGATCTGTGAAGCGGTCACTCGACCGACGATGCGATTTGTCGACATCAAGAGCGCAGAACAGCAATCCGGCTTGATGCTGCACCGGACGCGTGAGCTGCTGGTCCGGCAGCGGACGGCGTTGATCAACTCGCTGCGTGGTCAACTTGGCGAGTTTGGATTGATCGCGCCGAAGGGCGTCTGGAGCATCCCGGACCTGCATGCGCTCGCCAAGAACGCAACCTCTGCCATCCTACCCGACGCTGTTCGCGGCTGCGTCGAGCTGATCATGGGCCAGATCGACGATCTGCAAATGCGCATCCAAACTATCGAGAAGGCTATTCGCGCGCAAGTTCGCGCCAACGAGGTCAGTCTGCGGCTGAAGACGATACCGGGCATTGGCGTGATCACGGCATCCGCGCTGACCGCCACCATTGGCGACATCAAGGCCTTCAAATCCGGCCGACATCTAGCGGCCTGGATTGGTCTTGTACCGCGACAGTCCGGCTCCGGCGGCAAGGTCTACATGGGTAAAATCTCGAAGAAAGGAGATGCCTATCTGCGCAAGCTCCTCGTGCTCGGCGTCACCGCGGTGATCCGTTATTGTCGCAACAAGCCCGAGCTTGCCGGCTGGATCAACGCGCTGCTCCAGCGACGCCCCGCGCGGGTCGTCACGATTGCTGTGGCCAACAAGATGGCGCGGATCGCGTGGGCCGTGATGAGCCGCGGCGAAGGCTTCCGCCAGGCGGCGTCTGCCATCGCCTAATTGCGAGCGCGCCGACAAGGGAAGTAAGTTAGCTGCCGGAGTAGGATTATTGAATTGGTGAGAGCGACGACGACGTAATGGCGACCGGTCGAGACCGAGGATCAGGAAAACCCGTACCTGTGCATGCGCATCAAGCGCGTCAGAGTGGCTGGGACCCGACCCGCGGACTACCATTAGGGCCCGCGGATCATGATCCGCACCGTGAGGCCGGACCGATGACCGCACCCCGACCAAACGTTGCCGTGACGTCGAAATAGTTCTTGCCAAGCGGACGCCATCCACAGATGCACAGGTGTGATCGTTACAATCTGAGTCATATCGTGACAAATCGAGTCGTCCTGATGTATCGTTTTGACTCGGTTTGCTTCGGGAGAGCTTGATGAATTCTGACGTACGACGGCGACTGAAGGCTCTGGCTGACGATCTTGAGGGACCGCTGGGACGGATTCCGTTCGATCGGGCTTTGCGGCGACATATCAATCTGTTCGAGGAGTTGCGGCGCGAAGGGTGCTCCTGGTCACAACTGGCGCGAGCTCTTGCGGCAGTCGGAGTTAGACGTGCCGACGGGGAGACGATTTCAGCCGATCACCTGCGCGGGGCGGTATCCCGGCAAGTTAAGGTGAATGCATCCGCACCAACAGCCAAGCCGGTGGAAGATAGCACACACCGGACCGTCGCTCCCGAAAAAGCGCCTTCCGCATCCAGGACCGGTGAGACAGCCGCGCCCAAGGCCCGGAATACGGCTGCCGTCAAACCAACCGGCGTGCAGAAGCCAGAACTGCCCACGGCCGTCTCACGCTCAATTCAAGACAAGCTTTCGCGCGTGGCGAAGTTGCGCGGCGGTTAGGCTCGCCGTTGCGGCTCACTGGAACGTTACCGCCCCGACACTCAGAATCCATATTCTTCCCGATGAGCTTGTTAGCCTCGCGGTTCAGGGAACGCCCTTGCGGCGTCGATGACAAGGGAAACAAGCATGGCGGCGGACCTGCCGGCTTCGGACATCGAAAGGAACAAGCTGCGCAAGCTGTTGCTTTCGAAGACGCCGTTCCAGGGGTATCTCGACTTCAGCCGATCGATCGTCGTGGTGAGCAGGGAGGCCATACGCAGGGGAAGGATCGCCTATCCGCCGGAAGTTGCGCTGAACATCAAGATGGCGGCTGGTTGGCCGGCTCAAAGTCTACAGGGGATGATTGTCGATAGCCTCGACGAACCGATTGCGATTCAGGCAACGCCCGAAGAGCGGCAGCAGTTCGACCGAGGCGAGCCGCTGCTGGTTCGAGCAAATATGGTCGGCATGCGGCCAGAGCGGTCAAGCGGCGGGCAGGTCACCGATGATATCGAGAAGCAGATCAACGACGCCTTCGCCGTCAACGTCTTCGTGATCTTCGAGCATCTTCGGCATCTTGTGCCGCTGCGCGACGGCAAAAATATCCGCAACTGGGCGGATCAGGAGGCGGCGCAGAACTTCATCTTCGACAAGGAGTTGCTGCCGCTTCCCTGGCCCGAGTGCGATCATCGCACGACCGGGAAGCGCCGCCGTCGCCTCATTGATACGGCCTGGCGCAATGGCCAACGCCAGCAATTCCTACGATGCCTGTACCCGAGCAGCACGCTGCGCCGGGAGATCGCGGTCTGGGCGGAGGGCTTTCGCGACCAACGCAAGGACGTAATCGGGGAGGAAATACGCTTCCAGAAGACGCAATTCGTCGCGCTCAACATGTGTCGCGAACGGGCGCGGGAGTTTCGCCAAATCGAAGCCAAAATCAGCAAGAGCATCCGGCAGGAGCCGGACAAGGGTCGCCCTCTTGATCCGGAACAAGTAGCGGTGGCGACGGGTCTCAATCACCCGATCGATGCCGGGGCGGTGTTTCCGGCCGTCTATGCCGGAAATTTCGATCCAAGAGTGATGTTCCATCGGTTGGCGAGTGTGAAGAGTTTTGGATTCGTCCGGGACCTGGGACGGATCGCCCGTGGACAGTCCGCACCGTTGTCTCCTGCACAGTTTGTCGAACGGATCGACAGCAGCCGGCAGCATCTTGAAGAGAAGCCCGAGATGTTTAGCGATCGTGCGCATCCCGAATTGATGAACGGGCGGGAATTCCTGCTTCACGCGTTCCGGCGTTGTGAAGATCAGTGCGCGCACTCCCTGCCGCGCTGAATCTTTTTTCCGAGGAAACTCAGAATCCATCCGGCGTCTTTGTTTCCATGACTTCCTCTCAGCCCCCCTGATCAGGTGGGGGCGAAGGAAGAAGCCATGACAGAGACAGAGAAGAAGCGCAGGGCCATCGTCGTCGCCAACGAGAAAGGCGGGGTCGGTAAATCGACGCTGGCGCTGGCCATAACCGACAAGCTGACGATCGCGGGACATTCACCGGTCGTTATTCAGATCGACCGCCAAAAGCGGTTATCGGCCGCACTGGGCCGGGATGTCATCACCATTGCATCAGATCCGAAGGCCGCGCGCACCGATCCCGGCAAGGAGCTGGCGCGCTTCAGCCCGGTGCTGGACGCCATCACCCGGCCGGACGCGGCCGCCCCGATCCTCATCGACATTGGCGCTGGCGAGGTTGGCCGTTTTGCCGAATGGGCGGCTCTGGTCGATCTTGACGAGGAACTGGGCGAATTTGGTTTCCATCCGGTCGTCTTCGCGCCCTTCACGGCGGAAGCTGAGGCCGTGCGACAGGCACATTGGACGATCGAACGCCTGAGGACGGCAATTCCTGGCGCGGAAGTCATCCTTGTCGAAAACCAGCGCGATGGCCGCATTGCGGATCTGCATCCGGCCTCCGCCGCCTGGCAGGAGTGGGCCGACAGGCTCAAGGGCGCTGCGGAGAAGAATGCGCTCATCGTCATGGGCGCCATTCCCGGTGGCTCATGGCGGTATTTCGAAGCGGCCGGCTCCCGGTTCATCGATGTCGTGGACCTCGACACGCCGACCGCCATGCAATTGAGCGGGCTGCCGCGCGCGGAAGCCAAGATCGCGCGCGGCGACGTTGCCCAGTGGCTGGTGGCGCTGTTCGACGAGCTCGACCGTGTCCTCAGGCCCCAAGGAGACGGCCGATGAAGCATGAGAATTTCAGAGCGACGGCCTCACGCGCCATCGACGAAGGCAGCCGGGAGCGGCAGATGAGCGCGCAGCGGCTGGCATCGCAGTTCGAGAATGGCGCGGACGAATTCGATCTGAGCTCGCTGGAGCGTCTCGGAGAAGCGGGGCTCGCGGCGTTCCTGTCGAGCCTCGGCCAACAAAACCCGTTTCCGAACTGGCGGGAACCGGAGCCCGCGCGACAGGTTCAACCGTCCGCCGTCCCCGCGGCCGGAAGGGACTACGGCTGGTCGGTGTTGCGAAGCCGCCAACCCAGGTGGTTCGTTGGTGCGGTGGTCCGTGGAGCGGCTGTGGGCTTTGCGTTCGTCGTGATCGGTTCGATCCTCATCAGATTTTTGGAGTAACAGGACAATGACGGCCATCAAGGTCAGGAAATCCCCCGTCCCTGCGCTGGCAGCCGCACTGCTCGTGGCATCCGGCGTCATGATCGTCAGTTTCTTCGTCGTGGAGCTTCTCGCTCCGTTTGAGGATCCGAGCATCACGCCGGCCTATTTCTGGAAAACGGTCTGGAACGACGGCTTCCTCCGATACTGCGGAACAGGGTTGCAAGCCTTCAATCTCGACTGCCGCACCGCGAATATTCGGGCGTGGTTGATCTGGCCGCCATTCTCTTTTCGGCTCGGCATTTTCCTTGGCGGTACGATGATCGCGGCCGTTCTTGCGGCGATCTGGAGCTGGAAGCAAACCTCGCCGAAGGAAACCGTCCGCACGATCCGGGGACCGTGGCCTCTATTCGCCGCTGAGGGACGGGCCGCGCTGCGCAAGGCCATTGCCGTGAGCGGAGCACCGCAACCGGATTCGCTCTGGCTGGCGCCGCATGTCCAACTCACGCCCGTCGCGGAAGCCGCCAACATTCTCGTCATCGGCGACCAGGGTTCCGGCAAGAGCGCCATCATCCGTGGCTGGGCGGAGCAGATTCTGGCGCGTGAGGAGCGATCGATCATTCACGACGCCAAGGGCGACATTCTTGCCTGCGCGCCGATCGACAGGATTCTTCTGGTGGCTCCGCACGATGCAAGAGGATGGAATTGGGACGTTGGACGCGATGTGACCAATGCGCAAGGTGCCCGCGAGGTTGCGGACAAGCTTGTGCCGTCGGGCTCGGAACTGGAATCGATGTGGTCCAATGGCGCCAAGGCCATCCTTTCGGGAGCCATCGAGGCGTTGCAACGAGAGCGCAAAGCCGATTGGGGATGGGCCGATCTGTTTGAATTTGTATTCAAAAGCCCGAAGGAGCTACGCGCGACGCTTGAGGCTGCGCGGGCGCCGAGTGCCCATCTCATCGAACTCGACGACGACGGCGCGGCCAACAGGACCACGCTGAGCCTGATGCTGACGTTGTGGGTCGCGGCGCTGTCGACGATACGTCCGCTCGCGCAGGCGGAAGCCTCCAATAAGGAGCGCCGCTTCAGCGTCAACGACTGGCTTTCCGACCAGTCTGGTCTGCCACGAACAATCATTCTTCAGCACAATGCAGAATATCCTCTCCTCTCGACCGCGATCAGCGCCCTCCTCGTCGATGTCGTCTGCGGCAAGTTGCTCAGTCCGTCCGCGCCGAAACGGGATCGCCCGTGGTTGCACCTGATCCTGGATGAACTTCCAGTGCTGGGGCGTCTGGAACAGTTTCCGAAACTGCTCAATGTCGGCCGGGAAAAGGGAGCGGCGGCGATCGTCGCGACCCAGGACTGGGAGCAAATCCTGAAACTCTACCATCAGCACGACGCGGCAACGCTTGAAGCGCGATTCAAGGTCAAGGTCGTTTGCAGGCTGGGGATTTCCGAAACGCGCGACCGTGTCGTCAGCAAATATGCCGGCCGACGCACCATCGAAACATGGGTTGCCGTCAAGAAGGACAAATCCGAGAAGACCCGTCACGAAAGTGAAATCGATGTGATTGAGCCAAATTATCTGGACGATGAACTCGGCGTGCGCGTCGTCGATGGCTTCCTTGTCGTTCGGGTCCTGGTGTTCGGGCTCGGCAATCCCACCGTTGTTGAAATTCCATTCACACAATGGCGAAAGCGGCGCGAAGCCTTCAGGGCCGCCGCATGGGCCAAGGCCGCTGCTTGAGCCTGACGCGAAGTGGCTGCTGAAAATGATCAAGCGCGACGCCGAGCGTGAATTGAAGACGTCGTTCGACGGATTCGCCAGAAAACTCTGCAGGAGATCATGACCAAGATCCTTGACACCTACGATCCCCGCTGGCAGGAGAGATTCGCCTCCCTGTCTCAGTTGTTCAAAGCCCATTCGGCGCTGCATGCGCCGCGCGAGCAACTGGACAGTCTCGTCCGTCGGCAGCATGACGCCTTCGAGGCGTCGTTCAAGACGCTGGCCGCGTTCGACGCCTTCATGAAGGGCAAGGCTATCGAGCACGGTTTATGCGTGGCCGAGGCATGGCCTACCCATGCCGAGGACGCGCATATCGCTGACGTGAAGCGGGCCTAAGCGAATCTCGTGGAGGCCGATGATCGATGCAAGGCCGTCGCGGAAATCGGCGATCGCGCGATCCGCCTCGGGCTCTGCACAGCCGAGACGTGGCCGCTCTCCAAAGATGCAACCATCAGCGAGGCGTCGGCTGTGGTCCGCCACCTCATGCAGAGCCGGGCATTGACGGAGAGCGCCAGCGCCATGGTGGCGGGCTCATCTACGTGATGGCATTTGCGCAGGCTGTCCAGATCCGACGGTGCGGCTCGTCTGCACCGTTGTTTTCGCGAGCCGGGCGTAAGCCCGGCGAGCATGATATTCGCGAAGCGTTTCCTTGCCGGTCCGCGTGCGGACCGGCGCGTTTTTTTGGCGCAACGGTGAAACCGAGAAGCCGATTTAGCTCCGCAACTTTACGGATGGGTGGGTTCAAGCGGCCGCCCGATAACCTCACGACGAGGTCAGTTGCTTACCCGGCATGGTCATGGCCGTTGTCGAGTTCGATGTCCAATCACGTCCGGGCTTCTGCGTGATAGTCCTCGTGACGGCGAAGATACTCCCAGGCGAAACCCGCGGCAGGAATGCTTTTCGCGTCCCCACAAGCCGCCGACGCACGCCAGTCGATACTCAGCATGGCGTTGTCTCCGAATCCGGGACACGCAGGGCGAGCGCCCGATCGAGAAGGATCCATGACAGTACAAAGAACGACTAGTGGTCCAATCCAGATATGTTGATCGTATAAGCCGATCACTCATCGCTAATCTCTGATCGGCAATGCTTGTGTGAGGTTGCGAGCCGGGCGCAGCCCGGCGAGCGGGCGGCCATGTTAATGGCATGGCCGCGCCGCCGGTCCGCGCCAACAGATCGGCGAAAAATTTCAGCGTCGCTAGTTTCAAGGGCGAGCCGTAGAACCGCATACCTGGCTCTACGGCTTTCCGGTCATCGTACCTTCAAACGCTGCATGCCCTCGGCCAGCGTCCAAAGCGCGCGATTGAGCGTCACGTTCTGGTCGATGCCATTGATGGGGCGCGTCTGGCTGCGACGGATGCGGCCCTCGGCATTGCGCTTGTGGCTGTGCAGTCCACCGCGAATGACGTTCTCCTGAATGACGTTGAACGTGGTCCACAGGCTGCGGCCAACATCATCGCGGCGGCGCGGCGCAATGACCTGTTCGGGGCGAACCGGGCTTTCATCCTCGCCATAGCGGGCGACAAGGCTCGCCTCGGCCAGAACGCGGCGCTCGTCCTCGGAAAGCTGGACGTCCTTCATGCGCTCGCTGGCGTCGATCAGGCGCGGGAAGTCTTCCGCAACGGTGTAAACGCCTTCGATGATGTCATGCTGAATGTTGCCCTTGTGCGGCACGCGGACTTCCTCAAAGCGCTCGCCCGCAATCATGCTGTTGGTGCAGACAAAGCGGAGCATGCCGGCAAACATCTGGTAGGCGCTGGTCCCGTCATGGCTGTTGACGATGATGACTTCCGCCGCCTCCGGCTTGCCGATGCCGTCATCCCGGCGCAGCCGCAGCATGTGCTTGGCGTGGCCCATGCGGTCGCCATCACGGGGAACGGACTGCACGGCGAAGAACGGAAACCATCCTTCCCGGCGCAACCCTTCTACGATGTCGATGGTCGGGACATAGACATACCGCTCCGACCGGCTGTCATGTGCCTCGCGAGCGAAGATGGACGGGACATGCCGATACAGGGCTTCGTTGTCGAGCGGTTCGCGGCCGCTGATCTGATGGGCGTTACGGCCGAACCGGGTGGCGAGCTGATGATACATGGTCTTTCTCCTATGGGCTTGGGTTGGAGCGCAGCGCTGCGCTGCAACCTTGCCCGTCGGCGAGACCGGGGTAGCAGAGGGCAAGAGCGGACGGCCGGAGGGGGATCACCCGGCCTGCACAAGCGGATGGCGGCTTGACGACAGTTGCGCAGCACGCATCCGCGCGGAAGGTCGGGGAAACCGTCCGGCCGCTCTTGCCCACCGCGAGGGCGGAGCCCTTCCATGTCCTTTTTCAAGCGAGAAAACGTGCGAAATCCCGCCATGCCGAAGGCATGGCACGGCGCGGCACCTCGACTGTGTGAGGGATCGAGCACCGGTCTTTATCGGGCGCCCAAAGGACATACGGACTTAGCCTGGCTGCCCGGCAGAAGCGGAGGCGGATGCCGGAAGACGATCTGATCGGGATGTGCAAAGCCTGAAACCAGAAAATCGTATATCCCGATCTCCGTATCCGGCTGCCTTGAGCATGAAGAAGCCCCGCTCTTTTTCGAGCGGGGCTTCTGGAGGCGGTGGCCTCAGTCGCCGTTGCGTCGGGACCAGATCAGGGTGAAGCTCTCGCCGTCGTCGACCTTCACCAGCGAGGCGTAGATCGGTGCCGGAAAGCTCGGGTCGTCGAGCTTGACCGAGAGATATTCGCGATCGCTATCGCGGGCGGTCTTCTTCCAGGCGGCGCCGAATTCGACCGCGGTGCCGGCGAAGATGCGGTAGTCGGGCGCCTTGTCGTTCTCCTTTTCGTTCGCGATGAATTTCGCCTTGATGTTGAGCGTCAGCGTCTTGATTGATCCCGCGAAGCCGTTGTCGGAAGCGGTGAAAGTGCCGATGGTAGCCATAATGGCCTCCTTCTGTTTGTCGGACCGCGTCCGTCGCGGCCTCGATGGCTGTCCTTGGCCCGGGGGCGATCGGCCCGCAGCCGTCAGGCCCGAAGCGCCAGCGGAGGACGGCGTAGGCCGGCTTTTTTGTCTTTGCGCGAGGAATGCCGCCGCTTGACGGCAGGGGAAAAAAGCCGGCCGAGCCGTTGCGGGAATGCGATCGAGGCCAAAGGCCGGCCCTCGGGCCTGATCAGCCCATTCGAGGTTGCGAGGGACGCGATCCCTGTGCGAACCGATGGAGACAACGATGGCGACCCGGCCTTCAACTGCGATCAGACATGGGTTGGCCCGATCAAACGAGTGCCGATGTTTGCATATGAAAGGCGAGGAAAGCCGGGAAGATGAGAACGCTGGCGATCAGTTTCGGATTCTGCGCTGAATCGGAAGGGCGGCTGAGGCAGTGCCGCCGCCAAGCGTCGATCGCGTCGATCGGGTTCGTTGCACGATCGGAGATTCGGCGAGATGGTTGCAGGGTTTTGGCGTGTGCGACGTTGCCGTCAATGGCTGGCGGCAGGAGGCCTTCGTCAGAAGCATGGTCGCCGTGATCAATAGATGGGGCTGACGTCAAATGGTCGGAGCTTTGGCTCAATTGAAACGGCCGCGCGCCGGTCAGGCGCGCGGCCGAAATTTCCTCAGGGAACCGGGGCCGCGTCAGCGGCCCCGGCCTTGTGCACCTACTCCGCGGCCTGCGAATAGGTGTCGGCACCCTGCGCGCCCGCTGGGACATCGGACTGCTGTCGGTCTGTCTTTGTGGTCCGCAGCAGCGAGGGCAGCCAATCGGTCCCCGCCAGCAGTTGCTCGGCGGCTTCCGCCATTGCAGTCTTCTTCATCTGCCCCATGCGCTCGGCTGCCTCATGGCCAACTCCTTCCCGCACCGCTTCCAGAATGCGCGCCTTGGTGATGCGACCGAGATAGCTCTTCACGGTCGGCCGCCAATAGCCGGTCATGTCGAGGGTGACGGCTTCCGCCAGCCGGTCGGCAGTTGCCAGCGCGCGCGGTCTGCGTTCGGACGGCAGCTTGACGGCGTTGACAGTCAGAGCAACGCAGTGGGCAAACAACGCCATGCGGCTGTCGCGATCAAGTTCGGTCACGAACGTCCACAGGCCCGCCACGTCTCGGGGCAACTGCCTTGCCCAATTGGCGTGGCGATCCGCCCACGCCTTGCCAGCCGGGGTATCCTCGATGCCGTCGGCATGTGAGGCCAAGTCGGTCTTGATCGGCTGAATGCCGACAATGCGGGCATCGGCACCGAGATAGAAGATTTGAGCCGCGAGCGCATGCGTCACCGCGACGATGGCAACATCGGGCTGTTCGCTCAAATTGAGCCGCAGGCCCAAGGTGCGGTGGGCCGTGAGGTCGCGGACGAGGATGTCGGACAACGGCCGGTCATCATCTTCCTCCTCCTTGCCGCCTTCATCTCCCTCATCCGCATCTTGCTCGCGCTTACCGTCCGCGTCTTCGGCATCGGCTGCTCCTGCAATGTCCGCCGGTTCGGCCTCCGATCGAGGCCGTTCGTCTTCGGCGCGAACGAAACCGCGCTCGATGCGCACGGTACCGTCGTGATTGAGGACGACGAACGCGCCGCCCCGAGCGATATCCTCGGGATCATAGGCCGCCCGTTTCGCTTCCAGCCGTTCAATGTCGGCCTCAAGCTCGCCGAACCGCGCGTCGACATCGTCGGGAAGTTCGTCGTCCGTCTGGTGGTCCTCGGTCAGTCGGTCGAATTCGGAATGAAGGGCCGCAAGAACTGCCTCATCTTCTGCCGATAGCGCCACCGGATGTGGGTACATCCGGCGCATACCATGGGCATGGGGGAAATCGAGATGGGGTTCCGTCCACCTCCAGCCCTCCAATGCACGCAGCGCGTCGGCTTCGCGGCCGAGTTTTGCTGTCACCAAGAGGTCGAGCAGCGCCACGTCCTCTAGATAGCCGCCGCGATCCTCGGTAAAGAGGTCACGCAGGATGGTGCCGCCAGCCTCCGTGTAGGCCTCGATGCCAACGAAGCGGACGCGGCGGTCCGTAGCTGCAACATGGGTCTCGGTGAGCAGGCGGCGGATGGTGCTGGCGTCCCGGTTGTGGGACAGCCGTTCATAGACGCTTTCCTGCCGGGCGTGGTCCTCCGTAATGGCAAAAGCGGTCAACTGCTCAAGCGTCAGTTCGCCGTCGCGGTAGACCTGCATCAATTTCGGGGAGACCGCCGCCAACCGCAAGCGCTGGCGCACCGCGTGCGCCGTCACGCCGAAGCGCGCTGCGATTTCCTCTGCTCCAATGCCTCGTTCGTCCGCGAGCTTCCTGAAAGCCTCGAACTGGTCAGCGGGATGCATATTCTCCCGGGTGACGTTTTCGTCCAGGCTGATCTCGTGGGGGTCGTTCGTGGTATCGACGATGCACCGGATCGGCTCGTTCTTCTTGATCTCCTTCCGCTTCACCCGGAGAAGCTGAGCGAGCCGCCTGCCTTCGCCGATGGTCACGAAATAGAACCCGGTCGCCGCCCCTTCCGCATCGAACTCGGGTTCGACGACAAGGTTTTGCAGGATGCCTTTGGCGGCAATGCTCGCCGCATAGGCCTCGATGGCCGCCTCGCCGTGGGGCATCTTACGCGCATTCTTCGGCGACTTCTTGAGCTTGCTCAGCGGAATGAGAATTTCTCTCCCGCTCACCGAGACGTTTTCAACGTGCTTGGCCGACATGATTGATCTCCTTTTGCTTTCATGGGCGCAGGGCGCGCTCACTTCGCGCCTGCAGCCCTGCCTCGCGGCGAGCAGCGGGTGTGCAAGCGGAGCGGGTGCCTTCGCGGGGAACCGGCTGCAGGGCGCGTATCGAGCTTTTCGCTGATGGCTTCAATGGGCAGCGACCGAAGCTGGGCGGAAGGCACTCCGAAGCGCGCTGAGGGCGGACGCCCTAAGCCTTGGCCGCGGAGCGCAGCGAACAACGTCGGCACGCGAAGATGCGTCGTGCGGCGACTCATCAATGCACCGCGGGCCGTTCACCAACGTGTCGATCTGCCGGCCTATGCCTAAAGCTTTCCGTCTTTTGTTTCAGGCCCCGCTACAAGGTTTGCAACAAGCCCCCGTGAAGGTTGCTTGCCGCCAACGCTTCGATACCGGCCTCGCCGTGAAAGCCCTTGTATCGCGACGCAGTTTTTCCGGGCATTTCTGGATTCTGAGTAGAAACTCCAATTTTGCGGCCAGAATCCAACTCCCACCTCCGAAAGCGATGCATCTCGATGGTCTCGGGTTTGGAGACCGTTGCGGTGGTTGCAACATGGAATGTGGCCGCGTCCAGCGCTTACTATGTGCGTGGCGCCGAATACTATCTTGGCAGCCGGGAGCCGGAGGGCGTCTGGTATGCGCCGCGTGGCGATCTCGGCCGGCGCGATGCGGCGGTGGTCCAGCCACAAGAATTCGCGCGCCTCTATGAAGGGCTCGGTGAAAACGGGCAAACGCTCATCACCAACTCCGGTGGAAAGACCGATCGGCGTGTTCCGGCCTTCGACCTGACCTTCTCCGCGCCGCGCTCGGTGTCGCTGGCGTGGGCCTTCGCCGATGAGGATCTGCGGCGCAATCTTGAAGCCGCCCAGGAGCGCGCCGTCCGCGCCACCCTGGCCACGATCGAACGGGAAGCCATATACGCACGCCGCGGCAAAGATGGTGCATACGTCGAAAAAGTCGCGCTGACGGCCGCGCTGTTCCAGCACGGCGAGAGCCGTCCGGCCGAGCATGCCGATGGCCGCCTGTTCGGTGATCCGAACCTTCACACCCATGCCGTCGTCCTGAACATGGCGACGCGCGCCGATGGCACGGTGGGGGCGCTGCATTCCACCGTCCTGCGCGACTGGAAGATGGCGGCGGGGGCCGTCTATCATGCTGCCCTTGCCAACGAGATGACCGATCTCGGTTTTGCAGTCGATCGCCTCGGAAAGAACGGCACGTTCGAGCTGGCCGGCATCAGCGACAAGGCCATCACCTATTTCTCCGCGCGCCGCCAGGAAATCGAAAAGGAGCTGGCGGAGGCGGGCACGACCAGCGGCTCATCGGCTGCGCTTGCCTCTGTTGTCGCCAAATCGACGCGCCACGCCAAAGAGCGGGATACAGACCGCGCAACCGTCTGGCGTGAGGCGGCGCAATCGGCCGGTCTTGACGGTGACATCCGCGCGGCGCTCCAAGGGCGATCGGCCCGGGAGTTTGTCGTCGCCGATGCCGGGCACATCTTCGCCGAACGGCTGGCGAGCCTGCCGGCAGAATTGACGCAGCATGAAAGCGTCATCGACCGCCGCGAGTTGGTTCGCTCCGTCCACGCGGCAAGCATCGGGCTCGGCCTGCCCCTGTCGCGCCTTGACCGGGAGGTCGATCGGCTTGTCGCTAGCGGGACATTCGTCGAAATCGGCCGCGATGCCATCGGCCAGGCGCGCTACTCGACGCCGGAGATGATCGCGATCGAGCGCGACCTGGTTGCGACGGCCTCGAGGCTGGCCGAACGGCGTGGGACCGGGATCGATCCCGCCGACATCAAGGCGCGAAGTGCCGCGCATGGGTTGAGCACTGAACAGGCGTTTGCCACTGAGGCCGCAACCGGCCCGAATGCCATCGTCGTCATCGAAGGCGCTCCGGGGTCGGGCAAGACCACGACGCTGGCGCCGATCGTCGAGGCCTGGCAAGCGGCCGGACATCGCGTCATCGGCACGGCCACCGCCTGGCGGGTCGCCCGTGCGCTCCAACAGGATCTGAACATCGAAGCGCGGGCAACCGCGTCCTGGGTCGAACGCCTCAAAGCCGGCGAGCGCTTCCTTGACGAGAAGTCGGTCCTGATCGTGGATGAAGCGGGTCTTTTGTCTTCGCGAGAAGCCCATGCCCTGCTGTCGGAAGTCGAGCGGGCACAGGCCAGGGTGATCCTGGTCGGCGATCGCCGGCAATTGCAGGCGATCGGCGCGGGTCCGGGTCTCGATCTCGTCGTTCGCAGTGTCGAGGCCACCCGCGTCGACACCATTGTGCGCCAGCGTGACGCCTGGGCGCGGCAGGCCGTGACGGATTTCGGCGCGGGTCGGGCCAAGGAAGCGCTCGACGCATTTCAGGCGCACGGCTGCTTCGAAGAAGCTCCCTCCTACCGGGCTACGCTGCAGCGGATCGTCGAACTCTGGAACCAGGCAAGGGAACATCCCGAGAGTTCTATCCTCCTGATCGCCCGGACCAACAAACAGGTCGCGGATGTCTCGCGGGCGGTTCGCGCCGAACTCAAGCGCGAGGGGGTCATTCACGGCGCAGAGGCCGGCGTTGAGGCGGTTACGCCATCGGGCCAGTCAACCCGTCTTGAAATCGCGGCCGGCGACAAAATCCGCTTCCAGCTTCGCAACGATCAGCTTGGCGTCGTCAACGGTACGGTTGCGACGGTGACCGCCGTCCACGCCGATCCGGTGAAAGACCAGAATACGCCCGACAACATCCGCATTGAAGCGGTCATCGACAAGCGCCGCATCAGCTTCGTTCCCGCCGACATCGCCGACGAACGCGGACGAACCCGGCTCGGCTGGGCCTATGCCAGCACGGTGCACGGATCGCAAGGCATGACAGTCGATCGCGCCGTCGTGCTGCTCGATCCCCGGTTCGATCGCCATGCCGTGCATGTCGCAGCGAGTCGCGCCCGCGACGAAACCCGACTTGTCGTGGATCGCTCCCAGGTCGACGGACTGCTTTCCTCCGGTCTGCCGTTGGATCGCGCACAGCAGGCCGAACCGGCATCCGCCGAAGCCCGGCGCGCAATGCTCGCCGGACGATTGTCCAGCGGACACGCCAAGACATCGACGATCGCCGTCATCGAACGGGGCGCTCTGCCGGCGAAACAGGCTGATCGGCATCACGGTCGGCAACCGGCGGACCGGGCGATCCAGCCGCCCGCAAAGTTACCAGCCGCGCAAGAGCCCGCCGTCCCCGCTCCGAGGTCCCCCGCGCGCACACCTGACCGCGGGTTGGACTATGGCCGTTGAGCGGAAAGCAACACGCGCGCCGCGGCGGCCAGCGACAGGGCGACGAAAAAGTCCGAACAACGAGGCGGGTTGGTCCGTTGAGTTCGAGATCGGCAGCACCCTTCGCGTGACCGACGCCGAGGTCCAGGTGCTGGAAACCTGGCTCGGTAAACAGCTCGATGCGCTGTTCGAGCGGCATCACGCATCGCAAGACGATGTCGCTGTGCCGGACGAAACGGTGGATCCACTGATGCGAAACCAGGGATGACCCACGACCGGCACCCATAATGGCCCCAAAACCCCGGCTCGCGCGCCTAGGTCCGCGCGCCCAATTATTGCTGTCACCTAGGCTGCGGCACTCTCGCTGGCCGAAATCAGCAAATCAGCCGGGATATGGAAACGTTCGCGCAAACGCTTCACCATCGTCATGCTCAATTCACGCTTGCCGGACATGACTTCACTGACACGGCTAGGAGTGCCCAGAAGCGGCACAAGATCGGCGCGCGTCAAACCATGTTGCTCCATCAGATAAGTCAGCAAATCGGGCAACGCCGGCGCTTTGCGCGGCCAGCGCGCTCGCTCATACGCCTCGATAAGGCGCGCCTGCGCCACCATGCGTGCGCGGTCGGCAGCCTCATTCGATTGCATCAGCTTGCCGACAAGCACCTTGGCCGCCTCATGATCAGCCTGATTCTGGACAATGATCAAAGTCGCTTTCATCACACCGTCTCCGCGTCCACCTTGTCATAGTCGTCATGACTGCCAAAAAACCGGATCATCAAGACGCCGTCGCGATATTGCACCAGCGCAATCAGGCGGTAGTCATTGGCCTTGATGTTGAATACCACGCGCCCGCCTTTCAGGATGCTTGCCTTGGGATGCGAACGCTTCACGTCCTGGGGCGTCCGCCAATCCGAAGCTTCGGCGATCGCCAACCATGCCCGGTATTGAGCGCGCGCCGCATCGATGCCCCGATGACCGGCCCGGTCTGCAAAGAAACGCTCGACAATGTCCGTGCCGATCACCAGCATCGGCCGATGCTAACGCAAATTTCCAGAAAATGGAAGATAATAATTCCATTTGTTGGAAAAATATGCAAGAATGACGCGCCGACCGTTTCGTGGAACGCTGGCAAAAGCTCAATAAGACCAGCCAGCGCCAGTATCAGGCCGGCGACATGTCCGCCCACAAGGCGACGCGCTTGGCGATGGGCGACATGACCAAAAGCCTCGAACGCGATCCGCAATTGGAATCCATCCTCGCCAACCGCAAGCAGGAGCTCGGCATATCCTTCGAGTCAGGTCGCCGCCTCGCTCAGGAATTGGCCTTCACCCACGGCATCGACATTGGCGGAGGCCGGGGCCTCGGAATTTGATGCTGTTGTCTAATCGCTGCCGGGGCGTTAAGCGATACAATCGCTGAGGAGACACTGCCGGGTGCATGGTTGTCTTCGCGGTCGGCATCAACCGCCGCATGATGGAGCTTCGCGGGACGAGCCTTCAATGTGGACGACGCACTTTGCTGAGGCAACAGTGCAACACATCAGCGGAATGGCTCGGCTCACGTCCCGGCAGGGACGCCTTAGGCGTTTGAGTTCCGAACGCGATCGAGACTTATGCGGCGGCTCCGGCATTCGGGTTAAGCAGCTCGCCGGTCTTAAGCATCGTATGCATTATTACTGCCAGTTTGCGGGCCACAGCTACGGCAGCTCTTTCGCAGCTGATCCTCTCTCGAAGCTGCAGACCCCATGTGCGCAGCGTGCTGTGAGTAGACTGCGCGTCAGAATGACCGCTGCCGCTTCGTAGAGAAAAGCCCTCGCAAAGGGCGGTCGCCACGTCGGGATATATGGCCGTCATAATCGACTTCTCCGGATTGGTAGCAGCGCGTTGTTAGGCCGATCCACGCGCCAATTTGGCGCGCGTCTCGCACCAATTGGCGTCCGAGTTCGGCGGCGGGGACGCGAATGCCGTGCCACGCTTCCAGCATCGGCAGCACGATGGATGCAAGTCTGTCCTGGTCGGCAAGAAGGCTCCGCACATTCTTCTCGAAGGTGCTTCCCTTTCTGGCGGGAACGACCAGGCCGAAGGTTTTCATGAGGCCGCGGATCTGGTTGGAAAGTTCGGTCGTAATTCGGACCAGCCGCCTCCGCGCTGCGACCAGCGTGCGGGTCAGCATGCTGTCGAATCCCTTCACACGCACCTCACGAAAGAACCCGACTTCCGCGAGTTGCACCAGGCCATCGGCGTCGTTTGCGTCCGTCTTATTCGTGGCCATATCGAGCGCCGCTTTAGCATGGCGCGCGTCAATGCAGATCGCCGGCAACCCTTCGGTGCGCAGAGAATGATAGAACCATACCGACAGCGGCCCGGCCTCGAATACGACGCGTTTCACGGATGGCGCCCGCTTGCTGCGGATACCGACGAAGCCGGCCATGCATTCCAAGTCGGAGCCGGCCGGGTATTCCGATCTGAAGCCGGCCACCCGTGGCGTCGTTCGCATGGGTCAAATTCATGATGTCGTTGAGGGCTGGGAAGGTCAAGAGGCCGGTTGGTCTTGACCAGGTTGCTTCTGCTTCCTGAGGTTCTCTCCTTTGAGCTCGATACGATAGGCATTGTGAACGAGGCGATCGAGGTCCGATGATTTCGTACCAGCGATCGATGGGCAGCTGGCTGGTCACGATAATCGAACGCGCTTCGTATCGGTCCTCGACGATTTCGAGCAAATCACGGCGCTGGTCGGCGTCGAGAGGTTCTGGTCCCCAGTCGTCCAGGATCAGCAGGTCGAGTCGTGCGATCGCCCGTAGCATCCTAGCTAGTATACCGTCCATCGGCGCGGCCGAGTGCGAGAGCGGCGAACAGACGCGGGACACGATGGTAGGCAACGGCGAAGTCATCCCGGCAAGCCTTGTGGCCGAGCGCGCAAGCAAGCCAACTTTTGCCGAGCCCGGTCAGACCAACGGCATAATGCCCGGTGTCCGGCGTTTGAAGTGCGGATCACCTATCCGTTCCACCCGCGCCGTGGCGAACTGGTGTCGGTTGTCGGACGCCAACGCCATGGAGGCGCTGATCATTTCGTCATTCGTCAGCCCGACACCACCCTGGCGCTTTTGCCTGCCTGGATGACGCAGGCGGATGCGACGCGGTCGGCCGCGCTCATCGCGCACCCTCGCTTTGCACCGGGCGCCCTGATGGCGTTACGCGCACTTGTGGACTCGCTTCTAGGCTCCGCCGACGGGGATTCGCCCCGCCGCGAAGGAGCTGGGCATGGGAAGCTTTCCAAACTGTCAACAAGATCTGTTCGAACCGCCGTCGAAGGTAGAGGCCTTACCGACAGGTGTGCAGACGAGACTGCGACCGCTACTGCTCGCCCTACTGACGGAAGCGGTGAGCATGGGTGCTGCGATCGAGGCGGCGGACGAGGAGATCGGCGATGACCAAGATCACGCCTGATCATCTGGCGCGTAGCGCCATGGTCTATGTCCGCCAGTCGACGGCGGATCAGGTGGTCAACAACCACGAGAGTCGCCGGAGGCAATATGGACTTGCTGAGCGCGCCAAGACACTGGGTTGGGCCTCCGTCGAGGTCATTGACGATGATCTCGGTCGCTCGGGCTCTGGGATAGCGAGGCCTGGCTTTGAGAGGCTGCTGGCGGCAATCTGCGAGGGCCGCGTCGGCGCTGTCAACGGGCAGCGAACTTTCCGTGAGAATGGGCTTCCAAATTTCCCTAGGTGACGGCGATTGTGGTTCGGGGATCAGCCGCGCTATCGGGATCGTCATTGGTCCTTCCAGGCGGGCGGCCGCGGCGCTTGGGCTGCGGCGGGTTTGTGAGCGGGCGCGAGCGGACGTTTTCCGGTACGAGGGCGGCGTGCTGGCGGAGCCGATAGCTCGATCCCTCGATTTGGATAACAACGGCGTGGTGAAGCAGGCGATCAAGCAGCCCCATTCAGCAAAGCCGCGGTTCGAAGTGAGGATCATCGCGCCCTTTTCATAGCGGGCGTTGACCAACTGGAAGAACAGATTGCCGCCGCCGGGCACGACCGGCAGGTAACCGATCTCGTCGACGACAAGGAGGGAGGCGCGGGCGAGGAACCGCAGGCGCTCGCGCAAAGTGCCTTCGCGTTCGGCTTTTGCGAGGGTGGTGACGATGTCGGCGAGCGTGGCGAACGCGACGCTCTTTCCCGCCTTCACGGCCTCGACCGCGAGTGCCGTCGCGAGATGGCTGTTGCCGGTGCCGGGCGGCCCAAGCAGATGGACCACCTCGGCGCGGTCGATGAACTTCAATTCGGCAAGCGCCAAGATGCGATTGCGATCGAGCGAGGGCTGGAATGCGAAGTCGAAGCCGGCGAGCGTTTTGACGGTGGTCAGGCGAGACATTCTCAGCGCGGTGCTGACACGGCGATTGTCGCGCAGCGTTAGCTCCTCGATAAGCAGCTGATCGAGCGCCTCAATCCAGGTGACCTCGCCCTGTTCGATTCGCCGCAGCGCGGTGTCCAGTATTTCCAGCGCACGTGGCATCTTGAGTGCGACCAGGCTTTTCTTGACGCTATCGATCGCTGCCGGCTGCGTGTGGATGGTCATGGCCGGCCTCCCGATTGGGCGAGCCGTTTGCCGACAGCTTGGTAAAACTCCAGCGACCGTCGCTGGATGTGATCGCCGGCCCGACCGACGAGGGCTTCGGACACGCCTGGTCGCGACCTGGACCGGTTGACCGCCTGGCGATGCTCGGGTGCGACGCGAGTTCGCCGGCGGCCTTCCAGAACGGGATGGACGGCGACGATTTCGCCCTGATCGAGAATGCGGATTACATCGGGCAATTGCTGCACCTCGACAATGCGCCGCGTACGGTCTGGTACGCTGTAATAGTTGCCGCCGATCGACACGAGCCCGTCGTGGCTGACACGGCGCTCGAGTTTGAGCAGCGCGTCGAACGGCCCCGCTGGTAACGCCTGCAGCTCGGGTCTCTCGGCGGCAAACGCCTCAGCGACGACTTTCTGGGTGGTGCCGTGTACGCGCACGTTCGCGACGGTCGCGAGCCAGTCATCGAGCTGGGTGTTGAGATCGTCGAGATTGCGGAAGCTGCGCGCGAGGAAGAAGTCCTGCCGGATGTAGCTGAACGGACGCTCGACCTTGCGGCTGCGGGTCGGCAAAATCGTCGTGTCGTAGTGCTCGGCCATGGCGACAAAGGTTTGGTTGAGCGTCGGCTTGAACCACAACGGCTTGACGACCCCGGCCTTCCGATTGTCGCAGACGATCGCCCTTGGAACACAAACGAAGTACGACAAGGCCCGGGTCTGGCCTTCGATCCAGTCGCTGACCGAAGCTCCCCATAGCGAAGGTCAGCGACGAGGCCCCGAGCGCCGCGACAAATATCTAGAGCAGATTCCGATCATTTTGAACTGTATCCTGCGGCAAGGAAATAGTTGGCGCATTCGTTAGGGGTGAATGTTCGGTAGGCATCGGCGATTGCGGCTTCGAGCGTTTCGACGGTCCTGGCGGCAGCTTTTCGCAGACTGGATTTGAATTTGGCAAAGGCGTTCTCGATCGGGTTGAAGTCGGGCGAATAGGGCGGCAGCAGCAGAAGGTTGGCGCCGCGGACCTCGATCGCGGTCCGGACGGCGGCACCCTTATGTGCCGGCAGATTGTCCATCACGACGATGTCGCCGGGACTGAGGGTGGGTGCCAATACCTGTTCTACATAGGCGAGGAATGCGACAGCGTTCATGGGTCCGTCGAGTGTCATCGGCGCGGTCATGGCGGTGCAGCGCAAAGCGGCGGTGAAGGTCGTGGTCAGCCAATGCCCATGCGGGACTGCGGCCCGGCAGCGCTGGCCGCGCTTCGAGCGGCCGTAGAGCCGCGCCATTTTGGTGGAGGCGCCGGTCTCGTCGATGAAGACCAGCTTGTCGGGATCAAGCTGCGGCGCGAGTTCGCGCCAGGCTTGGCGTGCCGCCGCAACATCGGGCCTATCCTGCTCGGCTGCGTGCGCGCATTTTTTTGAAGGTGATGCCGTAACGGTCGAGAAAGCGCCAGATCGAACTCGGCGCGAACGAGGCCCCAAATTCCGATTTGAGCATCTCGGCGATCTCAACCAGGGTCATGTCCGGCTTGGCCTCGATCGCCGCCATGATGACCTCACGGTACTCTTCAATACGCTGGGAGCGTTGGTCGCCACCCTGCTGTTTGGCCTTCGTCGTCCCGCTCTCGTGCCAGTCCTGGACAAAGCGCACAGCGCTCGCAGCCGAAATGCCGAACCGATCCGCTGCCGCCCGGCGCGACATTCCGCCCTCAACCGCCCGAATTACTCTGATCCGCAAATCCTCCGACAAAGGCTTGGCCATGTGGGCTGGCCTCCAGATCCAGCACACAGGGTGAATCAGAATTTGGCGCCTATGGAAATCCCTCCCGATTCAAATCGGTAGGATTTTGCTCTAGGCCTGACGGATCTCGCCGGTTTGCGGGTCGATTATCTCCACCGTCGGGCCGGCATGGTCGGTCTGCATCACGGCACCCGCCGCATGACTGTGGCGGAAGGTCAGGTTCGCCCGGCGCTGATAGGCGACAAATCTCTCGCGGAACCAAGTGTAACCGTAAAGGACTTCCACGTCCAAGCTAGAGATCATGCTCGGCACACCAAAAAAACCCCGGCGGTTTCCCGCCGGGGTCTCGCACATCCCAAGTTGATGAGCTGCTTACCAGTTGCGCTGAGCGCGGATCAGCATCTGATAAGTGTCCTGGTCGCGGAGCTCATAGGCACCAACCGGCTTGGCAACAACCGCGTTAGCACCCGCCCCCGTGACCCCGGCGTATTTTTGATCCAGACGGGTGTAGACGAAGTCGGCCGAGAAGGTGAGGTTCTTCACCGGCGTCCACCGGGTGATGAAGCCCAGCTGCGCGATGCTGTAGTCCGGATCGCAGTTGGTGAGACCCGCGCCAAGCGCGCCCCTGACCGTTCCGCCAACACCACCGACACCGCACATCAAAGTCTTGGCGTTGTCGGTGTACCGCACGGCAGCGTAAGCGCCGTAAAGCGACGAGCTCCAGTAGGGATCCCAGTTGTGGTTGAACGCACCGCGCATACCCCAAGTCTGGACCAACTCCTGCTGACCGCCCACCCCAAACACCGAGTCAGGCGCAAAGCCGATACCGAGGCTCTGGTAGGTCCCGGCAATGGTCGTGCCGCCACCGTAGATTACGGCGGCACCGGTCGCACCGGCCAAGTCCTGGATGTTATAGCGGGTTGCGCCGTTGGTGTAGACACCCTGAACCTTGATGTCGTCACCTGCGCCAGTCGGGATGTTCTTGATCTGTAATCCCGCCTGAACAGCAAAGCCCCACTTGTCTTCGGGATGGCCCGACGGCTCGCCAATGGCGTTGCTGTAGTAGGCAACATGGTTGTTGTGCGCCGCAACCGACAGCTGGAACATGCCCCAGGCCTGCTCGACCTTCACGACACCAACCAGGTCAGGCGTAACGGTCCCACCGTAGTCGCTGACACCGTAGCCGAAGTTCGCCACCGTGGCTCCGCCGAGGTTGTTGACGCCAGCCTGATAGTACGCCACCGGATCCTGAGCCGACAAGGTGATCGACACGCCGTTGCCGAGCTGAGCGGTGTACGTCAACTGGTCCACACCAGTGACCGTGCCGCCGCCGCCGACGAGACCGTCGTAGTTGTTACCGGGATAGTTCACCCAGGGAGTGCTGAACTGGGAGATGGTCCTACCCATCGTGAAGCCGGCAAACTGGATGAAGGCATGGTAGAGACCCAACGCGCCGCCGGCGACCTGGCCGCTGCCAGTGCCTGCCGCGTTGTTCGCGTCATACGCCGTGCCGAAGCCGGCACCGGTGTAGCCGCCGGCCGTCCAGGTGAACGTCGCATCCCAGTAAGTGCGCAGCACGCCGTACTCGGTCGCAGTGCGCGTATCGATGGTGAAGTCTTCACGAGCCCGGCTGGTGTAGTAGTTGCTGAGGCGATTCTTGGCGCCAGCCAAGCCCGAGGTATTGCCGGTGTAGATGCTGTTGGTGCCGAGACCAACGTCAACACGCAGATAACCACCCAGCTTGATGCAGGTGTCGGTGCCCGGGATGTAGTAGAATCCGGCACCATACAGGGAGCAAATCTTCACGTATTCGACCGCCTTGGCCTTTACGGGAAGATCAGCAGCCTGTGCCCCACCCATGGCGAGGAGACCCGCCGCTGAGCCGAGGACGAGGCTCTTAATCGTCTTCATGTTAAACCTCCAAGTTGTGCCTTCGTACAAACCGTCGTACAAAAGGCGATTAATGCCCGCGAAAAAACGTTGAAGGATCAACGCA
Source organism: Bradyrhizobium sp. (assembly GCA_046349015.1). GTDB lineage: Bacteria > Pseudomonadota > Alphaproteobacteria > Rhizobiales > Xanthobacteraceae > Bradyrhizobium. The sequence goes on along the minus strand of JAXMDE010000002.1, from coordinate 171,081 downwards.
TCCTCGTAGCGAAAGGTGGACTTAAGCGAACCACCTAAAACGGGGCGACCTCGGGATGCCCCCCTCCGTCGCACGGTCACAATTACCGATGCATTCTGCACACGCAATAAAGGAACCGCTCCGGAAGGCCTGACTCAGCCCCTTTTCTGGATGGTGTTGCACAAATAACACGCGACTCTCGTCAGGTTCCATCGCCAAGCTATTGTTTTTTCGAAGTATTTTCGAATAGGCGCGCTCGCCCCGTCCTGCATCGCGAAAGATGCCCCCCACCCCCGTCTTTCTACGGCAAACAGGCCGCCCCGCCCCGAATCCCGGGCCGTGATCGCTTGCCCCCGGCCACTCACACCGAGTCGAACGCGCGCGCATGACCGCCATGGAGCCGCGCGGATCTCGTACAGAAAGTCCTTGTCTTGCAGGCCTAACTTGAATCGCGTGACGGGATGGGAGCGTCGCGTCAACGATGGCGGAGAATCAAATCTGAGGGATGGACGATTCTCGCCTGGGCTCAGCAAGCCGTTTCGGCTCACTTCTGACTATGCGAGATGGGCCGCAAGAAGCGTCACCGGAACCCAAGCCGGGCGAAAGGGCCGTGCATCGGCGGTTCGCGCCTCAAGTGTCGCATTTTCGACACGCTTCCGCCGCCCCCGGGGACCCGGTTCCGCGGCGCATTTGCTCCGGGAGTCGCGCTCTTATCTGTCGCTTGCGGCTCGCGCCGGTGTCGGGCATATCGACCACAACGGAGACGTGGCCGAGTGGCTGAAGGCGGCGGTTTGCTAAACCGTTATAGGCTTGTAAAGGCCTATCGAGGGTTCGAATCCCTCCGTCTCCGCCATCCTTCGTGCCTTATTGGGGCGGCAAACCCCAGTCGGAACGGGCGCAGCCCAGCCCAGATGGGCTGCAACACGGCACATATAAAGGCTCACATATAAGAGGTGTCGAAGGGAGGCTGTGCCAGTCCCGCGATTCGCGGCCGGCTGATCGGCAGCTCAACGGTAGCGAGCTCGCCGTGATGACACAGAACAGGCAAAAACGCCGGGGAGAACTCGGGGCCGTGTCGACAGCCTTGTTTGCGGTTTCAAATTGCCCGAGCTGACACGCACGGTGGTTCCCGGTCTGGAACGAACTGGATGCTGGCGGACTGCAACGGCACGAGCGCGCCATCAATTGCGCCGCTTCCATCTGATTGCCAGCAGCGGTCTCGATCACGACGAACGAATCCCGCGCGTTTGCTTACGCGGATTTCCTGACGACCTTGCTGCCATGTTTCGCTGCTTCGCCAAACCTGCTGCTTCGATGCAGGCGAACCGCCGTTGCAGCGTCTGCGCATCATCGCGAGCGGACTTGACGTGTCGGATCAAGCAAGCCCTGCCCAGCGACAAGGCATCCGCCCAAGATGTGGGCCGTCGCCGCCGACAGCCGCGCGCCAGGAAGAGTTCAGTTCAGTGCGAGATCATCCAGGCACGCGCTTCGCTGAGCGCGACGGCGATTTCGCTCTCGCTCATCTGCTCGGCGATCTCGCGGCGAAGCGCGATGGCGTCCAGCCGCCCCTTCAGCGCGGCAAGATTGAACCATTTGTGCGCGGCGATCAGGTTGACGACGCCGGAACGGCCGCTCGCCCAGTAAAGCCCCCGCTCGAACAGCACGTCCTGGATCGCGCTTTCCGCGACCGGCACGGCGCTGTCCAGATCCAATGTTCCGTGAAACATGTTTGGTCTCCCCGTTCTTGTCGTTGGCCGCGTTTTTCCCCGAATGCGGCCCCTGTCCCAACCGTTGACGCTTCCCTTGTTCGCGCCGCCGTTTGCCGGCTTGTTGGGGCGAATATGGACGCGCAATTTTGAAGGGGAGTTTAAGTATCGCGATGAACGGCCTGTAAACGCGGGTCACCGGACCCGTGCCGCGGAATCAAGGAAATGCCTGTCCCGCAAGCACTTCCGGGCAATCGCTAAAACCGGTTTACCGTCGCGCTTGGGACAACGATAACCAAAGCCGCAACGCGCCTTCTGCCTGTTGCAGATGTCGCGCGGCAGGCCGAAGCGGCTTGACGACGCGCGGAAACCGCTCCCGTGACCGGGAACCGGATCGCGTCAACGATGTCGGACATAAAAAAGCCGGGGCGATCCCCGGCGGCTGGAACGAGGGCGTCGGCGAACACGTCAGGACCAGATCTCGGCCCGCGGCGGTGAAGCCTCGGGTGAAACCGCGGAACAAAAGATAGTCCCGCACCGAACGAAGAAAGACCGTTTCTTCTGCCGTACCGACCCTCAAGCTTGAGGAAATTCGATCCGGCCGTTGACCTGATGTCTCGCCGACACCCTCTTTCGTCAACCAGAGCGCTTCAGGGAGAAGATGGCTTTCGCCAGCCCGTCGCCTCAAGGCCCTTGTGACGCGCCGGCATCAGAGACACCGGCATCCTCTCAAAGGCGAGAGTTACTTCTTCTTCTTGGAGACCTTGCGGGTCTTCTTCGCAGTCTTCTTCACTGCGCTCTTCGCCTTCTTCGCCTTCTTCGCTTTCTTGGCCATGTTGCCCTCCTGATGTAGTGAGATGGCTTTGAGTTGCTGCGTGCAACTCGGGAATCGAGATGCACGACATTCGCAATACAGCAACGACATCAAAAAAAACAGCGTCCCCCTTAAGGAAGTGTTGACGCGCGGTTGCGCGAGCACATCGCGCGCATCTTGCGAAGCTGCAACGACATCAGCGCATCAAGATGCGGAGAATGTCGGCGCTCGCGGCATCGTCACTGCCCGATATTGCAGGAAACGCCTGCATTGCAGTGATTTCTTCGATTCATGTTCGACGCGCCGCTCGCGTCATCAACGCGAGCGTGGACAGCACAACGTAGTTAACGGCGCTGTTCGCGGACTCCGAGTCGCAAACTTTGGCAAGAAAAATATTTTCGTGCACACCGGCATGATCGCTCGGTCGCGTGTACGCGATGTCGCGCTTGTTGCGAATCAGCGTCCGTCGATTCGCAACACGCGCATCACTTTGCGCGCGTCATGCGCGATCGCTTTGCGATGGAAAGAGGATGCGAAGATGGCGATGCGGCGGCAAGATGCGACGCGCGCGCTTCGTCAGAGACCGAGCTTGGACTTCAGGAGATCGTTGACGGCTTGCGGGTTCGCCTTGCCGCCGGACGACTTCATCACCTGACCGACGAACCAGCCAAGCGCCTGCGGCTTGGCCTTGGCTTGCGCCACCTTGTCCGGATTGGCCGCAATGATCTCGTCCACCACCTTTTCGATGGCCGAGAGGTCGGTGACCTGCTTCATGCCGCGCGCTTCGACGATGGCACGGGGGTCGCCGCCCTCCTGCCAGACGATCTCGAACAGATCCTTGGCGATCTTGCCGGAGATGGTGCCTTCGCCGATCAGGCCGATGATGGCCCCCAACTGCTCGGCAGACACCGGCGATCCCTTGATGTCGCGGCCTTCCTTGTTGAGACGGCCGAACAGCTCGTTGATCACCCAGTTGGCCGCCACCTTGCCGTCGCGCTTGTTGTCGGACAGTTTTGCCAGCACCGTCTCGTAGAAATCGGCACTCTCGCGCTCGGCGACCAGAACGCCGGCGTCGTAGGGAGACAGGGCGAAATCGGCGATGAAGCGCGCCTTCTTCTGATCCGGCAGCTCCGGCAGATGCGCCTTGAGGTCGTCGACATAGGCCTGGCCGAATTCCAGCGGCAGCAGGTCCGGATCGGGAAAATAACGGTAGTCGTGCGCCTCTTCCTTCGAGCGAAGCGAACGCGTCTCGCCCTTGGCGGGGTCGAACAGCCGCGTCTCCTGCTCGATCCGTCCGCCATCCTCGATGATCTCGACCTGGCGTCGCGCCTCCACCTCGACCGCCTGGCCGATGAAATTGATCGAGTTCAGGTTCTTGATCTCGCAGCGGGTGCCGAGCGGCCCGCCCGGCTTGCGCACGGAGACATTGACGTCGGCGCGCAAGGATCCCTTTTCCATGTCGCCGTCACAGGTGCCCAGATAGCGCAGGATCGAACGCAGCTTGGTCACGTAGGCCTTGGCCTGCTCGGCATCACGGATGTCCGGTTTTGAGACAATCTCCATCAGCGCGACGCCGCAGCGATTGAAATCGATGAGGGACTGCGACGGCAACTTGTCGTGCTGCATTTTTGCCGGGTCCTGCTCCAGATGCAGCCGCTCGATGCCGACGGTAGCGGTCCTGCCGCCCTCGAGTTCGACGATCACTTCGCCCTCGCCGACGATCGGCGACTTGTACTGGCTGATCTGGTAGCCCTGCGGCAGGTCCGGATAGAAATAGTTTTTCCGGTCGAACACCGAGCGCAGATTGATCCTGGCGTTGAGCCCGAGCCCGGTGCGCACCGCCTGCCGCACGCACTCTTCGTTGATGACCGGCAGCATGCCCGGCATCGCCGCGTCGACCAGCGAGACCTGGGTGTTGGGATCGCCGCCGAAAGCGGTCGACGCACCGGAGAACAGCTTCGATTTCGAGGTGACCTGGGCATGGATTTCCATGCCGATCACGACTTCCCAGTCGCCGGTCGAGCCCTTGATCAGCTTGCCGCTGGTCGCCATCATCCCTGTTCTCCTCCGCTCAGCGCGGCAACAATCCTGTCCCACTCGGTTGCAAGCGAGTCCTTCGCGACAGGCTGGCCGGCCTGCCGATACCAATAGCCGGCATTGCCGAGATCGCCTTCCACGCGGTGCAGATAGGCATGCACCCAGGCGGCGTCCTTGCCCGATTCATCCTGCACGATCTTGTGCGCGGCATCCCAATCGCCCTTGGCGGCCCACCACAAGGCGGCGAGTTCGGGCCGCAGCGCCGGTGCGGGCTTTGCGTCTGAAAGACTGGCTTTCAGATCGGCCATGCTCACCACCATTTCGGCGCGGTGAAGCGGCCGGCGGCCTGCTCGATCACTTCGCCGAGCGAGAACAGCGTCTCCTCGTCGAAGGGACGGCCGATCAACTGCAGGCCGAGCGGCAAGCCCTGGCTGTCCTTGCCGGCGGGCACGGCGATGCCCGGCAGGCCCGCCATGTTCACGGTCACCGTGAAGATGTCGTTGAGATACATCTCGACCGGATCGGCGCCGCCCTTCTCGCCGACGCCGAAGGCGGCCGAGGGCGTCGCGGGCGTCAGGATCGCGGTCACGCCCTTGGCGAAACAGTCCTCGAAATCCTTCTTGATCAGCGTGCGCACTTTCTGGGCACGTATGTAATAGGCATCGTAATAGCCGGCGGAGAGCACATAGGTGCCAATCATGACGCGGCGGCGCACTTCGGCGCCAAAGCCTTCGGCGCGGGTGTTCTCATACATGTCGATGACGGAGCGGCCCGGCTTTCGCAGGCCATAGCGCACGCCGTCATAGCGCGCGAGGTTGGAAGAGGCCTCCGCCGGCGCCACGATGTAATAGGCCGGCAGCGCGTATTTGGTGTGGGGCAGCGACACCTCGACGAGCTCGGCGCCGGCGGCCTTCAGCCAGGCCGCGCCCTCGCTCCAAAGCTTTTCGATCTCGGCCGGCATACCGTCGAGGCGGTACTCCTTGGGGATGCCGATCTTCATGCCCTTCACGGACTTGCCGATCGCGGCCTCGTAGTCGGGGACGGCGATGTCGACCGACGTCGTGTCCTTTGGATCGTGGCCGGCCATCGAGCGCAAAAGGATTGCGGCATCGCGGTTGGTACGCGCGATCGGGCCCGCCTGATCGAGCGAGGAAGCAAAGGCGACGATGCCCCAGCGCGAGCAGCGGCCATAGGTCGGCTTCAGGCCGACGGTCGCGGTGAAAGCGGCCGGCTGGCGGATCGAGCCGCCGGTATCGGTCGCGGTCGCGCCCATGCAGAGCAGTGCGGCCACGGCGGATGCCGAACCACCGGACGAGCCGCCCGGCACCAGCGAGGTGTTGGAACCCTCGCGCCGCCAGGGATTGACCACCGGACCGAAGCAGGAGGTCTCGTTCGACGAGCCCATGGCGAACTCGTCATTGTTGAGCTTGCCGAGCATGACCGCGCCGTCGCGCCAGAGCTGCGAGGTGACGGTCGACTCGTAGGTCGGCACGAAATTGTCGAGGATCTTCGAGCAGGCGGTGGTGCGCACACCCCTGGTGGCGAAGAGATCCTTGATCCCGAGCGGGATGCCCGCGAGCGGGCCGCCCTCGCCTTTGGCGATCTTGCCGTCCGCGGCCTGCGCCATCGCGCGCGCCTGATCCGGCGTCTCAAGAATATAGGCGTTGAGCGAGCGCGCGGCTTCGACCGCAGCGATATGAGCCTCGGTCAGCTCGCGCGACGAAAAGGACTTTTTCGCAAGGCCCTCGCGGGCCTCTGCGATCGTCATCGATGTCAACAGTGTCATTTATTGATCGGGCTGCAGAAGAACGGAGAAAGCGTCTTGTCGTTGGCGGGATCGTCCTGCTTCGGGCGCGTCAATTCACTGGCCTCGAGCGCATCGAGCACAGCATCGATCGCCTTGTCGGGATCGGCCTGTTTGCCCTGCTTCTCCATGGCATCCAGGAAATCCATATAGGCCTTGTAGGCCTTCTCATCGTCGCAGAGCAGACACATCCGATTGTCCTCGCTTACTCAACGACCTTGGGCACCAGGAAGTAGTGATCTTCCGTCGCCGGCGCGTTCTTGAGGATATTATCCACGTTCTCGTCGTCCGTGACGACGTCGGCGCGCTTCTTCATCTCCATCGGCGTGACCGAAGTCATCGGCTCGACGCCCTCCACATTGACCTCCGACAACTGCTCGACAAAGGCCAGCATCGCGTTCAGTTCGCCCTGAAGGTGGGGAACTTCGGCGTCGGTGACCGCGATCCGCGCCAGATGCGCGATACGGCGAACGGTCGTGGCGTCCACGGACATTATATAGGGCCTCAAGACGGGGGTTTAACCCGCCGTATAGCAGAGGCCGCTTTTGCGCCGCAACCGCGGGGGAGGAGCTTCGGTTTTGATCGAATCAGAACCGAAGCTCTAGATTCTTGATTTGACGCGTTTTCTTCACGCGAACCGGGATCCACTTCGCTTGAAAACGCTCCGCGCCTTACCCGGCCATTTGGGCCATTCGGGCCAGCGCGTCGGCAGCCATGGCCCGGGTCAGCTCCGCCGCGGGCATTTCCCGGCTCATCCGCACCGCCTGCCCTGCCCAAAGATTGGTGAAATCGACTTTCCCGAGCTTTTCAGCGGCCGCCTTGAGCGGCCCGAGAGCCGTGGCGGCGTGCGGGAACGCCGGCGCATCCGGCGAGACCGGGCCGATCTCGCGCATGGTGCGGTTGACGACCCCCCGCGCCGGGCGGCCGGTCATGACATTGGTGATGACGGTGCTCTCGTCGGTCGCCTGCGCCAGCGCGGCGCGGGCGGGCGCGGTCACCCTGGACTCCGGGCAACGCAGATAAGCGGTCCCGATCTGCACGCCGGAGGCGCCAAGCGCAAAGGCTGCCGCAATCCCCCGCCCGTCGGCAATGCCGCCGGATGCCACCACCGGCACCTTCACGGCGTCGACGACCTGCGGCACCAGCGCAAAGCTGCCGGGCTGCTCGGCGATGTCTTCGGTCAGGAACATGCCGCGATGGCCGCCCGCTTCCGCGCCCTGCGTGATGATCACATCCGCGCCGTTGTCCTCCAGCCAGATCGCTTCCTTCACGGTCGTCGCAGATGACATCACGATCGAACCCGCGGCCTTGACGCGCTTGACCAGATCGGGCGACGGCAGCCCGAAATGGAAGCTGACCACTTCGGGCTTCAATTCCTCGACGACCGCACAGAAGGCCGCGTCGAACGGGGCGCGGTTGGCGGCAGCGAAGGGGGCCGCGGGATCGAGGCCGAACTCCTCATAGTAAGACGCGAGCCGCTGCTTCCAGACAGCCTCGCGCTTCGGATCGGCTTCGACGGGCTTGTGACAGAAGAAATTCAGATTGATCGGCGCCGATACCCGCTGGCGGATGATGTTGACCTGCTCGCGCGCCTTCTCTGCCGAGATCATCGCGCAGGGCAGCGAGCCGAGCGCGCCGCCCTGCGCGGCTGATATCACGAGGTCGGTATCCATCGCGCCGGCCATCGGCGCCTGCACGATCGGAAACTCGGTCTTGACGAGGTCGAGGAAACGGCGATCCGGCCACATGGTCTTTTCTCTTCGGTTGGCGTCAGGCAGCGGAAACGAAATTGCGGCGTCCGAGCAGGAGCTGCTCGGCTTCGGCGACGATGCGCCCGACGATTTCGGCCGCCGGCGCAATATCATGGATCAGTCCCACCGCTTCTCCGGCAATGACCGCGGCGACATCGAAATTCCCGGAGGCCTTCGCGGCAGCGTATTCGGCGGCGACCGTATTGACCTGCTGCAACAGCTCGACCTCGCGGCCCATCCAGCGCCTTGCATGCTGGTTGATCAGGCAGCGTCCGGTGAACGGCGCGGGCCAGACATTGTCGCGCGACAGATCGAAGACGATGCCGCGAACGGTATTGCCACTTTCCGCAGCACAGATTCGCCGCTTGGCTTCTTCGTGGCCTTCGCATTCGATGCTGGCATAAAAGCGCGTCCCCATCAGCACGCCGGAGGCGCCGAGCATGGTCATGGCGGCAAGCCCGCGCCCGTCGGCAATGCCGCCCGCAGCGACGACCGGAACGCGGCCTGCCGTCAGATCAATGATCGCAGGCACGATATCGATGGTGGTGCGCGAGGCACCATGCCCGCCGGCTTCCGTTCCCTGCGCGACGAGGATGTCGGCACCCGCAGCGAGCGCTTGGCGCGCCATGTCCTCGCTCTGCACCTGGCAGACCAAGAGCGCACCGGCCGCCTTGATGCGTGGTGCAAAGGGCGCGGGATCGCCGAAGGAAAGCATGATCGCGCGCGGCTTTGCCGCCAGCGCTATGTCCAACAGCTCGGGACGCCGGGCAAAACTCCAGGTGATGAAGCCGATGCCGAAGGGATGGCGAAATCCCTTCAGCCTGGCCGTCTCCGTACTCAGCCACTCCTGATCGCCATAGCCGCCGCCGAGAATGCCAAACCCACCGGCCGCACTCACCGCCATGGTGAGGCGCGCGCCGGCAATCACATCCATGGGGGCCGACAGCACCGGATGCTTGATGCCCAGAAGCGCGGTCAGCGGCGTGGCAATCGGCATGAATCTCTCCTTGTCTGGACAGTGAGCTTAGGGCCGGCTATCATTCTCTAGAAATGAATACTTGAGAACAAAGCCATCTCTGAATTGAAACGGAGTTTTCCGGTGGAATTGACCGACCTCCTGACCTTCTCGGCCGTCGCCCGCAGCGGCGGCATCACCCGCGCTGCCGAGGAGCTCAACACCGTGCAGTCCAACGTGACCCAACGCGTGAAGGCGCTCGAAGCCGAAATCGGCACCGCGCTTTTCGAACGACACAGCCGCGGCATGACCCTGACCGGCGCCGGCCGGCGCCTTCTCCCCTACGCTCAGCGGATGACGGCCTTGTCGCGTGAAGCGGTGCTGGCGGCACGCGACGACGGCGAGCCGAAGGGCCCGCTTGCCATCGGCTCGATGGAGACGACGGCCGCGGTGCGTCTTCCCGCCTTGCTCGCCGCGTTCCACCGCAGCTTTCCCGCCGTCCGGCTCTCGCTGCGCACGGCGACAACCGCCGATCTCGTCGCCGCCGTACTCGACGGCAGCCTTGACGGCGCATTCGTCGCCGGCCCCGTCGAACATGCCGACCTGACCTCGACCGTCGCGTTCCGCGAGGAGCTGGTGCTGGTCACCGCCAGGCAAGTGAAGGATCTCGCCGCCTTGCGCGCGGCAACGCCGGAGTCCGGACCGACCGCGCTGGTGTTCCGCACCGGCTGCACCTATCGCCAGCGCCTGGAACAGGTCCTCACCGAATTCGGCTGGCCCTCGGCGACGCGATTCGAACTCGGCACGCTCGATGGCATGATCGGCTGCGTCGCCGCCGGCATGGGCGTCACGCTGCTGCCGCGCGCCGTGGTGGGCCGCAATGACGATGTCGGCATCCACGCACTCCCGCCCGCACAATCGCGGGTGGAGACGCTGTTCATCACCCGCCGTGCCGCGCATGAGTACAGCGCACTGCGCGGCTTCATTTCGTGTCTGAACACGCAGGACGCCGACCTCGCGGCCTGAGCCCCGACGTCCTGCGCTGCAAAATTTTTCTCGCCACATTTTTGTAACAAAGCGGAGCCGCCGCTTCGCAAGCGCAATGCGCGACGATGGGCCGCGCTGAACGGAATCTTCTAGCCGTTCGCCTCTACGACGTTAGTATGAGGCACTTTCTGCCAACAACAAAACGTCAACACCTGGGAGGACTGCGATGCGTTACGCACTCGTACTGTGCTGCTCTGTCGCCTTGTTGGGTTCGGTCGGCGCTGCCAATGCGCAAGACTGGACGAAATCGAAATGGGGCCCGAATGACGAAATCGGCGCCGCCAACTACATGACGCCCGAACTCGTTGTCAAAGCCGCGCAGCTCGTCAAGACCGGCAAGACCTATGCGCTCGGCTTTCCTGTCGATTCCAAGATGCCGGCCTATCCGCCCCGCGCCTTCAAGATCACCGTGGTGCAACCGGGCCAGGCTGGCAGCCCAGGTCTTGGGCCGAGCAAGACCACCTATAATGACGACATCATCGAGGGCTGGGTCGGCGTCGGCAGCCAGATCGACGGCCTCGGTCATATCGGCGTCGAGCACGTCTATTACAACGGCAACAAGCTGCTGGAATTCGCCGATCCCACCGGGCTGAAGAAGCTTGGCATCGAGAAGCTGCCGCCGATGGTGACGCGCGGCGTGCTGCTCGACATGGCCGCCTACTACGGCACGGATGTCGTCAAGGAAGGCACCGCCTTCAACGTCAAGGAAATCGAGGAGGCCGCCAAGAAGCAGGGCGTCGAAATCCGCCAGGGCGACGTCGTGCTCTTTCACACCGGTTGGGCGAGCCTGATCGGCAATGACGACAAGCGCTTCAATTCGGGCGAGCCAGGTCTCGGCGTCGAGGGCGCGAAATACCTGACCCGCAAAGGCGTCGTCGCCATCGGCGCCGACACCTGGGGCCTCGAGGTGATCCCGTTCGAGAGCAAGAACGTGTTCGAGGTACACCAGATCCTGTTGCCCATGAACGGCACCTACATCCTGGAAGTGATGAATACGGCGGACCTCGCCAAGGACAAGGCCTACGAGTTCCTGTTCGTGCTCGGTCAGCCGCGCTTCAAGGGCGGCGTGCAGAGCATGATCAACCCGGTCGCGATCCGGTAGTCGCTCGGCGCGGCATGGCATTTGCGAAGATGCCATGCCGCTTCCGCCTTTGCCTGCCCCGTGGGGCGCATGGTATGCGCTGCTCATGCCCGCCCCCATTCTTCCGCTGATCGAAGCCGCCGGCCATTGGCCCTCCCGCGGCGCCCTGATCGGCCTCGACCTCGGCACCAAGACCATCGGGATAGCGGTCTCCGATCCGGACCGGCGGCTGGCAACCGGCGTCGAAACCATCCAGCGCAAGGCGTTCAAGGCGGATGCGGCGCGGCTCTTGGCGCTCGCGGCCGAACGCAACGCGACCGGCATCGTGCTGGGGCTGCCCATCAACATGGACGGCAGCGAGGGGCCGCGCGCGCAGTCAACTCGCGCCTTTGCCCGCAATCTCGCTACTCTCACCGAGCTGCCGATCGGGCTGTGGGACGAGCGGCTCTCCACCTCGGCAGTGGAGCGCGAGTTGATCGGCATGGATGTCAGCCGCGCCAGGCGGGCTGAAGTGATCGACGAGCATGCCGCCATCTTCATCCTGCAGGGCGCCCTCGACCGGCTGAAAACGCTGCGCGGGAACAGCTAGGCATGGCGGTGGTAATTTCGGCGCTGCTGCCGGTGTTTCTGCTGATCGTGCTCGGCTTCATCCTCAAGCGGAGCCTGATGCGGCTCGACACGCAATGGCACGGGCTGGAACGGCTGACCTATTACGTGCTGTTCCCGACGCTCCTGATCCAGACGCTGGTGCAGGCCGATTTCTCCACCGTGCCGGTGGCCGGCGTCGGCGGCGCGCTGATGTTGTCGGCACTGATCATGTCGCTGCTGTGCCTTGCGCTGCGCCCTCTCCTCGCGCGCCGCAACATCGACGGCCCGGCCTTCACCTCGATCTTCCAGGGCGCGACACGCTGGCAGACCTATGTGGCGCTCGCCGTCGCCAGCAATCTGTTCGGCGCGAACGGGCTGGCGCTGGCCTCGGTCGCCATGGTCGCGATCATCCCGCTGGTCAATGTGTTCAGCGTGTCGGTGCTCGCGCACTACGCCTCGCCGGAAAAGCAGTCGCCTCGCGCCATCGCGATGACGGTATTGAAGAACCCGCTGATCTGGGCGTGTGCGATCGGGCTTGCGGTCAACGTCACGCATCTGCCGCTGCCGAAGCTATGGCACGACGTTGCGGACGCGCTCGGCCGCTCCTCCCTGGGCATCGGCCTGCTCGTCACCGGCGCGGGCCTGCATCTCGAAGGCCTGTTCCGTCCGAGCCTGGCAGCATCGATCGCGGTTTTCCTCAAGCTGGTGTTGATGCCCGTGCTCGGCATCGCGCTCGCGCTGTGGTTCGGCATCTCGGGATCGAGCCTGGTGATCGTGGCCGTCTGCTCGGCAGTGCCGTGCGCATCCAGCGCCTATGTGCTGGCGCGACAAATGGGCGGCGACGCGCCCCTGCTGGCGCAGATCATCACGCTGCAGACGATTTTCGCGGCGATCACGATGCCGGTGGTGATTGCGCTGGCGACGATGGGGTCCTAGACGTACGGTCCCGACAAGAAGAAAATGAAGATGTTGACGGCTGAATGAGCCACCACGGTCAGCCAGGTTGAATTGCTGCGCCAACGAAAACTGCAGAGAGCGAGTCCGACCAAGAAGATCCAGAAGCGTACAAGCCAATCGTATTGGGTGTGCCAGACACCGAACAACGCTGATGTCAGAACGATGGCGCCAATTGGTCCGAGGAAAGACTCGGACCACCCGCGAAACATGAAGCCTCGGAAGACAAATTCCTCCGTGATTGGCCCGGCGAGGCAACCGCCAACCAACAAGACAAACAATCCACCAACTCCTCCCGCAACAAATGGAGAGTTGACTGACGATCCATAAGGCCAAAGCCCATACTGTACCGCGATTAGAGCGGCCATCACCGCGAAAGCGACCAGCACCTCGTTGCGGCTTGGCCACTTCAGCGCGAGGTACTCGGCGAAATCCCGGCCCGCCATTCGGATCGCCACCCACAGCACGGCAAGTGTCGGCGGGCATGCAACAATCGAGGCCACGCCAAACCAGCGTCCCTGCATCGCGAATTCCTGAAGTTGCGCAGGAGTTAGCTTTCCCACGCCATCCTGCATCGTCAGAATGATGGCTGCGCCGTATCCCCCTGTTAGTCCAAAGACGGCATAAGCAATTAGAACGACAAACGTCGTCTCCATGAAGTCCCAGGTCCGAGGTGACCGTGCTTTTGCCGAAACCGGCAGATTGCTGTTCTGGGGATCTGACATACGGCGCTGGAAACAATCTTGGCGTGAATTCACGCAAGCATACACAACGATCAGCCCGTCAGCCAAATGGTTTGCAGCGTCGCCGCCAAATTGTTCAGCCCGTGAAGCACGATGGTCAGCCAGGTCGAGCCGGTGCGGTAGCGGATATAGCCGAACAGCAGGCCGATGGAAAATACCTCGCCGAAAAAGAACCAGTCGTATTGCAGGTGCAGCGAAGTCCAGGCGATCGACGAGAGCAGGATGGCGCCGGGCGGTCTGAGGAAGGACTCCGACCAGCCGCGGTAGAGAAAGCCGCGTGCGAAAAACTCTTCCGATATCGGAGCTGCGACGCAGAAGGCGAGCACCAGCAGCCACAGCGCGCCCGAGGCCTGTGCCGACTTCAGCACGTCGCCCATGAAACCCGACGTGATCTCGCGTCCCAACGCGCGAGACAGCAGGTCCCAGCAACCGACCAGCGCGGCCAAGGCGACGACGCCGAGCACCACATTCCTCCAGGAAGTCCAGCGCAGTCCCAGATAGTCGGCAAAGGGCGTATGCGAGGGCTTAATCGCGATCCAGCAGGCAGCCGCAACCGCCGGCAGGCCCATGAGCACCGACAGCGAGATCGTCAGCCCGCCGCCGACAGTGCGGATGGTGGTGGCGATGTCGAGGTCGCCCTCCTGCCGCAGCACGAACCAGGCGATGACGGCGAGCTGGCCGGCGAACATCGCGGCAAAGATGAACAGGCCCCACAGCGTGGTGCCCCAGAATTTCCAGATCCGCGGCGGGCGCACGATCGGAGGCGCGGGCGGGCTTTCGGATACGGGGGTGTCCATTCAATCGACTCTCAGGGCAGCGTGCGTTCCAGCAGGCGCCGAATGTCGCCGTCGGCAAGCTCGGTGGCGCCGTACATGCCGCCGTGATTGCCGGCAAGGCGGGTATTGGCAAACAATTCGGCGCTGCTCGGCGCCACCGCGTTGAGCGCGGAAGCCGCCGCCAGCAACGCCAGCTTCTCCACCGCAACCCGCGCGAGGCGCTCGCTGTCCGGGCGGCGGAATGCCTTGCCGATGAAGACCGCCGCTTCGGACGCGCCCGGCAATCCCCTGCTCTCACCCGCAAGCTGCTGCAATGTCGCCACCGCGGCGTCCGGCTCGCGCGCCAGCGCGCGCAGCACGTCGAGGCACATCACATTGCCCGAGCCCTCCCAGATCGCGTTGACCGGGCTCTCCCGGTAATGCCGTGCCAAAATGCCGTCCTCGACATAGCCATTGCCTCCGAGGCACTCCATCGCCTCGTACAGGAATCCGGGCGCACTCTTGCACACCCAGTATTTGATCGCAGGCGTCAGCAGCCGCATATAGGCGGCCTCGCCTGCATCGGCCGGAGCGCGGTCGAAGGCGCGGCACAGCCGCATGACCAGCGCGATCGATGCCTCCACATGCAACGCCATGTCGGAGAGCACCGCCTGCATCAGCGGCTGGTCGGCAAGATGTTTCTGAAACACGCTGCGGTGCCGCGCGTGATGCAGCGCATGCGCCAGTCCCGAGCGCATCAGGCCGGCGGAAGCGATCGCGCAATCCTGCCGCGTCAGCTGCACCATCTGGATGATGGTGCGGATGCCCTTGCCCTCCTCGCCGATGCGTTCGGCAAAGGCGCCGTGGAATTCGACCTCGCTGGAGGCATTGGAGCGATTGCCGAGCTTGTCCTTCAGGCGCTGGAAATGGATCGCATTGACGGAACCATCGGGCGCAAAGCGTGGCATCAGGAAGCAGCTCAACCCCTCGTCAGCCTGCGCCAGCACCAGAAAGGCGTCGCACATCGGCGCCGACATGAACCATTTGTGGCCGGTGATGCGGTAGCCGTCGGCTGAGCGCTCGGCGCGCGTCATGTTGGAGCGGACATCGGTGCCGCCCTGCTTTTCGGTCATGCCCATGCCGAGCGTCATGCCGCGCTTGGTCCACCAGGGCGCAAAGGCCGGATCATAAGCGCGCGTCGACAACACCGGCATCACCTTGCCGAGCAGGTCCGGCTGCGCGGCGAGCGCCGCGACCGAGGCGCGCGTCATGGTGACCGGACAGAGATGGCCGGTCTCGACTTGCGCGGCGATATAGAATTTGGCCGCGCGCACGACTTCCGAGGCGCCGCCGGCGGGTCTGCCCTCCGCGGTCCAGGTCGAATTGTGCACGCCGGCATGCGCGCTCGCCGCCATCAATTCGTGATAGGCCGGGTGAAACTCGACCTCGTCGCGGCGGTTGCCGCGGGAATCGAAGGTGCGCAGTTTCGGCGTGTTCTCGTTGGCCATGCGGCCGCGCTCGGCCATCGCCGCCGAGCCCCAATGCCTGCCGAAGTCGGACAGTTCCTTTTCGGCGGACGCGCCGCCATTGACGGCCACGGCCTCGACCAGCGGGCGATCGACGGAGAAGAGATCGACGTCCCAGAACGGCGGCGACTGGTTGAAGACCTCGTGGGTCTGGAAAGCTGTCTTGGTCATGGCCGGTCCTGTCAGGGTCGACGCGGAAGGATCGGAAAATCATAGGCCTCGCCGCCCGCGCCGGGCAGCGAAAAGTGCCACCACTCCCGAAAATAGTTCACGAAGCCTTGCTTGCGCATTACAGCCACCAATGTCGTGCGCCATCTGCGCTGTTCGGGCGTGATCAAGGACGAAGCCGTATTCGCCTTCACGTCGGAGCAGTCATAGCCGGTGCCCATGTCGATGCTGCCTTCCGGTGCGCGCTTTTCGACCGGCGCCGTGCAATCGGCATAGGACTTTGCGGGATCGAAGGCGGCGGAATTGTCGGCGGTCAAGTCGACCAGCGTGAGATCAAGCGCCGAGCCGGTGGAGTGACCGGAATAGGCCGCGATGTAGCCGAGGCGAAACAGGTCCGCCTTGCGGAAGGCCGGGTTGTAGCGCCGCTCCGCCGGCATCTCCTTGCCGCGCGACCATTTCACCATGTCCATCACGGCGCGCGTCGGCCGATAGCAGTCGAACATCTTCAGCGAAAGCTTTTGCTTTACGAGTTCTTCCTGGATTTTCTTCAGCCGCAGTCCGACCTCGCGCTTCACCACGCATTCACCGGCCTGATAGCCGGCGAGCGGGTGGCCCACGAAATTGTTCGACGTGGCGTAACGCATGTCCTGGATGATGGTGGGATCGATATCGCGCAGATAGACGAAGCCGCCGGGCAGGTTTTGTGCGAAGGCCGCGCCGATCGTCGCAGCCGTGAGAATTATAGTTAGAATTGCTCGCATGCGCGGCGCATCCACATCGTCATGGCCGGGCTTGTCCCGGCCATCTACGTCCTTTGGCGCACTTTAAACAAGACGTGGATGCCCGGGACAAGCCCGGGCATGACAAGCGTCCTGGCCCATGTTTACCCTGCCCTCCGACAGACCGGGGGATAACTCGCGGACCCCGGATTCCCGCTTGCCCCGCCCCCCAACCGCGCCTATAGCTCTGGCTTTAATGACCTCCGCATCGAAATCGACTTTCGTCCTCGGTCACCGGCATCTGCTGGGAATCGAGGGGCTTTCCGCTGCCGACATTTCCGGCCTGCTCGACCTTTCCGAAGAGTATGTCGAGCTCAACCGCCAGGTGGACAAGAAGCGCACCTCGCTGCGCGGCCGCACCCAGGTCAACCTGTTCTTCGAGGCCTCCACCCGCACGCAATCCTCGTTCGAGATCGCGGGCAAGCGGCTCGGCGCCGACGTCATGAACATGTCGGTGTCCTCGTCTTCCATGCGCAAGGGCGAGACGCTGATCGATACGGCTGTGACGCTCAACGCCATGCATCCCGATATCCTGGTGGTGCGCCATCACGCCTCGGGCGCGGTGGAACTTCTGGCGCGCAAGGTCGACGGTTCCGTGATCAACGCGGGCGATGGTTCCCACGAGCATCCGACCCAGGCGCTCCTGGACGCGCTGACCATCCGCCGCAACAAGGGCCGGATCGATGGCCTCGTCGTCGCGATCTGCGGCGATGTCATGCATTCGCGCGTCGCGCGCTCCAACATCCTGCTGCTCACCACCATGGGCGCGCAGGTGCGCGTGGTTGCGCCTTCCACGCTGTTGCCGATGGGCATCGAGCGGATGGGCGTGCAAGTGGCGCGCGACATGCGCGAAGGACTGCACGGCGCCGATATCGTGATGATGCTGCGGCTGCAGCGCGAGCGGATGAACGGCTCGTTCGTCCCCTCCTCCGGCGAGTATTTTCACTACTTCGGCCTCGACCAGAAAAAGCTGTCCTATGCAAAGCCCGATGCGCTGGTGATGCATCCCGGACCGATGAACCGCGGCGTCGAGATCGACTCGGCGGTTGCCGACGGCGCGCAGTCGCTGATCCGGGAACAGGTGGAAATGGGAGTGGCAGTGCGGATGGCGGTGCTGGAAGCGCTCGCCCGCAACCTGCCGAACGCGTAAGACCATGCTGACCGACCGCCGCCCGATCCTGCTTGCGAATGCCCGCGTCGTCGATCCCTCGCGCGATTTCGACGGGCCCGGCGACGTGCTGATCGCCGACGGCGTGATCCGCGACTCCCGGCGCGGCATCGGCGCGGCTGGCGTGCCCGAGGGCACCGATATCGTCAATTGCGCCGGCAAGGTCATCGCTCCCGGCCTGATCGACATGCGCGCCTTTGTCGGCGAACCCGGCGCCAGCCATCGTGAGACCTTTGCTTCCGCGAGCCAGGCGGCCGCGGCCGGCGGCATCACCACGATTGTCTGCCAGCCCGACACCTCGCCGGTCATCGACAATTCGGCGACGGTTGATTTCGTGCTGCGTCGCGCCCGTGACACCGCCATCGTCAACATCCACCCGATGGCGGCGCTCACCAAGGGCCTGCGCGGCGAAGAGATGACCGAGATCGGCCTCCTCAAGGCCGCCGGCGCGGTGGCCTTCACCGACGGCGACAGGAGCGTCACCAATGCCCAGGTGATGCGCCGCGCGCTGACCTACGCCCGCGACTTCGACGCGCTGATCGTGCACCACACCGAAGATCCCGACCTCGTCGGCGAAGGCGTGATGCATGAGGGCGAGTTCGCCACGCGCCTTGGTCTGGTCGGCATTCCCTACGCGGCGGAAACGGTGATGCTGGAGCGCGACATGCGCCTGGCCTCACTCACGGGCGGGCGTTATCACGCAGCTTCCCTGACATCGAACGAGTCGCTCGAAATCCTCAGGCGCGCCCGCGATGCCGGCGTCGACGTCAGCGCCTCGGTCTCGATCAACCACGTGACGCTGAACGAGAACGATATCGGGCCCTATCGGACGTTCCTGAAGCTGTCGCCGCCGCTCCGAACCGAGCAGGATCGCAAGGCGCTGGTGGCTGCCCTTTCTTCCGGTCTCGTCGACGTCATCATGTCCGACCACAATCCGCAGGACGTCGAGGTCAAGCGCCTGCCGTTTGCGGAAGCCGCCTCCGGCGCGGTGGGCCTGCAGACCATGCTGCCGGCGGGCCTGCGGCTGATCCACAATGGCGATCTCGATTTCAAGACGCTGATCCGCGCGATGTCGACGCGTCCGGCCGAACTGCTCGGGCTGCCCGGCGGCTCCTTGCGCGCAGGCTCGCCGGCCGACGTGATCGTGATCGATCCGGATACGCCCTGGGTACTCGACCCGGCCGATCTCAAATCGCTGTGCAAGAACACGCCATTTGATGAAGCCCGCTTCTCCGGCCGTGTCGTGCGTACTATTGTCGGCGGACGGACGGTCTATGAGCATGTCTGAAGCGTTTGCAATCGACGTGGGTAGCTGTTCGCGTCAAGAAAACGCGTCAAAAAGAAAATCTCATGCGTGGCTGGTACGAGGGAGCGCCGCCAATGGGTCCTGAAGCGTTCCTGCCTGTCGCCCTCCTCATCGGCTATCTCTTCGGTTCGATTCCCTTCGGGCTGATCCTGACGAAACTGGCGGGCACGCAGGATCTGCGCTCCATCGGCTCCGGCAATATCGGCGCCACCAACGTGCTGCGCACCGGCAACAAGGGCCTCGCCGCGGCGACGCTGATTGGCGACATGCTCAAGGGCACGGCAGCCGTCGTGCTCACAGGCTATCTCTGGGGACCGAATGCCGCGATGATCGCAGGGCTTGGCGCCTTCCTCGGCCATCTCTATCCGATCTGGCTGAAGTTCAGGGGCGGCAAGGGCATCGCCACCTATATCGGTGTGCTGCTCGGCCTGTTCTGGCCGGCAGCTGCCGTGTTCGGCGCGATCTGGCTCGCGACTGCTTTCACGACCCGCTACTCGTCGCTGTCGGCACTGGTTGCCTGTTTTGTCACGCCGCTTTTCCTCTGGTTCTTCGGCCATCCGGCGCTCGCCTCGCTGTTTGCGGTGCTGACGCTGCTGTCGTTCTGGACCCACCGCGAAAACATCAAGCGGCTGCAGGCGGGCACCGAAGGCAAGATCGGGCAGAAGTAGCCGCGGCTAGCGCCTCAGCGCCTGCTCGAGAAAGCGCGCCGCCGCAAGCGCCTTCCCATCGCTGCCGAACGGCGCGATCACCTGCACGCCGACAGGCAAATTGCCTTCCGCCATCAGCGTCGGCACGTTGACGCAGGGCGTGCCCAGCAAGGTCCATAGCCGGTTGAGCCGTGGATCGCCCGTGGAATCCAGCCCCTTGGGCGGCGCGCCCGGCGCCGAATAGGTCAGGAGCACATCGACCTCCTCGAAGATCGGGCCGAGCGCGGTGCGCGCCCGCGCCGCGATGGCCTGGGCCTCGTCATATTCGGCCGGCGATATATCCGTGCTCTCGTCGAGCCGGGCACGCAGCAGCGGCGCCATCTCGTCGTAGCGATGGCGATATTCCCACGCCAGCGCCTGGTGTGCCTCGAACTGCTGCACGGTGGTGTGAATGCGCCAGGCGTCGGCAAAGATTCCCGCCATCGGGAGTGCGCGCACGCTCCCGCCAGCACGCTCGGCCGCGCGCATCGCCATCTGCAATGCCTCTACGCTCTCTGCGTCCACCCCTCCGGCAAAATCCTGCGCCACCACGCCGATGCGGGGCGGTGCGATCGCGGCCGGCAGCAGCAATTCCGGCCGGCCGGTCATCGCCGAAAGTCCGCAGGCGAGGTCTTCGACCCCTGCCGCAAACAGCCCGACCGTGTCGAGCGACCATGAAAAGCATTTGACGCCGACGGTCGGCAACAGCCGGTAACTCGGCTTGATCGCGGCAGCCCCGCAGAACGAAGCCGGCCGGATCACCGAGCCACCGGTCTGGGTGCCGAGTGCGAGCGGAATCATGCCGGCGCCGACGGCGGTCGCCGAGCCCGACGACGAGCCGCCGGGCGTGTGGGCATGATTGTGCGGATTAAGCGTGGCGGTCGGGTCGTTGGCGGCAAAGGCGGTGGTCGTCGTTTTGCCGATGATGGTGGCGCCGGCCTGCTTGAGCAGCGACACGACCGGCGCATCGGCGCGCGGGCGAAAGCCGCGATAGATCGGCGAGCCCATCTCGGTCGGAAAATCGGCGGTGTCGATGATGTCCTTGATGCCGACGGCAATGCCGCGCAGGGGGCCCGCGCCCCCCACCGGCGCTGCCGGATTGTGGCAGACAAAAGCGCCGATCGTCTTGTCTTGTGCGGCGATGGCATGCACGGACTGCGCAAGCGCGGCCTCGGCCGAAAGCTCGTTCTTTGCAATGCGCCGCTGCAGATCGGCAAGTGAGATCATGGATGCCTTCCTCCGCCCCGGTTTTACGAAGGCTGCGGGATCGGGGCAAGCAAGGCGCGGCCCTTGATCGCAGCTTCCGGTTGCGCGAAGCTGACCGTACATGCATGACCGGACGCAAAGCGCTGACCTCTCCGACGCCGAGCGGCTCAACCGATTGCGGTTGATCCGTTCGGACAATGTCGGGCCGCGCACGTTCCACGCGCTGATCCGCCATTGCGGCGACGCGGCGACCGCGCTGGAGCGGCTGCCGGAGTTGTCGCGACGCGGCGGCGCGGCGCGGCCGGGTCGGATTTGCAGCGAGGATAAGGCGCTGGCCGAGCTTGCCGCCTGCAAGAAACTCGGCGTCGACCTGGTCACGCCGGGCGAGGCGCACTATCCGCCGCGGCTCGCCATGATCGACGATGCGCCTCCCCTGCTCGCCGTGCGCGGCACGCTCGAGGCGCTGATGCGGCCGATGATCGCGATCGTCGGCTCGCGCAATGCATCCGGCGCCGGACAGAAATTCGCGCAAGCGCTGGCGCACGATCTCGGCGCGGCCGGCTTCGTCATCATCTCCGGGCTTGCGCGCGGCATCGATCAGGCTGCGCATCGCGCCAGCATTGCTTCAGGCACGGTTGCGGTGCTCGCCGGCGGTCAGGACAGGATCTACCCGGCGGAACATGACGACCTGCTGTTGGCGCTCTTGGAGACGGGTGCCGCGATCTCGGAAATGCCGCTGGGCCACGTCGCGCGTGCGCATGATTTCCCGCGCCGCAACCGCCTGATCTCGGGCGCCTCGCTCGGCGTCGTCGTCGTGGAGGCGGCGCAACGCTCGGGCTCGCTGATCACCGCGCGCATGGCCAACGAGCAGGGCCGCGAGGTATTTGCCGTGCCCGGCTCGCCACTCGATCCACGCGCCGGCGGCACCAACGGCCTGATCAAGCAGGGCGCGATGCTGGTGACGGAGGCGGCCGACATCATCAATGCCGTGCAGCCGATCATGGCGCGGCCGCCCGCGCTGGAAGAGCCCGGCGATGAATATTCGGAAGCCGACCCGGAGGCGAGCGAGCGCGCCCGCATCATCTCCCTGCTGGGGCCGAGTCCCATTGGACTCGACGATCTCATCCGGATGGCCGAGACCTCGCCCTCGATCGTGCGCACGGTGCTGCTGGAGCTCGAGCTGGCAGGACGGCTCGAGCGCCATGGCGGCGGGCTGGTGTCGCTTGTCTAGAGCACTTTCGGTTCTGATTAAAATCGGAACGCGAACCGGGATCCACTTCGCTTGAAAACGCTCTAGCCCGCGCTCAGAACCAGAAAGCGCCCGCGCCCAGCATGACCGACGTCAGCGAGACCAGGAGACCGATCCCCGAGAACAAGGCGACAGAAACGAGTTCGTAAGTATCGGAATGCTTTGCGGATGAAACATTGAACGAGCGCGAGAGAACGGCTTTGGGCATATCCACTCTCCGAATGACAAAAAATATCCCGGCCCTCACGTAAGCCTGCCCAGGTAAGATAAAGGTTCAATGAATTGCGGCCAGCTTTCGCAAAAATAGGTTCCGAGAGGCCCAGGGGACCGGCGAGTACAACCCGACAGAGATTGCTGGCCTCCGCCCTCTCTACTTCCGGACCTATGAAAGCTTGCGCCGGTTGCGCAGCCATTCGACGGCATCGAGCTGCGTCATGTCGAGCAGATGCTTCAGCGTTTCCAGCCCGTGGCGCTTGGCGATCTTCGATAACTCGGCTGAGGTCTCGGCGATGAAGGCGGCGGCTTCTTCCGGGCCGCCGCTGCCATAGGTGTCCGGGCGCGAGGGCGCCTCAACCGAACTCCTCCGCCTCTGGCCACTCCCGGCTTTGCTCAAAATCCGCCCCAAATGCCGCCCTTCTTCTGAAATATCGCGCAACTTGCGGGTGGTAAAATGCAACTTTGGAGAGCCGTATTCTTACGGGACTCGGCTCCCTTCAATATCCTTCGATTTGACAGGGACCGCCTCACCACCCATGTTCGGGTCCAAACGGCCGGCCGCGAGTCTCGCGGGACCGGCCTGATGTTTTTCGCGTAAGCTATTGGAATGACATGAATATCGTCATTGTCGAATCGCCGGCCAAGGCCAAGACGATCAACAAATATCTGGGGTCCTCCTATGAGGTCCTGGCGTCGTTCGGCCATGTCCGCGACCTCCCGGCCAAGAACGGATCGGTCGATCCGGATGCCAATTTCCAGATGATCTGGGAGGTCGATCCCAAGGCCAATAGCCGGCTCAACGACATCGCCAAGGCGCTCAAGGGTGCCGACCGCCTGATTCTGGCGACCGACCCCGATCGCGAAGGCGAGGCCATTTCCTGGCATGTGCTGGAAGTGATGAAGGAGAAGCGCGCGCTCAAGGACCAGAAGATCGAGCGCGTGGTGTTCAACGCCATCACCAAGCAGGCCGTGACGGACGCCATGAAGGCGCCGCGCCAGATCGACGGCGCGCTGGTCGACGCCTATATGGCGCGCCGTGCGCTGGACTACCTGGTCGGCTTCACCCTCTCCCCCGTGCTGTGGCGCAAGCTGCCGGGCGCGCGCTCGGCTGGCCGGGTGCAGTCGGTGGCGCTGCGGCTGGTCTGCGACCGCGAGCTCGAAATCGAGAAGTTCGTGCCGAAGGAATACTGGTCGCTGGTGGCGACATTGACGACACCGCGCGGCGAGGCTTTCGAAGCGCGTCTCGTCGGCGCCGACGGCAAGAAGATCCAGCGCCTCGACATCGGCTCGGGCGCGGAGGCCGAGGATTTCAGGAAAGCGATCGAGGCCGCCCTCTTCAAGGTTACGACCGTCGAAGCGCGGCCCGCGCGCCGCAATCCGCAGGCGCCCTTCACCACCTCGACGCTGCAGCAGGAAGCGAGCCGCAAGCTCGGCTTTGCGCCGGCGCACACCATGCGCATCGCGCAGCGGCTTTATGAAGGCATCGACATCGGCGGCGAGACCACCGGTCTCATTACCTATATGCGTACCGACGGCGTGCAGATCGATCCGTCCGCCGTTACGCAGGCGCGCAAGGTGATCGGCGAGGACTACGGCAATGCCTATGTGCCGGAAGCGCCGCGCCAGTATCAGACCAAGGCCAAGAACGCGCAGGAAGCGCATGAAGCGATCCGGCCGACCGACCTGTCGCGTCGGCCCGCCGACATGCGCCGCAAGCTCGATAGCGACCAGGCGCGGCTCTATGAGCTGATCTGGACCCGCACCATCGCAAGCCAGATGGAATCGGCCGAGCTCGAGCGCACCACCGTCGACATCGAGGCCAAGGCAGGTTCGCGCGTGCTGGAACTGCGCGCCTCCGGCCAGGTCATCAAGTTCGACGGCTTCCTGGCGCTCTACCAGGAGGGCCGCGACGACGAGGAAGACGAAGATTCGCGTCGCCTCCCCGCCATGAGCGAAGGAGAGGCGCTGAAGCGTCAGGACCTCTCCGTCACCCAGCATTTCACCGAGCCGCCGCCGCGCTTCTCGGAAGCCTCGCTTGTCAAGCGGATGGAAGAGCTCGGCATCGGCCGGCCCTCGACCTACGCCTCGATCCTGCAGGTGCTGAAGGACCGCGGCTACGTCAAGCTGGAGAAGAAGCGCCTGCACGGCGAAGACAAGGGCCGCGTCGTCGTCGCGTTCCTGGAAAACTTCTTCGCGCGCTATGTCGAGTACGACTTCACCGCCGATCTCGAGGAAAAGCTCGACCGCATCTCCAACAACGAGATTTCCTGGCAGCAGGTGCTCCAGGATTTCTGGCGCGGCTTCATCGGCGCGGTTAACGACATCAAGGACCTGCGCGTCGCCGAGGTGCTGGATGCGCTGGACGAGATGCTGGGCCCGCACATCTATCCGCCCCGTGCCGATGGCGGCGACGTGCGGCAGTGCCCGACCTGCGGCACCGGCCGGCTGAATTTGAAGGCCGGCAAGTTCGGCGCCTTCGTCGGTTGCTCGAATTACCCGGAATGCCGCTACACGCGCCCCCTCGCCGCAGACTCCGAGGCGAGCGCAGACCGCGTGCTGGGCAAGGATCCGGAGACTGATCGCGACGTCGTCGTCAAGGCCGGCCGCTTCGGCCCGTATATCCAGCTCGGCGAGCAGAAGGATTATGCCGAGGGCGAGAAGCCGAAGCGCGCAGGCATCCCCAAGAACACGTCACCTGGCGATGTCGATCTGGAGACGGCGCTGAAACTTCTGTCGCTGCCGCGCGAGGTCGGAAAACATCCGGAGACCGGCGAGCCGATCACGGCCGGCCTCGGCCGCTTCGGCCCGTTCGTCAAGCATGACAAGACCTATGCCAGCCTCGAGGCCGGCGACGACGTGTTCACCATCGGCCTCAACCGGGCGGTGACGCTGATCGCCGAGAAGGTGGCAAAGGGCCCGAGCGGCCGCCGCTTCGGTGCCGATCCCGGCAAGCCGCTGGGCGACCACCCGAGTCTCGGCGGCATTGCGCTGAAGAACGGCCGTTACGGCGCCTATGTCACCGCGGGCGGCATCAACGCCACCATCCCCAGCGATATCGCACCGCCCGAGACGATCACGCTGGCGCAGGCGATTGCCCTGATCGATGAGCGCGCCGCCAAGGGCGGCGGCAAGGCCAAGCGCGCGGCAAAGAAGGCTGCAGCCCCGAAGGCCAAGGCCAAGCCCGAAGCTGAAGGCGACACAGCGGCGAAGCCTGTAAAGAAGACCGTCGCCAAGAAGGCAGCACCCAAGCCGAAATCCGGCGCGGCGAGCAAGGCGCGCGCGCCGGTCGCTCCGGCCGCCAAGACGTCGGCATCGAAACCTTCAGCGGCAGCAAAAGCGCCCGCGAAAAAGAGCGCGGGCAAGGCACGCGGGTGACCAAGCGGCGCGAGCAGGGCTTTCCGGGCCGCGACGCCATCCTCGCCTTCATCCGCGCCCATCCCGGCAAAGTCGGCACCCGCGAGATCGCGCGCGAGTTCGGGCTGAAGAATGCCGACCGTGTCGAGCTGAAGCGCATCTTGCGCGAGCTAGCCGACGAGGGCGCCGTTGCAAAACGGCGCCGCAAGATGCACCAGCCGGCCGAGCTGCCGCCGACGCTGCTCGCCGACATCACCGGCCGCGACAGCGACGGCGAACTGCTCGCCTCTCCCACCGAATGGGACGAGGAGGAAAGCGGCACCATACCCAAGATCCGCATCGTCTTTCCGCGCCGTCCTCAGCCCGGCACGACGGCGGGCGTCGGCGACCGGGCGCTGCTCCGCATCGAGAAGACCGACGATGCCGACGGCACGCCCTATCGCGGTCGTATCATCCGCGTCATTGCCCATGCCAGGACGCGCGCGCTCGGTATCTTTCGCAAGAATCCCGACGGCAGCGGGCGTCTTGTTCCCGTCGACAAGAAGCAGGCCGGCCGTGAGTTGAACATCGCCAAGGCCGACAGCATGGATGCCGAGGACGGCGACCTCGTCAGCGTCGACCTCATCCGCACCCGCGCCTACGGCCTTGCCTCCGGCCGGGTCAAGGAGCGGCTCGGCTCGCTGGCAAGCGAGAAGGCGATCAGCCTGATCGCCATCCACGCGCATGAAATCCCGCAAGCCTTCGCGCCGTCCGCCTTGCGCGAGGCGGAAGCCGCCAAACCCGCGACGCTCGAAGGCCGCGAGGACTGGCGGCAAATCCCGCTCGTTACCATCGATCCGCCCGATGCCAAGGACCATGACGATGCGGTTCACGCCGAACCGGATTCCGACCCCAACAACAAGGGCGGCTACATCGTCCACGTCGCGATCGCCGACGTCGCCTATTATGTGCGGCCGGGCTCGCCGCTCGACCGCGATGCGCTGACGCGCGGCAACTCCGTCTATTTCCCGGACCGCGTCGTGCCGATGCTGCCGGAACGCATTTCCAACGACCTCTGTTCCCTGGTGCCCGGGGAACCGCGCGGTGCGCTCGCGGTGCGGCTCGTCATCGGCGCCGACGGCCACAAGCGCTCGCATTCCTTCCATCGCGTGCTGATGCGCTCGGCGGCAAAACTGCACTACGCGCAGGCGCAGGCGGCGATGCACGGCCGCACCGACGATGTGACCGGCCCCCTGCTCGATCCGATCATCAGGCCGCTCTATGCGGCCCACGATCTGGTCAGGATCGCGCGCGATGCCCGCGATCCGCTCGATCTCGACCTGCCGGAGCGGAAAATCCTGCTGAAGGCGGACGGCACCGTCGATCGCGTCATCGTGCCCGAAAGGCTCGAGGCGCACCGGCTGATCGAGGAATTCATGATCCTGGCCAATGTCGCCGCCGCAGAGACGCTGGAGAAGGTCGGCCTGCCGCTGATCTACCGCGTGCACGACCAGCCAACGCAGGAGAAGGTTCACAACCTCCTGGAATTCCTGAAAACGCTCGACCTCTCCTTCGCCAAGGGCGGCGCCTTGCGGCCTGCGGTGTTCAACCGCGTGCTGTCGCAGGTCAAGGGCGAGGACGTCGAGGCGCTCGTCAACGAAGTCGTGCTGCGCTCGCAGGCGCAGGCGGAATATTCGGCCGAGAATTACGGCCATTTCGGCCTCAACCTGCGCCGCTACGCGCATTTCACCTCGCCGATCCGGCGCTATGCCGACTTGATCGTGCACCGCGCACTGATCCGCGCGCTCGGACTGGGGGAAGGCGCGCTGTCCGCAGACGAAACACTAGAGCATCTTGGCGAGATCGCCGCGCAGATTTCCGCCACCGAACGCCGCGCCATGAAGGCCGAGCGCGAGACCGCCGACCGGCTGATTGCGCATTTCCTCGCCGACCGTGTCGGTGCGACCTTCCAGGGCCGCATTTCCGGTGTCACCCGCGCCGGCCTGTTCGTGAAGCTCGACGAGACCGGCGCCGATGGCATCATCCCGATCCGCACGCTCGGCACGGAATATTTCAACTATGACGAGACGCGGCATGCGCTGGTCGGTTCGCGCAGCGGTGCCATGCATCGGCTGGGGGACGTGGTCGACGTGCGTCTGGTAGAAGCTGCCCCGGTGGCTGGCGCGCTGCGCTTCGAACTCCTATCTGAGGGTCAGATCGTACCTCGCGGTGGGAAACGCCAGGGAAAGCATTCAGGCAAGCAAGACGTGCTGAAATCCCAGCGCGCGGAAAAAGAGCACTCGAAGCGATCCGCGCGCAACAAGGAACGCAAGCGCAACAAGCAGAAATCCGGTAGATCCGGGAAAGGCAAGTCATGGAAACGGTAGGAACCGCTGCGACCGTGTGGACCCGTGAGACCGCCGTCGGCGAGAAGCGCGACCTCTGGAGCGCCATGAAGCGCGGCTTTCGCGGCCGCTGCCCGCGCTGCGGCGAGGGAAAGCTGTTCCGCGCATTCCTGAAAACCGCCAACGACTGCTCGGCCTGCGGTCTCGACTTCACCCCGCATCGCGCCGACGATTTGCCCGCCTACCTTGTCATCGTCATCGTCGGCCATATCGTGGTGCCGCTGGTGCTCGCGATCGAGACGAATTTCTCGCCGCCGGTGGCCGTCCAGCTGGCGACCTATCTCCCGCTCACCTTCGTGCTGTCGCTTGCGCTGCTGCAGCCGGTCAAGGGCGCGGTGGTGGGCCTGCAATGGGCGCTGCGCATGCACGGCTTTGACGAGAATGCGCCCGACGGCATTCCGCCGGTCTGAACAAACGACAAGACGAAGAAGATCAAACGGGGATGGAAATGACGGAAGCCGCAACCGCCGCCAAGGACGAAGCCAAGGAAGAAAAAGAGGCCGATCACCATCCCTATTTTCGGCCCAAGGACGCCGCGACGCTGATCCTGATCGATCGCTCGGGCGAGAAGCCGAAGGTGCTGGTCGGCCGCCGCCATGACAACGTCGTGTTCATGCCGGGTAAGTATGTTTTCCCCGGCGGCCGCGTCGACAAATCCGACAACCGCGTTCCCGTTGCAGCGCCTATCACCAGGGAGCTGGAAAGAAACCTCCTCAAGGGCAGTCCGAAGATCACGCCAGGCCGCGCCCGCGCGCTGGCGAACGCCGCGATCCGCGAAGCCTGCGAAGAGACCGGTCTTTGCCTCGGGCGCAAGACCGAAAAGCCGGGCAAGCTTGAAGGCGCCTGGAAACCGTTTGCGGACGCGGGCCTCCTGCCCGATCCATCCGGCCTGTTCCTGATCGCCCGCGCGATCACCCCGCCCGGGCGCGTGCGCCGCTTCGACACCCGCTTCTTCACCGCCGATGCCTCCACCATCGCGCACCGCGTCGAAGGCGTGGTGCATGCCGATGCCGAACTGGTGGAATTGGTCTGGGTCGAGATCGGCTCGAAGCCGCTCGCCGACGCGCACGCCATGACCAAGAACGTGCTTGGCGAGCTCGACCGGCGGCTGGCCACCGGCCCGCTGCACCATGACGCGCCGGTGCCGTTCTTCCACTTCTACGGCGGCAAGATGCACCGCGACGTGCTCGGGGCGTAGGTCCCGCGTCCCGCTCTCTCCTCCCGCCATTCCGCGGAGCTATTGCAATGGCCCATTTGGACGTCAGCGCATGCGCGGCCTCCATGGTTCGAGACGCGCCGCAAGCGGCGCTCCTCACCAAGAGGATCGAATATCTCGCCGCGAAAAGACCCGCATCCTGAGGAGCCCGCCGAAGGCGGGCGTCTCGAAGGATGGGCAAGGAGGAAGAGCCACGAGCAGGCCGCTTCACCAAGCCCTATCATACGATTGCGCTGCGTCATTCCGGGAGGCGCTCGTCCGAAATGACAACCGTTCTCCCGGCATGCCCGAAAACGGAATAGTGTTCCGCTGGCGCGCCCGCACGACGTCCCTATCTCTTTCCCGACAACAACCAAACGGAATGGGGCAATGGCAAAGCGTCAACTCAAGCTCGGCGCCTTCATGCGGCCGGTCAGCATCCACACCGGCGCCTGGCGCTATCCCGGGGCCTGGCCCGATGCCAATTTCAATTTCCCTCACCTGAAGCAGCTGATCCGGAAGCTGGAAGCCGGCAAGTTCGACGCCTTCTTCATGGCCGATCACCTTGCCGTGCTGAACATGCCGATCGATGCGCTGAAACGCAGCCATACCGTGACATCCTTCGAGCCGTTCACGCTGCTCTCGGCGCTGGCAGGCGCCACCGAGCGCATCGGCCTGATCGCCACCGGCTCGACCACCTTCGACGAGCCCTATCATGTGGCACGCCGCTTTGCCTCGCTCGATCACATCTCGGGGGGCCGCGCCGGCTGGAATATCGTCACCACTTCGAACCCGGATGCCGCGCTGAATTTCGGCCTCGACGATCACATGGAGCATGCCGAACGCTACAAGCGGGCGCGCGAGTTCTATGACGTCGTCACGGGCCTCTGGGATTCCTTCGCCGACGACGCCTTCGTGCGCGACGTCGAAGCGGGCCTCTATTTCGATCCCGCGAAGATGCATGTGCTCGATCACAAGGGCAAATATCTCAGGGTGCGCGGGCCGCTGAACATCGCCCGGCCCGTGCAGGGCTGGCCTGTGATCGTGCAGGCCGGCGCGTCGGAGGACGGCAAACAGCTCGCCGCCGAGACGGCGGAAGCCGTGTTCACCGGCGGCGGCAGTCTGGCCGACGGGCAGAAGCTTTATGCCGACATCAAGGGCCGCATGGACAAGGTCGGGCGCGATCCCGAGCACCTCAAGATCCTGCCCGGCGCGTTCGTAGTCGTCGGCGACAGCGTCGAGGAAGCCAAAGAGAAGCGCGCGCTGCTCGACAGCCGCGTCCATTACGACAGCGCCATCGCCTCGCTCTCGGTGCAACTCGGCACCGATGCCTCCGGCTTCGATCCGGACGGCCAGCTGCCGCCGATTCCCGAAACCAATGCCAGCAAGAGCGGCCGGCAGCGCCTCGTCGACGCCGCCGCCCGCGACAAGCTGACGGTACGGCAACTGGCGCAGCGCGTCGGCGGCTATGGCGGGCTCGCCTTTGTCGGCACGCCCACAACCATCGCCGATCAGATGGAGGAATGGCTGACGACTCGCGGCAGCGACGGCTTCAACATCATGTTTCCGTATCTGCCGGCCGGGCTCGACGACTTCGTCGACAAGGTGGTGCCGGAGCTGCAGCGGCGCGGCATCTTCCGCACCGAGTATGAGGGCACGACGCTGCGCGAGAATCTGGGCCTGCCGCGGCCGAAGAACAGCTTCTTCGAGAACTGATCCGGGAGACTATGCGTCCTCGTCCGGCTCGGTGCCGACATAATCCTTGCCCGGCAGCTTCAGCGCGGCACCGAGGTCGCGCGCGAAGCCCGTCGCGTCTCCGCGCTTGTCGAAGGATGCGAGTTTGATCGGTCGCACTCCTCTCCCGCCGCACAGATTGACGTCATAGAAGACCGACGTGATGTCACCGTCCTTGTCGGTGTTGGTATCGTCGGTGATGCTGAGGAACTTGAATTCGGTGAGCTTGCGCAAGCTCTCGAACTTCACCGGGCCGAATTTTTTGGTGACGATGACCTGCTGCAATATCCGGTCGAGGTCGACGAAGTAGCGAAGCGTCAGCAGCACCAGGCCCGGCAGCCCGACAATGGTCGCGAAGGCGAGGCACATCGCGAGCCCGACCCAGTCGTCGCGCCAATAGCCATAGCCGAACAGATCCTGCCGCAGGATCTGGCCCGAGTAGTAGATGAAATAGAGGCCGCCGGCGAGGAACGGCAACGACGTCAGACGCATATACCAGGGCATCGAGAATTCGACGCGAATCCGGCCGCCGTTGTTGGTCATTACACCTTGCACCGTTCTCTCCTGCCCGAAGCCGGCGAATGAGACATTCCCGGGAACAGGCAGTTGTCGGCATTGCAGCCCTGCAGGTTCGAGAAAATCCTGATTTGAGGGCCAGATTCCCGGAATCGAGGCCGAATCCGGCCCTGAAAACCTTGACTTATGCCGGTTTGCGGCTAGGTTGCCGGCCAAATGCGGGCCGGTTGGCCGGCGCCAGATTTTCCCTTTTTCGAGGCTCCCACCATGGCCAAAGCGGTCACCATCAAGGTCAAGCTCGTGTCCTCCGCGGACACCGGCTTCTACTACGTTGCCAAGAAAAATTCGCGCACCATGACCGACAAGCTGGTCAAGAAGAAGTACGATCCGGTCGCGCGCAAGCACGTCGAGTTCCGTGAAGCCAAGATCAAGTAAGATCGCGGAAATGTTGCTGACTGAACGGGGCCCTCGCGGCCCCGTTTTTATTTGCATTACGCCGTTTTCGGCAGCGGCGGCTGGCTTGGCCTGATCAGCGCGAAGGTGACCTGGATGATACCGCCGGCCAGTCCCAGCGCGACGCCGATGCGCCAGGCCATGGTGTATGAGCCGAGGGAGTCGTAGATCAGCCCGCCGCCAAAGGCACCGAGGAACGAGCCGATCTGGTGGCTCATGAAGGCGAGGCCCTGGATCATCGCCTGCCATTTCAGGCCGAACATCTCGACCACGGCGCCGGCCACCAGCGGGGCGACCCCCAGCCAGAGGAAGCCCATGATCGCGCCGAACAGCAGCGTCGTTGCCGGCGTCGCCGGCAGCATGAAGTACCAGGCAAGCGCCAGCGAGCGAAGGATGTAGATCATCCCGAGCAGCGCCAGCTTGTTCCAGCGCTGGCCGGCCCAGCCGAAAAAGAGGCTGCCGAGCACGTTGAAGCCGCCGATCACGCCGAGCGTCTGTGCGCTCAGCATCGGATCGAGACCGCAGATCAACAGATACGACGGCAGATGCGTGGTCAGGAACACCAGCTGCATGCCGCAGACGAAATAGGCCAGCGTCATCACCACGAAGGGCGCGTTGCCGAAGGCAATCCTGGCCGCGGTCGCTGCCGAAGCCTCGCCGATATCCTCCGGCGCTTTGGGTGGCAGCGGGATCTGGTCAGCCCTGCCCGCGTACCAGGCGGCCGGCAGCATGAACAGCGACAGGACGACGAAGCCGGCAACGCCGATGCGCCAGCCGAAACCCTCGTTCAGAATCTGCCCGATCGGGGCGGCCATCAGCGCGCCAAGCGATCCTGCCGCAGACACGATGCCCATCACCGTGCTGCGCACGGTCGCCGGCACCGCGCGCGCCGATACCGACATCGCGATCGCGTTCGCCGTGCAAGCGAGCGAGGCTCCGATCAAAACGCCGGCGCCGATCATGATGGGAATCATGCCGTGCGCCATCGTCATCAGCACGAGACCCACGATGTACATCAGCGAGCCCACGATCATGATCGGCTTGAAGCCCCAGCGCACGGACAGCGCGCCTGCAACCGGCTGCAAGAATCCCCAGGCGAGGTTTTGCACGGCGAGCGCCAGCGTGAACTGAGACACCGAAATGCCGATGTCGTGCGTCAACGGCTGCATGAAGATGCCCAAGCTCTGCCGCAGGCCCATGCTCAGGGTGAGCATCATCGAGGCGCCGATCAGAATGGGGAGCGTGGGACGCAGGGCTCGCAGCAGGGACATTGTTGTTGTTCTCCTGACAGGATCTTGTTCCCCCGAGAGGCCGCATATCGATAATTCGACCTGCGATTCCCGACGATTTTGAACTACACAGACCTGTTTACTTGCGCTATGGTAACCCGTCAAGGAAACTTGCCACCGGGTCAACGCATGGCATCCCTGCCGAACAAGCCTGACATGAAGGAGCGGATTCTCGAGACCGCCGACAAGCTGTTCTATCTGCAGGGAATTCGCGCCGTCGGCGTCGACACGATTGCCGCCGAGATCGGCATCTCCAAGCGCACGCTCTACAACCACTTCCCGTCCAAGAACGCGCTGATCACAGCCTATCTGGAACGGCGCTTCGTTCAGCCGCGGCCTTCTGCGAAGCCGCCGGCAGAGCAGATTCTCGCAACCTTCGATTCGCTGGAGCGCCGCTTTTCGGCAAAAGATTTTCGCGGCTGTCCCTTCGTCAATGCCGTCGCCGAACTCGGGGCCGAGGACAAATCGGTGCGCAAGATCGCGGTTGCCTTCAAGGAAAGCCGCCGGCTGTGGTTTCGCAACCTGCTGGACCAGCTTGGTGTCGCCGATGCCGAGGCGCTGGCAACGCAGCTCGCCGTGCTGGTGGACGGCTGCATTGCGCAGGACCTGGTGCGCAACGACCCGTCGATGGCGCGTGCAGCCAAGGAAGCCGCGCGCGTCCTGTTGAAGAATGCAGGCGTGAAGACCGGCGACTGACGCCCTTCCCTGCGGCCGCTCAAAGCTGCTAATTACGCCCCCAATCAAGACGAAAGCGAATTCCGTCCGGCGGCAGGCGTGGCGGCGAAGGGGAAATGCAGATGGAAGACATGAAGGTGACCGCCTCCGGCTACGACTTCAGACCGGCGC
Source organism: Bradyrhizobium sp. (assembly GCA_046349015.1). Lineage (GTDB taxonomy): Bacteria > Pseudomonadota > Alphaproteobacteria > Rhizobiales > Xanthobacteraceae > Bradyrhizobium. Next base: position 136,792 of record JAXMDE010000002.1, on the reverse strand, counting down.
AGGCGGCAATGCAGCGCTACGTCGACAACGACCTCCTGTCCGGAATCTCATGGGCGGTGCTCTCGGGCCGCGACCTCGTCGACGTCAATTGCGTCGGCTGGGCCGACAAGGAGGCGCGAACCCCGCTGCGCATCGATCACATCTTCCGTGTGTTTTCCAACACCAAGCTGATCACCTCCTGCGCCGCACTGCTGCTGTACGAGGAAGGCAAACTCGGGCTCGACGATCCGATCGAGCGCTTCATTCCGCAATTGGGCAATCGAAAGGTGCTTCGGCCCGGCGCGGCGACGCTCGACGACACGGAGCCGGCGAAAAGCTCCATCACCATCCGCCACCTGCTCAGCCACAGCTCCGGGCTGAGCTACGGCCTGTTCGATCCCGGCACGGTGATCTTCAAGGCACTCAACGAACGCGACGTGCACAATCCTCACACGACGCTGGCGCAAATGGTGGACGTGCTGGCAGATTTGCCTTTGACCTTTCATCCGGGCACGGCATGGGAGTATTCGTTCGCAACCGACGTCATCGCGCGACTGGTCGAGGTGATCAGCGGCCAGAGCTTCGATAAGTTCATCAAGGCGCGCATCCTCGATCCCCTGGGGATGGTCGATACCGGCTTCGTCGTACCGGAGAAGGATCACGGCCGGTTGGTCGCCTACTACGCGGGGGCGGAGTTCATGGCGCCGATGAAGCCGGGGCTGATCCGCTCCGACAACGCACCATTTCCAGGTGCCTATCTCAAACCGATCGCGCGACTGAGCGGCGGCGGCGGTCTCGTCTCCACCTTGCCGGACATGGTGGCGCTGATCCGCAGCCTGTTGCCCGGTGGGCCGACGCTGCTCAAGCCCGAGACGATTGCGCTGCTGATGATCAACCGGCTTCCGGAAGGCCAGTGGATCCGCTTCGCCGCGCTGGGCGAGCAACCCGGCAAGGCTTACGGCCTCGGCGGCGCGCTGATCGTGAGCCCATCGCCGCTCGACCATCCGGATGCAACGGGCGAGCTTTACTGGGGCGGCTACGCCGGCACGCAGTGGTGGATTGCGCCGCGACAGAACATGGCCGGCGTCATGATGGCGCAGCGCCAGCTGGCCTTCGTCCATCCGTTCTCGTTCGAGTTCAAGCGGCTGGCCTATGAAGCCATCAGGCAAGGACGCGCCAAGGCCGCCTAGCGGCCTCCATTTGCATGGGGTTGTATTCGCGGTTTTGCGCAGGACTCACGCCGCGTCGGACACCACGCGGTTGCGGCCGTCGTTCTTGGCGCGGTAGAGCGCCTTGTCGGCGCGCTTGAGCAGGTCGCCGACCGGCTCGCCCTTGCGCTCGAGGATCGCAAGCCCGATCGAGATCGTGACCTCGATGCGCTTGGCACCCTTGTTGACGGCAAAGCTTTCGCCCGCGATGGAGCGGCGCAGCCGCTCGGCAACCATCCCGGCGACATGCAAATCTGTCTCCGGCATGACGATCACGAATTCCTCGCCGCCATAGCGGCAGGCGAGATCGATGCCGCGGATCGATTTCCGTATCCGCACCGCAAATTCGCGCAGCACGTCGTCACCGGCATCGTGGCCATAGGTGTCGTTGACAGCCTTGAAGAAGTCGATGTCGAGGATCATCAGCGCCAGAGGCTTGCCGCGTGCCGAAGCCTGTTCGGCCAGCGTCGCCAGATGGCTTTCCATGTAGCGGCGATTATGCAAGCCCGTCAGCGCATCCGTGATCGCCATTTCGATCGAGTTCTGCACGTTGTCGCGCAGGTGATCGGCATAACGGCGGCGCTTGATCTGCGTGCGCGCCCGCGCCAGCAGCTCGTTCCTGTCGACGGGACGCAGAAGGTAATCGTTGACGCCGATCTCCAGCCCGCGCAACAGGCGGGCATTGTTGTCGGCGTCTGAAATCGCGAGGATCGGCACCTGCCGGGTGCGCTCCAGCGAACGCGCCTGGCTGCAGAGACGCAAGCCGTCGAAATTGTCGAGGCTGAGGGAGACGATCAGCAGGTCGTATTGGCCTTCGGCCGCGTGGAACAGCGCCTGCGAAGGATCGGACTCGACATCCACGTGGTGCTCGGCCGCAAGCATCGGCGCAATACGCTCATAGGACGCCGGGCGGTCGTCGACCAGGAGGATACGGCCGCCCTTGCCGGTATCTGCAATCGCGCTGCGCTCCGGGGCCTCCATACCCATCTCGAGCGAGGTCATCGCGCGCATCCGCAACTCGTCGGTCATCATCTTCAGCCGTGTCAGCGAGCGCACGCGCGCCAGCAGTACGACGTCGGAGACCGGCTTGGTCAGAAAATCGTCGGCGCCGGCTTCGAGGCCGCGCACACGGTCGGCCGGGCTGTCGAGGGCAGTGACCATCACGACCGGGATATAATGCGTCGCCGGATCGGACTTCAGCCGCCGGCACACCTCGAGCCCATCCATATTGGGCATCATGACGTCGAGCAGGACGATGTCGCATTCCCCGCGCGCACAGATCGCCAATGCCTCAGCGCCGTTGGATGCGGTCACGACGTCGAAATATTCGGCCGACAAGCGGGCCTCGAGCAGCTTCACGTTGGCTGTCACGTCGTCGACGACCAGAATACGCGCGGTCATGGCAACCAACCCTCACCCGATAAAACGACGCACCGTCTCGATGAACTTCCCGACCGAAATGGGCTTGGACAAATAGGCCTCGCAGCCACCCTCGCGTATCCGTTCCTCGTCGCCCTTCATGGCGAAGGCCGTGACCGCGACGACGGGAATCGCGCGCAGTTCGGGGTCGTCCTTGATCCACTTCGTGACCTCGAGGCCGGAGACCTGCGGCAGCTGGATATCCATCAGGATCAGATCCGGACGCATCTTGCGGACGAGATCGAGCGCCTCGTAGCCATTGCTGGTTCCGGAAGTCTGATAGCCATGGGCTTCCAACAGATCGCGAAAGAGCTTCATGTTGAGCTCATTGTCCTCCACGATCAGGACGGTCTTGGCCATCCCGTCCCTCCCCGCTCCGTAAGGAGACATGCCCGGTATACGGCACATTGGCCGCCCCAGCCGGGCGTGTCGAAAAGTGAATTCAAACTAGCGTCAGATTCGTTCTAGCCGGTTAAGCCAGAGCCGTGTGTTTGCTCGATGCGGTTTGCACTTCTTGAACACCTTCCGCAGACTCGGGCATGATGATTGCAAATTAGAGCCCAGAAGTTAACGGAAAGGCAAACGGCGGGATTGAAAAAGCCTGTTCACAACCCCCGAGAAGTCGCTGAAATCGTTGCGATTAAGGCTCTGTCCTTTATCGCGGGCGATCCCGGCCGGCTGGGACGATTTTTGGCCGAAACCGGCATCGGCCCGGACACCCTGCGAAAGTCCGCCTCAGACCCGAAATTTCTCGCCAGCGTGCTGGATTTCGTCATGCGCGATGACGCAACCGTGAAGGCGTTTGCGCAGGCAGCCGAACTGCACCCGACCAACGTGGCCGCAGCGCACCAGGCGCTGTGCGACCCCGCCTGGGAGCGCGACGTGCCGTGAGCGTGGCACGGTCAGCGGTGGACGGCCCGCGCGCCTTCTGCCGCGATTGCCTTGCCGACCTCGACTTCGCCGCGAGGCGTTGCGGCCAGTGCGGCTCCCCCCGCTTGGTGCGGCACCGTGCGCTGGCCTCGCTTGCGCTTGCCCATATCGACTGCGACGCCTTCTACGCGACAGTCGAGAAGCGCGACAATCCGGAGCTGGCCGACAAGCCCGTGATCATCGGCGGCGGCAAGCGTGGCGTCGTCTCGGCCGCCTGCTACATTTCGCGGACATTCGGCGTGCGCTCGGCGATGCCGATGTTCAAGGCGCTGGCGCTTTGCCCGCAGGCCGTAGTGATCCGGCCGGACATGGCCAAATATGTCCGGGTCGGGCGCGAGGTCCGGCAGGCGATGCAGGCGCTGACGCCGCTGGTCGAACCGTTGTCGATCGACGAGGCCTTTCTCGACCTGTCGGGCACGCAACGCGTGCACGGCATGATCCCGGCCAAGGTGCTGGCGCGGTTCGCGCGCGACGTCGAGCGCGACATCGGCATCACGGTATCGGTCGGGCTGTCCGTCAACAAGTTCCTCGCCAAGATCGCCTCCGATCTCGACAAGCCCCGCGGCTTTGCCGCGCTGGACCAGGATGAGGCGCGCGAAATGCTGGCCGAACGGCCTGTCGGCTTCATCTATGGCGTCGGTCCCGCCTCGCAGGAAAAGCTGGTGCAGCGCGGCTATCGCCTCATTGCCGACCTGCAGCGCGCCGACGAGCACGAGCTGATGAAGCAGTTCGGCGGCGAAGGCCAGCGGCTGTGGCGGCTCGCACGCGGCATGGACGACCGCCGCGTGGTACCGGACCGCGGCGCCAAGAACATCTCTGCCGAAACCACCTTTGAGACCGACATCCGCGATTTCGCCACGCTGGAACGGCTATTGTGGAAGCTGTCGGAAAAGGTCTCCGCGCGGCTGAAGAGCAGCGATCTCGCAGGCAGCACCGTCACGCTGAAGCTGAAAACCGCCGACTTCCGTCAACGCACCCGCTCGCAATCGATCCAGCCGCCGACACAGCTGGCCGCCAAGATCTTCGCCCTCTCGCGCGAAATGCTCGCAAGAGAAATCGACGGCACCGTCTTCCGCCTGATGGGCACCGGCGTCAGCGCGCTGAAGCCGGGCTCGGCTGCCGATGAATCCGACATGCTCGACCGTCGCTCGGCCCACGCCGAGCGGGCGATGGACGATCTCAGGAAGAAATTCGGCAGTACGGCGGTGATCCGCGGGATCGCCTATGAAGGGCCGGAACGCCCGGGCAAGCCGCCGCAGGATTGACGCTCGACTCCGCGCGTGCAGCGCACCCAAAGCGGGAGCCCCCACCCACCCAACCAACCGACCGTCGATCCTGATTGCCATGGCCCGCGCCCATATAGTAACATATGATACTTTCTGGGAGGTCGGACCGATGCAAATCCTTGCCACTAGCCGTCCAGCCGCACGCGTCTACGCCTACGACATGATGGATCTCGCCTGGCAAGCCATGCCGCGGGCCGGCCTGTATCAGAAGCTGGTTCGCGAAGATCGCGAGGCAGGCAAGTATCTCGGGTTGATCGCATTCGATCCTCTCACCCGGACGGGTCTGCATCAGCACCTCGGAACTGCGATCAGCTATTTCCTCGATGGCAGCCTGCACGACTATGACAGCGAAGCTGTGCGCGGCCAGGCCGGCGTCAATATCAAGGGCGCGACCCATGACGCATTTGCCTACAACCGCTGCCTCATCGCCGCGCGACTTGAAGCACCCGTCATATATTCACCAGCCGACGGGGCCGAAGGCCGGGTGCACACCAGCGCCCGCGCAGCGGAAATCATAAACCGCAACCCCGAGGCGCCGCCGGACTTCAACGTCACCGTCGATGCAGTCCGCCCCTCCGCAACGACCATTGCGGGCGTCTCGCGGCGCATGATCTTCGACTATCGCACCACCGATGATAACCGCCGGTTCGTTCAGCTCTCGTTGCTGCCCGGCTCCGTCATTCCGCCGCACCATACGCGGGCGCTCGTCGAATGCTTTCTCATCGCCGGCGATATCGAGATCAACGGTCAGAAGGTCTGCGGCGGCGCCTTCGTCGTGATCGAGCCGGAGACCGAGGTTTCGATCCGCAGCAACTACGGCGCCAAGCTGCTGGCATGGGCGGAAGGGCCGATCACCTGGTGCGATCGCGACCGACCGGACATCTATGGATTCTGATCGAGATATTCGGATGTCAGTCTGGCAATTCGCGGGCACGTTCGATCAGCTTCGCAAGGGACCGCTCGAACGCCGTCCGTTCAGCAGGCGTGAGTGCCGAGAACAATCTGCTGTCCCTTGCGCGCCCCTTGGGCTCGATCTTGCCGACAAGCCGCCGCCCGGCGGCAGTGAGATAGAGCAGTGCCTGCCGTTGGTCGATCGAATCGTTCTTGCGGACGAGGCGCCCTTTTCGCTCCGAGGCCGAAACCGCCCGGCTTACCGCCATCTTGTCGATACCGAGAAGATCGGAAACGTCGGAGGCCGTGATTCCCGGCGCGTTCGAGATGGTGAAGAGAACCCTCCATTCGGAGAGCTTCAATCCGAAACGCTTCTCGTAAAGCCTCGAGAAGGGACGCGCAGTGAGATTAACGAGTTGCACGAGCTTGAAGAAGGTCGGGGCAGCGGATGGCTTCATAAAGATGCATTCATGAAGAACTGATCGAGCCCGCCAAAGAAGCGGGCCAGCCAAGGGGGAAGCGATGCAAGCAAATGTGCAGTCATCCGTCGACACCGTCAATCCTGCCGGCATGCGGGCGCTATTTCTCGCCAGCCTCGGCGGAGCTCTGGAATTTTACGATTTCATCATTTTCGGAACCTTTGCGGGATACATATCGAAAGCCTTTTTTCCCGCGAACGATCCCACGGTCTCGCTCCTGCTCACGTTCATGCTGTTCGCCGCGGGCTATCTGGCTCGCCCGATCGGCGGACTGTTCTTCGGCGATCGCGGCGACCGGCACGGCAGGCGTGGATCTTTCGTTCTGTCGCTTGCCGTCATGTCGGCAGCAACAGTGGCGATGGGGCTGGTTCCAAGCTACGCCCAGGGCGGCGTGGCATGCACGCTTGGATTCGTGCTGCTGCGGCTCGTCCAGGGTTTTTGCCTCGGTGGTGAGTTGCCGGGTGCCATCACCTATGCAGTCGAGCTGGTGCCCGAGCGCCGCGCGACATTCGCGTGCGGACTGGTGTTTGGATGCGTCACATCGGGAGTTCTGCTCGCGACGGGATTGAACTTCCTGCTCAGCCAGGCCGTGACCGCCGAGGCGATGCAGGATTGGGGCTGGCGCCTCGCGTTCGTCTTTGGCGGCCTCCTGGCTTGTGCCGGCTGGCTGGTGCGGCGATCGCTCGAAGAGAGCCCGGCCTATCTCGTCATGCGGCAGCGTCTGGCCGCAAGCGGCGCGGAGCAACGATCGGGGTCAGGCCCGCTTGCACGCGTGTTCCGCCGACACGGAGCCCAGGTCATCGCAGGCATCCTCGCCACCAGCGTGGTCGCGACCTTCAACGGCCTGCTGTTCGCATTTCTCGGCGCCTATCTCGGGCGCGTGATTGGTTATCCCCCGGCAGATATCGGCATCGCGCTCAATGTCGCTTCCGCCGCGATGGCAATTTCGCTGCTGGCGGCGTGCTGGCTGGCCGATATGGTTGTTCCGCGCTTGTGGTTATACAGGGCCGGCTGTCTCGTCATCGCGGCCGGTGCTGTCCCCGCCTTTGCCGCGATGGCCGGCAAGACGATGTCACCCGCCACGCTGTTTCTCCTTGTCGGATTGTCGGCAGCCGGAACACACGGCACCTTCGCGGCCATTCTCGCGCACCTGTTCCCCACGGCGGAGCGCTTCTCGGGCGTGGCCTTGACGCTCAATCTCGGCGCGGTTCTCTTCAGCGGACCAGTCGCGGCTGCAGCCCAGGCCTTGATCGCTGCGACCGGCGACAAGACGGCGCCGGCGTGGCTTTTGGTCGGCGCGGCCGTCCTGTCCTTCGGGACGAGCTTCGTCATTCCGAAGGTCTCGGCCGTTTCGGGGAGGTTCGCTGTACGGGCCGCACAGGGGGCCAAGGCCTGACGGTCACCGGCCGATCGGTCCCAACGCGAACTACGGCCGGTCGCAACCCGGCCGGCACCGCTGACCAAGAGTATCCCGTGAGGCCTGACTTGCCTACTTACAGGGCTTGGAATCCTTCACGTCGAACTTGCCGAGCGCGCCTGAGATCACGAAATCATTGTAGTCCAGAACCAGCGCCCGCGAGACGCCGTTCTCGAACAGCTCGAACGACATCGCATAGACCGGCGTCTGCTCGCCATCCTTTGCCCGCGCGTCGCGGTCGTAATAGCTCACCGTCACCGGCCACCGGGTCAGCACCCTCATCTGGTCGTTGGCGGTGGAGGGGTCGGGCGACGCGATGCTGCGGTCGCCCGGGATCGGCTGCCCGATCACCGTCAGCGTGCTGTAGACCTTCTCGCCATTGTCCGAGCCGTCGTAGACGGTGAGTTCCAGGATCGATTTCCCGCCGCGCGCCGCGTCGATGATCTTGTGGATCTGCTCGGTGGGGAACACGACGCTGCCTTCGAGATTGAAAGTCTTCGCCACCGGCTGCTTCAGCTTGACCGTGATGTGGTCGCCGACCCGCTCAGCCATGCCGTCCACCGGCGGCGCCTCGGAATCGTTCATCCGCGTATCGATCTTGAAGCGGTAGCTCTTGCCTTCGCCATCTTCCCATGAGGTCGAGCGCAGATCGCTCAAGGTCGACTTGCCCTCGCCGCTGTTGAGCTCCGACACCTGACGAAATTCGGAGGTGTAACCTTCGCAGGCGCTGCCGGTGAAATTGTAGAGGATGCGGCCACGCGCCGCGCTGACCGCGTTGGCGCCGCGGGACTTGAGCAGACTCAGCTCATAAAGCGCCTGATGGGAAAGGAAGCCCGGCCCGGCGGCCTGCGCCGGCCCACCCGCCAAACCCGTTCCGACCGCGATGGCGGCGACAGTCATGAGCACAGCGCGCTGCGGCTTTGGGCAGACCATGGCATTCCCTTGAGTGTGGAAGATTCGCAACAATACTGACGGCCCTATTGCGCCGCAACTGGGGCGGCATCACGAAAATGTAGATTTTCAGACGAAAACGCCCGTCCGCGAACACCCCGCCTAGCGCTTGCATGTGGCAACGTCATGCGCGAAACAAGGTGCCCTTCCGGACCTGAACGTTCGGACAACAGCGCATTCATTTTGGGGACGAAACATGGCGGGCACGGTCGAGCAGAAACTGGCGGCGGAAGGCATCACCCTCGCCGAACCGCGGAGCCCCATTGCGAACTACGTTCCCTTCGTGCGCTCGGGCAACCTTTTGTTCGTCTCCGGCCAAATCTGCATGAAGGCGGACGGCGGGCTGATCGCCAAGGGCAAGCTCGGCGCCGGCGTCACCGTCGAGCAGGGTTATGCCGCCGCCAAGGGCTGTGCGGTGAATTTGCTGGCGCAGGTGAAGGCCGCGCTGGGCGATCTCGACAAGGTCGCGCGCGTGGTCCGGCTCGGCGGCTTCGTCAATTCCGCGCCCGATTTCCTCGACGGGCCGAAAGTGCTGAACGGCGCCTCCGACCTGATGGTGGCGGCCTTCGGCGACAAGGGCCGCCATGCCCGTACCACCGTCGGCGTCTCCTCGCTGCCGGCGGACGCCGCCGTCGAGGTCGAGGCCGTGTTCGAGGTGGTTTGACCCGCATGCGCGCTCCCAACTGGTTGACCGCGCGGCCGGTCGCTCATCGTGGCCTGCACGATATTTCGCGCGGCATTGTCGAGAATATGCCGGGCGCGGTGCAGGCGGCGATCGCGGGCAATTTTGCCATCGAAGTGGACATTCAGCTCACCGCCGACGGCGAGGCGATGGTGCATCACGACGATGCACTCGGCCGGCTCAACCTAGGTTCCGGTGCGTTGCTGCAGAAGACCGCGGCAGAACTGAAGGCGGTAAAATTCAAGGATACCGGCGAGCACATGATGTCGCTTGCCGATCTCTGCACGCTGGTGGCCGGACGCGTGCCGCTGGTGATCGAGGTCAAGAGTCATTTTGACGGCGACCGCAAGCTGGTCAGGCGGATGGCGGAAGTGCTCTCCACCTACTCCGGCCCGGTGGTCGGCATGTCCTTCGATCCCGACCAGGTGCTTGCGCTGCACGAGATCGTTCCCAGTCTGCCGCGCGGCATCGTCGCGCAGCGCAACTATGACGACGATTACTGGAAGAAGCTGACCAAGGAGCAGCGCGACGGCATGCTGTATTTGCGCCATGGCTTTCGCACCGAGCCGCATTTTGTCGCCTACTGGGTGAACCAGCTGCCCGCACCCGCGCCGTGGATCGCCCGCAACATCTTTGGTTGCCCGCTGCTGACCTGGACTGTCCGGACGCCCGAGCAGCGCGCGCGCGCCGCGCGCTATGCCGACCAGATGATTTTCGAGGGGTTTGTTCCGTAGGATCACCCCCTGACCGATCTGCGTGGCCTGACCTTGAAGTGGCACAGCGGATGCACGATGTTTGGGGTGTCGATGGCCTCATCCGAAATCACCCTCGAAGCAGTCTCCTCGATCAGCGCGATATCCGCGGCTGAATGGGATGCCTGCGCCAACCCGGCCGCGGACTGCGGCGGCGGTTCAAAACCCTACTATAACCCATTTATATCACACGCTTTTTTCGCCGCCGCCGAAGCCTCCGGTTCGGCCACGCCGCGCACCGGTTGGGGCGCCCGTCACCTGATCGCCAGGCTCGACGGCAACATCGTCGGCATTGTGCCCTGCTATCTGAAATCGCACTCGCAGGGCGAATACGTGTTCGACCGCGGCTGGGCCGACGCGTATGAACGCGCCGGCGGGCGCTACTATCCGAAGCTGCAATGTTCCGTCCCCTTTACGCCGGCGACCGGTCCGCGGCTCCTGATCCGCGACGGTGTCGACCGCGGGCGCATTGCGGAAGCGCTTGCCGCCGGATTGATGGCGCTCTGCAATGCGACCAACGCCTCCTCCGTGCACGTCACCTTCGCGAACGAGGCGGACACGAAATGTCTTGCCGCGCATGGCTTCCTGATCCGCAACGACCAGCAATTCCACTGGCAGAACCAGGGCCACAAGACCTTCGACGATTTCCTCGGCACGCTGAACTCGCGCCACCGCAAGGCGATCAAGCGCGAGCGGCGCGAGGCGGTTTCGGCCGGCATCACCATCCACTGGCTGACCGGCAGCGAGATCGACGAGGAAGCGTGGGACGCCTTCTTCACTTTCTACATGGAGACGGGATCGCGCAAATGGGGACGCCCGTACCTGACGCGAACCTTCTTCTCGCAAATCGGCGAGAGCATGAGCAAGGACGTGCTGCTGGTCATGGCGAAGCGCAACGACCGATGGATTGCCGGCGCAATCAATTTCATCGGATCCGACACGCTGTTCGGGCGCAACTGGGGCGCCATCGAGCATCACCCCTTTCTGCATTTCGAGGTCTGCTACTACCAGGCGATCGATTTCGCGATCCAGCGCGGGCTTGCGACCGTCGAAGCCGGCGCGCAGGGCGAACACAAGCTGGCGCGCGGGTACCTGCCGCAGACGACCTGGTCGGCGCATTTCATCGCCGATCCCGATCTGCGCCGGGCGATCGATGATTACCTCCAGCGCGAGCGCGCCTATGTCGCCGAGGCAGGCCGCGAGCTCGCCGCCGCCGGCCCGTTCCGCAAAAGCGCTGATGACGCGCCTTAGGCCTTTCGGGTAAGAACCTCAAGTTCAGCTACAGACCCTGGAGCCGCCGCGATGCCCGCCTACGACCCGCAAAACCCCTTCGCAAAAATCCTGCGCGGCGAATTCCCCTGCTACAAGGTTTTCGAGAACGACCACGTACTGGCTTTCCTCGACATCATGCCGCGCGCGCCCGGCCATACGCTGGTGATCCCGAAGGCCCCTGCCCGCAATATCCTCGACATCGCCGCCGACGACTACGCCCATGTCGCCCGCGCCGCGCACAAGATCGCGTCCGCCGCGATGAAGGCGTTCCAGGCCGACGGCATCACGGTGCAGCAATTTTCCGAGCCCGCGGGCGGACAGGTTGTCTTCCACCTGCACATGCATGTGATGCCCCGCCACAATGGCGTGGCGCTGCTACCTCCGGCAAGCCGCAGGGAAGACGTCAAGGTGCTGGAAGACAACGCCACGAAACTGATCGCGGCACTGGGGTAACACCGAACTCACCCTACTCGGTCTGGAAATCCCCGGCCTGCGGCGGCGCCAGCGGCGTGAACTCGCATCGGTCGGGCTTGATGTCGAGCAGCGGCGTGCCGTCGAGGCAATCGAGCCCGCGCACCAGGATGGTGTTGCCTTCGACGCCGACCAGTTTCACGATCGAAGTCCCGATCGGATTGGGCCGCACCGGCGAGCGCAGCGAAAAAGTGCCGCGCGTCTTCTGGTTGTTCTTCGGGCTCTGCAGCACGAGGTCGCGGCGCGATTGGTGCAGCCAATAGATCACCTCGAGATTTTCGTAGAACTCCACGCCCTTGATGGCGGGCACGAACGGCTCAAAGATTTCCAGCCGGCAGATCGGGCCGTCCTGCCGCCCCTGCCGCGGCGTCTCCAGCCGCGAGGTCCAGGGCGTACGGATGCGGCCGATGAAGACAAGGCCCGCATCATCGGGCTTCGGCAGGTCGATGGTGACTTCACCCTCGCGGATTTCGCTTTCTCGAGGCATTTCCTAATCCAGGGATAGGTTGAGCGACTTGATCACGCCCGCCCAAAGCGCGCGATCGGCCGCAATGAATTTGTCGATCTCCGGCTGGCTTTTCGGATGCAGCGGCTTGAATCCGGCCTTATCGAGCGAGGCGCGGAATACGTCATCGCGCAAGGCGTGATCGAGGCTCACCTTGAGCTTTTGCACGACGTCATCGGGCACCTTCGACGGCGCAGCAATGCCGTACCAGACGCTGACGGCGTAGTCGGGATAGCCGCTTTCGGCCATGGTGGGCACGTCGGGCAGTTCGGTGATGCGCTGCGCCGAACTGACCGCGAGTGGCCGCAGCAACCCGGCCTTGACCGGCGGGAGCGCGGTGCCGAGCGTGTCGAACATCAGCTGGATGTTGCCCGAGAGCAGGTCGGTCAGCGCGGGGCCTGCCCCCTTATAGGCGATGTGAACCATGTCGACGCCGGCCATCTGCTTGAACATCTCGCCGGCGAGATGCGTGGTGCCGCCGGTGCCGGCCGATCCGAAATTGAGCTTGCCGGGATTTTGCCTGGCGTAGGCCACAAGCTCTGCGACTGTTTTCGCGGGAACGGATGGGTGGACCTCCATCAGGACCGGCAGATCGGTGACGATTGCCAGCATCCGAAAATCTTTCTCGGGATCGTAGGGCAGCTTCTTGTAGAGCTGCGGATTGAGCACAAACAGCGACGCCGCCGTGAAGAACAACGTGTAGCCGTCAGGCTCGGACCGCGCAGCCGCCTCGGCGCCGATCGCACCTTGCGCTCCGGCCTTGTTCTCCACCACCACGGTCTGCTTGAGGTCGCGGCCGAGATAGTCGCCAATCATTCGCCCGAGCACGTCGGTTGGTCCACCAGCAGCGTAGGGCACGACGAGCTTGATGGGACGTGTCGGATAATCGACGGCGTCGGCCCGCGGGGCGATCAGCAGCGCCCCCGCCAGGCCGAACAACACTGCGCGCCATTTCATGGCCGTTTCCCCAATTTCTGGCGCCGACTCTACCGGATTGTGCGCCACCCGCAAATCCGATTGCACACTCCAATCCGATTGCACACCTGATCAGCCGAACCACCATTTGCCGGCGATCATGACGATTTCGCCGCAGACGACGCCGGCAAAGATCGAGCGCTTCGCAAGGAGGAATACGGCGAAGCCCACGACAACGGCGCCATAACGCAGCGCATCCGGTACGCTGGCCAGCGCGCCCGGCGGCTGCAGCAGGATTTGCGCAATGACGCCGGCGAGGATCGCGGTCGCCACCGCCCTCACCCACACCAGCACCTCGGAGCCCTCGTCGACGCCGCCGCCGAACCAGAGGCCTACCATGCGCCAGACCTCATTGGGCAGAAAGCCCGCGACCACGAGGATGAACAGCGGCTGCCAGTCTCCGACAAAGCCGGTCATGCGCGCCGCTCCCGCCACCAATGCACGCCGTAGGCGATGCTGCCGGCCGCCGTGCCGGAAATGACGATGTCGATACCGGTGTTGAACGATGCCACCAACGGAAAGAGCGCGATACCCAGCGCAAGCGCCACCGCGTCGGACAGCTGCCTGCAATTGCGCGCGGTCGACAGCAGGAAGGCGAGCGGCGTCAGCAGCAGGATCGCGGCGGCAAAGATCTGCGGCAGCTTGGCCGCCATTTCGTAGCCGATCGCGGTTGCCACAAGACACACCACGGCGAGGCCGCAACCCAGCCCGTGGGTGAAGGCGATGCGGCGCTCGCGCGGCACAAGCGGCAGCAGCCGATAACACTCGACCCACAACGTGATCGCCACGAAATGGGCGACCAGCGCAAGGTGACGCCGCTTCGTTTGCGGGGTGCGCAGCAGCGGCAGCACGGAGACCACCATCGGAAACAGGCGGATCGCGCTCACGGTTACGGCAATCGCCGCCTGCACCGCCGTGCCGCCGGCGCCGAGCGTCGAGATCAGGATGATCTGCGCCGGCCCCGCCCAGATCAGCAGCGTGCTCGCCAGTGCCCAGAACAGGCTGAAATGCGAGTCATGCGCCAGCGCGCCGATGCCGAGATAGGTCACGAACAGCACCAGCGAAAGCAGGGTCGAGGCGACCGCGCTCATGCCCCACGCAAAGGCGCGAACGGGATTGTGCCATTGGGGCGAGTCGAGGGGCGGCGGGCGCATAGGACGCTTAATGCCGATGGGCGAAACGTCGTCAAGCAAATGCTGCTCGGGGCAGTTATGCGCACCGCCTCACACCCTGTTCCTCAGCACAAAGCACGCGCCGCCGGCCTTGCGGATGCGGTTGCAGAGATCGTCGGCCTCATTGCGCGTATCGGCGCCGAAGCGCACCTGGTAGAACGTCGCCGAGCCGCGGCTGCGCATCCGCGAGGTCAGGATCGCGGGATCGCGGTTGCCGATAACGCCCGAGAGGCGCGAGACGGCGCGGCCGTACATTGCAAGCGCCTTGTCGCGGGAAAAGCCGGCTGCAAGCTGCACGCCCCACTGCCTGGCCGCGGCGAGCGTCACGCGCTGCTCGAGCCCGGCAATGAAGGGATTGGGCGCCTGCTTCAGGAGGGCCATCAATTCGCGGCAGCTCGAGGTGGGAATCCGCTCGGGCTGCTTGCCGCCCTTGCCGGCCTTCGCCCAGTCCTCCACCGGCGATCCGGTGATCGCGTAGACATAGTTGCGAGTCTCCTGCGGCATTCCCCCCGCCCCGGCGAGCCAATCCTGCACCCGGCGCGGGCCGGCATTGTAGGCGGCGGCCGCAAGGCCGAGGTTGCCGAACTGCTCGCGGAGCTCGGCGAGGAATTCGGCCGACTTCGGCAGCGCCAGCACGGGGTTGAAGGGATCGAGCAGACCGCGCTCGCCGGCCGTGCCCGGCATGAACTGCGCAATGCCCTGGGCGCGCTGGCCGCTTCGCGTCACCGGTCCCACGGCGTCGGAGCGGAAGCGGCTCTCCTGCCAGATCACGCGGGCAAAGAATTCCAGCGGCAGCCTGGCTTCGCGCGCCGCAGATTCGATCATCAGGCAGATAGCCTCGCGGGTATCGGATTCGCGCTCGGTCGGTCTCGGCGGCTGGGCGGCAAGCTCCTCCACGCTGGGCCGCACGAAGCGCGGGGACTCTTCCGCCCAAGCCAACACCGACGGCAGTATTGCCATCAGGCCGAGAAGGCGGCGGAACGGCAGACCTGTTCGCATCGCACTCTCTGTTCCGAAGAGCCGCCGGAGCTTGCTCCCCTGTCCGAGCGCACGATGTGCGCCATCCCTCACATGCGCAACGATGACGTTAAACGATCTGCTTTTCCGTCTGTTCCGGACCCCGGCGGGTTTACGTTAACGCGACAAATCGCGGACGCCGCCCCCCTTCTCTCCGCATAACCGTCGTAGACTCCAAACTCAATTACGGAGACGACCATGCAGGACCGGCGCCAGGGCATCCGCGAAAAAGTGTTTCTCGGCGGTGTTGCCGAAATCAACGAGCGCGGCTCGACGATGGATTGCGTGGTACGCAATATCAGCGACCGCGGCGCCTGCGTCGAGGTCGAAGAGGCCACCCGCCTGCCGGAGAAGCTCAGCCTGCACATCCCGCGCAAGGGCCGCTACTTCCTCGCCCGGATGATCTGGCGTCACGCCAATCGCGCCGGGCTTATCTTCCGCACGATGATCACCGACCCGCAGTCCGACGACCTGGACGCCCGTCTCCGCCGCAGCCAGATCAAGCAGCGCCAGCTCAAGCGCCGCATCAAGGAGCTGATCGGCGAAGGTTAACGGGACCAATTCAGAGCAGCGTCTAACGGCAGCCGATCCCCGCCAATACGCCACTTTTCCTCGTCCCACAGTTTCTGTTGGGCGAGGCTGGTTGACGCAACTTTCGTTGGCGTTTCCCGTCAGCGGCCGCGCACGTTAATCACTAGAATGATGGACCTTACAACCCCTAGACGCCTCTCCGTCGGTCCGCTAGCTTTCGCTCGGCTGGGAGGAAAGCATGAGAAAAACAATCTTGGCGATTGTCGCTGGCGCAGCTTTGTGCAGTTGCGCGGGACGCGCGCCCGCGCCCGTCTCGGTTGTGCAACCCCAAGATCGTTACATGGATTGCGCGGCGATCGCGATAGAAGTTGAGGCGAACAACGCGAAGGTGCAGCAGCTCGCTTCAGACAAAGGTCTAAAGGTCGCACAGAACGTTGTAGCGGGCGTCGCCGGCTTAGTCGTACCAATATTATGGTTTGGCATGGATTTCCAAGGCACTGCAGACACAGAGATACAAGCGCTTCAAGCACGCCAACAATATTTGGCTGCGCTCGCGGAGCAACGTCGCTGCGGTGAAGATACGGGACAATCTCAGAAGGTGGTCACAGAGGCCCCGAAGAAGCCGAAGGCCAAGCCAAAAACAGCACAGGTCCCTGCCGCAGAGAAACAATGAGCAGAGATATCGGACTAAGATTCGCTGATCTTGGTGCTAACCTGCGGGTCCAGCTCTAAAGAAAAAAAAGCCGGCTCGTAAGCCGGCCTTTTTGGCTTGTCTTCAAATCCCGCTCATACCTTGACCAGCGGTCCGCGCGAAGGCGGCACCTTGGAGCCGCCGCCGCCGTTGGGACCGCCCGGCGGCTTCGGTTTGCGCGGCGGGGGGTTGCGCTTGCGCGCGCCCGGCAATTTTTCCGGCTTCGGCGTGACCGGGCCTTCGACGAACTCGAAGCCGATCTTGTCCTTGTCCGTCGCCTCGTCCTTGACGAGAACAACGCGCACATGACCGCCGCCCTTGAGGCGACCGAACAGCACTTCGTCGGCCAGCGGCTTCTTGATGTGCTCCTGGATCACGCGCGCCATCGGCCGCGCACCCATCTGCTCGTCATAGCCGTGCTCGATCAGCCAGGCTTTCGCGGGCTCCGACAGCTCGATCGTGACGTCGCGGTCGGCGAGCTGGGCCTCGAGCTGCAGCACGAACTTCTCCACCACCATGCCGATCACGTCGGCATTGAGGTGCGCGAAGGAGACGATGGCATCGAGACGGTTGCGGAACTCCGGCGCGAACTGCCGGTTGATCGCCTCGTGGTCGTCGCCTTCCCGCTTGCTGCGGGTGAAGCCGAACGCCTGCCGCGCCAGATCGGCGGCGCCCGCGTTCGTGGTCATGATCAGGATCACGTTGCGGAAATTGACCTGCTTGCCGTTGTGGTCGGTGAGCCGGCCGTGATCCATGATCTGCAGCAGCACGTTGTAGAGATCGGGATGCGCCTTCTCGATTTCGTCGAGCAGCACCACGCAATGCGGATGCTGGTCGACGCCGTCGGTGAGCAGGCCGCCCTGGTCGAAGCCGACATAGCCCGGGGGCGCGCCGATCAGACGCGACACCGTGTGCCGCTCCATGTATTCGGACATGTCGAAGCGGAGCAACTCCACGCCAAGCGAGGCGGCAAGCTGCTTGGCCACTTCGGTCTTGCCGACGCCGGTGGGACCCGAGAACAGGTAGCAGCCGATCGGCTTCTCCGGCTCGCGCAAGCCGGCGCGCGCCAGCTTGATCGAGGCCGAGAGCGACTCGATCGCCTTGTCCTGGCCGAACACCACACGCTTCAGCGTCTGCTCGAGATGCTTCAGCACCTCGGCATCATCCTTCGATACGCTCTTGGGCGGAATCCGCGCCATGGTCGCGATGGTGGTCTCGATCTCCTTGATGCCGATGGTCTTCTTGCGCTTGTTCTCGGCAACCAGCATCTGCGCCGCGCCGGATTCGTCGATCACGTCGATCGCCTTGTCCGGCAGCTTGCGGTCGTGGATGTAGCGCGAGGAGAGTTGCACCGCGGCCTCGATCGCCTCATTGGTGTATTTCAGGCGATGATAGTCCTCGAAATACGGCTTGAGGCCCTTGAGGATCGCAATGGCGTCCTCCACCGTCGGCTCGTTGATGTCAATCTTCTGGAAGCGCCGCACCAGCGCGCGATCCTTTTCAAAGTGCTGGCGATACTCCTTGTACGTCGTCGAGCCCATGCAGCGGATCGTGCCCGAGGCCAGCGCCGGCTTGAGCAAATTGGAGGCATCCATCGCGCCGCCGGAGGTGGCCCCTGCCCCGATCACGGTGTGGATCTCGTCGATGAACAGGATGGCGTTGGGATGCGCTTCCAGTTCCTTCAGCACCTGCTTCAGGCGTTCCTCGAAATCGCCGCGATAGCGCGTGCCTGCGAGCAGCGTGCCCATGTCGAGCGAGAACACGGTCGCCGCCGCCAGCACTTCCGGCACCTCGGAATCGACGATGCGCTTGGCGAGGCCCTCGGCGATCGCAGTCTTGCCGACGCCGGCGTCGCCGACGAACAGCGGGTTGTTCTTCTGGCGCCGGCACAACACCTGGATGGCGCGGTTGATCTCGGCGTTGCGGCCGATCACCGGATCGATCTTGCCGTCGCGCGCCTTCTTGTTGAGGTTGACGCAGTAGGTTTCGAGCGCCTCGCCCTTTTTCTTGGAGTCGTCGTTACCCTTGGTCTCGGTCTCTTCGTCCACGCCGCGCACCGGCCGCGCCTCGGAGACGCCGGGCCGCTTGGCGATGCCGTGGCTGATGTAGTTGACGGCGTCGTAGCGCGTCATGTCCTGCTCCTGGAGGAAATAAGCGGCGTGGCTTTCGCGCTCGGCGAAGATCGCAATCAGCACGTTCGCGCCGGTCACTTCCTCGCGTCCGGAGGACTGCACGTGGATCACCGCGCGCTGGATCACGCGCTGGAATCCGGCGGTCGGCTTGGCGTCATCGCCGGAATCGGTAACAAGATTCTCGAATTCGGTCTCGAGGTAGTTGACGAGGCTGGTGCGCAGCTTGTCGAGATCGACGCTGCAGGCGCGCATTACGGCCGCCGCGTCGGAATCGTCGATCAACGACAGCAGGAGATGTTCGAGCGTCGCATATTGGTGATGACGCTCGTTGGCGATCGCCAACGCGCGATGCAGCGATTGTTCAAGGCTTTGGGAAAAAGTTGGCATTCGCGTCCTCTATAGCCCCCACCATCATGATCGCCATTACCCTGGCAGGCAACAACAACCTTTGTCATCTTAAGTCATATAGTTACGTCCGATCATGGCGAAAGCCCGGTGCGGAAAACAACAGTTTTTCGTCCGGAATCTCCCACAAACGCGTTACACAGCGCGACTGCCCGACAAATCACCGGGCTGTCCGATTCGTTACAGCGATTTCGATGCAAGACCCGTTCCGATTTTGCGGAGCGGCCGAAATCCCAGCTACTTCTTTTCCATCACACACTGCAGGGGGTGCTGATGCTTGCGCGCGAAATCCATCACCTGCGTCACCTTGGTCTCGGCAATCTCGTAGGTGAACACGCCACACTCACCGATTCCGTGATGGTGAACGTGCAGCATGATCTTGGTCGCGGCCTCGACGTCCTTGTTGAAGAATTTCTCCAACACATGAACCACGAATTCCATCGGGGTGTAGTCGTCGTTCAGGATCAGCACCCGATACAGGTTCGGGCGCTTGGTCTTCGGCTTGACCTTGGTGATGACCGACGTCGAGGGACCGCTCGGCCCTCCCGCCTTCTCGTCATTGCCCATTCGAGTTTCGGGCGCCGCAGTGCGGATTGGAACAATGGTGGAAGCTGATTGCAACATGGCGCAGGCGTTCGAATTCCCCACGGCAAACCGGACAATGGTACCACGTCACCTACAGGCCGCTCCGCGCGGAGCCATGCTCGCAGGTTTCCAGGACCGTCTTCCGGACCACCGTTCCGTCCCGGCATGACCCCGTCATGCCACTTCGGTAGTCTGAATATGGCCCTACGGCTGGCCTGCCGCAAGCGCGCCCGGCGCACCTGCCGCAGGGTCGATTCTCAAGCCCGGCGACCGTGACAAGGTTAACCAATCCTGCCCGGTTTGACAAAAGAATGAGGCGACGATTTAGCCGGCATTGACGATGCCGGTGGCTTTCCCGGCCGATTCGCCGCTTCCGGGCAATTCAATCCGCATTTCTTCGATCCGGTTTACCACCCATTTAGCGGCCCGCGCCGAACTAGCGGGGTTCAAAACCCAAATTCGGTGACAGACATGTCTGGTGCATCCGTCTTCCAAAAGCTTCGCGCAGCCGCCTGCCGGTTCATCAGCGCTCGAGAAGCCAATGTCGCGGTCATTTTCGCCCTGTCGGCGATCCCGATCATCAGCTTTGTCGGTGCGGCCATCGACCTTACGCGCGCCAATGCCGCGCGCACGTCGATGCAGGCCGCCCTCGACTCCACCGCGCTGATGCTCTCGAAAGATCTTTCCTCAGGAACAATCAACTCGACGCAGATCAGTTCCAAGGCGAGCTCCTATTTCGGCGCGCTCTACAACAACAGGGACGCGCAAAACGTAGCGGTCGAGGCGCACTATACCCCGCCGAGCGGGTCGACGCCGGCAATCATCAAGCTCGACGGAAGCGGATTCATTGTCACCGACTTCATGCAGATAGCGGGTTTCCCGCACATGGACTTCAATACCTCCTCGACCACGACCTGGGGCAACGTCCGCATGCGCGTCGCGCTGGTGCTCGACGTCACCGGCTCGATGGCCGACGACGGCAAGATGACGGCGTTGAAACCGGCCGCCAAGTCGCTGATCGACCAGTTGAGCCCGCTGGCGACGACCAATGGCGACATCTACGTTTCGATCGTGCCCTTCTCCAAGGACATCAACATGGGCCCGAGCTACAAGGACGCGTCCTGGATCGACTGGACTTACTGGGAAGCCAACAACGGAACCAACGTCTGCACCAATCGCAATGCCTGGGGCAATTGCACGAACTACGTCTGGACGCCTGCCAGCCACGATACCTGGACCGGTTGCTTCACCGACCGCACCCAGAACTATGACACCTTGAACACGGCGCCCACCTCGTCCGACACGCGGTTCCCGGCCGACCAGTATTCCTATTGCGACAATAGCGGCGCCAAAATCGCAACCGTCATGCCGCTCAGCTACGACTGGACGGCGTTGAAGGCAAAGATCGACACGCTTGTGCCGACCGGCAATACCAACCAGGGCATCGGCCTGGCCTGGGGCTGGATGACCCTGACCCAGAGCGATCCGTTCAATGCACCGGCCAAGGATCCGAACTTCGTCTACAAGGATGCCCTCGTCATCCTGTCGGACGGTCTGAACACGCAGAACCGCTGGTACAACAACGCCTCGCAGATCGACGCCCGGCAAAGGATTCTTTGCGACAACGCCAAGCAAGCCGGCCTCACGATCTACACGGTGCAGGTGAATACCGGCGGCGATCCGACCTCGGCTGTGCTGCAGTACTGCGCGTCCAACGCCAGCAGTTTCTACCTGATCACGTCTGCCTCGCAGACTGCGTCGGTGTTCAACCAGATCGGCAACCAACTCTCCAAGCTGCGCATCTCGAGATAAGCGCCGCTTGCACGCAGCAAAAAAAGCCCGGCTCGCAAGCCGGGCTTTTTCATTTTGTCAGACAGAAAGAAAAGATCAGATCAGTTCGCGGCCGGCGTGAACTTGGCGACCAGACCCTCGAGCGGCTTGAAGGTCTGCTTGGCGAGATCGCCATAGAGGCCGGCGATCTTCTGCGCGTCGCTCACGAAGGTCTCGTAGGCCGTGCGTGCGAAGTCGCTCTGGGCTTCCAGCGCCTTGTCGAGCGACTTTACGCCCGAGAGTTTCTCGGCGAACGACTTGGTCTCCTCGAACTGCTTCTTGACATGCTCGCCATAGGCGTTGGCGATCGCAGTGACGCCGCTCTGGAACGCGGTCGCGTTGGCGGTCACCTGCTCGAACTGTTCCTTGCCATAGCTCTGGATGTCTTCGAATTTCACCATCATGGAGTCCTTTCCCAGACTGAATGCATTTTCTGTCAGGAGATCCCGGCTCCGTGACACAGACTCATATATAGTGCGATGCACAAAAAATCAAGATAAAATTGTGCGTCGCACAAAACGGGCGCAAATTCGGCAGAAATCCACGGGTCTCCCGCAACGGTTCCTTAATGTTTTGGAAACTCGCGCCGCCTACCCTTGCCTTTGGACTTGCTAGCCTTCCGACAGACGCAAAAAAGCGTTTGTTACCAGCGCCCTAGCTAGAACAGCGGTGCGAATGGCCCGCCGGCTGAAGTGAGAGCCCGGATCGGCCGCTCGCGCAGGGTAACCGTCGCCGTCCGTTGGGCACAATTTTGCCTCACGAACCGGTGATCAAGACAGAAAATGGGACGGGGAAGTTTATGCTTCGCACCACCTTGGCTTCCTCGCGCGCGTTGCGGGTGTTCGCTCTCGGACTGATTACAGTCTCCACCGCCACCATCTTCACCACAGAGAGTGCCGACGCGCGGCGTTACCGCGGCAGGCACCATGTGCGCCACCACGAAGCACGGTCGAGCTACAGCCCCGCCTTTGCCTCCATTATTGTCGACGGCAATTCCGGCGCCGTGCTGCAGTCCAGCAATCCGGACGCCAGCCGTCATCCCGCCTCCCTCACCAAGATCATGACGCTTTATCTGCTGTTCGAGCGTCTCGAAGCCGGCAAGCTGAACCTCGACTCGCAGATGGACGTGTCGGAGCACGCTTCCGAACAGGCGCCGACCAAGCTCGGTCTCAAGCCGGGCCAGACGCTCAAGGTCGAAGACGCCATCAAGGGCCTCGTCACGCGGTCGGCCAACGACGCCGCCGTCGTGATCGCGGAAGCGATCGCCGGCGACGAGGACGAGTTCGCCCGGCTGATGACGCGCAAAGCGCGTGCGCTCGGCATGGCCAAGACGGTCTATCGCAATGCCTCGGGACTGCCCGACGACGCGCAGATCACCACCGCGCGCGACCAGGCCACGCTGGGCCGCGCGATCCAGGACCGCTTCCCGCGCTATTACCGCTACTTCGCGACGTCGACGTTCGTCTACAAGGGCAATGCGATCCGCAACCACAATCGCCTGCTCGGCAATGTCGAGGGCGTCGACGGCATCAAGACCGGTTACACCCGCGCCTCCGGCTTCAACCTCGTCAGTTCCATGCGCCGCGGCAACCGCCACCTCGTCGGCGTTGTGCTGGGCGGGCGCAGCGGCAGTTCGCGCGATGCGACCATGCGCAGCCTGCTCGCGGAAAATCTCGAGAAAGCCGCCACCAGGCGCACCGTCGCCGCCATCACCGAGCGCAACCCGGGTGAGGCCAATGCCGAGGTGGCGGAGGCCGAAACCTCCAGGCTGACGGCCCAGGGCGCCGTCCAGGTGGCTGCCTCCTCCGAACCCGGCGCCGATGCCGCGCCGGCTACCCGCTCCGTTGCTCCCGCAAAACCTTCCCTGATGGCGAGTGCAGCCGCCGCCCTGCCGCAAGTCAGGCCTGAAGCGCAATCCAAGCCGGAACCCGCTCCGCTCACCAGTGGCGTGATCCAGGGCCAGCAGCTTGCCACGATCCCCGGCGCCGCCGAGCCGATGAAGCCGGTCCGGGTCAGGACGGTGCAGGTCAAGGCCGGTGCGATGAAGCTTGCTTCCGCCGGCCCGGCCCAGCCGGTCGCCACTTCTGCAATTGCAGCGCGTGCCGAGGTCGCCGAGACAACGAATGCCGTGGTTTCGACGGCTGACAAGGCCGAATCCGCCAAGATCGAGCCCCCCAGAACCGAATTCGTCCGTCCCGAGATCGTCCGCCCTGACCGGGCGCGCACCGCCTTGCCGCCACAGCCGCCGGGCCATGGTACCGGCAATGGCGTGCTGGGTGTACTGCCGGCCTCCGGCCCGGCGGCGGCCCCCGCTCCGGCTTCCACGCAAGCCATGGCCTATGCCGCTCCGAAGCCTGAACCTCAGCCGTCAGCCCAGGTCGCCCCCGCCGAGGCCGCCCCGGCGGCGCACGCCGTGCCGCAGAACGGCGCCATCAAGCCGGCGGTGCCCGCCTCCGTCCGCACCGGCTGGATCGTCCAGGTCGGCGCGCTCGAGAGCGAGAGCGAGGCCATGCAGCGCATCGAGGCCGCCAAGAGCCATTCGCGCGGCATGCTCAACAAGGCCGATCCCTTCACCGAGCCCGTCGTCGCCAAGGACAATCGCAAGCTGTTCCGCGCCCGCTTCGCGGGCCTTGAGCGCGATCAGGCCGAGGCCGTGTGTCGCGCACTCAAGCGCGCCGACATCTCCTGCATCACGGTCCGCAACTGAAATTCTGCCACGGTTTGACGAAGGGCCGGGTGCACTCGCCCCCGGCCCTTTTTGCTGTCAGATCGATGCCGCTTTCGCGCCTGCCCGCCGGCGCAAACTTCTCGTCAAGAATTTGCGGTTAGGTTTCGGATAAAGGCAGGCCGCGCCGGGCAACGGCGGGCGGGCCAAGGGACGTCAATCAGAGATCAGCAGCCTTCGGAATGTGGCGTTGGTAGCGTGCCGGAGTTAGCTGTGATGCGTGCGAAGCAGGGTATCCTTGGCCTCGTTTACACGGGCGGCGAGATACGTCGAGCCCCCTTGGTCGGGATGCAGTTTCTTCATCAGGGAACGATGGGCGCGAGCGATGTCGTCGCGGCTCGCCCCAGGCTGCAGGCCAAGGATCTGATAGGCCTCCTCCGCCGTCATTTTGCCGCTCGCCGCCGCGCGGCGCTGCCCCCCTGCCCCGTTGCCCTGCGCGTCCTGACGCCAGGCGGGAAACCGGCGGTCAAGATAGCTTTCAAGTAACGCGACGCTTTCGGCATCGAAGGCCGGCATCATCGCCAGGAGCTGGGCGAGATCGAACTCGCCAAGCGAGCGGCCGGCATGTTCGCCTGCCAGGATCGTGCCCGACAATTCACCACTGTCGTGGTCGAGGCTCATGTCGAGGAAGGCCGAACGCACCTGCGAGCTCTGTCCCGACGAGCGCTGCCCGCCGCCGAACAGCCCGCCCAGGCTGGAAAAGCCGGGTACGCCGAACGGCGCCCAGCCCAGCAGGCCGGCGCCGAAAATGCCGAGCGGGATCGCAACCGCGAGTTCGCCCCGCAATCCGGTATAGGCTGCGACCGCCAACGACAGGACGCCGCCGACGATCTTGATGGCGCGCGCCAGCATCGCGGGATTGGCGGCACGGAACATCTGCAGCAGCAGATAGAGAGCGACAACGGCGACGACGCCGGCAACCAGGGTAGGCATGGCTCAAGTATAGTGACGTCCGAGGCGAAAAGCATGGCCGCCGGATGGATTCGGCCGATCACTTCATCTGGCTGAGCAGGACCGCCGCACCGCTGCTCGCCGACAGCCTCAGAGCCTCGCGCCCGCCGGCAGCGTAAGCCGCCGCAGCGCGCAGCAGCTCGCGCAATTGTGCCGCCGCGCCGGGATCGAAGCGGCACCACGCGCCTCCCGTCAGCCGCGCGATCTCGCGAAAGGCCCGTTCGGCCTCGCCATCGTGGCCTTCCTGGAACATGAACGCCGGCACCTTGAGCAGCCCGAGCTCTCCGGCCGTGGCGCAAAGCTCGTCGACATTTTCCTCCATGGCATCGCCAACGAACACCAGCGCGCGCACGCCGGAGGCGACCGCCTCGCGCCGGGTCTCCGTCAGCACCTTGCCGATCTGGGTGTTGCCGCCCTGGCAGGCGATCTTACCCATCAGCCGCGCCAGTTGCGCGGAGTCGGAAATCCACCCGGTGGCGCGGCATTCGCTGAGGCCGCGATAATAGACCAGACGGATATCGAGACTGCCGATAGAGGCCGCTTCGCGGAACATGTCGGCCTGCATCGTACATGCCATGTCCCAGGTCGGCTGCCGGCTCATGGTGGCGTCGAGCGCAAACACCAGCCGTCCACGCCTGCCGGCGGCGTGCGGCGCTATCGCACGGGCTTTCGCGACAAAGGCCGCGATATCGTCAGGGCTCGACGCGCGCCCTTCCGGCAGCGAATCGTCCTTGCGCGACGGCACTTCAGTCTGGGATTTCGGTTTGGTCGGTTCGCCAGCCATGCGCGCTCGCGGAAAAAAGCAGCACGCCCTATGTGGGAGGTACCGATGACCGGGTCAATGCGAGGCCCGGCCGGCTTTCAACTTCGACGACCGGTTGTCAGTTGGTAACCTTGCCGGGCTTGCCCTGCGGCGGGGCATACAGCGTCACCGGACCGGGCTCGGTGAGAACCTTCGGCACGGTCCTCGACGTGTCGACCGGACCAATCGCGCTGTCGGTCTGATCCAGGAATTTGTTGAGCATGCTCTGGATCGAATCCTTCGCCGCGTCCGGACCGGTGTCGCGCATGTCGTTATGCTGATAGCCGGTGTCGACCACGGTGATGCCGGCCTTTTCGCACTCTTCCTGGTCGGGCACGACGCCCGGATCGGGCTTGAACTGATTGTCCTTGGAGCGGAACGACAGGATCTTGAACTTCCCGTCGGTCAGGAACGGCACGCGCAGATTGTCCAGCGTCACCACCTTCTTGATCTCGTCCGGATACTGCTTGGCGAAATACATCGAGATGTCACCGCCCATGGAATGGCCAACCATGGTCAACTGGTCGTAGTCGGCGTTGGGGATGATCTTGTGCATCTCCTCGACCGCAAACTTGATGTTGGCGACGCCGCGCTGAATCTGCGGCAGGCGGCCGACATAGAGTTCGCCGGGCTTCGTCACCATCGGAGGATCGGTGGGCAGATCGTGCTGCGGAGCGATCACAAGATACCCGCGGGCCGCGAACGCATTGCTCAGGAAGGAATACTCGGTGTGCTTGACGGTGTTGCCGTGATTGATGATCGCGACCGGCAGCTTCAGCAGGCCGGCCTCGGCCTGGTATTGCTTGTCGCGGCGAACGGCGATCTCAACCGCGACGAGACGATTGTCGCGTGAGGCATCATGCAGCGCGATGGTCTCGTGCTTGATCGCCCACTTGCTGGCGGTGAAGTAGGCAACGACCAGAAGCGCAGTCAACGAAAGCAGAACGGCAATTCCACGTTTCATTTTTTCCTCGGCGCAACCCCTGCTTGGGTCTTTCCATTCTCGGGACTCTGCGGGCCCTTGTCCATGATATATGTCACGCTGACGTGACGGGAAGTCCAAAACTTGTGAACTTGGCGCAAGGTTTTTGTGCATTGCAGCTATCGCTGTGCAAATGCCCGGCACCGGGCTCTTAGCCTCCATTGGTAGGACGGAGCCAGGCAAGAATGGGTTCGGCCGGCTCCGTAAGAAAACGGGGGGCGAAGACGTCGGTTCCCCGGGGCCGTCGGGATGAGGCTTCCCGTCACGCAGGCCCATAGATGACCAGCTTCAGGGCCGGATCGTCGTTGGACTGAAAGCTCGCATATTCAAAGCGGAGCCGGCCCTTCTTCGGGTGGTTGATCGACTTCCGCCCCGCCACCATGCCGCTGACGTCGTGGGCGCCCCACCAGCCGTCGAATTCCGGGCAACCCGCGCGCAGCCGCGCCATCAGATCGAGAAAGGCGGGATCGCCGGCCCACAGGTCATGGGTGGCGCGGAATTGCGACACCATGCGCCTGGCCTCATCCGCCCAGCCCGCCCCGAACAGCCGGCGGGTCGCCGGATTGGTCAGAACCGAAATCAGCGTATTGCGATCGGCGTCCGCCAGGCGGCTGAAGCCCAGGAGATCGTCGGCGGCCTTGTTCCAGGCCAGCACGTCCCAGCGGCGGCCGGTGACGTAAGCCGGCAGGTTGAGGCTTTCGACCGTGCGCCGGACCGCATCCGGCACCACTTCCCGCACGAACGGGCGGCGGTCACCGCACTCGGTCAACGCCCGCAAATGCGCGTGCTCCGCCTTGCCAAGCTTCAACGCGCGCGCCAGCGCGTCGATGGTCGTCGACGACGGGCTGACGCTGCGGCCCTGCTCGAGCCGGATGTACCAGTCGACGCCTATGCCGGCGAGTTCGGCCACTTCCTCGCGCCGCAAGCCGGGCGTGCGCCGCCGCCGTCCCTGGGGAAGGCCGACCGCCTTCGGACTCAGCTTCTCGCGCCGCGAACGCAGGAAGTCGCCCAATTCGCCCTGTCTGGCCCCACCCGCAGGCATCGCCGAAACCTCGCATCGGAGGAGTGATAATCCTAGGATAATACCAGGTCTGGTCATTGCCAAGCAGGTCGACCAGAATGGCTCATCCCCACCAGCGAGAGAGCCCATGAAAGCTGCCGTCCTCAAAGCCTTCGGATCCAACCTCGCCATCGAAGACGTCGCCGAGCCCCGGCTGGGTACCGGCGAGATCATCGTCGACGTCGCAGCTTCCCGCGTTCTGCCCTATTCGAATGAAGTGTTCAGCGGCGAGCGCCAGTATCTGCTCGACCTGCCGGTGGTGCCCGGCCCCGGCGCGATCGGCCGCGTCCATTCTGTCGGGCCCGACGCCACGCATCTTAAGCCCGGTGACTGGGTCTATTGCGATCCCACCGTTCGCTCGCGCGACAATGTCCTGGAGCCTGACATTACCCTGCAGGGCCTGAGCGCACGCGGCGACGGCGGCATGCAGCTGCAGAAGCATTTTCGCGACGGCGCCTGGGCCGAGCGGATGCGCGTGCCGACCGAAAACGCCATCGCCATCGGCCCGATCGAGGCCGGCGCGGCCGCGTCATGGTGTGCGATGGGTACCTGCCTCGTGCCCTACGGCGGATGGGTCGCCGCCAACCTCCGGCCGGGCGAGAGCGTGCTGGTGAGCGGGGCCACGGGCAATTTCGGCAGTGCCGCGGTGGCCGTGGCCCTTGCGATGGGCGCTTCCTGGGTCGTCGCGCCCGGCCGCAACGAGGCCATGCTGGCCGATCTGGTGCGCCGGTTCGGCAGCCGCGTCCGTCCCGTGAAACTCACCGGCAACGAAGCGGACGACCGCCAGCTCATGCTCGCCGCAGCGCCCGGCCCGATCGATTGCGTCATGGATATCATGCCGCCCCAGGTCGCCACCGCAACCGTGCGGGCGGCGGCGATGACGGTACGGCAGAACGGCCGCGTAGTGCTGATGGGGGGCGTCGGCATGCTCGGCGGCGCAGGCCTCGACCTGCCCTACCCCTGGATCATGCGCAACTGCATCACCATCCATGGCGTCTGGATGTATCCGCGCGAGGCGATCCCGCGCATGATCGCCATGGTCCGCGCCGGCCTGCTGGACCTGACCCAGTTCGCCGTCACCGAGTTCCCGCTGGCACAAGCCAACCAGGCGGTCGCTTATGCCGCCGCCAACGGCGGTCCATTCAAAATGACGGTGTTGAAACCGGCCTGAGCCGTCGAAGGCTCAGGCTCCGAGAATGTCGTGGACCTCCAGCGGCTTGTCCACCTGATTGAACCACTCGGCGCGGTTGGCGGCGCGGCGCCGGCCACGCTCGTCCAGCGGCAGCTTCAGCTGACGCAGCAGGCTCGTCACCTCCTCGCGGGCGGTGACATGGCCGAGATTTGGCCGGATTCCGAGTGTCGCCTCGTCGATGTCGTCCAGGGCGGTCAGGCCGCGCGGGAAGAACTCGCGGTAGACGACACGCTCGGCGAAGCCGTCCACCGAACGGAAGCCGAGGCGGAACGACAGCTCCTTGAGCCCGTCGGCGACCAATTGCTTGTTGCGCGACCCGATCATCGACAGGCGGTTGCGCACCACGATCCAGTCGGAGCTGGCGCCGTCGAGCTGGCGGCGCTTGCGCCGGGTCTCGCGCACCATCTCGGCATAGTGGCTTTCGCCGGTCACCGCATAAGTCTGCGGATCGACCGTGCCGAGCACGTCGAAATCGAGGAAGCTGTCATTGATCGGCGTCACCAGCGTGTCCGCCATGGAATGCGCGAGCCGCATCAGGTAGCTGTCGGTGCCGGGGGTATCGACGACGATGAAGTCGAAGGTGCGCTCCACCGCACCCACCGCGTCCGTGAATTGCTGCAGCTCGGAATTCTCGTTGTCGGCGACCTGCATGGTCAGCCCGGCCTTGATGCAGCGATGCACCGGCACCTCGAGCTCCAGGCCGGTTCGGCGGGCCCAGGCCTGCCGGTTGTTGATGTAGCGGGTAAAACTCTGCTGGCGGCAGTCGAGGTCGATGGTGGCGACCCTCTGGCCGGCTTTCATCAGGGCAACCGCGATGTGCAGGGCGGTGGTCGATTTTCCCGAACCGCCCTTTTCGTTGCCCAGCACCACGACATGTGCCGAACCGGACTGCCCCTGACTGGCCTGCACGAGCATGACTCAACCCCTGCTACATCTTCGAGATGGGCTCTCCCGCGGTCAAGCGAAATGCGTGATAACCCCTCGAACTCCGCAAACTACGCGCAAAATCCTAAATCATGTGTTCGTCAGGTCACGTCTCGGCTCACTTTTTCAACCTAACTTAACCGGCGCATCTCGGGCGCGTCCGGCCGCGGCTTGGCGCTCTCTGATCGGCGTTGGTAAGGTCCGCTGCCCTGCCACACGCCGGACAGGCCCGTGGCCTGCCGCCGCCAACCGTTCCGAGACCCGATGCCACGAAGTCCCATGGTCGTCCGCAACGTTGCCGCCCTGCGCCGCGCGCTCAGCGCCCTGCGCGCCCGCAAGGCCAGTGTTGCGCTGGTCCCGACCATGGGGGCGCTCCATGACGGGCATATGTCTCTGGTCCGGCAAGCCAAAAAACGCGCGGGGAGAGTCGTCGTCTCCATCTTCGTCAACCCCACCCAGTTCGCCCCCACCGAAGACTTCGGCTCCTATCCGCGCACCTGGAAAGCCGACGTCGAAAAACTTGCCGCCGAGCGTGTTGAGCTAATCTGGCATCCCGATGTCAAAACCATGTACCCGGAAGGATTTTCGACTCGGATTGTCCCGGAAGGTCCGGCCGTCGCAGGTCTGGAGGATCGCTTCCGCCCGCATTTCTTCGGCGGGGTCGCAACGGTCGTCGGAAAGCTGTTCGCCCAGGTCCGCCCCGACATCGCGATTTTCGGCGAGAAGGACTTTCAGCAGCTGCGCGTGGTCGCGCAGATGGCGCGCGACCTCGATCTCGGCGTCAAGGTGATCGGCTGCAGAACCGTCCGCGAGCGCGACGGCCTCGCCATGTCCTCCCGCAACGTCTACCTCTCGGCCGAAGAGCGAAAAGTCGCCCCTACCCTGTACAAGGCGATGCGGGAAAGTGCGGTGCGGATCAGAGCCGGAGAAGACATTGCGGCCGCCCTGGCGGCCGGCGAGGCGATGATCGGCAATGCCGGCTTTGTGCTCGACTACCTCGAGGCTCGTCATGGCGAGACGCTGGCGCCGATCGGCTCGCGCGAAGAAGGTCCGATCCGGATTCTGGTCGCGGCCAAGCTCGGCGCCACCCGCCTGATCGACAATATCGCGATTTAACGAGACAGGAGCCACCGGCATGTTCCGCAAGGTCGCATTCAGCTGGTTACTGTGCCTGATTGCGTCCGCCGCGAGCGCGCAGGCGCTGCGGCCACCGGTGGGCGGGATCGGTTCGCTGCCCGACGCGATGATCTTCTACGTGGCACACGGCGCACCGGATGCCTGCGGGCCCGGCTGTTCGGACTGGATCGCGGCCGAAGGCACCGTGCAATGGGATACCCACAAGCGGCTGTTCAACATCCTCGACCGTCATGGCGGCCGCAAGTTTCCGGTCATCATCCATGTCTGGGGTGAATCCAATCTCGATGTGGCTGCCTCCCTCGGCCGTATCCTGCGCGAGCGCGGCATCGACACGACCGTGGGCACCACCGACGTCGAGGCCTGCAAGGGAAAGTCGGATGCGGAATGCTTTGCGCTGAAGCGACCGGGCGGACCGCTCGAGGCAAGAGTGACGCCGCCGGACACGCCGTGCGACCTCACCTGCGTGATGATGCTCGCGGGCGGGGTGCATCGCAGGCTGCCTGCCGGGACCCGGATGGTGCTGGGCGGCGTGGTCCTGCGCAACCGACTGGCGCCGAACGTCTCGCAGGAGGCGCGCCAAGCGCTGCCCGGGCGCTATGGCGAAATGTTCCGCAAATATCTCCGCGAAATGGGCGTCGAAACGGAGCTGCTCGATATCGTCGACCGCGCGACAAGCGCCAAACGCGGCGTCGAGATGCCGCCGTCCGAGTGGACGCGGCTGCACATCGTCAATTGAGCGGCAGCCATGGCCGTCCGGCTGCTTACAGCAACCCGAGATCGCGCAATTCGCGACGCATCGGCTCGGGCATGGCGGCGAAGCCCTTCTCGGCGATCTTGCCGAGATCGAGCGGCGCGGCATCCGGCTTGAGATAGCGCCAGCCCTGAAACGGCCGCATCGGGCGCGGCGACACTGCGATCACCTTAGGCTGCATGACGATGCGGCAACGGCCGATGCCGTCCTTGTCGCGGAACGGCTCGATGGCGATGATCTTCTCGCGCGCGGCGATTTCGCCGCGGATCACCCAATAGAGCGAGCCACCGGCGAGGATTTCTTCCTCGCGCTTCGGCGTCATCCGCGTGACATGGACGTGCCGCTGCGGCAGGCCCTTTTTCCTGGCGGTCGCCATCCGTTCGGCAACCCATTGCTTGAGTTCCCGAACTGAATCGCAACCGACGGCAAGCTTGATAAGATGAAGAGGCATGCCCCGTTAGTTAGCGGGCAATGACCGGGGCATCAATCGTTGTCAGCCGCCGTGCCTTGTCCCGGCGGTGGAGAACCCGACGTCGGAGAACCCGGCGGCGGCGCGAGTTGCGTTGGCGCGCGTGCCGATTTCGGCGGCGCCTGCTTCTTTGCGGCAGCCGGCGGCGGGGCGGCCGGACGCGCTGCCGGCGCGGGCGCACCCGCAGCAGGCGCGCTTGTGCGCGGCGGCGGGGCGGCCGATCCCGGTCCACCCGGTTCGGGCGTCATGATGTTGACGGGCGGCGTCGAGGAAGCCGAAGGGAAATCGATCATCGTGGTCGGCTTGCCGCTCGGTACGCCCGTCCCGGTGGGCGGCAGCGCCGCCAGCGCGCCCGAAGGAACGGCTGCGACCACGGGCACCGCGGGCGGCGCGCCCCACGAAGCGGAATAACGCAACACCAGCCCTTCATAGACGCGGTCGTCCATGTTGGTCATGATTTGCCGGCTGTTGGCGAGCGAACGGAACGCCGGGCAAGCCTGCGGCGTACAGTGATCGCGCGCGACCAGCACATAGGCCATCAGCCCGTAACGATCGCGCTCGACGGAACGGCGCAACGCCTCCACTTCCGACGTGAGGTTACTGTTGACGGTAGCAACGTCGCCAAGCGAGGTCAGGCGCGTGATCTGGGAAGCCGCATAGGAAAGCGCGGCAGCAGTGGACTCGGCCGAGCCGAACAGCGTCTTCTCGCACGCGGTCAGCACCGTTTCGCCGGCAAGGTCATCGATGCAGGCTAGCGCCGGCGCAGCCGCCATCGGTGGCGGGGCCTGGTTTGCGGGGGGCGCAAGCAAGCCGGGCAAACCGAGGCCGCGAGTGGTGGCCGCGACGGCGACGCCGACCGCCAGCAATGTGATCACCGTGAGCGCGCCGTTGGCGACGGACCTTTCGGCACGGAATAGCGTGATGAGCAGCAAGATCGCGAAGAAACCGGCGGCGGCCAGCGTCACCCACATCGGAAATGAAGGCGAGCGCCAGATGTGATCGAGCGATGAAGCCCAGTCCCAGTTCATGCACGACGTCCCTTAACGCAGCGAAACGCATCCTGTCGCGACGAGCGACTACGCGCGAAAAGTCTTGCGCGGAATGTGACTGCGAACCCGGCCATCAACGACGCCTCGATGGAACAGCGACGACGTGACCTCGAAACCTTGCACGCAACCGCTTCAGGTAAGGGCGAGCTGGCTTTCCTTGGCAACACGCTCGAAAGCTTCGCTCGAACTCTTAATGCGATACTGACAATCGTCACCTTCGGTCGGCAACAGGCGGATCACCTCATAGGTGCCGCTGGCGGCCGGACGCGACACATTGCTTGCAGTGAAATAGACGGTCGATCCAACAGTGAACTTGTGCTTCAACGCCCTCTCCATACGCGCGCTTTTTCCAGCCTGACGCACACGTCCCCGTAACGACGGCCGGTTGAGAACCCTGTGGCAACCTAGCACAGGCGGCGCGCCATTGGCCAGTATCATCACGGCATGGCAAACGGGCAGATTTCTCTGCTTTTTCAGCGCCCTACCCGGCTCGTAGGGGCGTCCTGACGGGGCGATCAGGGGTGGTAAGTGGAACTACGGGGTTCCCGTTCAGCGCTTGGCGGCGTCCTATGATCGCCGTCGTTGGAATCGCTCAACTGATAGTTGCCAATTCGTGCGACGATCCACCGGCCGGGCGTCACGCCGTCTCGAACTTCTCGATGACAATCGTCTCGGCGAGGCCGTCACGGGTCCATTCCTGGAACGCGGGCAGCGACTGCATCGCTTCCATGTAGCGCCGCACGTCCTTGCCTGCTTTGACGGCATAGGTGCGAAAACGATGCACGACCGGTGCATACATCGCATCCGCGCCGCCAAAAGCGCCGAACAGGAACGGCCCACCGTGGCGCGCAAGGCACTCGGACCAGATTTCCTGGACGCGGGCGATGTTGCTCTGCGCCTCTTCCGACAGCGGCACCGGTCCGACCGGGCGGTGCAGGTTCATGCCGCATTCGTTGCGCAAGGCCGCAAATCCCGAATGCATCTCGGCGGAGATCGCGCGTGCCCGGGCGCGTGCAGCCCGGTCGTCGGGCCATAGCTTCTTCTCTGGAAATTTTTCCGCCAGATATTCGATGATGGCGAGCGAATCCCACACCGTGACGTCGCCGTCGATCAGGATCGGCACCTTGCCGGCCGGCGAGACGTCGAGGATGCGCTGCTTGTCGTCCGCCCCCGTATAGAGCGGTATGAACGTCTCCTCGAACGGAATGTTGTTGGCGCGCAGCGCCAGCCACGGCCGCATCGACCATGACGAATAGTTCTTGTTGCCGATGACGAGCTTCAGTCCAGCCATGTAGGGGATCCTATTTTCCGGCCGTCATCTTGCCACAGGCGGCAAGAAGCGTTCAACCTGTCGCGGCAAGTCTTTCGCCGAGGAACGCGGCATGCGCGCTTATCTGGTCGATATCATCGCGGTCGGCTTCTTCGCCATCGAATGGCTGGTCTATTCCATCACGCTGGAGCACACCGCCTACGGCAAGAACGGACTGTCGGCGCGCATGAATGTGTTCCGCGAGATCTGGGTGCGCCGGATGCTCGACCGCGAGGCGCGCATGGTGGACATGCAGATCATGGCCTCGCTGCAGAACGGCACCGCGTTCTTTGCCTCTACCAGCCTGCTCGCGATCGGCGGCGCGCTGGCGCTGCTGCGCGCCACCAATGACGCGCTCACCATGCTCGGCGCACTGCCGATCGACATCGCGCCCTCGCCTGCGCTGTGGGAAACCAAATGCGTCGGGCTGATCCTGATCTTCATCTACGCCTTCTTCAAGTTCGCCTGGTCCTACCGGCTGTTCAACTATGTGGCGATCCTGTTCGGCGCGATGCCGCCAGCAGACCTGCGCGACACCGCAGAGGCGCAGGCGCATGTGATGCGCACCACGAAGCTATTCGAATCGGCGGGCGCGCATTTCAACCGCGGCCAGCGCGCCTTTTTCTTCGCGCTCGGCTATCTCGGCTGGTTTGTCAGCCCCTGGGTCCTGTTCGTCACCACGGGCGCGGTTGTGATCGTCACCTGGCGGCGGCAGTTCGCATCGAAGGCATGGAAGGCGATGGACGCTAACCCGAAAAATCCTTCGGCGTGAAATCAAGGTCGAGCACCTTCCATTCGCCGTAGCGATCGGCCGGCAGCATCTTGTAGGGCTGGCACTGCTTCAGCCCGGCGATCGCGCTCTGCAACAGCTCGATCGCTTTGGGATTGGCGCTGCCGCCGCCGACCACGGGATCGACGGCCAGCCGTCCGTCCTGCGTCATGAGCACCCGCAGCTTGACCAGGATGTGATCGGAAGGCTGCACCGACGCAGGCAGTTTCGAGCAGGTCTTCAGATGTTGCCTGAACTGGGCAATGACGCTCGATGAGATGTCGGCATTGCTGGTGGTTGCGTCAAAACCCTCGTCCGACTTGTGCGCGCCGGAGGCCTGCGGAAGTTCCGGAGGAAGCCCGAGCAGGACGTTGTATTTCACGGAAAGATCCGGTTCCGGCTGACGGTAGCCCGGCGATGCCGATCCAGGCTGGGCCTGGGGTGGCATTGCCGCCGCATTGCGCTGGTCCGGACGCGGCGGCTTCGCGGGCTTCGGCGCATCGCCGGGAGGCGGCGCGGCTGATGCCGGCACCTTTGCTGCAGTCGTCTCAGGTTGCGCGAAGACCGCCGGATCAGGCAATGCAGGTTGCGGGGCCTCGTCCGGCTTTTGCTCCGGCCTTTGCTCCAACTTGGGCTTGTCCGACTCCACCTCTTCCGGCGTGACGATGTTGACCGCCATCTGTTCCGTGGCGGAGCTCAGCGGATGCACTTCGGACAAGAGCACGAGCAGCGCCACAAGCGACAGATGCGCGATCACCGATGCCGTTGCGCCCGTGCGTATGGGGTGATCCTGTTCCACCTGTTCTTGCAGCGTTGGCCGCCGCCCCTGCGCTCAGCATAGCCGGACGCGGAACAGTCTCAATCCCATTTCGGCGAGAAGCCGGAGTTCGTCAGCCGCCCCTCGCGGCTGCCCAACGCCGAGATTTCGGCCATCTCGGCCTCGGAGAGCTCGAAATCGAACAGCTCGATATTCTCCGACAGCCGCTCCAGGCGCGAAGTCCGCGGGATCGCCGCGACGTTCTGCTGCACCAGCCAGCGCAGGCAGACCTGGGCCGCACTCTTGCCGTGGGCGCGGCCGATCTGCACCAGCACCTCATCCTTTCGCACGCGTCCCTTGGCGACAGGACTGTAGGCGACCAGCGCCATGTCGAGCCGTGCGCAGGCCTCGCGCACCCTGCTCTGGTCGAGATAGGGATGATATTCGACCTGGTTGCAGACAAGCGGCGCCGGACATTTTTCGACCGCCTCCTCCATCAGGGCGACGGTGAAATTCGACACCCCGATGTTCTTTGCCATCCCGAGCTTTCGCACATGGGCAAGCGCGGCCAACGTCTCCGACAGCGGCACACGCGGATTCGGCCAGTGTAGCAGCAGAAGGTCGACCTCGCTGAGGCGCAGCTTGTTCAGGCTCTCCTTGGCCGAGCGTTCGAGATCATGCGGCGCAAAGTGACTGGTCCAGACTTTGGTCGTGACGAACACCTCGCCCCGGGGGACGCCGGACGCGCGCAACGCCTCGCCGACCTCGCGCTCATTCTCGTAGGCCTGGGCGGTGTCGATGTGGCGATAGCCGAGGCGCAGCGCCTGCTCGACCAGCCGCGCGCAGGTCCGCCCCTGCAGTTCCCAGGTGCCGAGCCCGATCGCGGGAATTTTGACGCCTTTGGCTTCGACGAATTGCATCGCAGCGCTCGCGAGGTTCGAGCCGCATTATGTCGCGTGAACCGGGCGCTTGCTAGGCGGGTTCGGTCGAAAGCGCCGCAAACACGGTTTCCGGTGAATGCGCGATTACCGCGAGCAATGCCCGCGCGGGCCCGCGCGGAGCGCGCTTGCCCTGCTCCCAGTTGCGGATGGTCTCGACGGGCACGCCGAGGCGCGCGGCAAACTCGATCTGCGTCAGATGCGCGCGGCGGCGCAAATCGCGCACGCCCGGCGGCGTCGCTTCCATTTCCGGCGCGAGCGGAAATTCCTTGCCGTCGCGCAATTCGACGATCCGCCCGTCCGCCTTCAGCCGAAAACGCCTCATGAGCGACCTCTCCCGAGAAGGAATCATCGGCGAAGCGTGTTAACGCTCGATTAATGATACGCGGCACCGGCGCGGAATGCTCATCGCAACCCGAACCAGACGGTAGCGATGCCGAGGAAGGCAAAGAAGCCGACCACGTCGGTTACGGTCGTGACAAAGGTGCCGGAAGCCACCGCCGGGTCCGCCTTCACCTTCTCCAGCAGGATCGGGATCAGAATGCCGCCGAGCGCGCCGGCAACGAGATTGCAGATGATGGCAAGGCCAATCACGAAGCCGAGGCCGGGGATCTTGAACCAGGCCACCGCCGCAACGCCGGTGATGACGGCAAAGGCAAGCCCGTTGACGAGGCCGACCATGGCCTCGCGCATCACAACTCGCCATGCGTTGGAGGCGCCGAGTTCGCGTGTTGCCAGCGCCCGCACCGCGACCGTCATGGTTTGGGTGGCGGCATTGCCGCCCTGGCTCGCCACGATCGGCGCCAGCACGGCCAGCGCCACCATTTTCTCGAGCTGCCCCTCGAAAAGGCCGAGCACGGACGAGGCCAGGAAGGCGGTGGCGAGATTGACCAGCAGCCAGTTGAAACGGCCGCGCGCGATGGTCCAGACGCTGTCGGACAGTTCTTCGTCGCTGGTGACACCGCCCAGCGCCTTCAGATCCTCGTCCGCCTCTTCCTCGATGACGTCGACGACGTCGTCGATGGTGATGACACCGACCAGCCGGTTCTCGGTGTCGACCACGGGCGCTGCGACCAGATTGTACTTGCCGAACATCCGCGCGACTTCTTCCTGGTCTTCCAGCACGGAGACGCGGCGGCGGTCTTCGTCCACCAATTCCTTGAGCGGCACCAGGCGGCGCGAGCGCAGCAGCACATCGAGCGCAACGGCGCCCTGCCAGCGCTTGTCGGCATCGACAGCGTAGATTTCGTAGAAGCGGTCCGGCAGGTCGGACGTCTCGCGCATGTAGTCGATCGCCTGGCCGACGGTCCAATCGGGCGGCACCGAAATGAATTCGGTCTGCATCCGCCGCCCGGCGGAGTTTTCCGGATATTCGAGGGAGCGCTCGATGACGTCGCGTTCGGACGGCGGCAGCTTTTCGAGAACTTCCTCGCGATCCTCCTCGTCGAGCGATTCCAGGAGCTCGACGGCGTCATCGGATTCGAGCTCGCGGACACCCTCGGCGACCTCCTCGGGCTCGAGCTCTTCGAGAATCTCTTCGCGGACAGTCTCGTCCACCTCGTTCAGCGCGGAGAAGTCGAAATCCGATCCGGTGAGTTCGACCAGCTTGACGCGGTCATCCGGCTCCAGTGCTGCGATCAGGTCGCCGAGGTCGGCTTCGTGCAACTCCCCGACGATGGCGCGCAGGAAGGCGGTATCGCCAGCCTTGATCGCGCGCGCGACTTCCTCGACGAATTCCGGCCTGATCCGTCCCTCATCATCCCGCATCGGGTGGCGCTCGAGCAGCGAGGCCTCGCCGGGGTGCGCAACATCGGTATCGTCGGCCATGCCGCGCCCTCGCCGGTTTGACAGGAATGCTGATCCAGTGGAGTTGGATTTGACACTCGCTATCCTCTAGCCTCCGGACTGGCAAGCGAATGTCAGATCGAAACCTCCATTGGAAGTGTTTGGCTCGCCGATGCCCCACGGTTCTGTCATTCGCAAAATGTCAAACGCGACGCGCCTCAAGATGGCGCGAGGAAAGGAGACACCTGCCGCGCGAAGCACCGACGGCCACCATGCTGCCGGCATTCCCGCCTATCTGCGTGACAATGGCTGCTCAGTAGTGCATGTGGTGCCGGAGATTCCGGCCGCGTTCGCGGCCGATGTCCCTAAAAACGAAAAACGTGAATAACTCCAATAATTAATGCGGCATTCATCAAGCCGCTTGTAATAAATTCGACTGGATTGGAATGCGGGCAGTGTTCAATGGCCGGTAATGTTGGGTGGAGCGTCCGCATAACGCGTTTCGCCGCGCTCATGCTGGGACTTGCGCTGGGCGGCGCCGCGCAGCCAGCCGTCGCGGCCGATTGCCCCCGCCCCGATGCGCTCGGCACCTCGCGCACACTCGTGGTCGATGCCAAGGAGCATCCGCTCATCGGCTCGATGCAGTATCGCGAGACGCTCCCGCTCAACGATGGCGAAGTGGTGCTGACCTTCGACGACGGCCCACTGCCGAAATACACCTACCAGATCCTCGACATCCTCGCCGCGCAATGCGTGAAGGCAACCTTCTTCCTGGTCGGCCGGCAAGCCCAGGCCAATCCGGAAGGCGTTCGCAGGGTGCTCGCAGCCGGGCATACGATTGCGACCCACAGCCAAACACACCCCATGAACATGCACCGCCTGCCGGCCGATCGCGCCAGGGGCGAGATCGACCAGGGCATCGCGTCGGTGACGGCGGCGCTCGGTGATCAGGTTGCGGCATTGTCGCCGTTCTTTCGCATTCCCGGCCTGGCGCGAAATGACGACATCGAGGATTACACGCGCTCGAAGGGTCTGCAGATCTGGAGCGCGGACTTTCCCGCCGACGACTGGCGGCACGTTTCCTCGCAACGGGTCTACGATCTCGCCATGCAACGCCTTGCCGCCAAGCGAAAGGGCATCCTGCTGTTGCACGACATCCAGCCGCGCACGGTCGTGGCGCTGCCGAAAATCCTGCATGAGCTGAAGGCGCGCGGCTACCGCATCGTCCACGTCGTGCCGGCGAGCCCGGAAAATCCGGCCACGCCGACCGATCCGCAGCAATGGCGGCTCAATCCGACCTCCGAACTGATCGCCACCTCGCGCTGGCCGAAAATTCCGAGCTTCGCCTTCGCACAGCACGAGCAGCTCCCCGTGCCGTTGCTGACCGATTCCTACTGGAACGATGGCAAGGCGCTCGATCGGCCTCCGGCACGCGGTGCGGGCATTCCGCTGCCACGGCAGGCACCGTGGCCACGCCTCACGCAGTTCGCCTCCAGCGAGGCTGCGAGCGCCCTGCCCGTTCCCTCGACGTCGGTCTTCGAAGTCGAGGAAGGCGTGCAGGTTGCGGTAACCGGCATAAACGCCGTGAAGCCGGCCGAGCGGCGCGTCGCTGCGGCCGCAACGGAAAAGCCGGCACCGGCCGTGGCTCGCGCCGGCAAGCGAACGCAGTCCGCCGCCAGCAGCCGCGCCAGGCGAGTTGCGGCCGCGCGCCTGGTTCGGCCGGCACAGGCTGCGCGGACGGCGCCCAAGCGCTCCGCCAACGACCGCAACAACTTGAAGCGCCCGATGCGGCCCCATCAGCAGGCAAGCATCTGATCAGCGGCGCCGGCCGGCTCAGCCTGCCGGTCCGGCAATCGCGCCTAATTGGTGACGATCTTGGCAATGCAGAGCAGGATAGCCAGCGCAAGGAACAAGAGGTCGATATAGGCCTTGATTTCGCCGGCGTGGCGCAACTGCGCGACGTTGTTGACGATCTGCTTGTGCGAAGCTGCCGCGCTCGGCCCTTCGGCGGCATAGGCCGCAAGCCGCCTCGCCTCACCCTCCAGCCGCTCGATGCGCTGGAAGAAATAGAACGAGCGGAAGGCCGCGGCCGAATGCATGCCCGCATAGATCAGGATCAGCACAGCCAGCATCACGCGCTGCGGGTATCTCTCGATCAGGTTCAGGCTGTAATAGACGAGCGCCAGGAACACGAAGTTCGAAACGAAGCGGTAGGCGTAGCCGAGGAACGTCATGCGTGGGCTCCGAGCGAAACAAGGTATCCTATGCGCGAAGGTAATTACGAGGCGTATATGTCACGCCGTCAACACGCCCTGACAGGACGTCAGCGGCACCCACACACGGCAAAGAACCAGAATTTCCCGGCTGACTTTGATGCGCTCGGAAAGAGGTCTGCTTTTTTAAGTATAACAGATAGTTATGAGGCAGGTACGGGCAAAGAGTCTCTTTGAAGTGGAGCCTGACGCGGCAGCTTTGCGCACTTCGTGCCGATGAGGCGGCCAATTCCCAAGAAGGCCCTCGGCAACCTTTTTGCAGAGTCCTGCCAGGTAACGGCGGTCGAAGAGTCCGGTCACGGCCTGCGGAAGGCTGCCGCAACCAATGCCGCGAACAGCAAGGATTCTGTTGAATTTGCCGGTGTTTTTCACCATCTCTTGATCAGCCCAACGCCTGACGGGAGATGCCGATGCTTCGAGCAACTAGTGCCGTTCTTGCCGCGACACTTCTCGGCGCCGCATCAGTATCAGCTGCGGAAGGCGCACGCCCCGACAAGGTTTCGTTCTATTTCGCCGCCCACCAGGACGATTGGCAGCTGTTCATGAACCCGTCCGCCTTCCACGACGTCATCGGCGCCGCCACCAAGACCGTGTTCATTCACATTACCGCCGGCGATGCCGGGCTCGGAACCGGCACGGGCGACCGCAAGCATCCCCTGTATCTGGCGCGGGACAACGGCGCCGAGCAGGCGGTCCGCTTCATGGCGCATGGCGATGCAGTACCGGACAGCGGCGCGGCATCGACCGTGCCGTTCAACGGACACGCCATTTACCGGGTCAGCTACCGCAACACTGCCAGCTACTTCCTGCGCGTGCCGGACGGGAGCCCGCTCGGCACGGGCTACGCTCATACCGGCTTCCAGTCGCTCAAGCGTCTCGCCGACGGAGACAATGACACGCTGGCGGCTGTCGACGGCAGCACAGTCTATCATGGCTGGAGCGACCTGGTCGGAACGCTGCGCGCGATCATCGACTACGAGCGTGGACAGACACGATTGGTGCAGCTCAATGTGGCCGAGCTCGACGCGCACATCAACCCCGAAGACCATTCCGATCATCTGATGACGGCAAAGGCAGCAATCGCGGCGGCGCGCGATTTGTCGTGCATCCGCCTCGTCTCCTATGTCGATTATGCCAGTTCGAAGCTGCCGGAAAATCTCGACATGCACGAGCGTGACATGGAAAGCTCCGTCTTTGCGGTGACGCTCGCCGGCGTGCAGGCGCTGGGGCAACCGACCTCATGGCAGCACTACGATAGATCCTATGTCGGCCGTAACTATTTTCGCGTGCAGCAGGAGCCCGACTACTGCACTTTGCCGGCCACCGAAATCGCGGCGCGGCGCAGAACGCGCTAGCCGCGGTCCGGACATCGCTCCCGTTCCATTCGGGGCGGTTCGGGCAGCTCGATTGACGCAGGTCAACACGCGCTTTCGCGTTTTTCCTCAAATGATCCGCAACCGGAGCGCGGGGAAATTCGATGCGCCAATTCGAAGCGCAGATAGCAGCGCCCCAAACACAGCGCGTCGTCTCGGTTGACGCCCTGCGCGGCTTCAACATTTTCTGGATTCTTGGTGCGGACGCCGCTGTCTGGTCGCTCAACGAGATGGTGCGCGGCAAGGGGCCGGTGCTGAGTGCTCCGGTGAACTTTCTCAACACGCAGATGACTCACGCCGCGTGGGAAGGCTTCCGCTTCTACGATTTCATCTTCCCGCTGTTCATCTTCATCACCGGCGTGTCGATCGTGCTGTCGCTGCCGCACATGGTCGAGCGGGAGGGAAAGG
This sequence comes from Bradyrhizobium sp., assembly GCA_046349015.1. Lineage (GTDB taxonomy): Bacteria > Pseudomonadota > Alphaproteobacteria > Rhizobiales > Xanthobacteraceae > Bradyrhizobium. The sequence continues at coordinate 93,558 of JAXMDE010000002.1, read as the reverse complement.
CGCAGACCTATGCGCGGGTGTTTCGCCGCACGCTGATCCTTTACGGCCTCGGACTGATCTTCTACGGCGGCATCAGCCGTCACTGGAGCGACATCCGCCTGGTTGGTGTGTTGCAGCGGATCGCGCTCTGCTATTTCTGTGCGTCGCTTCTGTTCCTGAACTTCCGCGTTCGGGGGATCATCGTGGCATTGGCGGTGCTGCTGGTCGGCTACTGGGCATTGATGACATTCGTGCCGGTACCGGCGGTCGGCGCCGGCTCGTTCGCCCCGGATGCCAATCTGGCGAACTGGATCGATGCGCATTACCTGCCCGGATGGAAGTGGGATCTCACCCGCGATCCGGAAGGGCTGTTGAGCACGTTGCCGGCGATCGGAAGCTGCTTGCTCGGCGTGTTGGCCGGTCTGCTGTTGGCAGACCCGCGGCTGCATGGCGTGCAGAAATCGCTGTTGCTGATTGCCGCCGGCATCCCGCTGATCGTCGCGGGACATCTATGGGGACTGACATTCCCGATCATCAAGGTGATCTGGACCTCGTCTTTTGTGCTCGTCGCCGGCGGATACAGCCTGTTGCTGCTGGGCGTCTGGCACCAGATCATCGATGTCTGGGGTTACAAACGCTGGGCAGCGGTATTCATCTGGCTCGGCGCGAATGCCATCACGCTTTACTTCATCAACAACGTGACGACCGATCAGTTCGCGATGCGCTTTGCCGGCAGCACGGTGTCAACGTTCGAGCTGTTTGCGACGCGCTTCGTCGGGGGTGATATTGCCGCCCTGCTCGATCGCGCAATGACGCCGGGCACCGGAACTTTTGTCGTCCGTTTGCTGGGCGTGATATTCGCAATCCTGCTCGCCCGCTTCCTCTATCGCCGCAAGATTTTCTTGCGTGTCTGATCCGGGCTGCTCGCCGGCTTTCACGCTTGCGGTCCCTGCTCCACCATGCCAGCAGCGGGCGCGGCGCAAAAAAAGCCAGCGATTTCAAACAGAAAATTCGTTGCTGGTGCGCTCGGAGGGACTCGAACCCCCACGATTTTACTCACTGCCACCTCAAGGCAGCGCGTCTACCAGTTCCGCCACGAGCGCTGGGGAGACCGGCCGTCCGCGCATTGCGGCCCGGCCGGATCAATGGCGCCGATGTAACAAATCGAGATTGGGGGTACAAGGCCCGCGACGGGCTTGATTCAGGGAAGATTTGGGCCGGAAACGGAATCACCTGCTGTCAGGCGAACGCGGCAGCATCTGCTTGACTTCCACCGCGATCCGGTTGCGGTCGACCAGCACGACACCGGAGGCAACCGGCATGTTGTTGGCGAGGATCTTGACCTCGTCGGCCTCGGTGGCATCGAGTTCGATGATGGCGCCGCGGGACAGCCGCATCACCTGGTGGATCGGCATCGTGCTGGTGCCGAGCACCACCATCAGATCGACGGTGACTTTATCGAGAGTTGACACTGCGAGACCGCCGAACCTTGACTAGATTTTCGCGGAATTCCGCCCCTTCTGGAACCTGACCACGTTATGGTTAGCCAATGGTTAATGACCGGCAAGACCTTGATTTGACGACGTTTGCGGGTCCTTCGGACGGGCCCGCCGTCGAATGGCGCATTTCCGATTCTGCCGTGCCCTATCCACAAGCCGTTGCCATGATGGAGGCGCGCGCCGCCGACATTGCCTCAGGCCGCGCCAGCGAGATGGTCTGGCTGCTGGAACACCCCCCGCTCTATACCTCCGGCACCAGCGGCCGGAACGAGGACCTGCTCGACCCCCGCTTTCCCCTGTTTGCGGCCGGGCGCGGCGGCCAGCTCACCTATCACGGCCCGGGCCAGCGCGTGGCCTATGTGATGCTCGACCTCAAGCGCCGCCGTCCCGACGTGCGCGCCTATGTGGCGGGGCTGGAAGAATGGATCATCCGCACGCTTGTCCGCTTCAACGTGCGCGGCGAGCGGCGCGAGGACCGCGTCGGCGTCTGGGTGAAACGGCCCGACAAGGGCGACGGGTATGAAGACAAGATCGCCGCGATCGGCGTGCGCCTGCGCCGCTGGGTCTCCTTCCACGGCATCGCCATCAATGTCGAGCCTGACCTGTCGCACTTCTCCGCCATCGTGCCCTGCGGCGTGTCCGACCCACGCTATGGCGTGACGTCGCTGGTCGACCTCGGCCATCCCGTCACGATGGCCGATGTCGACGTCGCGCTGCGGCAGGCGTTCGAGGAGGTGTTCGGGCCTGCCGAAGCGCGGCTGCCGCAGGCGACGGAAGGCTGACGCCTCACGCTGCGGCACGCTGCGGCGAGGTCTCCAGCTTGCCGGCGATGTAGCGCCGCTCCTGGGACAGGCCGCCGAACCCGTACGCATCGCCCCGGACCTCGTCGACATGCAGATAGGTCTCCTCGTGCAAGGGCCCGAGCAGTTCTTCCATGCGCACGAATACCGAGGCGAGATAGGCCGCCTTCTCGTCCTTGGTGTTGGTACCCTCGCTGACATGGGTGTCGATCCAGTAGCTCGCGAGCTTCTGCTCGGCGAGCGATTTTCCGCCGGCGAACCAGTCGGCGGCATCGACCGATTTCACGATGACGGCAGTAACCTTGGGATCCTTGTGCAGGATCTTTGCCGTAAGCTCGGTAATCGTTGCCGCGATGGCGGCCTTGAGCGAGGGCGTCTCGCGCTGCGCCGAATAGGTAACGGAAATCAGGGGCATCATTCTCTCCTTTTGGGGCGTTCCGCGGGCCAGCCCGCATGCCCCGCAAGCTAGACCCGGCATCGTCATTTTGGTATCTTATCTACATTGATATCAATGATAAGAAACCGTGATGATGAACGCGACAGCGCTGGACATTCCGACCGTGCAGGCCTTCCTGCTGGTTGCCGAACTCGAGAGCTTTACCCGCGCCGCCGAGGTGCTCGGCACGACCCAGGCGGCCGTCAGCATGAAGCTGCAACGCCTCGAAGCCGTCCTGCAGAAGCGCCTGGTCGAGCGCTCGCCGCGCGCGGTGCGGCTCACCGCCGACGGCACGGCGTTCCTGTCTCCTGCCCGCGCACTGATCGAGGCGCATGAGCGCGCGCTTGCGCCGGTGCGGCCGGTCGCGCAGCGGTTGTCGCTCGGCATCAGCGATCACGCCGCCGGGCCGGAACTGGTGCCGCTGATCGAGCGGCTCAATGCGGTGGCGCCGCAGCTTGCGCTATCCGTGACGACGGGCTTCTCGCGCGAAATCCTCGACGGCTACGATGCCGGAAAATTCGATGCCGTCATCGTCCGCCGGGAAGGCAGCCGGCGCGGCGGCGAGAAGCTCGCTGAGGACGAATTTGGCTGGTTCGCCGTGCCGCGCTTCGGCTGGCGCCGCGGCGAGTCCCTCAGGCTCGCAATGCTTGCCCCGCCCTGCGGCGTGCGCGCCGTCGCGCTGCGTGCGCTCGACAAGGCCGGCATTGCCTGGAGCGAAACCTTTGTCGGCGGCGGAGTGACGGCAGTCGCGGCCGCAGTTCTCGCCGGTCTTGCGGTAGCGCCGATGGCGCGACGGATCGCGCCGCCGGGCCTGGTCGACATCGGCCGGGCGCTCGCTTTGCCGCGGCTCGGGACCTCCCAGGTGATACTGCACTCCCGGGTGAGCGATCCCGCCCGACGAGCCGCCTTGCGGGCGTTGTCGGCCACTTTTCGCAGCGCAACAAGCTAGCCCGTCGCGCGGAACGCGAGCACCGCAGAAAAGTTCCCGACCTGCCGGAACGAAATACCCGGATCGGGCGTTTATGGGCTACGCCAGGCAGGGCCGAGGATGTCGGGAACAGAACAACAGAGACAGCGCGATCTCCTTGAAAGCGAGCGAAATTTCCGCCTTCTCGTCCAGGGGGTCGCCGACTATGCGCTCTACATGCTCGATCTCACCGGGGTGATCACAAGCTGGAACATCGGCGGGCAGCGCATCAAGGGCTACGCCCCCGACGAAATCATCGGCAAGCATTTTTCCCGGTTCTACACCGAGGCCGACCGCGCGAGCGGCAAGCCGCAGCGCGCGCTGCAGATCGCACGCGAACAGGGCCGCTACGAAGAAGACGGCTGGCGGGTGCGCAAGGACGGCACTTTCTTCTGGGCCAGTGTCGTCATCGACGCCATCCACGAAGACGGCAGGCTGGTCGGCTTCGCCAAGATTACGCGTGACATGACGGAACGCCGCAACGCCCAGCTCAGGCTCGAGCAGATGCAAAAGCAGCTTGCGGAATCGCAAAAGCTCGATGCCCTCGGTCAATTGACGGGCGGCGTGGCCCACGATTTCAACAATCTCCTGATGATCATCAGCGGCAGCCTTCACACCTTGCGCAGAGGCGTTGCGGACGATCCCAAGATGCAGCGCGCGCTGTCGGCGATCGACACCGCTACCCGGCGCGGCGCCGCGTTGACCAGTCAATTGCTCACCTTCGCGCGGCGCCAGAGCGTCAACCCGCAATCTGTCGACATTGCCGAGCGCATCAACGCGGTGCGCGAGGTGCTCGACACCGGAGTCGGCAGCGCCATCACGCTCAAGTTCGACCTGGCGGCCGCGCCCCTGCCGGCTTCGATCGACATCGCCGAATTCGAAACTGCGCTGGTCAACCTCGTGATCAACGCGCGCGACGCCATGCCGGCCGGGGGTACCGTCACGATCTCGGCGCGCGCCCACACCGGCGAAACTGCCGGTCGCGACTACATCGCCGTATCGGTGACGGATTCCGGCATGGGAATCCCGACCGACGTGCTCTCCAGGGTCTTCGACCCCTTCTTCACCACAAAGCCGATTGGCAAGGGGACTGGGCTCGGCCTTTCCCAGGTGCACGGCTTCGCCCATCAGGCTGGCGGAACCGTGAAGGTCGCAAGCGAGATCGGCAAGGGCACCGAAGTGACGATGTTGCTGCCACGCGAGCCTGTCGCACCATGCACCGACAGGATCGAGAAAACAGCGACCGCCGGCAGCGGAACGGTGCTGCTGGTCGAGGACAATCCGGACGTTGCTGCTGTCAGTACCAGCCTGCTCGAACAACTCGGCTATACCGTGCGCCGGGTAGCGGATGCGGAAGCAGCCCTGCGCGCGATCGAACTCGACGGCATCGATATCGTGTTTTCCGACATTGTGATGCCCGGAAAGATGAACGGGCTGGCGCTCGCCCAGCGCCTGCGGCAATTGCGGCCCGCGCTGCCGATCCTGCTCGCCACCGGCTATAGCGATGCCGCCGTCAACGCAGGCGGCGAATTCCCGATCCTGCGCAAACCCTACGAAATCCACCAGCTCAGTCAGGCGATTTCGCGCCTGCGGTGAGGACGATGACTGCGATCGACAAGGCATTTACCGGATCGATTCCGCAAATCTACGAACGGCTGATGGTACCCCTGGTCTTCGCGCCCTATGCGAGCGACCTCGCCGGGCGGATCGCGAAAGCCCGCCCGCGCCAGGTGCTGGAGACCGCGGCCGGCACCGGCGTCGTCACTCGCGAGCTTGCCGCGCGACTGCCCGCCGACATCGGCATCACCGCCACCGACCTCAACGCGCCGATGCTGGCGCAGGCGAAAGCCATCCTGCCCGACTCCAGAGTTGAATGGCGGCAAGCCGACGCGCTGGCGCTGCCATTCGACGATGCGAGCTTCGACGTTATTGCCTGCCAGTTCGGCGTGATGTTCTTTCCCGATCGTGTCAAAGGACATGCCGAGGCTCGACGCGTACTTAAGCCCGGCGGACGGCTGTTTTTCAATGTCTGGGACCGCATCGAGGAGAACGAGTTCGCCGACGTGGTCACGCAGGCGCTGGCATACGTCTACCCTGGCGACCCGCCGCGCTTCATGGCGCGCACACCCCACGGCTACCACGATCCGGATTTGATCCGCAGCGACCTCGAACGCGCGGGCTTCAGCGAGATCGCGATCGAGGCCGTCAACCACATTAGCCGGGCGCCTTCACCGCGCGAGCCAGCGGTCGCGCTTTGCCAGGGAACGCCGATGCGGGGCGAGATCGAAGCGCGCGGCGCACCCGGACTGGAGACCGCAACCGACCGGGCCGAAGAAGCGCTGCGGCAGCGTTTCGGCCGCGGTCCGATCGAAGGACGGATACGCGCGCTGGTGGTCTCGGCTATCGCGCCGTAGCACCGATGCGGCGCGGCGCCGGCGCCCTCATTTTGTCGTGAGAAGTGGGGTGGTTCACAGGCGCGGCCGCCGGTCCGCGATACCCCTCGTGCGGCCGTCGACGACGACGGGAATCGGGAGGTTGGCCATGGCTGCCATTGCACAGGCGCTGTCGCGCGCGTTCGACACCATCCATGATGGCGATCCACTCAAACAACTGGTGATCTTCTGTGCGGCCGGCCTGCTGGTGTCGCTGCTGGTGATGGCCTACGGTCTCGACCTGAGCCCGGGCCTTTTCTAGCGCTATCGCGATCCCGGCCGCCAGGACAGGTCGTCGGACCACAGGTAGATCGCAATCGCCGCGAGGCACATCACGAGGCCGATCCAGAAGGCCGGCGTGTGATGGATCGGCCGCCCGCCGCGTTTCGTACCCGATGGCTCCATGCGATCGTCCCTTTCCAAGCTAGATCGTCGGCAACACGGAAAACCGTTCGCCGGCGTGGCGCAGCCCGAGCTGCTCCTGATCTGACGTCTCGCGGGTGACGCTATCGACGCGCGCCGACGGCGGCCCGTGGCGGCACAACGCCACCATTTCGGCGACGACCGTCGCGGGGCCCGCAAACAGCGCCTCCACGCTGCCGTCACGCCGGTTGCGCACCCAGCCTTCGAGCCTTGACAGCCGTGCCTGCTGCTCGACCCAGGCGCGGTAGCCGACGCCCTGCACCCGGCCGCGGATCGTCACCTGCTGGATTGCGTTGCTCACTTCTTCAGTCCGAGGAAATCGGCGGTGCGCGACTTCATCGCAGCGTCGCGCGAGACCCGCGCCGTCAATTCGGAAGACGCCAGTCCCTTCAGATTCGCCGGCGGCGTTCCCTCGCGCAATGCCTTTAGCGTCTCGTACACCGCCTGGGTGGCGGCGGCAAAGGGAGCATGGCCCTGCAGGGCGATCTTCACGCGCTGGCTGGCGAGCCAGGCGGGATCGCTCATTTCCTCCGGCGCGCCGCCGAGCACGATTGGCAGCCTCGTCGCGGCGCAGATCGCTTCCAGCTCGGCGCGCACCTTGATGCCGGTGAAGAACAGCGCATCGACGCCAACCGCCTCATAGGCCTTCGCGCGCGCGATCGCGTCGCCCAGCGACGTGATCGACGCAGCACCAGTGCGGCCGATGACGACCAGCGACGGATCGCTGCGGCCGTCGAGCGCGCCCTTCATCTTGCCGACGCCTTCCTCCAGCGAAATCAGCTGTGTCTTTGCCTCGCCGAAAGCCTGTGGCAGCAGCGTATCCTCGATGGTGAGGCCCGCGGCGCCCGCCGTCTCGAGCTCCTGCACGGTGCGGCGCACGTTGAGCGCGTTGCCATAGCCATGATCGGCGTCGACGACCACCGGCAGCTCCGCCGCGCGCGACATCCGCCGCATTTGTTCGCACAGCTCGGTGAGCGTGATCAGGGCGATGTCGGGGTCGCCGAGCACGGCGAGCGAAGCCACCGAGCCGCCGAACATGCCGAGCTCGAAGCCGAGATCCTGCGCGATGCGGATCGATGTGGCGTCGTAGACCGAGCCGGGACGGACACATGCGTTCCCGTTCAGAACCGCGCGCAGTGCTTCGCGTCGTTTGCGGAAGGCCATCCCGCGCACCCCGTTCTTATGCAAACTCCAGGATCAGCGCGTCGACGGCAAGCGTGGCGCCGGGCGAAGCATGGATCTTCTTCACGGTGCCGTCTCGTTCGGCACGCAGCACGTTCTGCATCTTCATGGCCTCGACCACCGCGAGCGTCTCGCCGGCCTTGACCTCCTGCCCCTCATCGACGGCGATGGAGACCACCAGCCCCGGCATCGGGCAGAGCAGCTTCTTGCCGGTGTCGGCCGCGGTCACGACCGGCATCAGACGCGCCGCGGTCGCCTCGCTTGCGGTGAAGACATAGGCGGAAACCTCGAAGCCGCGATGCGCCAGCCGAAAGCCGTTCGCAATGAAGCGCACCTGCACGGCGCCCGGCAGCCCGTTGATGCTGCCCTGCCAGACGGCATCGCCCGGCTTCCATCGGGATTCCAGCAGATGCGGGCTGGCGAGCGTGCCGTCTGCGCCGACGAAATGCACCAGAATGCCCTCGCCCTCGCGCGCCACATCGAGACTGATTTCCTCACGGTCGAGCCAGACCGCGCGGCGGCGCTCGCGCTGCACGATGCGGCCGTTCATCTGGCCGGAAATCTGCCGCTTTCGCTCGCCGAGCACGTGATCGATGGCGGCTGCTACGCCCGCGAGCCTGCGCGCCACTTCGCCTTCCGGGGCGCGCGCCGAAAATCCCTTGGGAAACTCTTCGGCGATGAAGCCGGTGGAAAGCCTGCCCTCGCGCCAGCGCGGGTGATGCATCAGCGCCGAAAGGAAGGGAATGTTGTGGCGAATGCCGTCGACATAGAAGGCATCGAGCGCGTTCGACTGCGCCTCGATCGCCGCCGCACGCGACGGCGCATGGGTCACGAGCTTGGCGATCATCGGATCGTAGTGGATCGAGATTTCGCCGCCTTCCTGCACGCCGGTATCGTTGCGCACGGTGATGCCGTCATGGCTCGCTTCCGCGGGCGGGCGATATTTGACCAGGCGCCCGATCGAGGGCAGGAAATTGCGGAAGGGGTCTTCGGCATAGACGCGGGATTCCACCGCCCAGCCGGTCAGTGCGATGTCCTTTTGCGACAGTGCGAGCTTTTCGCCGGCCGCGACGCGGATCATCTGCTCGACGAGGTCGATGCCGGTGACGAGCTCGGTGACGGGATGCTCGACTTGCAGGCGCGTGTTCATCTCCAGGAAGTAGAAGCTCTTGTCCTGCCCCGCGACGAATTCCACCGTACCGGCGGAGTCGTAGTTCACCGCCTTTGCGAGCGCGACCGCCTGCTCGCCCATCTTGCGCCGCGTGGTCTCGTCAAGCAGCGGCGACGGCGCCTCCTCGATGACCTTCTGGTTGCGGCGCTGGATCGAGCATTCGCGCTCGCCGAGATAGATCACATTGCCATGCTTGTCGCCCAGCACCTGGATTTCGATATGGCGGGGATCGACGATGAATTTCTCGACAAAGACGCGGTCGTCGCCAAAGGACGACTTCGCCTCGGCCTTGGCGAGATTGAAACCTTCGGCGACTTCGCCTTTCGAATGCGCGATGCGCATGCCCTTGCCGCCGCCGCCGGCGGAGGCCTTGATCATCACGGGATAGCCGATCTCGTCGGCAATCTTCACCGCATGCTTGGCGTCCTCGATGACGCCGAGATGGCCCGGAACGGTCGACACCTTCGCCTTAGCCGCCGCCTTCTTGGATTCGATCTTGTCGCCCATCGCGGCAATGGCGCCTGGATTGGGGCCGATGAAAACGATGCCGGCCTTCTCCAGCGCACGCGGGAAGGCCTCGCGCTCGCTCAGGAAGCCGTAGCCGGGATGCACCGCCTGCGCGCCGGTCGTCCGGCAGGCCTCGACGATCTTGTCGATGACGAGATAGCTCTCTGCCGCGGCCGGCGGCCCGATAAAGACGGCTTCATCCGCCATCTCGACATGCAGCGCGTCGCGGTCGGCCTCGGAATAGACGGCGACCGTCTTGATCCCCATGCGGCGGGCGGTCTTGATGACCCGGCAGGCGATCTCGCCGCGGTTTGCGATCAGGATTTTCTTGAACATGTTCTTTGCAGGCTTGAGCTTTTGGCGGGTTTCCTCGCCGCCTGTGGTACAGCAAAACCGGGCCGAGGCAACGGTATTAGTGGCGCCTGTCTGCCCTTGAAACGGCCCGGGCCAAATGCGTTCGCAACGGCGGCCGGTCGGCTCAGCCCGTATAGGTCTGAAATCTCCCCCGCGCATAGGCGTGCGATACCGCCTTCATCAGTTCGGCGACCTCGCTTTCCAGATAATTGTTGGCCACGATCAGCGCCCGAATGGTGGCGCGCAGATCGCCGCCGCAGGCCGCGATCGCCTGATCCACCGCCGTCTCGAGCCCGGCTGCATCGGAGATGTCGGGCGATGAACTGGTCAGCATGGTCATGTCCGCTGTCGAATGGATGAGTCATTGTTCTCTTTTTGTTCTCATTTCGTCAACCTCCGTCAGACAAAATTTTCTCGCTCGTCCTCAGATGCTAAGGGGATTTTCGCGATGCCACCTCAGTAGTTCTCCTGAAGAGAACGAAGTTCCCCGGAACCATCGGACCCGACGCCGCCGGCATGAATGATTTCACCCAAGCCGTTGTCTCCGCCGTAGCGCTGATTGCGCGGCTCGACCCGGAATTGACGGGGATCGTTGCGCTGTCCCTGCGCGTCAGTCTGACGGCAAGCCTGATCGCGCTATTGGTCGGCGCGCCGTTCGGCGCGTTTCTCGCGGTCAGCCGCTTTCACGGGCGGCAGGCGGTGATCGTGTTGACCAATGCCTTTCTTGGCCTGCCGCCAGTGGTGGCAGGGCTTGGGGTCTTCCTGCTGCTGTCACGCTCCGGCCCGCTGGGCGCAGCCGGCCTTCTGTTCACGCCAACGGCGATGATCATCGCGCAGGCCATCCTGGCAACGCCGATCGTGGTGGCGCTGGTGCACCGGCCGGCCTCGCTGCTGTGGGCGGAATATTCAGATCTCGCGCGGCTCGACGGCCTGTCCACGCTGCGCAGCATCGGACTGATGTTTTCGCTTGGGCAAGGCTCGATCCTGACCGCCTTCCTGGCCGCGTTCGGCCGCGCCATCGCCGAGGTCGGCGCCATCATCATTGTCGGCGGCAATATCGCAGGCTTCACCCGCACCATGACGACGGCGATCGCGCTGGAGACCAGCAAGGGCGATCTGGCACTTGCGCTCGGGCTCGGACTGATTCTGCTGATGCTGAGTGTGGCAGTTTCCACCGTTGCGCTGCTCATTGTCGGGCGAACAACCGCCAAATAGCCGCCTGTTCCGCGTACCCGCCTGTGCTAGAAAACCGCTGTGAATGAAAATGGTGTCGCCATGCGCTTTCGCACGTCCCTCCTCGCTTCCGCTCTCCTGCTGATATGCGCGATGACATCCCGGGCGCCCGCGGCGACGGCGACGGTGAAGGATGGCGGCACGCTGCAGCTTGCGGGCGGCAACACCTTTCGCCTCGACGGCATCGACGCGCCGGCGGTGGACCAGATGTGCATCGACGAGCACGCCGACGGCTGGACCTGCGGCATCGAGGCGCGCGAGCAACTTGCACGACTGATCGGCGGCAAGCAGGTGCGCTGCGGCGATCTCGGGCCGGATCCGGCCACCAAGAAGCGGCGCATCGGCCTTTGCATCGTCGAGGGCGAGACAGTCAGCCTCGGCCAGATGATGGTGCAGAAGGGATTTGCGCTCGCCGACCCCAAGGGAAAATTCAAGCCCGACGAGTTGGCGGCAAAGGAAGACCGCCGCGGTCTCTGGAAGGGCTGCTTCACGGCACCGGCCGATTTCCGGCTGTGGAAGAAGGATGCCGCGCTGATCGGAGCATCATGCCGCGCCGACCGCGACCAGCAGATCCGCACCGTGTTGTTTTCGGCCGACCCCGTCATGCCTGCCGGCTGCACCATCAAGGGCAAATACGCGGTGCGCGCCCGTGTCACCGGCAATGTCGGCATCTATCACCTGCAGGCCTGCCGCTCCTACCCGGGCCTCAACAATTCCGAGCGGTGGTTCTGCTCGGAGGACGAAGCGCAGGCCGCCGGTTTCCGCAAGGCCTATAACTGCGGCAGCAAGGCCAAGTAGCTCAGGCCGCGTCCTCGACCGCTTCGCGCGAGCCGATGAGGGAGCGCACTTCCTGCGCCTGACGCGGGCGACTGAACAGGTAACCCTGCATCTGGGTGCAGCCGAGCGCATGCACGGTTGCGCGCTGCTCCTCGGTCTCGACGCCCTCCGCCGTGGTCACCATGTTGCGGTCGGCGGCAATGGAGACCACCGCCTTGATGATCGACGAGGAGCCGGTGCCGCGCGTCAGCTCCTTGACGAAGCTGCGGTCGATCTTGATCTTGTCGAACGGGAAACGCTGCAGATAGCTGAGCGACGAATAGCCCGTGCCGAAATCGTCGAGCGCAATTCGCACGCCAAGCTGGCGCAGCTGGTTGAGCGCGACCAGCGCCGCGTCGTCGTCGGCGATCAGCACGGCCTCGGTGATCTCGAGCTCGAGCCGGCGCGGATCGAGCCCGGTCTGGGCGAGCGCCGCAGCAACCTTGATCGACAGCGTCTGTGAGCGGAACTGCACCGGCGAGACGTTGATCGCGACGCGCACATGTTCCGGCCAGCTCACCGCTTCCGCGCAGGCGGTGCGCAGCACCCAGTCGCCGATCTCCTCGATCAATCCGGTCTCTTCCGCAATCGGGATGAATTCCGCCGGCGAGACCATGCCGCGGCGTGGATGGCGCCAGCGCAACAGCGCTTCGCAGCCGGTGATCGCGTTACTATCGAGGTCGACCAGCGGCTGGTAGTGGATCTCGAAGCCGCCCTCGGCGATCGCGGTGCGCAGATCGATCTCGAGCGCGCGCCGCTGGTTGACCTCTGTCTCCATCGACGGTTCGAAAAAGCGATGGGTGCGGCGGCCGGCGGCCTTGGCAGCGTACATCGCCAGGTCCGCGCTCTTGAGCAACCCATGCAGGTCGGCGCCGTGCGCCGGCGCCAATGCAATGCCGATCGATGCATCGGCGGTGAGGCTGTGGCCGCGGCAGTCGAACGGCATGCGCAAGGCGGCGTGGATGCGTGCGACCAGCGGACTCACCTCGCCTTCCGATACCACGTCGTGCTGCACGATTGCGAACTCGTCGCCGCCGAGCCTTGCGACAAAGTCTTTCGGTCCGATCGATTGCACGAGCCGGGTGGAGACACCGCGCAGGAATTCATCGCCGATGAGATGGCCGAGCGAGTCGTTGATGCGCTTGAATTCGTCGATATCGATGTAGAGGATAGCGAAGTTGACGGCGGGCGACCGTGCCAGCAATTCTTCCGCATGGCGCTGGAACAAGGTTCGGTTCGGCAGATCTGTCAACGGATCATAATGCGCAAGATGCTCGATCTGCGCCTCAACCCGGCGGCGTTCGGTAATGTCTTCCAGCGTGGTGGCCCAACCACCGTCGGGCGCGCGCTTGAAGATCAGGTGGATCAGGCGCCCGTCCGGCACTGAAATGACCGTGTCCTTGGCCTCATCCCCCTGGCGATCGAGAAATTTCTGGCAATAGGCGTCGACGTCTCCGACGAAGGTTCCGGTTTCCTTGCGATGCCTGATCAATTCATGTAACCCGCAGCCGGGCTTCACGATATCGCGCGACAGCCCGAACATCTCGATATAGCGCTCGTTGCAGATCACGAGCCGGCCGGTGGCATCGAACAGCAGGAGGCCTTGCGTCATGGTGTTGATGGCGGTGTCGAGGTGCCGGCTCTTCTGCGACAACAGATTTTGCGCGGCGCGATGCTGGCGCTGCATTTGCCGTACGATCAGGAAAATCGTGACGACCACGACGGCCACCGCGAGCACTGCGGCAAAGAATTGCAGCCGGGTCTGCGCCCGCCAGTCCGCCAGCGCGGTTTCGGTCTTGGTCGTGGCAGCGATCAGGATCGGGAAATGCTGCAGCGAACGGATCGCACCGAGCCTGTCGTCGCCGACGATCTGGCTGACGAACCGTCCGGAGATATTGCCGTTCATTTCCAGCGCGCGACGGAATACCGGAAAACTCGCGACGTTGCGGCCGATCACCTTGGGATCCTGCGGATAGCGCGCGATCACCGTACCGTCGCGATGGACCATCGAGATAGTGGTGTCCTTGTCGAGCGCCAGCGAGGCCACGAATTCCTCGAAATGGGTCGGCTCGACGCCGCGGCTGGCGAAGCCGATGATGTCGCCCTTCCGGTCGACGATCTTGCGGACGAACAGTGTCGTCCACACACCTGTCACCTTGCTGACGACCGGCTCGACCAGGACTTGCTGCGTCGCCCGACCCGAGGTGAATTCGCGGAAATGGCGCCGGTCCCGGATGTCGATGTCGGGCACTGGCCACACCTCGGAGGAATTGATCAGCCAACCCTCCTTGTTGAAGACGTTGAGTGCGCCAACGTGAGGAAGCGTAGCAAGCCGGGTGCGCAGCATTTCATGCGTCGACAGCAGCGACATCTGCTTCTCGAAGGATTCAGCCGTGTCCAGTCCGCCCTCGCGGACATAGGTGATGATGTCCTCGTGAACATGTTGCAGATCGGATAGCTGCTGGTCGAAGTGGCGTGACAGCAGCAGCGAAGTGTTCGTCAGTTCGCGTTCGGCGCCCTCGATCGCGCGTTCGCGGTACTGCAACGCCAGGTATGCCGTGCCAAGCGCGATCGCGAGCACAAGCGCGCCGCCGCACAGGACCAGCCACTGGATCGCGCCCATCCGGCTGCGGATCGGCGTCCACGTTTTCGACAGCACCCAATGCAATGCGGCGACGCCTTTTGGCGACCTCTTTGACATGTTCCTGCCCCCACTGGCATACCTCTTAGGGGTGCACACGCAAAAGGCACGTTAGGAAAGCCGGTTACCGGGGCGTTAAAGCGCAGTGCGGGGAATGGAAATAACTTCGATCGCCGGCCGCTGTTGTCCGACGGGCTCGACCACCACCCGGACCACGCCGGCGTTGATCATGCCCAATGCACGCGCTGCGCTGGTCGAAACATCGATAATCCGCCCGCGGACAAACGGCCCGCGGTCGTTGACGCGGCATTCGATCGAGGTGCCGCCGTGGGAAACCCTCAACCGGCTTCCAAAGGGGTGACTGCGATGGGCACAGGTCATCTCGCCGCGTTTGCCGATGCCGGGATAGAAGGAGGCCAAACCCGTCTCGGCCGAGGCGGCCACTGTGCTGCCGAGCAGCAGGACTGCAAAGATCACGCTCTTCATCGCAAGGTCCGCCTAAGTCGCCCCGCGCGTAAACGCGGGCGGAACCTGGCGGGTTTCCGCGCGAAGCGACTGCATGCCTCGCATTCCACAGACTGTGCGAGGGAACGAAAGCGCGTCGAAATATTTGCCCGCGAAACGTCACAGTTTGAGGTGTGCGGCCTGAACTGGCCCGCGACGAGGCTGGCGGAGCGCTACCAGGAACAGGAGTGGCGATAGTCCGTTCTTCATCACGCAACGGAGGACACCAACATGGCGGAAAGCTCGCGTCAGAAGCGCGTCACCGGCCGGGTCATGCATGAGTTCAAGCACGGCGAGCTCAAGAGCGGCCGCGGCGGTAAGGGCGGCAAGGTGAAGAGCCGTCGCCAGGCCATCGCCATCGCGCTCAACGAGGCCGGCGCATCGAGATACCAGAGCAAGAAGCGGAACCGCCGCAACCTCCATCGCACCGAAGAGAAGCAATCCCGCGGACGCACGGCGCAGCAGGAGCGGGAGGGCAAGTCACATGTCGGCGCCTCCGGCGCGCGAGAGAGCACGCGCGCGATGGGCGGCCGCAACGCCAGCAAGCCGACAGCACGCGGCCGCAAGGCAGCCCGCTCCCGATCTCAAAAGCTAGACGGCCACACCCGGCAGGAGCTTTATGTCCGCGCGCGGCGCCAGCATATCGAGGGCCGCTCAAGAATGACGAAACGGCAGCTCGCGAACGCGCTCGGCATCAGCTGATATAGCGACCGGTCAACTCGGCGAAATGCGCCAGCATGCGATCCGCATCTGGCTTCACACCGCTGAACAGGTGGAAAGCGCCTGCGGCCTGAAACACCGCCATGCCGGCGCCCGGCATGGTCCGGCACCCCCACCCCCGCGCTTCGGCCAGTAGCGGTGTCTCCAGCGGAAAATAGACGACGTCTGCGACCCACAGATGCGGCGACAGCAGACCGGCCGGCAGCGGCAGACCAGGGAATTTCGCCATGCCGATCGGGGTCGCATTGACCATGCCGTCGGCACCGGCGAGCGCGGCTTCGGCGTTGCCCGCGGCCTGCGCGCGCCCCTCCCCGAACCGCGCACACAGCGCCTCCGCCAGGCCGGCGGCGCGAGCGTGCTCCACATCGACCAGCACAAGCTCCTGCGTGCCCAGCGCCAGCAACGCGTGCCCTACTGCGGCGCCTGCGCCGCCCGCGCCCAGCAGCACCACCCGCTCGCGGCGCGCATCGGGCAGGCTGCGCAAAAAACTCTCCGCGAAACCGGACCAGTCGGTGTTGTGGCCGATCCGTCTGCCACCTTCGAACAGCACGGTGTTGACCGCCCCGATCGCGCGCGCGTCCGGACTGAGCTCGTCGACATATTCGATCACCGCCTGCTTGCAGGGAAAGGTGATGTTCAGCCCGGCAAACCCTTCCCGTTCGGCGGATGCCAGCAGATCGGGTAGCGCAGCGGCGGCCAGTCCGAGAACGTCGAGATCGATCAGCCGGTAGCGATAGGAAAGCCCCTGCGCCTTGCCTTCCCGCTCATGCATGGCCGGCGACAGCGAGGCCTGGATGCCCGCGCCGATCAGGCCGACAAGGATGGATCGGTCCGGCATTCGCGAGCCCCCTCCGGGAGCGATATCACAACACGACCACTCAGCCTACGCCGCCACTTTCGGCTGCTGCAATTCGGCTGTGACGGCCTTCAACCTCATGCCCTTCACGATCGCGTAGATCGCAGGGATCACCACCAGCGTCAGCGCGGTAGACGAGATCATGCCGCCGATCATCGGCACCGCGATGCGCTGCATGATTTCGGAGCCGGTGCCCGAGCTCCACATGATCGGCAACAGTCCCGCCATGATCGCGACCACCGTCATCATTTTCGGCCGCACCCGCTCGACTGCGCCTTCCATGATGGCGTCGGTGAGGTCGCTTGTTGTCAACGCCGCACCCTCGGCGGCGCGGCGGTGCGCGATCGCGTCAAAGGCGCGGTCCAGATAGATCAGCATGACCACGCCGGTCTCGGCGGCGACGCCGGCAAGCGCAATGAAGCCGACCGCTACCGCCACCGACAGGTTGAATCCGAGCCACCACATCAGCCAGATCCCGCCGACCAGTGCGAACGGCAGCGACAGCATCACGATCATGGTCTCCGCGACTGAGCGGAAGTTGAGATAGAGCAGCAGGAAGATGATGAGCAGCGTCACCGGCACCACGATCTTCAGCCGCGCCATGGCACGCTCGAGATATTCGTACTGCCCGCTCCAGATCACGTAATAGCCGGCCGGAAACTGGATGCTGGCCCGCACGGCGTTCTGCGCCTCCGCCACATAACCGCCGAGGTCGCGGTCACGGATATCGACATAGATGTAGGTCGCAAGCTGACCGTTCTCGGTGCGGATCGAGGTCGGCCCGCGCGCCAGCTTGATCGTCGCGACCTCGCCGAGAGGCACCGCGCCTCCCGAGGGGATCGGCACCAGGACGTCGTCGGCAATCGCCTTGGGATTGTCGCGGAGATCGCGGGGATAGCGCATGTTGACGGAAAAGCGCTGCCGCCCCTCCACCGTCGTGGTCACGGTCTGACCGCCGAGCGCAGTCGCGATCGCGTCCTGCACGTCCTGGATCATCATGCCGTAGCGCGCCAGCGCGGGCCGGTCCGGTGTGATCTCCAGGTAATAGCCGCCGATGCCGCGCTCGGCATAGGCCGACGACGTGCCCGGCACGGCTTTGAGGACCTGCTCGATCTGCTTCGCCAGCCGGTCGATCTCGACGAGATCAGTGCCGATCACCTTGACCCCGACGGGCGTTCGGATGCCGGTCGAGAGCATGTCGATGCGGGCCTTGATCGGCATGGTCCAGGCGTTCGAGACGCCGGGAAACTGCAGCGCCTTGTCCATCTCGGCAATCAAGCCGTCGGTGGTCAGTCCGGCCCGCCACTGCTGCTTCGGCTTCAGATTGACAACCGTCTCGAACATCTCGGTCGGCGCCGGGTCGGTGGCGGTGGAGGCCCGCCCCGCCTTGCCGTAGACGGATGCGATTTCCGGGAACGAGCGGATGATGCGGTTCTGCATCTGCATCAGCTCGGTCGCCTTGGTCACGGAAATACCCGGCAGCGTCGTCGGCATATAGAGCAAGGTGCCCTCGTCGAGGTTGGGCATGAACTCGGTGCCGAGCTGGCGAGCCGGCCAGACCGTCACGGCAAGCGCGCCCAGCGCCAGCAGCACCACGAGGCTCTTCGCCCGCAACACCACCCGGATCACCGGGCGATAGATGAAAATCAGGAAGCGGTTGATCGGATTGCGGTGCTCGGGAACGATCTTCCCGCGCACGAAGATCACCATCAGCGCCGGCACCAGCGTGACTGACAGCAGTGCTGCCGCCGCCATCGCAAAGGTCTTGGTGAAGGCAAGCGGGCTGAACAGACGCCCCTCCTGCGCCTCCAGCGTGAAGATCGGCATGAAGGAGACCGTGATGATCAGGAGGCTGAAGAACAGCGCGGGTCCCACTTCGGATGCCGCCTCGATCAGAATGTCCAGGCGTGGCTTGCCGGGCTCGGCACGCTCGAGATGCTTGTGCGCATTCTCGATCATGACGATCGCTGCGTCCACCATGGCGCCGATCGCAATCGCAATGCCGCCAAGGCTCATGATGTTGGAGCCGATGCCGAACGACTTCATCGCAGCGAACGCTATCAGCACGCCGACCGGCAGCATCAGGATTGCGACCAGCGCGCTCCGCACGTGCAGCAGAAACACGACGCAGACCAGCGCCACCACCAGGCTTTCTTCCAGCAGCGTGCGCTTGAGCGTGCCGATCGCGGCATAGATCAGATTGGAGCGGTCATAGACCGGCACGATCTCGACCGATTTCGGCAGGCTGGTCGCGATCTCGACAAAGCGCTTCTTGACGTTGGCGATCACGTCGAGCGCGTTCATGCCGAACCGCTGCAGCACGATGCCGCTGGCGACCTCGCCTTCGCCGTCGAGCTCGGTGATGCCGCGCCGCTCATCGGGACCGAGTTCGACCCGCGCGACGTCGCGCAGCAGCACCGGTACGCCTTTGTCGGCCTTGAGAACAATGTTGCCGAGATCGTTGATGTCCCGGATGTAGCCTTTGCCGCGGATGACGTATTCGAATTCCGACAGCTCGACCGTGCGGCCGCCGACATCGGCATTGCTGGCGCGGATGGCGTCACGCATCCGCGCCATGGTGATGCCGAGAATGCGCATGCGCTGCGGGTCGAGGATCACGTTGTACTGCTTGACAAAGCCACCGACGCTGGCGACCTCCGCCACGCCTTCCGCCTTGGCAAGCGCAAACCGCAAATTCCAGTCCTGGACCGTGCGGGTGTCGGCGAGGTTCAGCTCTTTCGACATCACGGCATACTGATAAACCCAGCCCACGCCGGTGGCGTCCGGCCCGATGGTGGGCGTCACGCCCGACGGCAATCGCTGTGCCGCACTGTTGAGGAATTCGAGCACGCGCGAGCGGGCCCAGTAGATGTCGGTGCCATCCTCGAAGATGACGTAGACAAAGGAAACGCCGAAGAAGGAAAAGCCGCGCACCACCTTCGATTTCGGCACGGTCAGCATTGCCGACGCCAGCGGATAGGTGACCTGGTCCTCGATCACCTGCGGCGCCTGCCCGGAATATTCGGTGTAGACGATGACCTGCGTATCCGACAGATCGGGGATGGCGTCGAGCGGCAAATGCAGCAGCGCCCACAGCCCCGCAGCCGCCGCAAAGCCGGTGCCGAACAGCACCAGCAGCAGATTCCGCGCCGACCAGACGATGATACGGGCGATCATGGCTGGCCTCCACCGAGGCCCTTCAGCGCCGCCTTGAGGTTGCTCTCGGCATCGATCAGGAAATTGGCCGACGTCACGACCGGCTCGCCATCAGCCAGCCCGTCGCGAACCTCGACATAGCCGCCGCCGCGCTGCCCGATCTTTACCTCACGCGGCTCGAAGCGCCCGCCGCCCTTGTCCACCAGCACGGTCTGCCGCGTGCCGGTATCGAGCAGCGCGCTTTCCGGCACCGCCAGCACGGGCTCCTGCTTGCCGACCTCGATCTCGGCCTCGACATACATGTCGTGCAGCAGCTTCTGCTCGGGGCTCTGCAGCACGGCGCGAACGCGCGCCGTCCGCGTCTCCCTGTTGATCTCGGGATAGATGACCTCGAGCTTGCCGACGAACTCGCGCTCCGGAAAACTCCGCGCTTTCACCACGACCCGTTGACCGAGCGATATCCCGCCGAGATCGCGTTCGGCGATGTCGATCAGCGCCCAGATCACCGAATGATCGGCGATCTTGAACAGCACGTCGCCCGGCTGCGCACGCATACCCTCGATCGCACTGCGTTCCAGAACGATTCCGTCGCGCGGAACGGTCCATTGGATCGAAGTCGGAACGTTTCTGCTCCTTTCGATTTCGGCCAGCGCCGCCTCCGGTACATCGAGATTGATCAACCGCTGTCGCGATCCGCGGCCATACGCATTGTCGCCGCCGGTCGTCTTCGACGTGATGGTGGCGATATACTCGGCGGCCGCGGAGGTCACCGCGGGGCTGTAGACCTCGATCAGGGGCTGGCCCTTGACGACGTGCGAACCCGTCGTGACATCGGCGACTTTCAGCACGAAGCTTTCGGAGCGCATCGACACCACGGAGATCCGGCGCTCGTCGAGCTGGATGGTGCCGGACGCGCGGATCGCCGTGCGGATGACGCGGGTGCGAGCGGCCTCCGACTGCACGCCGGTGCGCTGGATCTTGCCCGGCGACAGCTTGACCGAGCCGTCGTCGCTGTCCTCGCCCTCGTAGACGGGGATGTAATCCATCCCCATCGAATCCTTCTTCGGCACCGGCGAGGTGTCCGGAAGTCCCATCGGGTTGCGGTAGTATTTGATCTTGCGCGGGCCATCGGCCGTGGCGGGCGGCTCGGGCGCCGGCTTCGGTTCGAAGCTGATGTCGGCGCCCGCCGGCACGGCGACATAGTCGCGGCCATCGGGCGTCTTCTTCGGCGTCGGCGAATACAGCGGCTTGCCGTCGGGATCGCGATAATACAGCGGGCCGGCCCCGCCCTGCGCGAGCGCGGGACTTGCGATCACAACATGGAGCTGTCCCTGGCGCGTCAGCGACCCGCCGATACCGCCAGCCGCCGCGATGGCGGCAACCGCGGCGAGCGTCACAGCGCGGTTCATTTGAGCGCCGTGATCAAGAGCTTGTTGTCGACCGAGCCTTGCTCGCCCTGCACCTTGGCGCCGAGCGACAGCCGCCAGCGGCCGGTCATGCTGAAATTGGCCTTGAAGCTGTAGGTACCGGGTTCACCGCCCGCGACTGGAGCGATCCGCGTGTCCATGTCCTCCATGCCGTCGGGCTCCATGTCCAGACGGACGGCGAAGATGACGGCGTCGGGCACCGGCTTGCCGGTCACCTTGTTGAAGAGCTGAACCGCAAAGACGCGTTCGCCCTTCTTGACGGTGGGTTCGACCAGGCGGAATTCATAATCCTTGATGTCGGCATACGCCGTCGTCGGCCCGGCAGCGGCAAGGCCGAACAGCGCCAGCACAGCGGCGCGCACAAAGTTGCAGGTCTTCATTTTTCGTTCCTCGAATGGTCTGACGTGCCGCGGAATACGGCAGGCGAAAGCGGCGCGGCCGCAAAGTTCGCGACGCGCGTCGGCGATCCGGCGCGGCGAGGCGCCGGTCAGACGAGGATTCGAGGAGGATGGTCGGGTGGCCGGGCGCCAAGCCCGTCGATCAGGAGATCGTCGGGCAAGGCAAAGACGGTTTGCGCGGTCGGCGCCGGCGCGAACCCGAGAAGGTCGGACGGGGTGGGAATCGGCACGGTCAGGGAGCACAGCGCCATCAGCGGACAGGAGTCGCAGTCCTTTGCGCCCTTCCCTTCATCCGGGCAGCAGGGCGTGCCATCGGCCATGGCGTGCGCATCGCCGGCCATGGCATGCGTTTCACCGCCGGCCGCAGCATGATGCGGCATGGCAACGGCCGGCGCCGCAAACGGCGCGGACGATAATCCCGCCGCCACGGTCAACACGATCAGCCAGTTGAAAAGCCGCCTCAGTCTCATGCCGCCATCTTCCCATGCCCGCCCCCCAACTGCAAACCGGTTCGGCAGGCCTGCTGATTTGATCATCCGGGCGCCAGCAGCGCCTTGATTCAGGCCAAAGTCCTGTAAAATCGTTAAAGTGGCCTACTTGAAGACTTCGCAGACCCCCGCGGGCGGCAGAGCGAGCCTGGCGAAGCGCTGGTATCCCAGCCTTCGGCCAGGACCGCGATGCGGGCGAACTAGCGTCGGATGATGACCTCAGCCCTTTTTCACGAAAGCCGCAAACGCCTCGGCATAATCGGGGTGCCAGCGCGACAGCGCGGGCCGGTTCTCGACGATGTCGCCGACCGCCCACAGCATGCGTCGCTCGTCGAGGCTGCGCGGCACATCGTTGTCGGGGCAAAGGATATAGAAATCGCCGGCCTCCAGGCTCCTGACCATGAAGTCGACGGTCTGTTCGGGCGTCCAGGCGCCCGGCGGCTTTTCGGTGCGGCCGCGCGCAGTCAGGCCCGTGAAGACATGGCCGGGAATCAACAGATGCGCGGTGATCTTGCAGCCCGCGGTATTGCGTAGCTCGTGCTGCAGCGCTTCGGTGAAAGCCTTTACGCCGGCCTTGGCGACATTGTAGGCGGGCTCGCCTGGCGGCGTCGTGATGCCCTGCTTGGAGCCGGTGTTGATGATCAGACCCGGCCGCCCGCGCTCGATCATATGCGGCGCGAACACCTGCGTGCCGTGGATGACACCCCAGAGATTGACGGCCAGCAGCCGCTGCCAGTTCTCCAGCGGCCCGAACATCTTTGCGCCCGGCGAGATACCGGCATTGTTCATCAGGATGTCGGTTCCGCCAAACCGCTTTTGTACGGCAGCCTCCAGCGCGATCAGTTGGTCGCGGCTGCTGACATCGACCTTGGCCGCCATGATATTGGCGCCGCCGCCGGAAGAGGCCGCGGAAAGCAGTGCTTCGGCCGCCTTGAGCGGCGCATCGCCGATATCGGCGATGCACACCTTCATGCCCAATGCCGCAAAACGCATGGCCGCCGCGAGCCCGATGCCGGAAGCCCCTCCAGTGATTACGGCAACCTGGTCTCTGGTCATCGCGGGATGGGGCATCGCTTCTTCTCCGTGTCACATATATTTCCAAACCGGACCGGCGCGCCGCACGATGCATTGACCGGCATGGCAGGTTTTCGTTTCACTGATTTGCCGCAACGGGGTGCCGCTGTAGGTTTTTAGACATAACGGCTCTCCAACATCGATCGAATGAAAACAGCAGAGAGCGCAGACATGGCTGTCACGCAGGCAGTTCTGATCACGCGCCATCCTTACGCCGATGGTTCCTACAAGAAAATGCTGATTGACGGCAAATGGGTCGATGCGGTCTCAGGCAAGAAATTCGAGACGCACAATCCCGCAACTGGCGAGCTGCTCGCCACCGTCGCCGAAGGCGATGCCGAGGACATCAATCGCGCTGTGGCCGCCGCCCGCCGCGCCTTCGAGGGACCGTGGAGCAAGGTAAAGCCGTTCGAACGCCAGAACATGCTGCTTCGGCTTGCCGACCTCGTGGAAAGGAATTTCGAGGAGACGGTAGGCCACAGGCACACGGGTCGATTGCCGCAAGGGCCACCGCCCACCTTGGCGACCAATCACTCGCTGCGTTTCTTGTCGTCCAGACCGGCCGGTATCGGCTTGTTGGCGTTGGTGTCGGACGATTGGATGGCGGCCTGTCCCACCGGGGAGACAGCAGCACCATCCGCCTGAGCAGTCTCACGCCTTCTTTTTCTTCTTGGGCACGCGTGCGCCGTGCTTACGTGCCTCGGACAGGCCAATCGCGATCGCTTGCTTGCGACTCCTGACCTTGCGGCCCGATCGACCGCTGCGCAGCGTGCCGGCCTTGCGCTTCTTCATCGCGCGGCTGACTTTCTTTGCCGCGCCCCTGGAGTATTTCCGCTTCGCTTTCTTTGCCATATGGCCCTCCCAAGAATGTCGGAATGCATGAAAGTCCGGGAAGACCGCGCGACGATCCTCCCGGCTCTTCACCTCACGTCAGCGGTACGCCGTAGTAATCGTTCACGGCGCGATTGCGCGCGGCATCGCCCCAGTTCCAGTCATTGTCGTTTCCGTATCTGGGCGCCCCGCTGAGCTGGCGCTCGGTGACCCCTGTAACGTAGCCGCCGAGGCGCGTGTCGTATTTCAGCGATTGCCATGGCAGCGGATAGTGGTCGTTGCCGATGCCGAGGAAGCCGCCGAACCCGAGCACGGCATACGAGACTCGGCCGCTCACCTTGTCGATCATGACGCGCTCGATGTTGCCGATCTTCCGGTCGTCCGCGCCGTACACCGCCGTACCCTCGACCTTGTCGCTGCCGATCAGATTGCCGGTTTCATTCGTATCCATTGCCATTTGCGTTCTCCCTGTTGAACGATCGGGCCCAACCGACGGGCGCCCCGATCGTTCCAATCCGCTGCAACCACGATCAGTGCACGACGTCGAGCGGCAACCGGCAAACCTCGGCGCCCTCCTCGTTGGTGACGAGCACCGCGTAGTGATTGTTTTTCAGCTGCGGCATTCGCTCGACCAGGCGCCGCGCGACGCGACCGGCGGAATTCATCGCCTCGACGTCATCGGCAAGATCGGCGCCGCCGGCGTCGACGATCGTCCTCCAGTTCACCAGATCGAAATGATAGAGCGGCATGTCGGCCTCGCATTGGGCGCCCCCTGGGGTGAAGCTGCAGTTGCCATTCTTGTTCCCGCGCCTGCGATCCGTGATCGCGCCAAACCGCCGGGCCGGGAACAAAGCCCCCTCGCGACCGCGACAGACGCGATTCTACCTCGCCTGCCGGAAACGGCCGCCGTGCCGCTCCAGGAAATCCCTGACATGCTCGGGCACCGGCACGCCTTCGATATCGCATCGCACTTCGATTTCGCGCGCAACATCCGCGGAAAGATCCCGCGACCAGTGTTCGAGCGTGTTGAATGCCGCGATCCTGAGAGGATCGCCGAATTTTCCGGCCAGCAGGTCCGCAACCACCGTTTCGAGGTCGCTGCATTCCACATTGCCGCGCGCCGCGCAGCCATCGGTTACGACAAATACGGTTTGATCGGCGCCATAGGGCACTATCGAGGACTGGGCTGCCAACATGAGAGGCCTCCACTCGCAATCTCTGACGGGAGAACGAGCGATTCCGCATTCCGGTTCCAACCTCCGGGAACCAACTTTCGTAGCCGTCGTTGAAATGGGAAAGCATGAGGGATGGAATGACTCGCAATACAGTTCTCGCCGCCGCGCTTGCGCTCGCCGTCACAGCGGCGGCAAACGCCGGACCAGCCGCACAAGACCTTGCGCCGAACGATGCGACCAAGACTCCTGTTCCGGCCGAACAGGGCCGCTACCAGCCGCAAGGCAAGACCGGACCCATCAATACGAAGTCGTCGGGCGGCGCGCCGGCGGAGAGTCCGCAAGGCGAAACGCCGCCGGGCATGCAGTCCGCGCCGGAGGGGTCGTCCAAGACGACGACGGGATCGAAGTAGCGCGCATGATGCCATGGCGCCCTGGAGGATCATCAAGCGGGCTGTTCGCGGATACATCGATCATGGTGCGCTGAGCCGCGGCGCCGCCATCGCCTTTTACACCGTCACCTCGCTCGCCCCGCTTCTGCTGCTCGTTATCGCAATCGCCGGCCTCGCCATCGGGCGCGACGTCGCCCGCGCCGGCGTGGTCGATGAGCTCTCGGGGCTGCTTGGTCCTGAGGGCACCGAGCTGATCAAATCCGTCATTGCGAGGTCGAGTGACCCGGCTTCGGGGGCCGCGGCCACCGTGCTGGGCGCCATCATGGTCTTGGTGACGGCTTCGGGTATCTTCGGCGAGATGCAGGCCGCGCTGAACGCCACATGGGATGCCAAACCATCGGATGAAGCGTGGCCGTCGCTTGTCCGCGCACGCGCCGCCAGCCTCGGGCTTGTCGCGGCGCTCGGCTTCCTGACCATTGTCTCTCTCGCGGCGAGCGCCGCGCTTTCCGCGCTCGGCCAGGAACTTGCGATGCGGACGCCCGCAGGCAATGTGCTGCTCATCGCCCTTAACACCGGCGTTTCGCTGACGGTGTTCGCCGCGATGTTTGCCGCCATCTACAAGATGCTGCCGGACACACCGCTGGGCTGGCGCGACGTCGCCGTCGGGGCGATGGTGACCGCAGTGCTCTTTACCGGGGGCAAGTCGCTGATCGGCTGGTATCTGGGACGAGCCGCGCCCGGCTCGACATACGGCGCGGCAGGGGCGTTGATCGTGCTGCTGTTATGGACCTACTACTCCGCGCAGATCTTCCTGTTCGGCGCCGAGCTGACGAGGGCCATCACCGATTCCCGCCCGGAAATCGTGGAACAGGCATGAGCGGCGCCAGTTAGATTCACATCACGGCATGGGAAGGAAAGAGCAATGGCCACCCCCGGATTCAGGCCTATCCAGGCCGGCACCGCCGGCATTCTGGGGACGGCCATTTTCCTCCTGGTATGGAGCGTCGTCGAACACGCAACCGGCACCGAACCGAAAGGCGCGCCTCCGGGCACGACCTATCACGCGGCGAACGCCGCCGGAGCCACCGTGACGCCGAGCGATCAACCGTCCACACTCGATCGGTAAGCCGACCGCCCGATGCGGGCCGAAAAAGGATTGCCACTGAGACCCGCGCGCCTGACGCTCCGTAACGGATTTGCGCAGGCTTCATCCATTTGCACACGGTGCTGCGAGTAGCAGCGTCGGCTTTCCCTTTGCCCCTGTCTTCGGGTGAAGGCAGCAGATCCGCGGAAACGGGAGGAAATCCCGCCGCTGGAATGCTTATCCACGCCCCGGCTCTGGCTCCCCGGCCGCTGTTACACTAGTGTCACGGCGCAAAACTAAACGGGGGCGACGGCCTTGCGCCGAATGCCAGCCAATCGGGAGAGAAAAATGCGCCGCGCTATCACGTTGCTGTCCGCAAGCCTGATCACGCTGTCGACGATCGGCGCTGCCACCGCGCAGAATGCGAAGCCGCGCAACCTCGTCCTGTTCATCCCCGACGGCCTCCGCGGCAAGATCGTGACGCCGCAAACCGCGCCCGCCATGGCCGAGCTGCGCGACAAGGGCGTCAATTTCAGGAATTCGCACTCGCTGTTCCCGACCTTCACCATGGCCAACGGTTCAGCGATGGCGAGCGGGCACTATCTCGGCGACACCGGCACGTTCTCCAACACCATCTACACGGGCAAGCCTGTCGCCAGCGCCAGCGGCACCGTGACCCCGTTCATCGAGGTCGACCCGGTGCTCAAGGAAGTCGACGAAATGTTCAGCGGCGACTACCTCAACGAAGAGACCATCTTGAAGATGGCGCGCGACAAGGGTTTCTCCACGGCCGCCATCGGCAAGGTCGGCCCCACGCTGATCTTCGATCATACCGACTACGGCAAGAACACGATCGTGATCGACGACGCCACCGGCGGCAAGAACGGCGTGCCGATCACGGCCGAGGTGACTGAAGCGCTCGCCAAGGCGGGTCTGCCGACCACCACGCCTTCGCGCGGCGACAACGGCAAGGCGGGCGACGCCAAGACGCCGGGCACGACGGTCGCCAACATCGCACAGCAGGCCTGGATGGCCGATGTCGCCACCAAGGTGGTGCTGCCGATGTTCAAGGCGCGCAACAAGCCCTTCGTGCTGGTGTTCTGGTCGCGCGACCCCGACGGCAGCCAGCACAATACCGGCGACAGCCTCAACACCATCACACCCGGAATCAACGGCCCGACCTCGATGGCCGGCATCAGGAACGCCGACAACAATCTGGCGCAGCTGCGCAAGGCGCTCGACGAGCTCGGGCTTGCGGCCTCGACCAACATCATCGTGTCCTCGGACCACGGCTTCTCCACCATTTCCAAGGAAAGCAAGACCAGCCCCTCGGCAAAGCTCTCCTACGACGACACGCCGAAGGATTTCCTGCCCATGGGCTTCGTGGCGATCGATCTGGCCAAGGCACTGAAGCTGCCGATGTTCGATCCCAACGACAAGAATGCAAAGGTCGCCGACACCGCCCATCCCAAGGCCGGCAACGCTCTGCTCGGCGAAAATCCGGAAAAGCCCGATGTCGTCGTCGCCACCAATGGCGGCTCCGACCTGATCTACATCCCGAGCAACGACAAGAAGCTCGCGGACCGCGTCATCAAGGCGCTGCTGGAGCAGGACTATGTCAGCGGCCTGTTCGTCAACGACGAGCTTGGCCGCTTCCCGGGCACGCTGGCGATGTCGGATCTGGGACTGAAGGGCAAGGCGGTGGTGCCGCATCCTTCCATCGTCGTCAATTTCCGCTCGTGGTCGTCGGGCTGCGAGGAGCCGACCAACTGCTCGGTGCAGATCGCCGACACCGTGCTGCGCCAGGGCCAGGGCATGCATGGCAGCTTCAGCCGCGGTGACACGCTGAATTTCACGGCGGCGATCGGTCCCGACTTCAAATCGGGCTATGTCGATCCCCTCCCCGTCAGCAACGCCGACGTCGGTGCCACCGCCGCCAGGCTGATGGGGCTGACCCAGAAAGCCAAGGGCAACCTGATCGGCCGCGTCATGACCGAAGCGATGCCGAACGGTGCGACGCCGAAAGCGTTTTCGGGCTCGGTGAAGTCGCAGCCGTCGGCGAACGGCCTGCGCACCGTGCTGATGTTCCAGCGCGTCGGCACCCAGCGCTATTTCGACGCCGCCGGCTTCCCCGGTCGCACCCTCGGGCTCGACGCCGAAAAAACAAAAACGGCGGGGAAATAGCCCCGCCGCTTGAAGGACTCTCGTCGGATTATCCTACATCAGCCCGATGTCGAAGACGTTGGGCAGCTGAGCCAGCGGCACGCTGGCGACGCCGATGACACTCGCAACCATCGCTGTCAGCGTGCGATTGCTTCGGCGCTTGCCGCGCATCTGGCTTGCGATCCACTTCAGCGCGTCGGCATTGGCCTTGATGGCCTGTGCAGGCGCCCAGCTCTCGATCGCGGTGTCCGGGGCCAGCGCCACCGTGCGCGGCGGCACCGGCAGTCCGGCTTCAGCCGCAGCATGATGGGCGACCGCCTTGGTCAGCAGGTCGTCGAAACGCCCCCCGTCGCTCCGTTCGGCGGCGGCGTCGTGAATTTCAAACAGCGCCTCGACTTCGGCGCGGCAGATCGGCTGATGCTCGACCGCAGCAGCCGTGAGGATGCGCGCGCACCAGGCGGCGTCATCGGCATCGAGCGAGCGGGAAAAATGGATCCGGCCTTTGGTGGTGGGACCTTCGCCGGTGATGACGCCATCGCGGACGATGGTCAGAGCGTGGGCAGCGGTATCGCGGCAGGACGGCTCAAGCGCGCCATTCTCGGCGGCCTTGGTACTCGGGGCAGACATAACGGGACTTCCAAACTCCTTGTTCTAGACCAGCTTCTTCCATGCGGGCGTAAACGAGTAGTTAACGATTCGAAACCGGCCTTTCGCCATTCTTGAATGGTTGCCGATTTGTCGCTTTTCGCCGCTCCGGGGTTCGGGCCGGGGGTGATGAGGGCCATACAAGGCAAAAACGGGGCAGCGGCAGCGACGTGCCCGACGATTTTTTGCCCGGGGAGCGCACTTAAAAAGAAGATGCTAAAACCCTGCGCGGACGGAGAAGGATTTCATCTTCCACATCAAGGCGTTCACTTAAGCGCCTGTCCTGCCTATACTCCGCCGGGACCAGATTTCCCTGCAACTAGAATGACATGAGGTCGTATCATGCCCCTTCCTATTGGCGCTACCGCTCCCGATTTCGAGGCCCAGACAACCGACGGCAAGATCAAGTTCCATGACTGGATCGGCGACAGCTGGGCGATGCTGTTCTCCCATCCCAAAGATTTTACCCCGGTGTGCACCACCGAGCTCGGCGCCCTCGCCAGGCTGAAGCCGGAATTCGACAAGCGCGGCGTCAAACTGATGGGCCTGTCGGTCGATCCGGTCGACCGTCACGCGAAATGGTCCGAGGACATCAAGGAGACCCAGGGTACCGCGCCGAACTATCCGATGATCGGCGACACCGATTTCAACGTCTCCAAGCTCTACGACATGCTGCCGGCCTCGACCTCGGGCGATCCCCTCACCCGCACGCCCGCCGATAACCAGACCGTGCGCAACGTATTCGTCATCGGGCCGGACAAGAAGATCAAGCTTGTCATGGTCTATCCGATGACGACGGGGCGCAATTTCCAGGAGATATTGCGCTCCATCGACTCGCTGCAGATGACCGCCAAGCATCGCGTCGCCACGCCCGCCGACTGGAAACAGGGCGAGGACGTCATCATCGCGGGCTCCGTCTCCGATGACGAGGCAAAGAAGATCTACCCGCAGGGCTGGAAGGCGCCGAAGCCGTATCTGCGGATCGTGCCGCAGCCGAAATAACTAAGTGTTCGGCATCAGCCAATTCGCGATCAACAATCCGGCGGTCGACGAGACCGCCGTCACTACCGCGCCCCAGCCTACGTCGACGAGGGCGACCGCCCAGCTCCAGTCCTTGAGCAGCGCGAGCGAGGTAAGGTCGAAGGTGGCGTAACAGAACAGACCGAACAGCGCGCCGTACAACAGCGTGCCCTGCCAGGTTGCCGACGGCGAACCCGAGACGAAAACCAGTACGCCGGCGACATAGAGCAGATAGAACAGCGCGGCCGGCACGAGTTTGATCTCGCCCAGCATGGTGCCGACCTGCGAGGTGAAAAAATCCTTGGCCACGACGCCGAGAAACAGGAAGTCGAGCGGAAGAAGGATCAGCAACGTCGCCAGGTAGAGCACGGCATATCGGTTCAAGGCAGCCTCCTGCGCAGCCTGCGCGGGCCGGTTTCAGGTCTACCCAGAATTACGTTACCGGCAGCTGCCGGTTTCAGCCGCCGGGGCTGCCCGGGGGCGTCAGGCCGCCCGCACGCCACTGAGGAACTTGTCGACCTCGGCCTTCAGATGCAGGCTCTCGCCGGATAGCGCGCGCGCCGCCTCGAACATGCGGCTGGAGGTTTCGCCGGTTTCGCCCGCCCCGCGCGCGACATTGCCGACATTGACCGCGACCGACGCGGTGCCGCTGGCGGCGGCGCGGACGCTCTGGGCGATGTTTTGCGTCGCGGCGCTCTGCTGCTCGACCGCAGCCGAGATCGAGTTGGCGATCTCGCTGATGCGCTCGATGGTCTGACCAATCGCCTTGATCGCGGCCACTGACTCTTCGGTCGCCACCTGCATGTTGCCGATCTGGCCGGAGATCTCCTCGGTCGCCTTCGCGGTCTGTCCGGCCAAGGTCTTCACCTCCTGGGCCACGACCGCAAAACCGCGGCCGGCGTCGCCCGCGCGCGCCGCCTCGATGGTGGCGTTGAGGGCAAGCAGGTTGGTCTGTTCGGCGATCGAGGTGATCAGCTTCATCACGTCGCCGATGCGGGTTCCCGCCTGCGACAGTTCGGCCATGCGCTGGTCGGTGGCTTCGGCCTGGCGCACGGCTTCGGCAGCAATTCCGTTGGATTCCTGGACGCGGCGGGTGATTTCCGCAATCGAGCTCGACAGCTCGTCGGAGGCGGCCGCCGCAGTGCGGACATGCTCGGAGGCGACCTCGGAGGCGCCGGCGGACTCGCCGGAGAGTTCGGCAGTGGTGCGCGCGGTCTCGGTGAGTTGCCGGGCGATGCGCTCGAACTCGCCCGACGAACTCATGACCTTGTCGATGATGCCGCCGACGCCGGTCTGGAAGTCATCGACGAAATGGCGAAGCTCCGCCTTGCGCTGCTCTGCGGCTGCGGCCGCCGCAGCGGCCTGCTCGTTGCGCATGCGTTGCCGCTCCAGCGAATTGCTCTTGAACACGCCGATGGTACGCGCGATCTCGCCGATCTCGTCATGGCGGCTCTCGCAGTCGTTGGCGACGTCGTTCTTGCCCTCCGCAATCGCGGTCAGCGAAGCCGTTACCGACGTCAGCGGCCTGGTGATCCGGCGGACGATCAGCATGGTCAGCAGCATTACCAGCAACGCGGCGACGCCGGCGGCGATCGCCATGGTCTGCATGGCCTGCGCGAGCAGGCCTTCGAACTCGGCCATGGCGATACCGACATAGATGATGCCGACGACCTTTCCGGACGGGTTCACGACCGGATAGTACGCCGTCATGAACGTCTTGCCGAACAGCACGGCCGGCCCCTTGTAGGGCTGGCCCCGACGCAAGGGCTCCTGGCCCGGATGGTCGGGCGCGAGCTGGGTGCCGACGGCGCGGTCGCCGTTCTCCTTCTTCACATTGGTGGTGCGGCGAATGAACTGGTTGCTGGCGTCGTCGTAGACAAACAGCGTGGCGTTGCCGCCGGTGTAGGACACGGCGCGATCCACGATCGCATGGTCCTTGAACTCCGGCATTTTGCCGATCTCGGCCTTGCTGAGCACGCCGTTGCTGATGGCGATCCTGGACTCGGGGTAGGTCTCGGAGAAGGCCAGTGCCAGGGTGCGCAGATTGACCTCGATCTCGCGATGGGCGCGCTGGTTGAACTCCGTCGAGAGCGACCAGTATGCAGCGCCGACGACGAGGCCGGTGTTGAGCGCGATCAACAGGACCGCGCAGATGACGGCCTTGGTACCCAGTTTGAGCTTGAGCGACGGCATGAATTTTCCCCAGGTGGACGTCAGCCACGCAAACTGCCTGAAATTGCGTCACATTTGACGGTTTCTCTTTACGATTGCCTTAACGAATACAACCCTCGGGGAATGCTTGGGAATTCATTGCACGCATTGCGAGCCGCGACTTGGATCTGCGCGCCCTGTGGAGATTCGCTTGTGGCGGGGCTAGGCGCGGCGATTGACCAGAAACACCGCCGCCGCGCAGGCGATCATGCCGGCGATGGCCACCGCATCGAGCCGCTCGTCGAACAGGACGAACGCCATCAGCGAGGTCACGGCGGGCACCAGATAGAACAGGCTCGCGACCGATGTCGCCGCCTGATGGCGGATCAGCCAGTACAAAAGGCCGATCGACCCGATCGACAGCACGACGGCAAGCCAGATAACCGCAAGGACGAATTCGGCGGTCCAGTGCACCACGCGGTCTTCGAACAGAAAGGCGGCGACGGTGAAGAACAACGTCACGGCGACATATTGCACGAGATTGCCGCTGCGCCAGTCGATGCGGCTGCAGTAGCGGCGCTGGTAGAGCGTGCCCAGCGTGATGCTGACCAGCGAGACGGCCGACGCAAGCCAGCCCCAGCCGGCCTGTCCGCCGATCTGCCGGTCATGAAGGATCAGCGCGACGCCCGCCAGCCCAAGGAGAAGTCCACCCCATTGCAGCGGCGTGACGCGTTCGCCGAGCCAGCGATTGGCAATGGTCGAGGTCAGAAGCGGCTGCAGGCCGGGCATCAGCGCCGAGAGGCCGGCTGGAACCGACAGCGAGATCGCCACTGCCGTGCCGCCGAGATAGAAACCGTGCACCAGAATGCCGGCGACGATGCTGTGGCCGATTTCACGGCGGTTCGGCCATTCCGGGCGGACGAAAGCGCAGATGATCGCCATCAGCACCACCACGAGCGCCATGCGGATCGCGAGATAGCTCAGCGGGTCGGCGTTGCGAATGACGTATTTGGTGCCGACGAAGCCTGTGCTCCAGAGCACGACGAAGATTGCCGGCGCCGCGCGGGCGGCGAATTTGTCGAAGCCTTGTGTCATTTGCCACGCACTACTGCCCAATCCTGTGCTATGCGGCAACTCCCATCCCCGAGGGGCCTCCCGCCCGTCATCACATAACGACGAGAGACAAGAGGAACGCCATGGACGTACGCGCCGCCGTCGCCACCGCCGCAGGCAAGCCGCTGGAGATCACCACCGTCCAGCTCGAAGGGCCGCGCGAGGGCGAGGTGATGGTCGAGATCAAAGCGACCGGCGTCTGCCACACCGACGAATTCACCCTGTCCGGCGCCGATCCGGAAGGACTTTTTCCGGCGATCCTCGGTCATGAGGGCGCCGGCGTCGTCGTCGACATCGGCAAGGGCGTCACCTCGGTGAAGAAGGGCGATCACGTCATCCCGCTCTACACGCCGGAATGCCGGCAGTGTCCGTCGTGCCTGTCGCGCAAGACCAATCTCTGCACCGCGATCCGCGCCACGCAGGGCCAGGGCATGATGCCCGACGGCACCTCGCGCTTCTCGATCGGCGGCAAGCCGATCCATCACTACATGGGCACCTCGACGTTTGCGAACTTCACCGTGCTGCCGGAAATCGCGGTAGCGAAAATCCGCGAGGACGCGCCGTTCGACAAGGTCTGCTACATCGGATGCGGCGTCACCACGGGCATCGGCGCTGTCATCAACACCGCCAAAGTGGAGCAAGGCGCAAAAGCGATCGTGTTCGGGCTCGGCGGCATCGGCCTCAACGTGATCCAGGGCCTGCGGCTTGCGGGCGCCGACATGATCATCGGCGTCGACATCAATCCCGACCGCAAGGCATGGGGCGAACGCTTCGGTATGACCCACTTCGTCAACGCCAGGGAGGCCGGCAAGGATCTGGTCCCTCACCTCGTCAACATGACCAAGGCTGGCGCCGACCAGATCGGCGGCGCGGATTACACCTTCGACTGCACCGGCAACGTCACCGTGATGCGCCAGGCGCTGGAGGCCTGCCACCGCGGCTGGGGCCAGTCGATCATCATCGGCGTCGCGCCCGCCGGCGCCGAGATCGCGACGCGGCCGTTCCAGCTCGTCACCGGCCGCGTCTGGAAAGGCACCGCCTTCGGCGGCGCACGCGGACGCACCGACGTACCGAAGATCGTCGACTGGTACATGCAGGGCAAGATCCAGATCGACCCGATGATCACCCATGTGATGCCGCTGGCCAGGATCAACGACGCGTTCGAGCTGATGAAGCGCGGCGAGTCGATCCGCGGCGTGGTGACGTTCTGAAACGAAAGCGCCCGCTGGCGCGGGCGACGACGGTCAGGGCAAGCTTGAAAGCAGGCTCACCACTCTTCCGGGCAGGGATCGACGATCTTCCAGAGGTCGGTGCCGTTCTTGATCTTCTTCATCTCGTTGGTGAGCCCGCCATTGCGGCGGATCCAGTCCTTCACCGTATCGGGGTAGTAGGACATCAGATCCGAGGTGCCCTCGGCGCTGGTGACCTTGATACCGAAGGTGAAGGCCTTGTCGTAGTAAGCCAGATGGAAGCCGACGCTCGCCTTCGGCGTCACGCAGATCTTGTTCATCGGCACGATGCCGAACACCAGCGTGCAGGCGGAATTGCAGATGCCGTCGATGATGACACGCTCGCCCCTGTCGCGGACGCGCTTGTACTTGGCCTTGTATTCCTCGACATAACCGCCGTGGTCGCGCGTGATGTGAAGGTCGGCGCGCGCCGGGCCTGCGGCGAAGGCAAAGACAGCGGCGGCAAGGGCAAGAAGCGGGGTGCGCATGGGCAAAACGGGTACCGAAACAGCCTTCTAAACGGGAATTGCAGGTCCAGAACCAGGACCAAGCCCCAAGACTCTGGCGGGACTGTGTTGGGAATTCGTTAAGTATGCCAAATCAGAGGAAAAACCCGTCCCTGTGGCCATTTTTCCGCACTTTCGGGCCGAATTTGCGTAATATGAGCGCCGGATCGCCCCCAAAAGCCAGGTTTTGCAGGAATTGAGTGGAGTATCGTGATGAGGAAGTTGAAGCTTTTTGCCGCCGCCGGACTGCTCGCGGCGGCCACCATTGCCCCGAACCTGGCCGAGGCGCGCTATCATCACCGGTATTGGCGGACGAGCCCGCTGCCCTACCCGATCAGTTACCTGCACAATTACGGCCCCGGCGCCGTGCCCGGCACCTTCGCCTACTATGACGGCCCGGTCACCGTGAAATGCCGCCAGAGCGCTGCCGCCTATATCGGCCAGCGCGGCATCTACCCTTGCTACTAGAACGCTCTCAAGCGAAGTGGATACCGGTTCGCATAGACAAAACGCGTCAAATCAAGCATCCGGAGCTTCGGTTCCGATTCAATCAGAACCAAGGCTCCAGCCGGCGGCTGGCAGGCTGCTGCCGGTTCTGATAAGCGACGGATCAAGCGCTCGTAGCTCAGCTGGATAGAGCATCGGATTTCGATTCCGAGGGTCGGGAGTTCGAATCTCTCCGAGCGCGCCACTCGATGCGACAGCAGCTTGACACCCCGCTTCCCCCGGCCTTACCCTTTTCACGCAGGTCGGCTAGGCGACCTACGGGCCGCGTAAAGGGTTCAACCCGCCTTTTCAGCTACGATGCTGACATTCCCTTCTTTCTGCCCGTGATGCGGTCGCCGGGCACATGGAAAGAAGGTGTCCCATGCCGCAGGCATTGCCCGCGAATCCCGATCTTGACTGGTTGAAGAAGGCCGCGAAGAAACGGCTTGCCGAACTGCGCCTCCACGCGCCCGACAGCAGGCTGCACCAGGCGCAGTTCGCCATCGCCACCGACTATGGCTTTACGAGCTGGCGTGCGCTCAAGGCGCATGTCGATCAAACAGGCGGCGCAGCCGGTGGGCGCGAGCGGGTCTTTGCCGCCGCACGCGACGGCGATGTCGAAGCGGTGCGGCGCGCCTTCGCCTCCGGTTTCGATCCGGCAACGCCGGATCGCGATGGACGCACGGTCTACCAGATCGCCAAGGAGTTCCGGCATGGCGCCATCGAAATCCTGGCGCGAGACATCCAGGGCGGCCGGCTCTATCCGGACGCCGAGCAGGACGAGGTGCAGGCCATCGGCACCGCAGCACAGTCCATCGATGTCGCAGTCCTTCGCGAACGGCTCGACGCCCATCCGGAGCTGATCGACGCGCTATGCGGTCGCGGCCTGCTGAAGGCTACTCCTCTCCATCTTGCCACCATTCGCAACCGGCACGGCAACATCCGCCTCCTGATCGAGCGCGGCGCCGACCTCGACAAGCGCGACTTTCCCGACAATGCCGCGCCGTTGCACTTTGCGGCCGCCCATGGCGATTTCGAGACGCTTCGCCTGCTGGTCGAGGCCGGCGCGGACATCGAGGGCCATGGCGACGATCACGGCGTCGGTGTGTTGGGATGGGCGACCTGCTTCCAGCAGGTCCGTCACGAGGTCGCGGCCTATCTGCTCGATCACGGCGCCACGCTCAATGTGTGGACGGCGATTGCGCTCGATCGGCCAAACGAGCTGCGGGAGATGATCGCGAAAGACCCTGCGCTGCTCCTCGCGCGCATGAGCCGCAACCAGCACCGGCGAACGCCGCTGCATCACGCCGCCGCCAAGAACCGGCTGCGGATGGTGCAGCTGCTGCTCGAACTCGGCGCCGATCCGAACGCCACGGATGCCGCGGGCGCGACCGCTCTGACAACCGCCTCCCAGGAGCGCGCCGACCCGGCCGTGATCTCGGCGCTCGCGGCGGCCGGAGGAAAGCTCGACCTGCTGACCGCAATCAATACGTCACGCTTTGACGAGGCCGAGGCGATGTTGCGCGGAAATCCGGCGCGGATCGGCGCAGACGGCGCCGACACCATTGCGTTACATCTTGCCGTCAGCAAGAACAACCTGACTGCACTGCGCTGGCTGCTCTCGCATGGCGTCGCCGTCAACGCCAAGCGCATGATGTGGGACTGCAACTGCACGGCGCTGCACATGACGATCGAGAGCGGCGCCATGGACATCGCACGGCAATTACTCGAAGCCGGCGCCGATCCGAACATTCGCGACGACAAGTTCGATGCGACCGCGCTTGCCTGGGCGGAGTATTTCGGCCGCCCCGACTTCGCGGAACTCATTCGCGCCGACGGCGGCGTGTCATAGCGGCAAGACCGCCCGCTCAGGAAAAACCCCGCCGGCCTGGGGAGCCGACGGGGTGAAGGCACTAACCGCGATGCTCAAATGACGCGGATGGACATCACCCTACAGGGCATCGGTAAAGGACGGCTTCGGAGCGCTAACGGAAACTGGCAAATGCAAAGAATCACCTTCCGGTTGTTTGAGGGTTTTTCCGGTCGGCACTAGAATGTTCCTATTCATTGAGGCTCATTTGACTATGGAGGCTCATTTGAGAACAGTCTTTGCAATCATCATGATTTCGTTGGCCGCCACGACCGCAGTTCCCGCGCAAGTGCTGGTGGACCCTGCCAAGGTGGCGCCCGAATACCGGGAGGCCGCGGCCAAGCGGCGCGCCGAGCAGCTCCGCCAGCGCGAATGCGGGCAGAAGGCCGACGCGGACAAGATCCTGCCGCGCGACCGCACGGCGTATCTCAATCACTGCCTAGAAGACGCGGCAGCCAAACAGTAGACTGGGGCGGTAGCCAAGGCCAGGTTGATGATCCGATCCGCCGCCGCCCTGCTGGCTTTGCTCAGCATTTCGCCAGTCACCACGGAACCCGTGGAACTCAGTGGCGGCCGCGAGGTCGACCTCGCGCCGTTTGCCTGCACCGACACACCGCGTAGCACGGTCGTGCAGCGGGTCTGCTACGACGAGGCGCGGCGTCACCTGCTGGTGAATGTCGGCGGCGCCTATTCCGAATATTGCAACCTGCCTGCCGCGACCTTCCAGGCCTTCGTCGTCGCGCCGTCGATGGGCCAGTTCTTCCGCCAGAGCATCGCGGCGGCAACGCCATTCACCTGCGAACCTGCAAATTGAAAAGGCCGCACCCGGTGCGGCCTTCGATCTGCAAACTTGGTTCTTGGCTTACCAGGTGCTGGTGCCGAAGTAGCTGTAGCGGGCGAAACGCATCGGCTGACCGGAAGCCTTGGCGGCCTTGCGCTTCTTTGCGGCAGTCGCCTCAGGCTTCTTCGGCTCGACAGGCACGAACTGGGCAAAGGTCTCGCGCACGCGGGCCGTCGCGGTCAATTCCGCCGCCGGTTCCGGACCCGGCTGCACAGTCTGGGCGGTCTGAGTGGCAGCGGTCGGAACGACGGTCGGCTGGGTGGTGTCGAACACGATGCGCTCGGGCCATTTCTGGTCGGACTTGATGCGCAGGGTGGATTTGTCGACCGCACCGGCCGCCTGGATGCCGCTGTCGGCCACCGCTTTGGGCGAGAAGAAATCGAATGCGAACAGCAGCGCCATCAGGGCACCGCCGACAAACAGGAAATATCGAGCCAGGGGCATCATTTCGGTCACCGCTTCCTACCGCGAACTGCGCGGGCCCACCGCCCAACTGGCCGGTATGCCGGTTAGTCATGGGCCGCCTGCCACGGTTCAACGAGGGTGGTAACTTTTTCGGGATTTTGGGGAATTTTGGCCGTTGCAATGCGGAATCGGCGTTAAATCCGGCTTGCGGCGATGGGCGCACATTTAGCTTTATCGGCGTTAACGTTGACAAAGCCGAAGTGAATGCGGGTGAAGGTCTTGCGGCTCTTCATCTCCACGGCCTGGCCGATCACCCGCTTGCGCTCCGTCAGGTAGCGACCGTCCCGGCGCACAAAAGCGCAGGCGATCTCGATATCCTTGACCGCATAGTCGTTGGCATTGCGCAGCGTGAAGGTGACCAGCGCCTTGGAGCCCAGGCCGCCCCGGCGCCAGGATTGCGAGGAAATCTTCAGGCCGTCGAGCGGTGACGGAGCCACCGTGGCGGCTCCAGCATCCGGGGTCGCGATCGCCGGCTCCTCGGCGGACTGGGTGACGGCGGACTGTACTGAGGCGGGCATATCTTCGGCGTCGCTCAGCGTGGGCCACATCACCCAAATCAGGCTGCCCGCGACCACGAACGCCGCAAGACCGAAACCAAGGCCGACGATCGACTGCACGCGCCGCTTCATCGTCATCCTCTCCCGTGGCCGGCGCATCAAAAGAACCGCATCCGGTTGCACCCTGCGGCTCTCGAGGACGGCCGCTGCGGGTCCACCACGATTCAAAATTCTGACGCTCCCGTCTGGTTCCACATCGCCACGGCAACATTGCGGCGCCTGCGGGCGTCAGGGATGGCAACAGGCCGCAGCCGAGGCTAGATTGCGCCGCAACGAAAACCATGCGCAAGCGTCAAGGGAGAGCGCGATGATACAAGTGACCTGGGACCATGTTCACCTCCGCAGCCCCGACCCGGAGGCGACCGCGGCATGGCTGCACGACATCCTCGGCGGCGAGATCGTGCGAGGCCCGGGCCGCATCGATGTCAGGCTTGGCGGCGCCAATGTCTTCATCGCCCCGGTCGCGGCGGGCGACGGCGTCAACGCGCCGCCGGTCACGCCCTATCAGGGGCTCGACCATTTCGGCCTTTGCGTAAAGGACATCGACGCAGTCGCGGCTGCGATCAAGGCCAAGGGCGTCGAGTTCACGAAGGAGCCGACCACCATCCGCCCCGGCGTGCGCATCTGCTTCCTGCGCGGCCCGCAGGGCATCTCGATCGAGCTCCTGGAGCGCGACAAGAAATATGCGTGAGCGCCATCGCCAAGGCGTCGACGGACGAGTCTTCGCTCCAGCTCGCGCTAGGTCATCGACCCCGGCATGAAACAGCGGATCGTCAGGCCGCCCCATCCCTTGATCGGCCAAACCATCGTCCGGCCCGCGCGGTTCGGTTCGGTGATGACGGCATCGTCAGGCACCTCGTGCCACTCGCCCTCGATCCTGACGCGGTAGTGCCCGCTCCTGCTTTCCCAATCGGGATCGGAAACCGCGTAGCCGTCCGCGTCCGAACAGCAAGGGCCCTTGCCGGACTTCAGGCCGTCGAACCACTGCTTGAGCGGTGAGGCGGCATACCGCCCATCGTCGCGCGCATGGCTGTATTGGGAGACTGCCGAGAGCAGCAGTGCCATGGCGAGGGAAAGCGTCACCCTGCTGCTCCGACGTCGGCGGCCGGGTGTCTTCGAGTCGTCAATGCATGGGCGTGCGCTTGCGCCGCCGGAATCGATCCAGTTTGTCACCTTTTTCTTGCTCCACCACCACGCGCGCATTCCGCAAAGTGGGTACAGTTGTTGCGACACGAATGCGCAACTGGGCTTTTGTTTTGAGGCGCTTCCGGACCGGGTACGGGAACCCACTTCGGGCGGAAGCGCCCACCCCCAACGCAAGACAGACGATGCATATCGCGGGCCAGTTTGATTCGCTGTCCGGACGACTACGGGAGGCGCGCCGATTCGGCGGCCAATCTGCCGCGTTGCGCCCATAGCCCCGCTTTGGCATAGATATTGGAGCCGGTAGCCGTTGGGCGACGGAGATCGGCCGTGGGACGTTATGAAGAACGGGCTGTACTCGATTCACGTCACCCTGCTCGACGGGCGCGTCGGCAAGGGGAGCGGGGTGATTCTGTTCCGCGATGGACAGATCCTCGGCGGCGATGCCTATTTGTTTTACACGGGCAGCTACACCGTGAAGGACAACACCTTCAAGGGCGAGGTCTTGGTGCAGCGGCACACCACGCCGCGCGGGAACGACAATCCGCTGTTCGGCGGCCCTGCCCCGGTCGGCGTCGGCGTCTCCGGCACATTCACCGACACGCGCGGAATGATGAATGGAACCGCGCTGGTCGGCAAGGCCAGCCAGATCTTCAACGCCACGCTGCACAAGCTCGCCGATATCAACTAGCCGGCCGCTGTTCTATTCCGCCGCCAGCTCCACCGGCGCAATGCGCGGCAGGATCATCTGGATGCGCGTGCCGCCGCCGGGCTGAGAATCGAGATCAAGCCGCCCGCCGAGGCGCGTCGTGACGATGCTGTAGACGATGTGCAGGCCGAGCCCCGTGCCACCCTGGTCGCGCCGCGTGGTGAAAAAGGGATCGAAAGCGCGGCGACGCACGTCGATGCTCATGCCGATGCCGTTGTCGGAGAACAGCACTTCGACGTTGTCCTTGCCGGACTCGCGCACCATGATCTCGACCGTGCCGGAGCGGCCGTCCGGGAACGCATGCGCCACCGCGTTCAGGAACAGGTTGGTCAGCACCTGGCCGTAGGGACCGGGATAGCTGTTCATGGAGAGGTTGGGCTGGCAATCGACATTGAGCGTGAGGTTGTGCTTGCGCAGGCCCGGTCGCAGGCTCATCACCACCTGCTCGGTGAGGTCGCCGAGGTCGAACACCCGCTTGTCCGAATAATTACGATCGGCGGCGACCTGCTTGAACGACTGGATCAGCTCGGCGGCGCGGTTGAGGTTGGCGACGAGCTGGGATGACGCATCGCGGCTGGTATCGAGATATTCGTTCAGGCTGGACCGGCGCAATTCGCCGCGCGCTACTTCCGCCGTAAAATTCGCGGTCTTGCGCTCCAGCGCGGAGGCGACCGTCAGGCTGATGCCGACGGGATTGTTGACCTCGTGGGCGACGCCGGCGACGAGACGGCCGAGGGCGGCGAGCTTTTCCGCCTCGATCAGCGAATTCTGGGTCTCGCGCAGGTTGCGCAGCGCCGCCTCCGCCGCATCACGCGCCTTGCGCATCTCCTGTTCGCCGCGCTTGCGCTCGCCGATGTCGAGCGCGACCGTGACGATGTTCTCGATCTCGCCATCGGCGTCGAGCAAGGGAAGCTTGTTGACCAGCCATTGCCGCATGTTCCCGGCGGAATCCTTGTACTCTTCCTCGTAGAAGCCGAGCTCCCTGCCCGCCGACAGCACCCGCTTGTCGTGCTCGTCGGTTTTCGCCGCGCCATAGCGCGACATCAATTCACTGGTGGTGCGACCGATCGCGTCCTGCGGCTCTACGCCGAAGATTCCCGCCATGTAGCGGTTCATCAGCACATACTTCAGTTCCTTGTCCTTGACGTTGATGACCGCCGGCACGGTGTCGATGACCTGCTGCAGCAGGCGCCGGCCTTCGGCAATGGCATCTTCGGCGCGCTTCTCCTCGGTGATGTCGCGCACCACGCCTTCGTAGCGCACGATCTCTCCGGCTTCGTTGCGCACGGCGCCGGCGGAATCGGAAAGCCACAGGATGCTGCCGTCGCGGGCGCGCGCCTGGTACTCGAACTCGCGCACCATGCCGTCGCGCTGCATCAGCCGCTGATATTCCTCGCGCGCGGATTTGTGCACATAGACGCTCTCGGCGATGTCGCTGGTAGCCGCGATCAGGTCTTGCGGCGAGGCATAGCCCATCATGCGCGCCAGCGCGGGGTTGGCGTCGAGCAGGTCGCCGGCCGGCGTCGTCACGTAGATGCCGTCGACCGAGGTTTCGAACAATTTGCGATAGCTTTCCTCCGCCGCCCGCTGCTCCGCGAGCGCTCGCACTGCCGCCTCCCGCGCGGCGTCCGCATCCACCAGCGTCGCGCGGAACACTTCGGCCGCGCGCGCAATGTCGCCGATTTCGTTGTCGACATCGGTCGCCGGGATCAGCA
Organism: Bradyrhizobium sp.; assembly: GCA_046349015.1. Classification (GTDB taxonomy): domain Bacteria; phylum Pseudomonadota; class Alphaproteobacteria; order Rhizobiales; family Xanthobacteraceae; genus Bradyrhizobium. The sequence continues at coordinate 50,403 of JAXMDE010000002.1, read as the reverse complement.
CGTCCTTTTCTCCACCCGCCACCGCGCGGATCGAGTGGGCGATGCGCGCCAGCGGCCGCACGGTCCGCCGCACCACCAGCGCGGCGGCAAACAGGCCGATCAGTACGCCCATGCTGCCGAGCACGATGCTCTGCCACTTCGCTTCGGCCAGGGTGCGGGCAAAATCCCGCGACAGCACATGGCCGCGCCGCGCGCTCACCTCGCGCAGCAATTCGGTGATGCGCTGGATCAGCCGGCCCTCCGTCCCCAGCACCTCCCTGTCGATCTCCGCGATCTGCCGCTCGCGGACCGAGATTGCGACCACGGCATCGGCATATTCATTGGCGGCCTCGCGCAGCTTCTGATCCGATATGGCCATCGCGCGGATGCCTCGCGCCGCCATTTCGGCGGCCGATGGATTGCGCGCCAGCAAACCGGCTGCGATCCGGTTCTGGAAATGGAACAGCTCGGCGTTGACCGCGGTATCCGTGCTGCCGGCCATCGCGGCATCGATCTTGTCGCGCAGCGGCGGCAGGTTGGCGATCAGCTCGGCGCGGCGGTTGATCAAAACCGAAATCCGCTCGATGCCGGAGCGGTAGGTCGAAAGCCGCTCCGTAATGCCATCGATCATGTCCTGCTGCTCAGGCGCAAGCTCGAGACGCGTCTTCTTCAGAACTTCGGCGAGCGCCGTGGTGGCTTCCGCGATCTGGGTCGATTGATTGCCGGGCTCGGTGACGAAGTCGCGCGCCGCCAGCCGCAGCTCGTTCATGCGCCGGTCGATGTCCTCGGCGAGATCGCCGACGCTCTGCAGCCGCTGCAGCTCGGCAAAGGTCTGGTCGATATGGCGGATGGCGATTACGCTGGCTGTGCCCGTCACCACGATCACCGCCAGCACCAGCATGAAGCTGCCGAAGGTCATCTGGCCGATCGAGAGCGATCGCACACGTCCAGACAGCGGATTCTGCGGCGTTTCAGCAGTCATTTGGTCAAGACCGAGCCCCAATCGGCCTTAATATACGACGTCTTCGGCGGGGGAGAACATATTGAAATTCGTCATAAATCCCGCCCGGGGCCGCAGGGGACGACCCACTCGGGCCTGTCCGGCTTGAGCGGGAACCCTAGTCGACGGTAATCCCGGCTTCCCTGACCACCTTGGCCCACAGGGCAACGTCCGATTTGATAATGGCGCCAAAGGCGGCAAGCGGCGCGCTCTTGGCCTCGCAGCCGGCGGTGTCGAGCTTTTGCTGGACGTCGGAGGTCGAAAGCGCCGCCTCCAGCGCGGCGCTGATCCTGGCGACCACCGGCTGCGGCGTGCCTGCCGGCACCACGACGCCGAACCACGGCGTCACCTGAGCCTCGGCAAAGCCCTGCTCGGCCAGCGTCGGCACGTCGGGGAAATATTTCGAGCGGCCGTCGCTGATGGCGCCGATGATGCGGATCGCACCGGTCTGCACCTGCGCCATCGCCTGGTTGGCCGACAGGAAAGTCGAGTTGATCAGGCCGCTGGCGATATCGGGCACCATCTGCGGATAGCCGCGATAACCGACGCCGGTGACGTCGATGCCGGCCATCCGCTTGAACAGCTCGAAGCCGAGATGGCCGGTCGAGCCCTTGCCGGGATGGCTGTAGTTCAGCGTGCCCGGCTTTACCTTGGCGAGCGCCACGAACTCGCTCACCGATTTCACCGGCAGTGACGCCGGCACGATGAAGAAATTCGGCGCCCGGCAAATCTGCCCGATCGGCGCAAAATCCTTCACCGGATCCCAGCGCAGTTCCTTGGTCAGCGCCGGGCTAGAGCTGAAGAAGGTCGTCACCAGCAGCCACGTGTAGCCGTCGGGGGTGGCGCGCGCGACCTCCTCGGCCGCGATCGAGCCGTTGGCGCCGGACTTCGACTCGACCACGATCGAGCCCTTCCACTGCTCCTGCATGTTCTGCGCGATGATGCGCGCGAACACGTCGGTGACGCTGCCGGGCGAATACGGAATGACGATGCGGATCGGGCGGGTTGGAAAATCCTGCGCGATTGCGCTGGTCGCGCCTGACGGCGCAAGCAAAGCCAACAACGTCAAACCGATCCGCCAGCCCTTCATCGCGCGACCCTGCCCTGCTTGTTCTTGTTCGGGACAGGATGCCGGTATTGGCCCGGCGCAGCAAGGCCGCTCAATTTTCGCGACGCGAAATGCGTCAGGCCATGGCGGCCTTCCGCTGCGGGATCGTCATGGCCGCAACGCCGGCCACCACGCAAGCAAGCCCGATCCAGGCGGTCGAGCTGAGGCTCTCGCCGAGCAGGACCACGCTGAGCAGCACACCGATAGGCACCCGCAGATAGGCTTGCGCCGTTGTGCCGACCGATCCCAGCGTGTGGATCAGCCGGAAGTAGATCGCAAACGCAGCAGCCGTCGAGAAAACCGCCAGCGCCAGCAAGGCAAGCAGCGAGCCTGCCGATGGTGCGATGGTCCAGGGCTGTTCGACGACGAGGCTGATCGGCGCAAGGATCGCGGCACCCGCGATCAGCGAGCCCGCGGCCGGCGCCAGCGGATCGAGCCCCTTGAAGCCGCGGCTGAAGATCGCGGCACAGGCATAGCAGATCGTAGCGGCGACGATGGCGATCTCGGCGATGAGGCCACGGCCGATGCCGCGGAATGCATCGACGCCGACGATCAGGCAAATCCCCGCCATGCCGGCGACCACGCCGAACAGCTTTCGCGGCGTTACCGCCTCATGCCGGGTGATCACGGCGGTGAACAGGAAGGTGAAAATCGGCGATGACGAATTGAGGATGGTGGTCAACCCGGCATCGACATAGCGCTCGCCCCAGGCAACCAGCGTCCAGGGGAAGACACTGTTCAAACAGGCCTGGAACATGAAGCGCTTCCATGCCGCGATATCGGTCGGCATCGCGATCCCGCGCAGCTTCATCACGACAAGCAAAAGCAACCCCGCAATCGCGGTGCGTCCTGCGATCAGCGTGATCGGCGGAATGGTGGCAACGCCCAGCTTGATGAAAGTGTAGGAGCCGCCCCAGAGAGTCGCGAGCGCAACCAGCAGCGTCAGCTCGAAGGCGATGTTGGGTTGGCGGGTCGTATCCATGACGGTTTCCGGTCTCGATCGGGACCGGAACCTACACCGTCATACGACGTCGATATTTCGTTGCAAACCGAAGTGTGTCAGCCGACCGAGCCGACTTCGAACACGTCGCCGTCATATCCCGCCTCTAGGGGAATGCGCAGCTGGCGCCCGGTGGCGGTCTTGGTCATGACGGGCGTCACGGTGACGATCGGCTTGCCGCGGCTGTCGTCCAGGGCGGCCCTCACCGTATTCTGCTTGCCGAGCTTGATCAGGTTGCGCGTGGTCGGGAACGGCAGCTTGAAACGGCCGCTCTCGCCACCCTCCAGCGCCTCGCGCGGCGATACCCAGATCGAGTCGGTGGATTCCTTGCCGTCGTGCGTGCCGAGCTGATCCGGCGGCGCGGCGGCGAGGAAGAACCAGGTGTCGAAGCGCTTGGGCATGCCCTCCGGCGTGATCCAGTGCGCATAGGGCACGAGCTCGTCCAACGCGAGCATGATGCCGTTGTCGGTCAGCACCTTCAGGAAGGTGATCGCGCCGTCGTTCAGGGCCGCACGATGCGCCGTCTCGATCTCGCTTGCACGTCCGGCCTCGACCAGCGCCTTCGAGCCCTTCGGCCGCGCCAGCAGGATGCCGCTTTCCTCGAAGGTCTCGCGGACGGCGGCGATGCGGAAACTGAGTTCACCCGCATCCATGCCCTCCCCGCCGGAATAGAGCGACGGGTTGGCGATGATCTCGTTGTCGCCCTTGTCGACGCTGCCGCCGGGAAACACCAGCGCGCCGGAATTGAAGTCGATCTCGTAATGGCGGACCATCATGAAGACTTCGATCTCCTTCTGCGCGGCAGCGTCGCGCAACAGGAGGATGGTGGACGCCGGACGCGGCTTGACGACTTCAGCCATATAAACTCCTTGGGACCTCATCCTGGAGAGCGGCCTTCAGGCCGCGTCTCGAAGGATGAATGGCACGATCGGGCCCTCATGGTCCGAGACGCGCGAAGCCGCGCTCCTCACCATGAGGAATGTTCAGCCTGCCGCGCTCGATTGCGGTTGCAGATTGGCACGGCGGTCGTAGCGCGCCACCCGCGACAGCAGATAGTCGACTTCGGCCTTGGCGGTGGCGGTGATGGTGGCGCCGGGCTTGCGCTGGGCGCTGGAAGAAATGATGCCGCGCTTCTGCAGCACATATTTGCGCACCGAGAGGCCTGCGCCCGGCTGCTGCTCATAGCGGATCAGCGGCAGATGCGCGTCGAACAGGTCGTGCGCGGCATCGCGCTTGCCTTCCTTCGACAGCTTGACGACGTCGATCAAAAGTTCCGGGAAGGCATAGCCGGTCATCGCGCCATCGGCGCCGCGCTCCATCTCGAAATCGAGGAACAGGCCGCCATTGCCGACCAGGATCGACAGCTCCCGCAGCGAGCCGTCCTTCTGGTAGCCGCGCAACGTCGAAATCTTCTCCAGCCCCGGCCAGTCCTCATGCTTGAGCATCACGCAAGACGGGTTCTCCATGACGATCTTGCGGATCACCGCCGGAGTGAAGACCACCGACAGCGTCAGCGGATAGTCCTGCAGCACCCAGGGGATGTCCTCGCCGATGGCTTCCTGCGCCTGCTTGAAATAGCCGGTGATCTGGTCGTCGGTCCGCAAGGAAGGCGGCGGCGCGATCATGACGCCGGCCGCGCCGGCATCCATCGACGCCTTCGCCAGCGAACGCATCGACGCAAAACCTGGCGCCGACACGCCGACAATCACCTGCATGTTTTTCGCGCGCTTGACGAAGCGCACCGCCACCTGCTCGGCCTCATCAGCGTCGAGCTTCGGAGCCTCACCCAGAATGCCGAGCACGGTGACGCCGTCGCAGCCGACCGAAGCGTAGAAATCGGTGAGCTTGTCGATCGACTTTTCGTCGATCCGGCCGTCGTCGTGGAACGGCGTCGGCGCGATCGCGAAAGTGCCGGCGGCCTTGGCGGTGAGCTTTGTCATGTGTCTCTATCCTTTGTGGTCACTCCGGGCCGCGCCCCTGGGCGGCGGCCCGGGTCGACCATCACCTGAATCTCCGCGCCGATTTCTTCATCTCGTCTTCGGAGAAGAATATCTCCTTGGCGTGGGTGACGATATCCTCGGCCTTCCACCCCGTGAACGGCGGCGTCCAGCCCTCCATTTCCATCATCCGCATCTCGCGCACGCCACGCGGGCCGGAGACGCCGAGCACCTTGCCGGTCTGGTCGCCGGAAAGGTCCGAAACCATGTATAGCACGGCTGGCGCGATTCCGTCCGGCCCGAGCGCAGCCCCGGGATTCTCCTTATAACGGGGCAGGTCCGCGGTCATCCGGGTCAGCGCGCCCGGCGCCAAGGTCCAGATCCGGATGTTGTACTTGCGCCCCTCGATCGCCAGCACGTTGGAGAGGCCCCAGATGCCGCCCTTGGCGGCGCCGTAATTGGTCTGGCCGAAATTGCCGATCAGGCCCGAGGTCGAGGAGGTGTTGACGATGACGCCGCCGCCGTTCTCGCGCATCCATTTGAACACTGGCTGGGTGCAGCAGAAGGTGCCCTTGAGATGAACCCTGATGACCCTGTCCCAATTGGCTTCCTTGGCCTTGGCGAAGGTCTCGTCCAGCAAAATGCCGGCATTGTTGACGAGGATGTCGGCGCGGCCGAAATTCTTGATGGCGTCGTCGAACACAGACTGCCCGCCGGCCATGGTCGAGATATCGGCGCCATTGGCAACGGCGCGGCCGCCGTTGGCCTTGATCTGGTCGACCACCTTCTGCGCCATCGACTTGTCGGAGCCTGAGCCGTCGCGCGGGCCACCGAGGTCGTTGACGACCACCGCCGCGCCCTCGCTTGCAAACAGCTTGGCATAGGCCTCGCCGAGCCCGCCGCCCGCACCGGTGATCAGCGCCACCTTGCCGTCGAGTAATCCCATCGTCTCTCTCCCGTATTGTTCTTACGCCAGCACCGTCTTGCCGCTCTTGATGACGGTCACGCCCCTCGCCTTCACCTTGGCCTCGAACGAAACCACGTTGCCGTCCTTCCACATCTCCATGGTGACGGTCTCGCCGGGGTACACCGGCGACGAAAAGCGCACGGCATGTTGCCTGAAGGCCGCCGGATCGTAATCGGCATAGGTCTGCAGCACGCCGCGACAGGTGATGCCATAGGTGCACATGCCGTGCAGGATCGGTCGCGGGAAACCGGCCTTCTTGGCAAACCCGGGATCGCTGTGCAGCGGATTGCGGTCGCCGCAGAGACGGTAGATCAGGGCCTGATCCGGGCGCGTCGGAATGTCGACGATCTTGTCCGGCGCGCGCGACGGCATGGCGTGCGGTTCCGGCTGCGCGAGATTGGGGCCACCGAAGCCGCCGTCGCCGCGGGCGAAGCGCGATGCGACCAGCGTGGCGAGCTTCTCGCCCTTTTCGTTCTTCAGGACGGTCTGGTGGCTGATCACCACGCCCTTGTCCTTGCCCTTGTCGTAGACCTCGCGCACCGTTGAATCGGCGGTGATGTGGGCTGCGGTGGAAAGCGGTTGGTGGAAGGTGATGTCACGCTCGCCGTCCACCACCAGCACGCGATTGAGATTCATCTCGCCGGGCCCGGCCCCCCAGGCCGCCACCGAGGCGAAGGTCGGAACGACCTTCAGCGGACGCGGCGTCGCGCAGGCCTCGTTGACGAAGGCGAGCTCCTTCTCGTCCATGGGATCGGCGCCGAGGCCGATGCCATAGGCATAGAGCATCACCTCGCGATCGGTGTAGGCGTATTTCTGACCGAGGTTCTTCAGCCCCTTCAGCTCTTCATATCTTGCCGACATCTTGCGATTTCCTTCCCCGAACTTCTTCTCTTCAGCGGCGCTGCCGTTGGATGCGCCCTCTCCCCTCATGTCCGCCGTAGCCTTGGCGAAGGCGGATGTGGGAGAGGGCCACACGAATTTCACCGCAATCTCGCTTGGGTGGGGGGTTGGTCCCACAACCACCGCTCTCGCGGAGAGAGAACCCCTCATCCGGCGCTTCGCGCCACCTTCTCCCACAAGGGGAGAAGGAAGAAAGAAACTAGACCGGCGTGAAGAACGGCAGCGGCGCGCCGTCGGTCGGCTTCCACACCACCTTCACCTTCTGGCCGATCTTCAGCTTTTCCAGGTCGCAGTCGACGATATTGGTCTGCAGCGACGGGCCTTCCTTCAGCGTGACATAGGCAATCGCATAGGGCCCGGTCGGCGACTTCCGCATCAGGCTGTACGTGTAGATCGTGCCCTCGCCCGAACTCTCTTCCCACACCGTCTTGTCAGAGAAGCAGAACGGGCAGATCGAGCGCGGAAAGTAATGCGGCTCCTTGCAGGCGGTGCAGCGCTTGATCATGAACTTGCCGGCCTTCGCCGCTTCCCAGAACGGTGCGGTTTCCGGGTTGGTCACCGGGGCAGTGTACTTTTTCGGCTCCGTCATCACACGCGCTCCAGAATGCAGGTTGAGGCGGCGTGACGCACGCCGAGAAGTCCGCCGGTGCCATGGGCGATCGCGAGGTCGCAGTTCTTCACCTGCACCTTGGGATGGGCCTCGCCGCGCAATTGACGCACGGCCTCGAGGATCTTGGTCATGCCGCCGCGGTTGACGGGGTGGTTGCTGCAGAGCCCGCCGCCATCAGTATTGAAGGGCAGCTTGCCTACGCCGGAGATGAGATTGCCGTCGGCAACGAACTTGCCGCCCTCGCCCTTTTTGCAGAAGCCGAGGTCCTCGATCTGCATCAGCACCGTGATGGTGAAGCTGTCATAGATCGAGGCGTATTTGATGTCCTTCGGCGTGACGCCCGCTTCCTCGAAGGCGCGCGGGCCGGACCAGACGCCGGCGGAATAAGTCAGGTCGAGATCCTTGCCGCCGCGCGGGCCCTTCATGGCCTCGCCCTGACCGATCAGCCGCACCTGCGGCTTCTTCAGGCTCTTGGCGATTTCCGGCGTGGTGACGATCATTGCGCCGCCGCCGTCGGTGACGACGCAGCAATCCATCAGATGCAGGGGATCGGAGATCATCCGCGAGTTCACGACCTCCTCGACGGTGACGACGTCCTTCAGCATCGCGTGCGGATTGTACTGTGCATGATGGGAGGCGGCGACCTTGATCCAGGCGAGCTGCTCGCTGGTGGTGCCATAGTCGTGCATATGGCGCATGGCACACATGCCGTAGGCATTATGCGTGGTGGCCCCGTAAGCGGACTCGAAATCGGCCTCGGCGCCCGCCCCGCGCGGCGGCATCGGCCCGGTGCGCGGCTTGCCCGCCAGTGTCACCAGCGCGACCGAGCACTTGCCCGCGGCGATCGCCTCGGCGGCATGGCCGAGATGGATCAGATAGGAGCAGCCGCCGGTATCCGTGGAATCGATATGGCGCAGCTTCTTGGGGTTGAGGCCGAGGTAATCGACCATCGGCCAGGTGCCGCCCGGCGCGTCGCCCGCCATGAAGTAGCCGTCGATGTCGTCCTTGCTGAGCCCGGCATCCTCGATGGCGCCCTTGGCGACCTCGGCATGGAGCTGGGCGGTGGATTTGTCGGGTGCATGCCGGGTGGGATGCTCGTAAATCCCGGCAATGTAGGCCTTGCCCTTGATGGTCAACTGTTTCTCCGCTGGCGTTTCTCTTTCCAGCGAATTTCTTGGCCTGTCAGCGGGGCCTTGGCAAGCGCGGAGATATTCCGCCCGGTGAGAGGGGTATGCGCTGGCTTCCCACCTAGGGAGTAGCTTCCATCTGGGCCGCTGCAGCGAACGACCTAGTCGGGAGCCTTAAGCAAGCTTGCTACCGAATGAACCTAAAGATGTACAAGAATGCCGCAATTGCCACCCCAACAATTGCTCCATTGTAGAGCGCTCGTTTTACAGACGTCTTTAGATAAAATCTGCTCGAGGCGATAATCCAAACAATAAACGCTACGACGAATGAGAAGACCGGCTCGACCTTGTACAGCAACAACTCCCCGCACATCGCCGACGCTGCGGCCACCACGAATATAGGAGCCACGCGCACATACTCCCGGGCGCCACGGCGCGCCTGCGGAGGCTCGTAGTCGTTCTCGTCCTCGACTGGCAACCAACTCCCTCGCTCAAAAGAGCACCGAGTGGGTGGACCGTCCTACTCCGCCGCCATCTGGCGCGGCGCCGGTGGCGGATTGACGAGATCGGCGGTGAGCTGCTCGTGGCGCACTTCGGCGTCTTTCGCTGCCTTCTCCTTCACAGGGCCGAAGCCGCGGATGCGGTCGGGCAGCGACAGCAGTTCGACCGCGGTGTCGTGCGAGGCCTGCGACAGCAGGTCGAGCGCCTTGGCGACGTCCTTCTCGTAAGCTGCGATCAGCTCACGCTCGAGCTTGCGGTCGGCGCTGTAGCCGAACACGTCGAGCGGGGTGCCGCGCAGGAAGCGGAATTTGGCCACCACGCGGAACACGCCCATCATCCATGCGCCGAAGGCGCGCTTCTTCGGACGGCCCATCGCATCGACACCGCTTGCCAGGATCGGCGGCGCCAGATTGAAGTTGAACTTGAACTCGCCCTCGAACTGGTCGCGCATCAGCTTTTCGAAACTGCCGTCGGAGTAGAGCCGCGCCACCTCGTACTCGTCCTTGTAGGCGAGCAGTTTGGCGTAGTTGATCGCCACCGCCCGCGGCAGCGCATCGCCATAGCCGCCCCTTGTAGCGGCATCGCGCACCTGATCGACCAGCTTGCGGTAGCGCTTTGCCAGCCGCGAGCTCTGGTAAGCGGTCAAGTGGCCCGTACGATGGGCGATGATCTCGTCGAGCGTCATCGCATCAAGCGTCTTCGCCGGGACGACCTCGTCGTGGTCCTTCATCATCTCCCTGAGCCGCGCCGGATCGGCGGCGGCGAGCCGGCCGAGCTGGAAGGCCTGCGTATTCATCTTGATCGAGACGCCGTTGACCTCGATCGCCTGCTCGATCGCCTTGGCCGACAGCGGCAGCAGGCCGCGCTGATAGGCATAGCCGAGCATCATGATGTTGGTGGCGATGGAGTCGCCAAGCAGGGCTTCGGCCGGCGCAGTGAAATCGAAGAAGGAAGATTCCTTCTTCAGTTCGGTCTCGAGAACGGAATTGAGCTTGCGGGTCTGGAAGTTGAAGTCGCGGTTGAGGACGAAGTCCGCGGTCGGAATGACGTGGCTGTTGATGATGCCGACGGTGCGAGCGGCCTCACACAGCGTCACCATGTCCTTCGAGACCGCCACCACTTCATCGGCCGCCAGCACCAGATCCGCCGTGCCGGTGACGATGCGCGAACAGGTGACGTCGGCCGTATGTTCGGACAGCCGGACATGGCTCAATACCGCACCGCCCTTCTGCGCCAGGCCGGACATGTCGAGGATCATGCTGGCCTTGCCCTCGATGTGGGCGGCCATGCCGAGCAGCGCACCGATGGTGAGCACGCCCGTGCCGCCGACGCCGCCTACCGCGATGTTGTAGGGCCGGTCCAGCGACGGATTTGAGGCGGGTTCGGGCAGCTCACCGATGCTGCCGAGGTCCGGCGGCGCGCGATGGCGCAGCTTCGCGCCGTCGACGGTAATGAAGGACGGGCAGAATCCCTTGAGGCAGGAATAGTCCTTGTTGCAGGTCGACTGATTGATGGTGCGCTTGCGTCCGAGCTCCGTCTCCAGCGGCTCGACCGAGATGCAGTTCGACTGCACCGAGCAGTCGCCGCAGCCTTCGCAGACGGCCGGATTGATCAGCACGCGGCGCGCCGGGTCTTCCATCAGGCCGCGTTTGCGGCGGCGGCGCTTTTCGGCCGCGCAGGTCTGCACGAACACGATGGCCGAGGTGCCCTTGATCTCGCGGCAGGCCTTCATGACCGCGTCGAGCTCGTCGCGGTGCGCGACCTTGACGCCGGGCGCGATGTCGGAGGCGGGATAGAGATGCGGATTCTCGGAGACCAGATAGATTTCGCGGATGCCTTCGGCGTGCATCTGGAAGGTGATCTGCTGCGGCGACAGCTCGCCGTCGACATGCTGGCCGCCGGTCATCGCGGTCGCATCGTTATAGAGCAGCTTGTAGGTGATGTTGGCGCCGGAGGCGACCGCCTGGCGGATCGCGAGCGACCCGGAATGGAAATACGTGCCGTCGCCGAGATTGGCAAAGACGTGCTTTTCCTTGGTGAAGGGCGCCACCCCGACCCACGGCACGCCCTCGCCTCCCATGTGGGTGAAGGTTTCGGTATTGCGGTTCATCCACAGCGCCATGAAGTGGCAGCCGATGCCGGCAAAGGCGCGGCTGCCTTCCGGCACCTTGGTCGACGTGTTGTGCGGACAGCCCGAACAAAAATACGGCGTGCGAGTGACGGGAGCCACCGCCTGCATCTGCGTCGCCTGCCGGCCGTTGAACCAGTCGGCCTTGGCGCGGAGCATTTCGGCGATTTCGGGATTGAGATTAAGTCGGAGCAGGCGTTCGGTCAGCGAGGTCGCGAGCGAGGCAACGCTGAGCTCGGCGGCAAAGGTCAGGAAGCGCTTGTCGTGGTCGTCCATCTTGCCGACGATGCGCGGGCGGACGTCGTCGCGCCAGTTGAACAGCTCCTGCTTGACCTGGTTCTCGACGATCTCGCGCCGTTCCTCGATGATGAATATCTCTTCGAGGCCGACCGCGAATTGCCGCACGCCTTCCGGCTCCAGCGGCCAGGGCATGCCGATCTTGTACAGGCGAAGGCCGATCTTGGCGGCGACCTCCTCGGTGATCCCCAATTCGCGCAGCGCCTGGCGGATGTCCTCGTAGCTCTTGCCGGATGCCATAATGCCGTAGCGGGCGTTCGGCGAGTCCATGGTGATGCGGTTGACCTTGTTGGCGCGGGCAAAGGCGATCGCCGCATAGCCCTTGTAGTCCTGCAGCCGCTTGTCCTGCTCGTAGCGGTCGTCGGGCCAGCGGATGTTGAGGCCGCCGGGCGGCATCTCGAAATCGGTGGGGATGACGAAGGGCTTCATCTCGTCGGTGAGGTCGATCTCGGCCGTGGTCTCCACGGTCTCCGTGATCACCTTCATGCCGACCCAGCAGCCGGAGTAGCGCGACATCGCGATACCCAGAAGGCCCATCTCGATCATTTCGTGGATGCTGGACGGATAGAGATACGGCATCAACGCGGAGATGAAGGCGTGGTCGGACTGATGCGGGACGGTGGAGGATTTTGCGCCATGGTCGTCGCCGGCCAGAACCAGCACGCCGCCGTTCTTGGCGGAGCCGGCCGCGTTGGCGTGGCGGAAGACGTCGCCGCAGCGGTCGACGCCGGGGCCCTTGCCGTACCAGATGCCGACCGCGCCGTCATATTCCGCGCCGGGCGAGAGAGAAAGCTGCTGCGAGCCCCAGATGGCGGTGGCCGCGAGGTCCTCGTTCACCCCGGGCTGGAACTTGATGTTGTACTGTTCGAGGTGTTTTCGCGCTGCAAAAAGCTGCTGGTCATAACCCCCGAGCGGGGAGCCCCGATAGCCGGAGATGAAGCCGGCAGTCTTCAGCCCCATGGCACGATCGCGCCGGATCTGCGCCATCGGCAGGCGGACCAGGGCCTGAATGCCCGTCATGAAGACGTGGCCGGTTCCCTGGGTGTATTTCTGGTCGAGGCTGATCGGACCCTGGTTGATTCCCATAGAAACCCTCATAAGCCTTGGTCGCAGCGAACGATTTTCAGCTAGTCATTCATTCCGGCTGGGGCCAGTCTATGTCGGTTTTTTCATCCACCGCAGCACAAATCTCGGCCACACCGGCGAACCGGAGATATTCGCAACTTCGTGCCTACCGGCTTGGTGGCCCATTTCAGTTTGTGTCGTGAAACAGGCTTGGCGCGAAAGGGTATAACATCGCTATAATGCGCTCCATCGGAGGATCGATGCCACATCGCGGTCGCAGCCTCGCAATTATTCTGGTCAGCCTCGTTTTGTGCGGTGCATTCCGCAGCGAGGCCGCCGAGCCGTCGGCTGAGACCATCGCCCGCGGTCAGGCGCTGGTGGTGGCCGGCGACTGCGCGGGCTGCCACACCTCCGATGCCGCCAAACCCCTGGCCGGGGGCAAGCGGATCGAGACCCGCTTCGGCAGCTCCTTTTCGTCGAATCTGACGCCGGATCCAGAGACCGGATTAGGCCGCTGGCGCGACGAGGATTTCGTGCGCGCCATGCGTCATGGCATCGGGCCGGACGGCTCGCGCTACTCCCCGGCGTTCCCCTACCCCTATTTCACCAAGCTGGTCCGCGACGACATCCTGGCGATCCGCGCCTATCTGTCGACGCTGGAACCGGTGCGCAACAGCGTGCCGCCGCCACATCCGAGCTTTCCCTTCAACTTCCGCGTCGGGATGCGGCTGTGGAACTGGCTCTATCTCGATCCCGGCATCATCATGCCGGATCAGGCCAAGGGCACGGACTGGAATCGGGGCCGCTATCTGGTCGAGGGCATCGGGCGGTGCGGCTCCTGCCATGCGCCGAAGAATCTGCTTGGCGGCGACCGGGGGCCAGCCGGCTTCGCAACAGGGCTGCGAAGCTGGAGCGCGGACGACATCGCCGAGTATCTGCGATCCGGCCGCAACGCCAAGGGCGAGGCCGGAGCGCTGATGCGGGAAGTCATCAACAATTCCACCTCGAAGATGAGCGATGGCGACGTTCGCGCCATGGCCGCCTATCTGAAGGCGCTGCCCCAGCCGTAGAGCATGATCCGGAAAAGTGTGAAGAGCCAAAGCGCGATGACATTTCTTTAGCGCGAAGCTACTTCTTCTCCTTCTCCTCGAACACGAATTTCGGCATCTCCCACTTGTAGCGGATCGCGAGCAGGCGGAAGGCAATGCCGAGCACGAAGGTGAGCGCCGTCCAGAGTTCGTCGTTCAACTTCAAGCCGAAGGCCGTGGCATAGAACAGGCCGGTGACGACGGAAACGCTGGCATAGAGTTCGGAACGGAACAGCAGCGGCACCTCATTGCATAGGATGTCGCGCAGCACACCCCCGGCGCATCCCGTGATCATTCCGGCGACGATGACGATCGGCAGCGAGGCGTTCATCTGCCAGGCGACATCGCAGCCGGCCATGGTGAAGACGACGAGTCCGATCGCATCCAGAACGAGGAACGCCGTCGTGAGGCGGTGTACCAGCCGTGCGATCGGAATGGTGAGCAGTGCGGCGACACAGATCAGCCCGAGCAGCCACGGCCGCTCCACCCACGCCAGCGGATAATGTCCGAGCAGGACGTCGCGGATGGTACCGCCGCCAAGTGCGGTGATGCAACTCAGCATGCACACGCCGGCCCAGTCCATGCTGCGCCGTCCGGCGGCCAGTGCGGCGGTCATCGCCTGCGCTGCGACCGCAACCAGCGACAGCCCGTTCAGCATGACATCGCCTGTCGGCAGGCCCCACATCGATTCGCTTCTCCCTCCAGCCGGAATCTTGCGGGTTCCATCTCGCACAGTCCACTACCGAAAGTGGATAGTTCCGGGAACATCGAGCGCCGCCAGAGGTTGTCTCCGGGCAATTCGGAGGAACGATCATGACTTACCAAACCAACAATCCCTACCGCGCTCCGCTGACGGACGAGGAAGCCGCCCGTCAGGCGCGGCTGAACAGCCTCGAGACCGAGAGCCAGCCCGATCCGATGCTCGACGAGAGCGGCCCGAGCGGCACTAAGGTCGCGATGTTTGCAGTCGCCATCGCCGTGGTGCTCGGCGCGTTGTTCTACGGGCTGAACCACAGCGCCGTGAACCAGGCCGGCACCGAGCCGAGCACGACGACCGCGCAGACCCAGCCCGCCAACCCCGTTGCCCCTCCGGGGATGCGTGACGTGACGCCGAAGGCCAACACAGCTCCGGGCACGACGACCGGCATGGCTCCGGCCCGCCCCGCGCAGCCGGCGACGCCGCGGACGGACAATCCCGGCGCGAAGTAAGCGGTAGCAAGGACTTTGGGCAAGGACTTTGGGACAGAAGCGCCGCGGGGTATCGCCCGCGGCGCTTCTCTTATCGAAACATCTTGTTCAATTCGCCGCCGGGATAGCCGTTGGCGAATTCGGAGAACGTGCCCTTCTCCGCCATTTCCTTCGACGCCTTCATGAAGCCGGCCCAGGCCATGCGTGCGAGCGCGCCGCCGACGCTGATGCGGCGGACGCCGAGCGCACCGGCATCGGCGAGCGACGGACCGGCGGCCCCCACCAGCAGATTGACCGGCCTTGGATGCACGGCCTTCACCACGGCGGAAATCTCTTCCTTGGTCGCGATGCCCGGCGCGTAAAGGCAATCGGCGCCGGCATCGGCATAGGCGGTGAGCCGGTCGATCACGAGATCGAGGTCCTTGATGCCGCGCAGGAAGGCCTCGCAGCGGCCGGTGAGCAGCACGCCGGACTTGTCGGCATCGATCGCCTTCCGCGCCGCCCTGATGCGTTCGACGGCGAGCGCGCGATCGAACAGAGGCGTTGCGGCATCGCCCGTGTAGTCCTCGATCGAAAGGCCGCAGACGCCGGTCTGCACGGCGCGCGCGACGTTGGCGCCCACTTTCTCCGGCTCATGGGCAAAGCCGTCCTCGAAATCGGCATTGACGGGGATGTCGACCGCCGAGCAGATCGCGGCGAGATGGTTGCAGACATCGTCGACGGTGACGCGGTTGTCCGGCTTCCCCATCGTCCATGCGAAGCCGGCGCTGGTGGAGGCCAGCGCCTTGAAGCCGAGATGCTGCAAGGCCTTGGCGCTCCCGATGTCGAAGGGATTCGGGATGATGAAGCATCCGGACTCGTGGAGCTTCTTGAAGGCCGCGCGCTTGTCAGCAGTTGTCAGCATGGTCGCTCCCCTGTTCTATTTGTTTGCGCCGGGAACATAGTGCCGCCGACGCGCCTTCGCCAGCCGCCTCACGCCACCACCTTGCGCAGGAAGGTGCGCTCCTCGGCGAGGATGAATTTGTTCGCCTCGGCGAATTGAAAATTTGCCGAACCTTCCGCGTCGGCGCGCAAGCGGGCACGGTAGCTCTCATAGCTTGCGAGGCTGTCGAAGGAGATCAGCGCAAAGGCGATGTTGTTGGTGCCCTCGTGCGGCATCCAGTAGCCGATCAGGTCGCCGCCGCATTTCGGGATGATGGTGAGCCAGTTCTTCGCATATTGCTCGAACATCGCCCGCCTGAAGGGATCGAGCTGGTAGCGGATGAAGACGGTGACGGTCATGGGATCTCGGCTTTCGCGGCAGTCAATGTAAGCAATACGTCTTCGTTCGCGCGGATCTCGCTCCGCCCGCAATGACGAATTCGACACGATCCAAGCTAGCCGCTTGCCTGACATCAATGCTTCGTCTATCATCGAACTATGAAAGTTGGTCCCGACATCTCCATGGTCGCCGCGCTGGTCGGCGATCCCGCGCGTTCCAACATGCTGACCGCGCTGATGAGCGGCCGCGCGCTCACCGCCAGCGAACTGGCGCAGGAGGCCGGCATCACGCCGCAGACTGCGAGCTCGCACCTGGCAAAGCTCGAGGCCGGCGGGCTGATCGAGCCTGAGAAGCAGGGACGGCACCGCTATTATCGCCTCACCGGCCCCGACGTCGCCCATGTGTTGGAGGGCCTCGCGGGCCTCGCCGCGCGCGCCGGTCACATGCGCCTGCGCACCGGGCCGAAGGATCCGGCGCTGCGCCGCGCCCGCATCTGTTACGATCATCTCGCCGGCGATCTCGGCGTGCAGATGCTGGACAGCCTGCGCAAGCAGCGCTTGGTGCGGCAGACCAGGGAAGCGATCGAGCTCACCGGCGAAGGCCGGCGCTTCATGGCCGAGGGCCTGCAGATCGATGCGGACAGCCTCGTCCATCCCCGGCGACCGATGTGCAAGGCCTGCCTCGACTGGAGCGAGCGGCGCCATCATCTGGCCGGCACCCTCGGCGCGGCCATCATGACGCGCTTCACCGAGCTGAACTGGGCCGCGCGCGATGCGACGCCGGGAAGCCGCATCGTCAATTTCACGCGCAGCGGCGAAAAACGCTTCGCCGCGCTGTTTGGCGCGGCGGCGAGCTGACGCTCATATCATTGCGAACGAAAAAGGCAGGGATTTTGCAATCCCTGCCTTCCCGTATACGTGCCGATCACCAACGGCGGTTGGGGAAGCAGCGGCGGCCGAACGGTCCGGGGTGCCAGCCGGGCGGACAGCTGTAGAGCGGCCGGCAGGCGCCATAGGGACCGCGGTGGAAGCCGGGACCGCAGCCCTGCGCAACCTGGATAATGTCTTCGGCAGCGGCCTGCGACGGGCCGAGCGGCGCGAGCGGCATGGCCTGTGACGCCGAGACCGCGGCAAGGCCGAGGCCGAGCGAAAGGAGCGATGCAGCAACGATCTTCATGGACGTTTCCCTTTCGATAGGTGGTGCGGTGAGAGAGCCTGGATGCGGCAAGCCGGTCGCGCGACCGGGCTCACCAGTAACGGCGGCGCCAGTGATGACGACGCCAGTGACGGCGGCGCCAACCCCAGTGACGGCGGCGCCAGCCCCAATGTCGGCGACGCCAGCCCCAGTGCCGGCGGCCCCAGCGCACTTCCTGCGGCTGCAGGCGTTCGACTTCCTCGCCTGAGGTCACCGCGGGCCGTGCGTCGGGATTTTTCGGCAGTTTCGCATCCTCGTTCAGAGGCTGCGGCATCAGCGGGGCCGCGTGCGCGGTTGCGGCAACGGCCGCAACACCGGCAGCGACGCCCACGGCGATCTTGAGAAATTCCCGGCGTTCCATTTCTTCGTCCCTCCTCCAGTCGCGCGTGATGCGCAGCGAGTTTCACCGCTTCGCCATGAATGCGTGCTGAACCGTGCGTTCATGTTTGTTGCACGCATGCGAGGAGGCTAAGTCGCCAAGGAGAGTCTTGTTCCGGCCAGACGGTCAAAAACCGTCGTTGCGGATGCGCCTGCCTGCGCAACCGCGAATCGCCATGGAGAGACAGAGAGACGCCGAAGCGCGGCCTGCTATGTCGGCACGAACTCCTCGGCCAGCACCAGCACCTCGCGCGTGCGGGTGACGTCGGGCCAGTCGCGGTTGAAGTCGGCAATCAGGCGCTTCATGTCCTCGCCGCCGGTAGCGCGCTCGAGTGCCGCCTTGTCCGCGAACTGATACATCGCCTGGTGCAGCGACGGGTCGGTCGCGCTCCAGAACCGCCAGGCTTTCTGCGCGCCGAACGATTTCACCGCGTCCGGCACATGCTCGCGCGAGTACCAGCTGTCGAAGGCCGCGCGCTTGGCAGGATCGGCGACGGTAGCGCGCACGACGAAATAGGCTGACGGCATGGTTTCCTCCTGTTGTTTTGCGAACGACAATAGCGCACGCGGCGGACTTGGTGGAACACCCCGCGATGCTGCTACACCGGCATCTTGCGTTTCTGATGCGCCCTGCCTTTGATGGCGGCCGGCTCGCTGTGGCCAGCGAACACGCGCACACCCTCATCGATCTTGGCGATCACGTCGTCGGGCGTGCAGCCCTGCAGGAAGGCAATGCCATTGTGGCGGCAGGCGGCGAGCACCCGGTCGCGCGCTTTCTTCATCTCCGGCGGAAAAGGCTCGCGCGGCATGGTGCGGTAGCCAAGCGAAAGGCTGAGATCGCCGGGGCCGATCTCGGCGAAGCCGAGCCCCGGCACGGCGAGGATTTCCTCGCAATTGGCGACACCTTCCGGGCTCTCCAGCTTCACGCCCAGCAGCAGTTCACCCCTGGGGTTGAGCGGCCAGGGATCGCAGCGGTCCATGTAGTCCTCGACCGACAGCCCCCAGACCGGCGCGGCCGTGCCTTCCGAACCGCGCCCGCGGGTGCCGACGCCGAGCAGGCCGCGGCTGATATCGGCGCTTCGTTTGGCGCCGTCGAGCCGCGCCAGCGGCGACGGCAGCGCGGGATCGACGCCGATCGTGTTGTGGGGATAGCGGCAGGATTCCACGAAGGCGCGTACGGCGTCCGGGGTTTCGGCCTGGCACAGCAGGATGCCATGCACGCCGCGGCCGAGGATCTGGCGGAACTGCCAGGCATTGTAGCGCACATGCGCGGCATCGATGCCGTTGACCGGCGCCTCGACAATGACGGCCGGCGTGCGATGCCCCGAGCGCGCCGGCCCGGCCTCGACCATGCCGCGCAGGTAGTGCGCTAGGCCGGCCATGTCGAAAGCGCCATGCTCCATGCCGACATTCATGTAATCGGCCCAGGTGCCGGCATCGTGCGCGCCTTGCGCCTCGGTCAGCACGTGGCCGCTGTGGGCGCCGTCGTAATAGATCGCCTGGTCCTGCTCCAAGAGCTCGATGCAGCGATTGATCCGCGTTCCCATCAGGCCCGTCCCGGCAGTTTCATGAATGGCCGAGCCTCTCTGACGCTGGCCCGCTATGCCGCGTCGCGCGCACCGGCGTCGAGCAGTCCCGCCTCGATCAGCGCTGCCCTGATCCGCGCGATTTCAGCGTCCGTGATCTTGACCAGCGGCGGACGCACCACCGCGCGCGGCAGCT
Organism: Bradyrhizobium sp.; assembly: GCA_046349015.1. Lineage (GTDB taxonomy): Bacteria > Pseudomonadota > Alphaproteobacteria > Rhizobiales > Xanthobacteraceae > Bradyrhizobium. The sequence continues at coordinate 30,953 of JAXMDE010000002.1, read as the reverse complement.
TGCCGAGCAGCACCAGCGCCTCCTTCATGCGGTTGTGCATGTCGACGAACGGATCGGCGTAGAACACGCGTGCGGTCGGATAGATCCGGTCGTTGAGCCGGCGTGCCTCCGCGAGATCGTTCGCCTTCACCGCCCGGAACAGCCGGGCCTGAAGATCGGCGATCACGCTGCCGCTGCCGGACAAAAGTCCGTTGCAGCCCAGCACCAGCGAGCTCAACAGCCACGCGCTGTTTGTGGAAAGCACGTTGATCGGCCGCTTGCGCCCCTGCAGCGCGCGAATATGGCTCTCGTGCTGCGGCACCAGCGGCGTCCAGTCCTTGATGGCGCGGATGGTCGGCACCGCCTCGAACAGCCGCTCCAGCGTTGCCGCCGGATAACCCTGCCCGGTCGCGAGCGGATATTGAAACACGATCAGCGGCAGGTCGGTGGCATCCGCTATCGTCCTGAAATGAGCCAGCGCCATGTCAGCTGTCTGGCTGATCGTGAACGGGGCCGGCGGAAACACCAGCAATGCCGAAGCGCCGCCGCTCTGCGCCTGCCGCGCGATCCGCGCCGCCTCCAGGCTGCCGTCCGCCCAGACGCCGTGAACGATCGGCAGCTTGCCGCCGATCTCGTCGCCCGCGATCTCCATGACGCGGCGCTGCTCGTCCAGCGTACATGAGGCCACTTCCGTGGAATGCGCATTGACCGTGATCGCCGACAGCCCCTGCACGGAAGCGACGTCGCGCAGATGCGCGCGGAAACTCGCCTCGTCGATCGAGAAGTCCGTATGGAACGGCAAGAGAACCGCGGGGATCACACCTTGCGGCACGAAATCAGGATGGCGCGGCATGGGTTCCTCCCCCGGCTGTTTGTTTTGCAGCTCCGTTCAGCGTAGCGCAATCCGCCGACATCTCAAGGGCTCGCGGCGGAACGGTTGCCCACTCCTCGCCCGCCTCGCGAACGCGCAAAAGCGGCCGAGAACCACCGATTTATCATTGATCTGACGCAAATCCGGGAAGCAGCGGCTCGATAGATTCGGTCGTCCCAGCGCCAACCCTGGAGGACAGGACCGATGCTTGACGCATTGTCACTGTGGCTCGCGCATCAGCACGAGCGTACGGAGTCCGGATTGTCCCCGAACGATCAGTTCGACGCGCTCGCAAGGGATCTCGGCGTGAGCCGGAACGAGCTCAGCTATCTCGTCAAATCGAGCCCCGACCCGCTGCGCCTGCCCGACATGCTGCGGACGCTTGGCATCGACGAGGCCGCCCTGCGACGCGCCCAGCCCGCACTATTGCGCGCCATGGAAGAAGCCTGTTCGCAATGCGCGGTGCTGGGCCGATGCCAGCACGCCCTCGACCGCGGCACCGCAGCCGGCGAGTATCGGCAATTCTGCCCGAATGCCGACAGGCTGACCGCGCTGAAGGGCGGCAATTGATCTAGCCGCACCTCACGCAACCGTCACGACTGCCGTGCTATAGGGGGTGCCCGCCATGCTCGAGGTGCCCATGTCCATCCCCCTTCGCTCCGCCCTGCTTGCTGCGTTCCTGACGCTGGCGGGTTCCCTGCCCGCCGCGGCGCAGGCGTTGCTGCCGAAGGAAGCCCAGATCGGCCCGAGGCCGTTCTATCTCGTGGACAAGATGAAGGACGGCCCGCTGAAGCAGAAGCTGGCTCAATGCATCGGGCCGTTCCACAAGACCGATTTCTCCATCGGCCATCGCGGCGCGGCGCTGATGTTTCCCGAGCATAGCCGCGAGTCCTATCTCGCGGCCGCGCGCATGGGCGCGGGCGTGATCGAGTGCGACGTCACCTTCACCAAAGATCGCGAGCTGGTGTGCCGGCATTCGCAATGCGACCTGCACACCACGACCAACATTCTTGCCGTGCCGGAGCTGGCCGCCAAATGCTCGCAGCCTTTCTCTCCGGCCGACCCCGCGAGCGGCAAGAAGGCCTCGGCCAAATGCTGCACCTCCGACATCACGCTCGCCGAATTCAGGCGCCTCACCGCCAAGATGGACGGCTTCAATCCCGACGCGAAGACGGTGGAGGAATACATCAACGGCACACCGCGCTGGCGTACCGACCTCTATGCCGCCACGGGCACGCTGATGACCCATGACGAGAGCATCGCGCTGATCAAGAGCCTCGGCGCCAAGTTCACGCCCGAGCTGAAATCGCCGGAAGTGCCGATGCCGTTCGACGGCGACTACACCCAGGAGAAATACGCCGCGCAGATGATCGCCGCCTACAAGAAGGCCGGCATCCCAGCCGAGCACGTCTTCGCCCAGAGCTTCGACCTCAACGACATCCTGTTCTGGATCAAGACCGAGCCCGCCTTCGGCGCGCAGGCGGTCTATCTGGAAGACCGCTACGAGAAGCGCGGCCTCGATCCGAACAAGCCGGAGACCTGGAAGCCGTCGATGCCGGAATTGAAGGCGCAGGGCGTGCGCATCCTGGCGCCGCCGATCTGGGTGATGCTGGCGCTCAATGAGGGGAAAGAGATCGTCCCTTCCGCCTATGCCAAAGCGGCAAAGGATGCCGGCCTCGACCTGATCGGCTGGTCACTGGAGCGCGACGGCCCGCTGCACAAGGGCGGCGGGTTCTATCACCGCTCCGTCAAGGCAGCGATCGACCGCGACGGCGACACGCTGACCGTGCTGGACGTATTGGCAAAACAGGTCGGCATCCGCGCCATGTTCTCGGACTGGCCGGCAACCACGACGTTCTATGCGAGCTGCATGGGGCTGAAGTGAGGGCCTGCCGGCACATTCCAGCCATTTGCAGGGGATGATCGACAAGACCGGTGACGCTGCTACAGTCTGCGACCAGCGCACCGAGGGCTAACCTCGGGCGTATCAGGGAAGGAGACGGGCCATGCGCAGGATCGCGGCTGTCGGCATCGCGGCGGCACTTTTTCTTCCGGCTACGCTGAGCGCCCAGGTCATCCGCTTCGACATCAGCGAACGTATCCCCGCCTTCGCGGGACGCAGCTTTGGCGATGTCGGCACTTACGAACGGATCACCGCGCGGGCGACCATCGCGCTCGACCCCGCCGACGACCGCAACGCCGTCATCACAGACCTTGCGCTGGCACCGCGCAATGCGGAAGGCAAGGTCGAAGCGGTCGCCGACGTCGTGATCCTGCGCCCCGCTGACGCGTCACGCGGCAATGGTACGCTGCTGCTCGAAGTGCCCAACCGCGGCCGCAAGCTGATGCCGCAATTGTTCGACGATTCCGCGCAGCCCGGCGCCAATCGCGCTGAGCTTTCCGAGGATGCCGGCATCGGCTTCCTGCACCGCCGGGGCTACACCATGATCTGGGTCGGCTGGCAGGCCGACATGGCTTCGAAGCCCGGACAGATGGCGCTGGCCGCTCCCGTCCTGAAGGGCATCACCGGGCCTGCGCGCGAGGAATTCGTGTTCGACAACACGACCAGTCCGGTGCGCGCCACGCTGACCTGGCCGGCGGCCGATCCCGCCAACATCGCCGTCACTGTCCGCGCCGCCTGGGCCGATCCGCGCGAGAAGCCGCCGGCGCTTGCCGCAAAGCTGGTCGATCCCACCACGGTGGAGATCACCCGCCCGGACGGCTTCGATGCGGGCGCGCTTTACGAGATCACCTATATCGCGCGCGACCCCGCGGTGCTCGGCATGGCCTTCGCCGCCGTGCGCGATGTCGCCAGTTTCCTCAAGCATGACCGCACTTCAGCCAATCCGCTGCTCGCGGGATCCAATCCGTCGGTCAACCGCGCCATCGGCTTCGGCATCTCGCAGTCCGGCCGCTTCCTGCGCGACTTCCTCTATCTCGGTTTCAACGAGGACACCCGCGGCCGCGTGGTGTTCGAGGGGCTGATGCCGCACATCGCAGGCACGCGGCGGATGGCGACCAATGTGCGGTTCGGCCAGCCCGGCCGCAATCCGCGCCATCCGCAGGACCCGGCGTGGCAGGCCGACCTGTTCCCCTTCACCTATGCGACGCTGAGCGATCCCCTCTCCGGCCGCACCGACGGCCTTTCGCGCCGCTGTGCGCTGTCGGCGACCTGCCCCAAGGTGATGCAGACCGACAGCGAGCACGAATGGTGGGCCTCGCACGCTTCTCTGCTGGTCACCGACCTCAAGGGCGATCACCTCGACCTGCCGGACAATGTGCGCGCCTACATGATCGCGGGCACGCCGCATTTCGCCGGCCCCGACGATCGCATGAAGGCCGTAGCTGCGATGGCGCTGCCGCAGAACCCGATGCATGCCGGCGCACCGATGCGCGCTTTGCTGACCGATCTCGACGGCTGGATCCGCGACGGCGTCACCCCGCCCGCAAGCCGCGTGCCGATGCGCGCCCATGGCACGCTGGTGCCGGCCGAAGGCGCCGTGCCATCGAACATCCCCGGCCTGCCCTACAAGGCCATCCATACGCCCAACGCCTTCTCCGACCAGAGCGCGCTGCCGCCGAAGGAGATCGGCCGCTATCCCGTGTTCGTGCCGCGCGCCGATGCCGACGGCATGGCGATCGCAGGCGTGCGCATGCTGGCGCTGGCCGCCCCCCGCGCCACCTACACCGGCTGGAATCCCCGCGCGCCGGGATATGGGCCGACCGCGTTCTATCCCCTGCAGGGCGCCGTGCTCCCGTTCGCGCCGACCGAAGCCGCCCGCAAAGACGCCAACGATCCACGCCCGTCAACAGCAGCGCGCTATACCGACGATGCGGCCTATGTGGCCGCGGTGGAACGTGAGGCCGCGCGCGCGGTGGCGGAGCGGCTGCTGCTGGAGGAGGATGCAGTGCGGTCGATCAAGGCGGCGAAGCAAGGGACGCTGGCGAAGCTTGGGCAGTGAGGCTCGTAGGACGGACTAGGCCAAGTCGTGGTCCACTGATGCGGTTTCCGGACGAAATCCCCCACTCTGGAAAATCCTGTTGAAGAGCGTTCTCTGCGGAAGAACGTCGTGACATTGTTTCCCTTGGTGCCAGTCAGTGATCGTGTGGGCATCCCTGTGGGAATTGTGGAAGAGCGCAACTCGAACCGCTTGACGGTCAGCGGAAAATTGATCCACATAATTTATCCCTCTAAAAGAACTGATTCGGCTCTCAAGGTGTTAGATGGAGAGCTGTGTCATGTCGGATCACCAACTTCGTTTTAAAGGCCCCGGCTTCGATTTCGATGCCAAGGGCTGGATCGGGATAAGCGCCGCGATAATCATTGTAGCGATGGTCGCAGCGCCTTGGATTTTTCGCTGATGACGAGCAGCGCCAAGGCAAATGCAGATCTTCGCGGAGCGGCGTTTCACGAGGCGGGTCATGCCGTTGTCGCTTCGGCTCTAGGCCTGATTGTCAGCCGGATCGAAATCGGAATAGGTGGTGACGACGCAAAAGGCGAAGCCGATATTCAAAACGCTCATGGGCTCCCTCTTGTCGATCAGCTAGCAATTTGCGCAGCCGGAATCGAGGCACAAGCGATATTCGCGGCGCCAACCCACGCGGGCGCCGGCTGGGGCGACTACGGACAAATGATCGAGCTTCTCGGAGATATAGACGATGAGACCAGCGAAATACTTCGCATGGCAGGTCATAGAAAAGCTTATAAGCTCCTGAAAATTCAAACTGAAAAAGTTCGGCGCATTGCGGACGCTCTGTTAGCAAGTCATCGAATTGCCGGCGATGAGCTGATAGCTCTTTTCAACTGACGCAGGATTCCAGGGTGGATGATATGCCGCGCAAGCTTCCCCCGATCCATTCCGGTGAAATCCTCCGCGAGGAATTTCTGCTGCCGATGGAACTGACGCCATACGCCGTGGCGCAGGCCTGCGGTGTGCCGCGCACCCGCATCGAGCGCCTCGCGCGCGAGCAGACGCCGGTCACCGCCGATACTGCGCTGCGGCTCGGAAGGTATTTCGGCACGACCCCGGCGTTCTGGATGAATCTTCAGGCGCGCTACGATCTGGAGATGGCAGAGGACGCAACCGCCAGTGACATCAAGCGTATCAAACCGATGAAACGGAAGGCGGCTTAGCAAATAACCCCGCATTCAGCGGAAGCCGGCCGCCAACCCTACGACCTGGCCGTCGAGACCATTGAAGCCGTGATGGCCGCGCGCCTGACAGGGATCGCCTTCCTCCACGCCACCCGTCAGCCAACTGACGCGGGCGCGCCCTGCAGACCATTTGATGAAGGGATCGACACCGGCCGGCAAGGTAGCCCTGCAGCTATCCTGCCGGTGATGGATGACGAGCGTGCGCGGCAGCGCCGCCGGCGAGCCGAGAATCGACATCACGTTGCTGCCGCTACCGGACTCCGCACTGAGAAACCCTGAGGTCAGCACCAGCGCATCCGGCCGTGCGCCGCGCGCGATGCCTTCCGCCGCACGGAGCGTGCCGCGGCTGGTGGCGATCACCGTCACCGGCCGCTTGATTGCAGCCATGTAGTCGACGGCACTCTTGAGATCGGTGCCGGCATCGGCAACAAGGACAGCGAGCCCTCGCGCCGCATAGGCCTGCCGCGTGCGAACGAGCTGATTGCCGCGCAAGCCCTGGATGTCGCCGTTATCTCCGGCGCGGATCGCGCCATCCCCGCCCGGCAACAGGATCACACTGCCGCGCGGCGCCGCCGGCTTGATCAGCACGGCACGCGAGCCGCCGACCGCGACGGTCTCGTCGGCCCTGGCACTGGCACAGGCGAAGCCGGCAAGCATCGGAATGCCGCCCATGAGCGCGGCGGCCAACAAAAGCTTCCTCATAGTCCCCTCCGCGGGAGATCAATGATCGACCGTTACAGCGGCAAATTGTCGTGCTTCTTCGCCGGCGTCTCGACTTTCTTGTCCTTCAACATCGCCAGCGCGCGCGCGATGCGCCTGCGCGTCGAATGCGGCATGATGACGTCGTCGATATAACCACGCTCCGCGGCAATGAACGGTGACAGGAAACGGTCTTCGTATTCCTTCGTCCGCGCGGCGATCTTTTCGGCGTCGCCGATGTCGGCGCGGAAGATGATTTCCACCGCGCCCTTGGCGCCCATCACGGCGATCTGGGCGGTTGGCCAGGCGTAGTTCATGTCGGCGCCGATCTCCTTGGACGCCATGACGTCGAAGGCGCCGCCATAGGCTTTTCGGGTGATGACGGTGACGAGCGGCACCGTGCATTGCGAGTAGGCGAACAACAGCTTGGCGCCGTGCTTGATCAGGCCGCCATATTCCTGCGCGGTACCCGGCAAGAAGCCCGGCACGTCGACGAAGGTGACGATCGGGATATTGAAGGCGTCGCAAAAACGGACGAAGCGGGCCGCCTTGCGCGAGGCGTCGCTGTCGAGCACGCCCGCCAGCACCATCGGCTGGTTGGCGACGAAGCCGACGGTGCGCCCGGCGATGCGGCCAAAGCCGGTGACGATGTTTTTGGCAAAGGTCTCCGAAATCTCGAAGAAATCGCCCTCGTCCACGACCTTGAGGATCAGCTCCTTCATGTCGTAGGGCTTGTTGGGATTGTCGGGGACCAGCGTGTCCAGGGATTCGTCGACACGCTCGATGTCGTCGAAACTCGGCCATTCCGGCACGCCGTCGCTGTTGTTGGACGGCAGGAAGTCGATCAGCCGGCGCATCTGCAACAGCGCTTCCACATCGTTCTCGAAGGCGCCGTCGGCAATCGAGGAGCGCGTGGCGTGCACGGAGGCCCCGCCCAACTCTTCTGCGGTGACGACCTCGTTGGTCACGGTCTTCACCACGTCCGGCCCGGTGACGAACATGTAGCTGGTGTTCTTCACCATGAAGATGAAGTCGGTCATCGCGGGCGAATAGACGTCGCCGCCGGCACAGGGACCCATGATGACGGAGATCTGCGGGATCACGCCGGAGGCAATGACGTTGCGGCGGAACACGTAGGAATAGCCCGCAAGCGCTGCTACGCCTTCCTGGATGCGCGCGCCGCCGGCATCATAAAGACCGATGATGGGCGCCCTCGCCTTCATCGCCATGTCCTGCAGCTTGGTGATCTTCAGTGCGTGGGTCTCGGAGAGCGAGCCGCCGAACACGGTGAAGTCTTTCGCGAACACGAAAGTCTTGCGGCCGTTGACGGTGCCCCAGCCGGTGACGACGCCGTCGCCCGGCACTTTCGTCTTCTCCATGCCGAACTCGGTGGAGCGGTGCTCGACGAACATGTCGAACTCCTCGAACGAGCCCTTGTCGAGCAGAAGCTCGATGCGCTCGCGCGCGGTGAGCTTGCCGCGGGCGTGCTGCGCCTCGATGCGCTTCTCGCCGCCGCCGAGCTTGGCGCCCGAGCGACGCTCTTCGAGGCTGTCCAGGATGTGCTTCATGTGCTTCCGCCCGCTTCCGCCAAAATTTGTCCCCGAGCGGGATTGCCCCGGCCCGATTTGCGGCGGTTCTAACACGCCCTTTTGTGAAGCGGAAACCGCCTTGCCCGGCGACAAACCCGGCCGAGGCGGTAAGATAATCCAGACAAATCAATAGGAAGGCAGGCCATGCGCGAAACGACCGCCCCTTTGGAAACCGGCGCCGCCACCGGCGGCGTGCGAGTCATGCTGCGGCTGGAGGGCGTCGTGCTGTTTGCCGGCATGACCCTGCTCTATGGCCTCTGGGAAGGCTCGTGGTGGATCTATGCCGCCCTGTTCCTGGCGCCCGACCTGAGCTTTGCCGCCTATCTCGGCGGTCCGAAGCTCGGCGCCATCGTCTACAATGCCGCGCATTCCTATCTCGGGCCGGTCGCGCTGATGACGGTGGGGCTCGCGGTCGCGGCGCCGTTGACGCTGTCGCTGGCGATGATCTGGCTCGCCCATATCGGCATCGATCGCGCGCTCGGCTACGGGCTGAAATACCAGGCGGGATTTGCCTTCACCCATCTCGGCCGGATCGGCAGGGGCGCGGTGGGCTGAGGCCCGCAGGGCCGCCCCCCGCCACTGTGCATGGGGTTGTCTCCGATAATTTCGGCAAGGCGTCGGTTCAGATCGCAACGATATCCGACAGGCACTGCTGCGTGGCTGTCATGCGGGCCTGGACGTGCTCCGGCGTCTTGCAGTCCATGTTCATGGCAAACACGGTGTGCTGCTTGCCCTTCTCGGCCCAGCCGACCAGCCAGCCGAGCGATGGCTGGCCGCGCTCGGCGCCCAGCAGCCCCGTCTTGTAGCGAATGACGCTGTCGCCCACTTTCACGGTCGGCAGGATGTCGCGCACCAATTCCTGGCTGCGCCTCGAAACCGGCAGCACGCCGCGGCGCAGGCGATCTAGGAATTCAACCTGCTGCATCGGATCGATGAGTAGATTGCCGGTCAGCCAGAACTGATCGATGCCGCCGCCGATGTTGCGATTGCCGTAGTCGAGCAGGTCGAGATATTTCTGCATCCGCTCGGCGCCGATGCGCCGCGCGATCTCCTGATAGACCGGCACCGCGGAAGCCGCGATCGCCGAGCGCAGCGTGTGATCCCTGTTCCAGGCTTCGATGCTGCGCCTGGTGCCATCCCACTTGAAGACGTCCTTGTCGGGGTCGGTGACGACACCGGTCTCCAGCGCAATCAGGGAGTTCGGCACCTTGAAGGTCGAGGCCGGCAGGCGATCCTCGGCCGAGCGCACCTTGTCGCTGGCGATGATGAGGTAGCTTTCCACCTTGTAGCCGACGAAGGTCCCGTCGGTGCCGAGATCGAAGAAGCGCTTCTGCAGGTGGCCGTGGAACTCGGTGCGCTGATCGGAGACCTTGGCGAGGCCGCGCGCAGGCAGCAGGGCTGCGGCGGCCAGACAACCGAGCGCGTGGCGGCGATGGATCACGGAAGGCACCGAACGGTTTGGCAGCACGGCAACAGGAAGCGAAGGTCATCGTGGTGAAACGATGACGGGGCAGTCTGGCTGCCCTGACTTTAGCGGATTCGACCCGAAAGCCGCAGCACGAAAATCAACACTTCCGCCACCGCCTTGTAGAGCTCGGCCGGGATCTCGTCGCCGAGTTCGACCTTGGAGAGCGCGCCGGCCAGCACCTCGTTCTCCTCGATCGGGATGTCGTGGGCCTTGGCGATCTCGACGATCTTGGCGCCGATCGTCCCCTTGCCCTTGGCGACGACGCGCGGCGCGCCGGTGCGGTCGTAGTGCAGCGCGACGGCGAGCTTGCTGGTTTCCGTGCTCACAGCGCGCGATCCAGGAAATGGCCGGCGGTGGCCGCCTGAGGCTGCGGCGGCGTACCGTCGCGAACGACGATGTCGCCGGGCGTCAGCTCGGCGCGGGTCAACGCGCGGCTCAGCTCGGCACTGCCGGCGCGCAACCGTTCCGCGGTCGCCGGCCGTTCCGCCCAGATCCGCACCGATGTTTTTTCGCCCACCAGCGCGACCAGCGCATGCACCGGCCCGGTCGGCTCGACATCCAGGGTGAAGCGCGCGCGCCAGACTTTCTTGCCGGCTTCAGTGCCCTCGCTGCCGCCGCCGTCGCGCGAAATCTCGAACTGCGCCATCGCGGTCCCCTGCGGCGTCGCAAAGGGGATCTCGAAATTCCAGCGCGGCCCGGTCGGGTCGCTGATCGCTGGCTGCGGCAGCGTATCGATTCGGTCCGGCAACGAGGCGACCTGCAGCAGCGTGTGGCGCGCGATGGCGGCATCGGTGTCGGCGAGCAGATGATGGGCGGCGGGCACGAGCGGCGTGTCCGGCGCAATCGAGGCAGGCAACATTTGCTGTGGCGACGGCAGCGCGCCGCGGAACGGCGGCGGCGGCGTGTTGGTATGAACCTCATCGCCAAACGCAGGCCTGAAAGCAGGCGGCGCGGCCGGCGCCTTGACCGCCTGCGGCAATTCCGCCGCCACTTCCTGCAGCAGATTGAGCGTATCCGTGGCGGCAGCAGCCGGTGTGTTCTTCACGACGGCGGCAAGCGCCGCGCGGGCGGGAATGCCGAGAGCTTCGCCGGCGTCCTCGGCCACGGCGACAGGCACCCTCGCCTGCGGCAGCAGGATTTCCTGTGGCTCAGGCGCCTGCGCAGCAGCCGGCGGCAGCGTCACGCCGGGCTTGGGTGACGCGGAAACGTCAGCGGTTGGTTCGCCAAGCACCGTCTGCAGCGTCTGCCGCAGCACCAGCAATGCGGCCTTCAGATCGGGGGCGCCGCCGCTCGGCGGCACGGCGCCCGCAGCCAGCGAGGCTTCCAGGAACAGCCCGGATTTTTCAAAGGCCTGCTTGATGTCGACGCCTTTAAGTTCGGGAGCAAGGCCGGTCTGCTGAGCAAGCACCTCGCGCACGGCCTGCTGGAGCTTTGGCGGCAACCCGGGCGAATTGACGAGGCTGGCGAGATTGGCGAACAGCGGCGCCTGGCCGCCCTGCTCGGTTGCCGCCGTCTGCGCCGCGATGGTGATGACGGCTTTCTCCAGCGGCGTCAGCACGGCCTTTGGCGGGGTGCCGGTCGTCGGCGCGATCGGCGCATCCACCAGCGCCTCCGGCGACAGCGTTACGGCATCGGGCGAGACGGTGTTTGCATTGATGTCGGGGTCGCCGCCGCCCGTGACGTTGGTGAGGCGGATGCCGTTTTCGGTCTGCGATACCGCGAGCTTCAGCGCCTGCCCCTGCTGTAGCGGGATTTCCGTCTTCACGTCGATGGAGAGCGAGGCGATCGCGATCCGCACGAGGTCGGCGGACAGCACTTTCAGAACGGTCGCATTGATGGTGGTGCCGGGCGTGAGCACAAGCTCCGGCGAAACCGCGGCGACCTCCTGGGCCGGCAGTACTGGAAGCACCGGGGTGACTGAAATCGCCATGCGAGACGTTCCGCCGCTTTGAGCTGGGCAAGCTAGCCCAGCGGTGTAAACCTCTCGTTAACCGGCCGCTGCACCCGGCAAAGGCGGGCACCGGGATAAGCATCCGGGTAAGGCAAAACCTGCCCTCAGGCGGCTTTCATCGCGTAAAGTATCCGGGTCGCGGCCTCGAAATCGACCGCCCGGGCGGCCCGGCGGGAGGCGACTTCCTCGTCGAGGCCCCATTGCTCGGTGTTGAAGTCTTCATCGACATGGGCGGCGGCCCAGATATCGGCGGGTTCCCGCACGCCATGCCTCAGTGCCAGCGCGAGCAGCGCCGAGCCGGTCAGGGTCGTCACCACATGCAATGCGGCGATCGACCAGGGATCCTTCGGAAAGGCCGTGCGCGCCGCTTCAATCGCCGCATCCGGCTGGCGTATGTGGTTGATGCCCTCCGCCAGCATGAAATGCGCCCCGAGCGCGTCTGCGGCCCAGAACACGATCGGATCCCAATGCGCGGCTTCCTTTGCCACCAGCGCCTCGGGATGGCCGGCGCGATAGAACAGCAAGTCCGAGCCGAGATATTTGGCAACGTCGTCGGCGACCAGATCGGCCCGCTCGACCACGCTTTGCACGACGCTGTTGGCAAAGCGCGTCAGCGGCATGGTCAGGGGGTCGATGGTCTCGCCCTGCGCGGCCCATTCGGCGGCGATGGCATCGGCGATCTCGCGCTTGGGCACGATCACCGTCTTGCCGGACGGCGTCTTGATCGCCTTGCCGTCCAGCGTGACCGTAAATCCGCCAGCAGCCTCGCCGATGCCGACGTCCTTGTAGAACCGCTTGCGCTGCGGCATGCGCGACGTGCGGCGCACCGCCTCCCCGGGATCGAGCGGCGACTGGCCGGCGACTTCATCGAATAGTTCACGCATGCGTTTTCTTGACTTGGCAGATCGGTGACAATCCTGAGGCCGGACAGTACGATATCGACCGATGCAAATAAAGCCGATGAAGATCGCGACGATGGCGCTATTGGCCCTGTTCCTGTCCGGCCTGCGGCCGGCGGCCGCCGGATTCAAATCGCCGGAATCGCTGATCCGCAATGTCTATGCCCATTACGGCAGCGGCAGCTCCGAGCTTTCCAAGGGCCTGCCGCGCGACCGCGAGACCGCGGCACAATTCTTCGATTCCCCGCTACAAAACGCGTGGGCGGCGCCGCGCCGCGAGCCCTATGATTTCCTGGTGCAGAGCCCGAGCTGGAAGCTCGGCGCCGTTTCAATATCAATTCTGCGCAGGCAGTACGACAGGACCTATGTCGCAGTTGCCTTCGACAACCGTGGCCGCGCGGTGACGCTGAATTTCATCGTGGTCAACGGCCCCGATGGCTGGGTGATATCGGACGTGGAGAGCCCGCACGATTCCCTGCGCATGTTCCTTGCGCAGCATCGCGACTGATACTTCATGCTCCGGGTCGATTGGACTTGCTCCTCACCCGAAGATCACAAATCAGTTGTTTTTCGCACCTTCATTGATCCAGGCGCGAATTGCGTCCCGATCGCATATCGACAACTTCTTCTTGTTGTGCGGCATGCGAACCTGCGGCGAGACCCGCCAATCGAGCAGGAGCATCAGGTTGCTCGAAGCGGCATCGCCGGGGATCACCATCCGACCGAACTTGGTGCCCTTCATGACACCTTCGTAAGTCGTCAGATCGAGACCGCTTTTCTGATATCCGTCTCCACCCGCCTCATGACAACCCGAGCATCTCCACTTCAGCAATGGCAGTATGTCCTCGGAAAAACTCTGCGCGCCGGCCGCACAAAGGTCGTCGGATGCCGTCATGCTCTCCAGTCCGATCAACGCGGCTGCAGCAACGGCGACAAGGGATGTTTTGAATAGCTTCTGCATGTGTCAGGTCTCCCTAACTGGCAAAGCCGATCAAATATCCTCACCGAAAAAGATGTAGTCGTCCTTGATCTGTATCAAGCCTCGAAGACGACGTTCGCCAAAGCACAAATCCGGTCGCATTGCTCGCCGCGAGGCCGCATCGGTCTTCATCGCTCGGGCGATTCACCGTGTCGCGCAGTTGCGCGAATACGTCGTTCGTTCGTTGGGACCGAGGCCCGCCGCGGCGGCATCATCGAGGCATTTCGTGACGCGCTCGCCGAACGATGGTTGTGGCGCGATCGGCGCATAGGAGCGCTTGGGAAGTTCGTCCATCTTCGGGATGGCCGGAACCGCCATGCTCGGCGGAGGCGGCGGTGTGGGCGGAGGCGGGTTGAACGGTGAACTGCCGGGCGGAACGAATTGCGCAAAGGCGCCTGGCGCCCACAGCGCAAGCACGACCAGGCAACCAAATTTCAGGGTCCGCTTCATCCCCTGTATGTCGGCACGGCGGGAGGAAATCACAAGCCAATTCTTTTTCACGAAGCCGGGAACCGCCGGCGATCGTCCAGACATGTGATCGATGTTGCCGCGCACGACGTTTGGCAAACGCCGACGCTGTCATTCTTCCGGGGCGTTTTCGATCGGATCGAACCGCTTGGCGTCGAACCCGAGCAGGTTCCACGACTGCTGCATGTGCGGCGGCAGCGGCGCCGTGGCGTCGATGAAGCCGCCGCGGGGATGCGGAATCACGATACGCCTCGCCAAAAGGTGCAGGCGGTTCTGCAGGCCGCCGGGCAGGTCCCATTGCTGCTTGTTGAAATATTTGGGGTCGCCGACAATGGCGTGATCGATATGCGCCATATGCGCGCGCAATTGATGCGTCCGCCCGGTAACCGGCTTCAACGACACCCAGGCGAGTTTCTGCGCGGCGGTCTCGACCACGGCGTAATAGGTGACGGCGTGGCTCGCGCCCTCGTCGCCATGTGCGGCGATGCGCATGATGGTGTCGTCCTCGCCCTCTTCCTTGGCAAGATAGGTCGAGATGCGGCCCTGCTTCGGCTTGGGAACGCCTGCCACCAGCGCCCAATAGATCTTGCGCGCCGAACGATGACGGAAGGCGGCAGTCAGGTGCGTGGCGGCAAACCGCGTCTTCGCCACCAGCAGGCAGCCCGACGTCTCCTTGTCGATCCTGTGCACCAGTCTCGGCTTCTGTCCCTTGGCGTCGCGCATCACCTCCAGCATCTGGTCGATGTGGCGGGTGGTGCCGGAACCGCCCTGCACCGCAAGCCCCGCCGGCTTGTTCAAGACGAGAACGTCGTCGTCTTCGTACAGCGTCATCGCCTTCAACGCGGCCAGCGTCTTCTGCGCGGCCTCCGAGAGCTCGCCGGCCACCTTGGGCGCATCGAGGCGCAGTGGCGGAATGCGCACGCTCTGCCCCTCCTCCAGCCGGTCCTTGCTGTCGGCGCGCTTGCCGTTCACGCGCAGCTCGCCTTTGCGAACGATGCGCTGGATGTGGGAGAAGGACAGGCCCGGGAAGCGCGCCTCGAGGAAACGGTCGACGCGCATGTTGTGCTCGTCCGCGGTCACCACCACCGTCTGCACCTTGGTGGGCAGCTTTTCGGCCGCGGGCTCTTGCTCACTGCGAACGGGTGCCGGCTTCTCGCCACGAGGCGTGGCAAAGCGCGGTTTGCCACCGCCCGGACGGTGACCGGGCGCATGATCGCCCTTCGGCGCGGCGCGATGTGGCCGTGCGCCACCGCCCCTGGGGCGGTCGCCCTTCGGCCGATCATTCTGAAAACGCGATTTTTCCCGCGGTCCGCGGTCGCGGCGGCTCATGCAAGGGCTCCCGATTTGCCTCGTTGCCTAGCGCAAAAGGGACGAATCGTCACGGCGATTCGATCACCTCGTCGGCCACCGTCAGCAGGCGGGCGGGAGGCGCGATCCCCAGGGATTTCGCGGTCTTGAGATTGACCACAAGCACGAACTTGCTTGCCTGCTCGATCGGGAGATCGCCCGGCTTCTCGCCGCCGAGAATTTTCGCGGCATAGATGCCGGCACGGCGAAAATCGTCGATCAGATCGGCCGAATAGGACATCAACAGCCCTGCCCGTCCCCATTCGGGGTAGGTGCCGACGGTAGGCTTGCCCGCCGCCATCACCGGCGGAAGCACCCGCGCCATACTGTTGTAGAGCAACGGCTCGCCGGAGACATAGATTGCGTCGACACCATCCTTGCTGCTCGATGCCACTGCGCCCTCGACCTCGCCGAGGTCCCGAATCGGATAGTTGAGGATCTCGAAGCCGAAGTGGCCGGCGACGCTGCGCAGCGCGCCGAGCTCGACTGTTGCCAGCAAGGAGCTCGAGCCAAGGAAGCCCAGACGCTTGAGGTCCGGCACCAGCTCCTTGAACAGGTTCATGCGCTTTTGCGTCAGCGCTTCCTCGCCGCCGACCGCGTTCATCACATTGCCCGTCGCGCGGCCGCCCGGCCGCACATAGCTCTCGGCAAAGCCCGCCTTGATCGGGTCGGCGGCATAGGAGGTGAAGACCAGGGGCACGTCGGGGACGGTCTTGAAGACGGCCACAGCAGCCGCCGCCGAGGCGACGATCACGCGTGGCCGCAGCGCCGCCAGTTCCTGCGCAAGACCTGGCAAGCGGTCGAACACGCCATCGGCGTAGCGCAGTTCAAACCCGTAATCGATGCCCTCCGAGAGGCCAGCCTCCTGCATCCCCCTTCGGATCGCGACGATCCGGTTGTTGGCGAGCGTTGCATTTCCGGGCGTGAGCACCGCGACCAGCGGCAATTGCTTCTGCGCTAGCGCCGGCCAAGGAAGGGCGATCGCGGCGGCGCCCGACAGCCTCAGGAATTCTCGTCGCCTCATGCTCCACCTCGCCCCTTGCCTCTGCTCACCCGCGCAGATGATACTTGCCGTCACCGCGAAGTCAGTATGAATTGAGCGCTAAAGACGAAGGTTGCTGCCGCAGCGTCGGAGGTCTATGCGATCAACACCGCTGATACGCGGCTGACCGACGCAATACTCGAATTCGTGAAGGCGGGAAAATAGATGAAGGTCGAAGAGATCGCCGAAGCCGTTGCAAAACTGTCGCCGGATGAACGTGCGCGCTTCCGCCGATGGTTCACCGCCTTCGAGGCAGGCCACGCCAATCATGCCGAAGAACTCGACTCGACGGCGACCAAGCTAGGCCGCTTCGCGGGACGCGCCTTTGCCGAATTGAAAAAGCGCGCGAAAGACGGTTCGTCCTAGCTCCCGCCCCGCTCCCTCCGGAGCTTCGCCCAATACTCCAGCCGCTTCCGGATTTCGCGCTCGAAGCCGCGCTCGGGCGGGTCGTAAAAGGTCTGGCGGCCGAGCGCTTCCGGAAAATAGTCCTGGCCGGAGAAGGCGTCGGGCGCATCGTGGTCGTATTCGTAGCCGGCGCCATAGCCCTCGGACTTCATCAGTTTGGTCGGCGAATTGAGGATGTGCTTGGGCGGCAACAGCGATCCCGCCTCCTTTGCGGTGCGCATCGCAGCGCCGAAGGCGGCATACATCGCATTCGATTTCGGCGCGGTGGCGCAATAGACCACGGCTTGCGCAATCGCAAGCTCGCCCTCGGGAGACCCAAGGAAATCGAAAGCGTCCTTTGCCGCGTTCGCGATCACCAGCGCCTGCGGGTCGGCCAGGCCGATATCCTCCACCGCCATGCGCACCACGCGCCGCGCCAGGAACAGCGGATCCTCCCCGGCATCGAGCATGCGCGCGAGATAGTAAAGCGCGGCGTCCGGATCGGAGCCTCGCACCGACTTGTGCAGGGCCGAGATCAGATTGTAGTGGCCGTCGGCCGACTTGTCGTAGATCGGCGCGCGGCGCTGCAGGATGTCCTGCAGCTGCGCGGCATTGAAGGTCTCGTCCCTGCGCGCCGAGCGCCAGACTTCTTCGGCCAGCGTCAGTGCGGCACGGCCGTCGCCATCGGCCATGCGGGCGAGGACCGCGCGCGCTTCGGCATCGAGCGGAAGCTTCCTGCCCTCGATGGCTTCGGCATGCACAAACAGCTTTTCGATTGCGTCGGCATCGAGCGAGTGAAACACCAGCACGCGGGCGCGCGACAACAGCGCGGCGTTGAGCTCGAAAGAGGGATTTTCCGTGGTGGCGCCGACCAGCACTACCGTGCCGTCCTCCATCACGGGCAGGAAGGAATCCTGCTGCGCGCGGTTGAAGCGGTGCACCTCGTCGACGAACAACAGCGTGCCCTTGCCGGTCTCGCGGCGGGCGCGGGCGGCGTCGAATACCTTTTTCAGGTCCGCGACGCCGGAAAACACCGCGGAGATCTGCTCGAAATGCAGTTCCGTCGCGTCCGCCAGCAACCGCGCCACGGTGGTCTTGCCGGTGCCGGGCGGTCCCCAGAACACCAGCGAGCCAAGCGTGCGCGTCTCCAGCATGCGCGTCAGCGCGCCGTCGGGGCCGAGGATGTGGTCCTGACCGACGACGTCGGAGAGCTGCTTCGGGCGCAGGCGGTCCGGCAGCGGATGCGGCGCATCCTGCTCCATCCCTGCCGCGGCAAAGAGGTTTTGCGATTGCTGAGGTCGCTTCGGGCTCATCCGCCGAGCGTGACGTTGATCTGCTGGCCGCCCCGCACCACGACGATGCGCCACAGCCGCGACGAGGCTTTGGCCGCCTTGTCGAGATCGCCGGTCCGGGCGATCTTCTGGTTGTTGACGGCGAGAATGATGTCGCCCTTCTGGAAACCGACGCCGGCAGCCGGCGCACCGTCCTCGATCTCGACCACGACGACGCCCTCCGCATTGCTGTCGAGCCTCAGTTCCTCGGCGACCGCCGGCGAGATGTTGGCGACGCGCGCGCCCTGGAACGGCGAACGCGCCGAAATCGTGATCTCCTCGCGATTGCTGTCCGGCGCAACCTCCAGCGGGACGGTAAGACGAATGGCCTTGCCGCCGCGCTGCGCGTCAATCTGCGCCGATCCGCCGAGCGGGCGGGTGGCGAAGCGGTAGTCGAAGGCGTTGGGATCCTCGATGGTCTGGCCATCGATGGCGACGATGAGATCGGAGAGCTTCAGCCCCGCCCTTGCCGCCGGACTGCCCGGCGCGACATTGGCAACCAGCGCGCCGGATGGCGTCCGCAGACCGAGCGTCTCGGCGATCTCCGGCGTCACCGCCTGCAATCGCGCCCCGAGCCACGGTCGCTTCACCGCCTTGCCGCCGCTCTTGGCGGAAGCCACCACCACGCGCACCATGTTGGCGGGAATGGCAAAGCCGATGCCCTGTGAACCGCCGGAACGCGAGAAGATCGCGGTGTTGATGCCGGCCAGCCTGCCGGTCATGTCCACCAGCGCGCCGCCGGAATTGCCGGGATTGATCGCCGCATCGGTCTGGATGAAGAACTGGTAGTCGGTGATGCCGACCTGCGTGCGCGCCAGCGCCGAGATGATACCGTGGGTCACGGTCTGGCCGACGCCGAAGGGATTGCCGATCGCAAGCACGATGTCGCCGACCACGAGCTCGTCCGAATTGGCGAAGTCGAGGGTTGCGAACTTCTCCCGGCCGTCCTTGACGCGCAGCACCGCCAGATCGGTGCGGCTGTCCTTCAGCACGATCTCGGCCTCGAACTCGCGCTTGTCGGAAAGCGAGATCTTCACCTGGTCGGCGCCCTCGATGACATGATTGTTGGTGACGACGAGCCCGGAGGCATCGACCATGACGCCGGAGCCGAGCGAGCGCTGCATCTGCTCGGGTTGCTGGTTGCCGGGCACGCCGAAGAAGCGGCGGAAGATCGGATCGTCCAGCAACGGATTGCGGTTCTGCACCACCTTGGCGGCGTAGACGTTGACCACCGCCGGCTGCGCCCGCTGCACGATCGGCGCATAGGACAGCCGCAGTTCCGCCGCCGAGGACGGCACGCGGCGATCTTGCGCCTGGGCAGGCGCGGCGGCCGCGACAATCAATGACAAGGCAACAAAAAAGCGCAATAAGGTCATGGAGGTATCCCGAAGAACAGCCAGCCGAATATACTCACCCTGAGCCACGAATTGAAGCAAATCAGGGTGACTTTCCAACGATTTAACCCGCCGCTTTTTGCGCCTGCCGCTTGCATTTCGGCGCGGACCGGCATTGGTGAACTCCGCACGCAACCAAAGGAGAAACGCCCGATGAAGGCCGTCGGATACCAACAATCGCTACCCGTCGAGGATGCAAAGTCGCTGATCGACTTCGAGGCGGCAAAGCCGGAGCCGAAGGGACGCGACATCAGGGTCGCCGTGAAGGCGATCTCGGCAAACCCTGTGGACTACAAGGTACGCAAGCGCGCCGCGCCGCCAGCCGGCGAATACAAGATTCTTGGCTTCGATGCGGCCGGCGTGGTCGATGCGGTCGGGAGCGATGTCAGCCTGTTCAAGCCGGGCGACGAGGTGTTCTATGCCGGCTCGATCCTGCGCCAGGGCACCAATTCGGAGTTTCATTTGGTCGACGAGCGCATCGTCGGCCAGAAGCCGAAGAGCCTGTCATTCGCGCAGGCCGCGGCCCTTCCCCTCACCTCGATCACCGCCTGGGAATTGCTGTTCGACCGGCTGGGCGCGGTGCCCGGCAAGAGCCTCGATCCGCGCGCGCTGCTGATCACCGGCGGCGCGGGCGGCGTCGGCTCGATCCTGATCCAGCTGGCGCGACGCCTGACCGGGCTCACGGTGGTCGCCACCGCAACGCGGCCGGAATCGCAGAAATGGTGCCGCGATCTCGGCGCACATGCGGTGATCGATCACGGCAAGCCTATGAAGGAGCAGATCGAAGCCTTGAAGCTGCCGCCGGTCGCACTCGTTGCCAGCCTCACCTTCACCGACCAGCACTACAAGGCGATCGCCGAATTGATGGCGCCGCAGGGCAAATTCGGCCTGATCGACGATCCCCCGGAATTCACCATGAGCGCCTTCAAGGGCAAGGCGATCTCGGTGCACTGGGAATCGATGTTCACGCGTTCCTCGTTCCAGACGCCCGACATGATCGCGCAGCACCATCTGCTCAATGACGTCGCCGATCTCCTCGACAAGGGTGTGCTGCGCACCACTCTGGATCAGACCTTCGGCACCATCAACGCGACGAATCTCAAGCGCGCGCATGCGCTGCTGGAAAGCGGCAAGTCGCGCGGCAAGATCGTGCTGGAGGGGTGGTAGGCAGCTGCAGAGGGAAGCAGCCGGTCACGCTTCCGCTCTTGCTTTGCCCAGGATGAGCGACAGGGCCGACAACAGCCGGTCCGTCTGCTCGTCCGTGCCGACCGTGATGCGCAGATAGTCCGCGATACGGGGCGCGGCAAAGTGGCGGACGATCACCGCTTGCTGGCGTAACGCGGCGGCGAGCGCTCCGCCCGCATGCGCGGGATGACGCGCGAAGACGAAATTGGCGGCGGACGGCAGCACGTCGAAGCCGAGCCGTTGCAGGCCGCCGGCGAGCTGCTGCCGCCCTTCGATCACGCGCGCGCGGCTCTGTTGAAAATAGGCCTCATCCGCAAGCGCTGCGATGGCGCCGGCCTGGGCGGGCCTGCCGAGCGGATAGGAGTTGAAGCTGTCCTTGACGCGGGTGAGCGCCTCGATCAGGCCGGCATCGCCGATGGCATAGCCGACCCGCAGGCCGGCCAGCGCCCGGGATTTCGACATGGTCTGCACGACCAGGAGATTCGGGTGCGAGGCGACCAGCGGGATCGCTGTCTCGGCGCCGAAATCGACATAGGCCTCGTCGATCACGACAGGCGTATCCGGGTGCTCCTCGAGCAAGGTGGCGACCTCCGCGCGCGACAGCGCGATCCCCGTCGGCGCGTTCGGATTGGGCAGGATGATCGCGCCGGCCGGCCGGCGATAGTCGGTAACGCGGATGCGCATGGCCTGATCGAGCGGCACGGTTTCAAAGGCTATGCCGAACAGGCGGCAATAGACGGGATAGAAACTGTAGGTGATGTCCGGAAACAGCAGCGGCGCGTCGTGCTTGAGCAGCGCCGCGAAGGCATGCGCCAGCACTTCGTCCGAGCCGTTGCCGACGAATACCTGCTCGGGCCGCACCCGGTGGTAGGCCGCCAGCGCCTCGCGCAATGCCGTGGCCTGCGGATCCGGATAGAGGCGCAGCGTATCCGCCGCCTCGCCGCGGATGGCTTCCAGAACGCGCGGCGAAGGACCGAGCGGATTTTCATTGGTGTTGAGCTTGACCAGATCCGCCACGCGCGGCTGCTCGCCCGGCACATAGGGTTTCAGCTCATGCGTCAAGCGGCTCCAGAACCGGCTCATGCTTCTGCAAATCTCGGCAATGCTGCGTCAGGCGAAATGTATCACTCGTGCGACGTGTTCACACGACTGTTTGTGAAACAAAAAAGCGGCGCTCGATGGCGCCGCTTTCGAATTCCGTTGCTCGAAGCTTACGCCGCTTCGGCTTCGGCCTTTTCCTGCTCCGGACCGGAATCCTGGCCCTTGGCATCGACGTCGCGGTCGACGAACTCGATCACGGCCATCGCGGCGTTGTCACCATAGCGGAAGCCGGCCTTGATGATGCGGGTGTAGCCGCCCTGGCGGTCCTTGTAGCGGGGCGCCAGCGTGTCGAACAGCTTCTTGACCTGGTCGACGTCGCGCAGCTCGGAGATGGCCTGGCGGCGCAGCGCCAGCCCGCCCTTCTTGCCGAGCGTGACCAGCTTCTCCACGATCGGGCGCAGCTCCTTGGCCTTCGGCAGCGTGGTGACGATCTGCTCGTGCTTGATCAGGGCCGCCGCCATGTTGGCGAACATGGCCTTCCGATGCTCGGCGGTGCGGTTGAGCTTGCGGTGAACCTTGCCGTGACGCATGACTTTTTTCCTTCAGTTCGTCGCAAGCTTTGTGCGACCTGTTGCAGGTGGGCTTCCTGCGTTCGCCCGAAACATCGCGGCCGGAAATTGCGGCCGCTACGAAAACTCAGTAGTGGTCCTCGAAGCGCTTGGCGAGCTCGTCGATGTTCTCCGGCGGCCAGCCCGGCACTTCCATGCCGAGATGCAGACCCATCTGGGCCAGCACTTCCTTGATCTCGTTGAGCGACTTGCGGCCGAAGTTCGGGGTGCGGAGCATTTCGGCTTCGCTCTTCTGCACGAGGTCGCCGATATAGACGATGTTGTCGTTCTTCAGGCAGTTGGCCGAACGCACCGACAGCTCGAGCTCGTCCACCTTCTTGAGGAAGGCCGGGTTGAACGCGAGATCGGGGATGATCTCCTGCGTGACTTCCTTGCGCGGCTCTTCGAAGTTGACGAACACGTTGAGCTGGTCCTGCAGGATGCGCGCGGCATAGGCGACCGCATCATCCGGCGTGACCGCGCCGTTGGTCTCGATGGTCATGGTCAGCTTGTCGTAGTCGAGGATCTGGCCCTCGCGGGTATTCTCGACCTTGTAGGAGACCTTGCGCACCGGGGAATAGAGGCTGTCGACCGGGATCAGGCCGATCGGCGCGTCCTCAGGACGGTTGCGCTCGGCGGGCACGTAGCCCTTGCCGGTCGAGACCGTGAACTCCATGCGGATCTCGGCGCCCTCGTCCAGCGTGCAGAGCTGCAGCTCCGGATTGAGCACGGTGACGTCGCCGACGGTCTGGATGTCGCCGGCGGTGACCACGCCCGGGCCGTTCTTCTTCACGACCATGCGCTTGGGGCCTTCGCCCTGCATCTTGATCGAGATGTCCTTGATGTTGAGCACGATGTCGGTGACGTCCTCGCGAACGCCCGCAATCGAGGAGAACTCGTGCAGCACGCCGTCGATGTGCACCGACTGCACGGCGGCGCCCTGCAGCGAGGACAGCAGGATGCGGCGCAACGCATTACCCAGCGTCTGGCCGAAGCCGCGCTCGAGCGGTTCGGCGACCAGCGTCGCAAAGCGGGTCGCATCCGAGCCCGGCGTGACCTGCAGCTTGTTCGGTCGGATCAGTTCTTGCCAATTTTTCTGGATCGTCACTGTTTTTCACCCATACGGGCCGGCCGATTTGCGCTTCAAACCGCCGGCGTTGGAGATCGCGGACATCCCCGCGGAGTACAATTCCAAAAACCATCGCGGGCCGGAGCGGCCGTCCCGCGACTTCAACACATCAAACGCGCCGGCGCTTGCGCGGACGGCAACCATTGTGCGGGATCGTGGTCACGTCGCGGATCGAGGTGACGGTGAAGCCCGCAGCCTGCAGCGCGCGAAGCGCCGATTCACGGCCCGAACCGGGGCCGGCCACTTCCACTTCCAAAGTACGCATGCCGTGTTCCTGCGCCTTCTTGGCGACGTCCTCGGCGGCGACCTGTGCGGCATAGGGCGTCGACTTGCGCGAGCCCTTGAAACCCATCGTGCCGGCCGACGACCAGGCAATGGCGTTGCCCTGCGCGTCGGTGATGGTGATGGTCGTGTTGTTGAACGACGAATTCACATGCGCGATGCCGCTGGCGATGTTCTTGCGTTCGCGACGGCGGACGCGGGTGGCTTCCTTGCCCATTGACTACCTTTCCTGTGATCTCAAGCGCCGCCGTAATTCCAGCGGCTACACCCGGGCGGCGCCTTGCGGCCCGCCCATCAATTCAAATCGTGCGCTTACTTCTTCTTGCCGGCGATCGCCTTGGCCGGCCCCTTGCGCGTGCGCGCATTGGTGTGGGTGCGCTGGCCGCGCACCGGCAGGCCGCGACGATGACGCAGGCCGCGATAGCAGCCGAGGTCCATCAGACGCTTGATGTTGATGCCGACCTCGCGACGCAGGTCGCCCTCGACGAGATAGTCGCGGTCGATCACTTCGCGGATCTGCAGCACTTCCTGGTCGGTGAGCTGGCTGACGCGGCGATCCAGCGGGATCTTCACCTTCTCCATGATCTCGCCAGCGTTCTTCTGGCCGATGCCATGGATGTATTGAAGCGCGATCACCACGCGCTTGTTGGTCGGGATGTTGACGCCGGCAATACGGGCCACGGAATTCTCTCCTGTCACCGGCCGTCGGGGCCGGAATTTCGGTTAAAGCGCAGTGGGCGCTTTGGTCTTGCTTAGTTCGGGCGGGTGTCCACAAACGCGAACACGACGCCCTAACCCCTTGGTTCTCCGGGGCCCGGCATCGTCTGATTACTATCCGATCTGGATGCGGGGCTTATTAAGGGATGGATGCGGGTTTCGTCAACCGATTCTAGCGCTTAGCTCGCCTTTTCGTGACCTTTTTGGCAGCTTTTGCGCCCTTCCGGCCGACCTTCCCCCTGGCGGGCTTGGCAGCCTTCCTGGCGGGCTTCTTGACCGCCTTCTTTGCCTTCCTGGCGGCCTTCCGGGCGGATTTGGCGGGCTTTTTGGCCGGCTTTGACACCGTCTTGGCAGGCTTGGCCCGCTTCGCGGAGGCCTTCTTGGCGGCCGCCTTGGCCTCGGTGGCCGCCACGGCGGCGAGAATCCGGTTAATTTCGAGGGTGACCTGCTCGATGGTCATCATGCCGTCGACGGTCAAAAGCTTCCGGCGTTCCGAATAATAGTGGATCAGCGGTTCCGTCAGCTCCCGGTACTGGGCCAGGCGCCTGGCCAGCACCTCCGGGGTGTCGTCGGCCCGGACCTCCTCGCCGCGTGCCCGTGTCTCGGCGGCGCGATTTTCGACCCGCTGCAGCAGCGCACCTTCGTTGACCTTGAGCTCGATCACGCCGTCGAGCTTCATCTTCTTCCGCCTGAGCAGTTCGTCGAGCGCTGCCGCCTGCGGCACCGTGCGCGGGAAACCGTCGAGGATGAAGCCATTCGCAGCGTCGGGCTGCTCGATCCGGTCCGCAATGATGTCGATGACGATCTCATCGGGCACCAAATGGCCGGCCGCCATGATGTCCTTGGCCTTGAGCCCGACCGGCGTACCGGCGGCAACCGCTGCGCGCAGCATGTCGCCGGTCGAAAGCTGGACGATCGAATATTTCTCGACCAGGCGCTGGGCCTGCGTTCCCTTCCCCGCGCCCGGCGGTCCCAGAAGAATCAGTCTCATAAGCGTTCGCCCCCCGGCCAGGTGCGAACCCCGCGCACCCGATTTCTAGCTAGTGAACGTGGCCGGTGCCTCAGCGCCGCCGGCCCCGCAGTTTGGATTTTCGGATCAGCCCTTCGTACTGATGCGCCAGCAGATAGCCCTGAACCTGCGCGACCGTGTCCATGGTGACACTGACAACGATCAGGAGCGACGTGCCACCGAAGTAGAACGGCACCGAGGCGTAGGAGATCAGGATTTCCGGGATCAGGCAGACGATGGCCAGATAAATCGCGCCGAGCACGGTGATACGCGACAGCACGTAGTCGATATATTCGGCCGTCCGCTCGCCGGGACGGATGCCCGGGATGAAGCCGCCATGCTTCTTCAGATTGTCCGCAGTCTCGGTCGGATTGAAAACGATCGCGGTGTAGAAGAAGGCGAAGAACACGATCAGCGCCAGATACAGGAACAGGAACAGCGGACGGCCGTGGCTGAGCTGCGTGGTCACCCACTGCATCCATTCCGGGCCCTTGCCGGCGTTGAAATTGGCGACCGTGGTCGGCAGCAGCAGCAGCGACGAGGCGAAGATCGGCGGGATCACGCCCGAGGTGTTGAGCTTCAGCGGCAGATGCGAGGACTGGCCCTCGAACATCTTGTTGCCGACCTGACGCTTCGGATACTGGATCAAGAGCCGCCGCTGTGCGCGCTCCATGAAGACGATGAAGGCGATCACGGCGACCGCCATCACGATCACGACCAGGATCAGTCCGGTCGACAGCGCGCCTTGGCGACCGAGCTCGAGCATGCTGGCCAGAGCAGAAGGCAGCTCGGCGACGATGCCGGACAGGATGATCAGCGAGATGCCGTTACCGATACCGCGCGAGGTGATCTGCTCGCCCAGCCACATCAGGAACATCGTGCCGCCGGTCAGCGTGATCGCGGTCGAGAGGCGGAAGAACAGCCCGGGGTCGCTCACCACATTGCCCGCGCCTTCGAGGCCGACCGCGATGCCGTAAGACTGGAACGCGGCGAGGATGACGGTGAGGTAGCGCGTGTACTGGTTCAGTGTCTTGCGGCCCGCCTCGCCTTCCTTTTTCAGCGCTTCGAGCTGCGGCGAGACCGTGGTGAGCAGCTGAATGATGATCGATGCCGAGATGTACGGCATGATGTTCAGCGCGAAGATCGCCATGCGGTGGATGCCGCCGCCGGCGAACATGTTGAACATGCCGAGAATGCCGCCGGCCTGCGAGCGGAACACCTGCTCCCAGATGTTGGGGTCGATGCCGGGCAGCGGGATGTAGGTGCCGAGCCGATAAACAAGCAGCGCACCCAGCGTGAACCAGATGCGCTTCTTCAGCTCCTCGGCCTTGGCCAGCGCGCCGAAATTGAGATTTGCCGCAAGTTGTTCTGCTGCCGAGACCATGTTTTGGCTTTCTCCTGCGCGCCCCCTGCTGCCGCTCGCTCCGGACCCCGGACTTTCGGCAACCGCCGGATATTATCTGGTATCCGGCCCCGATAAGTCCATGGTTCGGAAAGCAAATTGCCCGCTCGCCGCGGGCAATGACGCAGATGTTACGCCGCCTTGCCTTCGTCTTCCTTGGCCGGCGCCAGGATCTTGACCGAGCCGCCCGCCTTCTCCACGGCCGCAATCGCAGACTTGGAGGCGCCGTGCACCTCGATATTCAGCTTGGCCTTGAGCTCGCCGCGGCCGAGCAGCCGCACGCCCGCCTTGGCACGGCGGAGCACACCGGCCTTGACCAGCGACTCCGCGTTGATCGTGTCCTTGGCGTCGATCGTCTTGGCGTCGACTGCCTGCTGCAGGCGGTCGAGGTTGATCTCGGCAAACTCGACACGGAAGATGTTGTTGAAGCCGCGCTTCGGCAGACGGCGATGCATCGGCATCTGGCCGCCTTCGAAGCCCTTGATGCGCACGCCCGAACGCGCGGTCTGGCCCTTGCCGCCGCGGCCGGATTGCTTGCCCTTGCCGGAACCGATGCCGCGGCCGACGCGCATGCGCTTCTTGCGCGAGCCGGCGTTGTCGGCGATATCGCTGAGCTTCATCGAACGCTCCTTATTTCTGGAGCATGATCTTGACCGAAAACCGGTCCCCACTTTTCGGGATCATGCTCTCTCCTGTCTATTACTTACCGCCGACGACGCGGACGATATGTTGAACCCTGGCGATCATGCCGCGAACTTCCGGGGTGTCCGGCAGTTCGGCTGTGCGGCCGATCTTGTTGAGCTTGAGGCCGATCAGGGTCGAGCGTTGCGAGTGATGGCGGCGGATAGCGCTGCCGGTCTGCTCGATCTTGATCGTCTTTGCGGCCTTGGCCATGACTTGAACTCCGATCGATCCTTAGTCCGCCGCTGCCTCGGCGTCGCCGCCGACGCGGCGCGACTGCAGGGTGGACACCTTGATGTTGCGGCGCGCCGCGACCGAGCGCGGCGAATCCTGATGCTTCAGCGCGTTGAAGGTGGCGCGAACCATGTTGTAGGGGTTCGACGAGCCGATCGACTTCGCCACCACGTCCTGGACGCCGAGTGTCTCGAACACCGCGCGCATCGGGCCGCCGGCGATGATGCCGGTGCCGGCGGGAGCAGCGCGCAGGTAGACGCGACCCGCGCCATGACGGCCGAAGATGTCATGATGCAGCGTGCGGCCCTCGCGAAGGGCAACGCGGGTCAGGTTGCGCTTGGCCGACTCGGTCGCCTTGCGGATCGCTTCCGGCACTTCGCGCGCCTTGCCGTGGCCGAAGCCCGCGCGGCCCTTCTGGTCGCCGATCACGACCAGCGCCGCAAAGCCGAAGCGCTTGCCGCCCTTGACGACCTTCGCCACGCGATTGATGTGGACGAGCTTGTCGACGAACTCGCTGTCGCGCTCCTCGCGCTCCCTGCTCCGTTCGCGTCCGCCGCGTTCGCGTTCACCTGCCATGGTGTTTTCCAATCTCTAGGGGGCCGATGCCCCTGTCCTCGTAAATGTTCAGTTACTCAGAAGCTCAATCCGCTCTCGCGCGCGGCATCCGCGAGCGCCTTGACGCGCCCGTGATAGAGATAACCGCCGCGGTCGAACACGACTTCCTTGACGCCCTTCTGCACGGCGCGCTCGGCAAGCAGCTTGCCGACCGCCTTGGCCGCGTCGATATCGGCGCCGGTCTTGCCGGCCTCGCGCAGGGTCTTCTCCAGCGACGAGGCGGAAGCCACCGTCTCGCCCTTCAGGTCGTCGATGACCTGGGCGTAGATGTGCTTCGACGAGCGGAACACCGAAAGACGCGGACGGCCGTTGGCCGAGCGGCGCAGCGCGATGCGCACGCGCTTCTTGCGCCGGGCATTCGTAACCTTCAATTGCGACATGACCGGCTCCGTTACTTCTTCTTGCCTTCCTTGCGGAAGATGAATTCGCCGACGTATTTCACGCCCTTGCCCTTGTAGGGCTCCGGCGGACGATAGGCGCGGATTTCGGCGGCCACCTGCCCGACCTTCTGCGGGTCGCTGCCCACCACCGTGATCTCGGTCGGCTTCGGCACGGTGACCGTGATGCCTTCCGGGATCGGGTAGACGACGTCGTGGCTGTAGCCGAGCGCGAGCTGCAGGTTCTTGCCCTGCATCGCGGCGCGGTAGCCGACGCCGGTGATCTCGAGCTTCTTCTCGAAACCCTTGGTGACGCCCTCGACGAGGTTCTGGACCTGGGCGCGCGCAGTGCCGTACATCGCCCGCGCGCGGTTGGTATCGACGCGGGGGTTGAACTTCACCTGACCGTTCTCGAACTTCACCCCGACGTCGTCATGGGCGACGAAGGAAAGCGTGCCCTTCGGGCCCTTCATCTTCACCGTCTGCCCGTCGACCGTCGCCGTCACACCGGACGGGACCGTCACAGGCCGTTTGCCAACACGTGACATTGCTCAATCCCTTCTCAGAACACCGTGAAGAGAACTTCGCCGCCCACATTCGCATCGCGTGCGTCGTGGTCGGCCATGATTCCCTTCGGCGTCGACAACACCGAAATGCCGAGACCGTTGTTCACGCGCGGCAGGTTCTTCACCGAGGCGTAAACGCGGCGGCCCGGCTTGGACACCCGCTCGATCTCGCGGATGACCGGCTCGCCGTCGAAATATTTCAGCTCGATCTCGAGCTCGGACCGGCCGGACGGATGCTCCACGCTGGCATAGCCGCGGATGTAGCCTTCCGACTTCAGCACCTCGAGCACGGAGGCGCGCATGCGCGAGCCCGGGCTCGAGACCTTGGACTTGGAACGCATCTGCGCGTTGCGGATACGGGTGATCAGATCGCTGATCGGATCGTGCGTCGACATGTCCGATCCTCCTTACCAGCTCGACTTCACCAGGCCCGGAACCAGGCCCTTGGAGCCGAGTTCGCGCAGCGCGATGCGGGAAAGCTTGTTCTTGCGGTAATTCGAGCGCGGACGGCCGCTCATCTCGCAGCGGTTGCGGATGCGGGTCGCAGACGAATTGCGCGGCATCTGGGCGAGCTTCAGGGTGGCGGCGAACCGCTCCTCCATCGGCTTCTTCTTGTCGGCGATGATCGCCTTCAGCTTGGCGCGCGCAGCCGCGGCGTTCTTCGTCATCCGCTTGCGCCGGTTGTTCTTCTCGATCGAACTCTTCTTTGCCATCTAGGGCTCCTGGGTATCCGCGTTTGAGAGGCTCTGTCGGCCGCTCACTGCCGGAACGGGAAATTCAAAAGGGTCAACAAGGCGCGCGCCTCGTCGTCGGTCTTGGCCGTGGTGCAGACGGTGACGTCCATGCCGCGGGCTTCCGAGACCTTGTCGAAGTCGATCTCGGGGAAAATGATGTGCTCCTTGATGCCGAGCGAGTAGTTGCCGCGGCCGTCGAAGCTCTTCGGGTTCAGGCCGCGGAAGTCGCGCACGCGGGGCAGCGCGACGTTCACCAGGCGATCGATGAACTCGTACATCTTGGTCTTGCGCAGCGTGACCTTGCAGCCGATCGGCTGGTTCTCGCGCAGCTTGAAGGTCGCAATGGCGATACGCGAGTAGGTCACGATCGCCTTCTGGCCCGCGATCTGCGACAGCTCGGCGGCCGCGGTCTCGGCCTTCTTGCGGTCGTTGACGGAATCGCCGACGCCCATGTTGAGCACGACCTTGTCCAGCCGCGGCACCTGCATGACGTTGGCGTAGCCGAACTTCTCGGTCAGCTTGGCGCGGATGCTCTTGTCGTATTCCGTGCGCAGGCGCGGCACATAAGCGGTGTCAGCCATCGATCTCTGCTCCCGAGCTCTTGGCAATACGAACCTTCTTGCCATCGGCCTGAATCTTGAAGCCCACCCGGGTCGGTTTCCCGTCCTTGCCGAGATAGGCGATGTTGGACAACTGGATCGGCGCTTCCTTGGAGATGATGCCGCCTTCCTGGTTCTGGGTCTGCTTCTGGTGGCGCTTCACCATGTTGACGCCGCGCACCAGCGCGGTGCCCTCGTCGGGATGCACCTCGTACACC
>JAXMDE010000001.1:0-688017 GCA_046349015.1 Bradyrhizobium sp. | reverse complement strand
TACTGGAAGGACCCGGAAAAGACCGCGTCCGCCTTCTTCGGTGACTGGTTCCGCACCGGCGACATCGGCTATCTCGACGCCGACGGCTTCCTGTACCTCACCGACCGCAAGAAGGACATGATCATCTCCGGCGGCGAGAACATCGCCTCCTCCGAGGTCGAGCGGGTCATCTATGAACTGCCGCAGGTGCGCGAGGTGGCCGTGATCGGGCTGCCCGACGCGCGCTGGGGCGAGAGGCCGGTCGCGATTGTCGTGCTCGCGGATGGTGCCGAGCTTGCAATGCCCGATCTGGCAAATCACTGCCGCGCGCACCTTGCCGGCTTCAAGGTGCCGAAACAGCTCATCCTGCGCGACAGCCTGCCGCGCAATCCTTCCGGCAAAGTATTGAAGCGTGTGCTGCGCGCCGAACTCGAGACACAAGCATGACACAAGCCGCATCCGCCAAGCTGACAAAGCTCAACCGGGTCGAGCGCAACGCCTGGACCAAGCAGAAGATATTCGAGGCGGCCACCAAAGTGGTCGGCCGCTACGGCTATGCGGAAGCCTCCGTCGCCCGCATCACCGAGCAGGCGGGCGTCGCGCAAGGCACGTTCTACAATCACTTCGTCAACCGTCAGGAGCTGCTCGACCAGCTATTGCCGAAGATCGGCATGGACATGGTGCGCTTCATCCGCGACCGCACTGGCACCGGGCACGCCGCACGGCAGGAGATCGAGCGCTTTGCCGCCTTCTTCGATTTCATCCGCGAGGTGCCGGAATTCCTGCGCATCCTCAATGAGGCCGAATTCTTCGCGCCTGCCGGCTATCAAAAGCATCTCGAGAATGTCGCGACCGCCTACATCCGCATCCTGCAGCGGGCAAGGGAGGCAGGCCACATCGCCGACTACAGCGACGAGGAATTCGAAGCGATCGTGCACATGCTGATGGGCGGACGCGGCTATCTCAGCCTGCGTTATTCTTATGCAAACGACGGCGGTGTCGTCGACGTGCCAGAGCACGTCAAGACCGCCTACGAAAAACTGATCACGCGCGGGCTGATCAAGCCGGAGGGAAAACGGAAATGAGCGCTGAAGGCATCGTGCTGGTCACCGGCGGCAGCCGCGGCATCGGCGCCGCGACCGCTGGCCTGCTCGCAGGGCAAGGCAAGACGGTCGTCATCGTCGACATCGCGCCGGAGCCGATCAAGGGCGGCGCGATCCTGTGGCCGGCGCCGTTCGACGTCGCCAGCGAAGGCGGCGTCGTAGCCGGGATTGCCGATATCGAGAAGGCGCACGGACCTATATCGGGCCTCGTCAATGCCGCCGGCATCTTCGGCAAGATGCACCGACTCGAAAAGGTGCGGATGGAGCAATGGGACCGCGAGGTTAATATCGACCTGCGCGGCACCTTCATGGTCGCGCGCAGCGTCGGCGTGCGCATGGCACAGCGCCGCCATGGCGCCATCGTCAATGTTGCTTCGGTGGCCGGCATGACTTCCGGTCCGATCCACGCCTATACCGCGGCCAAGGCCGGTGTGATCCAGGTGACGCAGACGCTCGCCGCCGAATGGGGACGCGTCGGCGTGCGCGTCAACGCGGTCTCGCCGGGGTTCACCCGTACCGCGGCGCTGGAAGCCGGCATCGCCTCCGGCGCGATGAACAAGCCGCTGATGGAGCGCTACGCCGCGATGAACCGGATGGTCGAGCCGGTCGAAGTGGCGCAGGCCATCGCGTGGCTGCTGTCGCCGCTCGCCAGCGCCGTCACCGGCGTCAATCTGCCGGTCGATTGCGGCTTTGTCGCGGGATCGACCTGGGGCGCCTATGGCGGCCTGCCGCAACCGCCGGCCAGTTGAGGAGCGCGCTGTGAACATCGAACTGCCCCGCAAGAAGAGCGACCTCGCCTCGGCGATCGCCGAGGGCGACATCCGCGTGCTGCTGATGGTGCTGGTGCACATGACCGGCGACATGCGCTGGCTGGAGCCCCCCTACAAGCCGGCGCGCGACGTGCGGCTGATCCCCGACCCCGACGCGGGCCTGCCGAAGGATATCCAGGACGAAATCCGCGCCGCCGTGCTGAGGTTGTTCGAGAACGGCGAGCCGAAACCCGTCATCGTCGATCCCGGCAACGAGCTGATGCTGAAGATGATGCGCGCGACGCTCGGCGAGAAAGTCGCGGGCGAATACGCGCCGCTGATGCGGGAAGAGATGGGCTTTATTCCGCGCGAGATGCGATGGCGCAAGCCCCCCTCCGACGACAGGCTTGCCGGACAGCACGCACTGATCGTCGGCGCCGGTGTCTGCGCCATTGCGCTGGGCAGCGCGCTCGGCCGGCTCGGCATCCCCTACACCATCGTCGAAAAGAACGCCGAGATCGGCGGCACCTGGTATGTCAATCGCTATCCCGGCTGCGGCGTCGACACGCCGAACCATTCCTATTCCTTCTCCTTCGGCAAGCGCAATCCGTGGACGCGCTATTTCGCGCAGCGCCAGGAGTTGCACGACTATCTCCTCAAGGTCGCCGACGAGCACGACATCCGCAAGCATGTCCGGCTCAACACCGAACTGACTTCGGCGCGCTGGGACGAGATCAGCAAGCGCTGGATTTCGACGCTGAAGACGGCTGACGGCGAGGAGACGCTCAACTCCACGGTACTCGTCAGCGCCATCGGCCAGCTCAACGACCCGGCGCCAGCCAGCTTCAAGGACGACGAGACGTTCAAGGGCCTGAAGATCCATTCGGCATTATGGCGCGACGACATCAAGCTCGACGGCAAGCACGTTGCGGTCATCGGCACCGGCGCCACCGCGATGCAGCTGGTGCCTTCCATCGCCGACCGCGTCGCCTCCGTCACCATCTATCAGCGCACCGCGCAATGGGCGCGGCCGGTGAAGGGCTATTCCGATCCGATCACCGAGGGCGCGCAATGGCTGCTCGCGCATCTGCCGTTTTACGTGCAGTGGTACCGCTTCAACATGTTCTGGCGCTATGGCGACGGGCTATTGCCGTTCCTGCGCAAGGATCCGGCCTGGCCATACCCGGAGCGTGCCGTCAACAAAGGCAATGACCGCCACCGCGAGGAATTGACCAGCTTCATCCTCGAAGAACTGAAGGACCGCCCCGACCTGATCGCAAAATGCGTGCCGACCTACCCGCCCTATGGCAAGCGCATCCTGCTCGACAACAACTGGTTCAGGACGCTGACCAAGCCGAATGTCGAGCTGGTCACCGAGCCGATCGACCGCTTTGCGCCCGAGGGCATCGCGACCTGCGACGGCAAGTTGCGCCGCCACGACATCATCGTGATCTCCACCGGCTTCAAGGTCACGGAGATGGCGGCGCGGCTCAACATCACCGGGCGAGAAAACAAGAACCTCAAGCAGGCCTGGGCCAACGACAATCCGACCGCCTATCTCGGCCTCACCGTACCCGACTTCCCGAACCTGTTCGTGATGCTGGGCCCGAACTCAGGTCCGGCGCATGGCGGCAGCGTGATCTTCCAGTCCGAATGCCAGAGCCGCTACATCACCTCGTGTCTGGTCGAGATGATCGAGCAGAATCTTGCCGCCATCGACGTCAAGCCGCAGGCCCATGACGACTATGTCCGCAAGGTCGACGCCGAGCACGAGCAGATGATCTGGACCCATCCGGGCATGACCACCTATTACCGCAACAGCCAGGGCCGCGTGTTCTCGGCGATGCCGTGGCGCTTCGTCGACTACTGGCAGATGACACATGATACGGACCTGAGCGATTATCGCCAGACCAAAGCCTGAGGATGGAAGCGCCATGGCCCGCCCCCGCGTGCGCGTCTACACCGACTACAAGAGCCCCTTTGCCTACATCGCCAACAAGCGGCTGTTCGAGATCGAACAGGACCTCGGCGTCGAGCTGGAATGGCGGCCCTATACGCTGCGCATTCCCGAGTTCATGGGCGCGGTGGAGGAGCGCACGCCGCACTTCTGGCGCAAGGTGCGCTACTCCTACATGGACGCGCGGCGGCTCGCCAACGCGCAAGGCCTGACCATCAGGGGACCGCGGCGCATCTACAACGGATTCCATGCCAGCGCCGGCATGCTGTTCGCGCAGCGCAACGGCTTCTTCCGGCCCTATCATGACACGGTGTTCCGAAAATTCTGGAATCACGAGCTCGACATCGACGAATTACCGGAGATGAGTGCCGTCATCGCCTCGCTCGGCGGCTCGGTAGCCGACTACGAAGCCTATGTGCGGGGCGATGCGCGCGCCGAACATGATCGCATCGTCGACGAGGCCGAAGACCTCGGCGTGTTCGGCGTGCCCACCATGGTGTTCAACGGCGAATTGTTCTGGGGCACCGACCGCATCGACATGCTGGTCGAGCGCATCAAGAATCCCGAAAGCGCCGCGGCCGCGCTCGGCAGCCGGCACCGCAAATAGACGGGAACCAAACGTTAGCTTTAACGGTGGAACCCGACACAAGCCGAACTTGACACTTCAGCACATCGGGAGCAGCATTTGCGCGTGCTGCACCTGCAGGGGTCGCGAAGCACCAGCTTCCCGCCTCGCAGGAATTGCCGACCGGCAGGCACCGGACGGCAGGCAGGAATGCGGACCAAAGTCCGTCGGCCCACTCTTGGAGAGGAGCATGACGCCACCGGCTCAGTCACGCGACCTTGCTAGGCAAGGTCACGGCGCAGGGTGAGGCTGGACAGCTGCCGACCTCGCGTCGCGCCGCCGACAATCTGAACATATCCGCAGGAACGAGGCGCAAAGGCCACGTGCATGTCGTTCCTGTACACCAACTGACGTAAGCCAGACATCTCTTCGCTGAGACGAAGAACCCAGGGCCCCGCGATGCCACCGCGCACCGGGGCCCATTCATTTGGCCGACCGCGCAATCCGTCAGCGCACGAGGTGCGGCCAACAGCCGCTGCGCTCCAATACGGGATGCAACATCGCGCGATCGTCGGCGCCAAGCGAGGCAAATTTCTCGCGCAGCTGCTGCAGGCATTTGACCTGGTACTTGAACGGCGCTAGCGCGTAAGGCAGCCCCCAGACATTGATCTCCAACCGCTCGAGCCCTTTGGCAAAGGCCTGCTCGTTGGCCACTAGAAACGGCAGATAAAGCTCGCCGGCAATCTTCAGGAGCGCCTCCGCCATGCCGCCGAACGCCTGCTCGCGCGGATACCATTCACCCTCGACGCCGGATGCATCGTCCAGCCGGCGCACCCAGTGATCGGTGAACGGCGCGAGCTGGCGCATGATCCGCATCGGCGTCGGGTCGGTCGCCATCTCGCTGAGCTGGCCGAACCATGCGAAATCGGCGAGCGACGGCCGGCTGCCGAACAGATATTTCCGCATGCCGACATGCGGCTCGAACGCTGCGAGAATGCGCCGATAGCTTTCCTCCAGCAGCGGCTTGTTCTCCGCCGTGGCGCCGAGAATGACCATGCGCGAAACCTGTCGCTGCCGGAATTCCTCGATCTCCTGCGCGCTGCCGGTTTCCGCTTCCGACGTCGACCATTCCTCGCCCGCCCAGCGCGAGACATAGGCCTGGTCTTCCGGATCCCACCAGCGGTAGAGAAACAGCGGCTTGACCGCCCATTCGTCGGCGAGGTCCTCCAGGAGGTCGCAGACGAAGGCAACGGCCTTGTTCTCGGGGATGACGGAGCGGCCCTTGTGCCTGGCCTCGAGATCATGTGCCAGCGCGGTGGTCTCGCCGCGATAGCTGCCGTCGGGGTATTGCAGCACCGGGATCAGCATCGGCTTGAGATGCGCGGTGGCCGCGCGCAGCGCCTTGGTCATGATCAGCCAGTCGAAGGGGATGCGGCGATAGCGCATCAGCGCCCGCAGCTTGATCGCATAGGGCGAAGCCGTCGATCCGATCAGCCGGTAGCGTCCCTCGGTCATGCCCTCTCCTGCCGGATTTATTTCCGGCAGTTTCGCCAGCCCCACGGAAAACTGCAACCGCCATGCTCCCATGGCATTTGTTCCGGCACGGCGGAGCGGCTAGCCTTCGCCAAACAACAAGGGGAAACGCCGAAGTGACCGCTTCGCCGCCAGCATCCAGGCTCGACTACGACGCCATCATCATCGGCGCCGGACTTTCCGGCATGTACCAGCTCCACCGGCTGCGCGAGCTAGGCTTGCGCGCACACGTGTTCGAGGCCGGCACCGACGTCGGCGGCACCTGGTACTGGAACCGTTATCCCGGCGCGCGCTTCGATTCCGAAAGCTACTCCTACGGCTACTCCTTCTCGAAGGAGCTGCTGCAGGAGTGGGAATGGTCCGAGCACTTCGCCGGCCAGCCGGAGACGCTGCGTTACTGCCAGTTCGTGGCCGACAAGCTCGACCTGCGGCGCGACATCCAGTTCAGGAGCCGCGTCACCGCGGCGATCTGGGACGAAGCGACGCGGAGTTGGCGGATCACGCTGGAAGACGGCAGTGCGTTCGCTTGCCGCTTCCTAATCAGCGCGATCGGGCCGCTCTCGACGCCCACCCTGCCCCGGATCGAGGGCCGCGATTCCTTCAAGGGCCAGGCCTTCCATACCGCGCGCTGGCCGAAAGAGCCGGTCGACTTCGCCGGCAAGCGCGTCGCGGTGATCGGCACCGGCGCCACCGGCATCCAGACCATCCAGACCATCGCCTCCCAGGTCGGCCACCTCACCGTGTTTCAGCGTACCGCGAACTGGGCCGCGCCGCTGCACAACGGCAAGATCGACGCCGAGACGCAGGCCAAGATCAAGGCGAGCTATCCGGAGATCTTCGCGCGCTGCCAGGAAACCTTTGCCTGCTTCATCCACACGCCCGATCCGCGTGGCGCCTTCGAGGTCTCGGCCGAGGAGCGCGAGGCGCAATATGAGAGGCTGTATGGCGAGCGCGGCTTTGGCATCTGGCAGGGCAATTTCCGCGACATACTGATCGACCGGGCGGCCAACGCCACCATCAGCGACTTCATCGCGCGGAAAATCCGCGAGCGTGTCAAGGATCAGAAGGTCGCCGAAAAGCTGATTCCGAAGAACCACGGCTTCGGCACGCGCCGCCTGCCGCTCGAGACTTTCTATTACGAGGCCTACAACCGACCCAACGTCGAACTCGTCGACATCACGGAGACGCCGATCGAGCGCATCACGCCGAAGGGGATCAAGACCAGCGAGAAGGAATTCGAGTTCGACATCATCATCTACGCCACCGGCTTCGACGCCATCACCGGCAGCTTCGATAAGATCGATTTCCGCGGCGCCGGCGGCGTCAGGCTGAAGGATGTCTGGAAGAGCGGCCCGGAAACCTATCTCGGCCTGATGGTGCACGGCTTTCCCAACATGATCATGGTGATGGGGCCGCACACCGCGCTCGGCAACATTCCGCGCAGCATCGAATACAGCGTCGACTGGGTTACCGGCCTGATGCGATTTGCGCGCGACAAGGGGTTGACGCGGCTGGAGGCGACGCCCGAAGGCGTCAAGGACTGGACCGACCACGTCAAGGAGCTGGGCGTGGGCCTGCTCTCGAACGAGGTGGATTCCTGGATGACCGGCATCAACCGTAATGTCGAAGGCAAGACCACCCGCATCGTGGCACGCTATAGCGGCAGCGCGCCGGCCTATCGCGCGCGCTGCGACGAGGTCGCGGCAAAAGGGTACAGCGAACTAGCCCTTTCGTGATCAACCGCACGAAGTTTGAGCAGCGCGTGCCGCTAATTTGAACGCCCATGACGCCGCCAAATGGCGGATGCTGATTGCCGTCGGCGTGATCCCGGAAGAGTGCATACCAGTTTTTTCCGACCAGGATCATGCTCAACAATCAGCATGGAGCGTCTCATGAAGACGTTCATCCGCGTCGTGGAGCTATGGGTGCCGGACCGCACGCGCACCCGGCTCGAATTCGGCGGCTGTCTTTGCAGCGCCGAATATTCCGAATTCAAGGCCGTCAGCGAGAACGCGCTGTTCGCCTATGATGAAGGTCTGCCCGGCAAGGCCTGGGCGAGCGGCCATCCCGTTATCCTGACCAAGTTCGCCAACTCCTATTTCAAGCGCACCGACGAGGCGATCGAGGCCGGCCTCACCTGCGGCGTGGCGCTGCCGGTGTTTGCCGGCGAGTTCCTGATGGCGGTGATGGTGCTGTTCTGCGGCGCCGACGAGAAGCATGTCGGCGCCATCGAGCTCTGGCACAACGATGCCGAACGCTCGCACGAGATGGCGCTGGTGGACGGCTATTACGGCACCGCCGACATGTTCGAATTCAACTCCCGCCACACCAGGTTCCCGCGCGGGTTCGGCCTGCCCGGCCGCACCTGGAAGGCGGGCATGCCGCTGATCATCAAGGACCTCCACAATTCCAAGGCGTTCCTGCGCTGGGAGGAGGCGACCGAGATCGGCATCAATTGCGGCGTCGGCATTCCCTACCGCACCGGCGCAAGCGAGACCTGGGTGATGACCTTCCTCTCGGCGCAGGCAACGCCGATTGCGCAACGCTTCGAGATCTGGGTACCCAACGACGCTCGCACGGCCCTGACCTTCCATTCCGGCGACTGCAGCAAGGGCACCGACCTCGCCCCGCTTTACGCGGGAAAGCAGATCGGCAAGGGCGAAGGCTCGATCGGCGGCGCCTGGGCTACCGGCCTGCCCGCGATCAATGAACATCTCGGGGTCGACAGTTCGGTCGCAGCAACACTGGCACGCACGTCGGGCATGAACCAGATCGTAGTGCTGCCGGTCATCGATGGCGCGCAGTTGAAAGCCGTGCTGGCGTGGTATCTCTGACTACCACGCATCGATACAAGGCCGCTTGCGGGTCGTGCGCGGCTCCGGCTTCGGCACCGAGGGCAGGCCTGTCTACCAGTTGCGCTGTGCACGAAGCAGGAGAAGCACGTTATCCTGATTCTTGAGCTCATAAAATCCAGCGGGTTTACCAAGCGTGGGGCTGGCAGCAAGTATCAGTCCGGAGTTCTTCTGGTGGATGTGGCTCCAGGTAACATCTGCGCTGAAGGCCAAGCCTCTCACCGGTGTCCAGCGGGTGACCAATCCACCCTGCACGATTTGATGGTCGGGGTTACACGTTCCCCCGCCAGCAACTCCCGTGAGACCAAAGACCGGCAGGAATGTGCCGCCGCTCGCCGCACCGTTCTGGGCAGTCCCGCAGATCGCAGTCTTGGAGAAGCCGTCGTACTGGACCTTTGCCCAAGCGCCATAAGCGCTGGAGCTCCAGTACGGGTCCCAGTTATGATTGTAGCCACCCTGAGCACCCCAAGTCTGGATCGCATGCTGCTGAGATCCAGTTACGAATACCGTGTCGGGCGCAGCATTGATTGCCAAGCCCTGGTAGGCAAGCGGGTTCTTTGAGCTGCCGAACAAGGTAACTGCGCCGTACTGGGATGCGAGGTCCTGGATGTTGTAGCGGGTTGCACCGTTGGTATACACGCCCTGAACGTTGATGCTGTCGCCGTCGGCAGGCACATTCTTGATCGTCAATCCAGCCGCCAGTGCATATCCCCACAGGTCCTTGGGATGGCCCCAGGGTTCGCTCCCCGAGCCGGGGGCCCCATTGCCGTAGTAAGCCGCGTGGTTGTCGTGCGCCGCGGCTGCAAGCTTGAACATGCCCCAAGGTCGATCGGCACGAAATGCCGCAACGAAGTCGGGCGAGACAGACCCTCCATAATCACTGGCGCCGAAAATACCGAGGGCGCCGCCGCCTGCACCGCCGGCGCCCAGCGTCCCGAGGTTCTGGACGCCCGCCTGATAGTAGGCGACCGGATCCTGCGCCGAAAAAGTAAGCCTGTTGCCGCTTCCAAGATCGAAGCTGTAGGTGAACTGGTTTACCCCGGTCACGGTGCCGCCACCGCCGACGAGACCATCGAAGGTGTTGCCGGGGTAATTTTGCCACGGCATGCTGAACGGCGACCAGGCTTTCCCGATCGTGAAGCCGGCGAACTGGAGGAACGTGAGGTACACGCCAAGCCCACCACCGCCGACCGCGCCGGGACCGGTTGTGCCGGGGACCGAGTCATATGCGGTTGTTCCGGCTCCGGCGCCAGTATAGTTGCCAGTGGTCCAGCTGGAGGTAAGGAAGGTTTGGGTGCGCACCACGCCGTACTCGGTCTGGGTACGAGTGTCGATGTTGAAATCTTCGCGCGAACGCGTGGTGAAGCCGTTGGTGTAGCGGTTCTTCGCGCCGCCCTGGCCGAAGACGTTGCCGCCATTATCCGAGTTCGAGTTCGCTACAACATCGACACGCAGATAGCCGCCGAGCTTGATGCAGGTATCGGTACCTGGGATGTAGTAGAATCCGGCACCATACAGCGAGCAAATCCTGACGTGCTCGACTGCTTTGGCCCTCATGGGAAGATCGGCCGCTTGGGCCACTTTCCCCATCGTGAAAGCCGCCACCGCGAGCATAAAGCTCTCGGCTGTCCTCTTCTGAAGCCTCACAGATGCCCCCAAGCAAGGTTTCAAAACAACAAGCTAGGGAATGTTCCCGTTGCATGTCAATCGCAGCCTCACCCGAACCCGCCACTTGCGCAGGCGCAGGGGTTCTTCGCCGGGCCGCGGCGCATTACGCCTGAGCCTCCAATGTCAGGCTCGGCCGTATCAATGTAGGGTTTTGGTTGACAACGATGCGCCGCTCAACGGGCATCAAGCGGCGAGAGCATTTTGGTGAAATTGATCGGCAGTCGCGCAGCCGCTCAGAACCGCGTCGCGAAATTTGCAGGCGAGCAAAATGGTGTTTGTCTCGGGCCCATGATATCGTCGCAACAGTTGCAATTCGGCTAGGTTGGGGGCCTTGCGATGAAGCGTCGCGAATTCTTGCTTGCCACTTTGTTGTCCGCGCCGGCCATGCGCCATGCCCTGGCACAGCAACCCGCTCCGAAAAAGCGCCTTGCGGTGATTGGTATTGGGAAGCCCGAAGATATGAAGATCGGACGCGACCCCGGCGCAACAGTGTTCCTTGAAGAACTTAAGCGCCTCGGCTTCGTCGAAGACGAAAACCTTATCATCGATCGGTGGCAATTCCAGCCGGGACGCGTGGAGGAAATTGCGCGCGAAGTGATCGACAAGAATCCTGATGTGATCAGCTGCTCCGGGACACCGATGGCCCTTCGCCTGAAGGCAACGACGACGATCCCCATCGTGGCGTTTACGGGCGATCCCATCCGGCTGGGGCTTGTGTCGAACCTGGCCCGTCCCGGCGGCAACGTTACAGGCG
Organism: Bradyrhizobium sp.; assembly: GCA_046349015.1. Classification (GTDB taxonomy): domain Bacteria; phylum Pseudomonadota; class Alphaproteobacteria; order Rhizobiales; family Xanthobacteraceae; genus Bradyrhizobium. Next base: position 676,857 of record JAXMDE010000001.1, on the reverse strand, counting down.
TGAGCGTCGACGCCGGACTTGAAGTCTGGGCCAAGCGCCTTGAATTGCTTTCCAACGCCGTTCCCAAATTGGCCAATGTCGTTTTCGTTTCAGGAGAAGGGGTTTGGACGGGCGCTGGTGGTCAAGCGGTACGCGGCGCCGCGCAAAAGCTGGGGATCTCCTTGGTAGAGGGTACAGTCAGCCGTCCCTATGGCGAAACGGAATATCGCAGCACATTCTCATCGATTCAGCGAGACCAAGTGGACGGAGTTATCTTCTCGGATGAGGGGAATTTGCATCGCCCGAGAACGCCCTTCTTGCTCCAGGTGATGCAGCAGATGCGGCTCCCCGCCGTTTACCCCTACAGCGAGATGGCGAAAGCAGGCGGACTGATGTCCTATGCCGCGGACCTCAATTCTCTTGTGCTTAGATACGTGCGGCAAATAGCCGAAATATTGCGAGGCGCCAATCCGGGCGAGATACCGTACTTTCAGGCAGAGCGTTTCGAGTTGGTGATCAATCTGAAGACGGCGAAAGAGCTTGGCCTTCATGTGCCCGACGGGCTGGTAGCTGCTGCAACAACTGTAATCGAATAGGTGGCGCACGTATCCATGGCCTTCGCTCGTTCGCCTGATCCGTTCAGGCAAGCGGCGCAGCCTGTTTCCGCCGGCCACTGTCCTTGCTTTGCCACCCCAGAACGGCGCAGCGGACATGGGTTGAAATCCAGAGATCGACGACCCGCTTGTTACCACGCATCGATACAAGGCCGCTTGCGGGTAGCGCGCGGCTCGCCCTTCGGCACCGAGCGCAGGCCCGACATGATCCAGTGGCGGGTATCGGCGGGATCGATCACCTCGTCGATCTCCAGCACCGAGGCGATCGAGACCGCCTTGCCGTTGGCGTAGAGCTCGGCGACCTTGGCCTTGTAGTAATTCTCGCGCTCGACGGGGTCGGCGATCGCTTCCATCTCCTTGCGGAAGCCGAGCCGCACATAGCCTTCCAGCCCCATGCCGCCGAACTCGCCGGTCGGCCAGGCGATCGTGAAGAAAGACGCATGGAAGCCGCCGCCGATCATCGACTGCGCGCCAAGCCCATAGCCCTTGCGCAGCACGATGCCGAACAGCGGCACGGAGAGGCTCGCGCCGGTGACGAACATCCGCGCCACATGGCGCACGATCGCCGTCTTCTCCGCTTCGGGGCCGACCATGAAGCCCGGCGTATCGCATAGCGATACGATCGGGATATCGAAGGCATCGCAGAGCTGCATGAAGCGCGCGGCCTTGTCGCCGGCCGGCGCATCGATGGCACCGCCGAGATGCTTCGGATTGTTGGCGATCAGTCCAAACGGCTTGCCCTCGATGCGGATGAAGGCCGTGATCATGCCGACGCCGAAGTCGCGGCGAATCTCCAGCACCGAGCCTTCATCGGCGAGGAGATCGATGACGGTGCGGATATCGTAGACCCGCAGGCGGTTCTCCGGAATCGCCCGACGCAGCAGGCGCTGGTCCGGCGCCCTCCAGTCCTTCATCGCGCCCTGGAAATAAGAGAGATATTTTTGCGCGACGGCCGTCGCCTCCTGTTCGTCCTCGACGAGGATGTCGATCACGCCATTCGGCGACTGAAAGGACACCGGGCCGACCTCGGCCGGGTGATACACGCCGAGCCCGCCGCCCTCGATCATGGCCGGGCCGCCCATGCCGATCGACGCATTCTTCGTGGCAATGATGACATCGCAGCAGCCGAGCATCGCCGCGTTGCCGGCAAAGCAATAGCCGGAAACAATGCCGACCACGGGCACCAGCCCGGAAAGTCTCGCGAACTGCACAAAGGACGGCCCGTCGAGCCCGGTCATCCCCAGGCGATCGGTATCGCCCGGCCGCCCGCCGCCGCCCTCGCCATAAAACACCAGCGGCAGCCGCCACTGCTCCGTCAGCGAGAGCATGCGGTCGATCTTCTTGTGATTCATGTGGCCCTGCGTGCCCGCAAGCACCGTGTAGTCATAGGCGATCACCATGCAGCGTGCGGCCTCGGGCCCGAATTCGTCGGCGTTGACGGTGGCAACGCCCGAGATCAATCCGTCAGCCGGCGTGTTCTGGATCAGGTCTTCCACCTTGCGGCGCCGCCGCTGCGCGGCAATGGCGAGCGACCCGTATTCGACAAAGGAGCCGGGATCGACCAGCTGCGCGATATTTTCTCGTGCGGTGCGCTGGTTGGTCTTGCGCCGCCGCTCCACCGCGCCGGGACGGCTCTCGTCGCGCGTAATGGCGTGACGCGCATTCAGTTCGGCAAGATCGGCGCGGATGTGGTCGAGATCGACTTCGGCCTCCTCGATGACGTCATGCTCGTCGAGTTCCACCGGTTCGAGAAACAGGATCGCCTCGCCCTGCATCAGGGTGGTGCCGGCGCCGCTGGCGACCCTCATCACCTTGCCGCCATGAGGCGCGTTGACGAGATGCTCCATCTTCATGGATTCCAGCACCGCGATCTGCTGGCCCGGGCGAACCAGATCGCCTTCGGTCACGTCGATGCTGACAACGGTGCCCTGCAATGGCGCAGCAACCGGCACCGAGCCTGCAGGCGCAGCGGCCGACGGCGCCATCTCAGCCGGCATCGATGCGATGTGTGCCTCTTCCACCAGCAGTGTCTCGACATTCTCGGCCGCGCCCACGAGGTCGGCGATATGGGTGTCGATGAAACCGGTGAAGATGCGGTTGGCGGCAAAGTCCGCATGCGACAGGATCGCCGCCAGGAACGGGATATTGGTGGCGACTCCGCCGACACGGAATTCACGCAGCGCGCGCGCCGTCTTCTGCACCACGTCGCGCCATTCGGCGCCGGTGGAATGGACGATCACCTTGGCCAGCAGGGAGTCAAAGGCGGCACTGGTCTTGTAGCCGGAATAGCCGAACGTATCGACGCGCACGCCCGGCCCCGACGGCAGGTCGAACATCGACAGCGTGCCGCCGGTCGGCTGCGTCGCGCCGGTCTGGTCCATGGTCTCCATGTTGACGCGAAGCTGCATGGCATAGCCGCGCGGCCTTGGCACATAGGGCTGCGCCAGCCCCAGCGAGCCGAGCGTGGCGCCGCCGGCGACCGCGAGCTGCGTGCGCACCAGATCGATGCCGAGCACTTCCTCGGTGACGGTGTGCTCGACCTGCAGCCGCGGGTTGGCCTCGATGAAGGTAAAGCGCTCGTCATTGCCGCTCGCCTCGTCATCGACAAGGAATTCGAAGGTGCCGAGATTGTCGTACTGCGCCGCGGCCGCGAGGTGCTTTGCGGATTCGATGATGCGCGCCCGCAGCGCCTCGCTGAGCGAGGGGCTCGGCGCGACCTCGATCAGTTTCTGGTTGCGCCGCTGGATGGTGCATTCGCGCTCCCAGAGATGGCTGATGGCGCCATGACGGTCGCCGACGATCTGCACCTCGATATGGCGTGCCCTCCGGATCAGCCGCTCGGCATAAACCTCGCCGCTGCCGAAGGCGGCCATCGCCTCGGACTGGCAGCGCGCATAGGCTTCATCGAGCTTCGCCGGATCGTCCACCATGCGCATGCCGCGCCCGCCGCCGCCGGCGATCGCCTTGATCATGACCGCGCCCTGCGAAGCCAGGAAAGCGCGTGCCTCCTCCAGCGTCGTCGGACCTTCGGTGCCGTCGATCACGGGGACGCCGCATTGTTTCGCCAGCGCCTTGGCCTTCGCCTTGTCGCCAAACAGTTCCAGCGCCTCCGGCGACGGCCCGATGAAAACGATGCCCTCTTCGGCGCAGCGCCGGGCCAGCGCAACGTTCTCGCTGAGGAAGCCGTAGCCGGGATGCAGCGCATCGCAGCCGGTCGCTTTTGCGGCCGCAATAACCGCCTCGATGTCGAGATAGGCCCGAGCGCCGCGGCCCGGGATTTCATGGGATTCGTCAGCGGTCCGCACGTGCAGCGAAGACACATCGTCGGCCGGATGGATCGCCACGCAGGCAAGGCCCGCCTCCCCGGCAGCGCGCGAGATGCGGATGGCGATCTCACCGCGATTGGCGATCAGTAGCTTTCTGAAAGGCATTGGCCGTTCCGTCTCAACGATCCTTCATCGTGGGATCGAGCACGATGCGCAGGGATTCCCCGAGCGCATTGAATGCCAGCGAGACCACCGGAATGGCAAGCCCTCATGCGCCTTTACCCGATTGACTGACGGCCAATCCGTTGTTGTTATCGGGCAAAACAGGGCAAACGGGCAGGAAGCATGAGCAGGAAAACCACCGTCAAAAGCGTCGAAACCCTTTCCTGCGATGCCGGCTGGCGCAATTACCATTTCGTCAAGATCGTCACCGAGGATGGCATCGTCGGCTGGAGCGAGTATGACGAGGGTTTCGGCGCGCCGGGCGTCACGGCTGCGATCGAACGCCTGTCGGCGCGCGTGGTCGGCAGGAACGCCTTCCAGCATGAGCGCATCTATGCCGAACTGTTTTCCGCAACCCGCCCCGCCGCGGGCGGTGTGGTGGCGCTGGCGCTCGGCGCGATCGAGAATGCGCTACTCGATGTGAAGGCAAAATCGCTGGGCGTGCCCTGCTACGAGCTGCTGGGCGGCAAGATCCGCGACCGCGTCCGCGTGTACTGGTCGCATTGCGCGACATGGCGCATCAATCATCCCGACTGGTACAAGCCGCCGATCACCAGCCTCGACGGCGTCAAGGCGATCGGCCGTGAAGTACGCGAAAAGGGCTTTACCGCGATGAAGACCAACATCTTCGTCTACACCGACGGCAAGCCCATGGGCTGGCGGCCCGGCTTCGGCTCTCCGTTCGAGCCGGAGATCAATGTCGACCGCACGGTGCTGCGCAATCTCTGCATGCACCTGGAGGCGATCCGTGACGGTGCCGGTCCCGACGTCGACCTCCTGCTCGACCTCAACTTCAACGCCAAGACCGAAGGCTATCTGAAGATCCTGCGCGCCATCGCCGACATGGACATGTTCTGGGTCGAGATCGACACGTTCAATCCCGAGGCGCTCGGCTATATCCGCCGCCAGAGCAATCATCCGATCTCCTCCTGCGAGACGCTGCTGGGCCTGCGCGAGTTCCTGCCCTATTTCCGCGAGCAGGCGATGGACGTCGCCATCATCGACACCCCCTGGAACGGGGTGTGGCAATCCATGAAGATCGCAGCCGCCGCCGAGCATTTCGAGGTCAACGTCGCCCCGCATAATTTCTACGGCCATCTCTGCAGCCTGATGAACGCGCATTTCTGCGCCGCGGTACCGAATCTGCGCATCATGGAGACCGACATAGACAGGCTGGCGTGGGATCATGAGCTGTTCACGCATCTTCCCGAATATGTCGACGGGCACCTGGTCATTCCGGATCGCCCCGGCTGGGGCACCGAGCCGAACGAGGAAGGCCTGCGCGCGCATCCAGCCAAGAACAAGGGCGGGCTGTTGAACTACGGACAGAAGAAATAGTGCACTTGCCTTCTCCCCTTGTGGGAGAAGGTGGCGCGCGAAGCCCGCCGGATGAGGGGTTCCTTCCCGCGTGCCCCTTGCAAGAGACTAACTCGCGGAGCCAAACCCCTCACCCCGCTTCGCTTTGCGAAGCGACCCTCTCCCACAGGGGGAGAGGGTAAGCGAGTTCAACGCAACACAATATCCAGCCAGCCCAGCGCATTTACGGTGACGCGGTCGCCGGTATCGACCAGCACCGTGGTGGTTTCGGCTTCGATGATCGCGGGTCCTTCCAACGAGTGTCCGGGCTGCAGTCTGTCGAAGGCATAGACCGGAATGTCGCGCCAGCCACCGAAATACGCCTTGCGGGTGCCGACCGGCTTGCAGGCCGATGCCGGCGACGCGGCCTTCGCACCCTCGCCGCGCTGCGACACTTCGCCGACGGCGGCGACGCGGGCGTTGACGAACACCACTTCCTGGCCGGGTGAGGAATAAGTGTAGAGTTCTTCATGGCGGCGATGGAAGCGCTGCTCGATCGCGTCGACCAGCGACGGCGAATTCCAGTCAATGCCGTCGAGCGCCACGTCGATCTCGAAAATCTGCTCGCCGTAGCGCATCTCGGCGGAGCGCTCGATCCGGATCGGGCCATTGAACCAGCTCTTTAGTCGGCTCTCCGCCTGCTGCTCCAGCTCGGCAAACAGCGCCCGCACCTCGCCGGCCGTGATGCGGCCGCCCGCACCATAATGGGTGCGGCTGACCTCGTAGCGGAGATCGGAGGTCAGCATGCCCCACGCCGACAGCACGGAGGCGACCGTCGGCACGATGATGCGCTTGATTTCGAGCTCGCGCGCTACTTCGGCCGCATGCAGGCCGGCCGCCCCACCGAAACTGAGCATCGCGAACTTTCGGGGATCGACGCCGCGGCGCAGCGTCATCAAGCGGATGCCGTCGGCCATCTTCAGGTTGATCATGCGATGGATGCCTGCGGCAGCTTCCAGCCGCGACAGGCCGAGCGCAGCCGCAATTCGGTCGACCGCGGCTTCCGCCGCCGCGCGGTCGAGCGGCCGCGCGCCGCCCATGAAGGCGGAAGCATCGAGATAGCCGAGCACGACATTGGCATCGGTCACGGTCGCGGCCGTGCCACCATTGCCATAGCAGGCCGGGCCCGGCACCGAGCCCGCGCTTTCCGGTCCGACGCGCAACGTGCCGGCGGCATCGACGCTGGCAATCGAGCCGCCGCCAGCCGCGATGCTGGCGATATCGAGGCTGCGCAGCGCAATGCGCTGGCCTGCCAGCATGCCGTCCGCGGAGAGCGAGGCCTGTCCTTCCGCGATCAGCGAAATGTCCGTCGAGGTGCCGCCCATGTCGAAGGGAACGAGGTCGGCAATGCCGAGAAGATCGGCGCAACGCCGCCCGCCGGACACGCCGCCCGCCGGGCCCGAGAGCACCGTGCCCGCAGCAAGCCGCGCCGCCTCTTCCACCGGCGCCATGCCGCCATGCGACAGCACGATGAAGAGGCTGCCCTTGAAGCTGGCTTCGATCAGACGCTTTTCCAGGTTGGTCAGATAGCGCCGCACCACCGGCTCGACATAGGCGTTCACCACCGTGGTCGAGACGCGTTCATATTCCTTGATCTGCGGCAGCACGTCGCTGGAGCGCGACACCGTGATGTCGGGCATCGCCGCGCGCAGGCGCTCGACGGCGGCCAATTCATGAGCGGGGTTGAGGTAGGCGTGCAGGAAGCACACCGCGATGGAATTGGCGCCGGATTTTCTTGCGGCCTCGATCGCCTGATCCAGCGAGCGAGCGTCGAGCGGAATCGCGGCGCTGCCATCGGCTTTCATTCGCTCGCGCACGCCAAGCCGACGCTCGCGCGGCACCAGCGGCTCAGGCGGCGGCGAGCGCAGATCGTAGCGGTCGGGCTTCAGGCCCTCGCGCATTTCGAGAACATCGCGATGGCCTTCCGTCGTCAGCAGGGCGACCTTCGCGCCCTTGCGCTCCAGCAGCGCATTGGTCGCGACCGTCGTGCCGTGGACGAGACGGTCGGTCTTTGCGAGCATCTCGCCACGCGTCACGCCGAGCCGACGCGCCAGTTCTTCCAGCCCGGCCATCACGCCGAGCGACTGGTCCGCCGGCGTCGACGGCGATTTGGCAAACACCGTGCGCCCGCTTTCATCCGAGGCAACAAGGTCCGTATAGGTGCCGCCGACGTCGACCCCGATCGTATACATGCTCAGGGCCGCTCCGCCGAAAAATCTGCCGTCAGGCCCTGCTCTTCATCGCGCTTGCGCGCCTCGGGCTTGCGCTTTTCCGGCGGCCCCCAGCCGCCGCCGCCGGACGAGCGTATCTCCAGGCAGTCGCCGGGATGGAGGGCAATGCCGACTTCCTTGGTGCGCAGCTCGCGCGGCGGACGTCCCTCCGACAACAGCCGATAGCGATGCGGCGCGCCGTCCGCACCACCAAGCATGCCGCAAGGCCCGTGGCGGGTGCCCTCGCCGGCGGTATTGCCCAGCGCAGGCTTGGCCGTTTCCAGCACCATGTCGAGGGAGACGCCGAGCCCACCGCGGAACTGTCCGTCACCACCGGAGCCGGGACGAAATTCATGAAGGCGGAAGTGGAGCGGAAAACGCACTTCGGCCACCTCGATGCTGCCGAATTTCAGCCCACCCACGCTGTGCCATTCGCCGATCGACGAATAGCCGTCGCCGCCCGACGAAGCGCCGCCGCCGGGCCGCGCCTGGAACATGTGCCAGATGAAACTACGGCCCGTCTTCGGGTTCTCACCCTGGATGGCGATGCGAAAGCGACGGCCCCAGCCCGCCATCGCCCGTTCCGGGCAGGAAGCCGACAGCGCCTTGACGATGGCCTCGACGATTTCGTTGGAAGGGTGGCTGGTGCACAGCGTCACCGGCCGGCCCGGATCGGCCCACACGATGGTGCCCTGCTTTGCAATCACCTTGAGCGGCCGCAGCGCGCCGTCGTTCTTGGGAATATCGGGGTCGATCAGATAGGCAAAGGCCATCGCCACCGCCGCCTGCATGTTGGCGTGCGAGGAATTGACGAACGCGGTCGATTGCGGATCGGAACCGGAGAGATCGACTTCGACGTCGCTGCCCTTCTTCGTCACCTTGGCCGCGATCCGGATGTCGCTGCGGCCATGGCCGTCGTCGTCGAGAAAGGCCTCGCCGTAGAACACGCCGTCCTTCCAGGTCGAGACCACGGCGCGCGCCTGCTGCTCGGCGGCATCCAGAATGGCCTCGATCGCGGCTTCCACGACCGGCGCACCGAATTCGGCCAATAGCCGCGATACCCGCCGCTCGCCGAGATGTGCCGCACCCAGCATGGCCGCGAGGTCGCCGCGGAATTCGCGGGGGTTGCGGATGTTGAGCGCGAGCAGATCGAGCAGGTCCTCGCGCGGCTTGCCGGCTTCGTACAATTTGATCGGCGGGACGCGGATGCCCTCCTGATAGATTTCGGTGGCGGCGGGATTGTAGGCGCCGTGGGTCGCGCCGCCGATGTCGCTCTGGTGGGCGCGCACCACCGTCCAGAGCAGACGCTTGCCGCCGTCGAAGACCGGCACGAAGGCTGTGAGGTCAGGCAGATGGCTGCCGCCGTGATAGGGATCGTTGAGCAGGATGACGTCGCCGGGCACGATGTCCTTGAAGCGCTCCTCCACCGCACGCGTTGCCCATGGCAGCGCGCCGACATGGACGGGAATGTGCTCGGCCTGCGCGATCAGCCGGCCGCTTGTGTCGGTGATCGCAAGCGAAAAATCGCGGCTGGAGTTGAGGATCTGCGAATAGGAAGTGCGAAGCATCGCCTCGCCCATTTCCTTCACGATCGAGCCGAGCCGGTGCTGGACCACGGAGCGCGTGATGGGATCTATCTTCTGAGACATTCTGGGTCGCGTTCTGACTTCTTGCTCTTGTTGGAGACCTTCGCATGTGGTCGCAGGTCACCGCCTGTTCTGCCAGTATCCGCCGTTTTGCGCAAATCTCCCATTGCCGGCCTTTTCCCGGATTTTTGCCGGGATTTCCGCATGGCACCTGCCCGCCCGATATGGCAAAACCCACGGCGCCTTCCCGTCCCCTTCCGAGACCCACCGGACATGCCAGCTCCCAAACCGCCCGCCTTCGAAACACTGAGCCTGCATGCAGGCCAGCATCCCGACCCCGCGACCGGTTCGCGCGCGGTGCCGATCTACCAGACGACGTCCTACGTCTTCCAGGATTCCGATCACGCGGCGGCGCTGTTCAACCTGGAGCGCGCCGGTCACATCTATACGCGTATCTCCAACCCGACCACCGCGGTGCTCGAGGAGCGCCTGTCGGCGCTCGAGAACGGCGTCGGCGCAGTCTGCACGGCAAGCGGCATGGCGGCGCTGCATCTGGGCATCGCCACGCTGATGAATGCCGGCGACCATATCGTGGCATCCGCCTCGCTCTATGGCGGCACCATCAACCTGCTGGCGCATACGCTGCCGCGCTTCGGCATCACCACCACGTTCGTGAAGCCCCGCGCGCTCGACGAGTTCCGCGCCGCGATCCGGCCGAACACGCGGCTCGTCATCGGCGAGACCATCGGCAATCCAGGGCTGGAAGTGCTGGACATTCCCGCAGTCGCACAGATCGCGCATGACGCAAAGATCCCGCTGCTGATCGACAATACGTTCGCCACGCCCTATCTCAGCAAGCCGATCGAGCTCGGGGCGGACCTCGTGATGCATTCCGCCACCAAATGGATCGGCGGCCACGGCGTCGCCATCGGCGGCGTGCTGATTGACGGCGGCCGCTTCGGCTGGCACGCGTCGGGAAAGTTCCCCCAACTCACCGAGCCCTATGCCGGCTATCACGGCATCATCTTCGACGAGCAGTTCGGACAGGCCGCCTTCATCATGCGCGCGCGCACCGAAGGGCTGCGCGATTTCGGCGCCTGCCTGTCTCCGACCAATGCGTTCCATCTGCTGCAGGGCGTGGAGACGCTCGGCGTCCGCATGGACCGGCACATGGCGAACACGCTTGCCGTCCTGCAATTCCTCAAGTCCAACAAGGGCGTCGAGTGGGTGCTGCATCCGGCGCTGGAGGACCACCCCGACCATCAGCTGGCCAAGAAGCTGCTGCCGAATGGCGCCGGCTCGATCGTCAGCTTCGGCATTAAGGGCGGCAGGCCCGCGGGCAAGAAGTTCATCGAGTCCCTGCGCATGATCAGCCATCTCGCCAATGTCGGCGACGCCAAGACGCTGGTGATCCACCCCGCCTCCACCACCCACCAGCAGATGGATGCCGCGCAACTGAAGGCAGCCGGCATCGGCGAGGAGCTGGTGCGCCTCTCGGTCGGCATCGAGAACGCCCAGGACATCATCGACGATCTCGGACAGGCGCTGCGCGCCTCGCAAAGGACCTGAGGCCATGCAGCTTTCCGTCAACGGGACCGACATTTTCGTGGCGACCGGCGGCAGGCCGTTCGATCCCGCCTTGCCGGCCGTGGTGATGATCCACGGCGCCGGCTTCGATCATTCGACCTGGGCACTGCACAGCCGCTGGTTTGCCCATCACGGCTATTCGGTGCTGGCGCCGGACCTGCCCGGTCATGGGCGCTCCGGCGGCAAGCCGCTGCCGACCATCGCGGACATGGCCGACTGGATCGCCGCCCTGCTCGATGCCGTCAAGGCGCCGAAAGCAAAACTCGTGGGCCACTCCATGGGCTCGCTGATTGCGCTTGAGACCGCGGCGCGGCATCCGGCGAAGGTGTCCGGCCTTAGCCTGATCGGTACCGCCGCGACCATGACCGTCGGCCCCGATCTCCTGAAGGCCGCCGAAGCCAATGACCCGGCCGCCATCGACATGGTCTCGATCTGGGGCCTCGGCTTTAGCGCCGAATTGGGCGGCAGCCTGGCGCCGGGACTGTGGATGCACTCAGGCGCCCAGCGGGTGCTGCAGAATTGCCGCCCCGGCGTGCTCTTCAACGATCTTGCAGCCTGCAACGCCTATCAGAACGCGCTGACGGCCGCGGCCGGCATCACGGTGCCGACCACGGTCATCCTCGGCGAGCGCGACATGATGACCCCCGCCAGGGCCGGCAAGGCCTTGGCAGCGGCCGTGCCGAACGCGCGCACCGTGGTTCTACCCGGCGCCGGGCACATCATGATGGCCGAGCGGCCGGATGAATTGCTGGAAGCGTTGAAGAACTGATCTCAGGGAGAGGGAACAACATGCAGATCACGATGAAGGATCGCGTGGCCGTCGTCACCGGTGGCAGCAAGGGCATCGGCATTGCGGTGGCCCGCCGCTTCGCCGAGTCCGGTGCCAGGGTTGCGATCCTCGCGCGCGGCGCGGCCGACCTCAAGGCGGCGCGCGAGGCGCTCGCCAAGGACGGCCTTCATGTTCATGATTATGTTTGCGACGTGTCGAAAGCGTCAGACATTTCCGCCACCTACGACAAGATCGTGAAGGATCACGGCAAGGTCGACATCCTCGTCAACAATGCCGGCACATCGCGCGCGATGGCTTTCGAGACGGTCACCGATGCGATCTGGCAGGAGGACCTCGACCTGAAGCTGTTCGCGGCGATCCGGCTGTCGCGGCTGGTCTGGCCCGGTATGAAGGAGCGCAAATGGGGCCGCATTATCAACGTGCTGAACATCGGCGCCAAGGCGCCGGCGGCGGCCTCGACGCCCACCTCGGTCTCGCGCGCGGCCGGCATGGCGCTGACCAAGGCGATGGCGAACGAAGGCGCCGCGCACAACATCCTGGTCAATGCGATGCTGGTTGGCCTGATCGTCAGCGATCAATGGGTGAAGCGGCACGCCAAGACGGCGCCGGGAACGGATTTCGACGCCTTCACGCGCGATCTCGCCAAGGGCGTCCCGATGGGACGAATGGGTACGGCGGAGGAGTTCGCCAACCTCGCCTGCTTCCTGGCGTCGGATCAGGGATCCTACATCGCCGGCACCGCCATCAATGTCGATGGCGGCCGTTCGCCGGTGGTCTAGGGCAAGAAAAGTTTGGGTTGGACTGGAGCGACACCGGAAGCTCACCTCTCCCTTGGGAGAGTTCGGCGCGCAGCGCCGGTGAGGGTTCATGGTCTCTCGTCAGGCAGCGCCTCCTCACCCCGTTTGCTTCGCAAATCGACCTGTCCCCGCTGGGGAGAGGTGACCGAGCCGGACGACCGATTCAATCCCTGACCCGGAAGCAAAAAGGCCTCCGTCACCGGAGGCCTTTTCTTTATCAGGCAACTGCGTCCTTGGCGGCCTTGACCGGCCGGGCCCTGACGATCTTCCGGGCCGGCTTGGCCTTGAACATCATCTCCTCGCCCGTGAAGGGGTTGGTGCCCTTGCGCGCCTTGGTCGCCGGCTTCTTGATCACGACGAACTTCGCAAAGCCCGGCACGAGGAAGAGACCGTTCTTCTTGAGCTCCTTGTGACCGACGTCCACGAGACAATCCATCACGTTCTTGACGTCACGCTTGGCAAGCTCGGTGGAGGTCGCGATCTTTTCGATCAGCTGCGACTTAGACAGTTGGGTGGCCATGATTGCTCCATTGATTCTGGAAGCCGCACGATATGGCTGAAAACGCCTTCAAATACAGGCTTTTTCGACATTCTACACAGCAATCTTCGCAAAATTGCGCCGTCGCAGTGCAAGAAATGCCTTATTTTGCCGCGGATTTCGCGCAGCTGCTTGTTCCGCAGCTGGATTTCCCTATCACGCGGCGAAGTGATTCGCTCAAAAAACCCTATAAAAAGGCTGCGCCCGGGGATTCGGTCAGCCGTCCGGGCGATGAACTTCGGCGATGATCTCGCAAAAGGCAGCCAATGGAGAGTAAATGATGGCTTCGCTCGACGCTGCAAAAACGCTTGCCGGCAAGGTCGCGCTGGTCACCGGCGCCGGCCGCGGGCTCGGCCGCGCCTTTGCCGAGAAACTGGCTGTCATGGGAGCCGATGTGGCGATCCACGGCATGCGCGAGAACGGCCCCGCCGAATACGGCGAAGGCACGACGCTGACCGCGGTGGCGCAGGAGATCAGCCGGCAATACGGCGTACGCAGCCATCGCGTGCTCGGCGATCTTACCAGGAGCGACGATATCGCCCGCGTGGTGGCCGAGGCCGAGCGGGCGCTCGGGCCGATCGACATCCTCGTGCACAATGCCGGCGGCGACATCGCCGCAGCCGGCGGCAAGCCCAATCCCAACGACGCCGTCCATATCAAGGAGGAGGACGTGCGCGCCGTCCTCGACCGCAATCTGCTCGCGACCATTCTGACTTGCCAGGCGGTGGCGCGCGGCATGATGGAACGACGGCGTGGCCGTATCGTCACCATCGGCTCGGTCGCCGCGTTCAAGGGCCGCGCCAACTCTTCCATCTACGCAGTCGCGAAAGCCGGCATGACCCATTACACCCGCTGTCTCGCCGATCAGTTGCGTCCCTATGACATCGCTGTCAACTGCATCGCCCCCGGCGACACCCGCACCGGCCGCTTCCTCGGCACACGCGCGGTGGACGAGAAACGCATGGTCGAGAGCGGCACGCTGGACCGTATCGCCACGGTCGACGAGGTCGCGCGGGTGGTCGAGTTCTTTGCCGGGCCGCAAGCCGCCTTCGTCTCCGGCCAGGTGTTACGGGTCGATGGCGGCGGACAGTGCTGGCCGGGCTAGCCATGGCCGCCAGAACCGACCAGCCGCAGATCGATTTTGCCGGCGGCGCCGTCTTCTACCGCTTCCGGCGCGGCGGCGAACGCGGTCACCCGCTGGTGCGGGCTGCCGGGATCAAAAAAGATCGCATCCCCTCGATCGTCGATGCAACGGCCGGTCTCGGCCGCGATGCTTTCCTGCTGGCCTCTGCCGGCGCTTCCGTCACCTTGATCGAGCGATCTGCAGAGGTGCATGCGCTGCTGACGGATGCCCTCGCCCGCGCTGCCGCCGAGTCTGCCGAGCTTGCCGAGGTCATCGGGCGCATGACGCTGGTCCATGGCGACGCCCGCCACCTGCTCCCGCAACTGAAGCCCGAAATCGTCATCGTTGACCCCATGCACCCGCCGCGGCGCAATACCGCCCTGGTGAAGCAGGAGATGCGACAGCTTTCCGCCCTCGTCGGCACCGATGACGACGCGGATGAGCTGATGCGGACAGCCCTGGCTGTGGCGCGCGAGCGCGTCGTGCTCAAATGGCCGCTGCGTGCCGCGCCGCTACTCGACGCGCCGAAGCCATCGCATCAATACGCCGGCAAGACGGTGCGCTACGAGGTGTTCATCACTCACCTGAAAGCTCAGGTGAAGTAGCCGCACGGGCACAAGAGCCCCGTGATATCAGGCAATTGCGGGTTGACCCTGCCAGCGCTTCGGAGGATATTTTTCCTCGATCGACCGAGTGGCAACTAGGGTTCCGGACGGCTTCCGCCGTCGCTGGTCCGAGCGTTGCTGAGACCGCGGAGCAAAAAAATCCGCGGCTGCACCCGAGGGGAAAAAGCCCAGAGGAGGAGACGTCGAGATCAATCTTGCGGGCAGCCTGCCCCGGAGGTCTCATGTCGTTTGTCCCCCTCGTCCTTGTCGTCGTTGCAGCCCTTATTCACGCCAGCTGGAACCTGCTCGCCAAGCGCGCCGCCGCCGCCGGCCCGGCCTTCGTGTTCGCCTACAATGTGGTGGCCACCATCGCCTATCTGCCCTGGGTGGTCTGGCTGCTTGCCACCCGCGAGCAGACCTGGAACTGGCCCATTGCATTTTGTTTCGTTGCCAGCGCCATCATCCATCTCGGCTACAGCCTCTGCCTGCAGCGCGGCTATCAGGTGGCCGACCTCAGCGTGGTCTACCCGATCGCGCGCGGCACCGGCCCGCTGTTCTCCTCCATCGGCGCCTTCATCCTGTTGCAGGAGCCGCCGACCTGGCTCGGCGTGCTCGGCCTCCTCGCCGTCGTCGCCGGAATCGGCTGCATCTCGACCCAGGGCAAACTCGCCGCCTTCCGCCAGCCCAAGGGGCAGGAAGGCGTGCGCTGGGGACTGGGTACGGGTTCGCTGATCGCCACCTACACCGTGGTGGACGGCTACGGCGTGAAAGTGCTCGGCATTCATCCGGTGCTGCTCGACTGGTTCTCCAATTTTCTGCGCCTTTTCCTGCTCGGACCGCTGATGCTGAGGAATCCTGCACAGATGATGAAGGCCATGCAGGGCTATTGGTGGCTCGCCGTCGGCGTCGGCCTGTTCTCGCCGCTGTCCTATATTCTGGTGTTGACCGCGGTGGACATGGGCGCCCCGCTCAGCCTGGTGGCGCCGGCGCGCGAAATGTCGATGATGATCGGCGCGATCTTCGGCATGCTGATCCTGCGCGAACCCGTCAATATCTGGCGGGTGGCGGGATGCGCGACCATCATTGCGGGCGTCGTCCTGCTGGGCGCGGCCTGAGAGGAGAGTACGATGAGGACGTTCAGTTTGCGCGGCCATGTCGCGCTAGTGACCGGCGGCTCACGCGGCATCGGGGCTGCAATCGTCAAAGCGCTGGGTGAAGCCGGCTGCTCGGTCGCGGTCAATTATCGCGAACGTGCGGCTGAGGCCGAAGCGCTCGCAAAGGCCATCGTCAAGGCCGGCGGCGGCGCCATCGCCGTCGGCGCCGACGTCTCCAGGGCCGATGCCGTCTCCGCCATGGTCGAGCGCGCCGGCCGCGAACTCGGCCCTATCGACATCCTCGTCAACAATGCCGGCATTGCCATCGTCCGCGGCGTCGATGATCTCACCGAGGCCGATTTCGATGAGACCCTGCTGGTCAACCTGAAATCAGCCTTCCTGTGCACGCAGGCCGTGCTGCCGGGCATGCGCGCCAGGAAGTGGGGCCGCATCGTCAACATTTCTTCCGGTGCCGCACGCGGCGCGGGCTCGATCGGGCCGCATTACAACGCATCGAAGGCCGGCATGGAGGGACTGACCCGCGGCTATGCCGCCCGCCTCGTCAAGGAAGGCATCACCGTCAATGCGGTGGCGCCCTCGCTGATCGAGACCGACATGATGGGCGGCCAGCCGCAGCTCCTGAGCCGCATCCCGCTCGGCCGCTTCGGCCAGCCGGAGGAAGTGGCGAAAGCCGTGATGATGCTGATCGACAACCCCTACATGACCGGCCAGACGATTGCGATGAGCGGCGGCATGTCGTTCAACTGACGAGCGGCGCGCCCGCCCAGCGTTTTCCGATGATCGTGAGCCCGCCCACGATACTCTCGCGTGCCGCCATAGCCGTCTCAGGCTACGCAGGACGCAGCTATGGCCTCAAACGAAACGGACGATCCGCTCAGCGTCCGGCAAACCGCGGCGGGCGCTTTTCCACGAAGGCAGTGGCGCCCTCGCGCAGGTCTTCGGTAACGAACGCCTTGCCCTGGGTCACGGCCTCGGAATCCAGGACTTCCGTCAGCGGTGCACTCCAGGCCGTCTCGAGCTGGCGCTTGATCATGCCAAGCGCGATCGGCGGACCATCGGCCAGCCGCTGAGCCACTCCCATGGCCTCATCGAGCAACGCCGCATCGTCGACGACTTTCCAGATCAGTCCCCATTCATGCGCCGTGTCCGCCCCCAGCGGCTCGCCCAGCAGCGAAAGCGCGCGGGCGCGGGCAACGCCGATGGAACGCTGCAGGAACAACGACGTTCCGCCGTCGAGCACGGCCCCCAGCCGCGCAAAGCTCAGGATGAAGCGCGCCGACCGCGCCGCGATCACGATGTCGGCGGCCAGCGCAATGCCGACGCCCGCGCCGGCTGCCGGCCCGTTGACCGCGGCGACCACGGGAACCGGCAGGCTCCGCAGCTTCTCGATCACCGGATTGATGCTGCCGCGCATGCGCTCGGCAATCGATGCGCCCGAACTGAACGTGTCGCCGCCGAACTGGGCGCCGGAGCAAAATCCCTTGCCTGCACCGGTCAACAGGATCGCGCGCGCCGCAGGCCCCTTCAATGCCTCGTCGAGCGCCGCATCGAGCTCGCCAAGCAGGCTGCCGCCGAGCGCATTGTACTGGCCTGGATTGTTCAGCGTGATGCAGGCTATCGCGCCGCGCCGTTCGGAGAGCACCATCGACATCTAAACACCCCCGTTCACAGCGGCGCGCCCGGCTACAGCGAACGCGCGATCAGCAGCTTCATGATCTCGTTGGTGCCGCCATAGATCTTCTGGATGCGGGAATCGACGAACATGCGCGAGATCGGGTATTCCTGCATATAGCCATAGCCGCCATGCAGCTGCAGGCATTCGTCGGCGGTTTCGACCTGCTTCTGCGAGCACCACCATTTCGCCATCGAGGCGGTGACGGTGTCGAGGTCGCCAGCGACCAGCCGATCCACACACCAGTCGACGAAGACGCGGGCGATCATGGCCTCGGTCTTGCGCTCGGCGAGCTTGAAGGCGGTGTTCTGGAATTCGAGCAGCGGCTTGCCGAAGGCGGTGCGCTCCTTGGTGTAGTCGGCGGTGATTTTCACCGCGCGCTCCATCGAGGCCACCGCGCCGATGGCGAGCGAAAGCCGCTCCTGCGGCAATTGCTGCATCAGCTGCACAAAACCCTGCCCTTCCTCGTTGCCGAGCAGGTTTTCCGGCGGCACCGTCACGTTGTCGAAGAACAATTCCGACGTATCGGAGGCATGCAGTCCGATCTTGTCCAGGTTACGCCCGCGGCGATAACCCTCGGCGCCCGCGGTCTCCACCACGATCAGGGAAATACCCTTGGCACCGGCCGCCCCGGTGCGCGCCACCACGATGACGAGATCGGCCGCCTGGCCGTTGGTGATGAAGGTCTTCTGGCCGTTGATGACGTAGGAATTGCCCTGCTTCTTCGCCGTGGTCTTGACGCTCTGCAGGTCCGAGCCGGTGCCGGGCTCGGTCATGGCGATGGCACCGACCATCTCGCCGGTCGCCATTTTCGGCAGCCAGCGCTTCTTCTGCTCTTCCGAGCCGTAGTTGAGGATGTAGTGGGCGACGATGGCGCTGTGCACGGAAACGCCCGTGGTGACTTCCGGCACCACGCTCTCGATGTCTTCCAGCACGGCTGCGTCATAGGCGAAGGTCGCGCCGAGCCCGCCATACTCCTCCGGCACGCTCGGCAGCAGCGCGCCCATATCGCCCAATCCCCGCCAGGCCGACCGGTCCACCATCTTCTGGCTGCGCCACTTCTCGGCATGCGGCGCCAGATCCTTGGCCAGGAATTTGCGGAACTGCTCGCGAAATACGTCCAGTTCCTCGGTCATCCAGGAAGAGCGATACTGCATGGAAACTCCCCAAATCAGACGATGAGACCGCCTCCGCAGACGATCACCTGACCACTGATGTAGTTCGATTCCGGGCTGCAGAACAGATAGACCGCGCCCGCCGCCTCTTCCGGGGTGCCGCCGCGGCCGAGGGGGATCATCCGCCCCATGGCCTCCAGCATCTGCGGCTGCACGCCGACCTTGATGTCGCGGCCGGCCACATCGATGGTCTTCTGCTGCGCCTCGATCGGCTGGGTGAGGCGGGTATTGATCAGGCCGAAGGCGACACAATTGACGTTGACCTTGTAGCGTCCCCACTCCTTGCAGAGGGTCCGGGTCAGGCCGATCAGCGAGGCCTTGGCCGAGGAATAGCTCGCCTGCCCGGCATTGCCGTAGAGGCCGGCGATGGAGGAGATATTGACGACCTTGCGGAAGACCTCGCGCCCGGCCTCGGCTTCCTTCTTCGCCATCACCCGGATCGGCTCGGCCGCCGCGCGCAGGATGCGGAAAGGCGCGACCAGATGGACGTCGAGCATGGCCTGGAACTGTTCGTCGGTCATCTTCTGGATCGTGGCGTCCCAGGTATAGCCGGCATTGTTGACGATGATGTCGATGCCTTCGAAATTCGACAGCGCCGCGCCGACGAAGCGATCGGCAAAACCGGCTTCCGACACGCTGCCGTTGACCGCGACGGCCGCGCCGCCGGCGGCCTTGATTTCGGCCGCCACCGCATCGCCCGGCGCGGCATCGAGATCGTTGACGACGAGCTTCGCCCCCTCGCTCGCCAGCTTCAGCGCGATGGCCCGGCCTATCCCGCGTCCGGAGCCGGTGACGAGCGCAACTTTTCCCTTCAGTTTGGACATCTGGTTCCCTGCCTACAATGCAATGATCGCTTCTCCGGCAAGCTTGATCTCGCCGTTCTCATCCTTGGTGGTCAGCGCCAGCCGCGCCCGCTTCTCGCCATTGTGCTCGGTGAACTCCGCAACCCTGCCCTCGCAGGTCAGTTTCGCACCAAGCTGCGTGATGGCGGCAAAGCGCGTCGAGAAGGAGCGGATGCGCGAGGGCGGCACCGCGTCGGTCAACGCCTGGCCGAGATAGGCCATCACCAGCATGCCGTGCGAGAACACGTCGGGAAACCCGGCCTTTTTGGCAAAGTCCAGATCGACATGGATCGGGTTGTGATCGCCCGATGCGCCGCAATAGAGTGCAAGCCGATGCCGCGTGATCGGAGGAAACTCCTTGTGGACGATTCGATCGCCGAGCTTGGGCTGTATCGCGCTCATGACGGCCTCGGATTGCGAATGACGACGGTGCGCGAGACGTCCGCGACGTGCACGCCGTCCTGGTTGGTGACGCCGGTTTCGACGACGACCAGGGTCATCGCCCCGCCCTTCTTGTCGGTCACGGAGGTGACCCGCGGCCGGAACGTCAGGACGTCGCCGACCACGACCGGCGCGAAATAGTCGAAGCGCTGCTCGCCATGCAGCACGCGAGCGATATCGATGTTGAGCGCAGTGAGGAACTCGAACGGCGCTGTTGCGTCCATCATCTCGAGGCAAAAGAGATAGGTCGGCGGCACCGGAGTCGCGGCGTAGCCGGCTGCACGTGCGGCGTTTTCATCGCGGTAAAGCGGATTGCCTTCGCCCAGCGTGTCGAGAAAGAAGCGCAGGCGTCCCGGCTCGACGCGCGCGGTGACCGGCGTGAATTCACGCCCGACGGCGGATTGATCGACCATCTTCAGGCCCGCTCGTAAAGCGTCACGACGCAGGCGCCGCCGAGCCCGAGATTGTGCTGCAGACCGAGCCGCGCGCCCTCGACCTGGGTCGCTTCCGCGGTACCGCGGAGCTGCCGCGTCAGCTCGTAACATTGTGCGAGGCCCGTGGCGCCGAGCGGATGGCCCTTCGACAGCAGGCCGCCGGAGGGATTGGTGACGATCCGCCCGCCATAGGTGTTGTCGCCATTGTCGATGAAGCGTGCCGCCTCGCCCTCCTTGCAGAGGCCGAGCCCTTCATAGGTGATCAGTTCGTTCTGGGCGAAGCAATCATGCAGTTCGACGACGTCGAGGTCTTCCGGGCCGATACCGGCGGCCTCGTAGACCTTGTTGGCGGCATCGCGACCCATGTCGAAACCGACCACCTGCATCATGTCGCCGGCGCCGAAAGTCGACGCGGTGTCCGTGGTCATCGCTTGCGCACGGATGCGGACATCGCTGCGCAGCCCGTGCTCCTTGGCAAACTTTTCCGACACCAGAATTGCCGCCGCAGCGCCGCAGGTCGGAGGGCATGCCATCAGCCGCGTCATCACGCCTGGCCAGATCACCTGGTCGTTCATCACGTCGTCGGCGGAAACTTCCTTGCGGAACACGGCGAGCGGATTGTTCTTCGCATGGCGGCTCGCCTTGGCCCTCACCTTGGCGAACGCGGACAGCGGCGTGCCGTATTTCTTCATGTGGCTCAACCCGGCGCCGCCGAAATAACGCAGCGCCAGCGGAACGCCGGGCGCATCGACCAATTTGTTTGCCGCCGCGTCGAATTCATCGAACGCGCTCGGCCGGTCGGTGAACACGGCGCCCAGCGCACCCGGCTTCATCTGCTCGAAACCGAGCGCGATTACGCAATCGGCGGCTCCCGACTCGATCGCCTGCCTCGCCAGGAACAGCGCGGTCGAACCGGTCGAACAGTTGTTGTTGACGTTGACGATCGGGATGCCGGTCATGCCGACCGGATAGAGCGCGCGCTGCCCGCAGGTCGAATCGCCATAGACGTAGCCGACATAGGCCTGCTGCACCTTGCCGTAGTCGATGCCGGCATCGGCCAACGCCAGCTTCGCGGCTTCCGCGCCCATCACGTGATACGGCGCATTGGCGCCGGGCTTGACGAAGGGGATCATGCCGACACCGGCAACATTGGTGCGAGACGTCATTATTGTCCTCCCGAAAATTACCCGCTGGACTATTTATTACCCACGGGTAATATACGAGAACGCCCCTTCGAGTCAACGTCGGAAAAGCCGCTTGCCATGGACGGACCGCCCTCTTCCGCACCCAGCCGGTCGCCCTGGATGCCCTTCGAAAGCCGCCGCCGCGCCCGCGACGAGAAGCGCGAGGCCGTGCTGCGCGCGGCGGTTCAGCTGTTTCTCGAGCAGGGCTATCACGGCACCACGCTCAACGACGTCGCCGAGCGGCTGAACATCACCAAGCCGGCGCTCTACAATTATTTCCGCGGCAAGGACGATATCCTCTACGAATGCTGGGCGATCGGCCAGGAGCGCGTCGACGACTGCATCGAGGAGATCGACGCCGGCGGCGGCATCGGTCTAGCCAAGCTGCGCAAGCTGATCGTACGCTATGCCGAGGTGATGACCACCGACTACGGCAAGAGTTTCGTGCGCTTCGACGTCCACGACATTCCCGAGCACAACCGCAAGCTCGTGACCGCCGCCAAGAAGAAGATCGACCGCACCTTCCGCCGCTATATCAGGGACGGCATCGAGGACGGCTCGGTGAGGCCGTGCGACATCAAGCTGTCGGCCTTCGCCATCGCGGGTTCGCTGAACTGGATCGGCCACTGGTATCAATCGGGCGGCGCCCTGCCGGCCGAGGATATCGCGGCCGAATTCGCCATTCGCCTCACCGAGGGATTGGCCGCCAAACAATCGAGAAAGAAGGCGGAGAAACCGCCAGCCAGAGCAAAGCGTGGAGGAAAGCGATGAACATCACCCATGGCCTGCGGCGCGCGCTGCAGATCAATCCGAACGGCCTTGCTGTCGTCTGTGGCGATAGACGGAAGAACTGGCGCGAGGTCGGCGACCGGGTGGCGCGGCTTGCGGCCGGCATCCGCGCATTCGGAGCGCAGCCAGGCGACCGCGTCGCCGTCCTGTCGATGAATTCCGATCGCTATCTCGAGCTCTATCTCGCAGCCGGCTGGTCCGGTACGGTGATCGTGCCGCTCAACATCCGCTGGAGCCCGCTGGAGAATGAAGACGCCATGCGCGACTGCCGCGCCGCTCTCCTCTTCGTCGACAAGGCTTTTGCCGCAGTCGGCGCTGCGCTCGCCAAAGCGATCCCCGGCCTGAAGCTGGTCTATGCCGATGACGGCGAGACGCCCGCAGGCATGGACAATTTCGAAAGACTGATCGAACGCAGCGCGCCGATGCCGGATGCGATGCGGCAAAGCGCCGATCTCTGCGGCATCTTCTACACCGGCGGCACTACCGGGCGTTCCAAGGGCGTGATGCTCAGCCACGGCAACCTGATGGTGAATGCGCTGAATGCGCTCGGTGAAGGGCTTTGGCCGAGCACTGCGATCTATCTGCATGCCGCGCCCATGTTCCACCTCGCCAATGGCGCGGCGATGTATTCGATATTGCTCAGCGGCGGCTCCAACGTGATCATCCAGGGCTTTACGCCCGACGGCGTCGCGGCGGCGATCCAGCGCGACCGCGTTACCGACGTGCTGCTGGTGCCGACCATGATACAGATGTTCGTCGACCATCCCAAGCTCGGCGACTACGACCTGTCGTCGCTGAAAGGTATCGCCTACGGTGCTTCCGTCATCAGCGATGCCGTGCTCAGCCGCGCCATGAAGGCGTTGCCGAACGTGCAGTTCACGCAAGCCTATGGCATGACGGAATTGTCGCCGATCGCGACGCTCCTGCACTGGAAGGAGCATATCGGCGACGGCCGTGCCAAGGGCCGGCATCGCGGCGCCGGCCGAGCCACGCTCGGCTGCGAGGTCAAGATCGTCGACTCCGATGACAAGGTCGTGCCCACCCGCACCGTCGGCGAAATCGCCGTTCGCGGCGACAACGTCATGATGGGCTATTGGGAGCGGCCGGAGGAGACCGCGAAAGCGATCGTCGACGGCTGGATGCACACCGGCGACGGCGGTTACATGGACGAGGACGGCTTCGTCTATGTCGTCGACCGCGTCAAGGACATGATCATTTCCGGCGGCGAGAACGTCTATTCCGCCGAGGTCGAGAACGCGCTGGCGCAGCACCCTGCCGTGGCGCAATGCGCCGTGATCGGCATTCCCAACGAGCGCTGGGGCGAGCAGGTCCACGCCATCGTGGTGCTCAAACCCGGCGCGAAGGCAGAGCCGGACGAACTGATGGAATTCTGCAAGACGCTGATCGCCGGCTACAAATGCCCGCGCAGCGTCGACATCATCAACCAGCCGCTGCCGCTCTCCGGCGCAGGCAAGATCCTCAAGCGCGAACTGCGCAAGCCGTTCTGGGAGAACCAGAGCCGCAGCGTGAGCTGACGACGGAGCCGCGCACAATCGCGGCGTTCGAACAAGAAAACGATTTCGGGAGGACGGCCCATGAAGCGATCGCTTGGCAAGATGATCGTCGGCAATATCCTGGAAACCGCCGCGATCAGGCACCGGCACCGGCCCGCGGTGTATTGCGCCGGCACCGGCCGGCGCTTCGCCTTCGGTGAAATCGACGAGCGCACCAATCGGCTGGCGCAGGCTCTGCTCAGCCTCGGGTTCAGGAAAGGTGACACCGTTGCCTTCCTCACCTCCAACCGCGCCGAGATCGTCGAAATCTACTTTGCGCTCGCCCGCACCGGCATCATCGGCCTGCCGCTCAACTACCGCCTGGCGCCGCCGGAAATGATCGAACTGATGCGGGCCATGGGCGCGCGCGGCCTGATCTACGAGGCCAGGTTTTCCAATGTTGCGCGGCAGGCGGCGCCCCGCCTCAAGCACCTGATCGAGTTCGGCGGGGCGGCCGTAGCGCCCGCCCATGATTACGAGACGCTGCTGGCGGCCGCGCCCGCAACGCCGCCCGGCATCGAAATCGAGGAGTCCGACCCCTATTATTTCAACCTGACTTCGGGCACCACGGGCCTGCCGAAGTCCTACATCCTGACCCAGTTCAACAACAGCACCATTGTGCCGATGTTCCAGGATTTCGGCATGTCGAACCGCGACGTGGCGATGACGGTGTTTCCGGCCTTCGGGCGCGTCGGGTTTGCCTGGATCGCGGGATCGATGGCCTTCGGCATTCCCAATGTTCTGGCCAATTTCGAGCCGAACGAAGTGCTGCGGCTGATCGCCTCCGAACGGGTGACCGTCTTCAACCTGGTGCCGACTATGGCGGCAATGCTGCTGCAGGCCCAGGCTGCCAACCCGGCCAATCTTTCCTCGATCCGGACCATCGTGTTTGCCGGCGCAAGCCTGCCCGAAAGCATCCGCACGCAGACCGCCGCCAAGCTGTGCCCGAACATCTGCGAATATTACGGCATGCAGGAGACCGGCACGCTCGTCACCAGCACGCCGGAGGACCGCAAGCTGCGGCCGGATTCGGTGGGGCGGCAGGCGCTGTTTGCCGAAGTCAGGATCGTCGACGACAACGACAATGTGCTGGGACCGAACCAGCTTGGCGAAATCATCGGGCGCTCCCCGAACGCGGTGACCGAATATTTCGAGAATCCGCAGAAGTCCGCCGAGACGTTCCGCAACGGCTGGGTTCATACCGGCGATCTCGGCAGCCTCGACGAGGAAGGCTATCTGTTCATCCGCGGGCGCAAGAAGGACATGATCGTGACCGGCGGCCAGAACGTGCATGCCGCCGAGGTCGAGGAGACCATCCTCAAGCATCCTTCCGTGGCCGACTGCGCGGTGTTTGCGCTGCCCGACGATTTCTGGGGCGAGCAGGTCACGAGCCTCGTCATCGCGCGGGACGACGACGCCATCACACCGGAAGAACTCGAAGCGTTCTGCCGCCAGCATCTCGCCGGCTTCAAGACGCCGAAGCGGTTCATCATCGAACGCGGCGCGCTGCCGCGCACGCCGACCGGAAAGGTGCAGAAGTTCCTGCTGGTCGAGCGCTTCGCCATGAAGGGCTAAAATCCGAGAGCTCGCTTGCAGCCGGCGGCCGGATCGCGTTAGACCGGCGCAGGGCTACCCCCTGCCAGGGATCGACATGAAAGCCGTCCTCGTCGAACGCTACGAAGCCATCGATAACATCGCGCTGAAGGAAGTGGCCCGGCCGGAGCCCACGGCCGGTCAGGTCCGCGTGAAGATCCAGGCCGCCAGCATCGGCTTTGTCGACGGACTCAAGGTGCAGGGCCTTTATCAGACCAAAGACGCCCTGCCCTTCATTCCCGGCACGGAGTTCGCCGGCGTTGTCGATGCGGCCGGCGATGGTGTCGCCGGTTTCCGGCCCGGAGAGGCCGTCATGGGCATGGCGCGATCCGGGGCGCTCGCCGAATATATCGTCGTACCCGAGGCCACGCTCACCGCAATCCCCGACGGGGTCGCACCGGAAGTCGCCGCCGCATTCCGCGCCAATTACCTCACGGCGCTGTACGCCCTGGCCGAGCGCGGCGCGCTCAAGCCCGGTGAAATCCTGCTGGTGCTGGGCGCGGCCGGCGGCGTCGGCATTGCCGCGGTGCAGGTCGGCAAGCTTCTCGGCGCGCGCGTCATCGCCGCTGCTTCCACAGAGGAGAAACGCAAATTCGCCGCTGGCCACGGCGCGGACGCAACCATCGACTACACGCAGGCCAACTGGCGCGACGCATTGAAGGAGCTGACCGGCGACCATGGCGCCGACGTGATCTACGATCCCGTCGGCGGCGAGGTGTCGGTGCAGGCGTTCCGCTCGATCGCCTGGAACGGCAGGCACATCGTGGTCGGTTTCGCCGCCGGCAAGATTCCCGCGCTGCCCTTCAACCTGCCGCTGCTCAAAGGCGGCGTGCTGACCGGCGTCGATCTCGCGCAGATCGCGCGCCGCGAGCCCGAGGCGGAGAAGCGCCTCATCGCACAGCTTCTGACCTGGTTGAAGGAAAAGAAGCTGGCGCCAGTCGTCGGCCAGATCTTTGCCTTCGCGGATTTCCGGGAAGCGTTCAGGACCATGCAGACACGTTCGGCCCTGGGCAAGATGGTGGTGCGAATCGGCTGACAGCCAGGGCGCACGCGGTCGATCGCGCGCCCTGCAGCGAAGCGCTGCTCAGTGCTTGCGGCGGCGGACCGGCGGCGGAGGTGGCGGCGGCGGGATGTCGCGCTGCCAGACGGTGCCGCCATCGAACTGGATCGTCATGCCGTCGGGCGTATAGACGGCGCTCTGGGCCATCATCTCCACCCAGATCCGCGTGGTCGGGAAATTCCAGTCCGGCCATGCCCGCGACGGAACGCCGGCCTCGTTGACGACATTCAGTTCCGGCCCGTTCTGGGTGATGTAGGGCTGGTACCCGCCCCGGCACATCGCGACGCAATTGTATTTGCCGGTGAGATCGGCCGTTTGCGCGGAAGCCCCGGTCGCCGCAAACGCGGCCACGAGTCCGGCAGTCAAGGACAGCATCCTCATCAATGTAACTCCACTATGCCAGCAAGACAGACAACCAAAAGCATAGCACGGACGCAGCGTTTCCGCATCCTACGCAAGCAGACGTGATCGCCGCGGTAACCCCGGACCCGTCGGTTTCAAAAGGATCAGGCCGCGGGCTCCAGCACCATCAAGCCCGACGCCGTATTCGAAATGGGGATGTGGTAGTTGGCCTGCTTCTTGCGAACCTTCTCCGGCAACGTGCCGCGCGCCACCATCCAGTTGAGGAGTTCGACCCCCTGCGTCCCCGTCAATTCGACGAGGTCCACGGTGGAGTATCGCGTGGCCCACGAGGGATTGTCGACCATGCTGTCCATGAACTTGAGATCGAAGTCCTTGTTGATGAATCCGGCACGCTCGCCGTCGAGTTGGTGCGACAGGCCCCCGGTTCCCAGCACCACGACCCGCTCGTCCTTGGGCCAGGATGCGATCGCCCGGCCGAGCGCCTGACCGAGCCGGTAACAGCGCTTCGCAGAAGGCAGCGGCGCCTGCACCGTATTGACCACGACCGGAACGGTGCGGACCGGCCATTTCTGGTCGGGCCAGCACAGCGCCATCGGCAGGGTGAAGGCGTGATCCACCACCATCTCCTGGCAGGTCACGAGATCAAAATCCTCGGCGACCAGGGACTCGATGATGTGCCACGACAGCTCGGGATCACCGCGGAACGGCGCCACGGTGGGAATGCCCCAGCCTTCGTCGGCGTTGCGGTATTCCGCCGCCGCACCCACCGCAAAGGTCGGCATCTTGTCGAGGAAGAAGTTCAGTCCGTGGTCGTTGTAGACGATCACGGCGACATCGGGCTTGACCCGCGCCAGCCATTCACGCACCGGCGGAAAACCGTCGAAGAACGGCTTCCAGTAGGGATCGCTCTGCAGCCCCTTGGCGATGGCCCCGCCGATCGCCGGGACATGGGATGTGGTAATGGTGCCGACGATCTGTGCCATGCTCAGCCCCTCGCCGCCAGCAGCTTGGCCTTGAACTGGTCCTTGCTCATACCGGTCTGCTGCGCACCGATATCCTGCATGTCGAGACCGAAGATGCCGGCGAACTTGGCGAGATAGTAGGCGTTTCCGCCTGCCTCGATCAGCTGCAGCACGTTGCGGCTGCGGATCGCCTCTCGCTGCTGCGGCGTCAATCCGTACCTGGCGCAATAGGCATCCTCGTCGGCGACGAAGGCCTTGCGATTGGCAGCGTCGTTGAACGAGTAGCACATCTTGTTGAGGGCATAACCCTTCACGGCCTGCCCGCCATCGAAAATGGTTGTGCCCGGTACCGGCTGCCGCAGCTTCGGCATGCGCTCTCTCCCTGAATTTCCTCCCCTTCTCCTTGGGCTCGGCAAGGCAACCGCGCATTGCGCCAAATCAAACTTCACCCGGCAAAGCCTGAAAGGATTAGACAGACAAAACGCAAATGCCGGGCGCGACCGGGCAGGCCGCGCCCGGTGTCGCCATGCTGCCGCGGATGCGCCTATCCGGCCGCCAGCTGCCGGTCGAGATCGTGCAGCACCTGGTAGCAGGGCAGCACCTGGGCGACGCTGGCGTTGGGCTCGCGCCCCTCGCCGATCGCGGCAAAGAACTCGCGATCCTGCAGCTCGATGCCGTTCATCGACACGTCCACCTTGGAGACGTCGATCTTCTCTTCCTTGCCGTTCACCAGATCGTCGTAGCGCGCGATGTAGGTGCCGGTGTCGCCGATGTAGCGGAAGAAGGTGCCGAGCGGCCCGTCATTGTTGAACGAGAGGCTGAGCGTGCAGATCGCGCCGTTCGCAGCCTTCAGCTGGATCGACATGTCCATGGCGATGCCGAGATTGGGGTGAATCGGACCCTGCACTGCATTCGCCTTCACGATCGGCGAGCGTGCCTGATAGGCGAAGAGGTCGACGGTGTGGGCGGCATGGTGCCAGAGCAGGTGATCGGTCCAGCTTCGGGGCTGGCCGAGCGCATTCATGTTGGTTCGGCGGAAGAAGAAGGTCTGCACATCCATCTGCTGGATGTTGAATTCGCCTGCGACGATCTTCTTGCGCACCCATTGATGGCTCGGGTTGAAGCGGCGGGTGTGGCCGCACATCGCGACCAGTCCGCTCTTCTTCTGCAGGTCGACCACGGCTTGCGCATCGGCGAGTGAATCCGCCAGAGGAATCTCGACCTGCACGTGCTTGCCGGCCTTCATGCAGGCCAGCGCCTGGCTCGCATGCATCTGCGTCGGCGTGCATAGGATGACGGCATCGACGTCCTTCAGCGCAAGACTGTCGGCAAGCTCGGTCGAGACATGCTTGATGCCGTACTTGTCGGCGATCTCCTTGGTCGGCTCCAGCCTGCGGCCGACCAGCGAGACCACTTCGACGCCGTCGATGTTCTTGATGCCGTCGAGATGCTTGATGCCGAACGCGCCCGCGCCCGCGAGCGCGACCTTGATCGTCTTGGCCATGTCAGTTGTTCTCCAGAATCAGATGGCCGACGGCGGTGTTGCTCGCGGGCACATGGTAGAAGCGATGCCGTACCGTGGGTTTCCTGCCGCCGCGGAGGTCGCTCATCGCGCCGCGCGCGATCAGCCACATCACGAGTTCGATGCCCTCGCTTCCCGCCTCGCGCACATAGTCGATATGCGGCATCTTCGAAAGCCCCTCGGGATCGTCGATCAGCTTGTCGAGGAAGGCATTGTCCCATTCCTTGTTGATCAGGCCGGCGCGCGGGCCCTGCAGCTGGTGGCTCATGCCGCCGGTACCCCAGATCTGCACGTTGAGCGGCTCGTCATAGGACTCGATCGCCCTGCGGATCGCCTGGCCCAGCATGAAGCAGCGCCGCCCCGACGGCGGCGGGTACTGCACCACGTTGACCGCGAACGGAATCACAGGGCACGGCCATACCTGAGGCTGGCCGAACATCAGGCTCATCGGCACGGTCAGCCCGTGGTCGACATCCATCCTGTTCACGATCGTCAGGTCGAAATCGTCCTGGATCACCGACTGCGCGATATGGGCGGCCAGCTTCGGATGACCGATCACCTTCGGCACCGGACGCGGTCCCCAGCCCTCGTCGGCCGGCTGGAATTCGGCCGCCGTGCCGATGGCGAATGTCGGGATCAGGTCGAGGCTGAAGGCGGTGGCGTGATCGTTGTACACCAGGAAGATCACGTCGGGCTTCTGTTCCTTCTCCCATTGCTTGGAGAAGTCGTAACCCTTGAACACCGGCTGCCAATAGGCCTCGCCCGTCTTGCCAAGGTCAAGCGCGGCACCCACGGCCGGCACGTGCGAGGTGTAAACGCTCGAGGTGATACGGCCCATTACTTCTTCTCCCCGATCTTGCGATTGCCTTCGATGGAGCGCCCGCCCTTGACCATCATGTCGCGGTATTGATCTTCGGTCATGCCGGTCATGCTGCCGGCCATCTGCTGAAAGCTCTTGCCGTCGGTGGCGCCGATCTTGGCGAGAAAATAGATATTGCCGCCGAGCGCGATGCAGCGGTTGAGGTCGCGCGCCATCACCGCCAGCTTCTGCTCCTCGCTCATTGGCCATTCGTCGAGATAGGCGCGCTCGTCAGCCTTGAAGCGCGCGCGGTTCTCCGCCTTCATCAGGGACATGCAGAACTGGTTGAGGTGATAGCCCTGGCGCGACATGTCGGCGTCGAAGATGGTCGTGCCGGGAATGTCCTTGTAGGGTTTGTCGAGTGACATCGCTTTGCCTCCTCAGGATTGCTCGGGCCAGTACAGCCGCATCGGATTGTCCACCAGCAGCTTGCGCTGAAATTCGGCCGTCACCGCGATGTGCAGGATGAAATCGACCAGGAGGCCATCGTCCGGCATGTGGCCCTTCAGGTTGGGATGCGGCCAGTCAGTACCCCACAGCACGCGGTCCGGGAACGTCTCGACAATGCGGCGCGCGAACGGAATCACGTCGCGATAGGCGTTCTGCTCGCCGTTGAGCGCCGGCGGTCCCGCCACCGACAGCCGCTCCGGGCAGCTCACCTTCGACCAGACATTGCCGTGCTCGCGCATGAATTTCACGAACAGCTCGAATTCGGGACCGTCCACCGGCTTGGTAACGTCCGGCCGGCCCATATGATCCACCACGACCGTGGTCGGCAGCGTCGTGAAGAAGTCCCAGAGTTCGGGCAAGTCTACGGCTTCGAAATAGATCACGACATGCCAGCCGAGTTTCGCGATACGCCCGGCGATCTCGTTCAACTCGTCGCGCGGCGTGAAATCGACCAGGCGCTTGACGAAATTGAACCGCACGCCGCGCACGCCGGCCGCGTGCATCGCTTTCAGCTCGGCGTCGGTCACGCTACGCTTGACCGTCGCGACGCCGCGGGCCTTGCCGCCGGAATGAACGAGGGCGTCGACCATGGCGCGATTGTCGGCGCCGTGGCAGGTCGCCTGCACCACGACGTTGCGGGAAAAACCGAGATGGTCGCGAAGCGCATAGAGCTGCGCGCGCGAGGCGTCGCACGGCGTGTACTTGCGCTCCGGCGCATAGGGATATTCACCGCCGGGCCCGAATACGTGGCAGTGCGCGTCTACGGCGCCTGCCGGCACCTTGAAGCGCGGCCTTGACGGACCGTCATACCAGTCCAGCCATCCCGGGGTCTTTTCGAACGGCCCGGTCACGGGTTTCGACATCAACTTCTACCCTTCACTCATCTCTTCCGCCGGCGCGCCGCGGCGGCTCCATGCCGTGCTTCCATTTGGTGGCGTTGGTATCGGGCGAGACCAGATAGCCGATCAGGTCGCGCGCACCCGCTTCATTGCCGCCCTGCGCGCCGATGCCGCAGACAAACAAAGTCACCGATTGGATCTCTGCCGGCAGCAGGCCCGCGACCTCGATGCCCTGCACTTCCAGAAACTCGCTCATCTGCTGGAAGCCGAGTTCTACCTCGCCCCGCGCCAGCAGCGTGCCGACGGGAACGCCGGGCGGCGCCTGCACCACCCTCTTGGTGTCCTTGGGATCGACGCCCCATTTTTCCAGGAGCTTCAGCACATGCGTGCCGCTCGGCCCGGTGGAGTAGCCGACCGTCTGCGCCGCAAGCACCGCCGCCTTCGTCGTCGTTTCACTGGCAAGATCGGGGTGCTTCGCCCCCGACCGCACCGCCACCGCAATCGAGGACTCGGCGAACCCTGCGCGGCTGCCAGCCTTCAGGAAGCCTTCGGCCTCGAGCTTCTTCATGGCATCATCGGCGAGCACGATGATGTCAAACTTCTTGCCGGCGCGGACGCGCTTGGCCGCGTCGACGCCGCCGACGGATTCAATCGTAACCGATTTGCCCGTCTTCTGCCGGTAGGCGCCGCAAAGCTCCGCCAGGATCTGGCGGGTCGCCATCGACGATATGCCCGTGATGTCAGCGGCCATGATCAGCTCAATCGATATATTTCAGCCCCGCCTTGGCCAGCGGCTCGCGCATCTTGTACATATCGAGCCCGAGCACGCCGCTGGCGAGCTTTTCGCGCTTGTCGGCCTCATTGGCCTCGCGCGCTTCCGCGGCATCCGCCGCCTGCTGCGCGACGCGCGCGGGCACGACGACAACGCCGTCCATATCGGCAACGATAACGTCGCCGGGATTGACCGTTGCCCCGGCACAGACGACGGGAACGTTCACCGAGCCAAGCGTCGCCTTCACCGTACCGCGGGCGCTGATGGCACGGGAAAACACCGGGAATTTCATCTCGGTCAGGTCCATGACGTCACGCACGCCGCCATCGATCACCAGTCCCCTGGCGCCGCGGGCGCGGTAGCTGGTGGCAAGCAGATCGCCGAAGAAGCCGTCGGTATTCTCGACCGTGCAGGCCGCGACTACGACGTCACCCGGCTGGATCATCTCCGCCGCCACATGCATCATCCAGTTGTCGCCGGGCTGCAGCAGCACGGTAACCGCCGTGCCGCACATCTGCGCGCCTGCATAGATCGGGCGCATGTAATGCTGCATCAGGCCGACGCGGCCCATCGCCTCGTGAATGGTGGCGACCCCGAAACGCGACAGCTTCTCCACGGCCGCCTTGTCGGCGCGCACGACGTTGCGGCGGACGATGCCGAGATCGTTCATCGCGGCACTCATCTCATTTCCCCTTTGCCTTCAGGGCCGCATCGAGGCGCGGGAACACGCGACGCGCATTGCCTTCGAAAATCTTCCTGCGATCGTCGGCACTCAGGGTCGGCGCGGCCTCGATGTAGCGCTTGGTGTCGTCGTAGTGAAATCCGGTTTCGGGATCGATGCCGCGCACCGCACCGATCATTTCGCTGGCGAACAGCACGTTCTCGACCGGAATCACCTTGGTGAGCAGATCGATGCCGGGTTGATGATAGACGCAGGTATCGAAGAAGATGTTCTTCAGGAGGTGATCCTTCAGCAACGGCTTCTTCATCTCCTGCGCCAGCCCGCGGAAGCGCCCCCAGTGATAGGGAGCGGCCCCGCCGCCATGCGGAATCAGGAAGCGCAGCTTCGGGAAGTCCTTGAAGAGATCGGAGGTCAGGCACTGCATGAACGCCGTGGTATCGGCATTCAGGTAATGCGAACCCGTGGTGTGGAAGGCCGGATTGCAGCTGGTGGAGACGTGGATCATCGCGGGGATGTCGAGCTCGACCATTTTCTCGTAGATCGGATACCACTGCCGGTCCGACAGCGGCGGCGAATTCCAGTGGCCCCCCGAAGGATCGGGATTGAGGTTGATACCGACGAAGCCGTAACTCTTGATGCACTTCTCGATCTCGGGAATGCAGGTCTTGGGGTCGACGCCCGGGGACTGCGGCAGCATCGCGACACCAACGAAATTGTCAGGAAACAGCTTGCTCACCCGCCAGCACAATTCATTGCAGATCGCAGCCCAGGTCGAAGACACCTCGAAATCGCCGATGTGGTGCGCCATGAAGCTGGCGCGCGGGCTGAACAGGGTGAGATCGCTGCCGCGCTCCTTCATCTGCTTGAGCTGGTTGTTGGCGATCGAGTCGCGCAGCTCATCGTCGCTGATCTTCAGGTCGCTCGCCTTCGGCTTGGCCGAGGGATCCTTGATTCCGGCGATCTGCCGGTTGCGCCAGTCCTCCAGTGCCTTGGGCGCCGTGGTGTAGTGGCCGTGAACGTCGATGATCACTTTTCTTCTCCCTTACTGGCGGCGGGTTTGCGTTCCTGCCTGCTCACTTGGCTTCTCTTGTTTGAGCACCTTGCGCCAATGCGGCTCTTCGGGTCGGGATCATGCTCTAGCGCGACGCCAGGCCGGCACTGGCGCCCGCCGGCGAGCGCTTGCGCGATGCCGCGGGCCGATCGAGCGCGGGGGCCTGCAGCGAGGCAACCGTCGATTTCACGAGCTGCTCAATGGCATCGCCCGCATCCGAGCCATCGGCCTCACCGCGCGAGAGGCGCGACACGCGTTCGGGCGTCACCAGCGTGTAATAGAGCGCGCCGAGCAGGAAATGGCTGCGCCAGACGATCTCGTTGCGCGGGACATGCGGCAGACTTTCGTGGATCGCGTCGATGAAAGCGTGACTGGTGTCGTCGAAGGTCTGCGCGATGATGCGCCGCGCCACCTCGTTGCCTTCGGCCGACATGATTGCGCGCAGCCGCGTGAATCGAACGCCGCCACCGGCAAGGTCGCTGCCCGAGGAAAATGCCGGCAGCACATAGGCGCGCACGATCGCCTCCAGCCGGTCCTGCAGGTCGCGCACGCGCCTCGCCGCCTCCAGCAGTTCGGAACGGCGATGGTTCATCGGCACGCAATGGCGCTGGTAGATCTCCAGCAGCAAGCCGTCCTTGGTCTTGAAGTGATAGGTGACGCTGCCCGGATTGGCGCCGGCCGCCTGCGCGATGTCGCGCACCGATACCGCGTTGAAACCATTGGTCGAGAACAGCTCCTCCGCGGCGGCGAGGATCGCTTCGCGCATGTTGGGCTTGCGCATCTTTTGCCTGTCCGGCTCGGTCATGACATTTGTACGTATGTACAAGAAAGACGGTCCAGTCAACAATAACGTGTCGCTGCCGTCCGAAACGTGATCGTTCAAAAGGATCAGCCAAGACAAGTGCTTACGAACGGGCGCGAGAGGCCGGCCCTCTCGTACGGGCCGGGCTGGGGCCGGAGTCCCAAATTCCCCATCGGCCGAAAAAAGCGGATGCCCGGAACGCGCAGCGCCGAAATGCGCTTGGCGTTGTTACCCGGGCATGAGGCTTGCCGCAGCGCTCAAGCTGCTTGCCTACTCGGCCGGAGCAGCCACTGGGCTCGCGGCCGGCACCGTCTCCGACTTCGCCAGCCCATACAGGATCGCGGCGACGACCGCATAGGCCAGCGCCACCGCCGGCGTGACGCCCAGGCCGCCGCCGATGCCGACGGCTTCGCCATGCATGAAGCCGAAATAGGTGAGCACGGCACCCGCGAGCGAGAACGCAGCCGCCTTCACGAAATCGCGCTCGATCACGAAAACGCCGATGGCGCCCAGCACGAGGCCGGTGAGGATCGAGCCGCCGCCCATCACCTCCAGGCCGTGATAGAGCACACCCTGCTGCGGCAAAGAGGCGATGGCGGCGGCCTTTACCGCGTCCGCCTTGTCGGCCGCCATGGCGCCGACGCCTTGTGCCGCAACCAGTGTCGCGCCGAGCATGGTGTCGACCTGCAGCTTCGCCCACGCCGCCAGATGCGGCGTCAGTGCCAGCACGATGGCCGGCGCATGCTTGACCGGCGTGGTCTGGAATGCCTGTGCGCCGATCAGCATGCCGATATAGAGCAGGATCGGCGAGATCGCGACCACAGGCACCAGCGCAAGAAGCACCGAGATGACGCCGAACCAGGAGAGCAGCACCACCATGATGCCGGTGGCCGCCGAATAGCCGATGCGTCCGCCCATGGCCTTCCAGCCGGGATGGCCGATATAGACGGCGTTGATGAAGGGATTGCCCATCAGGCAGCCGATCAGGCTGACGACGCCGTCGGCGGTCAGCACGCGCGTGGTCGGATATTCATCGCCGGCGGCTTCCGCGCTCTCGACGTTGTCCATGGCCTCGACGAGGTCATAGATGCCGAACGGTATCGCAGTGACCAGGATGATGCCGAGGAATTCGAAGCCGGAGAACACATGGCCAATGCCGGGATCGGCACAGAGAAGCCGAAATTGGCAAAGGCGGCGCCAACGCCCTTCACGCTCAAGCCGCCGAGCCCGAACCCGAACAGGGTGGAGCCCCACGCGATCAGCATGCCCGCCGCGATGGCGACGAGGCCGGCCGGAATCCCTCTCGGATATTTTACCCCGCCGAACCAGCTGGCGAGAATGATCGCGAAGCAGACCAGGCCGATCTGCGGCGTCATGTACATTTCGAGCGCCGGCCGCATCGAGATGAAGGTGACGGAGACGCCGGCGAGCGTGCCGAGCAGTGCTGCGCGCGGCGTTATTCTCCTGATGTACGGCGCGATGAAGCCGCCGATCATCAGGATGAAGCTCTGGAAGAACACCCAGACCAGGCCCGCCGACCAGCCCTTCAGCGGGTCGCCCGTCTTCAGCGTAATCGGCAGCATGATCACGAAGGTGACGATGAACATATGCGGTACGCTGACGCCCGAAGGCAGCGCGCAGACGTCGCTCCGTCCGGTCTTCGCCGCCAGCCGATAAGCGAGCCAGGCGTAATACATCGTAGACAGGCACATCATCAGTCCCAGCGCCGGCAGGATGCGGCCGAACACGAGGCTGTCGGGCATCTTCAGCACGAAGCGCAACAGGCCGGTCAGCACCAGCATGTTGACCAGGATGTTGGTGCCGAAACCGAAGAACGCGTTCCAATCGCCCGGCGTCCACAGCGCCGGCTTGAAGCCAGGTTTGACCGCAGTCGTGCTCGTCGTCATCGTGTTGCCCCGCAGCAAGCGTTTTCCGAATTTTTGGGATAGATCGCCTCCAGCACCGCGGCGGAATCAGCGACCCAGCCGAAGATGCCGCCCTGGGCCTTGATCATCTTCAGGCCCATCTCGTGAAACTCGGGAAAGTAGGATGCACAGCCGTCGGAGATGACGACGCAGCGATAGCCGCGGTCGTTGGCCTCGCGCACGGTGGTGTTGACGCAGACCTCGGTCGTGACGCCGCACACCAGCAGGTTCTCGATGCCGTAATTCTGCAGGACCTGGCCGAGCTCGGTGGCGTAGAACGCGCCCTTGCCGGGCTTGTCGATGACGATCTCGCTGTCGAGCGGATAGAGCTCGGGAATGATATCGTGCCCGGCCTCGCCGCGGATCAGGATGCGGCCCATCGGGCCGGGATCGCCGATGCGCAAGGAAGGCTTGCCGCGCTCGACCTTCGCGGGCGGCGCATCCGACAAATCGGGCAGATGTCCCTCGCGGGTATGGATCACGAGCAAGCCGCGCTCGCGTGCGGCCGACAGCAGGGAACCGATCGGCTTCACGGCGCGCGCAAGCTGCGACACGTCATTGCCGAGCGTCTCGCCAAAGCCGCCCGGCTCCATGAAATCGCGCTGCATGTCGATGATGAGGAGCGCCGTCCTCGCCCAGTCGAACGCGATCGGCGACGGCTCGGCCAAGATGGTGCCGCTGGATAATCCCGTTGCGCTCGCCATGACCGGTACGCCCCGAACGAGAAAGTCGGGGACAGGCGAAGCAAGGCCTATGCCATTGTGTACAATCGGGCGGCCGCACCGGGACGGCCCGAATCAGCCGTGAATTCATGCGGTTAAATTTTCGCTGGCCGATGGCACAGCCCTGCACCGGGCCGCTCCGACGCGCAATTGCCTATTACTTGGGCGCGCGTTGACACTGGCGCAGACCGACGCTTGTGTGTCCAGCAAGAGATCGCACATCCGGAATCAATTCATGCCGCCCGAAAAGACGCAGGAAAATCGACGCCGCCTCATGCACCGCCGCGCCATCGAATGCGACGGCTATCTGCGCGACGACGGGCTCTGGGAAGTGGAGGCGCGGCTGGTCGACACCAAGCCCTTCCTGCAGCGCGACCGGTTCCGCGGCGACCTGCCGCCCGGGACCCCCGTGCACGACATCCGTCTGCGACTGGCCGTCGACGATGACCTGACCATCTGCGAGGCCGAAACCAACATGGCCGCGACACCCTACCCGACCTGCGTCGAGGTGGACGGCATTTTGCAGCGCCTGATCGGCGTACAGATTGGCAAGGGCTTTCGCGAAGCCGTTCGCCGCAAGATCGGCAGACTAGAGACCTGCACGCATCTGTCCGAGTTGCTCGGCCCGGCGGTGACCACGCTGTTCCAGACCATGTCCTACGGAAAGCGGCCCGACGGCGGCGACTCCATGGACGACCATCGCAACACCACGGAGCCGCCGTTTTTCGTCAATGGCTGCCATTCCTGGCGGACCGACGGTCCGATCGTCGCAACGCTATTTCCGCAGTTCGCGACAGGGGCAACGAACCCCGGACTAGATGGGATCGGCGACGCAATCCGGCGACAAATTCCCTCGCTGCAACAGCCCGCAGGACCACTCCGCCATGCGCAAACGAGTCGCAAGAACGGACGGAGCCCCTCCCCGACACCGCCGGTTTCCGTAGCTTTCCGGCTTTCGTTTGATCCGGAAATGTTAGGATTGATCTGGCATGGAGGTGCTGGGTGAAGACAATCACCGCATCGGCAGCCAAAAGCTTGGTGCTTTCCTCACCAAGGACTTCCGCCGGATTTTCGGCACGACTCATGACGCTCTGGGCGAGCGGATGGGCGCGCTGGCTCGCTCCACGATAGAATGCCTTGCCCGTAGCGACGCGCTCTATCACAATTATGAGCACACCTTTCAGGTCACGATGGTCGGACGCGACATCCTGCAGGGTATGTCGTTGGCGCATCGCATCGAACCGGAAGACTATGCACGCCTGATCGTCGCCTGCCTGCTGCACGACATCGGCTATATGCGCGGGTGCTGAGCGGCGACACCGCCGATGAATTCGTCATCGACGATCCGGCAATACCATCGAACTGCCGCGCGGGGCCTCGGATGCGGCGCTGACGCCCTATCACGTCGACCGCTCGAAGATCTTTGCCCGCGAGCGGCTGGAAAAATCCCCGCAGATCGACGTCGCGCGCGTCGTCAATGCGATCGAATGCACCCGCTTTCCGCCGCTGCCGATGAAGGATGAATCCGAGCTGGCGCAGGAGCCCCGGCTGGTGCAGGCCGCCGACCTGATCGGCCAGCTGGGCGACCCCCTCTATTCGCGCAAGGCCAACGCGCTGTTCTGGGAGTTCGAGGAGATCGGCATGAACCGGCAGCTCGGCTATTCCTCGCCCGCCGACCTGATCGACCGCTACCCGAGCTTCTACTGGAATACGGTCTCCGAGCATCTCGGCGGCGCCGTCAAATATCTCGCCATGACCGTGTCCGGCCGGCAGTGGATCGCGAACCTGCATCATCACGTGCTCTGCGCCGAGAACGACGACCGGCTGATGGGGCCGCAGCGGTAATCGGCAAAAAAGAAAGGGCGTGACGGCATTGCCGTCACGCCCAGTGCATACCCAGCGCTCGGGAGGTGTCAGCGCTCGGCAAAGGCCTTTTCGACCACGAACTGCGCGGGCTCGCCGTGATTGCCCTCGACAAAGCCGCGCTCGCCGAGCAATACGCGGGTGTCGGCGACCAGCGCCGGGCTGCCGCAGATCATGACGCGATCGTGCTCGGGCTCGATTTCCGGCAAGCCGATGTCCTCGAACAGTTTTCCCGACGTGATGAGGTCGGTGATGCGGCCGCGGTTGCGGAAGGGATCGCGCGTCACGGTCGGATAGTAGATCAGCTGGTTACGGATGTAGTCGCCGATCAGCTCGTCGTTCGGCAGCCTCTCCGTGATCATCTCGCCATAGGCGAGTTCCTTGACGCGGCGGCAGCCGTGCAGCAGCACGACCTTCTCGAAGCGCTCATAGGTCTCGGGATCCTTGATGACCGAGAGGAACGGCGCAAGACCCGTGCCGGTGCCGATCAAATAGAGATTGCGCCCGCTTTCGAGGTTGTCGATCACCAGCGTGCCGGTCGCCTTGCGGCTGACGATGACGGGGTCGCCGACCTGCAGGTGCTGCAGGCGCGAGGTGAGAGGGCCGTCGGCCACCTTGATGGAAAAGAATTCGAGCTGGTCTTCGTAATTCGCGCTCGCAACGCTGTAGGCGCGCAGCAGCGGCTTCTCGCCGACCTTGAGTCCGATCATGGTGAACTCGCCGTTGCGGAAGCGGAACGAGGGATCGCGCGTGGTGGTGAAGGAGAAGAGATTGTCGGTCCAGTGATGGACACTGGTGACGCTCTCCTGGTTGAAATTGCTCATCGCGCTTTTTCCTGATCCCGCCTTCCCGGCCGTTGTGGCCGGGCCGTTGACCGGCCAACTCGTTCGTATACGATCATTCGTATACAAACAAATAATCCGGCTTGATCGAAACGTCAAGCCGGGGTCAAATTTGCCAGTAATTTCAAAGAGGGAACCGTCCCATGGCCCATGACGCACCGCAGGCGACCGGCCCGAGCAAGCTGGTGATCCGCAACATCGGGCTATTGCTGTCGGGGGCGCTGGAAAAGCCGATCCTCGACGCCGACACCGTTGTTGCCGAGAACGGCAGGATTACCGCCATCGGGCGGCTGAAGGACGTCAACACCGAAGGCGCCACCACCATTGTCGATGCCAACGGCACCACCGTCGCGCCCGGCCTGATCGACAGCCATGTCCATCCCGTCGCCGGAGACTGGACGCCGCGGCAGAACCAGATCAACTGGATCGACAGCTATCTGCACGGCGGCGTCACGACCATGATCTCCGCGGGCGAAGTGCACATGCCCGGCCGTCCGCGCGACGTCGTCGGGCTGAAGGCCATGGCGGTATTTACGCAGCGCGCGTTCTGGACGCTGCGTCCTGGCGGCGTGAAGGTACATGCCGGCGCGCCTGTCATCGAGTGCGAGATGGTCGAGGAAGACTTCAAGGAGATGGCGGCCGCCGGCGTGAAGCTGCTCGGCGAGGTCGGCCTTGGTGGAGTGAAGGATGGGCCGACGGCGCGGAAAATGGTGGGTTGGGCGCGCAAATACGGCATCCAGAGCACGATCCACACCGGCGGTCCCTCGATCCCCGGCTCCGGCCTGATCGACAAGGACGTCGTGCTGGAGGCGGACACCGACGTGGTCGGTCATATCAACGGCGGCCACACGGCCCTGCCCGACGACCAGATCCGCTGCATCTGCGAGGGCTGCAAGCGCGGGCTGGAGCTCGTCCACAACGGCAATGAGCGCTCGGCGCTTTACACGCTGCGGACCGCGCGCGAGATGGGCGACCTGCATCGCGTCATCCTCGGCACCGATGCGCCTGCCGGCTCCGGCGTGCAGCCGCTCGGCATCTTGCGCATGGTCTCGCTCCTGTCCTCGCTCGGCGAGCTGCCGGCGGAGATCGCCTTCTGTCTTGCCACCGGCAACACCGCGCGGATGCGCGAGCTCGACTGCGGCCTGATCGAGATCGGCCGCGCCGCCGATTTCGTCCTGATGGACAAGGCGCAGCATTCGCCCGGCAGGAACATCCTGGAGAGCGTGCAGCTCGGCGACCTGCCCGGTGTCGGCATGACCATCATCGACGGCATCGTCCGCACCCAACGCAGCCGCAATACCCCGCCCGCAGGCAAGATACCGGAGATCGTGCCGCGCTAGCAGTATTGGCCGTTATCCCGAAAATCCGCCGCTGAAAAGGAATTGCCCCGGATCAAGGGTCCTTCGGCCGGGGCAATGGGGGGATGCAACTGCCGAACCGCGGATCCAGCGGATCATAGCGCGAGTTCATTCGCGCGTAGATGTAGAGCCCGGTCAAAGCCATCGTTCCGAGCAGCAGCACGATCCACGCCGGCGGCTGGATCGCAATCAGGGCAATCACCACGGCCACGCCGGCAACCACACTCACAGCGACGCGCACGACTTGCCTCGAGCTCATCGATCCGCCTCAGGTGAAGACGCAATTCAAAGTCTGTGCGGAGACGGTGTCAATCGCCACCGGCGATGACAAACTGACACGGCCTGGTCAGCGCAGCTTGCCCAACAAGCCCATCAACATTTCGCGCTCCTTCGGCTCCAGCGGGGCCAGCGTCTCGCGCGAAATCGCGAGCGCATTTGGCGCGGCCTTCTCGGCCAACTGCTGCCCTGCCTTGGTCAAACTGACCAGCAGCCGTCTTCCATCCTCCGGATCGGGCGCGGTTTCGGTCAGGCCGCGCGCGGTGAGGCGGTCGATCACGCCCTTGATGGTCGCAACATCCATCGCGGTGAGGCGGCCCAGCTGGTTTTGCGAGCACGGCCCGGTCTCCTGCAGCTTGGCCAACGCCGCCCATTGCGTCGGCGTCAGGTCGATGCCGATGTCGCGGGCGAAGATCACGGCGTGGCGCTGCGAGACCTGGCGCAGGATGAAGCCGATCTGCTCATCGAGGATGTAGCCCGGCTTCGCCGG
The DNA here is from genome assembly GCA_046349015.1 of Bradyrhizobium sp. Classification (GTDB taxonomy): domain Bacteria; phylum Pseudomonadota; class Alphaproteobacteria; order Rhizobiales; family Xanthobacteraceae; genus Bradyrhizobium. The sequence continues at coordinate 634,548 of JAXMDE010000001.1, read as the reverse complement.
CTTGACGTTTCGCTTCGTTGCAACGGCCCTGCCCATGCCTTGCCTCCCGTCACAGCGACAGATGCGCGTCGCGGATGTCCGGCCGCGCGTCGAGCTCGGCCATGGTGCCGCCGAAACAGATGCGGCCGCGCTCGATGATATAGGCGCGGTCGGAGATCAGCCGCGCGAAATGCAAATTCTGCTCGGAGACGACGATGCTGACGCCTTCCTTCTTCATGGCGAGGATGGCATCGACCATCTGCTCGACGATCTTCGGCGACAGCCCTTCGGACGGCTCGTCGAGCAGCACCAGCGATGGATTGCCCATCAGCGTGCGCGCGATCGTCAGCATCTGCTGCTCGCCGCCGCTCATCCGCCCGCCGGGCCGGGCGCGCATCTCGCCGAGGTTGGGAAACAGCGAAAACAGCTTTTCCCGCGTCCAGTACGGCGCGTTTGCCCGCTTCGGCTGCCGGCCGACCTCGAGATTTTCCTCGACCGTCAAATCGGTGAAGATTCGCCGCTCCTCCGGCACATAGCCGAGCCCGCCGCGCACGATGGCGTGGGTCGGCTCGCCCGATACGTCCCTGCCCTCGAACGTGATCCGTCCGGAGCGTTGCGCCACAAGTCCGACAATGGAGCGGAACGTGGTCGATTTGCCCGCGCCGTTGCGGCCGAGCAGCGCCACCACCTCGCCCTCGCCGACATCGAGTGCGATATCGAACAGGATATGGGCGGGGCCGTAGAAGCTGTTGAGATCGGCGACCTGGAGCTTCATGGATGCGCCCCCTCACGGTGCCGCGCGTCGTAGACAAGCCCCTCGCCGAGATAGACCGCGCGCACCTCGGGGTTGGCGCGGACCTGCTCGGGCGTGCCTTCCGCGATCAGGCTGCCGCGATTGAGTACGAGGATGCGGTCGGCATGCTCGAACACCACATCCATGTCGTGCTCGGTGAAGAGCACGCCGATTTCCTGCTCCCGCGCGATCCCGGCGGTCAGCCGCATCAACTCGACGCGCTCGCGCGGCGCCATACCGGCAGTCGGCTCGTCCATCAGCAGCAATTTGGGCCGGTTAGCGAGCGCCACCGCCAGCTCCAGCCGCTTGAGATCGCCATAGGCGAGCTCGCCGCAGGGCCGCTCGGCATAGCCGTCCATGCCGACAAGATCGAGCAGACGGCCCGCTTCCTCGCGGGCAAACTGCGGCGTCGAAGCCAGGAAATTGAACAGCGCCTGGCCATAGGACACCAGCGCGACCTGGACGTTCTCGCGCACCGTCATGGTCGGAAAGGTCGCGGTAATCTGGAAGGTGCGCCCGACGCCCATCCGCCAGATTTCCCGGGGCTTGCGACCGCCCGTATCCTGTCCCAGCAGCGTGACGCGGCCGGAATCGGGAATGTTCTGACCATTGAGCATGTCGAAGCAGGTGCTCTTGCCCGCCCCATTCGGCCCGATCAGCGCGAGAATTTCGCCAGCCTTGAGCTCGAACGACACGCCGCGCACCGCATGCACGCCGCCATAGGATTTCGTCAGTCCCTCGACCGAAAGCAATGCGCGCGTCCCGCTCATTCAGCCACCTCGGCGCCGGCGAGCCGGGATTTTTCCGATGACGCGTTGGGTCGCCACCGCGCCAGCACCGCCTGCAAGGTACCGACGATGCCCTTCGGGAATGCGACGACGATGAGAACGATAAAGGCGCCGAGCACCAGCTTCGACCAGTCGGTCTGGCTGACCAGCCATATGTTCAGCGCCTTGTACACGATGGCGCCGATCACCGCGCCCGACACCGTCTCCACCCCACCGAGCAGCACCATCACGAGCGCATCGACGGAGAGCGAAATGCCCATGCTGTCCGGAAAGACGCTGCCCTTGAGATACGCAAACAGCGCCCCGCCGATGCCCGCCACCGTCCCGGCAATGACGAATGCAGTCCATTGCATGCGCTTGCCGTTGATGCCGATGGCTTCGCTGCGCAACGGCGAATCCCGTGTCGCCCGGAGCGCATAGCCGAATGGAGAGAACACGATGAGACGCAGGACCGCGACACACAGCGCCGCAACCAGGAGCGACAGCCAATAGAAGCTCGCCGGCCCCGCCGCCCACTTCTCCGGCCAGACCCCGAGAATGCCGTTGTCGCCACCGGTCACCGCGACCCACTGGAAGGCGATCGACCAGACGATCTGGGCAAAGGCGAGCGTCAGCATCGCGAAGTAGACGCCGGAAAGCTGCACGCAGAAGAAGCCGAACACCGCCGCCCCGAGGCACCCGAGCAGGGGACCGAGCAGCAGCGAGACGATCATCGGCAGTCCCGCCATCTTGGCAAGGAACGCGATGCCGTAGGCGCCGAGACCGAAATACGCAGCATGACCGAAGGAAGCGAGCCCACCGACCGACATCAAAAAGTGCAGGCTTGCCGCGAAGATCACGAAGATCGCGATTTCCGAGCCGACCGTCATCGCATAATTGCCGCCGACAAAAGGCAGCGCTGCGGCAGCGGCCAGCGCCACCATCGCGACGATACGCTCGTTCGCCGTCAAAGGCCGCCAGGGATTGACGGTGAGCCCGGGCGTGCGCCGTGCCGGCGCCTCCGGCTTGCCGAACAGGCCCCAGGGCCGGACGATCAGCACCGCGGCCATGACGAGGAAAACCAGAATGATCGAGATCTTGGGGAAGATCAGGATGCCGAAAGCATTGAGCTCGGACACCAGCACCGCCGCTACGAACGCGCCAATGATGCTGCCGAGACCGCCGATCACGACCACGACGAACACTTCGACGATGATGCGCAGATCCATCGCATGATGCACGGCGTCGCGCGGGATCTGCAGTGCCCCGCCAAGCGCAGCCAGAAAGACGCCGGCGGCGAACACCGAAGTAAACAGCCATTTCTGGTTCACGCCGAGGGCCGCCACCATGTCGCGGTCCTGCGTCGCCGCGCGCACCAGGATGCCCCAGCGCGTGCGCTGGAACAGCAGCCACAGGATACCGAGCACGACGGGGCCGAGCGCAATCAGGAACAGGTCGTAGCTCGGGATATTCTGGCCGAAGAAATCCACCGCCCCCCTGAAGCCGGGCGCGCGGCGGCCGAGCAGATCGTCCGGACCCCAGATCAGCACGACGAGGTCCTCGACCATCAATGTGAGCCCGAAGGTTGCAAGCAGCTGGAAAAGTTCAGGCGAATGATAAATCCGCCGCAGCAGCACGACCTCCACGATCACGCCGATCACCGCGACGACCAGCGCCGCGGCGACGATGCCGCCCCAGAAGCCGAGCGCGCCGGAGAAGCGTTCGGTCAGCGTGAACGCCACATAGGCGCCGAGCATGTAGAACGCGCCGTGCGCAAAGTTCACGATCCGCGTCACGCCAAAGATGATCGACAGGCCCGAGGCGACCAGGAACAGCGACGCTGCGCTGGCAAGGCCGGTCAGGAACTGGACGATGTAGAAAGCCATTGGCGGTCCGCTTTGGCGCGTTCGGCGTATGTGGCCATCCTTCGAGACGGCGCTTCGCGCCTCCTTAAGGATGAGGTCAGAGACCCTCGTGGCGAGGAGCGCGGCACCCCGCGCGTCTCGAACCATGAGGCCCCCATCTCTCCCCGCGAAAAGGCGGGGAGAGATGCAAGCACGGCATCAGTCCTTCGGACGCAGCTTCTCGACTTCGGCATCGCTGGGCAGGAAATCCGCGCCCTTCTTGTAGGCGGTATCCACCATGATGCCTTTGCCGTCTTTCAGCGCGGTCTTGCCGACGAAGGCGCCGAGCGTGGACTGATGGTCGATCTTGCGGAAGGTGATGTCGCCGAAGGGCGAGCCCATCGAAAGGCCCTCGGTCGCCGCAATCAGCTTTTCCGGATCGGTCGAGTTGGCCTTGGCGAGGATCGCAGCCGCAGCCTTGATGGTCTGGTAGCCGACGATCGAGCCGAGCCGCGGATAATCGTTGTACTTGGCCTGGTACGCCTTCAGGAACTTGTCGTGCTCCGGCGTCTTGATGTCGTACCAGGGATAGCCGGTGACGATCCAGCCCTCCGGTGTCTCTTCCTTCAGGGGATCGAGATATTCCGGCTCGCCGGTGAGGAAGCTCACCACCGAGCGACCCTTGAACAGGCCGCGGGTATTTCCTTCGCGAACCAGCTTCACCAGGTCCGCGCCGAAAGTGACGTTGAGGATCGCCTCCGGATTGGCGGCGGCAACCGCCTGCACCACGGGACCGGCGTCGATCTTGCCCTGCGGCGGCCACTGTTCGTCGACCCACTGGATGTCGGGGCGCTTCTCCGACATCAGCTTCTTGAACACCGCGACGGCCGACTGGCCGTATTCATAGTTCGGCGCGATCGTCGCCCATTTCTTGGCCGGCAATTTGGCTGCCTGCTCCACCAGCATCGCCGCCTGCATGTAGTTGGAGGGACGAAGCCGGAACGTATAGCGGTTACCCTTCGACCAGGTGATGGCGTCGGTGAGCGGCTCGGCCGCAAGGAAGAACACCTTCTTCTGGTTGGCGAAGTCGCTGACGGCGAGACCGATGTTGGAAAGGAACGTGCCGCAGAGCATCGCGACGTTCTCGCTCGAAACCAGCTCATTGGCCGCGGTCTGAGCGTCGGCGGGCTTGCCGCCGTCGTCCTTGGAGATGACGACGAGCTTCTTGCCGTTGATGCCGCCAGCGGCGTTGACCTCCTCCACCGCAAGCTGCCAGCCCTTGCGATAGGGTTCGGTGAAGGCCGGCAACAGCGAGTAGCTGTTGATTTCGCCGATCTTGATTTCGCTCTGCGCCATCGCGTTGCCGGAAAGGCCGGCAAATACCACCGCAAGCCCAGCGCCCAACAAATATCTTTTCATTCCTTGACCTCCGCTGTTTCCAGAATTGACTATCGTAATCCGTCCTCACCCTTGACCTCGGCGACGGTCAGCCCGCCGACGCGCGGCAGCGGCCGGCCGGAATCCGTCACGGCGACCGCGACCATGATCTCGTTGGCGCGCGGCGCGTCGTTGATCTGCACTTCCATGCCGTCGAAATGGCTGCGAACGAAAGCCGCATCCTTGTGGCCGAGCGGAATGTCCAGTGTAGTGCCCGGACCGCTGCGCTTCTTCGACGAGGGAATCAACGCCGCGCCCTTGGAAAGCACCTTGCGCACCGGCGCACCCATCTTGGGATGAAGAATGGCCGCGGCATGCTCCAGCTCGCCATTCTCGCCGACCGCGGCGGCCTTGCCATAGGAGTGCGCCTTGGCGCCGTCGATGCCGAGCGCGGCGACCGCCCGCTTCGAAAGCAATTCACCGAGCTCTTCGCCGATGGCGATCAGCGGCGAAAGGTCCTCGACGTAACGGCCGGCAAACGGATTTTCGATCACCGCAATCGCCGCGGCTCTCCGCGTCGGCGGCGCGATGGCCTTGCCCATCTCGATATGGGTTTCCTCGACCACGGTGACGATCTTTCTGATTACCGCGCTCATCTCGAACTTTCCCGGTCAGGCATGGATCGCTTGTTGTAGGCGGACTTTGTGAAGCGCGTGCGGCGCCCGGTTCTCTCTTGCGCCCACCACGACGGTTTCGCCAAGAAGACGCAATGCCGCGCCCTCGATCAAGCCGGCAGCAAGCAACTGCCGCGCGCGGCGGCTGCCTGCGAGCAGCGCGGCCTCAATCTCGTTCCCGGTCAATGCGCCGATATCGCGCGTGACGAGCCGATCGCCAAGATCGCTGTCAAACTGCAGCTGGTTCGCCGGAACACGCAGGACCGCGGGATGATCCGGCAGATCGACCGCATTGGCGATGACGGTGGCGGCAGCATCGGCCTGCGAAGCCGTTTTCGCCAGCACAGTGACCGCATCGGCGATGCCGAGCGAAAAGCTGCGGCCGTGACGGCCGCTGGTGGCGATTCCTCGCGCGGGATCGCCGGCATCAATGGCCATGGTGCGCATCACTCCCTGTGCATCCGGACGGTCCATCAAGCCTATGCAAAACTGCTCGCAGCCGGAAAGATGCAGCGCGATGTCGCCGCCATTGTTGACATAGGCGCGAGCGAGCGGCGTGGCCGCCAGCATCGCATCCAGAATTTCTTCCGCCACGCTGCCGGCAACGGCGGCCATCGGCGTAATGAAGCCATCCTCGGCGAATGGCGCGGCCGCAGCATGCATGCGACGCGCGACGACTCCCTTCAGCGTGGTTCGCCCCGGGTTGGCAGCCTTGCGCAGTTCCACCAGCTCCGTGCAGAGCTCATCCAGCAAACCAGTGAATCGCCGCGCCGCAGCCTCGTAGGCAGAGCGCACTTCCGCCTCGCGCCCGCTCGCTTCCACGATCAAATCGATCGGACCGTCCTGCAAATGCAGCCGCTTGCCGTCGGCGAGAAGCACGATTTGCGGACGACGATTCATTTGCGGCGCCCCGGAATGAACGGCACGGAACGGATTTCCGAGCTGTCCCTGATCGAGGACAACGGGCGGACGTAGTCCATATGCCCGCCCAGCGCCGCGTAGTCAGCAAGTTTCAGCGTGAACTCGATGGGTGCGACCAGCGCCGGCGTCGGCACATAACCGAAGGCGCCGGCCGGCATCAAAGTAACGTCGACCATATAGGTGATGCCGCCGCCCGGCCACACATAGACCGGTGCGCCGCCGCTGGTGACCCGCGTCAACGCGTCCTTCACCGAGCGCGTCAGACGCACCGGATTGTCGGTCACGCCCGCGCGCAGGCTGCCGCCGGCGCCCGCCATGAACAACACGGTGCAAAGCGCCGGCTCGCAATTCTCCTGGATGCGCTCGACGGAAAGACGGAGATCGCGCGGCATCTCGGCCTCGACGGGCCGCAATGCCTCGTCGAGCACGTAATAGCCGGAATGCTCGCCCGTGGTGGACACCATCAGCATGCTAAGCCCCGGCCGCGCTTCCCTGGCGTTGAACGGCCCGAGCACGGACAACGGATCGGAAATGTTGGTGCCGCCCCACCCCGTGCCGGGATCGGCGACCTGGAAATAGCGACCCGGTGTCGAGCGGCGACCCTTCATCTTGATCCCGGTATCGGGGATATCCAGGAGCTTGCCGGCCTGATGTTCGGACAGCACGCCGGTGATGTGGTCGTCGACGACCACGACCTCATCGACCTTGCCTTTCCATTGCTTGGCGAACATCCCGATCGTCGCCGAGCCGCAGCCGACACGCATGCGCTCTTCGGCGACGCCGTTGACGACCGGCGGACGGCCGGCCTGCACGATCACGCTGGCGCCGCCGTCGATGGTAAGTTCCACCGGCTTGCAGTTGGACAGATCCATCAGCGTGTCGCAGGTGACGCGGCCCTCCTTCTTGGAACCGCCGGTGAGATGGTGCACGCCGCCGAGCGACAGCATCTGCGAGCCGTATTCGCCCGTCGTGACGTGACCGACCGCCTCGCCCTGTGCGCGCACCGTCGCGGTCTCGGGGCCGAGATGGCGGTCGGTATCGATCTTCACCTTGACGCCGCAATAGCTGAAGATGCCCTCGGTCACCACCGTGACCATGTCGACGCCATCGACGTCGGACGACACGATGAACGGCGCGGGCTTGTAATCTGGATAGGTGGTGCCGGCGCCGATCGCGGTGACGAACACGTCGGGCTGGTTGACGATCTTGCCGTCCCAATCGCCGCCGGCCTGAAACGGCACCACACGCCCACCATGCTCGACGGTACGCTCCAGCAGGATATGGGGATCGACGCGAACAAGCTTGCCGTCGTGATTGGCATAGCGGTCGCAGGCGCCCGCCGCGCCCGGCTTGATGTAACACATCACCGGGCAAGCATCGCACCGGATCTTGTCGCCAGACGTGGCGGTCACTTCCATCGCCATGTTCGCCAGCCATCGGCACGCCGGTCTGTGGCACGCCTGCCCGTTGGAGCTTGTGCGGCGGCAGCGCCGCCTTGTTCATTCGTATACGAACGATCCTGCTCGCGGGGCCGAAACCTGTCAAGCGGCAAGAGACGCCAAATAGCCCGCTGCCGAATATTAGCCCAGTCTGCCCGCGGCGCTTGTCCACAAACCGGGCATGGCATTGCGGCGCGGCATCAGCGGCTTGCACGTTTGTATACAAACGGTAGTCTCTCGGCGGCCTTGAATACGCGCCAACGGAGCACAAGCACGATGCGCCTGACCGTGAACGGCAGGAATCACGACGTCGACGCCGCGCCGGACACACCCCTGCTTTACGTGTTGCGCAACGATCTCGAGCTCAACGGCCCGAAATACGGCTGCGGCCTCGGAGAATGCGGTGCGTGCACCGTGCTGATCGACGGCGTCGCAGCGCGCTCCTGCGTGATTCCGATCGAAGGCTGCACCGGGCGCGACATCGTGACGCTGGAGGGTCTCGGCACGCGCGAGCGCCCCGATCCCGTGCAACAGGCCTTCATCGACGAGCAGGCCGCGCAATGCGGCTACTGCCTCAACGGCATGATGATGAGCACCAAGGCGTTGCTCGCGACCAATCCACATCCAACCGAAACGGAGATATTGCAGGCGCTGCGCTACAATCTTTGCCGCTGCGGCGCTCATATCGAGATCGTCCGGGCCGCGATGCGAGCAGCCGGTCACCTCGTGGAGGCGCGCGACTGATGGCCGCGCCCGCTTCCGGCAAACAGGGCTCCCTGTCGGTCGTGCGCCCCGCAGGTACAGGCGGCGAAGGCACGTTCGAGACCTTCATCAACATCACCGCCGAGGGCTCGGTCACCGCCTTCAACGGTCATGTCGATCTCGGCACCGGCATCCGCACCGCACTCGGGCAGATCGTCGCCGAAGAGCTCGACGTGTCCTTTGCACGTGTCGTCGTCGTGCTCGGCGACACCACGCACACGCCGAACCAGGGCGCGACGATTGCGAGCGAAACGATCCAGATCACCGCCGTTCCGCTGCGCAAGGCGGCGGCGCAGGCGCGGCACTTTCTCGCCCGGCGCGCTGCGGAGCGGCTGGAACTGCCGGTTGAAGAGCTTGCGATCGAGGATGGACTCATCCGCGGCAACGACAACCGCAGCGTCAGCTATGGCGAGTTGATTGCCGGGGAGACGATCCGTCTCGAACTCGCCGAGGATGTTCCGGTGAAGCCAGCGAGCGCCCACCGCATCGTCGGCCGATCGGTGCCGCGCGTCGATCTACCCGCAAAGGCGACCGGCGAGCTCGTCTATGTCCATGACATGCGCGTACCCGGCATGCTGCATGGCCGCGTGGTCCGTCCGCCCTACGCCGGGGTCGATGCCGGGCCATTCGTCGGTACCAGTCTTATTGCCGTCGACGAGTCCTCGATCCGGCACATCCCGGGCATCGTGAAGGTCGTGCAGATCGGCGACTTCGTGGGCGTCGTTGCCGAGCGCGAGGAGAATGCGATCAAGGCGGCGGCGCAGCTCAAGGTCAGCTGGAAGCCGGTACCCACCATGCCCGACCTCGAACAGCTCGAGAAAGCATTGCGCGCCAATCCGGCTCAGCCGCGCACGCTGATCGACAAGGGCAATGTCGACGAAGCGATTGCCGCGGCGGCAAAGTCGATGCAGCGGATGTATTCGTGGCCCTACCAGATGCACGGCTCGATCGGGCCGTCCTGCGCGGTGGCCGACTGTCGCGACGGCGCCATCCGGGTCTGGTCGGGCACGCAGAACCCGCACATCCTGCGCGGCGACCTCGCTCTCCTGATCGAGCGGCCCGAAGCCGAGATCGACGTGATCCGGCTGGAGGCCGCCGGCTGCTACGGCCGCAATTGCGCCGACGACGTCACCGCCGATGCACTCCTGCTCTCGCGCGCGGTCGGCCGTCCGGTGCGGGTGCAGCTGACGCGCGAACAGGAGCATCTCTGGGAGCCCAAGGGCACTGCGCAATTGATGGACGTCAACGGCGGCCTCGACGCCGACGGCAATCCAGCCGCCTACGATTTCGCGACGCGCTATCCCTCCAACGCCGCGCCGACATTGGCGCTGCTGCTCACCGGCAAGGTCGAGCCCAAGCCCGCCGTGCTCGAGATGGGCGACCGCACCGCGATCCCGCCTTACGACTATGAGCACATGCGCGTGGTCGCGCACGACATGCCGCCGATCGTGCGCGCGTCGTGGTTTCGCGGCGTCTCGGCACTGCCCAACACTTTTGCGCATGAAAGCTATATCGACGAACTCGCCGCCGAGGCCGGTGTCGATCCGATCGAATACCGCCTGCGCTACCTGAAAGACCCGCGCGCCATCGATCTCGTCAACGCGGTCGCCGAACGCGCCGGCTGGAAGCCACGGCCGGTCCGGGAAGAGAAGGACGGCGATGTGGTGCACGGGCGCGGATTTGCCTATGCGCTTTATGTCCACAGCAAGTTTCCCGGCTATGGCGCAGCGTGGTCGGCCTGGATCGCGGACGTATCGGTCAACAAAGCGACCGGCGATGTCAGCGTGATGCGGGTCGTCGCCGGCCAGGATTCCGGTCTGATGATCAACCCGGAAGGCGTGCGCCACCAGATCGAGGGCAATGTCATCCAGTCCACCAGCCGCGCGCTGATGGAGGAAGTCCCGTTCGAGCGCACCACGGTGGCAGCGCGGGAATGGGGCGCCTACCCCATCATCAAATTTCCCGACGTGCCCAGGATCGACGTGTTGATGCTGCCGCGGCCGGATCAGCCGCCACTTGGCGTCGGCGAATCCGCATCCGTTCCGAGCGCGGCGGCGATTGCCAACGCGATCTTCGATGCCACCGGCGTGCGCTTTCGCGATCCGCCGTTCACGCCGGAGCGCATTCTGCGCGGATTGCGCGGCGATGTGCCGGGCGCGGCTGAGGCTCTTCCGCCGCCATCGATCGCGCCCGCCTCCGACAAATGGAAAAATCCCTTCGCCGTGCGGCCGGGTGTCTTCGCCGGGCTCGCAGCCGCATGCGCCACCGCGATCGCCATCGGCACCGCGGCCTTGCCATGGCGGGCGATCGCGCCGATCACGCGCCCCGACCTATCGGTGTTTTCCGCCGCGACCATTTCCCGCGGTCAGCAGCTCGCCGCGCTCGGCGATTGCATGGTCTGCCACACCGCGGTCGGCGGCGTGATCAATGCCGGCGGGCGCGCACTGGAGACGCCGTTCGGCGTCATCTACAGCACCAACATCACGCCGGACGAGGCGACCGGCATAGGCAACTGGTCCTATCCCGCCTTCGAGCGCGCCATGCGCGAGGGTATCCATCGCGACGGCAAGCATCTCTATCCTGCTTTCCCCTATACGCATTACGCCAAGGCGACCGATGCCGACCTGCAGGCGCTCTATGCCTACCTGATGGCGCAGGATCCTGTGCGTGCCGAGACGCCAGCCAACAAACTCGCTTTCCCGTTCAATCAGCGCCCGCTGCTTGCCGGATGGAACGCGCTGTTCCACTCCTCGCAAACATTCCGGGCCGATCCTTCAAAATCGGAAGTGTGGAATCGCGGCGCCTATCTCGTCGAGGGTCTGGGCCATTGCGGCGCCTGTCACACGCCGCGTAATGAGCTCGGCGCCGAAATCGCAAACCGCTATCTCGCCGGCGGATCTGCGGAGGGCTGGGAAGCGCCGGCGCTGACCTCGCTGTCGCGCGCGCCGATCCCCTGGAGCGAGGGCGAGTTGTACACGTATCTGCGCACAGGCGAATCCCGCTTCCATGGCATCGCGGCGGGGCCGATGGCGCCGGTCGTCAAGGAATTGAAGGCGCTGCCCGACCAGGACATCCGCGCCATGGCCGTCTATCTCGCCTCCTTCAATGAAGGCGCGTCTGACCAGCGCGCAGCAGATGCCCTCGCGGCCAGGCTGGAAAGCACGACCCTTTCCATTACCGCAGCGTCGCAGGGCGCGCGCATCTACCAGGGCGCCTGCGCGGTCTGCCACGAAGTCGGCGGCCCCGCATTGTTCGGCAGCCGCCCCTCGCTGTCGCTCAACAGCAATGTGCACAGCGACATTCCCGACAACCTCATCCAGGTCATCCTGCATGGCATCGCCGCGCCGGTCTCGCCCGACCTCGGCTATATGCCGGCCTTCCGGGACAGCCTGTCCGACCGGCAACTTGCCGAACTCGTCGGCTATATCCGGCGGCAATTTGCGCCCGGCAAGCCGGCCTGGAACGGCATTGATGCCGCGATTTCAAGGTTAAAACCGGCGCCTGTTCACTAAAAGCAGGCCAATCATGCCCGGGCGGGCACTGGTTGCAAGTTCGCCGACGGGATATGGTTCGGTCCATGACCGCAGTCACCGATATCGCGACGCGCACCTATAACCACGGCTTCCGCCTCGACCCGATCGTGCGCAGCCTGCTGGACACCGATTTCTACAAGCTCTTGATGCTGCAGATGATCCGGGAGTTCTATCCGGATCAGCAGGTCACGTTCTCGGTCATCAACCGCACCAGGCAGGTGCGGCTGGCCGAGGTGATCGACGAGGGCGAACTGCGCGCCCAGCTCGATCACGCCCGCTCCGTCCGCTTTGCCAAGAAGGAGCTGATCTGGCTCGCCGGTAACACGTTCTACGGCAAGACCCAGATGTTCTCGCCGGACTTTATCAACTGGCTCGCCAATTTCCGACTGCCCGAATACGAGCTGCGCAAGGTCGACGGCCAGTACGAGCTGCATTTCCACGGCAACTGGACCCACACCACGATGTGGGAGATCCCGGCGCTCGCCATTCTGAACGAGCTGCGCTCGCGCCAGATGATGAAGGGCAAGGGCCGCTTCGAGCTCGACGTGCTCTACGCCCGCGCCAAGGCCAAGCTGTGGAGCAAGGTCGAGCGATTGCGCAAGCTCGAAGGCCTGCGGCTGTCTGATTTCGGCACGCGCCGCCGCCACGGTTTTCTCTGGCAGCGCTGGTGCGTCGAGGCGGTCAAGGAAGGTCTCGGCCCCTCCTTCACCGGCACCTCCAACGTGCTGCTCGCGATGGACAACGATCTCGAAGCCATCGGCACCAATGCGCATGAGTTGCCGATGGTGGCGGCCGCGCTTGCCAATGACGACACGGAGCTGCGCTGGGCGCCCTATCGCATCCTCGACCAGTGGCGGCACACCTACGGCGGCAACCTCCTGATCGCGCTGCCCGATGCCTTCGGCACCAAACCGTTCCTGCGCGACGCGCCCGATTGGGTCGCCGACTGGACCGGCTTCCGCCCGGACTCCGCGCCGCCGATTTCGGCGGGCGAGGAAATCATCAAATGGTGGAAGCAGAAGGGCCGCGATCCCCTGGAGAAACTGTTGGTGTTCTCCGACGGCATGGATGTCGATTCCATCGAGGAGACCTACCATCACTTCAAGGGCCGCGTCCGCGTCAGCTTCGGCTGGGGCACCAACCTCACCAATGATTTCGTCGGCTGCTCGCCCGACGGCACCTCCAGCCTCGACCCGATCTCGCTCGTCTGCAAGGTGACGTCGGTGGACGGAAGGCCGGCGGTGAAACTCTCCGACAATCCGGAAAAGGCCACGGGCATTCCGTCGGAGGTCGAGCGTTACTTGCGCGTGTTCGGCAATGCCGGCCGCGTGCGCACCGCGGTTCACGTCTAGAAAGCGCGGGAGAATATCTCCCCCGCACCCATTTCATCGTCAACGAACGCTACGACGCCTTACGGCATGCTCAGTTCATGCCGGCCGACCACCATCCAGTGCACCTCGTCCGGACCGTCGGCGAAGCGCAGGTGGCGCACGTCCTGGTACATTTCGGCAAGCGGCGTCCATTGCGAGATGCCGGTGGCGCCGTGCATCTGGATCGCCTGGTCGATCACCTTGCAGGCGCGCTCGGGGATCATGGCCTTGACCATGGAAACCCAGACGCGGGCTTCCTTGTTGCCGAGCACGTCCATCGCCTTCGCGGCCTTCAGGACCATCAGCCGCATCGACTCGATCTCGCAGCGCGCCTGCGCGATGATCTGCAGGTTGCCGCCGAGATGGGCGATCTTCTTGCCGAAGGCCTCGCGGGTCAGGCCCCGCTGCACCATCATGTCCAGCGCCTTCTCGGCCTTGCCGATGGTGCGCATGCAGTGATGGATGCGGCCCGGTCCGAGGCGGACCTGCGAAATCTCGAAGCCGCGGCCTTCACCGAGCAGCATGTTCTCCTTCGGCACACGCACATTGTTGAAGCGCAGGTGCATGTGGCCGCGCGGCGCATGGTCGTGGCCGAACACGTGCATGGGCCCGAGGATTTCCACGCCGGGCGTGTCCTTCGGCACCAGGATCTGCGACTGCTGCTTGCTGGGCGGCGCATCGGGATTGGTCTTCACCATCACGATCATGATCTTGCAGCGGGGATCGCCGAGGCCGGAAATGTAATACTTCTCGCCGTTGATCACCCATTCATTGCCGACGAGTTTTGCGGTGGTGGAGATGTTCTTGGCGTCGGACGAGGCGACATTCGGCTCGGTCATCGCATAGGCGGAACGGATTTCGCCATTGAGCAGCGGCTTCAGCCACTTCTCCTTCTGCTCCTTGGTGCCGACACGCTCCAGCACTTCCATGTTGCCGGTATCGGGCGCCGAACAGTTCATGGTCTCCGACGCCAGCGGGCTCTTGCCGAGCTCGGCCGCGATATAGGCGTAGTCGAGATTCTTCAGGCCCTCGCCGGTTTCGGCATCCGGAAGAAAGAAGTTCCACAGACCTTCCTCTTTTGCCTTGTCCTTGGCCTTCTGAAGCACCGCGAGCTGCTGCTCGGTGAAACTCCAGCGATCGGTCTTTTTCTCGCCATGCCGGTAAAACTCCACCGACATCGGCTCGACGGTGTCGCGGATGAATTTCTTCACGTGCTCGTAGAGCGGACGGACCTGGTCCGACATGCGCAAGTCGTTGAGGTCGTCGCCGGGGCTAAGGGTGTAATTGGTGGTCCGCGGCACGTAAGCGTGTTTCATTTCTTCCTCCCATTGCGCGAGGCCGTTGGCGGCCTTTCGACTACGCGGTTGGCGGGCAATCTAGACCCCTGTCCGGCCGTCGCCAAGCAAGCGATTGCCGGTAATTTGGCACGCTTATTCCGCCGGACGGATGGCGGTCGTCTCGCCATGGACGCCGGCATCCTGTCACCGCATATTCCTTCCGCGATCCGTCGAATTATAGAGGAGCCCCGATGCCCGACCGTCATGTCGTCGAAGCCTTCGCCGCTGCGGTGGAATCCAACGACCATGTCGGCGCCATCGAGCGCTTCTATGCGCCGGACGCGTCGACACGAGAGAACCAGAGCGAGCCGCGCCGAGGCCGCGAGAAACTCGCCGCCCGCGAGGCCGCGGTGCTGGCTTCGGTCGCCAAGGTGGAGACCAAACGGCTCAGCCCGATCTTCATCGACGGCAATCACTCCGCGATACACTGGCGCTTCGAATTCACCCCCAAGGACGGCAGTCCCAAAAAGGCCATGGAAGAAATCGCCCTGCAGACCTGGCGCGGCAACGAGATCATCTCCGAACACTTCTTCTACGATCCGGCTCAAATGAAGGGCTGACATTTCCGCGCGTCTACTCCGGCAGAAATGCCTGATCGCCACTGGCGTCGGTCAGATGCTGCACCTTTGCGCCATAGAGGGCAGAGAGACTGTCCGACGTCAGCACGTCCCTGGCAGCGCCTTCGCCGACTACGGCGCCTCGGCGCAGCAGGCACGCCCGGTCGGCAGCGCGCATGGCGTGATTGGGATCGTGCGTCGTGAACAGCACGCCATGGCCGGAAGCGCCGAGCGCGCGGATTTCACGCATGACACGGCCCTGATTGCCGAAATCGAGACTCGCGGTCGGCTCGTCCAGCACGACGAATTGCGGCTCCTGCGCCAGCGCGCGGGCCAGCAGCGCAAGCTGTCGTTCGCCGCCGGAGATCATGGTGTAGGGACGATCGGCCAGATGCGCGATGCCGAAACGCTCCAGCATGCGCGCCACTACGACCCGGTCGGCTGCCGTGGGGCGGCTGAACAGGTTGCCATGCGCGCTGCGGCCCATCAGCACGACGGTCTCGACGGTGAAGGCAAAGGTCGCGGCGTGCGATTGCGGGACATAGGCGATCAGCCGCGCGCGCTCGCGGCTGGAATAGTCTGCAAGCGCGCGATCGCCGAGCCGCACCTCGCCCGCCTTCGGCACGAGCAGGCCGAGCAGGGTCTTGAGCAGCGTGGTCTTGCCGCCGCCATTGGGGCCGAGCAGCGCCAGCACCTCGCCGGTGCGTAGCGCGACATCGAGGCCGCTGCCGACGAGGCGGTCGCGATAACCGATCGAAAGGCTATGTCCCTCCAGCATCATGGCGCGGACCACTCCTTCGAAACGCTGGCGAGCAGCCAGATGAAAAAGGGCGTGCCGACAAAGGCGGTGAGGATGCCGAGTGGAATCTCGATCGGCGCCATGGTGCGGGCGAGCGTGTCGATGGCGAGCAGAAAGCCGCCGCCGATCAGCGCGGCAGCCGGGATCAGCCGGCCGAAATCGGGACCGACCAGCGTGCGGGCGATATGCGGCACGACGAGACCGACCCAGCCGATGATGCCGGCGGTTGCGACGCTTGCGGAGGTCACCAGCGTGGCCGCGGCAACAATGGCGATGCGGAGCCGCCCGGTGGGCACGCCGAGCGCCCTCGCCTCCTCGTCCGGCAGCGACATGACATTCATGCGCCAGCGCAGCGCCAGCAGCGCGATCGAGCCAAGCGCGACGGGGCCGAACAGCGGCACGAGATCGGAAGGGCCGACCGCCGCAAGGCTGCCGAGCAGCCAGAAGGTCATGGCCGGTAACTGGTTATAGGGATCCGCGAGATACTTGATGAGTCCGACGCCCGCGCCGAGCAGCGCACCGATCACCACGCCTGCGAGCACCAGCACCAGCACGGGATCGCGCGCCCGCGCCGCAGAGCCGATCATGTAGACGGCGGCAACCGCAAAAAGGCCGCCGGCGAAGGCCAGCACCTGGATGGCAAGAATGCCGAGCGAGAAGAAAATGCCGAGCACCGCGCCGAGCGACGCACCGGAGGATGCGCCGAGAATATCGGGCGAGACCAGCGGATTGCGGAACAGGCCCTGGAAGGCGGTGCCGGCGACGGCAAGCGCCGCGCCGATCAGCATGGCTGCGACGACGCGCGGGCCGCGTACCTGCCAGATCACGATTTCGACGGATGGCGCGACGTTCGCCGGCCGGCCGGTCAGCTTGGCCGTGACGACCGCAAGGAGATCGCCGAGCGAAACGGCGAAGCGGCCGGCGGTGAAGGCGAGCAGCAAGCCCGCGACGAGGACGAGAGCTGCGATCAGGAGCCCGGGTGCGCTGGAGCGAGCCATCGGCGAAAATCTATCACTCCCTGCCCGCCAGCACACGCTCGAGATCGGCATCCGACGGCGTCACGTGATAGAAGCGCGTGTAGAAGTCGCGCGCCAGCACGCGGATATCTTCCTTGAAATGCTCGGGGTAGAAGATCTGCGCCAGCCACCACAGCCCGATCAGGCGATTGACCGAAGGTGGGAAATCCACCCAGCCGAACGGCAGTTTCGGCGACAGGTGCACCCGGCCCGCACGCACCGCGGCGACTTCCCGCCACAGCGGATCGCTCCGCACATTGGCGGCAAAGTTGCGGTCGATGGTGACGATGACATCGGGATTCCACAACAGCACCTGCTCGACCGAGACGACGGTAAGTCCGCCCTTGCGGTCGCCGGCGACATTGCGTGCGCCCAGATGTTCGATGGTCTCGACATTGATCGAGCCGCCCAGGCCGGTTTCCAGCCCGCGCGGCCCGCGCGCATAATAGACGCTCGGGCGCTCGTTTTCCGGGATGCGGTTCACGCGTGCCTGGATCTGGGCAAGCGTCTCTTCCGCGTGCGCCGCGAGAGGCTCGGCGTCGCGCCCCGTCAGCTTGCCCAGCAGGCGGTAAGTCGCCGGCATCACCTCGAAGCGCCCGTCAAGCAGGGCATAGGGGATGCCGGTCTGCTCCTGCACGCGCGTGGCCAGCGAGGCGAAGGTCGGCGCGGTCGAACCGACGTCCAGGATCAGGTCCGGCTTCAGCGCCAGCACGGATTCGAGATTGGCCGTGTTACCGCGGCCGGTGAGACGGCCGACTTCCGGACGCGCGCAGATGTCGGGCAGCAGGAAAGCACACTCTTCGGCGCGGTTGGCGCGCGGCCAGCCGAGCAAGAGCTCCGGCGCCAGCGTATAGAGCAGGATCGCGGCGGGCGGCCCGGCAGGAAACACCCGCGCGACGCGATCGGGCACCGCGATGCTGCGTCCGGCGGCATCCTGGACCGAGCCGGCCGCAGCTGCGCGCCGCGCCGCGAGTGTCGCCACCAGCCCGCCTGTGAACGCGCGCCGGTCGAGCAGCATCAGTCGATCGCCACCATCACGTCGGACGACTTGATCACGACGTAGGCTTGCTGGCCCTTGACGAGCTTGAGCTCCTCGACGGCTTCGTTGGTGATCGACGAGGTGATAATCTGGCCGCCGATGTCGATCCTGACGTGCGCCGTCGTAGCGCCCTTGGTGACCTCGACAATCTTGCCTTTGATGATATTGCGCGCGCTGAGCTTCATCGCTGTTCTCCCTGGCCGGGCGGCGGCCCGGCAAATCCGTGCTTCGCCAATATCTGCTGGCCTTTAGACGAAACGATGAATCGAGCAAAGCGATAAGCCGCCTGCGAACTGTCATTCATGACTGTCATGCCGTAATCGGCGCCGACCGCAAGCGGTTCCGGGAGCGCCACGATCTGCTGGCCGGCATTGTCGCGCTGTGCCACCAGTGCGGCCGTGCAATAGGCGATGAAAATATCGGCACGTCCTTCCGCGACGTGCCAGCCATAGACGCTGCGGCCTGCGGGTCCGGGCGTGCTCGACGGCCCGCCGGTAAGCTTATGCGCCTTCAGCTCCAGAATTTTCCGGCTGCCGTCCTTCACGGCGTCGGCCTTGGCGAAGAACGCGAGAGCGTAGTCGCCTGCCGGATCGGCCCCCGGGGTCGAGATGCCGAGCTTGACGTCGTCGCGCAGCAGGGTCGCCAGCAGGGTCTCCGGCGCGACCGACAGACCCGGCCGCACCAATGCACAAAGCCGGTTGCGTGCGAACATCGTGACCGCACTGCTCTTGCCGGCCGCAGCCAGCGACTGCGGATGCTCCATGTTCGCGGAAGCAAAGACCTGCGCGCGGCCGCCGGCCGCGATCTCGTCGCGCAGCGTGCCGGACGGCCCGTATCTGGCCTGGACCTTGATGCCGGTTTCCGCAGCGAAAGCCTCCGCAACTTCGTCAAGTGCGCCGCGCAGCGAACCGGCTGCGTAAAGCAGCACCGCTTCATCGGCTTTGGTCGGAGACGTCAGGGCGATGCCCAGTGCCACAACGAGAAGCAAACGCCCGCACCGTGACCATCCGGCCATCACGCGCCCGGCACATCGGCATTGGGAAAGAACAGCTGCTGGCCGTTGATCTTGTAGTCGGCGATAGCCTTCTGGCCTTCGGACGAGACCAGCCAGTCGATGAAGGCCTGCCCCGGCTCTTTCTTGACGTGGGCATGCTTGTCCGGATTGACGAGCATGACGCCGTACTGATTGAACAGCCGCTTGTCGCCTTCGACGACGATGCCGAGCTCGCCGCGGTTCTTGAACGACAGCCAGGTGCCGCGGTCGGCGAGCACATAGCCGTTCATGGCAGAGGCCGTGTTGAGCGCCGCGCCCATGCCCTGTCCGATCTCGCGATACCACGGCCCCTTGTCGGCGCCGGCAACGTCGATGGCGGCGGCCTTCCACAGCGCAAGCTCGGCCGCATGGGTGCCGGACTTGTCGCCGCGCGACACGAAGGGCGCGGCCTTGTTCTTGATCGCGGTCAGCGCCGCGACGATGTCCTTGCTGCCCTTGACGCCGGCCGGATCGCTGTTGGGTCCGACGAGGATGAAGTCGTTGTACATCACCGCAAAGCGCTTCACGCCGAAACCGTCCGCGACGAATTTCTCCTCCTGCGGACGGGCATGCACAAACACCACGTCGGCATCGCCGCGCCGGCCGGTGTCGAGCGCCTGCCCCGTGCCCTGCGAGATCACCTTCACGTCAATGCCGGTCTTCGCCTTGAACAACGGCAGGATGTGATCGAACAAACCGGAGTCCTGGGTGGACGTCGTCGACGCCACCACGATCGATTTCGAGGCCGGTTTCTCCTGGGCGAGTGCGGGCGTGGCGAAGGCCAGCAGGGTCGCGAGACAAACAAGAAGGCGTCGGTTCATGCAGAATTCCCTGTCCGGAAGGCGGGGACCGCCGTGCGGTTATTCGCACAAATCTTTGTCAGAACGGACAAATCCGCAAGATGAGGACGGGGCAGAGGCATAAATATAGGGTCAGGCTATGGACCAGGGAGAAGCAAATGGCCGTTTCGACCTGCAGCAAATGCGGCGGACACAGTTTTGAGCTGGCGCTGTTCACGCCGATCGGCGAAAGCCGCAAACTGACCCTCGTGCAATGCTCCACCTGCGGTATCGCGGTCGGTGCGCTCGATCCGGCCACCGGACCGCAGATCGATGCGCTGAAGCGCGAGGTGGCGGCAATCGAACAGAGGCTTGCGCGGATTGCAGGGGCCCTGCAGGAGCTGGAATAGGGCGGAAACCATCTATCAACCGTCTTGCGAGAAGCCGAGCGACGAAGCCATGTCGTGGAGGCATGCGCCTCGTTCTCACGGCCTGGATTCACCTGAGGTTTGCAATCTCGTTGTCCCCCTCGTGAAGAGGGCGCAGGGAAGCCGGGCACTGGCTGCGCCCGCAGCCTCGTTTGCGGTTTTGAAGAAGCAAACGAGCAGTCGTCACCACAGGTACAACCGGGACATCCCGGCTTCCCCTGCGCAATGGTTTCAAGGCTTATACGCGATCTCCCCGGGGAGCGGCCTTTCTTGCCCCCGTTGCCGGCGGCAAATTTGCCGCCGACGTAGCGCCAGGGTCGCGGCGCCAGGACCACACGATTTCGCCCTCCGCTGCCGACGTTCCGTCGGGCGAGAAACTTGCCTGACGCCGGAAGCGGCCCATCGCAACCCGCACCACGTTCCGTGACGATCGCGAAACGTCCCTTTGGCGGCGCGGGCTGAGCGGGAAGTTAATTCTGATTTATGGAAATGTCAAGATCGCAAATAATGATTTTGCGAAATCATTTCCGATGTCCGAATTGCCGAAAATACGGCGGGGCCTAGCCGGTCCGCGCCTTCGGACGCCGCAACCGCCCGACCACGCCGGTCGGGAAGAAATAGACGCTGGCGATGAACAACAGCCCGAGCCAGAGCAACCAGCGGTCGGGGTGAAACAGCTGCGGCAGGATCGGCAGCCCTTCGAGCGTCTTGCTCAGGACGCCCATCAGGTTCTGCAGATAGCTCTCGGCCAAGAGCAGGATGGTGGCCCCGATCACCGCGCCATAGAGCGTGCCCATGCCGCCGATCACCACCATGAGCAGGATGTCGAGCATGATGTCGAACGACAGCGTGGTGCCGGGGCCGGTATAGCGCAGCCACAACGCGCAGAGCACGCCTGCGAGCGTCGCCATCGCCGCGGACACGCAATTGATGATCGAGCGGTAGACCACGGTGCGGTAGCCGATCGCCTCGGCGCGGAAATCGTTTTCGCGGATCGCCTGCAGGACCCGGCCGAACGGCGAGTTGACGACCCGCAGCATGGCGAGGAACAGCAGCACCGCCGCGGCGAACACCAGGTAATAGGTGACGATCCGCCCGGTGATGGCGACGCCGAACAATTCGGTATCGAACAGCTTGAAGCCGGGCCGCAACAGCTCCGGCACGCGGAACGTGCGGCCGTCCTCGCCTCCGGTCAGCCAGGAGAGTTGCGAGGCCAGCACCTGGAAGGCCGAGGCGACGGCGAGCGTGATCATCGCAAAAAACAGCGCGGCCACGCGCAGCGAGAACAGGCCGATCGCCAGCGCCAGCAGCATCGCCAGCGGCAGGCCGATCACGACACCGGTTCCGATCGCCGCCCAGCTCGGTCCCATCGCGTAGAGCGCAATCGCGACCGCATAACCGCCGATGCCGAAGAACATGGTGTGGGCAAAGGAGACCACGCCGGTATAGCCGAGCAGGAGGTCGAAGCTCGCCGCCAGCACGATGAAGTAGCAGATCTTGGCCGCGACATTGAGCGACTGCGAGCCCGGAAACAGGAACGGCGCCAGCGCGAGGCCGATAAAGATGACGGTCAGCGCCAGGTTGAGCACCAGGCTCTTCGGGGCCTCGCCGGTGGTCGAGGAAGCCGTCATCAGCGCCTCCCCACGGAATACAGGCCGCGCGATCGCCAGAGCAGGATCATGACCATCAGCAGAATGTTCGAGACCAGCGCCAGCTTTGGGAACAGAAAGCTCGTGTAGTTGGCGACCAGCGCCACCAGCAGCGAGCCGATGAAGCAGCCACCGACCGAGCCGAGCCCGCCGATGATGACGACGATGAAGATCAGCACCTGGACATCGAGCCCCATGCCGGGGGTCAGCGTCTCCCGGTAGAAGGCCCACAGCACCCCGCCAAGTCCGGCAAGCGCCGACCCCGCCACGAACACGGCGACGAACAGCCGCCGGATGCGATAGCCGAGCGCCTCCACCATCTCGCGATTCTCGACCCCTGCCCGGATCAGGAGACCGAGCTTGGTCCGGTTGAGCACGAGCTGCATGGCGACGAACACGATCAGCCCGATCATGACCGCGATCAGCCGGTAGCGCTCGATCGCCACTTCGCCGAAGATCAGGGAGCCGCGGAACGCGCCGGGCACGGGCAGCGCGATCTGCACCGGCCCCCAGATCACGATGATCAGCTGCTGGGCGACGATCAGCCCGCCCATCGTGATCAGGATCTGCTTCAAGTGCTGGCCGTAGACCGGTAAGACGATGACCCGCTCGAAGGCATAGCCGACGATGCCCGTGACCAGCATCGCGACCGCGATCGTGGCCAGCAGCGCGAGGCTGTTGGCCAGCATCGAATCCGCCTGCAAGGAGGCTGCGAGCGGTACGGCGGCAATCAGGCCGGCATAGGCGCCGAGCGAGATGAAGGCGCCATGGCCGAAATTGAGCACGTCCATCAGGCCGAACACCAGCGTCAATCCCGAGGCCATGATGAAGATCATCATGCCCATGGCGAGGCCCGCGACCGTCAGCGTCACCCAGGTGGATGGCGAGCCGACCAGCGGCAGCGCCAGCAGCATCAACGCGGGCACCAGCGCAATCGGCCACCAGTCGACCGGCTGCGGGGGAATCTGGAGCTTGGCGGTGTCCGTCGTGCTCATTGATGCTGATCCAGGCTGAGACCAAGGAAGCGGTGCTGCAGGTCGCGGTCTTCGGCGAGTTCCGCCATGGAGCCGGAGTGCACCACTCGGCCGTCGTCCATGACGGCAACGGTGTCGCCGAGCGATTTCGCGACCATGAAATTCTGCTCGACCATGAGGATGGTGGTGTCGGTTGCCTTCAGCTCCCGGAAGGCGGCAACCATGTTCGATATCATCGAGGGCGCGAGCCCCTTGGTCGGCTCGTCGATCAGGATCAGCTTGCGCGGCTCGACGATGGCCCGCGCAATCGATAGCATCTGCTTCTGCCCGCCGGAGAGCGAGCCGGCCGCCAGCGACCAGAAGCGCTCCAGCGCCGGGAACAGCTTGAAAATCCAGATCAGGCGCGCGGAATCGATCTCGCCCTCGCGCGCGGCGAGAACGAGGTTTTCCTTCACCGTGAGATCGGAAAACACCGCCATGCTTTCCGGCACATAGGCAATGCCGGCCCGCGCGATATCCGGCGTCTCGCGCCCGCTGATGGTGGCGCCGTCGAAAACGACCTTGCCGGCCGATGCCTGCCACAGGCCCATGATGGTGCGAAGCGTCGTCGTCTTGCCGGCGCCGTTGCGGCCGATCAGCATGGTCAGGCCGCCGCGCGGCACCACGAGATCGACGCCGTGGAGGATGTGATAGGGCCCGATATGGGTCTCGACGGCGTCGAGCGCGAGCAGCGGCGCGGCGTCAGGCATCGGGCGCTACTCCAAGATAGGCTTCCTGCACGATCGGCGAAGCGATCACCTCGGCCGGCTCGCCATCGGCGACCAGCTGGCCGTTATGCAGCACGATGATGCGGTCGGCGAGCGAGCGCACGACATCCATCTTGTGTTCGACCAGCAGGATGGTCTTGCTGACATCGGCCTTGATGGCGCTGATGAGATTGAGGATCGTCGGCACCTCGTCGACGCTCATGCCGGCGGTCGGTTCGTCGAACATGAAGATGTCGGGCTCGAGCGCCAGCAGGATGGCCACTTCCAGCTTGCGCTGATCGCCATGCGGCAGCGAGCTTGCGATATCGTTGCGCCGCGCGGTGAGCGCGGTCCGCTGCAGGAATTCGTCGGCCTTGGCGATCAGATCCTTGTGGGTCGACCATCGGGTGAAGAGGTCGAGTCCGGTCCCGGCGCGGCTCTGCACGGCGAGGCGGACGTTCTCGGCCACCGTCAGGCCCGGAAAGAGGTTGGTCAGCTGGAACGCCCGGCCCATGCCCTGCCGGGTGCGGGCCGACGCTGTCAGGCGGGTGACGTCATGGTCGCGCAGCAGGACCTGGCCTGCCGTGGCGCGAAGCTGGCCCGAGATCAGGTTGAAATACGTGGTCTTGCCGGCCCCGTTGGGGCCGACAATGGCGGTGAGCGTCCCCGGCCGAAAGGCACAGCTCACCGCATTGACGGCGACGTGGCCGCCGAAGCGGATGGTCAGGTCGCGGGTTTCGAGCGAAGGGGACATGACGTTCAGAAAATCCGGAGCCGGTATTTCTCACCCTCTCCCCGCGTGCGGGGAGAGGTCGATCGCATAGCGAGAGAAAAGGTCAGCGCTTGTTGCGGATCGGGAGCGGCATCTCCGGAATGGCGATCTCGCGAACGAGATCCAGCAGATCCCACTCGTCCTTGCCGTCGGCCTTGACCTTGAAGTGATACATCGCCTGCAAGGCCTGATGGTCTTCCTTGCGGAAGGTCATCTTCCCCTTCGGGGTGTCGAAGTCCATGCCTTCCATGGCGGCGATCAGCTTTTCGCTGTCGGTACCTCCGGCCTTCTTGACCGCCGTGATCACGGCGGAAGCGGCGGCCATGCCGCCGGCCGTGAAGAAATCCGGCGGCACGTTGAAGCGCTTCCTGTGCTCGGCGACCAGCCAGTCGTTCATCGGGTTCTTCGGGAAGCCATAGTAGTAGTAGACCGAGCCTTCGATGCCGGGATAGGGCTTGTAGGACTTCAGCACCGGCAGGATGTTGCCGCCGGGCGCGATCTCGATGCCGAAGCGATCGGGCTTGAGCTCCATGATCTTGGAGAAGGGATTGGCGCCGGCCCAGACGATGACGATGATTTTCCGGCCCGGCTTGTCCTTCAGCGCGTCGAACAGGCGCTGCGCGGAGGCGGTGAAGTCCGTGGTGTTCTGCGGCGCGTATTCCTCGAACACGACCTTTGCCTTGCTCTTGGCCGCGGCGAGCGCGTCCTTGATGGCGGTGACGCCGTCGCGCCCGAAGGCATAGTCCTGGGCAAGGGTTGCAACCGACACCTCGGCACTGCCGAGCGCAACCGCGCCGGCGAGCGCGTCCTGCGTCGAATTGCGCGCGGTGCGGAAGATATAGCGGTTCCACTTGTCGCCGGTGATCGAGTCGGCAACCGCCGGCTCGACGATCAGGATCTTCTTGGCGTCTTCCGCGATCGAAAGCATCGCGAGCGCCGAGCCCGACGCGGTCGTGCCGACGGCGAGATCGGCCTTGTCGTCGGCATAGGACTGCTCCAGCAGCGATTTGGCGATGTCGGGCTTGCCCTGGTCGTCCTTGGAGAGGACCACGATCTTCCGTCCGTTGACGGTCATGGTGCCACCCGTGAGGTATTCCAGCCCGAGGTTGAAGCCGGTTTCGGTCTGCTTGGCGTAGGCCTCGAGCGGTCCGGTCTTGCTCGAGATCAGGGCGATCTTCAGATCGTCGGCGGCCGCGGTGCCTGCGGCGAGCGCAAGGGCGGCAGTGGCGAGAACGAGGGAAAAACGCACGAAAATTCCTCCTGGTCGGTGTCGGTTATCAGGCGATTTGCACCAGTGCGGTGAACTTTGCAAATGAAAGCCGCCGGCGCGAATGACTTGCAGGTTCATGCCACCCCCCTGCGCGGCGGGTTCTGATTGTCAGCGGTATGGGCTTGCTCCTCATGGCGCCAGTCCGAACGCGCTTCTTCGGCGCTTTCGAAGATGTGCGGGGCGACCCCGCGCCCCTCGAGGGCTTCGCCGAGCTTGATGCGCAGGAATCCCGAGGTGGTGTAGCGCGAGACGCCGGAATAGAAGCGGTCGGTGAGCTGCCGCACCATGGCGGAATAGTCGTCGAGCAATTCGGGAACGATCGAGAAATTGTCGTAGTTCACGATCGCATAGACCCGCCGGTCGAGCCCGCCAAGCTTGGTCTCGACGGTCTTTGCAATCCGCTCGATATCCCCGCGGCTGCGCACCGCGAACCGCTCCAGATTGACGAAGAACAGCCCCTGCTTCTCGTCGTAGGTGAAACGCTGCTCGAGCGGGATCGACAGCAGGTCCTCGCGCAGCTCCATCGGACCGTCGCGGAAGATGCGCTCATCCATCGGCAGCGGATCGCGCCTGACGAGCGGCTTGAAATCCATCAGCGCAAGGATATCGCGCTCGATGTCGATCCCCGGCGCCACCTCGATCAATTCGAGCCCGTCGGGCCGGAGCGCAAAAACGCAGCGTTCGGTGACGTAGAGCACGCCCTGGCCGCGCGCGGCAGCGAATTGCCCGCTGAAGGTGACGTGCTCGACCGCCTCGACGAATTTGCGGGCGCGCGCCTCTTCCAGAATGGCGAGCCGGCCGTCGGCGGTGGAGATGCGCAGGCGGCCGGCGCCGAACGTGCCGACGAAAACCACCTTCTTGGCATTCTGGCTGATATTGATGAAGCCGCCGGCGCCGGCGAGCTTCGGGCCGAACTTGCTGACATTGAGGTTGCCGGCGCGGTCGACCTGGGCAAGGCCGAGAAAGGCGACGTCGAGGCCGCCGCCGTCGTAGAAGTCGAACTGGTAGGGCTGGTCGATGATCGCCTGGGTGTTGACGGCTGCGCCGAAATCGATGCCGCTCGCCGGGATGCCGCCGACCACGCCCGGCTCCGCCGTCAGCGTGATGAGATCGATGATGCGCTCCTCGTTGGCGACCGCCGAGATGCCTTCGGGCATGCCGATACCGAGGTTGACGACGCTGTTGGCCTTGAGCTCGAAGGCGGCACGACGCGCGATGATCTTGCGCTCGCTCATCGGCATCGGCGGCAAGGAGCCGGCGCGCACGCGGATTTCGCCGGAGAACGCGGCATTGTACTGCGTACCGAAGGTCTGCCAGTGGTTTTCCGGCCTTGCGACCACGACGCAGTCGACGAGGATACCGGGAATCTTCACCTGCCGCGGATTGAGGCTGCCGCTCTCGGCAACGCGCTCGACCTGGGCGATGACGATGCCGCCGGAATTATGCGCGGCCATGGCAATCGCCAGCGCTTCCAGCGTCAGCGCCTCCTTCTCCATGGTGAGGTTGCCGTCGGGATCGCCGGTGGTGGCGCGGATGATCCCGACATTGATGGGAAACGTCTTGTAGTGCAGGCATTCCTGCCCGCCGAGGCTGATCAGCTCGACCATGTCCTCGGTGGTGCGGGCATTGAGCTTGCCGCCGCCGTTGCGCGGATCGACGAAAGTACCGAGCCCGACGCGCGAGACATGGCCCGGCCGGCGCGCGGCGATATCGCGGAACAGATGCGTGATCACGCCCTGCGGCAGGTTATAGGCCTCGATCTGGCCCGCGATCGCAAGTTGCTGCAGTTTCGGCACGAGGCCCCAATGCCCGCCGATCACGCGCCTGACCAGCCCTTCATGGGCGAAGTGGTTGAGCCCGCGATCCTTGCCGTCGCCCTGGCCTGCGGCATAGACCAGCGTGAGATTGCGCGGCTTGCCTTGCGCATAGGGCGCCTCGCCCTCGTTGGCGAGATAGAGTTCCTCGAGGGCAACCGCGATCTCCTCGGCAAAGCCGATGCCGACAAAGCCGCCGGTGGCCACCGTGTCGCCGTCGCGGATCAAGAGGACGGCCTCGGCGGCCGTCACGATCTTTCCCTTCTCGGAATTGCGCAAATACGGCAGCGCCGGGTGCTGGCTCACTGCGTCGTCTCCTCCCGCCTTATGGCCCTGCCGCATCTTGCGGTCAGGCCGCGGCGTTGCTCCGCGTTTCCGTCGCGAAATATACCGAAACGATGGTGATCAGCGCCAGCGCAATCATGTAGAGCGAGACCGGCCAGGTCGCCGGCGCATACGCGGTCATCAGGCCGGTGGCGATCAACGGCGACAGCGCGCCGGCGAAGATCGAGGCGAGGTTGTAGCCGAGCGACACGCCGCTGTAGCGCACCTTGGTGCCGAACAGCTCGGACAGGAAGCTCGCCTGCGGGCCGTACATCGCGGCGTGTCCGATGGCGAGGCCGAGCACGATGGCAATCCAGGCCATCTGCGGATTCTTCGTCGCCAGCAGCATGAACAGGGGAAACGACATCAGGGCGGAGAATACCGCGCCGAAGATGTAGACCGGCCGCCGTCCAACCTTGTCGGACAGGGCGCCGAAGGCGGGAATGGTGAAGGTCTCGATGGCGGCCGCGATCAAGACGCCGTTGAGCATATCCTGCCGGGCGATGCCGAGCGTCTGGGTCGCATAGGCGAGCACGAAGGTGGCGTAGATGTAGAAGAAGCCGTTCTCCGCAAAGCGCGCGCCCATCGCGAGCAGGATGTTCTTGGGATACATGCGGATCGCATCGACGATCGGCATCTTCACTTCCTGCTTCTCGTCCTTGACCTTCTGGAACTCCGGCGATTCCGCGATGGTGAAGCGGATCCACAGGCCGACGAGCACCAGCACGATGCTGAACAGGAACGGAATCCGCCAGCCCCAGGCGAGCAGCTGCGCGTCGGTCAGGAAGGCCGATACCACCGAGAACACCAGCGTGCCGAGCACGAGGCCGAGCGGCGCACCGAGCTGCGGCCAGCTGCCGTAAAAGCCCTTCCGGTTGTCGGGAGCATGTTCGACCGCCATCAGCACCGCCCCGCCCCATTCGCCGCCGAGACCGAAGCCCTGCACCAGCCGGCAGGTGACCAGCAGGATGGCAGCCCAGATGCCGGCTGTTTCATAGGTCGGCAGGAAGCCGATCAGCGCGGTGGCCACGCCCATGATCAGCAGCGTCAGATAAAGCATGGTCTTGCGGCCGATCTTGTCGCCGTAGTGACCGAACACGAGGCCGCCGAGCGGCCGGGCCACGAAGCCGAGCGCGTATGTGGCGAACGACAGCAGCGTTCCCATCATCGGATCGAAGGTCGGGAAGAACAGCTTGTTGAAGATCAGCGCCGCAGCCGTGCCGTAGAGGAAGAAGTCGTACCATTCGATAGCGGTGCCGATCAGGCTGGCGGTTGCTACCGTGACGTGCGAAGGCTGCTTGCTTTCCAGCAGACCTGTGGCTGTGGCGGCTCCGCTCATCTGTCCCTCCCTGACGAATGCGCATTGTACGCGCGTTGTGCCGCATTGCAGTGCAAACGCTGCGCCAATCGCTCCGAAATAAATCAAAGGGGCGGAAAAGCAGGCATTTCCTGCGCAGGCGTCGCCACGCACGGGCCGATCGCCACGTCGCGAGTCTGAGACTCAAGACAGTCGCCTGTCGCCGAATTCAGACGGACGACGAACCGGACGTGGCGAGCCCGTACTTGGACAGTTTCTTGTAGAAGGTGGCGCGCGAGATGCGCAACCGCCGCGCGGCTTCCGCGATCTGTCCGTTGCTGGCGAGGAGGGCGTGCTCGAGCGTCTGCTTCTCGAAGGCGGCCTCCGCCTGCGCCAGCGGCACGACGGCCCCCGACCCTGCCGGCCTCGGCGCCTTTGCAGCAGCGCCGACCGGCAGAATGCGCTCGAAATCTTCCCCGGTGAGACGGCCGGAATCGCTCAGGATCAGCGCGCGCTCCAGGATGTTGCGCAGTTCCCGGACGTTGCCCGGCCAGTCGTAGCGGCCGAGCACCGCCAGCGCCGAGGGCGTGACCCGCGGGTTGACATAGTCGCCCGACGTCCTGATGTCGTCGAGCAGGCGCGCACAGATCGCCGGCAGGTCGTCGGCGCAGTCGCGCAACGGCGGCAGCACGATGGCAAGGACGTTGAGCCGGTAAAAGAGATCGGAGCGGAACGCGCCTTCACTGACGCGCTTCTGCAGGTCGACATTGGTCGCGGCAATGACGCGCACGTCGACCTTGACCACCTTGTCGGAGCCGAGCGGCTCGATTTCGCGCTCCTGCAGCGCACGCAGCAGCTTCGCCTGCAGCTGCAGCGGCATCTCGCCGACCTCGTCGAGGAACAGCGTGCCGCCATCGGCAATGCGGAACTTGCCGTCGCGGCCCTTGCGATCGGCGCCGGTATAGGCTCCCGCCACCGCGCCGAAAAACTCCGACTCGATCAGCGTATCGGGGATCGCCGCCAGGTTGACGCTGACGAACGGCTTGTCGGCGCGCGACGACGCATTGTGAATCGCCTGCGCCAGCATTTCCTTGCCGGTGCCGGTTTCACCTGTCAGCAGCACCGTCACGTTCTGCCGGGCGGCGCGGCGGGCCAGTTCCTTGGCCTGTTCGATGCCGGAAGTTTCGCCGACGAAGTCTTCGAACGTGAAACGCGCACTGCGCGGATGAGACAATTGCCGCCTGGCGCTGCGCAATTCGCTCTCGAGCTGCTGCACCCGCGCGATCAGGGGCTTGAGGCTTTCGAGCTGGTCATAGAGTACGAAGCCGATCGCACCGATGATGTTGCCGTCCACGTCCGCGATCGGAATGCGGGTGACCACAAGCTGTTCGCGCCCGAGCTCCATGACGTCGACCAGGATCGGCTTGCCGGTCTCGACAACCCGACGCATCAGGCTGTTCGGGATGATTTCCTCGATCGGGCGGCCGATGGCCTGCGACACGTGGTTCAGGCCAAGCGAAGGAAGATATTTTTCATTGACGTAGACCACCTGCCCCGCGGCATCGATGGCGAGCGCCCCCTCGCACAGCTGCTCCAGTTGCTCGAACAGGCTTTCCATCGCGCGGGCGCGGATAGCCTCGGGGTCGGCGACGACGGACCGGTTAGCAGTCATGCGGCAACTGTCGCCTCGCGGGGAAATGCAACTCTGGCCGCCATCGTAGCCGGATTTGAGCGGGCGAAAAAACGTAAAAAACGCCGATCCGCGAAGGATTTCAGGCCAATAGCGCCGTTATCCGCACCTCCGCGCGCTAATTGCGGCGATCCAGCGATCCCGGCCCGCGCGCTCAGCCTTGTGCCGCTTCCCTCTCCATGTCGCGACCGGACAGATCCTCGCCCTGCATGTTGGCGTAGTCGCGCGCCATTTCCCGCATCAGAAATTTTGCGGGAACGTCGTGATAGGTGCCGCGATCGTTGACATATTGCATGTAGGTCCGCCCGGCACCGTCGAAAGGATGCAGCAGCGCGTCGCTGTGGCCGTCGAAATCGAGCGGCTTGACGCCGACCTTTTCACACAGCGTCGCGTTGAAGGTGGGCGTCGCCTTGCGCCAGGCGCCGTCGACGAAAACCTCGGTGAAGCCATGCCAGGTAAAGATGTCCGTGCCCATGCTGGCGCGGAGCTTCTCCGTGGTGAGGTGATTCCTGACGTCGGCAAAGCCGACGCGGGCGGGGATGCCATGAACGCGGCAGGCGGCCGCATAAAGCGCGGCCTTGCCGACGCAGTAGCCGGCGCCGGCCGCGAGCACGCTGGACGCGCGGAAAGTCTCCGGCGTGCGCATGTTGACATAGGGATTGTAGCGGATGCCGTCGCGCACCGCCCTGTACAACAGGCTCGCCTTTTCGCGGTCACCGGCGCTAGCAGGCGCCGCGGCTAGCGCGAACTGGTGGACGGATGGATGATCGCTGTCGATATACTCGCCAGGGTCGGTATAGAGGCGGCGGATGGTATCGGGAAGAATTTCGCTCATGCCGCAGCATAGCAAGCGGCGCGCACCGAATTCAATTCAGCAAATGACGCCGGATTCCGCATTTCGCAGCCTGCCGGCACGCAAAGGCCGGCCGCCGTTCGCGCGGGTGGCCTCAACGAAAGGCCACCCCGCATGCGTCACGACCGCGCCACTACCAGCCGCTGAGCCCGCGAGCGTTCCTTTGCCGCCTCGGCGAGGCCTGCGCCGGTGTTGCTGCGAGCGAGCCCGATGTCGCGGAGTTCGCGGTCGGACAGCCCGCGCAGAATGGTCAACTGCGCCTGCTGCTCGCGCTGCGCAATGATTGCAGCGATCGCGTTGTTGATCGCGCGGAAGGTGCTCCGCCCCAAGGCGCGCAGCGATCGGACGATCGCGGACGGCGGGACGGAAGAATCGGAAGTTCCGTTCAACATGGTCATGGTCGTTCTCATCTGATTGAAGAGGATTTGCTCCCCTTCCCCGCCGAACACCATGCACGCCGACGGCCTCCAAGACTTTCACACCGGGAGGATTTTTCCTTGAGATTAGCTTGAGACGGCGCTCAGAATACCAGCCATGCGAGAAGCGCGTGATGCTCCGGTTGTTCACGAGACGGACACGCATCCGTGAGTGCGGCGTGAAAACCTGCATCTCAAGGAAAAATCAGGCGCGCCTCAACCACAAGTCAAGCGCGAGTCCAAGTCTTCGAGTCGGCATTCCGCCATCCTGGAACTCATCGCGGCCGCATCGCGCGGCGGCGTCGAGAATTTCGGGAAGGACAATAAAAAATGGCCGATGCAACCGTCATAGCCCTGCACTGCTCGCTCGGCTCAGGCCGGCAATGGACGCGTCTGGCGGACGCGCTCGGCCGACGCTACCGGGTGATCGCGCCGGACATCTCCGGCTACGGCCGCAATGCCGTCGCAAGGGCAAACCTGCCGACGAGGCTTTCGGACGAGGTCGCCCTCCTCGACGAGCAGCTCACAGCGGCAACGGGACCGGTTCACCTGGTCGGTCACTCCTACGGCGGCGCCGTCGCCTTCAAGATGGCGACCATCGAACCGTGGGCCGGCCGCATCCGCAGCCTGACGCTGATCGAGCCGGTGCTGCCGACATTGCTGTGCGAGAACGCCGCGGACCGGCGGCTGCACGACGGCTTCGCCGAGCTCGGGCGGCAGATCTATTTCGATCTCTGGAACGGCATGAACATGGAGGCCCTCGACGGTTTCCTGGCGTACTGGAGCGGTTCGGCGCCGGCAGAGGCGCTGTCCGGCGAGGCCCGGCTGCGCATGATGGAGCAGATCGAGAAGGTCGCCTTCGAGTTCCCCGCCATTTTTGCCGAGGAAAACGTCGCCGAAGCGGCCACCCTGCTTCGCGCGCCGACGCTGCTCGTTTCCGGCGGGCTCTCGCCGCACATGACCCAGCGCATCGTCGGACGGCTGGCTTCGCTTCTTCCCTGTGCGGAAACCAAGCATTTGCCGGCGGCCGGGCACATGCTGCCGATCTCACACGCACACAACATCAACCCCGATATCGCCGCACATATCGAGTTGGCTGATGAATTTGCGCGCCTTCTGCGTACCGTGTCGCCCGAGTCGACCCAGCTCCGCATGAAGCAGCTGAATTTGCGGCTGCTGTCGGGCTAGTTTCGGCACATGCCGTTCGAATCCGTCACGCCGCGCTCGATCCACCCTGCACGATCTTGTCGTTCAGTTTCTGGTCGACGATCTCGACGGTGCGGTCGATTTCGGGATCGGGCTGGCCGAGCTGATGCGAGATCAGCTTCACCAGGAGATCGACACGCTCGATGAAGGGCGCGCCGGCGGCGACCGCGCGGGCGGCTGATGACGGTTTCAGCAGGCTCTCCGCCGCCTTGGCGTATTTCGCAAACGGCACCTGGTCGGCCGGATCGGCGCCGAGCTTTCGCGCCAGCGCGTCGACGTGATCATAGATCGCCTGCGACTGCTTCAGATCGCCATGCACGGCGTCGCGGATCGACTGCGGCTCGTGCGGGGTGATGCAGCGGTAATTGCCGGTCAAGAGCATCGACCACTTCGCCAAAGGCACGAACAGGGAATCGAACACCTTCAGCTTCACCGGCACGTCCTTGCCGTCGAGCGTAACTGCGTCGATATCGGCTTCGAGCTCACGCAGCAGGGCGTTGTGCTTCGCGTCCTCGAAGATCGCGGCCTTGAAATTGGTGGGCAACCCCACATGCAGCACGTTCGCCGCCTCTTCCGGCGGACGGAAGGCCTGCGGATCGGGCGAGCACAACGTCACAAGGCCCGGCTTGAAGCGCTCCCACACCGACGCGTTGGTGTAGGCCTCATCGAGGTCCATGCCTGACAACGCCGGGATGCGCTTGAGATACGGCAGCGGCGGCATGTTCATGATGGAGAGGCACGGCAGTCCCGCGGCGGCGATCTTCACCATCAGCATGCGGACGGTGTGGTTGGTGTATTGCGGCTCCTGCATGGCGAGCGCGACCAGATCATAGCGCTTGATATCGACGCTGCCGGGCTCGGCGGCATCGAGCTTGCCGGGCAGATCGCGCGAGAAGATCGCGCGGTGCACCGCCTCGTCGCGCAGCTTGATGCGCACTTCGGTGCCATCGCGATTGATCAGGTCCGCCGTCTTCCTGCGGCAGACCAGGGTCACGTTGTGACCGGCCATCAGGAGCTTGGTCCCCAGGAGGGAGCCGTAGGAGGCTCCCAGGATCAGAATGTTGCGCGCCATGGCTCTCTCTCAAAAGGTGCGTTTTCCCTGCCCCGAGGCGCGCCGCCGTTTCGGGCTCGCTGGTTCAGGGCTGGCGTATCTAACGCATGTGAGAGGGCCTGACAATCGCTGGTATACCAGAGACGGAACGAACCCGAAATGTCAAGCAAGTTACTGTTTTTACATTATAATTTCTCTGCTTCGCAAAATGCCCGCAGGAATGGTCATCATCCTTCCAACCGCGCCGGGCGGCTTGAGCCAGCCCCGCAATGCGCATCACCGACGCTGGAATTCCGGTTTGCGCTTCGAGAGAAATGCGTCGATCCCTTCGAGGAAATCAGCCGTGCGACCGCATGCGGCGATCGCCTGCCGCTCGTGCTCCATCTGGGTCTCGAGCGTGTTTTGCATGCTGAGTGCAACCAACCTCTTCGCCCATCCGAGCGCCGCGACGGGACCGCGTGCAAGGTTGACCGCATATTCCCGCACCTGCTCGGCGAACTGCGCCGCAGGGTACACCTGATTGACCACGCCGAGTTCCTTCGCCTCGCTTGCCGACAGCGACCGGTTCGTACACATGAGCTCAAATGCGCGCTTGGGCCCGATCAGGCGGGGCAATGTGAACGTCGAACTGCCGTCGGGCGCGAGCCCGATCGCGGTGTATGCGAGCGTAAACCGGGCACTTTCCGAAGCCAGAACCAGGTCGCCGGCGAGCGCCAGGCTGAAGCCCGCTCCGGCGGCGGGCCCATTGACGGCCGTGATGACCGGCTTCTTCATGTGGGCAATGGTCGCGATCGCCGCGTGAAGGCCGATGGTCAGCGTTTTCAGAAACGTGCCGGCATCTCCCTTGGCCGCAACGGCTTCGTGCATTTGCCTGATATCACCGCCGGAACAGAAGGCGGATCCGTTTCCGGCGATCACGACGGCCCGAACGTCATCGTCCTCGTCGCAGCGGATCAGTGCCTCCACCAGATTTTCAGCCAGTTCCAGGTTGAGTGCATTGTACGCGTTCGGGCGATTCAGCCTGATCCAGCCGACGCCATCACTGGTTTCCAGAATTACCGCTCGTTGGATCTGTTCGGTCATTGCGCTCTCTCCGGCGTTGCGTGTTGGGAGATTTCCGCAGTCGGGGCATTGCGGAGCATGTCGCGTGCAATAATGTGGCGCATGATTTCGGAGGTGCCCTCCAATATCCGGATTGCACGCACCTCGCGCCAGATTCGCTCGATCGGCTCGTCCTTGCGATAGCCGGCGCCGCCGAACAGCTGCATGGTGTTGTCGGCGACCCGAAAAACCATTTCGGAGGCGATCAGCTTGGCCATCGCGGCAGCGCTCGCCCGGTGCTGCGGCTCACGATCATAGCGCCAGGCGGCCTCGTAGCAGACCAGGCGCGCCGCATGAAGATCGGCAGCCATGTCGGCCAACATCCACTGGATGCCCTGGTTGTCGGCGAGCGGCCTGCCGAACTGGCGCCTCTGCTTGAGGTGTGCGGTACTCGCATCAAGAAGCTGTTGTCCTGCGCCGACACAGTACGCGGCCCAGTTGATGCGGCCGGCGTCCAGACATTGCATGGCAATGGAAAAGCCTTCTCCCTCCTGGCCGAGCCGGCTCTCAAGCGAAACCGTGAGGTTTTCGAAGAAGAGCTCCGAATGAAAAGCCCCGCGGCCACCCGCCATCGGTATGATTTTTCCGACACGGAGCCCGGGCGTATCCTTCTCAACGACGAAGGCCGATATCTTCGGCCGCGCGCCGGAGTCCGGATGCGCGGCAAAGACCGTAAACAGGTCGGCCACGGCCGCGTTCGTGATGTAGCGCTTCGCTCCGTTGAGCATGTATGAGTCGCCGCGGCGCGTCACGGTGGTCAGCAGTGCGGCCGCATCGGAGCCTGCCCCCTCCTCCGTGAGCGCATAGCAGCCGATTGCGTTTCCGCTTGCCAGACGAGGCAACCAGCGCCGGCGCTGCGTCTCGGAGCCATGCAGCTCAATGCCTTTCGACGCAATGTGAACATTCATGCTGTAAGTATAGAAATAGGCGATATGGGCCCGCGCCATTTCCTCGATGAGAAGGCAATTTCCCAGCATGTCGAGGCCGAGCCCGCCGTACTCCCGAGGCGTGTTGCTGCCGAACAAGCCAAAGTCCCGGATCGCGTCCAGCGCCTGCGGCGGTATCAGTCCGCTCTCCTCGATTTCCGCGTCGCGCGGCTTCAGGTCCGTCTCGACGAGATTACGCAGGTCCTTCCTCAGCGAACGAACGCCCTCGGGAATCGAGAAATCCATCTTCGCACTTCCTTGCGGCTGCATGGCTCAATCGTCGTCGCCAACGTCTCATCGGCATTCGCGCTTGACTTGACCGCATGTGCCGTTTTTTTGATATTTTGCGCCGGAGGAAGGGAGCCAGAGGATGCTGCCGGCTTTTCCGAAAAATCCGATGACCGACGGGATGGCGTGGTCGGGCTTTGATGCGGCGGCGGCCAACGTCGCCGGCGGCGCCGAAGCCGTCTTTCGCGCCATAGGCGTACCGCTGACGATCGTCGACCGTCCCGGGATGCAGGCGACATTCCACCAATACGTTGCCTATTTCGACGCGATGGCGCGCTTCAGCGGCGATATCGACTTCGGTCACCGCTTCGGATTGCGAACGCGCGCCGCCCGATCCGGTATCCCCGGACATCTCATCGCCAATGCCCGCCGGTTTCGCGATGGCCTGCAGGATCTGGCCCGGACGTTGCCGACGCTCGCGGAGGGCTTGAGGATCGAGCTCGTCGATGATCGCGATCCGCCGATATTGAGCTGGTCCATCGCGCCGGTAACCGGAGACGCCACGCAATTCATGCGGTTCGTTCCGCCGTACCTTGCACGCATGCTTCAGGCTCATCGCGGAAGCCAGTGGCATCCCAGGCGGATATTTTCGACGCTGCCCGCGCCGCGGCGCTGGAAGCTTCATGCTTCACAACTGGGATGTCCGCTGGAGTTCGATTCACCGCTGAATGCGATCGAAATCGAGCGGCAGGACCTTCATAGAATCAAGCGCGGCGTCGATCGGCATGTCTATGCGCTATTGACCATCTATGCCGACTATCTCCTCGTCCGAAGACCGCGTTCCGACTCCCTGCGTGACTCCATCGCTTCCGCCATTCGCGACGGATTGACTTTCGGCCGCAGCGATTTGACCTTTGTTGCGCGGCGGCTCGCACTGTCCAGGCGCTCACTGCAGCGCAAGATCGCTGCCGGCGGGGCTTCCTACAGCCTCATTCTCGACGAGACACGCTTCGAATTGGCCAATTCCATGTTGGCTCACAGCAGCCTGTCGATCGGAGAGATTGCACACCGGTTGGGTTATTCGGAGCTGGCCGCGTTCACACGCGCCTACAGGAAGCGCTACGGACAAAGCCCGCGAAGCGCCCGCGCAAAGAACACCGAGGCGAGCAGCTAGCGCCACGGCATCACGAAGACCTGGCGACGCATCCGCGCCTGCCGCACGCCCGCTCGGAATGTTCGAACTGGCCATCCCTTGTCTGGCGAAGTGGATTTGACTATCGATCTTGCATGACAAATTGACACACAATGGAGCCTGCGTGCGAATTCGAGGCGACTCCAAGCGAGAGACAAAGCCCACGCCTCCGCGGCGCAGTGCATCGCACGGGCCGACACTGCGCGTGCTGCTGATGCAGAAAGACGAGTGGCTCTACGACCGGACCGTGGCCAAAGCCGCCGAGCATGGCTACAGCGCCGTCACTCCCGCGATGGCGCGCCTCTTCGTTCAGGTTGCCAGGGCGCCAATGAGCGTTTCTGAATTGGCTCGCCGCCTTGCGATCAGCCGCCAGTCCCTGCATGAAACGGTTGTCGCCGCCTCCGAACTCGGGCTGATCGAGCTTGCGGAGCATCCCGAAAACAAGCGAATCCGAATTGTCCGCTTTACCCAGGCCGGCAAGCGCATGTCGCGCAAGGTTCTCATTGTGGACCGCGAGATGGAGCGTGAGCTCGCCGACCGCATCGGCGAAACAAACGTCGCGGAGTTGAAGCGCATTCTCGCCCTGGAATGGTGACCGTTCGGGTGGAGGCCTGCGCTGTCGATGCAAAACAGGCTTGACTCGCCCTCCAATAATGTCAGGATACCCTGACACTATGGGAGGACGGGTTAACAACATGGCTGGGGGGCCGCTCGTAGGACGCCGCATCGTCGAGTTCGCCGGGGTAGGCCCGGCGCCTTTCTGCGGAATGCTGCTGGCGGACCTCGGCGCCGACGTCGTTCGCGTGGAATCCCCGACCGTATCGGAAGCCAAGAAGGCGGTGCCGATCCTCGACACCCGATTCGATGTCGCCAACCGTGGCAAGCGCGCGGTCCAACTGGACCTGAAGCATGATCGAGACCAGGAGCTTGCGCGCCATCTTCTGACGCAGGCCGACGCGTTGATCGAAGGCTACCGGCCCGGAGTCATGGAGCGCCTGCACCTCGGACCCGACGCCTGTCGCGCGATCAACCCGCGCCTGGTCTATGGCCGCATGACGGGCTGGGGCCAGAGCGGTCCCCTGGCCAACGCCGCGGGCCACGATATCAACTTCATCTCGCTTTCCGGCGTCCTGCACGCCATCGGCACCGACGGCGGTCCGCCCGCGATTCCGCTCAATCTGATCGGCGACTATGCAGGCGGCCTGATGCTCGCTTTCGGAATCGTCAGCGCCATGCTCGAGGCGACGACCTCAGGTCAGGGCGAAGTGATCGACGCCGCGATGAGCGAGGGATCGGCCGTTCTCATGGCCGCCATCTACGGGTTCCGCGCTGCGGGCCTGATGCCTCATGCACGGGGGCGGAATATTCTCGATGGCGGCGCGCACTTCTATGGCGTCTATGAGTGCGCCGATGGCGAATGGATCGCGGTCGGGGCGCTGGAACGGGAATTCTACACCGAGCTGCTTGAACGATGCGACATCGACGATCCGGAGTTCGAGCGGCAACTGGATCCCGCATCCTGGCCCGCGCTCAGAGCCCGGCTGGAAGTGCTGTTCAGGAGCCGGACGCGGGACGAATGGCAGGATCTTCTGGCTGAAACCAATGCATGCGTCAGCCCGGTGCTGTCGATCGACGAAGCGCCGCGCCATCCGCACCATCTCGCCCGCGATGCCTTCCTTTCCCTCGATGGCGTGACCCAGCCGTCTCCTGCACCGCGGTTCGAGCGCAATCCCGCCAAGGTCCGCTGGAGTGCGCCGGCCCGTCCGGTCGAGGTCGCAGACGTCGTGCGCGAATGGAGCAGCGTGTCATGAACACAGAACAGCCCGCGCCTGCCGCGCTTGCCGATCTCCCGCCATTTCACGAAGGCCTGTTCGACACCGGCTCTCACGGACTGCGCCTGCGCGGAGCCCGCTGCGCTGCCTGCGGGCACACATTCTACCCTTTCACCCCGACGTGCCTTTCCTGCCTCGCGGCGGACGTTGAAAATATTCCGTTGAACCGCGAAGGCATTCTCGAATCGTTCACGACCGTGCACATGCCTGCCGGGAATATCGCGCCGCCCTACACGGTCGGTTATGTCAAATTGCCGGAACGCTTGCGTATTTTTGCGCCGCTCGAACCGGGCGAGCATGTGCTCCGTATCGGCATGCCGATGCGCGTTCATCCGTTTGCGCTGGGATCGGCGCGCGGCCCGGCGCTGGCCTATTGCTTCAAACCGGTTGAATCATGACAAACAATGCACCCCATCGCGCCGGGCGAGGCGAAGACGCGAACATGCGGCCTGCGCTGCGCGAAGTATCGGTCATCGGCGTCGGCACCAGCCAGTTCGCAAAGCTGCCGGAGCGCTCCTTCCGGCAACTTGGCGTCGAGGCTGTGCGCAAGGCACTGGGCGACGCCGATGTTTCGCCGAAGCAGATTCAGGTGGCGTACGGCTCCCGGATCTTTCTCGAGCAGATCACCGCGCAGGTCGTGCTCAAGGAGCTCGGCATTGCCGGCATCGAGATGATCAATGTGGAGAACGCCTGTGCCGGGGGAGCGACCGCAGTTCGCTGCCTGTGGAAGGACATCGCGACCGGCCTGTACGATCTCGGCATTGCCTTCGGTGTCGAATCGATGACGACGAGCCCGATTGCCGGCAAGCTGCTCTCGCCGGGCAAGGAGGACATCGACGGTCAGCTGGGCTCCAACATGCCCGTCGTGTTCGCCCTGATGGCCAGGCGCCTGATGGAGACGCATGGGGCAACGCCAGGGGATTTCGCGCTGGTATCGGCCAAGGCCCATCAGGCCGGCGCGCTCAATCCGGCCGCGCAATACCGCAAGGAACTTTCGGTCGAGGAGATTCTCGGCTCGCGCATGGTTGCCGATCCGATCACGCTGCTGCAATGCTGTCCCAATACCGACGGCGCGGCCGCCGTGGTGATGTGCTCAACCGACCTGGCGCGGCAACTCGGCGCAAGACCGGTCCGGATTCGCGCGTCGGTGCTGCAGTCGTCGGACTATTTCTTCAAGAAGGACGATCTCACGTCATTCTCGGCCGGCCGCCGCGCGGCGATGACCGCCTATGAGATGGCCGGCATCGGCCCGGACGATCTCGACGTCGTCGAGCTGCACGACGCCTTTGCGCCGGAGGAACTCGTTCACTACGAGGACCTCGGTCTGTGCCGGCCCGGCGAGGCGATCGGGCTGCTGCGGTCGGGTGCCACATCGCTCGGTGGACGCGTGCCGGTGAATCCGAGCGGCGGGCTGCTGTCGCTCGGGCACCCGCTCAGCGCATCCGGCGTGCGCGTCGTTTGCGACATCGTTGAGCAACTCCGCGGCAATGCAGGCGCGCGGCAGCGTGAAGGCGCGCGCGTCGGCCTCGCGCAGATGCTGGGCGGCAACGTCAATGGTCTGGAGATGGGCGCCGCGGCCGTTCACATCCTGAGCAACTGAGGCGCAAGGAGCCAAGATGGAGTTGAAGCAGCTTGTTGCACTGATTACGGGGGGCGCCTCGGGACTGGGCGCCGCAACGGCGCGGCGGCTGCTTGCCGCGGGCGCTCGCGGCGTCGCCATCGTCGACGTCAATTCCGCGAAGGGCCGGGCCTTCGAACGCGAGGCGCCGGAGCGGCTGCTCTATGTCGAGGCCGATGTCAGCGACGAGACCGCGGCCAATGCCGCCGTGGCCGCAGCCCTCGAGCGATTTGGCGCGCTGCATCTGGTGGTCAACGCGGCGGCGATCGGCGGACCGGCGCGGCTCGTGTCGCGCAAGGGCGCCATTCCGATGGACCTGTTCGACAGGGTCATCAAGATCAACCTCTATGGCGCCATCCAGGTGATGCGGGCTGCCGTGCCGGAGATGATGAAGAACGCCCCGAACGACGACGGCGAGCGGGGCGTGATCATCAACGTTTCCTCCGGTGCCGCATGGGAAGGTCAGATTGGACAGGTCGGCTATAGCGCATCGAAGGCCGCGCTGGTCGGCCTGACGCTGCCGTTGGCGCGCGAACTGGCCGAGCACGGGATCCGCGTTGCCACCATCGCGCCCGGCGCG
Organism: Bradyrhizobium sp.; assembly: GCA_046349015.1. Classification (GTDB taxonomy): domain Bacteria; phylum Pseudomonadota; class Alphaproteobacteria; order Rhizobiales; family Xanthobacteraceae; genus Bradyrhizobium. Next base: position 592,562 of record JAXMDE010000001.1, on the reverse strand, counting down.
TTCGACACGCCGATCTATGACGGCGCTCCGCCCGCACTGAAGCAGAGCATCGTTGCCCAGGCGCTTTTCCCGAAGCGGATGGGCAAGCCCGACGAATTTGCGATGCTTACCGAAGAGATCGTGCGCAACCCGATGCACAACGGGCGGACCTACCGGCTGGATGCAGGGGTGATCCTGCCGCCGTCCGGGTGACGAATGGGCTATCGAGCCAGCGACTAGAACGAAACCAGGGAGGGGCAAATGAGGATCGCCGATTATTTCGACGCGACGGCCGCACGAATGCCGCACCACGAGGCGTTCGTCGATACCGAGCAGCGTGTCGACTATGCGACCGCGCAAAAGTTCGTTCATGCCGTCGCAAACGGACTTGCGCGCGAGCCCGCCACGCCCGTCGGCGCGCATATCGGGGTCTACAGTCCCAACTTTGCCGCCGTATCGATGCTGCAACTGGGCATCAACCGTGCCGATCGGGCCTGGGTGCTGGTGCACACGCGAAACTCGCCGGAGACCAACGCTCAGGTGCTGGCCCATGCCGACACCAGGCTGATCTTCTTCCACAGCGCCTTCGAGCCGGCGATTACGATCATACGCGCCAGCCTTCCGCCCGCGACCAAATTTGTCTGCATGGACCGCCCGTCCGATCTCGGTCCAACCCTCGAGACGTGGCTCGACGGCTGCTGGCAGGCGTTTCCGGCGCGGCGCGAAAATCCTCTTGCCACCGCCTTCATCGCGCCGACCGGGGGGACCACCGGGCCGCACAAGGCCGTGGTGCATACGCATCGTTCTACCGAAATCGGAGTGGTGGCGATCAGCGATACCCTGTCTGTCGGCCCGGATTCGCGACATCTTGCCGTCGCCCCTCTGACACATGCGGCAGGATTTTTCGCGCTCGCTTTTGTCCTGAACGGCGGCACGAACGTGATCCTGCAGGAGTTCGAGATCGATCGCGTCCTCGCCACGATCGAGAAGGAGAAGATCACACACGTCTATTTTCCGCCGACCGCGCTTTATGTGCTGATGGCCTATCCCGGGACGGTCAGAACCGATCTCAGTTCGCTCAAATGCATGATCGTCGGCGGCGCCCCAACCGCTCCGGCGAAGCTCAAGGAAGCCACCAAGATCTTCGGACCCATCATCCACGAGATCTACGGGCAGACGGAGACGCTGATGCCGATAACCATCAAGCGTCCCGGCGATTTTGCGCTGCCCGACGGCAGCTTCGACGAGGCGGTCATTCGCTCGGCCGGAAAGGCCACTCCCTATGCCCGCGTCGAGATCATGGACGCGAACGGCCAGCTGATGTCGCCCGGTCAGGTCGGGGAAATCGTGCTGCTGAGCTCGATGACCATGAACGGCTATTACAAGATGCCCCAGGAAACCGACGAAGTTTCCCGCTACGGCTGGCATCACACCACCGATGTCGGCAGCCGGGACGAGCGCGGTTTCGTGACGATCATCGACCGCCTGAAGGACATGGTCATCAGCGGCGGCCTCAACATCTATCCGTCGGAAATCGAGGCCGTCATCAACGAACTGGACAGCGTGCTCGATTGCTCGGTGATCGGGGTGCCGGATGAAAAATGGGGCGAGAGCGTCAAGGCGGTGATTCAACTCAAGCCGGGGCGAGAGCTGCCCGAGAGCGAGGTCATCGACTACTGCCGCGAGAAACTGGGCAGCCTGAAAGTGCCGAGGTCGGTCGAATTCTGGCCGCAGCTGCCGCGCAGCGCCGTCGGCAAGATCCTCAAGCGTGAAATTCGCAAGAAATACTGGGACGGGCAGTGGCGCGCGGTGTGACGGTGTCACCGCCGGCAATCGAAAGGGACAGGCATGGATGACAATTTTCTGGCCGAGGAACGTGGCGCGGTCCTGTGGCTGACCCTGAACAGGCCGGCCGCAATGAATGCGCTTACCCCGGCCATGATCGGCGCCCTTGATCGGGCCCTCGCGCACGCCGAGAAGACCGAGCACATTCGCTGCGTCGTCATCACCGGGGTGGGCCCTGCTTTCTGCGCGGGTGCCGACCTCAAGGCGGTGCGCAGTGAACTTGGAGCCGACGAGCGGGCCCTCTGCGGATTCCTGGCGCAGGCGAGCGGCACGATGGCCCGTATCGAGAATCTGCCGAAGCCGGTGATCGCGGCGGTCAACGGGTCCGCCTTCGCCGGCGGACTGGAGATCATCCTGGCATGCGATCTCGTACTTGCGGCCGATGTCGCCTTGCTCGGCGACGCGCATGTCAACTTCGGGCTGCTGCCGGGCGGCGGCAGTTCGGTACGCCTGCCGCGCAAGGTCGGAGTGAACCGCGCCAAATCGATGCTCTACACCGGCGCGCCGGTTCCGGTGTCGGAATTTGTCGCCTGCGGCTTCATTCACCAGGTCGTCCCCGCGGTGCAGCTTCGCGATGCGGCCGAGCGGCTGGCGGCGTCCATCGCCGCAAAAAGCCCTCTCGTCCTGCGCCGCCTCAAGCAACTCGTCGGCGCCGGTCTCGAGCAGCCGGTCGTCACCGCGCTGCAGCTCGAACTTGCGGCCTGCGACGCCCATGTCTCGTCGCATGATTTCAAGGAGGGCCTGACAGCGTTCCAGGAGCGCCGTGCCCCCGTCTTTCTCGGCCGATAATTCGGCCGATCGTCACATCGAGGTTAGAGCCAGAATGTCACTCCCGGATCCGCTTCAGAATTTGGTTTTGCCCGTGATCGCGGCACCGCTGTTCATCGTGTCGGGTCCGGAGCTTGTCATTGCAGAATGCAAAGCCGGCGTGGTCGGCACGTTTCCGAGCCTCAATGCCCGCACGCCCGACGAATTGCGCGCACGGCTGGTTCACATCGAGAAAGAGCTCGGTAGCAGCGAAGGCAAGGCGGCGCCCTATGGCGTCAATCTGATCTGCCATCGCACCAATCAGCGCCTCGCCGTGGATACGGACATCGTCGTGGAGCATCGCGTGCCTGTCGTGATCACCTCGGGCGGCGACCCGCGGCCGATCGTCGATCGCGTGCGGCCGTATGGCGGGCTCGTCTTCGCCGACGTGACCGACCTGAAGTGGGCGCGCAAAGCCGCAGCCGCCGGCGTGGACGGATTGATCCTCGTTTGCGGCGGAGCCGGAGGCCATGCCGGACTCATGAATCCGTTTGCGCTGTTGCCGCAAGTCCGCGAGTTCTATCTGGGCATGGTGATATTGGCGGGCGCAATCTCGGACGGTCGGGCGATCCGCGCCGCGGAAGTGCTCGGCGCCGACATGGTTTACATCGGCACGCGCTTCATCGCGACCGCCGAGGCGAATGCCTCCAAACGTTACAAGGACATGCTGATCGAGTCGCAAGCAAGCGACCTGATCTATACCGATGTGTTCTCCGGACTCCACGCCAACATGCTGCGGCCCAGCATTCGCGAATTCGGCCTCGATCCCGACAACCTGCCGGCCAGGAACGCGCTGAACATCAGCAAGGAACTGAACCCGGAAGTAAGGGCCTGGCGCGACGTCTGGAGTGCCGGTCAGGGGGTCGGCAGCATTCACGACGTGCCAACCGTCGCCGAACTCGTAAACCGCATGCGCGCCGAGTACGAAGAAGCGGCATGCGTCCCGCGGGAGCCTTTCGCAGAGAGGTTGCCGGGCAAGCGGTCACTCGCCGGGTCCTAGCCGAGCCGGCGAACCGCGAGAACGCACACGGCGATCCCGCCGGAAAATCATCGAACTGCAATTTACGAGGAAAGGCAGCCCGAGGGGTTGACGCGCCATGCTCTCGACGTAAACTGTCAACAATCTACATTGGAATGGACCATGCCGCGTTTCCTGGCGACGTTATTCCTTGTCCTGTTGATGTGCGGGAGAGGCGAGGCTCAGAATTATCCCAGCCGCACCATCACGGTCATCGTCCCGTTCGGTGCCGGCAGCGGCACGGATTCGGTGGCGCGGGTCGTCACCCGCCGCCTCTCCGAACTGCTGCAGGTCCCGGTCGTCGTCGACAATCGGGTGGGTGCCAATGGCGCGATCGGCGCCACGGCGGCCGCGCATGCCGCGCCGGACGGCCATACATTGATGATCGGCGGCGTCTCCACGCATGCCGCCAATCCGAGCCTGATGAAGTCCATCCAGTACGATCCCAAGGCGGATTTCATTCCGATCGCCGAACTCGGCATCTTCCCCTATTTCTTGATCGTCAGCCGGGACATTCAGGCCGCGAACGTGAAGGAGCTGGTGGAACAATCGAGGGCAAAGCCCGGCACACTTTCCTTTGCTTACGGCAACGCGATCGGTCAGCTCGCCGGCGAGATGCTCAAGGCCCGCACCTCCGCGGACCTCCTGGCGGTGCCCTACAAAAGCAGCCCGCCGGCCATCACCGACCTCCTCGCCGGCCGCGTCTCGATGATGTTCGTCGACATGACCGCCGCTCTGGCGCAGGTCAAGGCCGGCCAGCTGCGCGCGCTCGCGACGACGAGCCGCGAACGCACCGCGCTGTTCCCGGATCTGCCGTCCATGAAGGAAGCCGGCGTCGATCTGTTCGATATCACGGCATGGACAGGCTTCTTCGCGCCAAAGGGCACGCCGCCGGAGATCGTCGCCCGGCTTGCCGACGCGCTTCACCAGGTGATGGACGATCCGAACGTTCGCGCCAATCTCGCCCAGATCGGCTTCGAGGCAAAATGGGCGGGATCGGCGGCTTTCGCCGAGCACGTCGCCCACGATCTCGACCTGTGGGTTCGCCTCACCAGGGAAGCCGGGATCGAGCAGCAGTGAAGACCGCGGATGGCCGCCCTCGCCCACTGCTCGGCGCGATCATTCGATGACGACGAGGAAAGCGGAGCGAAAGAGGGATGGCGGTCACGGCATGCCAGACATCGGCGTAGTTTTCGGCGGCGGCAACGGCATCGGCGCTGCCTGCTGCCGGTTGATGCGCCAGCGCGGCTGGCGCGTCGTGGTGGCGGACTTCGACGGGGATGGCGCGCAGGCAGTGGCGCGCGATGTCGACGGGCTCGCCATCCATGTGGACGTCCGCGATGCGGCGGCAGTGACGCGCGCGGCGGATGAGGTGGAGACGCGGATGGGATTCCCCACCGGCCTCGTCGTCTCCTCGGGCACGTTCCAGGACAATATGCCCCTCGAGAAAACGCCGGCAGAGGCGCTGGAACGCATCCTGTCGGTCAATTTCGCCGGAACGCATCACGTCAATCGCATCTTCGGCCTTCGCATGGCCGCGCGTGGGCGCGGAAGCATCGTCAATCTTGCCTCCGTCACCGGCCAGGCCTCGACGCCACTCAACATCTACGGTCCGACCAAGGCCGCCATCATCAACATGACGCGCTCGCTCGCGGGCGAATGGGGCCGCTCCGGTGTGCGGGTCAACAGCGTGTCACCGGGCGTGACGCTGGTCCCTCGCGTGGTGGAACGCCGCCGCGCCGGAACACGCTATGGCGCCAACCTTGACGAGCAGATGGCGCTCGGCCGATGCGTCGAGCCTGCCGAGGTGGCAGAAGCCGTCGAGTTTCTGCTGTCGAGCCGCGCCTCCGCGATCACCGGGATCGACATGGCGGTCGATTGCGGCTGGCTGGTCGGCAGCCTTTGGAACAGCTATGGCGGCGTCCGCCCGCGTTCGTCCTAGCAGGATGACTTTTCAATCACCTTGATGATTGCGGGCCAGTATTCCGCGCCAAAGCCCTCGTCGATGGCGCGCTGGAGCAATCTGGCGCCGAGCGCCGCCTCCTGCGCCTCGATGTTTCCGTCCGTCGCCATCTCCAGCGCATAGGAGATGTCCTTCAGCATGTATTCGGTCGAGAACGCCCGCTCCGGAAACTGGCGCGCGGCGATCGCCTTGAAGCCGTGATTGCGCAATGCAAAGCTGTCGGCGGAGCCTTTGGAGAAGGCCTCGAACAGCGCCTGGGTCTTGATGCCGGTCGTCTCCGCGATGGCAGCCGCTTCGCACAATGCGGTGACGGTCCCGACCATCACCATGTTATTGAGGATCTTCACGACCTGGCCCGAGCCGACATTGCCGCAATGGGTCACTTCCGCTGCAAAATATCGCAGCAGCGGCTCGATCCTGGCGAACACCGCAGGCGCAGCACCGACCGTGATGGCGAGCGTGCCGGCCTCGGCGGCAGCGCGGGTTCGCGCGACCGGCGCGTCCGCATAGTCCACGCCCTTGGCATTGAAGGCCCCCGCCAAGGCCCGCGTGAGCTTGAGCGGGCTTGTCGAGAGATCAATCACCAGCCTGCCGGCCGCGACGTTCTCCAGCAGGCCATTTGGTCCTTCACACACCTTCTGAAGGTGTGCGCCTGACGGCAACGACAGGAAGATCATATCCGCCTTGGCGACTTCCGCGAGGGATCCGCCATCCTTCGCGCCCAAGGCCTTGAGCCGCGCCACCGGCTCGGCATTGATGTCGTGAACCACGACGGGCAGTCCGCTCTTCTGCACGAGGTGGCGGCACATCGGTTCTCCCATCACACCGAGCCCGATGAACCCGATCGTCGTCTTCGCGGTCATTGCACGCGCCTCCCGGAAATTTCAGATGCCAAGATATGCCCGCCGCACGTAATCGCTGGCAAGCAGTTCCTTGCCCGCGCCGCTCAGCGCTATGCTGCCGGTCTCCAGCACGAAGGCCTGATTGCAGAGGCTGAGCGCAAGCTTGGCGTTCTGCTCCACCAGGATGATGGACATGCGGGTGTCCCGATTGATGTCGGAGATGATGCGGGCAATCTCCTCGACGACGATCGGGGCGAGCCCGAGCGACGGCTCGTCTAGCAGCAGCAGGCGCGGCCTCGCCATCAGCGCGCGGCCGATGGCGAGCATCTGCTGTTCGCCGCCCGACAGCGAGCCCGCGATCTGGGAGCGGCGCTCCACCAGGCGGGGGAAATAGCGGTAGATGTCCTCCAGCGTTCGCCTGGTCTGCGCCGTGTTGCCATGCAGATAGGCGCCCACCAGCAAATTGTCGGCGACACTCATCTGCGCAAAAACCCGGCGGCCTTCCGGTGAAAGCGCAATGCCGCGCCCGACCCGCTGCGGCGCCGAGAGCATGTCCAGCCGTTCGCCGTCGAGACGGATCTCGCCGGCCGTCACGGATTTGAGGCCGATGATCGCCTTCAGCGTCGTGGTCTTGCCCGCTCCGTTGGAGCCGATCAGCGAGACAATGGCGCCTTCCGCGACCGAGAGGCTCACGTCGCGAAGCGCGAGCACGCCGTCATAGGAGACGCTGATGCCGCGAACTTCAAGCATGCGCCGCATCCTTGCCGAGATAAGCCTCGATCACACGCAGGTTGGCGACGATTTCGGCCGGCGTCCCTTCCGCGATCAGCATGCCCTGGTCCAGCACCACGATGCGATTGCACAGGCCCATGACTGTGCGCATGTGATGCTCGACCAGGACCATGGTCACGCCGCGTTCCGACTTCACCTGCCGCAGCACGCGCGCAAGCTCGGCCGCCTCCTCCGGATTCAGTCCGGCCACCGGCTCGTCCAGCATCAACAGCTTGGGCCGACCCGCCAGCGCGATGGCGACACCGAGCCGGCGCTGCTCGCCATAAGCGAGTTCGCGCGCCTTAAGTCCGGCGCGGCGTGAAAGGCCGAACAGGTCAAGCACCTTGAAGGCCGCCTCCTCCGCCTCCGCGCGCCATTTCGCCGGGCGCACGCAATCCATCAGGCCAATCCGCGCGGCGGCATAGGTGCCGCGCACCGCATTCTCGATGACGGTCGCTTCGGGATAGAGGGTCGCCGCCTGGAACGTGCGCGACAGGCCGCGGCGTACAATTCGGTTGGCGGGCAATCCGGAAATGTCGCGGCCGAGAAAGCGCACCGACCCCGCGGACGGCCGCAGTACGCCGGAAATCACATTGAACACGGTGGTCTTGCCCGCGCCGTTTGGCCCGATGAGCCCGAGCAGGTCACCCTCGCGGACGTCAAAGGAGACGCCGCCGACGGCGACCAGGCCGCCGAACACGCGCTTGAGGCCGCTCACCTGCAACATGGTCATGGCCGTCTCTCAGCCGACAATGGAAGCCTGGGCAATCCGCCGCCGAGCAGCTTCAGTCGACGGGGAAGGCTCGCCAGGCCGTCGGGCACGAACAGCAGGCAGAGGACCAGCACGGCGCCGTAGATAATGTGCTGAAGCCCCTGCGTCGCGCGCAGCATTTCCGGTAGCGGCGTGAGAACCAACACACCGATCACCGGGCCCAGTACGCCGGCGCGGCCGCCGACTACCAGCATGGTCAGGTAGGAGACCGACTCCCAGAACGTGAATGAATCGGGCGAGATGAAACGGAAATAGTGGACCGAGAGCGCGCCCGCCATGCCGGCGATGCCGGAACCGATCGTGAAGGCGATGACCTGCGTGAGATGGGTGTCCACGCCGCTCGATTCCGTCAATCGCTGGTTCTCGGCCGTGGCCGCCATCATGTCGCCGAAAGGCGAGCGATAGAGCAGCCAGGTGAAAAGCAGCGTCGCGAGCGCGCATGCGAGCGCAAACGGATAGAAGTCCGGCTTGCTCGTCAGCGCATGGCCGAACACCGACAATGGCGGGACGCCGATAAGGCCGTTGGCGCCGCCGGTGATTTCACCCATGTCGAGCGCCAGGAGAACCGCAATCTGGCCGAACGAAAAGGCGACCAGGACGAAATATACGCCGCGCAGACGCAGGATGACCCAGCCAAGCAATGCGGCTATCGCGGCCGCTGCGACGCCCGCCGCCATCACGCCCAGCAGCGGCGGCCAACCGGCCCTCATGGCGAGCAAAGCCGAGACGTAGCCGCCGACAAGCGCGAAGCCCGCATGTCCCATCGAAAGCTGGCCCGCACGGGAGACGATGGCCAGACCCAGCACCAGCATGAGATTGAGACAGGCGATCGTGCCGAGATGGATGTAGAACTGGTTCGGCGCCAGCCATGGAAGCAGCATCGCAGCGAGCACTGCAAGCGCGATCGCGCCGACACGCAACGGATTGATGCCGGTCGCAGCGTCCATCACGCTTCCCGCTCCTTCCGGCCGAGCAGCCCTTGCGGCCGGAGCAGGACCACGGCAATCACGACCAGGAACTGGAGGATCTCGGCAAGCGCCGCACTGACAAAGGTGCCGGCGAAGCTCTCGATCAGGCCGATCAGAAGGCCGCCGGCCACCGCTCCCGGCACGCTGCCGAGACCGCCGATCACGACGATGACGAAGGCTTTCAGTGTCGGCGCGAGACCGACAAAGGGCGAGACCGAAAGCACGGGCGCCATGAGCGCGCCGGCAAGCGCGGCCAATCCGACGCCCAGCACAAAGGCCAGCGGAAAGATCACCTCAACGCGGATGCCCTGCACCAGGGCAATCTCCGCATCCTGCGCCACCGCCCGCATCGCGCGGCCCATCTGGGTGTGCGAAATCAGGATATAGAGCAGGCCGACTGCAACCAGCGCGCCGATGATGACGACGACGCGCGACCACGGGAACACTACGGCGCCGATCGACACGACGCCGGAGACCACCGGCGGCACCGAGCGCGGCGAAGGCCCCCAGATCAGCAGCGCACTGTTCTGCATGATGAGCGCGATGCCGAGCGATGCGATCATGCCGTTGAGCTCGTTGCCGCGGAACCGGCTGAACACCAGGCGCTCCATCACAAGGCCGAGCAGCGCGGTGGCGGCGACCGCCAGCAGCAGGCTGAGCGCGAAGGGCACCTCGTTGCTGCCATAGAAGATCGCAAAGAGGAACGCGCCCACCATGTAGAACTCGCCATGGGCGAAGTTCACGATACGCATGATGCCGAAGACCATCGTGAAGCCGATGGCCATCAGCATGTAGATCATGCCCACCATCACGCCGTTCACGACCGTCTGGGCGAGAATGGTCTGCATGCTCACGGGGGCAGAACTCCGATTGGGCCGAAGCGGACGCGCAGCGTTCCACCCCGGCGGTAGCGAATCGTCAGCGGCAGGCCGTGACGTTGCAGGTGGCGACCTTGGCGGCGACGCCGTCCCGGATCTGGCCGACATAGAACGGCACGTCGATCTGGTGATCGATGCCGTAGCGTTTTTTGCCGGTCCAGCCCGCGGCGCCGAGCACGGTGGGGAAGCCGGCGAGGCTCTCCAGCTCCCGGGCAACCCTGGATGTGTCGTCGACCGTGCCGGCCTTCTGCATCGCCGCAGTCAGCATCTGCAGGCCGGAATAGATGAACAGGTTGTGGCCATTGGCCGGCTGCTTGAACTTGCTCTCGAACGCCTTGATGTAGGCGGCAGTGTCGGCCTGCGAGGTGTCGATCGGCAGATGCACGTAAACGCCTTCCGCCGCCTGCTTGCCGGCGACCTTGACGAGCTCGGCCGTGACGTCGCCGCCGGTGACGAAGATCGGCCCCTTGTAACCGAGCTCGCGCGCCTGCTTCACCAGCAGGCCGGCCGTCGTCGGCGAGTTGCCGCCGATCTCGAGCGCATCGGCCTGCATCAGCGCCCGCGTGAGGATGGGAATAAAGTCGACGCGCTCCCGTTCGAAGAAATCCACCTCGAGATTCACGCCAATGGCAGCGTAGGCTTCCTTCTGGGAAGCCGCGACTGCCTGCCCGGTTTCGTCATTGGGCTCCAACGCCCGCACGCGCTTGAGCGCGAGCGTTTTGCCCAACCATGCGAGCTGTGGTCCGGTGAACTCCGCCGTGGTGATGGCGGGACGGAAGGAATAGGGCAACTCCGGCGACAGCGCCTTGGGCGTGAAGGCCATGGTGAGGGTCAGTACCTTGTCGCCGTTGGTGCGAGCCTGCGTAGCAAGCGTCGAGGCCGAACCCATCGGGCCGACCACATATTTCACCCTGTCCTCCATGATCAGCCGTTCCATGGCGGTGACCGCGTCCTGGGCTCGGTACCGGTCGTCGTATTTCCTGAGCTCGATCGTATAGACGCGGTCGCCCACCTTCAGGCCGCCCTTTGCATTGACCTCGTCAGCAAAGTTCGTCGCGGCGAGCGCCATGCCTTCGCCAAATACCGCACCCGCGCCGGAAAGGGTGGCGTTGATCCCGATCGTGAGAGTCTCGGCGGAAACCGTACCGGCCGCCAGGGCAGCGGCGGCCAAGACCGCGAAGCGAAGCATCTGCGTTTCCTCGTCCTCTGGCGGGTGGCGGGAACCGCCCCCGATGGCGCAGTCCCGGGGTGCGCGAAAGACCTATTGCGCAGATACCATGTCTAATGTCAACATTATGGATATTACACCAGAATGGCGGGGAACATCGACCCGCCGCGTCCACCAGGAGGGAAGCCAGATCATGACGGTACGGACCAGGATACTCGCCTCTGCTCTCGCGTATTCGGCGGCAGCGGCGCTGGCAGGGCCCTGCCCGGCACAAGCGCAGGACAGCCTCGCGATCGGCGTGCATGCCAGCTTCTCCGGAGCCGGCGCGGCCTTCGCCGAAGGCATGCTGCGCGCCACGGAGCTTGCAGCCGAGGACGTCAACAAGGACGGCGGGCTGCAGGTGGCGGGAAAACGCTACAACGTGCGGATCACCCAATATGACGACCGCTACAAGGCGCAGGACGCGGTCACCGCCATGGATCGGCTGATCATCCAGGACGGCATTCGCTTCGTGGTCGGGCCGCTCGGTTCTGCGGCGGCCGTCGCGACCAAGTCGCAAACCACGGCGGGCAAGGTCATCACCATGACGCTGGGCTTCACGCCGCGCGCGCTCGGTCCCGACGCGCCCTACGCGTTCCGCACGGTGATCACCACGGGCGAATTCTCCGTGCCCCAGGTTGCATGGCTGCTGAAGACCGTCGCCGCCAAGAATGTCGTGTCGCTGCTGCCGAACGACGAGACCGGCCAGCAAATGGGTGCGGGCAACACGGCCGCCTATGCCAAGGCTGGCGCGAAACTGCAGGTCGACTATTTCGAGCGCGAGCGTGTCGACTTCATCCCTACCCTCAGCAGGATCCTCGTCGGTGCCGATGCGCTGGAGATCGGCGGAGCCGCGCCGACCACGGCGGGGCTGATCCTGAAGCAGGCCCGCGAACTCGGCTACAAGGGGCCGGTCTTCGTCACCGGCGGCGACGTCACCGCCGAGCTCGTCAAGGTCGCCGGCAAGCAGGCCACCGAAGGCGTCTATGTGCATCTGCCGATCGACGCCAGCCTGCCGCAGACTGCCGCTTATATCGCCCGCTACAGCGCCAAGTACGGCCCGAACATGAACGGCTTCAGCCCGTTCTTCTATTCCGGACTGCAGATGCTGTTCGCCGCCATGCAGAAGGCGGGGACGATCGAGGACACCACGAAAATCGCCGAGACGCTTGCAGGGCTCAAGGATTTCCCCACGGCCCTCGGCAAGGCGAGCTGGACCGGCAAAGAGCGCTACGGCATCGACCATCAGATCGACCTGCCGTTCTATGTCGGCCAGGTCCGCGACGGCGTGGCGGCCAAAGTCGCCGCCTGCGATTCCACCGGTTGCCGCTGAGCGGCGCCGGCGGATGCCGCGCGAGCGACGAAGGCCGGGCGCGGCGGCCCGGCCTTCGCTTCGCGGGTCCCGCGATCGAGACGGATCAGCCGGCGCCGGCCGGCACGCTCGCGGCGATCAGGCCATCGATGTCGGAAAGCTTATCGACGTCAGCGATCAGCGCGGCGAGCCTGTCGACGCCCGCGGCGCCGAGCACGGGATCGCCCAGCAGGTGCATCTTCCGGCTCATATCCGCTTCGCTCATGGGATTGGCGATCGAACCGCGCGGGTGATCGACCTGCGCCGTGAGCACCGCGCCGCCTGCGGTCTTGACCTCGATCGCGCAGGACACGCCGCGCGGCAGGCTTTCGTCCGGCGTCACCACCAGCATCTCGGACAGGCGCAGGACTTCGGGGTTCTTCAGCTTGTCGTTCTGGTATTGCGGCGGCAGCGCCGAGCCCTCTAGCAGCGCGATCGCCACCGAATAGGGCAGGCTTACCTGCGCCTCGTGATAGGTCGCAGGACGGGTATTGAGATGGTAGTGCGCCCAGGCCGGATGGCGGCGCATGTGCATCGAGGTGATGGCCGAGACCGGCTCCTTGAGCTGGGCGCGCACCGCCAGCGCGGTGTCGATCGCGTTGTGGATCGGCCGGGCGCAGCTATAGGGCTTGTATTCGATGTGGATCGGAAATTCGCTGCCGAGATTTTTCGTCAGCGCCGGAACGTCGAACTGGTCGGTGAATGCCTTGCAGAAGCCGCGCTCACCCTCGAGGATGGTGGCAGCGCCGGTGTAGCCGAGCTTGGCCATCGCGGCCGACGTGATGCCGTTGCGCGCCGCGGGACCGGGGTTGAAACGCTTCTGCATCGACGGACCGTACATTTCCATGAGGCCCGATGCCTGCGCGCCGGCAAGGCCGAGCGCCGAGACGGTCTGGTCCTTGTCGAGCCCCATCAATCGTGCGGCAGCGATGGTCGCGCCGAACACGCCGCAGGTCGGCGTGGAATGGAAGCCGCGATTGCGCAGCGAGAAATTGGTTGCGTTACTGACGCGCGCCATCATCTCGCAACCGGCGACGACTGCTGCCAGAAATTCCTTGCCGCTGGAGCCGGAAGCCTCGGCCGCAGCGAGCGCCGCCGACACCACCGGCGGCGAGAAGTGATAGAGCGCGAGGATATCCACGTCGTCGAGTTCGATCGAATGCGAAGCGATGGCGTTGGCAAAGGCCGCATGCACGGCCGGAACCCTGCCGCCATGGCCGATCAGCGTCGCTTCGGCCTTGCCGCCGTTCTCCTCGGCAAAGCGCGCGGCGATACGGGCGCTCGAGGTACGCGAGCCGCCCAGCGCGACACCCATGTAGTCGCGCACCAGTGTCCTCGCATCGTCCATGTGCCTGGCGGGTATGCTGTCGGCCTTCAGGTTGACGAAATGGCCCGCAAGGACCTCGGCTGCAGTTTCGGTCACGCAACGCTCCATTGTCGTTCAATGTTGGGAAGAATGAGCGGCGCGGCTCGGCGCCTCGCCGGAGGGCGGCACGTCCAGACGCACGACAATGCCCTCGAGGCCGGGGGACGGCGCGGGATAGAGCCGCATGACCAGGGGATCATGGCCGGGTATGATGTGGCTCTCCTCGGGCGCGGCGGCCAGCAGCTTCTCGAAGCCTTCGAGCATCTCGCCGACATGGAAGGCGGTGGGAAACGGCCGGGCGCTTGCGAGATTTTCGTAGAAATGGCTGACGTCGGAGGCCAGCACCACCGGACCGCGCGCCGTGTTCACCCGTACGAACTGCAGGCCGTCCGAGTGCCCGCCGGCGGCATGCAACGTGATGCCCGGTGCAAGCTCGGCATCGCCGGCGTAGAACAGCACGCGCCGCGCGTAATTCAGCCGCACGATGCCGCAGATGTCCTCGACCTCGAAGGAGTGAGCCAGCCGGGGAAAGCGCATGTAGCGTCCGGTAGCATAGTGGATCTCGCGCTCCTGGAGATGAAAGCGCGCATTCGGGAAGCGATCGAAATTGCCCGCATGGTCGTAATGGAGATGGGTGAGAACGACATCGGCCACGTCGGCCGGACGCACGTCCAGGAGTTCCAGTGCCTCGACCGGGCAGCGCAGGTGCGTGCGCTTGCGGCGCGCGGCGACCTCGGCATTGAAGCCGGTATCGACGACGATGGCGCGTCCCTCGCCCTTTATCAGCCAGACGAAATAATCCATCGGCATCGGCCCCTCGTGGGGATCGCCGCCGATGAAGTGCTCGCCGCGCAGTGCGTCGCGCGTCGCGTAGCGGATGGCATACACTTCGTATTCGGGAACAGTCATCAGGATCCGCCTTGGCCGGGCACGAAGACGTAGCCCTCCATGATACGCCGCGCCGTGCGGCCGAGCGTCGCCCGCTGGACCGTCCAGCCCTTCGGCGTATGACTAAGTTTGGTCTCCGTTTCGATCACGCCGGCGGGATGGCCGATGCGAACGGTAACGGCATTGCGGGTCTGCATGCGACTTGCCTCATGCACGAGGGTGCCCGGCAGGCGGGCGGCAACCCCGGTGCACACGGTGCTGGTGCCCGCGTAGGTCTTGTGCGACTGCTGCATGAACATCAGGCGCGACACCAGGTCGACCTCGTCTTCGGCGACATCCTTGCCATTGATCTCGTTGCGGTAGGACGCGGGTGGGCTGACGAGACCAAGGATGGGGGTGGCGGGAGAATCCTCGCGGGAGCGCGCGGCATCCTTGATCATCCCCATCCGCACGGCGGCCGCACCGCGAATCTTCTCCAGCCGGTCGCGCAGCACCTTGTCGGCATCGAGCTCGGAAGGGGTCTCGGTCCCGGCCAGTTCGAGATCGCGGGCGCGGACAAACACGTGCGCATTGCCGATATCGACCAACGAAGCGTCCAGCGTGCCGACGCCTTCGACCTCGAGCCGGTCGACGGCATTGCCCGTCGGGAGCAGCGCGCCGGTCGCACCGCCCGCCGTGTCGGCGAAGTCGACCAGAATGCGCGCGCCGGTGCCGGGCACGCCGGGGACCGTGTAGGTGCCGTCCTCCAGCGGGCGTCCGTTTTTGACCGGCACCTCGATGGTCAGGACACGGTTGAGATTGGTGTTGAACACCCGAACCTCCGTTACCGGTTCGGTCGGCGTGACATAACCTTCGTAGACGCCGAAGGCGCCGACGGCGGAAGAGATGTTGCCGCACAGGCTGAGCCAGTCGATTTCGGGATGGGTGATCTCGACCTGACCGAAGGTGTAAGTGAGATGAGTGCCGGCAGCACGCGGCTCGCCGAGGCGCGGCGGGCCGATGATGGCGAGCTTGCTGGTGAGTGGATCGGCTCCCCCGAGGCCGTCGATCTGCCGCTTATCGGGCGAGCCGAATACCGCCAGAATAGTCCGTGTACGCGCGGCTTCGTCGGCAGGCAGGTCCCCTTCCTTGAGGAACACGGCCTTGCTGGTCCCGCCGCGCATGATCACACATCTAAGCTGGTCGGCCATTCCGAGTTGCTCCCACGGTCAGACCTCCGTATCTTGGTTAAACGTTTAATGTCAACAATTGCGCCGGCACGGCTGCCTTGTCGCCCGGTCGCCCCTAGCGGGCGGAGCTTCGTTGAGAAGCTCGACTGTCGGGCGTTCGGCGCTTGGGGGTCGCCACGGCCTCGCTTGCGGCCTCGCCCTGGATGGAAAGCAAGGCATGCCGCAAATGGCTGCGCATGGCCTGCTCGGCGGCGTCGGGATCGCGCGCCCTCATGGCGGCAACGACCTCGCGGTGCTCCTTCAGCGCTTCATGCGCCCGGCCCTTGCGGGAAGACGAGCGATAGCGGTAGACGCGCAAGAGATAATAGAGGTCGTCGCACAGAAGCTGTATCAGCTTCTCGTTGCGGCTGCCCTGGATGATGCGAAAATGGAAGTCGTAGTCGCCCGGGCGCTGGTAGTAGCTGTCGCCGGCTTTCAGCGCGCCGGTCTTGGCGTGGCCTTCCAGCAGTTGCTTCAGTTCGTCGAGTTCGGCATCGCTCATGCGCTCGGTGGCAAGCCGGCAGGCCATCCCTTCCAGCGCCTCCCTGACGTGCAGCAGATCCGCCAGATCGGGCGGACGCAACGCGGCCACGCGCGCCCCGATATGGGGCATTCGCTCGACCAGCTTTTTGCCCTCCAGCCGGCGGATGGCCTCGCGCACGGGCCCGCGGCTGATCCCGAACGACTTGGCCAGCGCCACCTCGTCGAGCTTCGTCTCCGGCGGATAGTCGCCCTTGATGATAGCCTCTTCGAGCCATTCGAACGCGCGATCGGCCAGCGTCCGGCCGCTAAACAGAGGGGGTTCCACCGCCTGCCTCCAACCTAGAGAATCTCGTTTCGCCACGTTCTTTAGCACGCGCCGATCAGAACCGAGTATGTGCAAAGATAGCATTAAGCGGCCACTGGGCCATCGTGTTTCTCGTCAAATGTTGACATTTTGCCCTTCCCCCTGTTTCTGTCACCTTGAGATGCGCGACTGCCACAAGCCGGGGAGCGCATGAGGAGACCCGGACATGCCGTATCTTGTCGCGACCGATTGCAGCTCCAGGCCCGCAAGCCAGCGATTTCGCGAACTTCTCGACCGCCCCGGCATTCTGCAGATGCCGGGCGCTCACAATGGACTGGCGGCACTGCAGGCGAAACAGGCGGGATTCGACGCCCTTTACCTTTCGGGCGCCGCCATGACGGCATCCATGGGGCTGCCGGATCTGGGCATCATTACCGTTGACGAAGTGGCCTTCTTCGTCCGCCAGATCGCTCGCGCGGCGGATCTGCCGATCCTGGTCGATGGCGACACCGGCTACGGCGAGGCGCTGAATGCGATGCACATGGTCCGCGTCTTCGAAGACGCAGGAGCCGCCGCCGTTCAGATCGAGGATCAGCTCTTGCCCAAGAAGTGCGGGCACCTGAACGACAAGAAGCTTGCCGACCCGCACGACATGGCAGCCAAGATCGCTGCTGCCGCCAAGGCCCGCCGTCATCTCTACATCGTCGCCCGGACCGACGCCGCCGCGAGCGAAGGGCTCGACCGGGCCGTCGAGCGGGCGAGACTCTATCTGCAGGCAGGGGCGGATGCGATTTTTCCGGAAGCTCTCACCGATGCCCGCATGTTCGAAGAGTTCGCCCGCCGCATGCCCGGCGTACCGCTGCTCGCCAACATGACTGAGTTCGGACGGACGCCCTTCTTCACCGCGACTGAATTCGAGGCCATGGGATACAAGATGGTGATCTGGCCCGTGTCGTCGCTTCGTGTCGCCGCACGCGCCCAGGAGACTCTGTACACCGCGCTCAAACGCGACGGCGGAACGCAGAACATGCTGGATCGTATGCAAACGCGCACCGAACTATACGGAACAATCGGATATGCGGAGTATGAATCGCTCGACGAGAGCATCGTACGCACGATCGTCCCGGAAGGCATGCCGCAATCGTCGACCTGATCGCAGCGAGCGCTATGCACGCATCGGCAAAGTCGCGCGGCGCCGGCGGCTGCTAATTCTTCGTCAGGCCCGCCACCTTGGCGATTTCGGCCCAACGCGCCATCTCTCGGCTGACGAACCGGGTGAAATCGGCGCGGGACTCGGAGGTCATCGGCTCGATGCCGATTTCGGCGAGCTTTGCCTTCACGGCAGGATCATTCGCGGCCGCTGAAAAAGCCTGGAACAGCCGATCCGCGATGGGTTCGGGCGTATTCGCCGGCGCGAGAAGCCCGTACCAATTCACGGCGACCAGCTCTTTCGCGCCCTGCTCCACGGAGGTCGGGACGTTTGGCAATGCCGCCGATCGCCTGTCGTTCAGCACGGCGAGCGCACGAAGCTGACCGTCCGCAATGAACGGCTGCACGGCCGGCAAGTCCATCACGATCGCGTTGGTGTGGCCGGCGACCACATCGGTTGCCGCGGGCGCACCGCCGCGATAAGGCACATGCAGCAGCTTGGCTTTTTCCACCGACTGAATGAGTTCGATCGCAAGGTGCGGCAGGCCGCCGATGCCGGCCGAGGCAACGCTGATCTCCTGCTTCTGCGAAAGCGCAACAAATTCCTCGATCGTCCGGGCTGCTACCGACGGATTGACCGCAAGAACCTGCGGGGTCATGGCCACCGTGCCGAGCCCGACGAAGTTCTTGATCGGGTCCTGTTCGGCGTTACCCGTCACGACCGGGTTGATGGCGATCACGCTCGAGCTGCCGAGGATGATCGTGTAACCGTCCGGCGCGGCCTTACCTACCGATTCCAGCGCGATGGCGCCGCTCGCGCCGGATCGGTTCAGGATCACGACAGAAGTCTTCAGGATCTCCCCGACCTTGCTGCCGACGATCCGCGCCACGAGATCGTTGCCGCCGCCGGCGGCGAATCCCACCACGAGGTTGATCGGCCGGTTGGGAAATTCCGAGACCGCATCCGCCGAAGCCGCCAGCGGCGTCAGTCCAGCCATCACTGCCGCGGCAACCGCAACGCTCCACGACCAGGCAAATGTCTTCCGCATGCAGCGATCCCATGCTCGCGATCCGGCTTCTGAATTGGAGCCGCAACCGGCACATGGCTGGGTAAATCTTCTCCATTCTACTGTCAACAATTGTTGAGGGATGAGGCATGGAGGCGAGGTCGCATCCGCTAGGCACACACCGAGGCCCCGCGGGCCACGGCCTGCTTCAGGAGATTCGCGACAACCCGATCGGTTGGCTGGCGACGCAGTGCCGGTCGCACCAGTCTCCTGGATACAGTCCCTGCGAACAGAGAACTTTTCAGGGAAACCAGGAGCAGTATCCGCGCAACGGCCCCGCCTGTGCTCGATCAGGCAAGGCTCGACAATCGGGTGACAGAAATCAGAGCGGGTTTTCCGTCGGCGGGGCGGGATACCAGCGCTCTGGATCGGGCCGCCGATACCCCGGATATTTCGGCCGCTTCACGATCTCCACGACGGTTTTCAGGGGACCCTCGGCCTCGACATACATGAAGTGAGAGCCCTTGTAGTGCCCCTCCATCAGAGGCGGGCAGCCGCGCCTTTCGAATTCGGCACGGGCATCCTCGAATTGACGCTCGCCATATTCAACGCAGACATGATGAAGGCCTTCGCCCCGCTCATCCAGAAACTCGCGATAAATCGAGGGGCCGTCCAGCGGCTGGATGATTTCCCACATGAATCCCTTGGTCCAGGCAAGCGCCAGCCGCATGCTGAACGTCACGTCCTTCCCGCGCAACCGGGTTCCGGTCAGCAGCGGCGGTGCATAGGTGTAAACAGCCCACGGACCAAGACCCGCCTTTTCGACGTAGGCCTTCATCGTAGCTTCGAGGTCGTTGACCACGACACAGACTTGTTCAATGCCCGTAATCAGCCGATCGACACCGGTCTCGCTCATTGTCATCGCTCCCTGCTGCCCCGGAGGCACAGATCAACGACCGATCAAGCGCTGACGCAACCGACCGATCCCGCCCCCAAAAGAGTCAAGCGCATCATGCTACATCCCACCCGGGACGGCGAAATATTGAAAATTCGCAGAACTGTTGGGAGTTTTTTCGTGTTTATGGAGCGGATGCGCTCCCTAGAATCCGTCATTTGGTGGACACCTGCGAACTCGACCCGATGGAACAATGCAAGGGGCAAGTGTTCCCTGTTGCGTGTCGAACGTCGCCTGCCGGCGTCAGATGAGATCACGCCGGCAACACGGGGCTTTGAGCGCTTCGATCGAGAGAATGGCAATGCTTCTGGTTGTTGCGGACGAAGCCGTTGAACTGGCCGAATCCGAAGACTTCAGGTCCTTCAAGATTGTCGTGCATGGTACGACCGCGGACTTGCCGCACGTGCGGAAATGCCTTGCAGGCATCGCCGAACTGCCAGACAGCGCGACCGCCTGGGTGTCGGCGGAAGCCCTTCGCACCTGGCCTACAGTGAAGGACCTTCCCGCCTGGCAACGGGACTTGACCGCGATGATCGAGAAGGCGCGGCCGCATGGCTGGATCGATCCGCAGAGCGGAGCCATCAAGGCGCATGTCGAATGGCGGCAGGCCGAACCCAGACAATATGAAAATGACATCGATCTGCTGCGCGACGGCTTCAGGCAGGCCATGCGACGCCTGGCCTCGACCGTCACCATCGTCACAACGAACGATGGCGGCCAGCCCTACGGAATGACGGCGACCGCCGTCACGTCACTGGCACTCGATCCGCCATCCCTGATGATCTGCGTCAACAAGAGCGCAAGTGCGCACGATCCGATCCTGCGTTCCCGGTCATTCTGCGTCAATCTGCTTCGTTCCGTTCATCACTCGCTGAGCAGCGACTTCAGCGGTCGAAAGGCCGGCCGGGAGCGTTTCGAGACCGGCCACTGGTCAATACCGGCAACGCAGCCGCCATATCTGACGGATGCTCAATCCAGCATCTTCTGCAACGTGCATTCCAGCCTGCCCAACGGCACACATACGATCGTTATCGGCCATGTCACCAAGGTCCTTGTCGCCGATCGCATCATGCCGCTTCTTCATCAAGACGGCACTTTTGGACGCTTTGAGCCGCTCTCCATCTAGAAGAAGAGCAGTCGCGCCCCGTGCTACGCCGCACCGCCCAGATAGACCTGACGAAGCATCTCGGCGTCCTTGATCTCCGCCGCAGGCCCCTCGCCGACGACCCGCCCCGTCTCTATCAGGTAGCAGTAGTGCGCATGGCGCAGCGCCTTCTCCACCAGCTGTTCGACAAGCAGGATCGCAATCCCCTGGGCGCATAGATCGCTTGCCACCTTGAGAATCCGGTCGACCACGAGGGGCGCCAGGCCGGCAGACGGCTCATCCAGAATCAGCAATCGCGGCTCGCCGATGATGCCTTGCGCAACGGCCAATATCTGTTGCTGTCCCCCGCTCAATCCCGAGGCGAGATTGTGCTTGCGTTCGGAGAGTTCGGGAAACAACTCATAGATCCTCGCCAACTTGGATCGGTCGCCAGAAGGAGTCTTCGCGTAGGTGCCGATCAGCAGGTTGTCCTCAATCGACAGATTTGTGAATACGCGGTGGCCTTCCAGGACCTGAATGACGCCCTGGCGAACGATGCTGCGCGGCGGCGCCCTGGTGATGTTTGCCCCGGACAGCGTCACTTCGCCCGATACCTTCGGAATCAAGCCCGAAACGGCATGCAGGATCGTGGTCTTCCCGGCGCCGTTACGACCCAGCATGACGACGAATTCGCCTCTCCTGATTTCGAGCGAAATGTTATGGACCACCTCGGCCTGACCGTAGGCCACGGACAAATCGGACACGACGAGCAGCTCTTCACGCGGGCGATCGGCGTGTCCGCTCATAGCGTACCTTCTCCCAGATAGACCCGGATCACTTCGCTGTTCCGTTGTACTTCGTCCGGCGCGCCATGCGCGATCACCCGTCCGAAGTTGAGCGTCGTGACCTTGCTGCTGACCTTGAAAACGAAGTCCGTATGATGCTCGACGAGCAGCACACCGATGCCGGCATCGCGCATCGCCGTGACGATCGCTCCCAGGTGCTCGATTTCGACATTGGTCAACCCGCCGGCAGGCTCGTCGAGAAGGACGAAACGCGGGCGCATGACCAGACAGCGAGCGATCTCGAGCAGCCGCTGCTCCGAATGGCCGAGCAGATTCGCGCGATGCGAGACGAGGTAACCGAGGCCAAGGCCCTCCAGGATCTCGGCGGCGAATGCCCGGAGTTCGCGCTCCTCGCGGCGCGGTTTCGCAAGAGCCAGCGCCGTCTCAAGGAAGCTCGCACGGGTCTTCGGCCAAGCTCCCAGCATCGCATTGTCGAGAACCGTCAACGTGCCGAGAATGCGCGGCTTCTGAAATGTGCGGGCGATCCCGACATTGGGCCGGACCTGCACCGCGCTCCGCGTGAGCAACCGTCCGTCGACCGAAATCTCGCCCTTGGTGGGCGCGTAATAGCCTGAGAGCAGGTTCAGCAGCGTCGTCTTGCCGCTGCCGTTCGGGCCGATCAGGCCGTGAATCTCGCCGGACTGCAGCGTCAGGCTGACATCGCTGAGTGCCGTCAGTCCGCCGAAGTTCTTGGTCACGGCTTGAATGGAAAGAGCCATCAGTCCGTCCTTTTTCTGGACATGATGGCCGACAGACGCGCCAGATCCGGCGGCGATACTTTCAGAAGCGGCCGCTTTCGCAAGCGCTCAAAGGCATTGCCGACGAGTTCGCCTATTCCCTCGGGCGTGAGCAGGACGACGGTCAGGAGCAGGATTCCGTAGAACAGGCTCCCGAGCTTGGCCAAGGGGCCGACAAGCTCCGGAAGCGCCGTAAGCACGACCGTTCCAAGGAAAGGTCCGAGAATCCTGCCCCGCCCGCCGATAATGATGCAGATGAAGAAGAAGAGGCCGAGTTCGAACACGAACGTCTCGGGCGTGATGTAGGTCTGCAACGACGCAAACAACCCACCCGACACGCCGGCGGTAAGCCCGCTGAAAGTGAACACGATAAGCTTCATGCGGGCGATGGGAACGCCAACGGAGGCCGCCGCCACTTCGCTATCGCGCATCGAGATCAATGCGCGCCCCCACATGAAGCGTGCGACATTCCACGTCATCCAGGTCACGAATCCCGCAATCGCAACGACCAGCCAGTAGAAGCCCGTCGGCGTGTTGAACGGCGCATTGAAGGGCGGAACCGGAAGTCCCGCCCCGCCACCGGTCAAACCGTCCAGCGCCAGGGTCCACTCGCCGACAATCATCGCCAGCGCAATCGTCGACATGGCGAAGTAGAAGCCGGGTAGCCGCAGCGAGGGCAATCCGAGGAGAAAGCCGGCGATCGCCCCCAGCACACCCGATGCCAGGAGCGTCAGCAGGGGATTGAAGCCGTAAGTGCCGACGATGATGGCGAACCCGTATGCGCCGATCGAGAGCAACCCCACATGACCTATGGACAGCGCCCCGGCGAAGCCGACCACGATGTTGAGTCCGGCGATCAGTACCCAATAGGCGCCGATCAGGGTTGCGATGTGCAGAAGATAGAAGTTCGGTGTCCACAACGGAAAGCTGATGACCGCCAGGGCACCGATCCCCACCGCGGCCCACTGCGCAGGCCTGACGGTCATACAGGGCGCACCTTGTTGGCGCCGAAGATACCTTCCGGCTTCAGCAGAAGCACCGCCATCAGCAGACCGATCGCAAAGGTGTTGACGTATTGGCCGCCGACCAGCGCGGTCGCCAGGCTCGTCAGAAGTCCGAGCGCCAGACCGCCGATCACCGCACCGATCGTGCTGCCAAGCCCCCCGACCGCGAGCGCGATGAAACCATTAAGTGTCAGGATCAAGCCGACCGCAAAATAGGCGAACGTCAATTGACCCGCCGCAAAGCCGGCCAGCGCTCCGACCGCGCCGGCCAATGCATAGGAGAGAGCCCGCACGCGATCGGTCGCAATGCCGCGGGCACGGGCTGCAAACGCGTCTTCGGATACGGCGACAAAAATCTTGCCGAACATCATCTTGCGGACGAACAGTTCCATGCCGACCGCAATGACCACCAGCGCCGCGATTGGTAACCAGTATTTCTGATCCCAGAGACCGGCCGTGAAATCCTGGTCGATCACCCGGGGGAACGGCCGGGGCTCCGTCCCCCACCACAACCCGACCGCCTGTTGGAGGATCGTCGCCAACGCCAGCGTGCTCAACAGCCAGAGATGCTCGTCGGAGCGCGAAAGCACCCGGCGGATGGCCACGACTTCGGTGAGGAAACCAAAGCCGGCGCCGACCAGCACCGCGCCGAGGAGGCCGATCGGCACCGGAAGACCCATCCGGACAATGAAGAACGCGCCGAAGATCCCACCCAGCATGCACAGGTGACCGGTACTTATGCTGAGCACCTTTGATGTCGAATACATGATGTTATACGCAATACCCGTTGCCGCGTATAAGGCTCCGATAGCAAGTCCCGGCAGCACGATATTGAGCATTCCGTCCCCCTCGTTGACCTCATCGGCCTCTCCACACTATCGCATAACTGCGGCAACGGCGACGCTCACAGCCGTCGATCGCTCTGCGCGACGATCCGAAACAGATGTCGTCCCTCGCCGTCTGTCGGTCCGCCGCCGGGTTGTCGAGAACGTTGCACGCCGGCCGGGATCAGTTTCCCGGCCGGCGTAGCTGGTATTGAGACCGCATCTAACGCGGCGCGATGGTGAAATTGCCGTCGTTGTAGGAATTGGCCAGGTTCATGACGATATCGAGATCCGCCACGCCGTTGCGCTCTTTCTCGCTCCAGCTATAGGTGGCAAACACGCCCTTGAGACCTTTGGTTTTCTCCAGGGCTTTCTGAATAGCCTCGCCGTCCGTCGAGCCGGCAGTCCGGACCGCGTGCTCGATGACCTTGACGCAATCGTAGCCAAGCGCCACCTGCCACATCGTGTCTTCGATCTTGCCGGGCTCGCCAAGGCGGGATCCCATCTTCTTCATCAGGGCGCTCGTCGTGGCCGGAAGCTCGCCCTTGGCGTTGTACGTGGTCGCGACATAGCCGCTCGAGAACACGTTGTCCAAATAGGAAGGCTTGTTCACGAGCTGCCTGGGCTGGATTGCGAGGATTCCAACCTGGGCCACGACCGGCACGTCCCAGCCAAGATTGCCTCTTGCGTTCAGTATCCGGGCGTGCATCCCGACGGAACCAGTCCAGGCGACCAGCACATCCGCCCCCGCCTGGCGAGCCTTGGTGATCTCGTCGGTGAAATCCGTCTTGTTGACATCGACCATCGTGGTCGAGACGACCTCCATTCCGTTGGCCGCCAGTTCGGCATTGATCACCTTGACGCTTCCGACTGCATATCCGGACGTGTCACCGATGATCGCCACCTTTTTTCGCTTGATCACGTTCTTCAGATATTCGATGTCGACGTCGATCCACTGCTTGTTCGTATTGACCGTCCTGAATGCGCGCGGAAACTTGTCGACGCCGATGAGGTCGTCGAGCGCGCTGAGGACCAGATTGGGCACGCCGGCCTTGCTGATGACCGGCAGGGCCGCCAGCGATTCACCGGAGTTGACCGGCCCGATCACGAAATTGACCTTCTCACCCAACACCAGTTGCTGGGCGAAGTTGACCGCCTTCGTCGGGTTGCTTTCGGTGTCGCGCGTGACAAGCTCGATCTTGCGGCCGTTGACACCGCCGCCGGCGTTGATCTCGTTCACCGCAAAATTGATCGCCTTGTCATAGACCATCGACGAAGCCGACAACGGGCCTGTCAACGCCGGAAGCCAGCCGATCTTGATCGGTTCCTGGGCCACAGCCTCGGAACAGGCGAGCACGCCCAGGAGCATCGGCAATGCCATGCATAGGGATCGGCGCGTTACGCCGTTGGGAATAACTCCAGTCATGTTTCCTCCTACCGCTCTCTCTTTTTTGTTGGAACGATCTCCCAGTCAACCCGCAGGCACTCGGCCCGTTGTCTTCGGAGCGGAGGACGCCGCAGCGGGAACATTCAGCTTGGCAAGCGGCCCCAGCTCTTTCTCAATTCCAGGAATGACCTTGGTGACGAACAGCTCAAGGGACCTGGTCGACTTGGCGAGGCTGAAGCCGCCGATCTGAAAGAATAGCGCAATATGGCATGCGCCGGTCTTCCTGATCTCCTCGACGCCCCGCTCGATGCAATGTTGCACACCGCCGACCATCTGCGTCGACAAGACGTCGTCAATCGAAGCCTCGTTGGGCATCGGCTCGTCGCCCATGATGATATGGCCGACCTGCGTTTCCGTACGGCGGCGCAGCGAACTGGCCACCCGTAACTGCCAACGGGCATTCTCGGCGAATTCGAGGGCTTCTTGCTTGCTCTCCGTGACGCAGCAATGGCGCAGCAGACCCCATTGCAGCGTCTTTGCATCGTGCCCGGCGCTTGTCAGAAGCTGCTCGAAATAAGGGCGCTGCGCCGCCACGCGCTCGCTCGGTTCGAAGCGACCGATCACGATCATCGGAAGATTTCTCTTCGCGGCCCATTTATGAACTTCTGGAGAGTGTCCGGCCACCCAGATCGGCGGCTGGTCCCGATAGGGTCGAGGTCCGATATGCGTGCGCGGCATGGAATAGTGCTTGCCCTCGAACTCGATGAATTCCCTCGTCAGGCCCTGCTCGATCACATCCATGTATTCTTCGAAGATGACCTTCGACTCGTCGATATTGACGCCGAACCTCTCGAACTCAAAGGGTTGATAGCCGGTGCCCACGCCCACGATCAGCCGCCCTTCGCTGAGGGAGTCGACCATCGCGATCTCCTCGACCACGCGCAGGGGGGAATAAAGCGGCATCACCAGAATGCCCGAAGCCAGCTTGATGCGCTTGGTTTGCGGAGCACAATTGGCGGCCATCACCAACGGCGAGCCGCAGACGCCGTAATTGGAGAAATGATGCTCTGCGAACCAGGATATTCCCATGCCGCCCTGATCGGCAATTTTCGTTTTCTCGACTGCATCCTGCAGGATCTCCTGCGTCGTTGAGCCGGCCGCCCGATACCCCATCAAATTGAATAGTCCGAAATCCATGTTCATTTCCTTCCGTTCGCCTAAGTCGTCTCAACGATTCACGGCCAGACAAACGGGAAAAATTGCATAGGGGCTGTGATAGAAATCCATAGCGCGGCTGCTTCCGCGAACCATGAAAAGCGACCACGTTCGGCAACTGTGTTACCGAGTTAGAACGAACGCGTTCTCCCGAAGTTCATCGCAATGCAACATGGAGGCGATTGAGCAGATGCCTGCTGGAATACTGCCTGCTTCGACCGTTCCGCCCGCTGAAAGCTGTGTATTGCGTTACGTTCTCGAGCGGTGGTCAGTCGAGAAGGAACAACAGGTCTTTCTCGTTGCACAGGATGGGCAAACCTGGACCTTTGGTGAGTTGCACAGGGAGGTTGTTCGGACAGCAAATGGCCTGCGGGCGCTCGGCGTCGCTCAAGGGGACTTCGTCCTCTCGTGGCTGCCCAATGGGATCGATGCGCTTCTGGTATGGTTTGGCCTCAACTATCTCGGCGCCGTGTATGTTCCGATCAACACGGCATATCGGGGGCGCCTGCTCGAACAGGTGATAGCCAACTCCGGCGCGCGCTTGATGGTTGCCCATGCGAAGTTGGTTCCTCTTCTTTCAGAGATCGACACGGCAAAGCTGGAGCAGATCGTCGCCTTGCAAGGTGACGCCGGACGAAAGCTGCGCGACATCCGCATTCTGCCGCCGACGGCCATCGCGTCCGGCACACAAACGCCACCTTCGCTCGAACGACAGATCCAGCCGTGGGACACCCAGTCGATCATCTACACGTCAGGTACTACGGGCCCATCAAAGGGCGTCCTGTCGTCGTATCTGCATCTGTTTGCGATCGGCGAGTCGAACACTTCGCTGAGCGACCGCGACCGCTTCCTGGTCAATCTTCCGATGTTTCACGTCAGCGGCACCGCGTGGATCTATGCGATGCTGATACGCGGCGGTTCCGTCGCCCTGGTGGAGAGTTTCCGCTCCGATGAATTCTGGGACACCGTGAGGCGAACCAGATCGACGACAACGCAACTGTTGGGCGTGATGGCGCAATTCCTGTTGAAGCAGCCACCGTCTGCTTCAGATCGCGACCATTCCTTGAGGAGCGGCCTGATCATTCCCCTCGCCGAGGACAATCAGGAATTTTCCAGTCGGTTCGGCGTGGATATCTTCACCATCTACAACATGACCGAGCTCCCCGTTCCGATCGGCTCGGAGATAAATCCCTCCAATCCGAGGAGCTGCGGCAAGGTTCGCGCCGGCATCCAGGTTCGCATCGTGGATGAGAACGATTGCGAAGTGCCGGTGGGAGAGGTCGGCGAGTTGATCGTCCGGGCCGAGAGGCCCTGGACGATCTCGCACGGATATCACAACCGCCCAGATGCCACGGCCGCAGCCTGGCGAAATGGCTGGTTCCACACCGGCGATGCATTCCGGTGCAGCGAGAGCGGCGATTTCTATTTCGTCGACAGGATCAAGGATGCTATCCGGCGCCGTGGCGAAAACATATCCTCCTTCGAGGTGGAGACGGCCATCTGCGAACATCCGGCCGTCAAGGAGGCCGCAGCAATTGGCGTGCCGAGCAAGGATGGCGAGCAGGAAGTTCTCGCGGTGGTCACCCTCGCGCCGGGCTCGACAATCGACCCTGCAGAGCTCATTCGCTTTCTGCAGGACCGGCTGCCGCACTTCATGATCCCGAAATACGTGCGGATCATTCCTGAGCTACCCAAGACCCCGACCCAGAAGATACAAAAGCTGGCGCTCAGAGAGACGGGCATCACACAGGACACCTGGGACCGCGAAAGCGACCCGACGATCAGCATCCGGCGGCAACGGCTGGAAGCAGCTGGCAGGACCAGCTGATCAGCAGTGTTCAGTTCGTTGCAGCCATCCCACGTACCGCCGGGGCACCCTCGAACATGCCGCGCATCTGCCTCGCCTTCTCGATGATCATGCTGCTTACGATGGTCAGCCGCTTGATCCCCTGCGAATCCGGATGGGTAACCATCCAATAGGTCCGCATGAAGAACGTCTCCGGCAGAACTACATTCAAGCCGGAAACGGCCGAGGCGACGAAATCCGGCAAGACCGCCACACCCATACCGCATTTCACCGCCTCGAACTGGCCGACCAAATTGGCGCATTCGAAACGCGACCGCCACGAAGCGGTCTGGCTTCCGAAGTAATCGATCGTGGGACTCCACAATATGTCGGTGAGTGTGGTCACCAGCGTATGGGATTTGAAGTCGTCGGGACCGCGTAACGCAGGCGTGCGCGCAAGATAGGCACTGCTCGCATAAAGCCGAAGCCGATAGTCGACGACCTTCCGGCATATCAGGCGGCCGTCTTCGGGGCGGTCCAGCGTGATCGCAATGTCCACCTCGCGCTTGGTCACGGAGAACGTCTTCGGCATCGGCACGAGACGGATCGTCAGCGCCGGATGCTGATCGATCAGCGCACCCAACCGGGGCGTCAAGAAGTAGACGCCAAAACCATCCGGAGCGCCGATCTGGACAGCGCCGCTGACGGCATCGTCGGAATTGCCGAGGGCCGACTGTGTACGCACGATCTCGGATTCCATGCGCTCAGCAGTCTGAAAGAGCTGCTGCCCAGTCTGCGTGAGCACGCAGCCAGCCGGCGTCCGGTCGAACAGTTTGGTTCCCAGGCTTTTCTCCAGATCGGTCAGCCGGCGGCTGACCGTGGCATGATCGAGCTTGAGGTGCCGTGCCGCCGAAAGGATCTGGCCCGATCGCGCAACGATCAGGAATATGCGGAGATGATCCCAATTCACCGTCGGTATCTCCAGAATTGAAACGAAAGTCTCAGCATAGTATCAACTGACGTTATGGCAACAAGGCGCGGTTACCCAAGAGTGGCCGGTCCCGATAAGAGTCGCCGAGGCGCATGCTGATGCCGGCGCAGTCCGTGCAAATGCCGGACGCCACGGATCAGTTGAGCGGCTCAGGACCTACGGCCTCGCCATCCATCGCGCCGCGCTACCTGATTGCACTCTTTTACAATTGCGCAATCTCCAGCTGAATAAAGAGTGGAGGCAAGGGACAGCATGCCGACGTTCGGCGTGGGTGCGACTGCAACGTGTGCTCAGGTGACGTGCCCGTCAATTAAGACTGGCGTCGGCGGATGAGTCCCTCCTCCAAAAGAATTTCTGGATCATGCCTCCGGCTATTTGCGCCGCCGAGACAGCTCAACACCGAGAGCCGCACGAGCGGCTACATGGAAGGCAGACTCCATCGCACGCACCAATGCGCCTCCATTCGGTGCCAATATGCGCATCACCCGTCCGGCCTGGTTCGGCGTATCCGAAGCGCCGGCCATACAGCCGCATGAATCGGCCGCCTCGACCAGTGATTCCAGAGACGGCAGTTTGTCGAGCGGCGCGATGAGCAGCGCGGTGGCTGTCGCAGCCAATGTCCCGAGCGGTCCCTTCAGCAACTGCTCGCCGGTAATGCGGCCGCTGTCCTGCACAAGGAGGCGGCCGTCCGGCCGTAACACACGTTGCCGCCCGGCATATTGCCGAAAGGAGCGGCCCATACCCTTGGGATCGTGCAAAGCAATTCCATCGGCAATGAACAGCACAGCACCATCAGCCACTACGGCGACGGTATCCAGCGACAAGTTCGCGCCAGGAAACATCACATACGGATCGCTCGATATTGCACAGAACGCACCGGTCGCCACGCTGATCCGCACCTCTTGTGTGGAAGCGGCATTCTGGCCGTCGTGCACGACGGTTGCGGCTTGCGTCGTGAGATGCAGCGCGGCATTCGCGCCGACCGCCACCTCCAGCCTCAGCCGGTCGCCCGAGTAGAGGCCGCCTGAAGCCGACTGCAGATAAAGGGTCAGCAGGTCCGGCCGGCCCCGGTCGAGATAGAACCCTCGGGTCACATGAAGGGGATATCCAATATGCTGGCGGCGCAGTGTGGTACGGCCGCCGGCGAACTCCGCCGCAAGACGCGCGTCCGCTGCTTGGCCGGCGTCAAGCACGGAAGAGGACAGCGGCAGAGATGGCATCCGCGACCTCCTCGATGCCGAATCCGGAACGCATATTCGTCGCAATCACCGCACGTCCGCCGCGCACGGCCCGCGCCTCGTCCAGCATGCGATCAAGATTGACGCCGACATAGGGCGCGAGATCGAGCTTGTTCACGATGAGGAGATCGCACCGCAGGAGCCCCGGCCCCTTCTTGCGCGGGATGTCGTCGCCCCCGGCCACATCAATCACGAAAATCCACCAGTCGACGAGGTCGAGCGAAAAGGTCGATGCCAGGTTGTCGCCGCCGGACTCGAACAGGATCAGCTCAAGACCGGGAAAACGATCTTCGAGCTCGTCACCGGCCGCGATGTTCAGCGTCGGGTCTTCTCGGATCACGGTGTGCGGACAGGCCCCGGCCTCCACCGCCGAGACCCGGGCCGGGTCGATCAGTCCGGAACGGCGCAACCGCTCGGCATCCTCCCTGGTGACGAGGTCGTTGGTGACCACCGCAAAATCGATGCCGCGACGCTGCAGCACGGGAATCAGCGCTTCGATCAGCGCAGTCTTGCCGGAGCCGACGGGACCACCGATGCCGACGCGGGCGGAACCCGGTCCAGCGCGGCTCATCTGTGGATCGAGCATCATCTCACCTCAACATGTAACGCCGGGCCAGCGGCAGCTCACGTGCGGGCTCACACGTCGCAAGGACGCCGTCGACGAAGACGTCGAAGGTTTCGGGATCGACCGTCACCTTCGGACAGGCATCGTTCCACAACATGTCACGCTTGCTCAGCTTGCGCGTGTTGCGGACAGGCAGGAGCGCTTTCGACAATCCGAGCGAGCCGGCGAGACCGCGCTCGATAGCCAGGGGATGCACAAAACAGGCCGAGAGCGCCGCAGGCGCCCGCCCGAACGCGCCCCATTGCGGCCGCATCAACATCGGCTCGCAGGTCATGAGCGATGCGGCGCTGTCGCCCAGCGCGCCCCATGCAATAAAGCCACCCTTGATCACGAGTTCAGGCTTGATGCCAAAGAAAGCCGGCCGCCATACCACGATGTCGGCCAACTTGCCGTCCTCGAGTGAACCGATCTCATCGGCAATGCCGAAGGTCCTTGCTGCATTGATCGTATATTTGGCGATGTAGCGCCGGATGCGGGCGTTGTCTCCAAAGCCCGGCCTTTCTTCCGGCAGCGCGCCGCGCTGGTCCTTCATTTTCGAAGCAAGCTGCCAGGTCCGGCAAATCACCTCGTGAATGCGCCCCATGCCCTGGCTGTCGGAGCCGAGCATCGAGATGGCGCCGATATCGTGAAGCACATCCTCGGCTGCAATGGTCTGCGCCCTGATCCGACTCTCGGCAAAGGCAACATCCTCCGGGATCGCCGGATTGAGGTGATGACAGACCATCGTCATGTCGAGATGTTCGTCGAACGTGTTCACCGTGTAGGGGTTGGTGGGATTGGTCGATGACGGCAGGCAGTGCATCTCGCCGGCCACACGGATGATGTCCGGCGCATGGCCTCCGCCGGCGCCTTCCGTGTGATACATGTGAATGGTACGGCCGCCGATCGCCTCCAGCGTGTTCTCGACGAAGCCGGACTCGTTCAACGTGTCGGTATGAATCTGCACCTGAAAGTCATAATCGTCGGCAACGCGAAGGCACGTGTCGATCGCTGCGGGCATCGAGCCCCAATCCTCATGCAGCTTCAGACCCATGACGCCGGTCTCAAGCTGCTCCACCATCGGCGGCGCGCGGTGCGAATTGCCGCGGCCGAGAAAGCCGAAATTCATCGGCCACGCCTCGGCCGCCTGGAGCATTTTTCCGGTGTTGAAGGGTCCGCCAGAGTCGATGCCGACGGTAATCGGTCCGAGCGAGCCACCGATCATCGTGGTGATACCGCTGGCCAGCGCGTGCTCGACGAGCCCGGCGCTGTCGAAATGTACGTGAACATCGATCGCACCGGGAGTGGCGATCAATCCTTCGCAGTCGCGCACCGTCGTACCGGTCGAGACGATCAGGCGCGGATCGACGCCATCCATGATGGCAGGGTTGCCGGCTTTGCCGAAGCCAACGATCCGGCCGTGCCGGATGCCAAGGTCGCCCTTGGCGACGCCGATGACGGGATCAATCACCGTGACGTTGCAGAGCAGGAAGTCCAATGCGCCTTCCGCGCTGGTGATGCCGGCCATGCCGATGCCGTCGCGCAGCGTCTTGCCGCCGCCATGCAGGCATTCGTCTCCATAGACGGCGTGATCCTTCTCCACGACGGCGAGCAGCGAGGTGTCGCCGAGCCGAACGGAGTCGCCGGTGGTGGGTCCGTATAGGGCGGCGTAATCCCGCCGGTCGATGATAGCCAAATCAGCCCCCTCAAGCTCTTTGCCCGTTCACGCACCGCGGAAGCCGCGCGACCTCGCCCGAGCCAGCGCCGCATCTCGCACCGCTGGTTCGGCGCCCGAGCCGTTGGTCAAATTGTTCAGGCCCGTAAGCTCCGCGCTTCCACCAAACTCGACCAGCGCCACTTCCTTTGACGACCCCGGCTCGAACCTCACCGCCGTGCCGGCAGGAATATCGAGCCGCATGTTGAACGCGATGGCGCGATCGAACTCCAGCGCCTTGTTGACCTCGAAGAAATGGAAGTGGGAGCCGATCTGGATTGGCCGGTCGCCGGTATTGACGGCAGTCAACCTGACTTTGCGGCGGCCGGCATTGAGCTCGATCGTACCATCCTGCGCCTGCACCAGGCCGGGATGCTCCTGATCGGCATCGCTGCCGGGCGCCGGGCGGATCGGCTCATGGACCGTGACCAGCTTGGTGCCATCCGGAAACACGCATTCGACCTGGATGATATGCATCATCGCAGCGATCCCGGGCAGCACGTCGGCGGTGGTCAGGATCGTCGAGCCGAAGCCGATCAGGTCTGCCACGGTCCGGCCGTCGCGCGCGCCTTCGAGGATATCGTCGGTGATGATGGCAACCGCCTCGGGATAGTTGAGCCTCAATCCCCGCGCCCGGCGGCGTCGCGCCAGTTCCGCGGCATTGAAGATCGTCAGTCGTTCGAGCTCAGTCGGGGTCAGCAACATGATCGGTCATCCCCTCAATTGGCAAAGAGCCTTAGATCGGCCTGCTCGTGCCGTGCGGAAGCGATGTCGAGGAACGGAAGGAAGCTCTCGAGGTCCGCATCCTCGGGAACGGGCTCGGCGGCGAGCTGCTCGATCAGCGGCAGGCAGTCGCCCAGCACGCCCTGCCCGCGGAGCACACCAATCGCCCCGAGGCGGATCGCAGCCGTGATCAGGCCGGAAACGACCGAATACCCCGAGGTTACCTGAGCCAGTTTCTCGTCCAGTCCCACTGCGAACCAGATCGCGCCCTGCATTACAGCGATGTGGCCCAGGCAATCGCCGGCGCGCACCGCGTCGCGCAGCCGGCCCGCGAGCTCATTACCGAGCCGCGCGTGGGCGGTCAGGAAGGATGCCCCGTTGCGGCGCGAGCCGTCGCGCAAAGGCGCGATGAGCGTGGACGCCTCGACCTCACGGTCCACGATGCCGATCGCCGCAAGATCGCCGCCGGCCCGGAAGGCGCGCAGCAGAGCTATACGGTCGAACGTCGCCCAGCGGTGCCGCATGATCGTCGCGACGAGTTGCGCCAGCTCGCCAGCAGGCATGTCCGGCCGAAGCGCGAGCACGCCCTCGAGCCCCCACGAGAACGCGAACGAGCCACTCGGGAATGTCCCGTCAGCCTGCCATAGCGCGCGCAGCGTCGAGAGCATGGCTAGTGGCTGTGGCCGTGATCGTGCGGATGCGGCTCGCCGGGAATCAGCGCATGATCGTCCTCGGATGGGCCGAGCACGTTGACGCCGATCCGGCGCGACCCGATCAATCCCTCGAGGCGGGCCAGATAGTCTTCGGGCCTTCCTTCGAGCGCCACCAGCAGCGCCTCGCCGTCGAAACGGACACGCCAGTGCAGATTGCCGACATGATAGCCGAGCTCTATGGCGTCGCCGAGCGAACGCGGCTCGAGAGACAGCCACCGCTCCGTTGCGGCCCGCACCACGATGGCGCGATCGTCGTCGAGCAATAGCACGGCGCCGTCGAACAGCTTCTGGTCTCGCGGCAGCGCGATAGCCAGTTCCTCGCCGCCGCGGGTGGTGATGAGCAGCCGACGCCGGGCCAGATCGGCAACCGGCACATCGACGACATCAACGCTGCCGCGATGCTCGAGCCTGTGCAACCCCTCCGAAAAAGCCGGCTCAAGATGGCTTCCCAGGATACACTCAATGCGCAACATCGACTTGTCCTCCGGTCATCCCATCAACGGCGCAAGTGCAGCTCCACGAAATTCAGCCATACGCAGTGCAGAAAACAAAAAAGCCCGTGAGATCCTTTCGGATCTCGCGGGCTGCCCAGCCGAAAGCCAGACCAACAGCATTGGTGGTCCGGCGCAGGTCGCACGACGATGCTGTCCTGCGACGGAAAAAAGCTAATCATTTTTCCAGCGGCATTGCAACAGCTCCCTGACATGGATGATTGCGACGCGGGTTGGAAATCGGCTCCGCTGGCGGGCCCCTGCCGCGACTCACCTTCGATCCAATTGGCTCCCTCGACTTTTTCAAATCGGCTCTGAGAGTACAGAGGAGGAAATTTTATAATGCGCCGATACTCTACGTGGAGATCGGCGGAAATGACTACTCTCGATACCCCAGCAGCGATTGATGCACCAAGCGAAAGGACGCGCATCAAGCGCTATCACTGGCTGGCCAAGTACGACCGCGAAACGGTCAACGCGATCATTGATGCCGGAATCGTCTGCCAGGTCGGGTATGTGATCGAGGGAATGCCCTACGTGACACCGACCAATCACTGGCGTATCGACGACTTTGTCTATTGGCACGGGTCGTCTGCAAGCCGCATGCTGAAGACCCAGGAGAAAGGGATTCCCGTATGTTTCTCCGTCACTCATCTTGACGGGATCGTCTTCTCGCGCGCGGCTTTCAACCACAACGTCAACTTCCGCTCGGTCATGGCATTCGGCAAGGCCGAGCTTTGCACAGAGGAGGTCAAGCGGCAATCGCTCCCGGTCTTTGTTGACCGGCTGGCGCCCGGCCTCTGGGAATATGCGCGCAAGCCGACGGACAAGGAATGGAAGGCGACCAAGGTGTTGCGAATGAAACTCGACGAAGTCTCGGCGAAAGTGAGCGACAGCTTGCCTGACGAGGATGCTGACGATCTCGCCACCAACCTGTGGGCAGGCTCGGTTGCTTTGCGATTGGTGCAACAACCGCCAGTGCCGGATTCAAAGCTCGCCAAGGGAATCGATATACCTGCCTTCGTCAGAGATTTTCGATATCCGAAGTAAATCCGTGATCTGTTCGGGGGCTCAAGCCCCTCTGGGTGGAAATCAACGCGGAATCAACAGGGGCAGACATGCGCATTCTCGTTTTCCAACACCTGGTGGTGGAGCATCCCGGTTCATTTCGCGATCTCTGGCGAAGCCGGGGCCACGAATGGCATACCGTGGAACTTGACGAAGGCGGCGTCATACCGCCCCTCGAAGGGTTCGACCTTCTCGTAGTCATGGGCGGCCCACAGGACGTCTGGCAAGAAGATCTTTGTCCATGGCTCGTTCCCGAAAAGGCCGCCATACGCAAATGGGTCCGAGACCTTCGTAAGCCTTATCTCGGCATCTGCCTCGGCCACCAATTGCTCGTCGATGCTCTCGGCGGCCATGTCGCGCTGATGAGCCGTCCCGAGGTTGGTTTGGCCGACGTCGAATTCACGGCTGAGGGGCGCAAGGACCCATTGCTGAGCGGTCTCGGAAAATCCATGCAAACCTTCCAATGGCACGGCGCCGAGGTCAAAAAATTACCCCCCGGAATGGTCGTTCTTGCCCAAAACGCGGCGTCCCCGATCCAGGCGATACGCTATGGCGAACACGCCTACGGCTTGCAGTACCACGTCGAGATCACGCCCGACACGGTGACTGACTGGGAAGCCGTGCCAGCTTACAAGGAAAGCCTCCAACAAGCGATGGGGCAGGAACGAGCCGCTCGCCTGAATGAGACGATCAAGCCTTCTCTCGAAGCATTCGAGGCTACCGCGCGGCACATCGACGACAATCTCATGAAACATCTCGCCCAGCGAGACGCGGCGAAGCTTTCGCAGGCATCGTGAGCCGTTTCTATCGAACGTCTCACGTTCCGTTTCTATGTCTAACGAACCGGCTTGCCTGCTCCGGCAATCCAGGATCGATCGACGGGCTCGCCGATGCCTGCTCCAATTCGAGAAACTCCCTGGTCATCGCTGCCAGGCGTTCGACGGCGGCGATGATCCGCGGCACGGAAGCCGACGCAAATCCGATGATGAGCCCTTTGCGCTTCTGCTCGTTCACATAGTGGATCGAGAGAGGCCGCAGCGAGATTCCGCGCGCGAGGGCCAGATCGCAATATTTGACGTCATCGACGTCAATCTTGAAGTACGCCGTGAGATGCGTGCCGGTAGAGGTCGGCTCGACCTCGAGGACATCGCCCAGCAGACGCTGCAATTGCTTCAGAAGGACCGGCTGGCGCTCCGAGTAGAGATGCCGCATGCGCCTTACATGGGTTGCGAATTGGCCCGTCGAGATGAACTCGTGAAGTGTCATCTGCTCCAGCATCGAATTGGGACGCGTCGTCAGCGACAGCGCGGTCGAGAACGTGGTGATGAGCTCTCTCGGAATGACCAGATAGCCCAGGCGTATGGCGGGCAACAACGACTTGCTGAACGATCCCAGATAGAAGAGGCGATCGGCCTTCTGCAAGCTCTGGATCGCCGGCAGCGGAACGCCGTCGTAGCGGTAGTCGCTGTCGTAGTCGTCTTCGATGATCCACGCGCCGACCTTGTTGGCGAACTCGATGATCTCGAGGCGCCGGGAAGCGCTCATGGTCACACCGAGAGGATATTGCCGCGATGGCGATATGTAGATCGCACGCGGATGCGGCTCGAGCACCCGGCCCTTTTCGACGTTGAGGCCTTCGCCGTCGACAGTCACCGGCACCACCTTTGCACCGGCCGCCGTGAGCACGCTGCGTGCAGCGATGTAGCCCGGGTCTTCCACCCAAACTGTATCGCCGGGATCGAGCAACAAACGCGCCGTGAGATCGAGAGATTGCTGTGAACCGGACGTGATCAGTACCTGGCTCGATACGCAACGGACGAATCGGGCTGCGTTCAGATGTCTGGCGACGGATTGCTGGAGCGGCACGTAGCCGGCCGGCTGCACGAGCGCCGGCGAAACCGTCATGATGCGCTGCCAGTTCTTGCGCATCAGGCGGCCCCACGCTTCGATGGGAAACGCCTCGACCGCGGGAAGATCCGCGCAGAACGGCCGCGACAATATGATCTCGTTGGCAAGCGGTTGCCCCGAGAGCTCGGCCATCTGCTGTCCGCGGGCTGACAGAAAGCCCGGCCCGGTCGACGGTTCGCGCCAGACAGATCGAATGGCTTCGCTCGGGAGCAGATGTTCCTCCGGCAGCTTGTCGGAGACGAACGTGCCGTTGCCTACCTGGCTGGTGATGTATCCTTCGGCCGCAAGTTCCTCGAACACGCTCATGATCGTGTTGCGAGACACGCCGAGTTCGGATGCGAGCGTGCGAGTGGCGGGAAGACGCGCCCCCCCTGCAAGCCGCCCGGATATGATCGCGACCTTGAGTTCGCGAGAGATTTGCTTGTAGATCGGCAGGGACGAATTGTAATCCAGAGAGAAAATGGTTAGCGTCCCGGTGCTGCCAAATTTGCTCATGGTAATTTTACGCCCGAAGAACCCCTTTGGGGGGAATCCTGCAATTTCCGCACCAATCTTTCGGGTCTTTGGTCCGCCCGTTGGTCACTCCGCATCCTCAATGCTGCGCCCTACCCGATCGCTGACGATGCTTCGGCAGCAGATTTTCCGGCCGAAGGCGATGCCGCCAGCCGTTGCTACCCGGCGCTCCAAACGGCCGATGCAATCCTACGCTGTCGCCAGAGCGGGATCACCTCGACTGGTTGAGTGAACGAAATTGAGCACGACTTCCGGCCGTACGAATCCGTGCGCGGCGTGTGCCGCCTGCGCGGCCTCGGCGAATCCCGTGAGAATCAGGCCGAGCTTTCCAAAATAATGCGCGATGTCACCGATCGCGAAGATACCGGGGCGGTTCGTCGACGACGTCCCCGGTTCTACGACGATCTTGCCTTCATGCATGTCCAACCCCCACGAAGCGAGGGGACCGAGATCGGTCTTCATCCCATAGAACGGCAACAGCACATCGGCCTTGAGCAGTCGCTCCTCGCTTCCGATCCGGACATTCACACCGGACAATAAACCACCATCGCCCTGCAGACCCTGCAGGTGGGCCGGCGCCAGCACCTCGATCGAGCCTGACGCTACGAGTTCGCCCAGCAACTTGGTTGTGGCGGGTGCCGCGCGAAATCGCGGACGTCGGTGCACGAGATAGCACCTCGCTGATAACGAACTCAGCGAAAGCGCCCAGTCCAGCGCCGAATCGCCGCCGCCGGCGATCACCAGATGCTTGCCCGCCAGCTCCTCGCGGTTCCGCACGGCATAGAAAACCGAACGTCCCTCGTAGTCAGCCAGGCCATCGAGCGCCGGACGGACGGGTTCGAACAGGCCGTTGCCGCCGGCGATGATGACCGCGCGGCATGCGATAACGACGCCCTTCTGGGTACGAACGCTCCAGCCTTCCTTCGCATCGCCTGAAATCGAGATGACGCAGTCGCCAAGGACATATTGAGGCTTATACGGCGCGGCCTGAGCGACCAGTTCATCGACGAGTTCGCTTGCGCCAATCGTGCGCCGTCCAGGAATGTCGTAGATCGGTTTCTCGGGATACAGGGAGATACATTGGCCACCCGGCTGCTCCAGCGAATCGACGACGATGCATGCAAGGTCGAGTTGGCCGCAGGCGAAGATCGCAAATAGGCCGACCGGTCCGGCTCCAATGATCAGAACGTCAGTCTTCAACGATCGCATTCCCCTCGTCTTGCGGCCTCACATCCGTCGGCGCCTGTCGGAAATGCGGGCACCCTCGATCAGCCCGAGAGGCCCAACTCGGCGCGAAACACTCTGGTTCCTTCTATCGCCGCCGCCGATGCCGTCCCGTCCGTGTCAAAGCCCTTGGCAAAGGCAGCAATGGCCTTCTCACCGAGCGGCACCCAATGCGCGAGCCACTTTCCGAACACCTCGCGGTTGCCTTCCTGCGTGAGCAGAAACGCGACGAGCGCGCCCGACAACTTTCGTGACCTCGCACTGTCGACCAGCTGAGCATCCAGCAACGTCGCGGTGAGGGTATCGCCGTTCAGTCGGCTGTACTGCGCCAACTGCCGCATGAAGATCTCGTCGAGAGCGGGCTTCAAGACCAGATTCGTCGCGGTAAAGCATTCGCCCCAGTCCCAAGCCACCAGCGCGCGCTCGGCCAGTTCGACGAAGCCGCGCCAGACGGGAGATTTCTCCCATAGCTCGCGCTCCTTCACGCCAAATCCGTATCGGCCATGGGTTCGAGAAAGCTCCGCCGTCCGATAAGCGATGCGGTTGACCCAACGCAGCTGATCGCCGCACTGGAGCATCATGGGGTTCGCCACCGTACTGCACGGCGCCAGCGTCACGAGATAGCCCGAGGCCATCTGTATGGCGTGAAACACGTAGCGTGCCGGCGCATAGAGCTGGGCAAGAACAGCAATCCAGGCCGGATCGAGCCCGGCATCGTGGTCATTCTCGTTGTAGTCATTCAGAACGCCGTCGACATAGGCCTCCTGGCCGTCCTGCATCAGCGTGTAGGTGCGATAGACCAGATGGTCGGGATCGCGAAACGAATCCCACTCCTCGTGCTTGAGCCGGCTGTTGTTGCGGTTCTCGATGATCCACTGGATCTGAGGCGTCGCGCCCGCCATCTTCCACGGCACCGAATGGTTCGGCGTGTTCCATAGCGCCTTGGTGGACACGATCTCGTATTCCGTCGGCCGCTTCCGGGCCGACGCGAGATGGCTCCAGGTCCTCAACGGTTTCGACAACTCGCTCGATGAAGTCACCACGCTTTCCTCTCTCGACGTGTCCTAGGAGCCCGCTGGGGAGTTGAAATACCAACGCACGCATTCGTCGGTCAGCTCGATCTGGCCGGAGAAACTGATCAGGTCGTGCTCGATCTCCTTTACCGAAAACGAACGGCCCAGGTACTCTTCCATCGTCGCCTTGCGCAGAACGAGACCTTCTTCGGCCTCGATCCGGATGTATCCGCCGTGATCATCCACGATCACGTCCTTGTTGGGATTGTCCTCGCGGATCGCGTCGGCTGCGGCGAGCGCAAGTTCGCTGCTGCGCAGGACGGGACCGGCGAGCCGACGCCGGGTTCTGGATTTCTCTGCTGACTTAGGGGCGGGCATATTTCGGCTCGACACCAGCTACGGAAACCAG
Organism: Bradyrhizobium sp.; assembly: GCA_046349015.1. GTDB lineage: Bacteria > Pseudomonadota > Alphaproteobacteria > Rhizobiales > Xanthobacteraceae > Bradyrhizobium. The sequence goes on along the minus strand of JAXMDE010000001.1, from coordinate 551,310 downwards.
AACGTCTTCACCAACGACCTTGACCGGGTATTGGGCCAGCGCTGCCCCAGTCGGGTTGATCCCGCAGCCGGATTTGACGTCGAATTCCCACATGTGCTTCGTGCAGACGAGGGTTTCGCCGACCAGCTCCCCCTCCGACAGCGCGAAACTCTGGTGCGGGCAGATCAGCTGTACCGCCCGCACGGCCCCGCTTTCGGTGTGACACATCAGTATCTTCACGCCCTGCACCTCGAAGACCTCCATTTCGCCAGGCCACAGATCATCGAGGGTGCACACTTTTGAAAACGTGTCGGTCGACTGTTCAATCATCATTTCTTTTCCGCAGATCATCTGGTCGTAGTGCTGCCGGTTCGCCTGCCGCTACTCGGCGGCGGCGAGCTGACGCTCCTGGTAAGCCCAGGCAAAATCCGTCGCGTCCTTGCCTCCTTCGCTGACGATGCCGATGCCCATGTATTTGAGCAGACCCTCGGGGGTCGAGTTGTCGATCTCGCCGGAATAGATACGGTCCACCAGCGTTTCGGAGTCCGCATACCTTTCGGGGTCGAGCTCGAATATCCACTGGCAAACCGGGCCGCAGAAATTGAACCGGCGGTCCTTGTAGGTCGACTGGTGAACCCGCGCGTCCCAGCGGGTACCGCCCATCCCGGTGATCGAATGCTGGCACATATTGCACAGGCAAGGCATGCCCTTGCCTTCCGTTGCCTCGAAGCGGCCGGCTCGGGCGTTCTCGGTGACGACGTCCCAGTATTTTCCGTACGTATCGTTCCAGCCGGGATATTTGGTCTCGAGCCAGGCGCGCTCGTCCGGGCTGACGCCGGCCGCTGGATTCCAGTAAATGCCCTTGCGCCAGGTCCAGAGCGCCAGATGCTGGTTGTGGTGATGCGTCTCGGTGTCGGCGAGCAGCTGTTCCCAGTACCACGGCCGATCCAGGCCCAGGTCGATGATCTGCCGCTCGAACTGCTCGATCACAAACTCGGTGATGTATTCCTTGAAGGACCGGTCGCGCTTGTCGAGCGGGATGCCGTAATCCATCGGCACGCCGGAGAACAGCGAATAGGACTTCCACATCCGCCACAGGCCGATGTCGATGGCGCGCTGGGCTTCCTTCTTCTTGCCGTTGCGCACGAGGATCGCCACCAGCGGCGTTCCGATCTGGGCATGCCTTGCTTCGTCGGACTGAACGCTGGTGATCAGATTGGCAAACGCGAAGTCACCGATGTTGGCCGCGTCAGCGGACATCGCCACCATCTGGACGTTCGTGATTCCTGTTTCGAACGCCAGATTGATCATGATCGAACTGGTTACGACATCGCGCGTCATCATGATGTCGTCGGCCGCATGACGCCCCGGCAAGGCGGCGATATTCATGGTGTGGTGGGCCTTTACTGCCCAGTCGAATTGACGGTCGATCCGCACGAGTTCATGAGCGTGGAACAGCTCGATTTGGGTATGCCGCAGCTCATCCAGCGCAAAGAAAACGCACATGTTGCGCATCGACGGTGGCTTGGCGAACCGCACCATCCGGCCGGCCGGGAAGCATGCGGCATATTCGCCGAGGGCATTTGAGCCGTAATGCCACTTCAATATGCTCAGATATCCCGAATACGCGGTTTCGTGGAACTTCGACCGCGACAGCGCCGCCTTGACCGAGTAGGCGCCGGAATCCTTTTCCCGCTGCAGCTGAACGTATTCCCGATAGGAGACCTTGAAGGGCTCGTCGTAGGTCTCCCACTCGGACATCGGAATGCCGAATGGATCGCTCTGAACGGACGGAAACAATTCGTCCTCATCAACAAACTGCGGCGTCCAGTTTGTTGACCTCGCCAGATCATACCATGCGCTTCTTTCCAGCAGTGCCATCGTACAGCTCCGTCCATTCTTCTTAATCTGCAGCCTTCCGCGACAAGAGCTTTCGACAGCTAGATTGCTGCGAGAGACCTCCACATCCGATCATCCAGCCCGGAAACTGGTCGGAGTGGTGCCATTCATATCAAGCCGGCGTTCTGCCGGAATTCCCGCACCTTCGCTTTCGCGGCTTCCGCGGCGGTCTCACCGTCTTCGAGCACAGTGCAAAACGCATCGATGGCCCGATCGCCGAGAGGATTCCACTTGCGCAGCCACTCATTGATCGTCTTGCGGTTCTCGTACTTGTCGTTCTCGCAGACGAATTTCACGACGGCCGACCCAAAGCGCCGCGATCGCTCGCTGTCGACATATTGGGCGTCCAGCAGCATGCCGGTGAGGAGGTCGCCGGCGCTTCTGGCTTCCTGACCGAACTGATGCATGATCGCTTCGTCGATGGCCGGCTTCAGGACCATGTGCACGGCGACGAACGCCTCGTTCCAGTCCCACGTGACCAGCGTCCGCTCGACGAGTTCGAGGAACCCCTCCCACATCGGGTCTTCTTCCCAACGCGTCCGTTCCGCCTTGCCAAACTCCAGGTCGGGATGCGCCTTGGCCAATTCGGCGGTTCGATACGCAATTCTCGAAAGCCATCGCAGCTGATCGGTGCATTCGAACATCAGCGGATTGGCGATGGTGCTGGAGGGTGCGAGAGCAACGAGATATCCCAGCGCCATCTGGGTTGCGTGCACCAGATATCGCATCGGCGTATACGCCCGCGCCAGGTTCTCGAGCCAGGCCGTGGACAGCGAGAGATCGTGCTGATTGCTGTTGTACTCGTTCAACAAGCCGTCGACATACGTCTCCTGCCCGTCCTGCATCAGGTTATAGGTGCGGTACACCAGCTGATCGGGATCCCGGAACGAATTCCAGTCATCGTGCTTGATGGGACTTTCATTGCGGTTCTTGGTTCGCCAATTGACCACCGGGGTATTGGCGCCCTGAGACCACTTCAGCTTGCTGTTCGGCGTGTTCCAGAGGATGTTGGCAGAGACGATCTCGTACTCCGTGGGCCGCTTGCGCGCCGATGCGAGATGGCTCCAGGTCTTAAGTGGCTTTTCAAGGTTCGTGCTGCTCATCGGATACCTCTGGATTGAATACGAGGGGATTCTGGCGCTCAGGTTCGCTTGAAGAACCAGCGGATTTCGCTGTCGAGCGTTTCGATCTGGCCGGAGAATGAACTGAGGTTCCCCTGAACTTCCTGAAGGTCGACGTTACGGCCGAGCACGCCTTCAAGCGTCTTGCGCCGGATCACGAGGCCGCCCTGCGCTTCCACGCGCATGTAGGTGCCGTGATCCGCCACGACGATCTCCTTGTTCGGATTGTCCTCCCGGATGGCTTCGAGCGCAGCGTTTGCGATCTCTCCGCCCCTGAACACTGGTCCCGCTAAATCCCAACTCGTCGGCTCGGCCATCTCAGGCATTTCTTTCGTCCTTCTGCGTTACGGAGATCTTTATTCGACGTAGACGTCGATGCACTCGTAGTGCCGCATCTTGGTGTCCTTCACCTTGAGGTCACGTGGGAACGGCGGCGCGTCGTCACCCGGCGTCGTCAGGCGCACACGCAGCGGCTTCGATGGATCCGGATGCGACGTCTGGTACCCGACGGCCGGAGCCGCGCAGGCCTCCGCGACCTGGTCCATCGTAAACTCGGGCAAAACGTCAATCACGCGGACATGCGCATCAAACTGCAAGCGCGACAGAACTGCAAAACCAGCCATGATCACTCTCCTGTTCTTTCCGGTGGCGGCGAGACCGCGCGAGCGCGATCTCGCTCGCGAGATTATTCCGCCGCCATTTGTGTCGGCTGCTTGTGCGCCCACGCGAAGTTAGACGCGTCGACACCGCCCTGGCTGTAAGTGCCAATTCCCATGTACTTCAGGAGGTTTTCAGGCGTCGGCGGCGAGATCTCTCCATTGTAGAGCCGGTCCACAATCGAATCGAAATCCGCATAACGCTCCGGCTCGGTATCGAAGATCCACTGACACGGCTCGCAACAGAAATTGTAGCGCCTGCCCTTGTACTCGCTCTGGCGGACGCGAGCGTCCCACTTGGTCCCGCCGGCGGCAGCCACCGTAATTCCGCACATGTTGCAGACGCAGGGCATGCCGACCGCGAAGGTCTTCTCCTCACGCCCTTCCCGCGCGTTCTCCGTGATGACGTCCCAATACTTGCCGTACGTTTCGTTCCAGCCCGGGTACTTTTCCTCGAGCCAAGCGCGCTCTTCAGGACCGACCGAGCCGTCCGGATTCCACCACACCGTATGGCGCCATGACCAGATGCCGGCCTGCTGCGTATGGTGGTAGTTCTCAACTTCCTTGAGGAAGATGTCCCAGTACCACGGCCTGTCCAGGCCGACGTCGATCAGCTGGCGTTCGAACTGCTTCACGACGAATTCGTTGACATACTCCTTGAAGGAGCGCTCGCGCTTGTTGAGCGGAATGTAGTAGTCCATCGGGATACCGGAGATCAGCGCGAACAGGCGCCAGATACGCCAGAAGCCGATGTCCATCGCCCGCTGCGCTTCTTCTTTCCGCCCGTTGCGCACGAGGATTTCCACCAGCGGTGTACCGATCTGGGCGTGACGCGCTTCGTCGGACTGAATGCTGGTAATGAGATTCGAAAACGTGAAATCGCCCATATTCGCGGAGTCGGCGGACAGGCCGAGCATCTGCACGTTGGTAAGACCGGTCTCGAACGCCAGATGCAGCATCACCGAGGTCGTAACGATGTCGCGGGAATGGAGCAGATCTTCCATCGCGTGACGGCCGGCCATCGAGACCCAGTTCATCGAACCCAGGCTCTGCGAGGCCCAGTCGAACTGTCTGTCCATCAGGGCAAGCTGATGCGCGAAGTTCAGCAATATCTGCGTATGACGCATTTCATCGAGGCTGGCGAACGCAGCCAGATTTCGCATCGAGGGCGCTTTCGAAAAGCGAACCATGCGGCCCTCGGGGAAACACGCAGCGTATTCACCGGGGATCGACGCGGCATAGTTGAACTTCAGGACGCTCAGATATCCGTCGTCGATCGTCTCGTAGTATTTGGAGCGGAGCAGCGCCGCCTTCACGGAATACGCGCCCGAGTCCTTCTCCCGCTGGACGGCCACGTATTCCCGATAGGAGACCTTGTACGGCTCGTCATAGGTCTCCCATTCCTCGAATGATATTCCGTACGGATCGCTTTGCTCCGGCGGAAAGAGCTCGGCTTCGGACACGAAGCGAGGCGTCCAGTTGGTAGTGCGCGCAATGTCGTACCAGTCGGATCTGTCGAGAAGTGCCACGCCAGAATCTCCTATGTTCGAGGGCATCAGCAGCGCCGCTGCGCGACTGCATGCGATCATCAGGCTGCGCTCACGTTAGAAAACATGTAGTCGGCGGTAAAAGTGCCATTCTGTTTTAATGTGAGGGTCCACTGACCTTGCAGTTGGACTCCTGCTCACCGACCAATCGCTTCGTTTGATCGTTGAAGAGGCAACAAGCGCCTCGATGCTAATCATGTGTTGCCGATTGATAAGGCAACCGACTGCCGGACCGGGGCGCTCTGCGTAATCGCCAAATCCACTGCCGAAGCCGATTGGTCCCATATCGCTGCCGAAATTGGCGCTTGTCGGTGGAGCGTACTACGCGCGCTAATGCGGACATCGAAGCAAGCACCAAGGACGCGACGATGCAGCTCTATGATTTTCCGGCGCCGACTCCCCGCCGGGTTCGCATGTTCCTCGCCGAGAAGGGAATTGCGATTCCGCGGGTCAACGTCGACATTACTGCGGGCGAACAATTCAGACCTGCGTTTCGCGCGCTCAACCCGTCGTGCACCGTACCGGCATTGCTTCTGGATAACGGGAACGTCTTGAGCGAGGTGCCGGCGATCTGGCATTTCCTGGAAGCGACCTTCGCTGGCCCTCCGATGCTCGGCGAAACTCCCGAAGAAACCGCAACCATTCTGATGTGGGAACGCCGCATGGAGTTCGACGGCTACTTCGCGGCCGCCGAGGCGTTCAGGAATTCCGCACCAGCCTTCGCCAATCGGGCCCTCACCGGCATACACAAACACGATCAGATCGAGGCCGTGGCCAAGCGCGGCAGGACGCGAGTGATGCATTTCTACGCCGATCTCGATGCGCGTCTCAAGACGACGCCATTCGTCGCGGGTCCGAAATTCACCGCCGCCGACATTACGGCCGTCGTGTCGGTCGATTTCGCCAACAGCGCAGTCGGAATCGACATTCCATCGCAATACAACAACCTGCTCGGCTGGCGGAAAAGAATTGCCGAGCGTCCAAGTTACACGGCGTAGCCGGCTCATGACGTCCGGGCGAGAAGCTCCGCGGGATTATCTTGCGCGCTGGCCTCTCGTGGCTGTCCTGCTCGCGAGCGCCGGCGTTGCTCATGCGCATGGTTCGGGTGCCGATCGTGGCCTCGTCATGCTGCTGCCGACGACCTACTATCTTGCGGGAGGAGCCTTCGCGGTTCTGGCGTCGTTCCTGGTCCTTGCCAAGGTACCGCGAGAGGACATCGAGCAGACCGTCGCGGCACGCTGGGAACTATTTCGCGTTCGTGACGGGCTCCTTGAGACGCTCCGATTGTGGTTCAGCGCCGCTACCTTCGTGTGCTGGGGACTGCTTGTTCTCGCCGGGCTCATTGGCAGCCGCGATCCTCTCGCAAATCCGCTGCCGACCATGTTCTGGTCGATCTGGTGGGTCGCATTTGCGCTGTTGCACGTGGCTTTCGGTAACCTATGGAGTTGGCTAAACCCATGGCACGCGCCGATACGCCTGATCGGGCTGATTTCCGGACGGCGCCATGCCCACGCACGATTGGTTCCGCTACCCGCAATGCTGCGGTACTGGCCATCCATCGTGATCTTTTTCGGTTTCGCCTGGTTCGAGCTTGTCTCCCTCGCCCCGAGTGATCCGACCCAACTGGCAAAGATCATCATCGCCTATTGGTGCTTCGTGTTCTGCGCGATGCTTCTGTTCGGGGAAGAGGCGTGGGCCACGGCCGCGGAACCCTTCTCGGTGTTCTTCGCAATGATAGCTGCACTGGCTCCGTTTCAGCTCGAGACGCCCCAGGACGGCGGTAACGCACGCGTGGTGACGATTGGATGGCCTGGCCGCGCGCTGCTCAGCAAGCCACCCCTGCCCTTGTCAGGTACGTTGTTCGTCCTGCTGGCACTGGCGTCGGTATCGTTCGACGGATTGTCACGCACATTCTTCTGGCTGAACCTGATCGGTATCAATCCGCTCGAATTTCCCGGCCGAAGTGCAGTCGTGATGCCAAACACGCTCGGGCTGATCGGAACGTTCCTCGCGCTCGCAGCCGTCTTCCTCATATGCGTTCATATCGGGTGCGTGCTCACTGGAACGAAAACTTCAAGCATCCAGGCGGCCGGCGCCCTTGTTTACTCGATCATACCGATCTCGATCGGCTTTCACGCGGCGCACTACCTGACCACCCTCATGCTCGATGGCCAGTTCGCTGTCGTGTCGCTGTCCGATCCATATGCGCAGGGCTGGGATCTTCTGCGCGTCGGAGCCTTTCAGCCGACGGCTTCCTTCTTCAACAACATCCGTGACGTCACATTGATCTGGAACACCCAGGCAGTGATCATATGCTTCGCTCATGTGGTCGGCATCATCATGGCGCATTCGACGGCCGCTCGCCTGTTCGGGACACGGCGAAGGGCAACGACCAGTCAATACGCACTGGCCGGCCTCATGGTATTCTACACGGTGTTCGGCCTCTGGCTCTTGTCAACGCCGACAGGAGCTTGAGGCGACAGCTATCTCGAAACGGATTAGTGGCCCACGCCCAGATATTTGTGCAGCAGCGCAGGGGATTTCCTCAACTCCGCAACTGGAACCGTCGCCCGAAGCTTCCCGGTCTCGAGGAACACCACGCGATCCGCGATCGACAGGACCGCTTCCACGCGCTGCTCGACGAGTATGGTGGACACCCCGAGCTCACGCAGCTGCACCACGACGTCCCGGATTTTTCCGATCATGGAAGGCATGAGACCCTCGGTGGGCTCGTCCATCAAGACGACCTTCGGCTCGATACAGAGCGCCCGGGCGATCGCCAGCATCGTCTGCTCGCCGCCACTGAGCGTGCCGGACCGCTGATCCAGCCGTTCGCGCAAGACAGGAAAGAAGTCGAGCGCCCGTTCCTTTGCGGCATCATCCGTCTTGCGGGCCAGCTGTCCCATCGCGAGGTTCTCGCGCACGGTCAGTTCCGAGAAAAGCCTCCGCCCCTGCGGCACGTATCCGATGCCCTGAACGGGCACCTGATGGGCTGGCAGGCGGTCAAGCTGAGTTCCGTCAAGCCTGACCCACCCGCTTTTCGGCCGGACCAGTCCCATGATCGACCTCAACGCCGTAGTCTTGCCGGCGCCATTCCGTCCCAGGAGGCAGAGCACTTCACCGGGAGCAAGCGACAGCGAGAAGTCATGCAGGGCCTGACTGCGACCGTAGAACGAATTCAGGGCATAGACTTCCAACATCAGGCTGCCAGGTATGCTGCTTGAACCTCGGGGTTATCCCTTATCTCGGCAGGATTTCCCTCCGCCAGGATCTTCCCTCGGTTCATGACCGTGATTTTGTCGGCGAGTTGCATCACAACCTGCATGTTGTGCTCGATCAGGAGGATCGTGGTGCTCGCTGCAATACGCTTGATCAACGTGCAGAATTCGTCGATCTCCGAGTCGGACAGCCCCTGCGTCGGCTCATCCAGGATCAGAAGCAACGGCTCGAGCGCGAGACCCATGGCGACCTCAAGTAGCCGCTGGTGACCATAGGCGAGTTCTCCGGCCTTGACCGATCCGCGAGTTCCGAGGCCAACCGCGGAGAGCGCCGCCATGGCCTTGCGGTCGAGTTCGGCTTGGTTCAAGCGGGCGAAAAAGCCGCTTGATCTTCGAATGTGGCTTTGGGCAGCCAGCATCACGTTGTCGAATACTGAAAGGTTGGCGAAGACGTTCGTGATTTGAAACGTATAGGCGATCCCGCGGCGAACCCGCCGATAGGCAGGAAGCCGCGTCACGTCGGCTCCTTCGAACACGATCGTTCCGCTGGTTGGAGACACGCGGCCACAGAGCAGGCTCACGAAGGTGGTTTTGCCCGCGCCATTCGGACCGATGATCGCGCGGATCTCGCCGTGGTCGAGCGAGAAATCCACTCCGTCCACGGCCTTCAGGCCGCCGAAGTGTCGTTCCAGTGCACGCGTGCTGAGAAGAGTGCGGTTTGCCTGCCTGGCGTTATCGTAAGGATTTCGGCCGACGGTATCGATCACGCTCGCCTGCCGTACCGCCACGTCATCCCTCTCGACATTCATCACGGCAGCCATTGAGCCCACCTTTCGCGCACCGTCCCAAGTATGCCCTTGGGAAACCAGATGGTCAGCGCGATGAGGGCGAGACCAACAAACAGCAGATATGCGACCGTGAACTCGCTGAGCTTGTCGATGAGACTGATCATCAGCCCGGCGCCAAGAACGGGGCCGAGCACGCTGCCGGCGCCGCCAACCAGGGTGTAGAGAAGCGCGTCGACCGAGTACTGTATCGATGCGAAGCTGGAGCCGACGTAACCGAACAGCAGCGCGAACACGACGCCGGCCGTCCCGGAAATCGTCCCCGACACGACGAAAGCCCCGAGCTTGTTGGCAAATGTGTTGTATCCGAGCATCGACGTCCGGTCTTCGTTCTCGCGAATTGCGACGAGGATGCGGCCTCCCGGTCTCCGAACCATGACGTAGACCGCAAGCAAGGCAAGCGACAGGAAGAAGAGCGCCAGATTGTACCTGACCTGGGGATCGATCAGATCGAGATGCAGGCCAGGAAGGTCGATCCGGCGATTGCCGGTCAACGAGAGACCGGCATCGCCTTGTGTGTATTCGATGAAGTAACTGGTCAGCAGGTACCCGACCTGCGCGAACATCAATGTGACGATCATGAATGACACACCGACGGTGCGCAAAGCCACGGCACCGACCAGCAGTGAGACCAGGGCGCTGACCGCAACTCCGAACGCAAACGCCGAAGCCAGCGTGAAACCGAAGTAATAGATGGGAAGGCCCGCAGCGTAGAGTCCTGTTGCGAAGAACAACGCATGGCCAAGGCTGAGCAATCCGGCGTAACCGAACAGCACATTATAGCCGACGGCGTACATCGCGATCACCATGATGCGCGTAAGCGTAAGCATTGCATATTCGCTCAGGATAAACTGCACGCCGAAGAGCAGAACGACGACCAGAATGTGAACCACGGCGGGTATCGACGCGCGCACGCTCATGAGCGACTTCCCGCCAGCAGACCTTCCGGCTTGAAGATCAGAATCAGCGCTATGAAGAGCGCAGCGACGATCTTGGACAGCGTGGGTGCGAAGAAGACGGACAATATGCCGTCGCTCAGCCCGATGACGATCGCGGCCAGCACCGTGCCTTGAATGCTCCCCAGTCCTCCCACGATGACGGCCGTGAAGGACAGGATGAGTGCGTCGAAACCCATCAGATATTGCGCCTGCTGGATGGGAACCACCAGTACGGCGCCGACGGCCGCCAACATGGCGCCCAGCGCAAATACCTGGGCGTAGACCCTGTCGACAGACACACCGAAAGCCTGCGCGGTATCGCTGTCGAACTGCGTGGCCCGCATCACCAGCCCGATCTGAAGATGGTCCGAGCTCCACTTCAGGCCGAACAGCAACAGGGTCGCGACCCCGATGACGAACAGCTTGTAGCCGGAGTAACCGAACCAGGGAAATTGGACGTCGAAATAGAACGGCGGCTCGACCGGACGAGCGTCCGGACCGAACGTAAGGAGAGTGATTTCCTGAATGATGTACAATAGCCCGATCGTTGCGATGATCGTCCCTACCGCGTCATACTTCAGGGGACGGAGAACGACCCTCTCGCTGGTCAAGGCAATGGCGCCGACCACTATCGGGGCGATCACCATTGCGACGACGAAGCCGAGACCCGATGCCGCCACGCTGTTGGTGATCCACCAGGCAACAACCGCGCCCAGCATGAAGAATTGGCCGTGCGCAATGTTGACGACACGCATCACGCCGAACACCAGAGACAAGCCCAGCGCTGTCAACGTAAGCACGGCGGCCTGGACGAGTCCTTCCAGGAAGGCAAGGAACAAGTACGCTCCGAGATCCATGTTTATCCCGTGATGGTAGAGCGACAATCCGGCCATACCGGCGATGACGACCCTCATCGCCGGTATGGCTCCGACGAATGCTATCCCGCTTACAGGGACATCTTGGTGTAGTCCGTGCCATCAGGATAGGAGCCGTCCTGGATCGACGTCTTGTGCACCGTCACCAGCTTGCTCTTTTCGACCTTGGCGATCGTCTGATGGCCGAAGGCCTGGTGAGTCTTGCCGTTGAAGACCTTGTCGCCCTGCGGATGTTCCTGGCTCTCGCTCCACCCCTTGATCGACTCGAGCGCCTCGATGAACTTCGGTGCGTCTTTCGACGATTGATAGCCCGACATCTCCATCGCCTGCTTGATGATGTAGAGGGTCTCCCAGCAGGCGAACATGTGCGAATAGGTCGTCACGTCCTTTGCATCGCTCGCACTTGCGCCGTTGGCGTCGACGCCAACCGTCTTGCGATAGAACTTGTCGAACTCCGATTGAGACGTCTGGGCATAACGCGGATAGGCTTCCCAGAAGTGCGTGCCCTCGAGGAACGCGAGCTGCGGAGTGGAAAGTTCGACCGCTTCGATCGAATCGATGAAGCCGAACATCTGCGGCCGCTTCGAGCCGAGATGCTGGCCCAGTTCCTTGACGAAGGTCAGAACAGCAGGTCCCACCATGATGTGGTACAGCAGCTCCGTAGAGGCCGGGATCCGCGGGAAGTATCGGGTGAACGACGTTTCGGTTGCGGGAATCGGTATCAGTTGGAGGACCTCGCCTCCCTGGGACTTGATCGCGGCAGAGAAGAAGTCGCGGTGATCGTGTCCAAACAGGATGTCCGGGAAAATGATGGTGGCCTTCTTGCCGAGATTGGACGCAATCCACGGTGCCACCGCCGTCACCTGGGCGCGAACATCGGTGATACCCGCCTGAAACACGTATCGGTTAAGAGCTCCCGCCGGGATCTGGGTGCCCTCGGTCGTCACCAGATACGGAATCTTGAGTTCGGCGACGCGGGGCGCGCAAGCAACGACCACATGCGAAAACAGGTGGTTGCAGATTACATCCACCTTGTATTCGGTGCCGAACTTTTCGATGACCTGCATACCGCGCTTCGGATCGGTGCCATCATCCTCGATGAACAGTTGGATCGGACGACCGTTGATACCGCCCTGGCTGTTGATCAGTTTGACGGCGGCGTTCGTCGTCCGCTCGAACCAGCGTCCGTAAGAGGCGCCGATACCCGTTCGATGTATCGGCACTCCGATCTTGATTGGCTCCGAGCTGGCGCTTTGCGCATAGCGGATCATGCCAGGTGCCGTCGCCAACGCCGCTCCGCCCAACGCCTTGAGTGCAGTGCGTCTCGTCGTGACACCATTCCAAACAGTGCGTCCCATATATTCGTCTCCTCATCAGCATCATGGGGCGATCCCCGATCGCGACGGGTTGATCGCAGATAACTCTGGTTGACCGCCGTGCCGGAACGAAAAGTCCGCCACATCGGCCGATGCACCTCAGGAGACGTCTTCCTCACCCTGCTTTTCTTGGCGAGTTGAATTGCACGATTGTCACCATGTCCCGCCTTGCAGGCATCCAACTTCAGCGCGGCGTGCTGCAAAAGCACCATTTTGGGGGATTGAATAGAACCATCCGCCGCGGATACGCGCGAGGATTGCGAAATCGCTGTGACGCACATTTTGATATTGTTGGTACCAGCTTCCAGACGAGAATGGCTCTGTGCTGCCGTATCGTTGCCCCGCATAGTCGCAGACCAATGCGAGGCAGACGCGTCGCGCGTTGGAATCGCCGGCCGCTGCGTCAGCTCGCAGACACGTCTGCAAGAGAGGACTGTCGGTGCACGAGTATCGTCACTTCGCCAGTGAGCCTGCCCAAGGCCGGTCTGCAGCATGAGCCACAGCGGCGTTCCGGACGGAACCACGATTTTCCACATCACGTCGCTCATCGCCGGCGCGATCATGTTGGGCTTGCCGGTGTTCATCGTCATCAGCCTCTCGCATTCCCCGACCGCCGCGCGTTTCCCGCCGCACCAGCGGCGAAGAGACGTTCGGATATTGTGGGCTGCAGGTGGACTTGATCTTGCTTCGACCACCGGCTGGCTTCTCGCTACTTCGACATCACTCGGCGACTCCTGGAATGAACTGTGCGGCAGGGGTGGCCCACTGGCCTTGGACAGCCAGGCGACGGGCAGCAATGCGCTGGTAATCCATCTCGTACTGGTCGTCGCTTTTATCGCGGCGGCCAATCTGGGCAATGATCGCTTGCGATTGCCGCTCCTGATCTTCTGCGCTTTCGAGGCTTCCTGTGCCCTCGGCTGGGTCGGTTCTACGGTTTGGGTGGGCGAAAGCTTCGGCTCGGTCCCTTTGGTCCTCGACGTCGTCTACAAAATCGCATCCGGACTGTGGTTGGGGTTGTTTACCGGGCTGTTGTCGCTCACGAGCGCAATGCGTGCTGGTTCGATCGATGACGTGGGGGCGTTAGATGATTTTCTGCGCTGCAAAGTCATTCCCATGGCCGCCTGCTGTGCAGTCGTACTGCTCGCCTGCGAAGCCGGTAATGCGATCCTGTTTGCCGGCGATATCCCACGTCTGATCGGCACGGATTACGGCCGGCTGATTGTCGCCGCGCTCCTTCTCATCGCTGCAATGCTCGTCGTGACGGTCCGTCATCTTCGTCTGCTGCGTTCAGGCAGGCCGCGATCCGCTGCAAGTCTCGACAATTACCTCATGCTGCTGCGACGCAGCTGCACCATCGCAGTCGCGCTGGGCTCAACCGCAATCGCGATTCCGGCGATTCTTGCGGCAATGCATCCAGCTTCGCACCAGGAGCCTCTCTGGCCCTTGCCGATTCGCCTCGAAACCGATCAGCTTGCCGAAGCTCTCATGGCCTGCCTGCTGTCCATCGCAGGTATCGGCTTGCTCGCAACTTCCATCGTGCGGCGGCGGCTGCGACTGCTGTCGGGCCTCATCGGTCTCATGCTGCTATTCATCTTCATCCCCGCGGCCAGCCAATTGATGGCCGTACCGGCCTATCCGACGACGTTTCAATATCCGCCGCCACCGTACGACACGATCTCGATTGAACAGGGTTGGCAGACGTATCGGAACAACTGCGCGGCGTGCCACGGACTGGATTTCAAAGGCTCCGGTGAGGCCGGCATGACCTTAGCCATCCGTCCCGCCGACCTCACGGCTTCGCACGTGCTCGCTCACCCTCCGGGCGATCTGTTCTGGCGGATCAGCAACGGCATTCCGGGTACGGCGATGCCGGGCTTTGCTCCGAGCCTTTCCGAGGCGGACCGATGGCGCCTGGTGGATTTCGTCCGCGTCCTACCTGACAATGGCGTCGGCGAATCGATCGGCCCAAATGGAACACCAGCTCCGGATTTTGCGTTTGGCCTCGCCGCAGGCCAGCGCGATCGCCTGCGCAATCGTATCGCAAGGGGACCGCTCCTCCTTGCGGTCTTCGAAGAGCCAACAGTTCGTGCCAACGAACTCGCCGCAGCAAGGCAGAACCTCGAGAAGTCAGGTCTCGGGCTTCTTGTCGTAACTGCAACTCCTGAGCCGGGCGGCGACGCGTCGCCCGTCGGGATCGTCGATCAATCCGTGACTTCCGTGTACTGCCTGTTGTCGAAAAGCCCGCCCCCCTGCGCGTCGGAGTTCCTGATCGACTCCTCGGGCGCCGTGCGGGCGATTTGGCGCTCACACCAAGTTCCGGATTGGAAGGTCAAAGCAGTCTCCGAACGGCTGATTGCCGACCTGGCCCTTCATCCGACGGCCAAGAAAAATTCCTTCCACGCTCATTAGCCGGCGCGGCTTCTGGCGGCGCGCCTGGACCTGCGGTTGAGAAAGGCTGCGATATTGCGGGCGGCCTGCCTGATGCGCTGCTCGTTTTCCACGAGCGCGATGCGTACGAACCCTTCTCCCGCCTCACCAAAGCCGACGCCCGGTGCTACCGCCACATGGGCTTCCTGCGCGAGCATCTTTGCGAATTCGAGACTGCCCATCGAACGGAGTTCGGCCGGTATGGGTGCCCAGACGAACATTGTCGCGTTCGGCCGCGGAACATCCCAGCCTGCGCGGGCGAATGCATTGACGAGCACGTCGCGCCGCTTCTGATAGGTCAGCCGCATTTCCTTGATACAATCGTCGGGTCCATCGATGGCGCACGTCGCGGCAACCTGCACCGGCGCAAACGCGCCGTAGTCGAGGTAGGATTTGACCCGCGCCAGGGCCGCAAGCAGCCGCGCATTTCCGGCCGCAAATCCTACTCGCCACCCGGGCATGGAATAGGTTTTCGACATTGAGCTGAACTCCACGGCAACATCCTTTGCACCGTTGACCTGCAATACCGACGCGGGTGGCGCCGCGTCATCAAAGTAGATTTCAGCGTACGCGATATCGGAAAGGATGAAGAGGTCGTGACGCCTGGCGAAGCTGACGAGATCCCGATAGAAATCCAGCGATGCAACGGCAGCCGTGATGGAATGGAATGTCAAATTAGACCTTTCGTGCGCCTTGAGCTCGCCGAAGCGCCGGCCGATTTACGAGAGTATGAAAGCCCCGACTCATTTCAGGCAGCCCGAACGTCGGCTGTGGCTACCTGGATATTGGCTACGAAATGGACTTGGGCCGACATTTCGACTGCAACGATGTCGGAACCCTCCGTCAGAAGGGTGCAATCCAGCTGTCCACCGGGCATCATCACCGAAACCTGCCTGTCGGCGAGGCCTCGCACGAATGCAGCCATCACAGCCGCCGCGGCGCTCGATCCCGATGCGAGAGTAACGCCCTCCCCGCGCTCGAATATCCGCAGTTGCAATCGTTCGCGGCTTTCCACGAAGCACCATTGAAGATTGGAACCACTCTCGAAAGTGGAATTTTCCGACGTGTCATCGGGAGCATCGGCGATTGACGACAACTCGAGGCGCAGACGTCCGAGAAGCTCGATCGACGGAAGCTCCTGGCCGGAATGAACGAAGGTCACGCAATGCGGATTTCCGATTCGAACCAACGTGCTGTCCGACCAGGCCTTGCTCCCCACACCGACACTTCGACCCAACGCAGCCAAACCTGGAATCGTGACTGCAATCTTTCCGTTCAAACAGGTTGTGCCGGCCGCACCGACTGCGCCGGGGCCAAACAACGGTGCGATCCGAATGCGCGTTTCGATCGGCGCTTCGGCGCCGGCGCGTGCGGTCACGCCGACCGTGACGCGATCGAGCCTGCCGGAAACCGCGACCACGCTGAACTCGTGCTCGCCCGAGCGGACATAGCCAGCATCCAGCAGGTAGCGGGCGAAAATCCGGGAACCGTTTCCGCTCAGTTGTGCCTGACTTGCATCCGAATTGAATATCCGGAAATCGAAGCTTGCCGTTCCGCTTCGATCGGGGCCGACCAGCAGTCCGTTCGATCCCGGACCCAGGTTCGGATGGCAAACGGTTCGGATCCAGTCGGCCGCTATTGGCGCGCGCGGCTCCGTCACCCCGTTCCTGTGCGGATCGAAGACGAGATAGCTATTGCCGAGTGTGTGATACTTGACCAACGAGATATGGCGCATCTGATCCATCCACACGCCCATGGTCCGGCGTGCACCGCTTGTCCGGCCAGCTGACCGGCACCAGGCCGGATTTTCATCATCGGCTACTGGTAAGCGTTTGAGTCCCGTTTCAAAGCACCATTCTCTCGGAAACAGATGGGGCCAACGAAAGTGCAGGCTCTGCTCTTTGTCGAAGGGCACATGGTCAATGGCCCCCCAATGGAGCCAATTGCCGCGGATGCGGTGCTGCCGGCAAAAAAGGCGGCGATTTCATCCGATCCGGCCATCCCTTCACGCCGGGTCTGCAGGCAAGAACGGCATCAGGGACAAAGTTGGTCTGTCAATTGCATCACAAGATGGGACACAGAACCCTAAGCCCACGGTGTAGGCGATGAGCAAGAGTGGCAATTCGGGAGTGCTTGCATCGTTGACGGTGCAGCCATCCGCGCTTCCAATCTACAGGCGAATATTTGACGAACTGCGGAACGGTATCCTGGATGGGCGCTTTCCGCCCGGCACCCGCCTGCCGGCCACTCGCGTTCTGGCCAGTGAGCTCGATGTCTCGCGAAACACCATTCTGCACGTGTTCGAGGAATTGCTCGCGGAAGGATATCTCGAGAGCCGGGTCGGTGACGGAACATATGTCGCCAAGACCCTGCCCGAGGACTATCTGCTGACGCAGGACGACACGTTTGCAACATCGAGTTTCCCGGACGCCCCCGATCACATGGCGCTCTCGGGACGCGGCAAGCTGCTGGCGGAACTGGCCGCTTCCGGCGCGTCGATGGAATCCAGGGCTTTCTCGCCTGATATTCCCGCATTCGATGCGTTCCCGCTCGATGCATGGGGTCATTTGATGTCCCAGAGCTGGCGGGCGAACCAGCCAAACATACTGGGGCCCGCGATCGCACAGGGCTACAAGCCGTTACGCGACGAGATCACCCAGCACCTGCAAGCCGCTCGCGGCGTCCGCTGCAGCCCCGATCAGGTGATCGTGACGTCGGGCACCCAGCAATCGCTCGATCTGATCGCGCGGCTGATGATGGATCACGGCGATCCCGTCTGGATCGAAGATCCCGGATATATTCCGGCACGCAACGTCTGGACTGCCGCCGGAGCACGGCTGGTGCCGGTGCCGGTCGACGCCGAAGGTCTCAACGTCTGCGTTGGCAAGCAGCTTGAGCCGAGGCCTCGATTCATATTCACATCCCCCTCACGGCAGTATCCGCTCGGAATGACCCTCAGCATCCAGCGACGCAAGGAACTGTTGTCCTTCGCAAGAGAAGTCGGAGCCTGGATCGTCGAGGACGACTACGACAGCGAATTCAGGTATTCGGGCTATCCGGTTCCGGCAATGCAGAGCTACGACCCGTCGCACGTGATCTATCTGGGCACGTTCAGCAACTCGATGCTGCCGACCCTGCGGCTCGGCTATATGATCGTTCCGGAAGCGCTGGTGCAGCCGTTCATCACCGCAAAGAGCGTGATCGACCGTCACCCACCTTTGCTGGAGCAAACGACGCTGTCCAAATTCATGGCAGCAGGCCAGTTCGCAGCCCATGTCCGCAAGATGCGGCGCCTGTATCTTGAGCGGCAGACCGTGCTGCTGGACGAACTCTCACAGCACCTGGCAGGCTTCATATCCGTCACGCCGGCGGACACCGGCATGCATCTGGTCGGCCGGTTCAATCAAGATATCGACGACAGGTCGTTCTGCGAGGCCGCCAAGGAGGCCGGCATTTCGCTTCGACCGCTGTCGATCTACTATCTGACAGAGCCTCGCCAGCACGGGCTGATACTTGGCTTCGCGGCGTTTCCCCGCGCCACCATTGTAAACGGTGCAAGGCGCCTCGCTTCGTTCGCAAGGCGCTTTTGCGCTCGGAGTGAGGCAGGCCCTGACAGGAGGGACACGGTCAGACCATCGGCCTAGCGATGTGTTCGCGAAAGCCAAACCTCTGTGAGATTATTTCGTACCACGCCTTCAGGCCGGGAAATTCCGGGCGTGTCATCGCAAAGTTATACCAACGGTACGCCGAGTTTCCCATTGCGATGTCGGCGAGCGTCAGACCATTGCCACCGATGAACTTTCGATCGGAAAGGTGCCTGTCGAGAATGGCGAAAACGTCAGTAAGTTTGGATTGAGCGATCGAAAGTGCAGCCAGGTCTCTCTGCTCCGGCGGCGTGCGTACGAGCCCCCAAAACACCGGATGGATAGTGGGCGCGAGGGTCCCGGCTTCCCAGTCGAGCCATCGATCGACGTGTGTGCGGGCCGCCGCGTCCGTTGGATAAATGACCCCGTCACCGTATTTCGCCGCCAGGTATCGCTGGATGGTATTCGATTCCCAGACAATCAGCCCGTCATCGCGAATGGTCGGCACAAGTCCGTTGGGATTCATCTTGAGATATTCTGGCGTATTGTTGCCTCCGAACTCGCGGCCAATGTCATAGCGCTCATAGCCGAGCCCGAGTTCCGAACAACACCACAGGACTTTCTGGACATTGGACGAACTCGCACGCCCCCAAATTTCAATCATCGTCTGCTCCACCGAAACTCATGCTGGTCGAACCGCTCGCGTACGCAGAGATTCGTGCGCGATTTGGACCCATCCTCATCGGATTTCCGGATACGCAACAGCGCCAATATCGGCCAGTGAGTGGCACCAAATGCAAAGCCAATTCCCGCTGGCCTGCGGTGGCACCCAAGCAGCAATGAAAATGGCCCTTCCGCGCTTCGGGCCTTCCGGCTAATTGCCGGGCAAAGGCATTGCAGGAGGATTGACCGTGAACGTTAACGCGCCTCTCGAATTCGACGCAGCCATCGCGGCCGCCAGACACAATGACAAGATCGGAACGTCGCTCGAATTGGAGAACGACCGGCTGCGGGTGTGGCATCTTCGCCTGGCGCCGGGTCAGCGGCTGCCGTTCCATCGTCACGACAGGCCGTATTTCTGGTCGGTTCTCACCGACGGAAAGGGCAGATCGCAATTCAATGACGGCCGCATCGAGCACATCGAATATCGCAGGGGCGATACGAAGTATTTCGATCTCAGCCCCGAAAACATGTTCATTCACGATCTCCAAAACATCGGCGACCAGGAGCTTCTCTTCGTCACCGTCGAGTTCGCGCCCAACCGTTGAATCACGCGCCGCCCAGCTCGGCGGCTCGCACGATCTCTGCGTCGAGCTGTCCGGGAAACGCCTCCGGCAGCGATTGCCTCGTTTCGTTGATGACGATTTTCTCGAACAGGCTCGCCTTGTTGTAAGGATCGTTCTCCAGGAAACGATCGAGCGTCGGCCGATCCGCGGCTTCGACGATCTGCAACGTCCCGATCATCTCGCCGGCACTTCCGAGCAGGGACCCGCCATAAATCACCATGTCCTTGTGGTCGCGGACGTATTTCAGATGATGCGTTCGTGTCTTGCGGCGCGTCTCCTTGCCTGATTTGGGATTATCGATCGAATACACCAAAAACAGCATCATTTCCTCCGTCAGGACAGGATCGACTTTTCCGGCTACCCGCTCGCCACACCTGCGACAAGCTCGGGGATATCAGCAAGACTGGAACGAGCGATCGAAATCGAGGCAAATTCATACTCGCGAGGCTGCTTGACGCGATCGATGCGCGCGACGTGAAAGCCGAACGACGACGCCGCGGCAGCGTCCCAGGCGTTGGACGAATGAAACAGCACCTCGTCCTTCTCGACCCGCAATTTGTCGACGACCGCCTGGTAAAGCCGCGGACTCGGCTTGAACACCTTTACTTCATCGGCCGAAACGACGGCGTCGATCAGGTTCCCGATCTGCGCAGACGTCATGGCCGATTTAAGCATCGCTTCGGTGCCGTTTGAGATGACGGCTGTCTGCAAGCCCGCGCTCTTGAGCCGCTCGAGCACCGCCCGCACCTCCGGAAATGCATCAAGCGTGAGGTAGGCGTCCAGGAGCTTCGTCCTCAGCGAACGGTTTACCACCGCATGCTTCTCCAGCGCGAAATCGAGCGCATCCTGCGTGAGGGTCCAAAAATCCTTCCAGCCATCCGCTGGAGGCGCCATGGCACTTCGTATCCATGAATACTCGAGTTGCTTGTTGCGCCAGAGTTCGGAGAGCGCGCCTGCGGAGGCTCCAATTTCCGGCGAATATCGAGCGACTGCAGAATGCAAATCGAACAGGGTACCGTAAGCATCGAACAGGCAGACCTTGATAGCTTTCGCCAATTGCAATTCCCCACATTGGACATCTTGCTCGACTTGAGCCCTCCCCGTCTTGGAACGGCTCTTTCAACGATCCGCCGGTCAGAACCCCACGGCCGATCCATCCCCGCGCGGGTCTGCTCCCCCATGCAGGACCAGCGTCGACGGATCGATCAGGATTGCTCCCGCATGCCCCATCATGTCGGAGAAGTCAGTTGTCATGCTCACCGTGTGGCCGCGGCGGCGCAGTTCACCGACGACGGCGTCCGGCACGCGGCCCTCGAGATGCAATTGCGTAGCGGGCTGCGTCAGATCCAGAAACCGGCCCTGCAGCCATCTGGGAGCTTCGATCGCCTCCTGCGGAGTGTATTTGAAGTCGACGATCCGGGTCACCAGCGCGGTCTGCGTCTGCGGCTGGCCTTCTCCGCCCATCGTTCCGTAAACCAGGCTCGGTTTGTTGTCCTTCAGAAGCATTCCCGCAATCAATGTGTGAAGCGTTCGCTTGCGCGGCACCAGGTCGTTCGGTGAGCTCTCGTCGAGCGAGAAGAACTTGCCGCGGTTCTGCAGCACAATGCCAGTCCGGCGAGGAACGATGCCGGAGCCGAATCCATCGCAGATGCTCTGGATCAGGGAAACTGCATTTCCTTCACGGTCGACCACGCCTACCCAGACCGTGTCTCCGCCAGACACCGTCGCGTTGCTCGACGCCGCGCGGACCGAGTTCTTGATCCTGTCCGCCTGTGCAGTTCCCGCCGCCGCCGACAGCAGCTTGTCGACCGGGATGTCGTTGAATTCAGGGTCGGTCACCCATTTATCGCGAACGGCGAACGCTTCCTTGGTCGCCTCCGCCATCAGATGATAATATTCGGCAGTCCCGTCCTGAATCTTCGACAAGTCGAAATTGTTGAGAATGTTCAAGCAGCCCAGTGCCGCGAGACCTTGCGTGTTCGGCGGCAAATTGTACGCCTGGTAGCCGCGATAGTTGACCGATATCGGGTTGACCCAGTTCGCCGAATGGGAAACGAAGTCGTCGAAAGTGAGCGTCCCGTCGTTATCCTCCATGTCGGCGACGATCAGGCGCGCGATCTCGCCTCGATAGAATTCCTTGGAGCCTTTTTCGGCGATCAGTTCCAGCATCTTGGCCAGGTCTTTCTGGACCATGATGTCTCCACATCGCCAGGGCTTGCCATCCCGATCGCAAAAGATCCGTCTGCACTCTTCGAAGCGCTGGAGATTGCCGAAGGCTTCGTCGTCCGGATTGAAGTCAATCAGGGATCGATCGGCCTGGTGTCTCGATACGGGAATTCCGTTACCGGCATACTCCATCGCCGGCCGCAGCAGCTCTTTCCAGGAAAAACCGGCCCGCCCGCGATTCATCTTGCTTGTTGCGAACTGGAACGCCATGTCCCAGCCGGACACCGCGCCCGGGACAGTATTTGCAGCGGCATAGCCGCGCGCTGGAATCCGGTGAAAACCTCGCGACCGATAGTAGTCGGTCGTTGCAAGGCTGCCGGAGCGGCCTGACGCATTGATGGCGCTCGTCTTCCGGTCTTTGGCGTTATATATGAGCCAGAAATTATCGCCGCCGATTGAATTCGCGTGGGGATACACGACCGCTACCGCGGCGGCTGCCGCGACCGCAGCCTCGACTGCGTTGCCGCCTCGTTGCAAGACATCCAGCCCAACTTGAGACGCGAGATAGTGCGGCGTAACGACCATACCTGATCGCGCCATTGTGGTGGGACGTGACATTCAAACCTTTCGTGCGGAAGCGAACCACGGCGCCCACGGGTTTGTCCCGCCGCGTGTGCCGCTCCTGCAATCCTCGCTAGGGCGATCCATCCCTGGCTTGGATCGCTTTTCGCCTGCCTTGTGACGGCCCACTTAATCCATCGCCGGCGACAGCGAGCAAAGGTCCATTATTGATCAACCGCGAGAACCATTGGGAAGGCTGCAGATGCCGTCGCACGCGTGCCGCCCAAACGAAATCCTCAACGGGATTAAGCAGTCACCGCGGCGGCGGCATCCGCCTCGACTGCAACGGCGACCGAATGGATGATCGCAGCAAACCCGACGGCGGTCTGAATGGTTTCCCCGGTGGCCATGATCGCCGCGGCCGCCTTGGCGGCATCGATGGCCTTTTCCATCAGCCTACCGATCGCTTCTGTTCTGCATCGCCGCCACGACCGTAGTGGTGGCTCTCTCTAGTTCCGTAGCGCCACAGCCAACTTCTCTGCTGCCGATGAAATTGCCTTCTCGTTCACCGCGGCGTATCCCAGGATCAGGCCGCTCTCGCCTCGCTTATCGAGGTAAAACTCCGAGAGAGCGGGCGCTATGATGCCGTTCGCCGCTGCGCGCTTCGAGGCTTCGGTATCGCTGAGGCGAGCACTGGCTTCGCTGGTGAAGCGCGCGAGGAGATGTATCCCGGTTCCGTCCGGCCGCACGGTAAGCAGGTCGGAGAGGTGCGTTTCGGCCGCACGCACCAGCGCCGCCTGCCGTGCACGATAGACAGAACGCATTTTGCGCACGTGGCTGACAAAGAAGCCCTCGCGCATGAAGGCGTCTACGACCGGCTGCGCCAGGATCGATGGCTGAATGTCCAACCCAGTTCTCGCAGCGGCCATTTTCGTGGCGAGTTGCGGAGGAACGACGATGTATCCAAGCCGAAGCGACGGAAAAAGCACTTTCGAGAACGTGCCGACATATATGACACGCGAACTATCCAGACTCCGAAGCGCGGAAGGCGGCCGGCCGGCATATCGAAACTCGTTGTCGTAATCATCCTCGATGATCCAGCAATCCGCCTTGTTGGCGAACGCGAGGAGATTCAGTCTTCGACGGATCGACATCACCGTGCCCAGTGGATATTGATGAGACGGCGCGACGGCGATCACACGTGGTATCGTTCCGCTCGAAGGCTCGGCGGGAATGATCATGCCTTCTTCGTCCACTGGCATTGGGACGAGGTTGGCGCCTGCGGCGTACAGCGCGGACCGGAGACCAGGGTAGCCGGGATCTTCAACCCATGCCGTATCGCCAATATCGAGCAGCAAGCGCGCGACGATATCGATGCCGTTCTGCGCACCCGTGGTGATCAGAACGTCGTCCGGCCTGCATTCGATCATTCGCGATATCTGCAGATAGTTGCAAATTGATTCCCGCAACGGCCAGTAGCCACCCGCGTCGGACTGCATGACCAGCGACGAACAAGGATTTCGCCAGACGCGCGCCAGCTTGTGCCAGATCTGAAACGGAAACAGGGAAATGTCCGGTAGCGACGGAGCGAACGCTCGATAGGGCTCGGTTTCGGGCGGATTGTTGGGCGACAGCGTGGCTCCACGACGAGAAAGGCTCGCTCTTGCCCTGGACACTGCCGGTCCGTCAGATGGCTTCACGGTCTCCGATGTCTCCATCGCGAGAAATGCCACATGAGCCCCTCTGCGGGTCTTCGCAAGGAATCCTTCCTGCTTCAGCTGGGAAACGGCCTGTGAAATCGCTGCATTCGAACAGTTGAGTTCTGCTGCCAAGCGTCGGGTGGAGGGAATCCGCATGCCGGGTGGCCACCGGCAGCTAATGATAGCAGCTCTGATCTGACAATAGATTTGCCGCCATGCGGATACGTTGGACGACGGATCAAGTCGCAAGCCTGACGTTGATGGGAAGCGCTCCAGGCCGTTCGTTCGCTCAATTTCGCCGACTTGCATACTCAATTGCCGCCCTTAGTCGCGACCATCCCGGCGCAAACGGGAGCATCGGCACTTTCCCCATGAGACAGCAGGTTCGGTCCTGTCGGGTAGGCCCATTCTGGTGATGCAAATGGGACCAATTCGGTGTTGCGAAGTACATTGCGGAGGTTATCAATCGAAGAGAACATGCCGGAGGCACGCGCTGACAAGCGTTGACCTGCTGCGCGGCGAATCCAATCCGCTAACTTTGAGTTGAGGGCGACGCGGCCGATCTGGTGGCTGGCCTGGCCGGGTCCGGCGCGTCTGCGCCGACCCCGGCCTTCGGCAGGTCTAACAGTCCCCTCGCGAAGTCGGCCGTCTCCCTGCCCGGTGGGGGGCATCGTTGTTTCACGGACATTTCAACGGACAGAATCGCAGCGCGAGGACGGGTAGCTGCCTGCTCGCGGGCTCTTATTGGCAGTTGTACATGATGCCGTCTCCGCCCTTGACCGCGGTGCCGGGGCGGCAGCCGATGCCGTTGCGCGAGGCGTAATCATCCCAGCCGGTATAGCTGTAGCCTGCGCCGCTCCAGGGGCCGCCGAAATAGAAGGCCCGGACGGCGTACCAGGGAAGATCTGCCGCCGTATAATAGCCCGTCCTTATATAGACGCGCGCCGCTGCCTCAGCCTTGCCGATCGACAGCGATAGGACACCCCGCTCAGACCAGCCGGGAGAATACACGGCCGCACATGCGAAGACCGACGCTGAAATCACCACCCTCCTCGAAATCGCTGTCATGATCTCTCTCCGTTCATTGGCTAATTCACCACTTGATGAAACTACGCGACCGCATATGCATCGAGTTGGACCTAGGCCCAATTTTCTTCCGCCGGTGTCCAATGCGAGTTTCAGATCACTCGCAAGGGCGGTTCTATCTCGTGCTGATGCAACGCGCCCCTTTTCAAGAAAGGACCGGCAATGAAAGCGAAGATCGCAATGGTGGCGACTGCATCCCTCCTGATTTCAGGACTGTTGGCCGCAAGCACCCATGAAGCTCGCGCTGTCATCTACTGCCAATATATCTCTTATCCCGCTGGCTGCGTTGTGAGGCCGGGTGTGGTGTTGCGACCAAGGCCAGTCGCGCGAGCCGTCGCCCGGGAAGCGGTCCGCCCGGGCACGCCCATGAATCGGGGTGGCCCGGTCAATCGTGTTGGCAGGTTTTGATACCATTCGTCAGCTGTCCGGCGCTCCCCGTCGCAGCCGCATCGGATGAGCGTCCCTATTGTCCCGCTGACGTTCGAAAATTGTCGGCTGGTTCGGCGCGTCGTGTCGACCAGCCGGTTCAAGCATCCTGTCGCCTGCTATTTCAGAGCGCTCTCGAATGAATGGGCGCCCGCGACGCCGTGCTTGAGTTCGGCCGCGCCCTTGTGTGCGCTCCGGACGTTTGTGCCAGAAGTTCGTGAAACGTCGACAAGGATCTGGTCGTACTGCCAAAGCTTCCGAAAGAACGGCACGACGCGACGCTCGACCTCTTTCCCTGTATAGCCCTGCGCGATCTCGCCAAACGAGCTTTTGCCGTCGATCCGGGCGAGCAACTCGTTCTCCATCCTGTCGATCGGCAGGACCAGGTCGGCATGCCTATGAACAGGGTTCAACAGCACGGCGACGCTGCCGGCAGGCACCCGATCGCGTACGACGTTTGTCCATGGCACACGAACCGGAACGTTGTCCCGCCACTGCTCTCCTGCGAATTCGACCGGCTGGGCCAGTGCCGCACGATCATTGCGATAGGCGATCAGACTGTGTTGTGCGATCACGCCACGAAGCAACTCGACGGCGGCATGCTGGTCGGGTGCGGAGAGCAGGCCGAGCCGCTTCGCATGGGGTGTCCTCGCAATGCTGCCGCATTGCGGCAGGTATGGCGCCTGTTCGGTCCAACGGCCAAAGACCATTCCACAGCGGTCAAGCCATGCGTAGACCTGCGGCACCGTATAGGCGCGATCCTGAGGGTGCAGGAGCGCGTCCGCAAGCGCATGCGGATTCAGGAAGTCCTTGAACCGATGCAGCATCCAGCCAAGCGGATGATCGTCGGGCAGGCATGTCAGCGTCGCACCGAGTTCTTCTAGCTCCGTGCCGGATGCTTCGACACCCAGCCGGCGACAGTACTCCTGCATCATGTAGATCCCGGCCCGTCCGTAGCTCGCATAAACCATGATCTGCATCGCGCCCCACGGGGCGAGCGCGTCGTGCAGGCAGCGCAACCCCTGATCCGGGTCGGGAAGGTGATGCAGCACACCGGTGCAAATGATCTGGTCGAAGGCGCCATCGAGTGAGGCTACGTCGAGAATCGAAAGCTGATGCAATTCGAGGTTATCAAGCGCGTATTTCTGCTGGAGCGCACGCTGGCATTCGAGGCTGGTTTCGCTGATATCGATCGCAACGACCCTGGCGTCGGGCTTGCGGACCGCGATCTGTGCCGCCTGGGAAGTCCCGCACCCGGCCACCAGGATCCGCTGCTGATGATCGGGCTCCCCCTGGGGAAACATGAGAAGCGCATTTGCCCGGCGCCTGTCCGGGCTCCTCAAGCGCCCGAGCAGTCGATCGAGGTCGGTGAGCGGAGGCGGGTACGGCATCCGCTCGTAGAAGGACTGCACGCTGGAAAGATGCATGTTCACCATTTCCCGCTTAGCCCGGCATGGGGCCGGGCCGGCGTGGCATACGCATGCCGACGGAGCCGGTGCGAGCGGCTGACCACGGAGCGTAGCCAATTCGAACGGAAACTGAATTGGACCTAGGTCCCACGTTGCAGATTGCGCCCGATCGTAGTCGCAAATGCGGCCGCGGAGCTACGGTTGTGCAGCATGACCGCCCCTGCCCTGGAGCAGCGCCTTGTCCAGGCATTCGATCAGGCTTGCATCGCTGAACGGCTTGGTGAGGAAGCCGAGAGCGCCCGCCTTCAAAACCCGTGCGCGGATGTTTTCGTCGGGGTAGGCGGTGACAAAGATGATCGGCGTGCGGCGGCCCTCGGCAATCAGCCTATCCTGCAAATCCGCACCGTTCATACCGGGCATCTGAATGTCGGAGATCAGACAAGCCGTATCCGCGATGCTCGCCGACTGGAGATACTCCTCGGCAGAAGCGAAGGCTTCCGCGGCATAGCCCATGGATCGGATCAGCCCTCTCGTGGACTCGCGAACCAGCCCGTCATCATCGACGATGGAGATCAGGGGAACTTGCGGCAATTGCTGCGGGCCTTGATTGAGTTAGCGAATACTATCTTCATGATTTGAGAAGCCGCGGGTAAGTATACTTGAGTATCAAAACCCTATGGCGGCGACTGGCCGATACCGAGGGCCTCCGCCATCCGGACCAGGTCCGCGAGCGTTCTCGCCCCCATCTTTTGCATGATGCGGCCGCGATGAACCTTCACCGTGATCTCGCTAAGCCCGATCTTGCCGGCGACCTGCTTGTTCATCAATCCTGACGCAACCAGGGTCATGATCTCACGTTCACGCACCGTCAGGGTTTCGAAGCTCGACTTCAACCCGGACGAGGCCTTCTCGGAGCGGAGCCTGCTTCGATCCCGTTCGAGCGCAAGCTTCACTGCGTCCAGCATGTCCTGCTCACGAAACGGCTTGGTCAGGAACTCCACCGCGCCTGCCTTCATGGCTCTCACCGTCATCGGGATATCCCCGTGACCCGTCATGAAAATGATGGGAATGCGAATGCCCAGTCTGGACAGCTCGGCCTGGAAATCCAGGCCACTCTCGCCGGGCAGCCTGACGTCGAGCACCAGGCAACTCGGGACGGCAGGCCGCTTCTCCTGCAAAAATTCGGACGCCGCAGCGAATACCCTTACCTGCAAGCCAACCGAGCGAAGGAGACTCGAGAGGGAGCTACGCATTCGTGCGTCGTCGTCGACGACGAACACGACTGAACTTTCGGCATTTTCGTCCTGCATTCGACGAGCCTTTGGGGCGAACACGGCAGAATGACCCGAATGCCAGATCATAACGCGTGCCGGACACTGCAGTAAACAGCTCACGGCTTCCACGAGAAACCGAAGCGCAATCTTAGGTATCCAGCTAGCCCAACGGAGGATTTGCGTCGGGTATGGTGAATCGAAAATCCGTGCCGTACGGCATGCCGGGAGAACTCCACAGCCGGCCCCCGTGCGCCTCAATAATTCTTCGAGAGATCGACAGCCCCATTCCCATGCCCGTGGGCTTGGTCGTGAACAGTGGATCAAAAATCCGATGACGGAAGGCGTCGTCAATTCCCGCACCGGAATCCGCGATCGTCACGACGATACCGCCGTCGCCGTTCGCCTTCGTCTCGACCCGCAATATGCGGGGCCGATCGATTACCGAATTCATGGCGTCCGCACCGTTCATGGTCAGATTCAAGATGACCTGCTGCAACTGAACGCGATCGCCCGACACGCGCGGAAGGTCCGTTGCGAGCATGGTCTCAATCACCACAGAGCGGCCTCGCAGCGCATTGCCCGTCAGGGCGAGTACATCGCGGATCACCTCGTTGAGGTCGACCATACTGCGCTCTGGTTTGCGGTGCTTGAGCAGATCCCGAATACGCACGAATACCTCGCCTGCGTGATTGCCCGCCTCGACCACGCCCTTGAGTGCCGTCTTCGTCTCCTCGATATTGGGAGGAGTTTGGGTCAACCACCTTAGCGCTCCGTTCCCATAGGAGACGACGGCAGCGAGTGGTTGGCTGATTTCATGGGCGATCGATGCCGCGAGCTCGCCCATGGTCGTCAGCCGCGCCACCTGTTCGAGTTCTGCCTGCGCCGCAATCACGGCCTCATTGGCGCGGACACGCTCGCGCTCCGCGTTGACGAGCTCCGTGACGTCTCGATTGATACCAACCATGCGCACGGCCCTGCCATCCGGGTTTCGGATGACCTGCGCTGCGGCGCGAATGATGCGGACGGCGCCATCGGCTCGTTGCACCCTGAAATCGGCGGAGTAGTCAGAGCCATCGCGTAGAGCTGCCTCAACGTCGGCCTTGGCTTGCGCGGCGTCCTCCGGCACGAGGCATTTCGACCAGGCATCCAAAGCGCCCGTGAATTCTTCCTTGCGGACGCCATACAATCGATACATCGAATCGTCCCAAACCAGCCGATCCGGCTCAATCTCCCAATCCCAGATGCCGAGTGAAGCTGCATCGACTGCAAGCTGAAGCCGCTCCTCGCTCAAACGCAAGCGGGTTTCACTCTCCTTCAGTTCGTGCTCGCGGCTCTTTCGCGCCGCCACTTCACCGACCAGATCGTCAAATGAGGCCTTGAGCCTGGCCGCCATGGCGTTGAAGGACGCAGCGAGCGCATCAAGCTCCTCCAGTTTGGTACCGGAGACTCGGACGCTCAGGTCGCCGCCGGCCATCGCTTGCGTCGCGTTTGCCATGTTGCGGATCGGCGCGGTCAGCACGGATGCAAGCGCCGCGCCCAGCACCAGCGAAAGCACCAGCGCGAGCGCGGACACCATCGCGGATCGGCTGTTGGCCTTCCGCAAGCCCGCCAGATAGAAGGCTTCCGGCATGGCCGTCATCAGGATCCAATCACGGTCGGAGCCGCGATCGCGATAGGCGGTCGCATAGGCCAACCAGCTTTCCCGCAAAAGCGGCTTCGCCGAGACATAGTCGAATTGAAACTCGATCGTCCCGGCGAGCTGCCCCAATGGAGCAGTGTGACTTGCGAGCGCCGCGATGGCGGCCACGACCACGGGATCGTCGGCGGAGCCGGACGAGGCTATCCTTTTTCCGGCCGCGTCGAGAATGACAGCACGGCCATTGACGCCGAAGGCCTGGCCTCGCAGCAGGGAATGAAGCGAGTCTTCCTGTTGGACACCTGGCGGCGGGGGACGTGCGAGATAATCATCCAGTTGCAGGCGGATATTGTCCGAGACCGCCTGATGGAGCTTTGACACCAGCATTGTTGCATCGTCATCCGCGTTCTGAAGCGCAACAATCGCCGTGACCCCCACCATCACGAGCAAAAGTATGACGAACGGCGCGAAGATGAATATCCGGATTGGCAAGCCCGTTCCTGCGGGTCTGGCGTTTTCCGGCGGCCCGCTTTGCCCCGACTCCCAAGCCCGCTCGCTGCTGCCGATCGCGCGCTCCCTAACGCGGCCGGGGATGTCGGCCCAAAACCAACCGAACCGCCTCGCCAGCGGCAGAGCCGCGAGGAAGGCCAGCGGACCCAGCAGCCATGTGACGGACAAGGTGAACGCGAGCGCAGACGAGATGTTGCGATAGGAGATGGCAGTGGTGAACTTTTCCGAGCAGATGTATCCCCACATCACCGGATCGAACAGCATGATCAAGACAACAAACAGGCCGTAACGACCCCAAGTCCTGGCTCGGCGAAAATCCGGGTCGCGGCCAATGAGCTGATAGGCCATCCATACGAAAGCGGCCCAGCAAAAATATCCCGTCACCCAGTTCCAAACGAAGCTCGGCGGCACCCCCTCGATCAGGTCCGACAGCATGTAAGCCGGTGCGACGGCGATCAGCGCCGGATAGCCGAAAAGCACGATCGATAGCAGGACGGCGACATCCTTCAGGGATTCAAACGTCTGCGCGCCCGGGACGAGCACAATGAACGATCCGACATAGCCAAACCCGATGATCATCACACAGGTAAGGGGTATGCTGAGGAATGCCTTGGTATCCCATTGGTGCCGCGCACGGCCAAAACCCCAATGGTCTCCGATCCGGAAGGTAAATCCGAGGAAGGCGCAGGCCGCCAGGAAGAGGCCCACGATATAGCTGAACCTGCCCCATACCTCCAGAACCGGCAGCGGAATGCTGCCGAGGATCGCATCCAGCCATGCGATGACGGCCGTCATTGCAGATCAGGGAACGGCACCACGTTTACGCGGCGCTGTCGTACAAGCAGGTTGGCAGGGCGGCCTTCCTCGGCGGCGCCCGCCGCAACGCTGGGAATATCCCGTCGCCTCTTGGTCACCCCCCGTCCTCCCTGAAGCGCATCGTATCGCATCAATCGGGCGCTTCGATAGAGGCACATTGCCCGGCATGATGCAGACTATACGCAGGTATAGCATTGTACCTTCACGGAACACTTACAGTTGCCGAGGGCATGACATACACTCGCTCAAAAGGTGCGCCCGGCCGCAATAGCCGGTAGCGCCTGATCCCAGGCTCCGCAGTAACCACGGATCGGAACGGATCGAACCTCGTGCCGGCTGACAATCGCACCCATCCGCCGCCGAGTGCAAAGTGCGCCCATCGTCTGTGCTTTGCGTTCATGCTGATTGTCGTCATCCAGTTCGGATTCGCCTCGGCATCGACAGCGGCAGATGCCCCCAAACGCGTTTTGATCCTTCATGCGTACAATTATACATTCCCAGCCACGGCGATCGCATCGGAGGCCGCGCGCAAACGACTGATCGAAGGCTCGCAATCGATCGAGATCGAGGCCGACTTTCTCGACCTGGTTCGGCTGCCGGGGGACGAGCACGCCACGCGCACCGCAAACTTTCTGCGGGAAAAATACAGCAAGATGCGTTTCGATCTCGTACTGGTGGTCGGTACCGAGGGAGTGCCTTTCATCATGAAGTACCGGGACTTGATTGCTCCCGGAGTACCGGTGGTGTTTGCCGGCGGTTCGGCTGCGAGCTATGCGACGATGCATCTGCCGCCTGACGTCACCGGAATCATGAGTGGATTTGATTTTGACAAGATGCTCGAATTGGCCGAGCGACTGCAACCGAACGCCAAGCGGCTCGTAGTGATAGGCGGAAGCGGCAAAGCCGATCGCGGTTGGCAGGAGGCCACCCGTAAGGCAATCGAGCAGCGAAAGCGGAAGTTCGAGACAACCTTTCGATACGACCTGACATATGATGAGATCTTGTTGGAAGTGTCGCGTCTGCCGGGCAACACGATCGTGTTGTTGCTCTCGGTCTATGCCGACGGCGCAGGCCGTCCCTTGATTCCAAGAGATGTTGCAGCCGCGGTTTCAAAGGCGTCCGCCGCGCCCGTCTACGGTCCGTTCGGAACATTTCTGGGCACCGGGATCGTCGGAGGATATGTAGAAACCTACGAATCCATGGGCGCCGCCGCCGCGGACCTCGCCCTCGAAATTCTTTCCAGCCAGGGCACGGCGCCACCTCCGCCGCGACTAAATCCCGGGCAGACGTTTCGCGTTGACGCAAGGGCGATGGAGCATTGGGGCCTAAAGAAGAGCGACCTTCCTTCCGGCACCATTGTCATGTTCCAAGAACCCAATGTTTGGGATGAGCATCGCGGTCTCGTTCTGGGAACCATGTTCGTCATCGGACTGCAGTCGCTGTTCCTTACCGGCCTGCTATTTCAACGGCACAGGCGAAGACAGGCCGAACTTTCACTTCGTGAAAGCGAAGAGCGCATGACCTTCACCGCCGCTTCGGCCAACATCGGCTTGTGGCAGTTCAATCGAGCAACGGACGAATTGTGGGCCACCCAGCATTGCCGGGTGCTCTTCGGACTTTCGAAGGATACTCCCCTCACCCGCGAGACGTTCCAGGCCGCTGTTCATCCCGAGGATCGCCGCATCGCCGTGGCGGCACTTCGCGGAATATTGCCGGGTGAGCAGCCCGCCGTCAGCGATTTCCGTGTCATCCATCCGGAAGGCCGGGAAAGTTGGATCAGGGTTCGCGCACGTGCACATGGCGATGGCCCCGGCGCTTCGGATCAACTGAGCGGACTCTTTGTTGATATCACCGAACAGAAGACCGCCGCAGCAGAAGCGGAGTTGCAGCGCCAGGAAGTAACCCATCTGATGCGGGTATCCGTGCTTGGTGAGCTTTCGGGGGCCATTGCCCACGAGGTCAATCAACCACTCACTGCGATTCTCTCGAATGCCCAGGCCGCACTCCATATGCTGACGCAGGAACCTCCAAATCTTGCCGAAGTAAACGATGCCCTGCAGGACATCGTGAGCGAAGACAATCGGGCCGGTGAGGTCATTCGCCGGCTCCGTGGCCTGCTCAAGAAGGGTGAGTCCAAGTCCGAACCCGTCGATATCAACGAGTTGATCAGGCTGACCAATACCCTCCTGAAGGGCGAGTCGATCAGGCGCCGCGTAAAGATTGAAGCTGACCTTGCAAATGAACTGCCCGTGATGTCCGGCGATCCAGTTCAGCTACAGCAGGTTCTGCTCAATCTTGTCATGAACGCAATGGATGCAATGATATCGATTCCGGCCGCAGCGCGACGAGTGACGATCTCTACTCGGGTTGATTCGACCGGGAGCATCGAGGTTCGGGTGCGAGATCGCGGGTCCGGCTTCAAACCAATGCAGGGTAACAAATTGTTCCAACCGTTCTACACCACCAAGGACCACGGCCTCGGCCTGGGTCTGACGATTTGTTCGACCATCGTCCAGGCACACGGGGGAGACATCAGCCTGACCAATGACGCCGCTGGCGGCGCTGTTGCAACAATCCGCTTCCCCGCCCAGCGATACCTCATGGCCGCCCAATGACAGAAACCGATTTCACGATCTTTCTGGTCGACGACGATGCCGGCGTGTTGAAAGCAATATCGCGGCTGCTGCGAACGCGCGGCTACACGACTCTCGCGTTCACCTCCCCGAGGGAATTCCTCGAAACTCATGATAGCTCGATCCCCGGATGCGCACTGCTCGACGTTTCCATGCCTGATCATGACGGGCTTGAGTTGCAGCAAGCGCTGATTGCCGAACGGCCAGTCATTTTCCTGACCGGTGAAGGCGATATCCCGACCAGCGTTCGCGCGATGAAGGCTGGCGCAATCGACTTCCTCACCAAGCCCGTCTGCGAGGCCGACCTTTTCGCCGCAATTGCGCGCGCCATCCAGGTGGACTCGAACACCCGATGCGCCAGTTGCGAGCTCCGCTCGATCAACGACAGGGTTGCGAGCCTCACGCCGCGCGAACAGGAAGTCATGACTCACGTGATTGCGGGACGTCTGAACAAACAGATCGCCGGCGACTTGGGAACGGTCGAAAAGACCATAAAAGTCCACCGCGGCCGGGTGATGCAAAAGATGGGCGTGCGGTCCGTTGCGGACCTGGTTCGGCTGGCGGAAAAGGCCGGAATCTCTCCCAGGTCGGCCGCGAGGTGACAGGCGTTTCAGACTGTTGGTCCTAGGGCCAATCGACAACCCCCGTCTGCGATCTAGATACTGCCGCATGGCCGAAACTGCGGGCTGGATAGCGATCGTGGACGATGACCCGTCAGTGCTGAGCGCGTTGGCTCGGTTATTGAGAACGCATGGGCTCACCCCTCGTACATTCACATCAGCCCGGGATTTCCTTACGGCGTTATCCGATGGCTTGCCCGAGTGCCTGATTGTCGATCTGCAAATGCCCGAGATGGATGGCATCGAGCTGCAACGCCGCCTCGCGCTGAGTGGCGCGAAGATTCCGACCATTGTCATCACTGCCCACAATGAAGCCGACGCTCGCGATCGCAGCACATCCGCCGGGGCGTTCGCCTTTCTTGCCAAGCCGTTCCAGGACGTCTCGTTGCTGGCCGCAATCGAGGCCGCAACAAAGCGTCCTCGAACGCGACGCCGCCGACCTTCGAATGTCAAAGGCAAGGAGTGACTCCGATGCCGTACGTGCCAGGCAATTCACCGCTTTCTGTTCAGGCGGTGCGCCGAGAGCTGATGCGGAACGTTTATCCCGCGGGGGCGACCATCTTTGCGGAAGGGGAAGCCGGGACGGCAGCGTATGTCCTGCTTCGTGGCGACGTAACGATATTCATCGCGTTCGGTACCGAGCATCAGCGACGCGTCACCGAGCTTAAGCCCGGGGAGATGTTCGGCGTGCACGCGCTGAGGGCCGGGTCGCGACGTGCTGCTTCGGCCATGACGACGAACGGATGCGATGTACTGATGGTGACCGAAGCGAAGCTTCGGCAAAAGCTGGATGCCGCCGATCCGTTCGTACGTTACTGGGTCGATTATCTGTCGAAGCGGGTCATCGATCTGTCTGCGCAATAGACGCCTCGGAGGCAGCACACATGTCCACGCCTCTTGCCGGACCACGCGTCACGCTATTCGTGACCGTTTTGTCACTGTTTCTGATCGTGGCCTTGCTGGTCGGCACGGTGGTAACGATTACCAACTACATTGAAGCCCGCAAGACCGCACTCAAGGTGGCGGAAGACGCGTTCCGTGCCACGATCAACCAGATCAACGAGCGGCGCCTGGCGTTCTTTGCGCCTGCCTTCCTGCTCACCGAAGTGCTTCAGACTGCTCCATCACTTCAACAAGAATCAGCTTCGCGGGATCCGTTTCTGCAACTGGTCCTGTCGAGCCTGAAGTCGAATCCGCAAATTTCGGCGATATATGCCGGCCATCAAAACGGAAACTACTTTCAGGTCTTGTCGATATCGGAACACGAGAAGCCCTTTATCGCCCGGCTGGGTGGCCCCTCCAGCACTCGTTACGCAATCCAGGACATCCGCTCCGACGGCAGTGCCGGCCGCAAGGAAACGTGGAGATTCCTCGACAGCAACTACGGTCTGATTGGAGCACTGCCGCCGCAAGATGCAGGCTACGATCCACGTCGCCGCGACTGGTATCGCACGGCTCTCGAAAGGCCGGGCGCCACCATCCGCCTGCCGCCCTATCTCTTCGCGACCACCTCCCAGGTTGGAATGACGCTCGCCAAAGCCTTCGACGGCAACGCCGGCGCGGTCGGGATCGACATCACGCTAGAGCGGCTGATGGTCTATGTCGGATCTGTGAGAGCCAACGACGCTCACCGGTTTGTGGCCTTCGACGAAAAGAATCGACTGCTGGCCCACTTCGATCCCAACCAGATGTTCAAGCACACGGGGCCCCCAGCGAATGCAGCGATCGAACTCGCCACCACGGCCGACATATCCGATCCGGTGGTTCGGGATGCCCTCAGGGTGTTCGCGCAGGCAGGTCCCTTCAGGATAGCGGAAGTTTCGGTCGACGGCACCGCGTACCTTGCGACTGTGGACCGCCAGATTGCGCGGGATGGCGGGGTTTTCTTCGTGCTTTACGCCGCGCCCCTCTCCGATTTCCAGGGCACCTTGATGGACGCAGCAAGACGAAGCATACCAATCGCGCTGCTGGTCTTGATGGCCCTCGTCCCGGTTATCGTCTATCTCGCCCGATCGATATCCAGGCCGCTCGCCAGGCTCTCAGGCGAAGCCGAGCTGATCCAGTCGTTTCATCTCGACGACCCGATCAGAATGAACTCCCGCGTAGTCGAGATCAACACCCTGATCAAATCGATGTCAGGAATGAAAAGCACGATTCGCGAGGTGTCAAAGTTCGTACCAAAGGCACTGGTGAAGGACATTCTCGAAAGCGAGGAAATCGTTGCCGTCGGCGGCAAGACCAGGCGCATCAGCATCCTCTTCACCGATGTGAGGGACTTTACGCCGATTGCGGAGAATATTCCCCCGACAGATCTCATGGAGAGCATGTCGGAGTATTTCGAGGAACTCGCCTCCCTGATCATCAACAAGGAGGGCACTGTCGACAAATTCATCGGCGATGCCATCTTTTCGTTCTGGAATGCTCCACTCGCTGTCACCAACCACGAACATCTCGCCTGCGCGACGGCCCTCGAATGCCACGCCGCATCGCGACGCCTCAATGTTCAATGGATCGATCGTGGACTGCCTGCCTGGTATACGAGGTTCGGAATTCACGTCGGCGAAGCCGTGCTGGGCAATGTGGGGTCGTCCGACCGGATCGACTACACCGCCATCGGCGATAACGTGAATATTGCCGCGCGGCTCGAGGGTTTGAACAAATATTACGGCAGCAGCATTCTTGCGAGTGGACAAATCGCATCGGTCTGCTCCAAGGAGTTTCTCTTTCGGCGCGTCGACCGCACCCAGCCGAAGGGGCTTGGCCGGTCGCTGGACATCTTCGAATTGCTCGGACCGCTCAACGGCAACGACGAATCGCGGGTGAGCCCGGCGATGATCGAACTGGTCCGGAGCTGGGACAGTGTTTATGAGGTCTATGCGAGCCGAGACTGGATGGGCACGTTCCAGGCGCTCGAGACATTCGCGGACGATTATCCCGACGACGTGCTGGCGGGGATCTATCTCGACCGCGTCGTCGGATTCATGCTGGATCCTCCGTCGGAAGCCTGGGACGGCGTTATTCATTTCGGTCAGAAGTAAACCCGGTCAGTTCAGCGACGGTGGATTGCGGTACCTGCGTCCGCAAACGGCTTCGTCCTGATCCATCCCGGAAGGGCACGCCCGTGTCAGCCGCCTGAGGCTCACCTGCTGCCTGCAGAACGGCGAAGCAGCCGGTAACGGAGCGCAGGCGGAATGTTTCCGGGATACGGCCTTTCACGGGTACACCACGCGCCAGTCACGCTTCATGTCAACCACCATCCACCGTTTGGCAACCGCCTCGTCGAGGGCCTTGTCGAGCCGTCCGATCGCCGAATTGCGGTCGTAGGCAAATTCGCGATCAGCGTCGTTGTGATGGACCAGGCCCGAAAATCGCGGGCCGCTTCCGCCCATGGTCCATTGCAGCATCTGTAGATCGCCGTCCGAATTGCCGAAGGCAAGGACGGGCCGGCGGCCGATGAACCTGTTGATCGCAACCGGCTTGCCTGCCTTGTCATCGATGAAATCGAGCTTGGCTTCGCGCACCAGCACCGGCTTGCCGTTCTCGCTCCGGAATGTAGTCACGATCGTCGACCCCACGACTTGCTCCGGAGGAATTCCGTAGATCCGCTCTGCGAATACGCGCAAGAACTCGATACCGCCACCCGATACGATGTAGGTCTTGAAGCCGTTGTCGCGCAAATAAGCCAGCAGCTCCAGCATCGGCTTGTAAACCAGCTCGGTATAGGGACGCTTGAAGCGCGGGTGAACGGCAGTCGCTATCCAGTCGGAGACGATCCTGGCGAACTCGTCGGTCGTCATTCCGGCATGTGTGGCCATGACCACTTCGGCGACGCCCTTCTCGCCGGTAGCTGCAAGGGCCTTCATGTCGCCTTCAAGGATCGCCTTGTATGGCAGCTTCGATCTCCACTCGGGGTGCTGTGGGGCGAGCGCCTTGACGCGGTCGATCGCGAAGAGAAGCTGGAAATACGCCGGCTGTTCGCTCCATAAGGTGCCGTCGTTATCGAAGGTTGCGATCCGCTCGGCCGGCTTCACGAAGTCGGCCCCGCCTTGCGTTGTCACGCGCGTGACGAAGTCGGTGATCGACTGCTTTGCGGGCCCGTCGTTCCAGGACGGCAGGGGATCGGATTGCGCCTGCGCGACGAACGCGTAGCAGCAGGCCGCCGCCAGGACTGCAAGGCCATGAACGTAACGCAGGGGAGAGCGCCCGACAGTGGTCATTGGAGTCTCCGGCAAATTCTCGATTACAGATTGGAGCACCGGCCGACGGATTCCGATCCGTCGGCCGGTGCAATCGCTTCTGCCGCGGCTTCGCCTCAATTGGCGCGTCGAAGCTGCTCTTCGATCTTGGCCAGATTGAAGGAGCCGGGCGTCTGGCTCGGCGGATAGTCCTTCATGGTCAGCAGGAATTTTGCAGCCAACGCCTGGATCGGCACGAGAACGTAGACCCGGGAAAGGTACCAGTCGTTGTAGGTGTTCGAATTGTGCTGCGCCTTTTCGAAGGGATCGCGCCGCAGGTTGAAGAGCAGAGGCACGCGCAGTTCGACGAACGGTTCGCGCCAGACGCCAAAAGCCTCGCCGCGGTTCTCGAGAAAGACAATTTTCCAGTCCTGCCACCGCGCCGCAACGATCTGTCCGTCGTCGTTGACGTACCAGAACTCGTTGCGCGGTGACGTCTTGGTCTTGCCGCCCAGATAGTCGAGCATGTTGTAGCCATCGAGATACGTCTTGTACTGTCGGCCTGCGAAGGTGTCTCCCTTCATTAGCCGTTCCTTCACGTCCGGCATTCCGGCCGCGGCGCAGAACGTCGTCATCCAGTCCTCATGGGCGACGAGGCCGTTCAGCGTGGTCCCGGCCGGGAATTTGCCCGGCCAGCGAACGAAGGCCGGCACACGATAGGCGCCTTCCCAGTTCGAGTTCTTCTCGCTCCGGAACAGCGTCGTTCCCGCATCCGGCCAGGCGTTGTAGTGCGGTCCGTTGTCGGTCGAGTAGAACACGATCGTATCGTTGGCGATGCCGAGGTCATCGACCAGCTTCAGTAACTCGCCAACCATGGCATCGTGCTCGACCATGCCGTCCGCGTACTCATCCTGGCCCGACTTGCCGCGATTGGCCGCCTTGACGTGCGTCCGGAAGTGCATGCGCGTGGCGTTCCACCAGCAGAAGAACGGCTTGCTGGCATTCTTCTGCCGGGTGATGAAGTCCTTGGTGAGCGCCAGCGTCTCCTCGTCGATGGTTTCCATGCGCTTCTTGGTCAGCGGTCCGGTATCCTCGATGGTCTGTCCGCCCTTGCCGTCCGCCTTGCAGCGAAGCACGCCGCGCGGGCCGAACTTCTTCAGGAATTCCGGATCCTTCGGATAGTCCTCGTTCTCCGGCTCCTCGGAAGCGTTGAGGTGATAGAGGCTGCCGAAATACTCATCGAAGCCGTGCATCGTCGGCAGGTGCTCGTCGCGATCGCCGAAGTGGTTCTTGCCGAACTGGGCGGTCGCGTATCCCTTGTCCTTGAGGATCGCAGCAATCGTCGGGTCCGCCTTCTGCCAGCCCTCCTTCGCACCTGGCAGACCGACCTTCGTCATGCCCGTGCGCACGGGTACGTTGCCGCCAATGAAGGCCGCCCGGCCCGCCGTGCAGCTCTGCTGGCCGTAATAGTCGGTGAACGACACGCCTTCGCGGGCAATCCTGTCGATATTGGGAGTCATGTAACCCATCATGCCGCGGCTGTTGTGGCTGATGTTCCACGTTCCGATGTCGTCGCCCCAGATGACCAGGATGTTGGGCGGGCGGCCCGACGAGGTCTGGGACGTTTGAGCCTGCGCCAGTGTCGATTCAAGAGACGCAGAAGCCGCAACGGCGGTTGCGGCAATCGCCGTGCCTGCGAGGAGCACATTTCGGCGATTCACCGCGCTGTCTTTTTGTGAAGAATTGTTCGAGACATCCTTGCTTGCCATGGGATCGCTTCCTCCTGAGATGGTGCATTGAAACGGCGCAGTGGCTCGGCACGAAGAAAACGGGCAATGCATGACGCTGTCACAGGCCGCAATGGCGCTGAACCGTATCCGGCAGCGCTTCGAAGTCTATTGGGCCATGGGCCAACAACGTCTGTCTCGCTGCGAGTCGCGTGGACAACATCGATTCCGGACGCGTGAGTTGATCTAAGCGGTGAAGCGGATTCGCACTCGATCTCGCGGGTCGACTGCCCTGCACGCTGGGCAGCTCAATTCAGTTGCAGCAGGTCCTGATCATGACGATGCCGGTCGTGCCGCCGCAAGTTTTCAGTCGTCCGAGCTTGAAATTCTCGCCACCCGGTCGACGATCAAATCGACGGTCCTGGCGAAGTGAGGATATCTATGCTTGCACAGGTTGTAATCTGTTATAAACTCGCGTCTTGTCTACAATGACAGCTTGACCCGGCAGGTGAGCGAGAATGCCGGCTCGCGCAATGTTCGCGGTTTGTTGTCCATGCGACGGATCGCAGGTTCCCTGCGCGCGGATTGGGCAGCAGATTCCCCGGGACGGCGGCACGCGCAAGTTGGACCACGGTCCAATCGAACGACCGCGGATCGCCCTCTAAAACCGAATATCGAAACTCAAGGGGCTTTCGATGCCAGGCGTTCCAGTTCGCGTCGGCCACGATCCGAGTGTGGTGCAAAGCGAGCGCGCACAACGCGCCCACGAGAACATGGTGTGGATTCCCGGTGGCACCTTCCGGATGGGATCGAACGACCACTATCCGGAAGAGGCGCCGGTGCATCGCGTCTCCGTGGACGGCTTTTGGATCGACCGTACGCCGGTGACGAACCGGCAGTTCAAGGCCTTCGTCAAGGCGACCGGCTACGTTACTACGGCGCAGTTGCAGCCCGATCCCAAGGATTATCCCGGTGCGCTGCCGCACATGCTCTATGCGGGCTCACTGGTGTTCTCGCCGCCGCAGCATGTCGCGGACCTGCGCGACTGGAGCCAATGGTGGACCTTCATGAAGGGCGCCGACTGGCGGCATCCCTACGGGCCGAAGAGCAACATCAACGTGCTCGACAGCCATCCGGTGGTGCACATTTCCTTTGCTGACGCGATGGCTTACGCACACTGGGTCGGCAAGGATCTGCCGACCGAGGCCGAGTGGGAATTTGCCGCCCGCGGCGGGCGCGACGGCGAGGAATTTGCCTGGGGCGACGAACTGGTGCCCGGTGGCAAGCATATGGCCAATACCTGGCAGGGCAGTTTCCCAGTCGAGAATCTGGGTGAGGACGGATACGAGCGGACTTCGCCGGTAGCGTCGTTTCCGCCGAACGACTACGGCCTGTACGACATGATCGGCAATGTCTGGGAGTGGACTAACGACTGGTGGTCAACCGGACACGCGGCGGACGCACCCAAGGCATGTTGTGTGCCGCTCAATCCACGTGGCGGAAACAAAGAGGCGAGCCTGGACCCCCGCCTGCCCGCCATCAAGATTCCGCGCAAGGTTCTGAAGGGCGGCTCGCATCTCTGTGCGCCGAATTACTGCCGCCGTTACCGGCCGGCCGCGCGCCACGCCGAGCCGATCGACACCTCGACGAGCCATGTCGGGTTCAGGTGCGTTCAGAGAACCTGAGCATGTTCGAGTGGTCGCCCTCACCACGCGATTTGCGGACTGACGAGGTTGCCGTGCCAAACACCGCAGTTTCGGCTGCAATCAGCCTGATCCGACAGCTCTCCGCCGGGCACCGCGACCAGCGCCAGCACAAGACGGGCAGTCGGATAGCCGCCTGAGCCGCGGAAAAGCCAAGCAGGGGATTGGACATGCAGAAACAGGCCCGTTGCACTTCGTTACGCCGGCGAGCCGCGATCGGTGGTTGGGTTGCCGCGTTCGCTCTCCTGCCGTTGAGTGCATCGGCCGATGAGGGCGGCATCAGCTTCTGGCTTCCCGGCAATTTCGGCAGTCTTGCCGCCGTGCCGGGTTCACCCGGCTGGTCGTGGGCGACCGTCTACTATCACACCGAGGTGAAAGCAGGAGCAGGAGCGCAAATTCCTCGCGGTGGCCGACTTGACCTCGGCCTTGCCGCACAGGGCGACCTCACGATCTTCGGCCCAACCTATACCTTCGGCATTCCAGCCCTGGCTGGCGCCGTCGCCTCCGTGAGTTTGTTCGGTATTGGTGGACGCCTTGATACGTCGATCACCGGATCGGTGACCGGTCCATTGGGAAATACACTTTCCGGCTCGCGGGAGCAGAGCCTGACGGCATTCGGCGATCTCATCCCGCAGGCAACCCTGAAATGGAACAAAGGTGTGCACAATTTCATGCTCTACGGCACGGGCGACGTTCCCATTGGAGCCTATGACCTCAACCGTATCTCCAATCTTGGCATCGGCCACGGCGCGATCGACTTTGGTGGCGGCTACACTTACTTCAATCCCCAGTCAGGCAACGAGTTCAGCGGCGTGGCAGGTATCACCTACAACTTCAAGAATCCTGCCACGCAATATCAAAACGGTATCGACTTTCATTTCGATTGGGGTGCTTCACATTTCATCACCAGCAGCATTCAGCTCGGCGCCGTCGGGTACTATTTTCAGCAGCTGACCGACGACGTCGGCGCGCCGGCCGCGCTCGGCGGCTTCCGATCGCGCGTCGCCGGCATTGGTCCGCAAGTCGGATTCCT
Organism: Bradyrhizobium sp.; assembly: GCA_046349015.1. Classification (GTDB taxonomy): domain Bacteria; phylum Pseudomonadota; class Alphaproteobacteria; order Rhizobiales; family Xanthobacteraceae; genus Bradyrhizobium. The sequence goes on along the minus strand of JAXMDE010000001.1, from coordinate 508,084 downwards.
GTTCCCCGTCGCCGGCATGCAGGTCTACCTCAATGTGAAGGGCTACAAGGAGTTCGCCGCGCAGAACCGCCCGGAAGGCTGGACCGGCTGGATTACATTCAGCATCTCGGAGGCGGCGCCCCAGCCGGCAGCGCCTAAGCCGATAATTCGGAAATAGATCGTGCACCGGCGGTCGTGAGATCGGCGGATCGATCGAGAGGTTCAAGCGATGGCACCTGCGGTCAACAATCATTCGGACTCCGAAGTATTTCGCCTGCTGAGAACTCCGGCGAAGCTCGGCACTCTGGACCATTTTCGCGCACCGCGTTCTGCTCGCGGCGAACGATTGCAGACAGGCCGCGATCTGCGTCAGAAAGTGCCACGGTCCTCTCACGCCGAGTACACGCCGATTCGGGGGCGTCCCGATCCGGTATCGGTCCTCGAGGCCCAGAATCGGCAGCGCATCCGATCGCTGGTGCCGGTGCGAATGTCGCGCATGGTGGCTTCGCCCTTCGCATTCCTGCGCGGCAGCGCCGCGATCATGGCGGCTGATCTTGCCAAGTCACCGCGCACCGGCCTTGAAGTCATGGCCTGCGGCGACATGCATCTGCTCAATTTCGGCTTGTTTGCTTCCGCCGAACGCAATCTGATATTTGCAATCAACGACTTCGACGAGGTGCACCCCGGCCCCTGGGAGTGGGACCTGAAGCGACTGGCGGCAAGTGCCGCGGTTGCAGCCGTCTTTGTCGGTGGCGACAAGGCCGACGCCGAGGCGGCGGCACATGCAAGCATTGCGTCCTATGTCGAACGCATGCGACGCTATTCGGAGATGGGCTTCCTGGAGATCTGGTACGACCTGATCGACGAGCGCACCATCCTCGCCACCATGCCGCCACGACTGAGGCGCAGGGCGGAGGCGGTCATCGACAAGGCCCATGCCAAGGGGCATATGCGGGCGCTGGACCGGCTGACGGAGGAAGTGCGCGGCAAACACCGTATCATCGCGGACGCTCCTCTCATTGTCCGCCCTTCCCGGCTGAGCGACGGTACGCCGATATCCGCAGCGCTCGATGCACTGCTGCGATCCTATGTCGCTTCCCTTCCCGAAGATCGGCGGCGATTGTTTTCGCGATATCGGGTCGTCGATGTCGCTCGCAAGGTTGTCGGCGTTGGCAGCGTCGGCACAAGTTGCTGGATCGTCCTCCTGGAGGGCATCGACTCCCAGGATCCTCTGTTTCTGCAGGTGAAGGAGGCGCGCCAGTCCGTTCTTGCACCCTACTTCGGCAGAAAGAGCCCGGTCGTGCATCAGGGACAGCGAGTGGTCACCGGCCAGCGCCTCATCCAGGGCTCGCCCGACATTTTCCTCGGCTGGGGTCCAGTGGGTGCCAATAAGGATGGGCACTTCTTCGTGCGCCAGTTGGCCGACATGAAAGGCGGCGTGAGCTTCGAGGAGAATGACGAGGACGCGCTCGATGGCTTGGCCGAGTACTGTCGCCTTTGCGGCTGGGCGCTGGCTTTGGCGCACGCCAAGTCGGGCGATCCGGCAACAATCTCCGGCTACTGCGGCACGAATGATGCCCTGCCTGATGCCATTGCCAAATATGCGCTGGCATATCTCGAACAGACCGAGCGTGACCATGCCGCCCTGAAAGCAGCTGTTCGGAGCGGACGGATCAAGGCGTCAGAGAAGGCGACCTAGGTACCATCGCTTGAACTCAGGGGAAGCCAACATGAAACACGTCGCCACCCTGCTTCTGCTCTCCCTCTCGACCACCGCTTACGCGCAGAATGCGCCCGATAGTCCGGTCAACACTGGCCATGACCTCACGAAACCCCTGCACAGGATTGACCTGTTCCAGAATTACACGACGCCCAGCGACGGCATCAACAGCTGGACCTCGACGCTACGCTATGAGCGGCCGTTCGAACTGGAGAACAACTGGAAGGTGGCATATCGCTTTGAACTACCATTCATCTATTCCAACGACGGTAGCGGACCGGTTGGATATCGGGGCAGCTATGGCGACACCTTGATGCAGGCGGTCATCAGCAACGCCAAGATAAGCGAGCGGGAAGGAATGGGTTTCGGACTTAGATTCATCGCGCCGACCGCATCCGATCCAGCGCTGGGGACCGGTAAGTGGCTCATGCTGCCAACTGTCGGTTATCGCTACAGCCTGCCCGAATTTTCGGAGGGCTCCTATTTCCAGTTTGTCGCGCGCTACCGATTCGACTTTGCCGGCGACCCGACCCGCAGTCACTACAGCGACCTGCAGTTTGCCCCCTCGCTGAACATCGCGTTGCCCCTATCATGGTATCTGACGCTCTTTCCATCGACGGACATCCGATACAACTTCATGCGCCAAGAATGGTTCGTTCCATTCAACTTCGAGATCGGAAGGGCCTTGAGCGAAAAATTACAGGCCGGGCTGGAAATTGGCTTCCCGATGCTTCAAGGCAACTTTCCGGTCTACAAGTTCAAGGCCGAGGTCCACCTGACAATCCTATTTTGACTGCCTGCGCACGGCCTTCCGCCACGGCTATTTGGAACGGACCGCGCTGCATCTCGCGGGCATAGCAATAGTCCGAGGCGCCCTTGCTGCAGGAGAAGAATAGAATCGCCGATAACGGCCTCCCTCAAAGGAATTCTTCGAAAACATGAAACCCCGGATTGACAGCCGATCGATTTTTGCCAGTGGGAACGCCACGGGCGTCGGCTTACGACGATCGGGTCCTGCTAGGCGCTGGCGCCCCAACTCGCCTTGAGAGAATCGCAGCCTAGCAACATTCCTTGGCATGCTTCTGTTAGAAACTCTAGCAGTGCGCGGAATCGAATGCCGTCCTCGGGCGGCAGTCGTGATCGAACCAGTCTCCGCCAATTGTCTCCTCAAAACAGGAATTTTTCGGAAATGAGCCGGAGACTTTTCGCCATTTCGCCCAGGATATCGGGAGCCTGGAGACCAAGTCCAACGCGCGAAAAGGGCGGATTCCCGGGCCTGTGAGGCGCAGGTCGTAACGTATCGCAAACCGCAGGAATAGCTGGCTGGGGCGGGAGGGATCGAACCTCCGAATGGCGGAATCAAAATCCGCTGCCTTACCGCTTGGCTACGCCCCAATGGGCCGGATGGACGGTGCGCGACGCGAGGCCGATGCGAACGCCCGTGGGCTACGTGGGTCTATAGGGCGAATGGGCCCAATTCAACAGGTAGCATGTGGGGATTTGCACCGGTTGGGGCGGGGGTGACTAAACCAAACGACTGGGCCGGCGCCGGCCGCATGGTTAGAGACGGCGCTACGCGCCTCCTCACCAGGAGGATCTATCGGCGGCAAAGACATCGATGGCCCGGACGAGCCCGGCCAGCCATGACGAACAGCGGGGATGTTCCGCCCTCCCCGCTTCCGCTGGAAACCTGCGGTATTCGGAACCGTAGTCCTTGCTGCCGCCCCGATCCGCCCATTGAGGCGTTTTTGGTTTCGTGATACGGCGGCGTATCGTCTATTGTCCCCCTCCCTTTCCCGTTTGAGCACGAGTGCGAGCACCGCCATGACCTACACCGCGCCGATTGCCGACATCCTGCTTTCGCTCAACCATGGCGCCGGCCTGAAGGCCGCTGTCGAGGCCGGGCACTACGGCGATTTCGACGGCGACATCACCGCGGCCGTGCTGGAGGAAGCCGGCAAATTCGCCGCCGACGTACTCGCGCCGCTCAATCGCGTGGGAGATGAACACGGCATCAAGCTCGACAAGGGCGTGGTCACGACCGCGCCGGGCTGGCCGGACGCCTACAAGCAGTGGGCGGGCGCGGGATGGAACGCGGTGGCGGGTCCGGAAGAGTTCGGCGGCCAAGGCCTGCCGCTCGCAATCCACGCGGCGTGCACGGAAATCTGGTCGGCGTCGAACATCGCCTTCGGGCTCTGCCCGCTGCTGACGCATGGCGGCATCGAAGCGCTCGAGGCCCATGGCTCGGCCGAATTGAAGGACACCTATCTTGCCAAGCTGGTATCGGGCGAATGGACCGGCACCATGCAGCTCACCGAGCCCGGTGCCGGCTCCGACGTCGGCGCCTTGCGCACGCGCGCCGAGCGCGCTGCCGACGGCAGCTATCGCCTGAAGGGCACCAAGATCTTCATCACCTATGGCGAGCACGACATGACCGACAACATCGTGCATTTCGTGCTCGCGCGTCTGCCCGATGCGCCCGCGGGCACGCGCGGCATCTCGCTGTTCCTGGTGCCGAAGTTCCTGGTCAACAAGGACGGCTCGCTCGGCGCGCGCAACGACATCTATGCCTCGGGCGTCGAGCACAAGCTCGGCATCCATGCCTCGCCCACCTGCACCATGACCATGGGCGATAAGGGCGGCGCTGTCGGCTACCTCATCGGCGAGGAAAACAAGGGCATGGCCTGCATGTTCACCATGATGAACCAGGCCCGCCTCGGCGTCGGGCTCGAGGGCGTGGGCATCGCCGACCGCGCCTTCCAGCAGGCGCTGGCCTTTGCGCAGGAACGCAAGCAGGGCCGCGCGGCCGGAAAGAAGGGCGACGGGCTCGACGCCATCATCGTGCATCCCGACGTCAAGCGCATGCTGATGCAGATGAAGAGCATGACGCATGCGGCGCGCTCGATCTGCTATGCCACCGCGGTCGCGCTCGACGTCGCGGTGCGCGCCAGGGACGCAGGCGTGCGCGAGGAGGCCGCCGCGCGCGGCGCGCTGCTGACGCCGATCGCCAAGGCATTCTCCACCGACATCGGCAACGAGGTGGCGTATCTCGGCGTTCAGGTGCATGGCGGCATGGGCTTCATCGAGGAGACCGGCGCGGCGCAGCACTATCGCGACGCGCGCATTACCACGATCTACGAGGGTACCAACGGCATCCAGTCGATCGACCTCGTGACCCGCAAGCTCGGCGCCAACAACGGGGCCAGCGTGTGGAAGCTGCTCGGCGAGCTCGACACGATCGTCAGGCAGGTGGAGACCTCGAACGATCCGGCTTTCGGCACCACCGGCGCGAAGCTGCGCGAGGCGCTCGCCGCCACCGAGCGGGCCAGCCGATGGCTGCTGGAGCGGATGGCTTCCGCGCCGAACGATGCGCTGGCGGGCGCGACGCCCTACCTGCGGCTGTTCGGTTCCACGCTCGGCGGCTGCCTGCTTGCCGGCGAAGCGCTTGCAGCCAAGGGCGATGGCGCGGGCGATCCTCTGCGGTATGTGGCGCTGGCGAGGTTCTTCGCCGAGAACGTCGCGGTACAGGCGGCCTCGCTGGAAAAGACGGTGACGGATTCGGCCGACGCCGTGAACGGCGCCGACGCGGTGCTGCTGGGCTAACGCTCTCCGCGTCATGGCCGGGCACGGCGCGACATATCCACGCACGGTCGCCGATTCGTTCATACCCGCTCTCCGGGAAACGCGCTGCGATTGCGGCTTGGGCGCCACGGCGGATCATGTAGGATGCGCGCTCTGACTCGGCCGGCGGCAGCGCGGCGGCGGGTCCGCCGGGAGAAGCCATGACCGAGCACCTGATTGTCGCCGACGACCACCACGCGCGCATCATCACCATGCGTCGGCCGGAGAAGAAGAACGCCATCACGCAGGAGATGTACCGTGCGATGAGCGATGCCATCGACACCGCGCAGAACAATCCCGATATCCGCTGCTTCATCATCACCGGCGGGAGCGGCGTGTTCAGTGCCGGCAACGATCTCGACGATTTCCTTAAAGCCGGCACGACGAATGCCGACACGCCGCGCGCCTCGAACGCGACGAAGTTCCTGTATTCGCTGGCGCACAACACCAAACCGATCATCGCCGCGGTCGACGGCGTCGCCATCGGCATCGGCACCACCATGCTGTTCCATTGCGATTTTGTGCTGGCGAGCAAGACCGCGACCTTCGCCACACCCTTCATCCATCTCGGCCTCGTTCCCGAAGGCGCTTCGAGCCTGCTGATGCCGCGCACCATGGGCCACCAGCGCGCCTTCGCCACGCTGGTGATGGGCCGCACCATGGATGCGGATCAGGCGCGCGAAGCCGGCTTCGTCAACGAGGTGGTCGCCCCCGGCCACACCGAGGCCGAGGCGCGCAAGGTGGCGCGGGAAATCTGCCATCTGCCGGCCGAGGCGGTCGCGATCTCGCGCAAGCTCCTGAAGCTGCCGCCGGAGGACATGACGCGCCGCATCGACCAGGAGAGCCACCTGTTCGGCGAACGCATGCGCTCCAAGGAAGCGGTTGCCGCCTTCAAGGCGTTCTTCGATCGCAAGAAGGGGTAGTCATTGCCATGCGTTGCGGCTCCCTACCATGGGGAGCAAGGGCGCCGCCTTCGTGAAATCGTTGCGCCGATGCCGTATGCTGCCGCGATGAAGCCTTCGGTTCGCAAATTCCTCGCCGTCGCCATCCTGGTGCTCGCCGCTCTGCCCGCGTCCGCGCAGGGCAAGGATCCCGTCGATGTCCGCATTCTCGCCATCAACGATTTCCACGGCTATCTGCAGCCCTTCGCCGGCGGCATCCGCATCGACGATCCCGCCGACAAGACAAAAAAGATCACCGTGCCCGCCGGCGGCGCCGAGCACATGGCAACGCTGGTGCAGCAGTTGCGCGCGGGGCGGAAAAACTCGATCTTCGTCGCCGCAGGCGACCTGATCGGCGCGAGCCCCTTCCTGTCGGCGCTGTTCCATGACGAACCCACCATCGAGGCACTGTCGCTGATGGGCCTCGACGTCGCTTCCGTCGGCAACCACGAATTCGACGAGGGCGAGAGCGAACTCCTGCGGATGCAGAACGGCGGCTGTCACGTCATCGACGGCTGCCAGGGCCCGCATCGCTTCGAGGGCGCGAAATTCCGATACCTCGCCGCAAGCACGATCGAAAAGAGCACGGGCAAGAGCCTGTTTCCGCCCTACGCCATCCGCGAATTCGACGGCATTCCCGTCGCCTTCATCGGGCTGACCCTGAAGGGCACGCAAGGCATCGTCTCGCCGGCCGGCATCGCCAATCTCGAATTCCGCGACGAAACCGAGACCGTGAACGCGCTGGTCCCGGAGTTGAAGGCGCGCGGCGTGGAGGCGATCGTGGTGCTGATCCACGAAGGCGGATTTCCGACCGGCGACTACGACGGCTGCGCCGGCATCTCCGGGCCGATCGTCGATATCGTCAGGAAATTCGACAGGGCCGTGGATCTCGTGATCTCCGGCCACACCCACCGCGCCTATCTCTGCGAAATCGACGGCAAGCTCGTCACCAGCGCCGACAAATACGGCACGCTCGTCACCACGATCGACCTCAAGCTCGATCCGGTCACGCGCGACGTCGTCGGGATGACGCCCGAAAACCACATCGTGCGCAGCGCGAGCCTTGCGAAGAATCCCGAGCAGACAGCGCTGATTGCTTCCTATGACAAGCTTTCGGCTCCGATCGCAAACCGCCCCGCGGGCGCCATCACCGAAACGCTCTCGCGCACGCCGGACAGTGCCGGCGAAAGCGTGCTCGGCGACATCATCGCCGATGCGCAGCTGGCGGCGACGAACGGCGAAAAGACCGGCGCTGCGGTGATCGCCTTCACCAATCCCGGCGGCATCCGCGGCGACATCGTCAGAAAGGACAATGGCGAGGTTACCTATGCCGACGTCTTTGCCGCGCAGCCGTTCCGCAACCAGCTGGTGACGATGACGCTGACGGGACAGCAGATCAAGGACGCGCTGGAACAGCAATGGGCCGATCCGAAGCGCCCGCGCATCCTGCAGGTGTCCACAGGTTTCGGCTTCGCCTGGGACGGCGGCAAGGGCGATGGCGAGCGCATCGTCGCCGAGCGGATGACGCTGAACGGCGTAAAGATCGATCCGGCCGCGCGCTATCGCGTCACCGTCAACAACTATCTCTCCGAAGGCGGTGACGGTTTTGCCGCCTTTACCGGGGGCACCGACCGTCTCACCGGCATCTACGACGTCGATGCATTATATGACTACGTCCGGGCCAACAGCCCGGTCGGCCCGGGCCCGGGCGGCCGCATCGGCAGAATCAATTGATCTGCAAGGCCCTTTCGGCCTACCACCCCTTCCTAAGCTGCCGCTACCGCCCTACATTGGCGTGTCACCGAAGGGCTTCATGACGCTTCTGCTCAGCCACAAGGCCTGCCTCGATCATCTGACGCCACCGGGCCATCCCGAGCGGCCCGACCGGCTGCGCGCCGTCGAGCAGGTGCTGGCACAGGACAAGTTCAACGCGCTGGTGCGCGAGGCTGCGCCCGAGGGCGATCTCGACCAGGTCATGCTGTGCCATGGCGAGCATTATGTCACGGAGCTCCGTCATATCGCGCCGGCCTCGGGCCTGATCTACATCGACGGTGACACCTCGATGTCGCCGGGCACCTGGGAAGCCGTGATGCGCGGCGTGGGCGGCGCAGTTTCCGCCACCGATGCCGTGATGACGGGCAAGCACGCAAACGCCTTCGTCGCCGTGCGCCCGCCCGGCCATCACGCCGAAAAATCGACGCCGATGGGCTTCTGCTTCTTCGACAATGTCGCGATCGCCGCCCGCCACGCCCAGCGCAAACACGGCATTGCGCGTGCCGCCGTGGTCGATTTCGACGTCCACCACGGCAACGGCACGCAGGACATCTTCTGGGCCGATCCGACCGTGATGTATTGCTCGACGCACCAGATGCCGCTGTTCCCCGGCACCGGCGCGCAGGGCGAGCGCGGCGAGCACGACACCATCGTCAATGCGCCGCTCGCCGCCGAAGACGGCAGCGCCAAGTTCCGTTCCGCCTTCGAGAATCTGATCCTGCCGCAACTGACCAAGTTCAGCCCGGAATTGATCATCATTTCCGCGGGCTTCGATGCGCATCATCGCGATCCGCTGGCCTCGCTGAACCTGAAGGCCGAGGATTTCGGCTGGGTTACCAGGAAGCTGATGGACCTCGCCGACCGGACCGCCGGCGGCCGGGTCGTCTCCGTGCTGGAGGGCGGCTATGACCTGCAGGGCCTGCAGGAATCCGTCGCGGCCCATGTCACCGCATTGATGGGCGGCTAGAACGCCGCCACAATATGCCAAACCCTTTTTGATTCCGCGGCCGGCCGGGCCTGCCGCATTGGGAAACCGCAAATGGCCGAGAACAACCAGGTGGACGTGAAGAAGCTCAGCTTCGAGCGGGCGATCGAGGAGCTGGAATCGATCGTCAAGAGGCTCGAGGAAGGCAAGGTGCCGCTGGAGGAATCGGTCGCCATCTACGAGCGCGGCGAAGCCCTCAAGCGGCGCTGCGAGGAACTGCTGCGCCAGGCCGAAGCCCGCGTCGACAAGATCACCACGGATGCCTCGGGCCAGCCGACCGGGACGGAGCCGCTCGACGTGCAGTGACCGCCCGGCTGCGACCGAAATAGCTCTTTCCGCAGGGTGCGGCCTGCTATAGTCCCCGCGGTCAGGGGGAACCAATCTTAGTGCGCGTCCAGCACCGCCATATCATTTACATCCAGGGATACGATCCCCGCGGCCTCGCGCAATACTACCGGATGTTCCGCACCGAGCTGCGCAAATTCGCGCGGCTCTATGGCATTGCGGCCACGACCACGCGGCCGCAGGCTGCCGACAGCGGCGAGATCGCTTCCTGGACCATCGAGACCAAGGCGGACGACTGGCAGACCCGCACCGATTACGACTTCCTGCGCTTTGAGGATTTCATCCAGCGCGACCTGGCGCAGCCGATCTGGCGCATCGTGCTCCACGCAGTCTGGATCTACTGGCGGCTGATCGTGCGCGGCACGGCGTACCGCTTCTTCGCGGCGAACTGGCGCTTTGCCACCTTCATCACCTGGCCGCATCTGATTCTGCTGGCGGAGGCGGCCGGCTGCGCCGCGGTCGCCTTTGGCGTCGAATGGGGGCTGCACCAGCTCGGCCTGCCCCATCTCCTCGGCGCAGCGGCAGCGGTCGCGATTTTCGTCGCAATGCTCGGCACCGTCCTGAAATACACGGAAAACCGGACCTACGTGCTTTATCTCCTGTCCGACACGATCTGGACCTGGCAATTCTCGCACCGCCAGCGGCCGGAATGGGACGAGCGTATCGACCGCTTCGCGCAACATCTGGTCAAGACCGCAAGCAGCAGCGACGCCGACGAGATCGTGCTGGTGGGCCACAGCTCGGGTTCGTTTCTCGGCGTCGAAATCCTGGCGCGCGCGCTGAAGCTCGATGCCTCGCTCGGCCGCCACGGGCCGCGCATCGTGCTGCTTACCATCGGCGGTAATTTCCCGATCGTCGGCTTCCACGCCGCCTCGCAGGATTTCCGCAATCACATGCGTCAGCTCGCGGTCGAGCCCTCGATCGACTGGATCGACTGCCAGGCGCGCAAGGACGTGATGAACTTTTTCCAGCTCGATCCGCTGGCCGCCCATGGCATCGACGCCGGCCCCACCCGGCGCAACCCGACCATCGTCCCGGTGCGCTTCCGCGAGATCATCCTGCCCGAACACTACAACCGCTTCCGCTGGCAGTTCTTCCGGGTGCATTTCCAGTTCGTGATGGCCAACGAAATCCCCCATGCCTACGATTTCTTCATGATCGTCTGCGGCCCGGTGCCGCTAGCCGAGCGCATGGCGGTGCCGCAAGCGGCGCTCACAGTCGCTACCGGCGACCCCACTGCCCGCGAATGGGCCTGGAAACAGCTCGAAAACGCCCGATCCGGCCAAAATGAAGCCGAGGAGCTGGGTACAATGGAACCCACGGTGCGCCGGCGCGGTTAATCCTGTCTCGCACTTGAAGCCCGAGGCGCGGGCTTTTCCGGCCGCGGCGGGTTGGCTTTAGCCGGGGCTTTAGTGTAAAGCTTGCCGTTCCATGGCTGTTTGGACGGGTGTGCCACTGCGTGGGCGCGGCGGCAAAGGCTTCCAAAGGCTCATGAAATTGACCGGGACGGGTGGACGACGCCTTAGGTGATGTAAGTCACATTGAACGTTTTGGACTGCCGCTAAGGCTAACCGAACAGGCTCCTCGCTGCGCGGGTGGATGCGCAAACCCAATTCTCGTCGGACTTGAGCTCCGACATGCAAAAACTGGAATATCGCTGTGACCGCATTTAGCAAGACGCCGCTTCTCGACACCATCAAAACCCCCGACGATCTGCGCAAGCTCAAGATCGAGCAGGTTCGCCAGGTCGCCGACGAGCTCCGCCAGGAAACCATCGACGCGGTCTCCGTCACCGGCGGCCATTTCGGCGCCGGCCTCGGCGTGGTCGAGCTGACCACCGCGATTCATTATATCTTCGACACGCCGCGGGATCGCCTGATCTGGGACGTCGGCCACCAGGCCTATCCGCACAAGATCCTGACCGGGCGGCGCGATCGCATCCGCACGCTGCGCACCGGCGGTGGCCTTTCCGGCTTCACCAAGCGCAGCGAAAGCGACTACGACCCCTTCGGCGCCGCGCACTCCTCGACCTCGATCTCCGCCGGCCTCGGCATGGCGGTGGCCCGCGACCTAGCCGGCGGCAAGAACAACGTGATCGCCGTGATCGGCGACGGCGCGATGAGCGCCGGGATGGCCTACGAGGCCATGAACAATGCGGGCGCGATGAATTCCCGCCTGATCGTCATCCTCAACGACAACGACATGTCGATCGCCCCTCCGGTCGGCGCGATGAGCGCATATCTTTCGCGGCTCTATTCCGGCAAGACCTACCGCACGCTGCGCGAGGCCGCCAGGCAGATCAACAAGCACCTGCCGAAGGTGCTGGCCAATCGCGCCAACCGTGTCGAGGAATTCTCCCGCGGCTTCATGATGGACGGCGGCACGCTGTTCGAGGAGCTCGGCTTCTATTATGTCGGCCCGATCGACGGCCATAACCTCGACCACCTGCTGCCCGTGCTGAAGAACGTCCGTGACATGGAGACCGGCCCGATCCTGGTCCATGTCGTGACGCAAAAGGGCAAGGGCTACGGCCCGGCGGAAGCCTCCGCCGACAAGTACCATGCCGTGGTCAAGTTCGACGTCGCCACCGGCACGCAGGCGAAGGCCAAGCCGAATGCGCCGGCCTATCAGAACGTGTTCGGCCAGAGCCTCGTCAACGAAGCGCAAAAGGACGAGAAGATCGTCGCCATCACCGCGGCGATGCCCTCGGGCACCGGCGTCGACATCTTCAACAAGGCCTTCCCCGACCGCACCTTCGATGTCGGCATCGCCGAGCAGCATGCGGTGACCTTCGCGGCAGGCCTTGCCACCGAGGGCTACAAGCCGTTCTGCGCGATCTATTCCACCTTCCTGCAGCGCGGCTACGACCAGATCGTCCATGACGTCGCGATCCAGAGCCTGCCGGTGCGCTTCGCCATCGACCGCGCCGGCCTTGTCGGCGCCGACGGCGCCACCCATGCCGGCTCCTTCGACAACGCCTATCTCGGCTGTCTGCCCAACATGGTGATCATGGCCGCTTCCGACGAAGCCGAGCTCGTGCACATGGTCGCCACGCAGGTCGCCATCAACGACCGCCCGAGCGCGGTGCGCTATCCGCGCGGCGAAGGCCGCGGCGTGGAAATGCCCGAGGTCGGCATTCCCCTCGAAATCGGCAAGGGCCGCATCGTCCGCGAAGGCAAGAAGGTGGCGCTGCTGTCGTTCGGCACGCGGCTCGCCGAATGCGAAAAGGCGGCGGACGAGTTGGCCGCCCATGGTCTCTCGGCGACCATCGCGGATGCCCGCTTCATGAAGCCGCTCGACGAGGAGATGGTGCTGAAGCTCGCCCGCGACCACGAGATCCTCATCACCATCGAGGAAGGCTCGATCGGCGGCTTCGGCTCGCATGTCATGCAGTACCTCGCCGACCAGGGCATGCTCGACGGCGGCCTGCGCATGCGCTCGATGGTGCTGCCCGACGTGTTCCTCGACCACGACTCTCCGAGCGCGATGTATGCCCGCGCCGGCCTCGACGCCAAGGGCATCGTCGCCAAGGTGTTCGAGACGCTGGGCAAGGACTACAAGGCCGAGAGCGTCAAGCTCGCCTGAGCGAGCGCTCTTTCACCTCTCCCGCTTGCGGGGGAGGTCGCATCGCATCAAAGATGCGATGCGGGTGGGGGCTCTCTCCGCGTAGACGGTACGACTCGCGACAACACCCCCTCCCCGACCCTCCCCCGCAAGAGCGGGAGAGGGAGTGCAGTCCTCGCCGGGTTTGCAGCTCGCCACATCGTTAGACCGGACGATCCAATGAAAATCTATCTGGCAGGACCCGACGTGTTCCTGCCGGATGCCCTCGCCATCGGCCAGCAGAAGCGCGACATTTGCCGGCGCCACGGGCTGACGGGGCTTTATCCGCTCGACACGGCGGTCGATCTTTCCGCGCCCGACGCATCGCTGCAAATCTTCAGGAAGCTTGAAGCGATGATGGATCGGGCCGACGCCATCATCGCCAATCTGACGCCCTTCCGCGGCCCCGGCGCCGATCCCGGCACGGTGTACGAGCTCGGCTACATGGCCGGCCTCGGCAAGCCCTGCTTCGGCTATTGCAACGATCCGGCGCCCTACGCCGATCGCGTGGCGCGCTTCGCAAAGGTGACAAGCGCGTCCAACAAGCGTCTGATCGATCACGACGGACTGACGGTTGAGGATTTCGGCCTGCCGGATAATCTGATGATGATCCATGCGCTGGAGCTGCACGGCGCGCCGCTGGTGCTGCCGCAGGCAAGACCGGCGGATATCTGGCACGACCTCACCTCGTTCGAGGCGTGCGTGCGTCTCGCAGCGGGAAAGCCGGGCTGATCGTGGCCAAGAAGAGCAACAGAGAGGCTGTCCGCAAGCGCGCCGATCTGGTGCTGGTCGAGCGCGGCCTGTTCGAGAGCCGGGCGCGCGCCCGCGCCGCGATCGACGCCGGCCTCGTCGTCGCCAATGACAGGCAGGTCGCGAAGGCTTCCGAAGTCATCCCGGCCGATGCTGTGCTGCGGGCGCAGCCGGCCCATCCGTGGGTGTCGCGTGGCGGCGTCAAACTCGCAGGCGCGCTAGAACAATATCCGATCGAGATCGAGGACCATATCTGCCTTGACGTCGGCGCCTCGACCGGCGGATTCACCGAGGTGCTGCTTGCAGGCGGCGCAGCCATGGTATTCGCCATTGATGTCGGCCACGGCCAGTTGCACCATTCGCTGCACGGCCACCCAAAGATTGTATCAATAGAGAGCACGGATATCCGCAAGCTGGAGAACACCCGCCTGCCGGCGCGACCGGATGTCGTCGTGATCGATGTCAGCTTCATCTCGCTGAAGGCCGTGCTGCCGGCGGCGCTGTCGCTGGCGGCAAGCCCCATGCACCTGCTCGCACTGATCAAGCCGCAATACGAGGCGGAGCGGAAGAATTACAAGGGCGGCATCATCCGCAGCGCGATGGTACACCAGCAGGTCTGCGACGACATCATGGCCTTTGCCGGCTCGCTCGGCTGCACCGACATGAAGGTGTTTCCCTCCTGCATTGCCGGCGGCGACGGCAACATCGAATTCTTCCTCGGCGCGCGACGTGTCTGAGACGCTTCACATCGATCATGTCGGCCACCGCGGCGACGGCGTGGCGCTTTCGCCCGGCGGCAACCTCTATGTGCCCTATGCGCTCGGCGGCGAGACCGTGGAGGTCGACGAGGTCCACGGTCATCCCGACCGGCGCAGGCTCGCTGAACTGAAACAAGCAAGCCCCGAGCGCATCGCCCCGTTCTGTCCGCACTTCACGGTGTGCGGTGGCTGCGCCATCCAGCATTGGCAAACGGAAGCCTATCGCGCCTGGAAGCGCAACATCGTCGTGGAGACGCTGGCGCTGGCCGGCATCACGGCCGAGGTCGCGCCGCTGGCCGACGCCCATGGCAGCGGGCGGCGGCGCGCTACGCTGCATGCCCGCATGGGCACCCATGAGGTGCTCAAGGTCGGCTTTGCCGCGGCGAACTCGCACGACATCATCCCGATCGACCGCTGCCCGATCCTCGATCCCGCGCTGGAAGGCGCGCTCGATGCGGCCTGGGCCATCGCGGAAACGCTGAAGCCCGTGCGCAAGCCGCTCGACATCCAGTTTACGGCCACCCAAGGCGGGCTCGATGTCGACGTCCGCGGCTCCGGGCCGGTGACGGCGGCGATGACCGCAAAGCTCTCCGCTATCGCCCAAGCGCACCGGCTGGCGCGGCTGACGCGCCATGGCGAGCTGGTGCTGATGCGCAGCCCTCCGGTCGTTGCGATGGGCGCCGCGCAAGTGACGCTGCCGCCGGGCTCCTTCCTGCAGGCGACATTGGCCGGCGAGGAAGCGCTCGCACGCCTCGTGCTGGAGCATTGCGGCAGGGCAAAGCACGCCGCCGATCTCTTCTGCGGCGTCGGTCCCTTTGCTTTGCGGCTCGCGGCCAAAGCGCGCGTGACAGCGTTCGACAGCGACGAGCCTTCCGTGACGGCCTTGCAAAAGGCGGCGGCCTCGACATCGGGGTTGAAGCCGGTGAAGGCGGAGGCACGCGACCTGTTTCGCCGCCCGCTGGTGCCGCAGGAACTGCGCGACTACGACGCGATCGTATTCGACCCGCCGCGCCAGGGCGCACAGGCGCAGGCCGCGCAACTTGCTGTGAGCAAGGTGCCGCTTGTGATCGCGGTATCCTGCAACGTCAACACATTCGCGCGCGATACGAAGATCTTGATCGACGGCGGCTACCGGATCGAGGGGGTCACGCCGGTCGACCAGTTCCGCCACACCCCGCATGTGGAGCTGGTGGCGAGGTTTGCGCGGTAGCCTCACCCCGCCCCGCTCTTGTCCGCCGAAGCCTTGGCGAAGGCGGATGCAGAGAGAAGGAGAGCCTCGCTACTCCGCCGCGACCTGCAGCGGCACGCCGTTGACGCGCGTTTCCCCTCTCAAATTGTCGACGGTGACGTGGGTGTCATACCAGGTGAGCCGGGGACGCACGCCGAAACGCTGCGTCAATTCGGCGATCCTGGCCTCGGTGAACCAGGCTTCGGCGGCGGCGCGGCTCTCCCACAGATAGACGCCGCCGGTGCCGGCCTCGCCGTTGAGATAATCCTTGCGGATCAATCCCTGTCCGGCGAGCCCGCGATAGATCGGCGCCGAGCCGGTCCCGCCCGCGATGGCCTGCTGTTCGCTGCGTTTCGGCAGATCGAACTGAACGACGACGATGCAATTTGCCATGGTTGTCTCCTCACCTTCCCCAGCGGTCCTGCCAGATCTTCTCGCCGATCAGGCAGTTGACCCGCGGGTCCCTGCCCTGGGCTGCGGCCGGCACCACCCACTTTTCCGGCTGGCGCCCTGCGACTTCCATCACCAGCTTGGTGCGGATCGCTTCCTTGAATTTTTCGCGGTCCTTGATGGTAACGACGAAGGAACCGGGACCGCCGATCACGCAATCTTCGTAGTAGTAGTCGAGGTTGTCGATATCCATCGTCGAATAGGACGGCTCCTTCACCATGATCGGCAGGCCGTTGATGACAATGCCCTTCTCCAGCGCGGCATCCCGCGCCACCGTCACGGGCATGCCGTTGTTGTTGGGGCCGTCGCCTGAAATATCGATCACCCTGCGCAGGCCGCGATAGTTGTTCTCCTCGAACAGCGGCATGGCGAAATTGATCGCGCCCGAGATCGAGGTGCGAGACGCGCGGCGGATCGGCGTCTTCAGGATCTCGTTGGCAACGGCATCGGCCGATTCCGGCCCGTCGATCAGCCGCCAGGGAATGATGAGCTTCTGGTCGGTGGAGGCGGCCCATTCGAAATAGGTCACCACGATCTTGCCGGTCGGCCCGCTCTTCAGCGCCTGCAGGAACTCCTTGGAGACGATCGCCTGTGCGTAGCCTTCGCGCTGGATCGCCAGTTCGTCCATGTCCATGGAGTAGGAGACGTCGACCGCGAGCACCAGCTCGACATCGACAGTCGGATCTTTGTCGGCAAGACGAGAGCTGTTCGGGCCGGGCGCGGCGAGGCCCGCCATGTCACCGCTGACCAACATGCCGGCAACAAGCACCGTTCCGATCGAGACATACCAGCGCATCGCGGCCCTCCCGTCGTATGTGACAATGGTGACACGCAAATTGCGTCAGGCAAAGCGGTAACATAGCTTGTCCATCACAATCGGGTTAGTCGACTGCCCCTCGGCAGGCCGAACACATCGAGCGGAAGGACGAACCAAGGACAAGCGGCCGCCCGAGGCAATGCGATGCCTGTTCCGGGATTGTGCCGGAGCCTGTAGACTGTACCCGCCGCGGCTTCATCCGCGTCGATCGGGCCATGACGGTGCGCCTTCGGGCGGCGGTTTTGTGCCGGATCGGCAGGGGTTCCGCGGCCCGGAGCATCCATGATCGACACCGTCGTCAAGCCGAAAACCAAGGTCAAGACCAAGACCGAGCGGCCTCGGCTGCACAAGGTGATCCTGGTCAATGACGACTACACGCCGCGCGAATTCGTCGTCATGGTGCTGAAGGCCGAATTCCGCATGACCGAGGACGAGGCCTACAAGGTGATGATCACGGCACACCGCCGCGGCGTCTGCGTGGTCGCCGTCTTCACCAAGGATGTTGCCGAGACCAAGGCGACGCGCGCCACCGACGCCGGTCGCGCCAAGGGGTATCCGCTGCTCTTCACCACGGAACCGGAGGAATGACGGTGCGAATTGTTTTCGCAATGCTGCTCGCGATGCTGCCGGCCGGCGCGATGGCCGAGGGCTCCAATGCCGGCTATGGCATGGGCGGGAATTTTTCGCGCTTCGATCCCGTCGTCGCGCAGTACAACGCCTCCGGCGAGTTGTTCAGGATCGCCGGCCACTGCCAGTCGTCCTGCACACTGTTTCTCGGCATCCGCAACGTCTGCGTCGAGCGCAGCGCCTCGCTGCTGTTTCATTCCGCGCACGACCGGCAGAGGAATCCGAGCCCGTCGCTGACCGTTCACATGCTGGACGCCTATAACCCGAAGCTGCGCGCCTACCTCACCGCCGGCCACTACATGGACACGCTGGCCTTCCACACGATTTCCGGCGGCGACATGATCCGCAGGTTCGGCTACCGGGAATGCCCGAGGCGGTGAGCGGCGCTTCCGCGGTCAGGCCGCCGCTTGTGCCTGCTCATCGTGAAGGCCGTAGACGCGCTGGGCCCTTGAAAAGCCGGCGATGGGAAACTCGCCGAGATCGCACCAGTCGCCGCTGCAGATGCCGGCGAATCCTTCCGAGGCGACGATGGTGCGGCGAAGCCGGCCGGTGAGCTTTTCCAGCCGCGCGGCGAGATTGACCGCGGGTCCGATGCAGGTGAAGTCGAGCCGGCTGCCGCCGCCGATATTGCCATAGAGGATCGGCCCGACATGCAGCGCCACCCCGAAGCGGAAGCGCTCGATGGTATCGCCGATCGAGTACTGCATAGCATCGACTGCGGCGCGGGTCTTCCGCGCCGCTTCCAGCGCATGCGCGCAGACTTCGTCGGAATCGCCGACATATTCGTCGATCGGGAACACCGCGAGCAGGCCGTCGCCCATGTACTTCAGGACCTCCCCGCCATGCGCCTTGATCGCGGCAACCTGGCAGTCGAAGTAGGTGTTCAGGATATCGACGACGGTTTCCGGCGGCAGGCGGTCGGACAATGCAGTGAAGCTGCGCAGGTCGGACAGCCAGATCGCGGCATTCATGTTCTCGGTGTGGCCGCGCCGGATCTGGCCGGCGAGGATCTTTTCGCCGGCGCGGTTGCCTACATAAGTATCCAGCAGCGTGGTGGCGACGCGGCGTAGGCCCATCACCTCGATCAGGCGTGACAGCGGCGCGATGATCGAGCGCAGCGCATCGACCTGTTCGTCGGTAAAGCCGCCGGCCTGCTTGGTGGTCCAGCTCGTGGTATGGGCGGAGCCGTCGATGTAACGGATCGGCAGCGCGATGTAATCGGTGACACCTTCCGCGCGAAGGTCTTCGACGATGGGCCAGCGCTCACTCTCGGGATCGCCGACGCGGGCACGGATTTCGCGTCCCTCGCGAGCGACAACCGAAATCGGGCTCGCAAGGAACTGCGGCGTCTCGATAATGCTGTGATCCGCCGTGCCGATCTTGATCGGCTCGTCCGGCCGCCAGATGAAATTGCGGCCGAAGATGTCAGGGTGAAGCGTACGGATGTAGAAGGCAACCCGAAACAGCGGAATGCCGCAAGCGATCAACTGCCTGCACAGCGAGTCCACCATGTCGCCGGGAACAGGCGACGAGCGTCCGCCGTCGATCAGCCATTCCCTGACGCTGCTGACGTCAACCGCCATGCCGCCTGCCCTTCGCTTCGTCTGAAGAATATGGGCGGGTTTGCGCGCGTGCGCCAGCCCACCCCTATCCCACCTGCCCGCGATGGCGCAGCAAATGGTCGGCCAGCACGCAGGCCATCATCGCCTCCCCGACCGGCACGGCACGGATGCCGACGCAGGGATCGTGGCGGCCCTTGGTCATGATCTCGGTCTCGCCGCCGCTGCGGTCCACCGTTAGGCGCGGGGTGAGGATCGAGGAGGTCGGCTTCACCGCAAAGCGCACCACCACCGGCTGGCCGGTGGAGATGCCGCCCAGAACGCCGCCGGCATTGTTGGAAAGGAAGCGCGTGCCGTCATTGCCGGTGCGCATCTCGTCGGCATTCTCCTCACCCGACAATTCCGCCGCGCCGAATCCGGCGCCGATCTCGACGCCCTTGACCGCATTGATGCTCATCATCGCGGCGGCGAGATCGCCATCGAGCTTGGCGTAGATCGGTGCGCCCAGTCCCGCCGGCACGCCCTCGGCCACCACTTCGATCACGGCACCGATCGAGGAACCGGCCTTGCGGATGCCGTCGAGATAGCTCTCGAAGAAAGCGGCCTTTTCCCTGTCGGGACAGAAGAACGGATTTCTGGCGATCTCGTCCCAATCCCACTTCTCGCGGTCTATCTTGTGCGGGCCCATCTGCACCAGCGCGCCGCGCACCTTCACATCCGGCAGTATCTTTCGCGCGATCGCGCCGGCCGCCACGCGCGTGGCGGTCTCTCGGGCCGACGAGCGGCCGCCGCCGCGATAGTCGCGCAGGCCGTATTTGGCTTCATAGGTGTAGTCGGCGTGCCCCGGGCGGAACTTGTCCTTGATCTCGGAATAGTCCTTGGAGCGCTGGTCGGTGTTCTCGATCAAGAGCGCAATCGGCGTGCCCGTCGTCACCTGCACGCCGGTCTCCGGATGCGCCATCACGCCCGACAGGATCTTCACCGCGTCCGCCTCCTGGCGCTGGGTGGTGAAGCGCGACTGGCCGGGACGGCGGCGGTCCAGATCGTGCTGGATGTCTTCGACGCCAAGCGGAATCAATGGCGGGCAGCCGTCGACCACGCAGCCGATCGCCACCCCATGGCTCTCGCCAAAGGTCGTGACGCGGAACATGTGGCCGAAAGTGTTGAAGGACATTGCCGCTTTCAACGCATGTGTCGATTGTCGACGGTCGTAGCCCGCCCGCGGACAATAATCAAACTTCTCCGTTCCTCCCGCCCGGGCAGGACGGTGGATGGGTTAACGA
The DNA here is from genome assembly GCA_046349015.1 of Bradyrhizobium sp. Taxonomy (GTDB): domain Bacteria; phylum Pseudomonadota; class Alphaproteobacteria; order Rhizobiales; family Xanthobacteraceae; genus Bradyrhizobium. The sequence goes on along the minus strand of JAXMDE010000001.1, from coordinate 487,645 downwards.
TACTTTCTCAGCCCCCCGTCGCCGAACACGTAGACGGCGCCCTGCTCGATATAGAGGTCGGCCGCAGAGAGCGGAGTCTCCAGGCCAAGCGCGACCATCAGGGCGCGGCAGGTGCCTCCGTGAGCGACCACGACGGTGTCGTGCTTCACCGAATCGTACCAGTCCTGCATCCTGATCTGCACGGCGGCATAGGTCTCGCCGCCCGGCGGCGACATCGTCCATTTCGCGGTCTGGCGCTTGGCAAACAGCTCGGGATCCTGGTCGCGCATCTCCGCGAGCGTCGAGCCTTCCCAGCGGCCATAGCCGATCTCTCGCAGGCGGTCGTCGACGGCATAGCCGCCCGGCGGCAGGGCCAGCGCCTCGCGCATCAGGTCCATGGTCGTGCGCGCCCGGCTTAGCGGACTGGCAACGAACGGGATGACATATTTGTCGTGCCCATCGCGCAGAAGCAGCTCGCCGAGAATGTTGCCGGCCTGTACCGCCTGCTTGCGGCCGAGTTCGTTGAGCGGGATGTCCAGCGTGCCCTGTAACCGCCCTTCCGCATTCCACGACGTCTCGCCGTGGCGAATGTAATAGATGGTAGGTGCTGGCATGATGGCGGGAGCTAGTCCGTCGTCAGCGAGATGTCGGGCGCGTCGGGATGCTTCATGCCGACAATGTGGTAGCCTGAGTCGACGTGATGCACCTCGCCGGTAACGCCGCGTGACATGTCGGACAACAGATACAGCGCACTGGCGCCGACTTCCTCGATGCTCACGTTCCGCCGCAGGGGCGAGTTGAGCTCGTTCCATTTCAGCATATCGCGGAAGTCGCCGATGCCGGCGGCGGCGAGCGTCTTGATCGGACCTGCCGAAAGCGCATTGACGCGGATATTGTCCTTGCCGAGATCGGCGGCGAGATAGCGCACGCTGGCCTCGAGTGCGGCCTTCGCCACGCCCATGACGTTGTAATGCGGCATCCACTTCTCGGCGCCGTAATAAGTCAGCGTCAGGATCGACCCGCCATCCAGCATCAGCTTTTCGGCACGCTGCGCCACGGCGGTCAGCGAGTAGCAACTGATGAGCATGGTGTTGGCGAAGTTGTCGGCGGTGGTGTCGAGATAGCGGCCGTCGAGCTGGCTCTTGTCGGAGAAGGCGATCGCATGCACGACGAAATCGATCTTGCCCCACTGCCGGCCGAGCTCGGCGAACACGGCATCAATGGTGGCGGGATCGGTGACGTCGCAATGGCCGAGCAGAATAGCGCCGATTTCCCTGGCCAGCGGCTCGACCCGCTTCTTCAGCGCGTCGCCCTGCCAGGTCAGCGCAATCTCGGCGCCGGCGTCGTGGCATGCATTGGCGATGCCCCAGGCAATGGAACGGTTGTTGGCGACGCCGAGGATCACTCCCCGCTTGCCTTGCATCAGACCTGACATTGACGACATCGGCTTTCCAGTCGCACTTGAAATCTACGATCTGGAGGTACACCAGCACTCTGCGGCGGAAAAGCCCAAACTGGCATGCCATTAACGCTGTTCGCATCTACGGCCGCCGCCGGAATAGTTGCTTGATTTGGGTGTTATGCTGGTGAAAGCGCGATCACTCGCGCACAGCGGATCGATCGAAGCATGAGCCCGTTTCGCCAGAGTGTCGAAGCCATGATCCCGGCGTTGCGCCGCTACGCGCGGGCGCTGGCGCGCGACTCCGACATCGCCGACGATCTCGTGCAGGACACCCTGGTGCGGGCGCTGCGCTCGGAAAAGCTGTTTCTCGGCGGCGACGTGCGCAGCTGGCTCTACACGATCCTCACCAACCTCAACAAGAACCGGCGGCGGTCGCTGGCAAGGCGCCCGCAATTCATGCCGCTGCTCGACAACAATCCCGACGCCAGCGGCACCGAAGCCGAAGGCCGCGACATCGCGCGGGCGCTTGCGACGCTGGTTGAGGAGCAGCGCGCGGTGCTGCTGCTGGTGATGCTCGAAGGCCTCTCCTATCGCGAGGTGGCCGACATCCAGGGCGTGCCGATCGGCACCGTCATGTCACGGCTTGCCCGTGCGCGCGCCCATGTCAAAGCCGTTCTGGAAGGCGAGCGGGTAGCGCTGCGTCGGGTGAAATAGCGTCAGGCATTTTGATTGAAGAGAGATTTGAACAGGACTGGACAGAGACGACGACAATGACCGACCCAAAAATTCCCGTCACCGAAGACGAGCTCCATGCCTACGTCGACAACGAGTTGCCGGCGGAGCGCCGCAGCGATGTCGAGGCGTGGCTGTCGGCGCATCCGGAGCATGCGGCGCGGGTGCAATCATGGCGCGCGATGGCGGAGCTGCTGCATGCGCGGTACGATTCGGTGCTCGATGAGCCGGTGCCGAAGCGGCTCGAACTCGAGCGACTGTCGGCCCCGCCGCGGCGCTGGATCTACGGCGCGGTAGCGGCGGCGCTGGTGGCCTTCGTCGCCGGCGGCAGCACCGGCTGGCTCGCGCATGGCGCAACGGCGACGCCCTCGGCATTCCAGAGCATCACCGGCGAGGCACTGGATGCGCACCGGCTCTATGTCGTGGAAGTGCGCCATCCCGTCGAGGTGCCGGGCGCCGAACGGGCGCATCTGCAGCAATGGCTGACCCGGCGCTGCGGCTGGAAGGTTTTCGCGCCCGAGCTGGAATCCGCAGGGCTGAAACTGGTCGGCGGCCGGCTGTTGCCGGGGCCGGCGGGACCGGCGTCGTTCCTGATGTATGAGGGCCCCTCGGGCGAACGCTTCACGGTCTACGCCGCGAAAGCCACCGTCGAGACGACCCAGATGCGCTATGCCGCGCAGGGCCGCGACAGCGCGCTGTTCTGGGCCGAGAAGGGCGTCGGATTCGTGGTCTCGGGCTCCGGGGATCGCGATCGGCTGACCCAGGTCGCCAAGCTGGTCTATGAACTCAGCGAAAGGACGAACGGCTAAGCCGCGCCGCCTGGGCGATTGTTTCCCGCTCAGGGCGAAAATCTTGCGCGGCCAAGATAATTGACGGCCGAATTGGGGCGTAGCCGCTTGTCCCAATTTGGACATCGAATATCTGAAATCAAACCATTGCTGCGTCTCATTATCGCACCGGGTGATCACGCGAAAATGAGTAGCGCTCGATCCGCCGATCGGCGCAAGCGGCCTCGATCGGGGTTTGGTACCGCGCTGGTCCCCCTTTCGAGGCCGCACCCCTTTTGGGGGTCACGCCGACCTGTGCGCGCGAACCTCGGCGGCTCACGCGATCGAAGTACGGGGCTTCCCCCGCTCCGGTTTTGCCAAGGGAAGATCAGCCCAAATCGCTGCGCGGATTGTACGGATGTCCGTCGCGCCACTTTTCCATCAATTTCTCAAGCTCGCTGTCGTTCCCGTCGGGCAGGACAATCTTTGTGGTGACGAACAGATCGCCGGCACCGCCAGCTTTGGCGAGGCCCTTGCCCTTGAGGCGAAAGGTCCGACCGCTGGAGGTATTTTTCGGGATCGACAGTTCAACCGCCCCACCCAGTGTCGGCACGCGCACCTTGCCGCCGAGCACCGCCTCGTAGAGCGTGACCGGCAGATCGACGCGCAAATCGCTGCCGTCGACCTTGAAGAAAGGATGCGGGGCGATGCTGACCGTGATCAGCACGTCGCCAGGCCGATGGCCCGGCGCGGTCTCGCCCTGCCCTTTCAGCCGGATCTGCTGGCCGGCGACGACGCCCGCCGGAATCTTGACGTTGAGCTCCTTGCCGGTCGGCAACCGCACCCGTTTCTCGGCGCCCTTGACGGCGTCTTCCAGCGAGACCGTCAGCGCGGCATTGATATCGAGATCGAGCCCGACGCCGCCGGTATCGAATTCGTAAGCCCCGGCGCCACCGCCGGCGCGCCCGCCACGCCCGAACATGCTGTTCAGGATGTCCTCAAAGCTGCCGCCGCCCATGCCTCCACCACCGCCACCCCCGCCGGAGCGGAAGGTATAGGTCTCGAAGCCGCCGGGACCGCGGCCACGTGGGTCGCCGCCGCCGAAACCCTGGAAGCGCGGCTTGCCCTCGGCGTCGATTTCGCCGCGATCGAACTGCTTGCGCTTGTCCTCATCGCTGAGGATCTCATTGGCCGTGTTGATCTCGGCAAAGCGCTCGGCGGCCTTCGGGTCGCCCTTGTTGCTGTCGGGGTGGTGTTTCTTGGCGAGCTTGCGAAAAGCGCTCTTGATGGCCGCAGCGCTGGCGCTCCGCGGCACCCCCAAGACCTCATAGGGGTCGCGCATCCGTCAAATCTCCTTTCGGGGAATCGCGTCCGTTTGGCTCGGACAAATGCCCAATTTTCCTTGATGTGGTGACGCGTTGCATTTTTGCAACTGGCGCGTCGCGGGATTTAGCCTCGTCTCCACGGCTTTAGCGTATGAATTTCCCAACGGCCATGGCCAACTTGGCAGGCGGCGCCCTGCAGCCAGCTTTCGCTGCGGCCGTTGACGTAGCTCGCCAGGAAATCCCGGCAAGTGCGGCCATCGCTATTGGCATAGGCCTGTGCGAGCGGGGTCACCGAGCCGCGAGCGCCGGTTTCGGGGTTTTGCCAAGGCTGGCTGGTGTCCTTGTCGCCCTTGGTCAGGACGTCGGAGGCGGCCGTCCGGGCGAAGATGAGATCGCTTTCGGTGGGTACTGGCTCCTGGGCTGCAACCGAGCCGGTCACCACCTCGTTCTCGTCGCCCTTGGAAAAAAAGCCGCCGCTGTCGCGGGAAAAGCTGCAACCGCCGGAACTGGCGCCGATTAGAAACAGGCTAACCATCGTGCCGAACGGCCGGATCGCCGATAGGCCAATGCGTCCCCATGCCCTATATAAGCGGGACTGCAGCGCGCGCGGATACGCTGGCGGACGCAACTCGGTACTCCGGACATGACAGACACAACCTCCATCAAAACCCCAACACCGTTAACATCCGGTGATTTCACGGCCGCGGAGGAGCCCTTTGCGCTGTTCGGGGAATGGTTCGCCGAAGCCGTGAAATCGGAGCCAAACGACCCCAACGCGATGGCACTTGCCACCGTCGATGCCGACGGCCTGCCCGATGTGCGCATGGTCCTCATGAAGGGATTCGATACCGACGGCTTCGTGTTCTACAGCCACATCGCCAGCGCCAAGGGCCGCGAACTCGCCGCAACTCCTAAGGCCGGTTTACTTTTTCACTGGAAGTCGCTGCGCCGCCAGGTCCGGATTCGCGGACCGGTGACGCCCGTGACGGACGCCGAGGCGGACGCCTATTTCGCCACGAGGCCGAAGCAGGCCCAGATCGGCGCCTGGGCCAGCAAGCAGTCGCAGCCGCTGGAGAGCCGCTTTGCCTTCGAGCAGGCGATCGCGCAGGTTGCGGCCAGGCATGTGATCGGCGAGGTGCCGCGACCGGCGGGCTGGAGCGGCTGGCGGATCGCGCCGCTTCGCTTCGAGTTCTGGCACGATCGCCCCTTCCGCCTGCATGACCGTATCGAATTCCGCCGCGACGCGCCGAGCCGGCCCTGGAGCAAGGTGCGGCTCTATCCGTGACGCCGAACACCTGAAGGATTTTCATGCCGACTTCCAACCTGCCCCGGCGCACGCTGCTCCTCACCGGCGCCAGCCGCGGCATCGGCCATGCCACGGTGATCCGTTTTTCCAGCGCGGGCTGGCGCGTGATCACCTGCTCGCGTCACCCCTTCCCGGAGGACTGCCCATGGGATGCGGGGCCGGAAGACCACATCCAGGTCGACCTCGCCGATCCCGACGACACCCTGCGCGCCATCAGCGAAATCCGCAGCCGGCTCGAAGGCGGCATGCTGCATGCGCTGGTCAACAACGCCGCGATCTCGCCGAAGGGTCCGGACGGCGCGCGCCTCGGCAGCGTCGATACCGATCTCGATACCTGGACGCACGTGTTTCACGTCAACTTCTTCGCGCCGATCATGATGGCACGCGGGTTGATCGATGAGCTGAAGGCCGCCAAAGGCTCGGTGGTCAACGTCACCTCGATCGCGGGCTCGCGCGTGCATCCCTTTGCCGGCGCCGCCTATGCGACCTCGAAGGCGGCATTGGCGGCGCTGACCCGCGAAATGGCCTCCGATTTCGGCCGGATCGGCGTGCGCGTCAATGCGATTGCTCCGGGCGAGATCGACACCTCGATCCTGTCGCCGGGCACCGAGAAGATCGTCGAGCAGCAGATCCCGATGCATCGGCTGGGCACGCCGGATGAGGTGGCGAAAATCATCTATGTACTGTGCACGGAGACGAGCTCTTACGTGAACGGCGCCGAAATCCACATCAACGGCGGACAGCACGTCTGAGACAGGCGACGGACCGGGGGATCGGCCACGACGCAGGCGTGTTGCGGTCTTCGCGCGGAATTCGCAGCCAGCGAACTTCGCATGCAGCCAGACCTGTCTGCTTCAAACCAGCTCACGCAAGATCTGCGCGGCCTGCCAACGCAGCCGGGCCGCCTCGACATTGAACGTGCTGGAGCACTCTTCCTCGCGCTCGCCTTCGGCCAGCACCGCGCCGCAGTGACGGCAGGTGCGCACCGAGATCGCAGGAGCCCGCGCGCCAATGCGCTCGCGGTAGCTTGCGAGGTCGATGACCGTACGCGATCGAGTTGTAGCTTTGTCAACCATTGTGCCCTCGCGGCATATGACGGCGTTATCGCAAAGAATTTTCGATCAATGGTTCAGCGCACAGTTCAAATTTTAATCGGAGCCACGACAGCCCGGAACCGGCTCGAAGCTTGACGAATTTCGCGTTACTGCGATCGGCGACGGACGGAAAAAGTTGCCGGCAGTTTGCCCGACAACCCGGCGAATCCGGATGCCTGTTCACCCTTCGGAAACGGAAGCATCACAGCCACTTCTTCCAGCGGAAGAGCAAGTACGGAACCACTGCCGCGGCAAGCATCATCAGGAGGGCCATGGGATAGCCATGCACCCATTCCAGCTCCGGCATCACCTTGAAGTTCATGCCGTAGATCGAGGCGATCAGCGTCGGCGGCATCAACACCACGGCCATCACCGAGAACAGCTTGATGATGTTGTTCTGCTCGAGATTGACCACGCCCAGCATGGCGTCGAGCACGAAGGTGATCTTGTTGGAGAGATACGAGGCATGATCGGTCAGCGAAGAAACGTCGCGCTGCATGGTCTTGAGCTGCTCGCGCATGTCCTTGGACCATTTGACGCCTTCCATGACCGCGGACATGAAGGCGACGACGCGGCCGATCGAGACCAGGCTCTCACGAACCTTCGAGGTCAGGTCGCCCTTGCGGCCGATCTCGATCAGGATTTGCGAATATTGCTTGGCATGGCCGTGGCGCTCGGCCTCCGGCTCGAAGATCTCGTGGCTGACCTGGTCGATGTCGGCGCCGCAGCGCTCGAGAATGTCGGCGCAGCGGTCGATCACGGCGTCGAGCAGTTCCATCAGCACCATCTCGCCCGATATCGAGGGCGAGCAGGAGCGCGCCAGCTTGTTCTCGACCAGCGGAAACGGCTTCGGCGTGTCGTAGCGCACCGTGACCAGGCGGTGGCCGGCCAGGATGAAGGTGACGGCGGTGGTGCGCGGCATGTCGCTGTCGGAGTGACACATCAGCGTCGCCGTCATGTAGCGGGCGCCGTTCTCGATATAGAGGCGGCTGGAGATCTCGATCTCCTGCATGTCCTCGCGGGTCGGCACGGCGATCCCGGCCAGCCGCTCCACCGCCTTGTCCTCGTCCGGTGTCGGCTTGATCAGGTCGATCCAGACCGCGCTTTCCGGCAGCGCGGCAAGGTCAACGGCGACGGCTTTTTTCAGCGAAAAATCTGAGGGCACGAAAACTGAGAACATCCGCAACTCCGGAACCGGTTACCAAGAGCACACCGGCTTAGCCCGATTCTGGCAAGCGCATCGTGACTGGCGGATTAACCGTCCCCTTTAACGCCCCATTCTGCTTTGTGGCAACCAAGTGGCATCACCATGGCGCAGATGCGCCCGATGTTACCGATCCGTCCTGCGACACGGCCGGACCGCCCCCATTCTTGCGGCAGAAAGGACACAGCTCGCCGCCAACGAGGCCGGACGGGTGGCTAAGCTCTGGAATTGTGAGGGGTTTCGGGGATAATGCAGCCAACGAGTCTCACGCGCGTGCGGCGCAGCGCGGAAGCGCGCTCGCAGCAAATCTCGATTGGAATGGACATGTCGTCGTTGAAGGCAAAGTTGGGAATTCTGGCTGCCGGACTGATGCTGTCCGGCTGCATGCAGGCCACCACCTACCAGCCGGCTCCGGAAGCTTCGTTCAAGCCTGCCGACAAGGCGCAGCTTGCCAAGGCGCGCTATGAGAAGGTGGCGGTGGCCGAACCGTTCCGCCGCGCCATCGTCGATTATCACCGCAAGGAATTGCCGGGCTCGATCGTCGTCGATTCCGACAACCACTATCTCTATCTCGTTCAGGACGGCGGCAAGGCGATCCGTTACGGCATCACCGTCGGCGAGGAGGCGCTGGCTTTCTCCGGCATCGCCAAGGTCGGCAACATGGCTGAATGGCCGAAGTGGACTCCGACCGCCGACATCCACAAGCGCATCGAAGGTCTGCCGGCATCGGTCCCGGGTGGCGTCGACAACCCGCTCGGTGCCCGAGCGCTTTACCTCTACCAGGGTGGCCGCGACACCCTGTTCCGCATCCACGGCACCAACCAGCCGGAATATATCGGCGCCTCGATCTCCTCGGGCTGCATCCGCATGACCAATGAGGACGTCATCGACCTCTACAGCCGGGTGAAGATGGGCACCCTCGTGGTCGTCCTCGAACCCAAACACGGCGACTCGCCCTACAATTCGAAAATGGCCCTGCAGGGCGGTGGCAACGTGATGCAGTAGGTGCATCGAGGTGGTAACCGATTGAAAAAGGCGCCGATCCGGCGCCTTTTTCCTTTTCGTCGGCGGGAACCTGATCGGCAGAATTGCCACAGCTGCCCGCTGCGGCGCACACCGGCCATTTAAAGGCTGGAATTGCGATCCGCTTCGACCATAATGGCTGCGCGGAATCGTCGCAGTTCCGGTGCAATAACATTGCGTCCGGCCGCGAGCTTCAACTGGAAGTTTGCCTATGTCGCTAAGAACAAAATTGGGAATCCTGGCTGCCGGCCTGATGCTGTCGGGCTGCATGCAAGCCGCGACCTACGAGGCGACCAACACCGCCAATTTCAAGCCGCGCGACAAGGAAATGCTGGCGAAGACCACCTATGCCAAGGTGCCGGTCGCCGAACCCTTCCGGCGCGCCATCGTCGACTACCACCGCAAGGAATCTCCGGGCTCGATCGTGGTCGATTCCGACAACCATTACCTCTATTACGTGCTCAAGGACGGCAAGGCGATCCGCTACGGCATCACCGTGGGCGAAGAGGCCATGGCCTGGTCGGGCATCGCCAAGATCGGCAGCAAGACGGAGTGGCCGCCCTGGCATCCGACCAAGAGCGAGATTTCGCGGCTCGGCGTGCCGACCTATGTCGCCCCCGGCCCCGACAATCCGATGGGCTCGCGTGCGATGTATCTCTACTCCGGCGGCAAGGACACGCTGTTCCGCATCCACGGCACCAACCAGCCGGAATATATCGGCGCCTCGATCTCCTCGGGCTGCATCCGCATGACCAACGAGGACGTCATCGACCTCTATGACCGCGCCAATGTCGGCACCGTCGTGGTGGTGCTGGAGCCTAACCACGGCGACTCGCCGTTCAATTCGAAGATGGCCCTGCAGGGCGGCAAGCCGATGTCGCAATAAGCCACTTCGTCGATCCGGAATCGAAAAGCGCCGGTGTTCACCGGCGCTTTTTTGCTGACTTTTGCTTTGCCGGCGCCGGTATCTGCTCCGGCTCGGATTCTTCTCCCCGGTCCGGTTTGGCGGCTTCCGGCACGGCCGCCCCATCGGAGGTCGCGGCGACCTCGCGCGGCGGCGCATCGGCGGGACGCTCGGCCGGCAGCAGCGGCGCGACTTGCGGCAGCGGATCCCAGACATTCCACTGGCAGATCCGGTAGTTGTTGCGCCGCTCGGCGACATCGAGATGGATGTGGTCCTCATGGTACCAGTCCGATCCCGGTCCGAGCACGGTCGAGAAGCGCGCGCAGACCGACTGCAGCACGCTTTCGCGCACCTCGCGCGCCACGGTGCGGTCGGTCAGATAGATCGATTTGCCGTCGGCGAGCTTGATGGCGCGCACGTCGAGCGCATTGGCGCGGCCGTGCTCGGAGAGCTGGGCACCGACGACGCGGTTGCGGCCGCGGCACTCGAAGGAATCGAAATTGTCGAGATCGCTCACGGTGCTGCCCAGCCTTGCCGCAATCGGCACGATGTCGCTTCTGATCCAGTCGGCAAGGACGCTCGCCATCTTGCAGCGAAGGATTGCCGCGGGCTTCACCGCAACCTTCCGCTTGTCCGGCAGCACGATGGCTTCCAGCCGCACCAGGTCCTCGCCGCCGCAGCCGCCGGGGCCCTTGATGTCGGGGATGCTCGGCGCAATCGCAATCTCTTCCGTCAGTGCCAGCCGGCAGGCCGAGGGCGGCGGCGGTTCGGCGGCCTTGGCGGGCTCGCCGGTCGCCGGCTTTTCCGCGGTCTCCCCGGCGGGCTCGGCTTTGGGCGCCTCGGCCGGCCGCGGGCGCGGCAGCGGGATGGCGACGTGATGGAGGGCGCCGCGCAGCTTCGGCTTGCCCGCAAACAGGTCCAGCGGCGGGACCGGCCGGGCCTCCCGCGCCTCGGCCGGCCCGGCCAGCCACAGCACAAGCGCGCCGGCGGTAACCATTGCCACCATTCGGCGGTCAAGGGTGCCACCAGCCAATTTCCGGCTTGATTTCTCCGCGCTAGAGTTCATGACAATTCCAAACCTTACCGCCCGTTCGCCCGTACAGGGGGCGGAAGCGCGGATCGCCACAAAGATCAGGAGGGACGTTCGGATGCGTGGTTTGATGCAAGATTGGCCGTTGCTGTGCCACCGGATTATCGAGCACGCCGCCAAGTATCACGGAACGCAAGAGGTCGTCACCCGCTCGGTCGAAGGCCCGATCGTGCGCACCAATTACGCCGAAATTCACAGGCGCGCGCTCAAGGTTTCGCAGATGCTGCAGCGCGACGGCATCAAGCTCGGCGACCGCGTCGCCACCATCGCCTGGAATACCTGGCGCCATCTCGAATGCTGGTACGGCATCATGGGCATCGGCGCAATCTGCCACACCGTCAATCCGCGCCTGTTCCCGGAACAGATCGCCTGGATCGTCAATCATGCCGAAGACCGCATCGTCATGACCGACATCACCTTCGTGCCGATCCTGGAGAAGATCGCCGGCCAGCTGCCCACCGTCGAGCGCTTCATCGTGCTGACCGACAAGGCGAACATGCCGAAGACTACGCTGAAGAACGCGGTCGCCTATGAGGAATGGCTGGCGCAGGCCGACGGCAAGTTCGAATGGCAGGACTTCGACGAGAATACCGCGGCCGCGATGTGCTACACTTCGGGCACCACGGGCGACCCCAAGGGCGTGCTCTATTCGCACCGCTCCAACGTCATCCACTCCTTCATGGCCAACTCGAAGGACGCCCTCGGCACCTCTTCAAGCGACGTCATGCTGCCGGTCGTGCCGCTGTTCCATGCCAACAGCTGGGGTATCGCGTTCTCGGCGCCCGCCATGGGCACCAAGCTGGTGATGCCCGGTATGAAGCTCGACGGCGCTTCGGTCTATGAGCTGCTGGATACCGAGAAGGTGACTCATACCGCCGGCGTGCCGACGGTGTGGCTGATGCTGCTGCAGCACATGGCCGCCAAGAATCTGAAGCTGCCGCATCTCGAATTCGTGGTCTGCGGCGGCTCGGCGATGCCGCGTTCGATGATCAAGGCGTTCGTCGACATGGGCGTGACCGTGCGCCATGCTTGGGGCATGACCGAGATGAGTCCGCTCGGCACGCTGGCGGCGCTGAAGCCGCCTTTCTCGGAGCTTACGGGCGAGGCACAGCTCGACATCCTGCAGACCCAGGGTTTCCCGCCCTATGGCGTGGAGATGAAGATCACCGACGACGCCGGCAAGGAGCTGCCGTGGGACGGCAAGACCTTCGGCCGGCTTAAGGTGCGCGGCCCGGCAATCGCCAAGGCCTATTTCAAGGTCGACACCAACATCCTCGATGACGAGGGCTATTTCGACACCGGGGACGTCGCCACCATCGACCAGCACGGCTACATGCGGATCACCGACCGCTCCAAGGACGTGATCAAGTCGGGCGGCGAATGGATTTCGTCGATCGACCTGGAAAACCTCGCGGTCGGCCATCCGGCCGTGGCGGAAGCCGCCGTGATCGGCGTATATCATCCCAAATGGGACGAGCGACCGCTGCTGATCGTGCAGCTCAAGCCGGGCCAGTCGGCCAGCCGCGAAGACATCCTGAAATTCATGGACGGCAAGATCGCCAAATGGTGGATGCCCGACGACGTCGTGTTCGTCGACGGCATTCCCCACACCGCGACCGGCAAAATCCTGAAGACGGCGCTGCGCGACCAGTTCAAGGCCTACCGCTTCCCGAACGCGGCGGCATAGCCCTCTCGCCGCCGACAACGGATTGCGGCTCCTCCCGCGGACAGCGGTGAGGAGCCGGAGGCGTTCGCGCGAAAGCGTCCGGCACTACGTCGCGTGATGCCTTGCCGCCGGCTCGGGCTTCCCTGCAAACACATTTGCAACGAGCGACAGCAGCCCCCGGATTGACGAGACGATGGCCGCGTTCCGCGCGCGGCGAGCCCTTTCCCGGTAGGCGCCGAAATCGATGCTGCCGTCGGGGTGGCGCAGTGCGCCTTCTCCAGCGGCTCCCTGCGACGTGAACCCGCCCAAATCGCTATCCCGGAACATGGCCAGTCTCCTTCTTTGAAGGAGCTTGATCTATTGCTCACATAATATATTATAATATGTATACTTTTCACGTAACTCTTGAATTCAATTCATGAATAGAACGGCTTCGACCGAAATGAATGCGTTCGTTCGGGTGATCGAGCGCGGCAGTTTTGCTGCGGCGGCCACCGACCTCGGGCTTACGCCTTCCGCCCTCTCCAAACTGGTGACGCGGATCGAGGACCGGCTGGGTGTGCGGCTGCTCACCAGGACAACGCGAAGACTGGCGTTGACCACGGAAGGCGAATTGTTCGTCGCCCGCAGCCGGGAAATCCTGGCGTCAATCGAGGCGGCGGAAGCCGAGGTGACGGCGGCGAGCGAACGCCCGCGCGGTCACTTGAGGACCAGCGTCGGCACGGCCGTCGCCAAGCAAATTATCGGTCCGGCACTTCCCGCTTTTCTCGACCGCTATCCCGACATTACCGTCGAGCTTCACGTGTCGGACCGGCAAGTCGATCTCGTCGCCGAGCAGATTGACGTGGCCGTCCGCTCCGGCGCGCTTGGCGATTCGGCGCTGGTGGCGCGCAAGCTCACGGAGGCAACCCGGGTCATCTGCGCCAGCCCAGGCTATCTCGAGAAACACGGCGAGCCACGGGTGCCGGCCGATCTCCATCAGCATAATTGCCTGACGCTGCCGGGACCGGCCTGGGCGCGCTGGCCCTTCCACACCCACGAGGGCATCAACCGGCTCGAAGTGTCCGGCAGCTTTATCAGCGACAATGCCGACCAGTTGCTGGACATGGCCGTGGCCGGCCTCGGCGTCGCACGGCTTGCGAATTTCATGGTGGAACGCGCCGTGCAGCAAGGAGCTCTTGTTCCCCTGCTGGTGGACAGTCATGTGCCGGAATCCTTTCCGATCCACGCCTTGACCGCGCCGGGCCGCCACCGCGCGCCGCGCATCAAGGCTTTCATCGACTTCCTCGTCGAGCAGTTCGGCCCAGCCAGATGATTCGCAACCACGATTTGGTCCGATTTTCCGGCGCAACTTGCTTTCCACGCAGCCTGAAAATGCGCTAGTTCAAGGCGCGCGGACCGTTACGAGCATGCCGGCCCGGCGCCCCCATCCGCGATGGAACCGTTAACTGATGGCCCGCAGGTTTTCCGCCCCCTATCAGACGGAGCCCGTGTCCGCGCTTGCGACATGGTCGCGAAACCTCGCAGTTTTTTCCGTCGTCGCCGTGCTGGTCTCGATCGCGATCGTCCGCTTTGGCTTCCTCGAGATCAAGCCGGCGCTGGCGACGTTCTTCGGCGGACTTGCGATTGCCGGCCTCTCCATTCTGATGGGGCTCGCAGCGTTCGCGGCGATCTGGCAAAACGGCTCGCGCGGCATGGGCCGCATCCTGCTGGCGCTTTTGATCGACGCCGTCGTGCTCGCCTATCCCGCCTATCTCGGCCTGCAATACCGCAAGCTGCCGAAAATCTACGACATCACCACCGACCCGATCGATCCGCCGCGCTTTGAGGCGCTGGCGCGGCTTCGTGCCGGCGAAGGCGCCAACTCCGCCGTCTATGCCGGGCTCTATTCGGCCGAGCAGCAGCGCATCGCCTATCCCGACATCGAGACGATCGAACTGGAGCTCCCGGCGCAGCGCGCCTACGACGTCGTGCTGCAGCTCGTCAACAAGCGCAAATGGCGCATCGTCGACGAGCGGGCGCCGCAGCCGCGCCGCGAAGGCCATATCGAGGCGATCGCGCAGACGCTGATCATGGGATTCCGCGAGGACGTCGTGATCCGCATCAAGGCCGATGGCGAGGATTCCCGCGTCGATATCCGCTCCTCCTCGCGTTTTTTCGAGAGCGATCTCGGCAGCAATGCCTCACGCGTCAACAAGCTGATCGAGGACATCAACACGGCTGCGGAAGCCGCTGCCCTGAAGCCCGTAAAGAAGGCGCCGGCGGCACCGGCGCCGAAGGCGCAGGCCAAGACGGTGAAGAAATGACGTGTTAGCAACATGACCACTACGCATGTAAGCGAGGACCGCTTCGTAATCTGGCCAATCGCGCTCGCATGCATTTTCCCCGTAGCGTTGGTAGCCCTTTGGGTTGGCCCGTTTAACCTAGCTTTCGGTGGTGTACCCATCCTGTTGGTTGCTTGGGCATGCTCGGCATCGCTGGCGTTGGTGATGACGATTCTTTCGGTAAGGGCCCGCATCTGGCGACGGACACTTTCATGGTCAATCCTGCCGTTCGTCACACTCATCGCAGTTGGCAATACCAATTTGGTCTGGCCACTTGCGATCGAGACTGGCGAGAGAATCCATTTTCAGGCCATGCGCAGCAATTATCTCGAAGATGTAGCTAAGCTGCCGCTAGGCGAGCCTCGCTTCACCTTCTGGCGTTGGGGAGGCTTCGGAGTCGGGCACGGCGTCGTCTATGACGAGAGCGACGAAATCGCATTGCCGGAGCAATCCGCGGCCTGGAAGAAGCGGGTCGCGGGTACCGAGGTCGGAGTGTGCGGCGCTTGGGGAACTCCCTTGGGTAACCATTTTTTCCTTGTACGCACTGGCTGCTGACCCTTACGTCTCTCGCTATCGCGTTCTACGCCGCCATCCGGTAGGTGCCGCCGATCACGGGATCGCCGTCGGTCGCCACGATGCCGCGCGCGACCAGGTCTTCCAGATGCGCCAGCACGGAATAGCCCGCCGCATTGGTCAGCCGCGGATCGATGCCGATATAGATCGCGCGCACCATGGTCGGAATGTCCGCATCGCCCTTGGAGAGGCGATGCAGGATCGAAGCCTCGCGGCCGCGGCGGTGCCGCTCGAGAAAGCGCACATAGCGCTGGCCTTCGGGAATTTCCGGGCCGTGGCCGGAGAAGTAGAGTTCCTCGTCGCGCCGCGCGAGGCGGTCGAGCGAATCCATGTAGTCGATCATCGATCCATCCGGCGGCGCCACGATCGAGGTCGACCAGCCCATCACGTGGTCGCCGACGAAACTGATCTTCCGCTCGGCCCAGGCAAAGGCGAGATGGTTGGCGGTGTGGCCGGGCGTGGCCACCGCTTCCAGCCGCCAGCCATTGCCCTCGATGATGTCGCCGCCGCTGACCGTCACATCGGGCTTGAAGTCGCGGTCGGCGCCGGATTCCGGACTGTGCTTCTCGCTTTCGAAGCGTGGCCGCGAGGCGCGGTGCGGTCCCTCGGCATAAACGGACGCACCGGTCGCCGCCTTGATCCGCGCCGTGTTCGGCGAGTGGTCGCGGTGGGTGTGCGTCACCAGAATGTGCGTCACCGTCTCGCCGCGCACGGCGTCGAGCAGCGCCCTGGCATGCGCCTCGTCATCCGGGCCGGGATCGATGATCGCGACATTGCCTCGGCCGACGATGTAGCTGACCGTGCCGGTGAAGGTGAACGGGCTCGGATTGTCGCAGAGCACGCGCCGCACGCCGGGGCGGGCTTCCTCCGCCACGCCGGGCTTCAGGGGAAAGTCGCGGTTGAAGGGGATGTCGTCGTTGTCGGCCATGGCTTTCTTGGTGTCATTCCGGGGCATCGCGCAGCGATGAACCCGGAATCCCGGGGTGAGAGAAAAGAATACGGCGCGAGATTCCGGGTTCGATGCTTCGCACCGCTCCGGAAATGACGAGCAGGTGCCTTACGAAAACGCCTGAATGCCCGTGATCGCCCGGCCGAGGATCAGCGCGTGGACGTCATGGGTCCCCTCGTAGGTGTTCACGGTTTCCAGGTTCGCGGCATGGCGCATCACGTGATACTCTATCTGGATGCCGTTGCCGCCGTGCATGTCGCGCGCCATGCGGGCGATGTCGAGCGCCTTGCCGCAATTGTTGCGCTTGACGATGGAGATCATCTCGGGCGCCATCTTGCCGTCATCCATCAGCCGGCCGACGCGAAGCGAGGCCTGCAGGCCCAGCGCAATCTCGGTCTCCATGTCGGCGAGCTTCTTCTGCACCAGCTGGGTGGCGGCGAGCGGCCGGCCGAACTGCTTGCGGTCGAGCGTATATTGACGCGCACGGTGCATGCAGTCTTCCGCGGCGCCCATCGCGCCCCAGGAAATGCCGTAGCGGGCGCGGTTGAGGCAGCCGAACGGTCCCTTCAGGCCGGAGACGTTGGGCAGCAGCGCGCTTTCCGGCACCACGACGTTGTCGAGCACGATTTCGCCGGTGACCGAGGCGCGAAGCGACAGCTTGCCGCCGACCTTCGGCGCGGAAAGGCCCTTCATGCCCTTCTCGAGGATGAAGCCGCGGATCTGGTTGTCATGCGCCGCCGATTTCGCCCAGACCACGAAGACGTCGGCGATCGGGGCGTTGGAGATCCACATCTTGGCCCCGTTCAGCTTGTAGCCGTCGGACACCTTCTCGGCGCGGGTCTTCATGCCGCCAGGATCGGAACCGGCATCCGGCTCGGTCAGGCCGAAGCAGCCGACCCACTCGCCGGTTGCAAGCTTGGGCAGATATTTCTTGCGCTGGCTTTCGTCGCCATAGGCATAGATCGGATACATCACCAGCGACGACTGCACCGAGTTCATCGAGCGGTAACCGCTGTCGACGCGCTCGATCTCGCGCGCGACGAGGCCGTAAGCCACGTAGCTCGCATTGGCGCAGCCATATTCCTCCGGCAGCGTGACGCCGATCAGGCCGAGCTCGCCCATCTCGTCGAAGATCTCGCGGTCGGTCTTCTCTTCGAGATAGGCCTTGGTGACCCGCGGCAAGAGCTTGTCCTGCGCATAGGCGCGCGCGGTGTCGCGGATCAGCCGCTCGTCTTCGGTGAGCTGATCGTCGAGCAGGAACGGATCGTCCCATTGGAAGCTGGCCGCAGCCGGCTTGTCCTTGGTCTGGGGGCGAACGCTCATGGGAGTTCCTTTCGCATCACTTTGTCCGGTCATTGCCGACAAACTAGATCGCCAACGAAAATAGTGCAAACTATTGCCATGTCATTCCGGGGCGATGCGACAGCATCGAACTATGGGGCGCCCTTGCGCCCCGAGAATCTCGAGATTCCGGGTCTGGTGCTTGCGCACCATCCCGGAATGACGATGCTAACCTTCAAGGCGCTCGTTGCCGACGATCTCGATGCCGAAACCGGACAGACCCTTGTAGTCATGCACCGACGAGGTGAGGTTCCGGATCGAGGTGACGCCGAGATCGCGCAGGATCTGCGCGCCGACGCCGACCTCGCGCCACTGCTTGTTGCGGTCGGCCTCCGCGGTCTTCTGCTCGCCGAACGGCTCGACGGGAACGCCCGCAGCACCGTCGCGCAAATAGACCAGCACGCCGCGGCCGGCGCGCTGGAAGTGGTTGAGCACGAGGCGCATGCGCTCCTGCCCGGTGAACAGGTCCTTCACGATGTTGGGCTTGTGCAGGCGCGTCAGCACGTTCTTGCCGTCGCCGACGCCGTTGTAGACGAAGGCGGCGTGCGCGATTTCGTCGAATGGCGAGCGATAGGCATAGCCTTGCAGCGTTCCGATCGGGCTTTCCGTGGTGAAGGTCGAAACCCGCTCGATCAGTTTCTCGCGGGCCTGCCGATAGGCGATCAGGTCGGCGATTGTGACATGCCTGAGCTTGTGGGTGGCGGCAAAGCGCGACACCTGCTCGCCCTTCATGACCGTGCCATCATCGTTCATCAGTTCGGAGATGACGCCGACCGGCGGCAGGCCGCTGAGGCGGCAGAGATCGACGGCCGCCTCGGTATGGCCGGAGCGCAGCAGCACGCCGCCGTCGCGCGCGATCAGCGGGAAGATGTGGCCAGGCCGGGCAAAATCGCTGGCGCCGGCATTGGGATTGGCAAGCGCCCTGCAGCAGGAGGCGCGTTCCTCCGCGGAAATGCCGGTGCCGCCGTCGGGCTTGTAGTCGATCGAAACCGTAAACGCCGTGGTGTGGCTGGAATCGTTGTGCGCCACCATCGGATCGAGCCGCAGCCGGCGCGCGTCGTCGGTGGTGATCGGGGCGCAGACGATGCCGGAGGTATGACGGATAATGAACGCCATTTTGTCGGCGGTGCAGAGCGAGGCGGCAACGATCAGATCGCCCTCACCTTCGCGGTCGTCATCGTCCGTGACGACGACGAGCTCGCCCTTGGCAAATGCCTGCAAGACTTCCTGAACCGTATCGACCATTTCCCAAAACACCTGCTTCTTGTGCCGGGATGGATTACCCGGACTTTTCCACCCGCGCCAGCGCTATGACGCAGGGCCGCATACCGCTGGCGCACCGCCAGCACGCCATGCAGGGTCGGTGCGGCACCCTGGAAGCTCCGGCGTTCTTCCCGGGGCTTGACCCGTCGCATGACGAATGGCCCAATAAAAAGCCCGGCGATCGGCCATTCCCGATCTCCTGCGAAAGGATGCTGAAGGTAATGTCGCAAACAGGCTCATGCATGAATCGGCCATTTCCTGCGCCGCGTCCTCGCGACTGCAGCGGCAGGCGGGCAGCCCACCGAACGCCCGTGAGAGCCGTCATCCTCGCGCTCCTCGCCTGCATTCTCCTGATGGAGGTTTCCGCCGCTTCGGCCCAGGGCGGCAATATCGAGCAGAACTTTGCCTCGTCGCTGACGGCCGTTCCCGCAGAGCCCCTCACCTCCTCCGGCGCGTTCTACATCCCGGTCTATTCCAGCGTGTCGATGGCCCAGGGCAAGCTGCGCGCGGATTTCTCGGTCACGCTGAGCGTGCACAACACATCCGAGAGCCGGCCGCTAGTGCTGAAGCGGATCGCCTATTACGACACATCGGGCAAGATGGTGGAAAGCTATCTCAAATCGCCGATTGCGCTGAAGCCATTCGCAACCATCGAGGTGTTCGTCCCGACCGCAGACGTGCGCGGCGGCACCGGGGCGAACTTCGTGGTGGATTGGGCGGCGGCGGGCGAGATCGCCGAGCCTGCCGTCGAGGCGCTGATGGTCGGCGGCGTCGGGGCCGGGCATTATGCCTTCATCAGCCAGGGGCGGCCGATCCGGCCGGCCGCCAGGAACTAACGAAAAATCGTGAGAGGCGAAAGCAACCCGCCTCCACGACAAGAAAAACGAGACAAGAAGAACAATGGGAGACGAAACGATGACTTCAGCCCAATTCAGCTACACATCGCTGCTGCCGGCCGGCCTGCCTGCGCCGGCCGCGCGTTGGACGGGTCTTGCCAAATACAGTTTTGTCGGCGGCAACAATGACCCCGATGGCGTCCCGGTCGACGGGCTGGTCGATGCGATGACCGCGGTGCTCAGGCGCGAGGGCAAGTCGCTTGCGACCTACAATCTCGCTCACGGACCGCAGGGTTATGGTCCGTTGCGCGAATTCCTGGTCAAGAAACTGAAGCGCGACGCCGGCATCGCCTGCACGGTCGACGATCTCCTGATCGTGTCGGGGTCGCTGCAGGCGCTCGATCTCGTCAACAACACGCTGCTGGCGCGCGGCGACACCGTGCTGATCGAGAAGGAAACCTATCAGGGTTCGATCAACCGCCTGACCCGGCTTGGCGTCAACGCCATCGGCATCCCGCTCGACGATCACGGCATGCGCATGGATGCGCTGGCGAGCAAGCTCGCCGAGCTCAAGGCCAAGGGCATTACGCCGAAATACATCTACACCATTCCGACGGTGCAGAATCCGACCGGCTCGATCATGCCCGAGGACCGCCGCGCCGAGATGCTGACGCTGTCGGAGCAATATGGCGTGCCGATCTTCGAGGACGACTGCTATGCGGACCTGACCTGGGACGGCAAGCGGCCGCCGGCGATCTATGCCATGAGCAAGCGCGGCAACGTCATCCATATCGGCTCGTTCTCGAAATCGATCGCGCCGGCATTGCGCGTCGGCTTCATCGTCGCGCCCTGGGAGATGATGTCGCGCATGCTGGCGTTGAAGACCGATGCCGGCTCCGGCGCGCTGGAGCAGATGGTGCTGGCGGAATATTGCGCTCCGCATTTCGCGACCCACCTGCCGAAGCTGACGCACGGCCTGCGCGCCAAGCTCGACACGCTGATGGACGCGCTCTCCGAGCAGTTCGGCACCGCGGCGGAATTCGAGACGCCGAAGGGCGGCATCTTCCTCTGGGTGAAGCTGCCGGACAATGTCGACACGCTGAAGCTCTATCAGGCCGCGCTTGCCGCGGGCGTCGCCATCAATCCCGGGCCGGAATGGTCGGTCGACAAGCCCTATTCCGGCTGCCGGCTGCGGCTGTGCTTTGCCAGTCCCTCGCACCAACAGATTCGTGAGGGTGTCGCCGTGCTCGCCGACGTCTGCCGCAAGGAGTTCGGCGTGCCCGCCCGCAGCGCCAATGTGGAGAAACGCGCGCGGGGTTGACGAAGGTCAGCCTTCACGCCGCGACGTGAAACTCGACGTTGACCTGGCCGCTGCCGCTGGAGGGGAAATAGTCGCAGAGCTGTTCGGCCTTGCCCTGGTAGCCGTACCAGCCGAGCGCGGCGAACAGCATGATGGTGTCGGCCATGCCGCCCTCGCCGTTGCACTTGGTGGCGTAGTCCGGAAGCATGTCGATAAACTCGCGGTAGCGGCCCTGCTGCCACAGCTCCAGCACGCGCAGATCGACCTGGCGGTTGAACTCGGAGGCAATCGAGGTCCAGGCCTCGGCACCGAGCTTCTTGTTGGGCCACAGCCGGTGCGACAGCGAACCGCTGGCGATCACGGCGACCCGCTCGTCCGACTGGTCGATCGCGCGCCGCGTGGCCTCGCCAAGGATCCGGCTCTCCTCGGGCGAGGTAAACAAGGGCGTCGCCACCGACACCACATTGGCGTGGCCGTCGGCATTCATGTAGTGCATGGGAACGATCGTGCCGTATTCGAGGCCGAGGCTTTCGACCCGGTGCGCCAGCACGTTGAGCCCGCCCTTGGCAGCCTCGGCGGCCATGGTTTCCGCCAGCCGCGGATTGCCCGGCAGGTCGTAGCGCAGATCCTGGATCATCTGCGGCGCTTCATGGCTGGTGAAAGCCCCGCGATGCTGCGGATTGGCATTGATGTGGTAGCCGAAATTGGACAGCCAGTGGGTGTCGAACACCACGAAGGTCGAGACATTGCGTTCGCGGGCGCGGCGGCCGAGTTCGCGCAGCGCGCTGACCGCGCCCTCCCGCGCCGCCTTCAGCGGGCTGCCCGCGGCCTCCGACAGCATCAGGGACGGGACATGGCTGACCTTGGCGGCGAGAACGAGCTGTCCCATCTACAACCCTCCCCCGTTTGCGAATGGTTCCCAACGAATCGCCTGCGCCAGCCGAAGCAGCAGCACGATCGACACGTTGCCGCGACCGGCCTCGATCTGGGCGATGTAGCGTTCGGAAATGCCGGACTGCCGCGCCAGCTCCCGGCGCGACATTTCACGCTGCGATCGCAGCGTGCGAACCCGCTCGCCGAGCTGGCTCAAGAACTCGCTTTCGTAGAACGACAGCACCGTGCCGCCAGCCGAAATCGTCCCGGCCGGCTGGTCCGGGGACACTTCGTCGCTGAATCGTGTTGCCTTCGTTGCCACGCTCGACCCTTGCGGGCGCATGATGTCCGGACGCTCAGGCCGACATATTGATCGAGCGCAAACTTGGCCGTGGATTTCCTCCCCGGCCGCGTCTCTTACCGCACCGCGAAAGGCGCCTGGTACGGCCGACCGAAGGGTACCCCGTTGACCACGGTCTGCACGGGCTTGAGCAGCAGCTTGCCTTCGCGCTTGTTGTTGCGGGTGTCGACAAAGGTAACCGGGCCCTCCGCCACCTCCATGATGGCGACGTCGCCGGGGGCGCCGACCTGCAGGGTGCCGATCTTCGGCGCGCGGTTGATGATCTTGGCAGGCGCAATCGTCGCCATCGCCACCACCTGCTCCAGGGAGGAGCCCATCGCGACGAACTTGCTCATGACGTTCGGCAGGTAAGGCATCCCCGGCGAATTGCCGGAAAAGACATGGATATCGGACGAGATCGTATCCGGCGTGCAGCCACCGGGGATTGCCACCTCCGCCACCGTGAAGTCGAAGCTGCCGCCGCCATGGCCGACGTCGAACAGCACGCCGCGCTGCTTGGCGGCGAGCGCCGCCGGCAACAGCTTGCCGTCCTGCACGATATTGGTGAAGGCGCCGGACATGTTGGGGAAGCCGGAATAGGCATGGGTCAGCACGTCGCCGGGCCGCAAGAGATCGAGGATCTGCGACATCAGCTCCTTGGTCTCGACCCCGCCGATATGCACCATCATCTTCGCCGGCCACCCGCACATCTCGCAAGCCTGGATGCCGCGCTTGAGCGGCTCGAGCCCGTGCTTGAAGATGACGTTCTCCGACATGCGCACCTTGACCCCGAGCAGGAAGTCCGGGTTTTCCGCCAGCGCCATGGCGCAGGCTTCGACCTGCGCGTGATCGATGTTGTAGAGCTCGGCGACGGGGAACGCCGACAGCCCGTTGTTGGCGATGTGAAGGAAGGCGTAGATGCGGGCGCGGGATTGCGCGACGATATAGCGGCGCAGCGCCGCGACGTTGTTGACGCCGGCATCGCCCGCTGAGACGAGCGTGGTCGTGCACTGGAATTGCGCCAGTTCGTCGGCGGGAATGCCGATCGCGGAGCCGTAGGGATAGACATGGCTGTGCAGATCGATCAGGCCCGGCGTCACCAGCTTGCCCGCGGCGTCGATGGTCTTTGCCGCGCGCGCCGCCGGAATCTCGTTCTCGATCGCCTCGATCATGCCCCAGCGGATGCCGATGTCGCGTTTGCCCCGCAATGACTGGCTGGGATCGAGCACGTCGCCGCCCTTGATGACGAGATCGAACTTGTCGTTCGGCCCCATCGCGGCGTTTGCACTGCCGGTGAGTGCGGCCGCGGCGGCAGATCCGGTCAATGCAAGGAATTTACGGCGAGACAAACCCGTCATGGCAACGCTCCCCCGATATATTTTTATGAAGCGATGATGCGCCCGGCGCGCAACTTCCGCAAGCCGCAAGCCGATGGGCGCGCGCCCACGCCAGAATTTGGCGTGACCGCGCCGGCTCCTGTTGCCGCCTGCCGCAGGCTCGGCTGCCAGTGCAAGGGCCGCAAGAGCCCAAACGGGGCCGGACAATACTCATGGCCCGGCGCCGGCGGCACCGGCAGAAGATCAACGCTGGTGGGTATATGAGTCGATCGTCGATTGAGCGCTGGTGCGGCGACCGTGTTCCCGAACGGTTGTCGGAATAGTCTTCGGTTCCAACGGAACGTTCCTGCGCATCGGCTGTTTCATCCTCACAATGTGAGGAGAATCCAATGCGGAAGTTTTCGTTTGTGCTCGGCGCGGTTTGTGCGGTTGTCCTGGCTCTGCCGTCGATCGCCAGTGCCGAGACCGTCGTCATCAAGCGCGGCGGCCATCATCATGGCTGGTACGGCGCCCGTGCCCAGATGCACCACGACCGTGGCTGGCATCGCGGCTGGCGCCACCATGGCGACCGCGTCGTGGTAATCAAGAAGAGCTATCATCGTTACTGAGGACCGCCATCAGAAGGTGGCTCCTCCTCCGGGAGGAGCCACCTTTCATTTCGCATTGACGGCGGCTAATCCCAATCAGGCCCAAATCCCGGATTGACGCAGCGCAGGTCTTTCGGCAGCGAGGCGATCGCCTTGCGGTCGTCATCGTCGAGCGTGAGCTTCAGCGCATCGAGATTGGCCTTCTGGCTCTCGGCACGTGAAGCCTTCGGGATCGCTGCAACCCCGTCCTGGTCGAGCAGCCATTTCAGCGCGACTTGAGCGGCGGTGGCATCGTGCTTGCGGCCTATCCTTGCGAGCCGTTCATCGGAGGCGACGCGGCCCTGCGCCAACGGACAATAGGCCACCAGCGGAATGCTGTGCGCGGCGAGATACTTCATCAGCTTCGACTGGTCCAGCATCACGTGATACTCAACCTGGTTGCAGGCGATCGGCGCCCTCACCTCGTCGACCGCGACCTTCAGCAACGCCGTGGTGAAATTGGCGACGCCAATGGACCGCGTGCGCCCCTCCTCCTTCAGCTTCATCATCGTCTCCAGCACCGACGGCAGATTCATGCCGCGCGAGGGCCAGTGCACGAGGTAGAGATCGACATGGTCAAGCCGCAGCTTCTTCAGTGAGGCATCGAACGCCTTCCGGATTGCGGCCGGCGCCAGATTCTCGACCCATACCTTCGTCGTGACATGCAGTTCGCCGCGCGGCACGCGACCAGCCGCAATGGCTGCGCCGATCGCCTCCTCGTTGCCATACATCTCGGCGGTGTCGATGTGCCGATAGCCGAGTGCAAGCGCGCTCTCCACCGCCGCGCGGCAGGCATCGCCCTGCATGCGGAAGGTGCCGAGCCCGAGCTTTGGCATGGCGATGCCTTGGGTCTTTATGCTTTCCATGGATCACTCCCGGCAGTCCTGGACCGCCAGATCGGCAGCCGGTCATGCCAGATAAAGGGGCTGGTTGATAGGCGGGATGAGACGGGGTAACAGCGATAATCCGCCGGCACGCGCCGGGCCAATCAAGATCGAGTTAAGAGACCATGGGAAAGCCGGGCAAGGCGTTACAACGTTGGCTTGACTCCAATGGACTGCTTGCCATCAGTCTTGGCGTGCTTGGCGTGATCACGGCACTGGCCTTGCTGCTGGTCGTCGGCGGCTATTTCATCGCGTCGTTCTTCGGCTAGCGCACAAGCCGAAAAAGAGCGAAGCGGTTCCGAAAAGATCAGCGGCGCGGAGGAAGATCAACGCTTCCAGTTACAGATGCCGCCCGTCCTGCAAGGCCAGGTCTGGATGCTCCGGTCCATGGCCTGGGCATCGAGCGGATGGCCGGATCGACTCGCCAATTTGGTGGGGGCAGAAGTCCGCGGCGCGTGCGTCCGCTGGGTGATGCGGGTCGTTTGCGCACTGCGCCGAGCGCCGGCCCTTGGCGTCGCCACGACGTGGCTGGCATCGGAACGTGCTTCCACGGCAACCGGGGCGAACTCCGCCGGCGGCCCGAGCCGCTTCGGCGACAGCACCACCTTCGACAAGTCGAGCCTGAGAAATTCACCAGGAAGATATTGATCGTCGGCACGCGCAGGCGTGCCCAGCGCGACGAGGGCAGCGCAGGCGATGGCGGCAAGGATGCGTTCAGGGGCCACGCTCGGCCTCCCAGACAGAGGGAAAAAGGAACCCTCATTATCTAGGCAACGATAGCCGCAAATTCCAGCGCCCGTCGCCAACAAGGTTACCGGGTGCGGAAGTATTTCCCGTTATTTTGCAGACTGTTCCGGCGCCGCCTGCGGCGGTTCGTCATCGGCAATGGCACGCCAGGCCGCGCCGTCGAGGTCGTCGAACTGGCCGCTCCTCAGCGACCAGAGAAAGGCCGCAAGGCCCAATGCGCCCAGCCCCAGCGCCAATGGCACCAGATAGACCAGCACTTCCATCAGCCCATCTCCTGCCCGGCTCCGCGGGCGCGTAGCGCGTTCAGCATCACCAGCACGGACGATCCGGACATGGCGGCAGCTGCAATCAGCGGCGTTGCAAGTCCCGCGATCGCCACCGGCACTGCAAGCGTATTATAGCCGACCGCGAGCCAGATGTTCTGCTTCATCAGCCGAACGGCTTTGCGCGAATAGTCGATTGCTGCGACCACCGGCGACAGTTCCCTGCCGAGGAAGACCAGATCGGCGGTGGCCTGGCTCAGATGAGTGGCGCTGACCGGCGACATCGATACGCTGGCAGCCGCCAGCGACGGAGCGTCGTTCATACCATCGCCGACCATCATCACCTTGCGGCCTTGCCGCTTCAATTCCTCGATGCGGGCGATCTTTTCGGCCGGCGTCACGCCGGCGCGCCAGCGAGCCACGCCGAGCGCCTGCGCCGCATGATGGACCGCAGGCTCGCGATCGCCGGAGAGCAGTTCGACCGCAATGCCGCGCTGCTTCAACGCTGCAATCACGGTGGCCGCGTCGGCGCGCAATTGCTGACGCACGGCAAAGACGTGGCACTGCGTCCCGCGGCGGAAGGCCACGACCGAGACTTCGGGGTCGCGGCTCAGGATCTCGTTGGCAAGCCCCTCGGCACCGCAAAAGGACGGACTGCCGAGCCGGACTTCCACGCCGTCGACCAGCGCATGCACGCCTCTGCCGGGCTCCTCGACCGCGCCGGACAGCGGGGCCTTTGCCCCGGCGGCACGCGCTACGGCGGCCGCAACCGGATGGCGGCTTGCCAGCGCGAGGCGGCCGGCAACGGCGAACACCGATGCCGGGATGTTGCCGGCGTTCACCACATCGAGATCAGGCAGCGTCAGCGTTCCCGTCTTGTCGAACACGACGGTGTCGACATCGGCGACCCGCTCGATGGCATCGCCCGAATTGATCAGCACGCCGGCCCGGAACATGGCGCCTGCCACCACCGTCTGCACGGCGGGGATCGCAAGTCCCAGCGCGCAGGGGCAGGTGATGATGAGCACGGCAATAGCGGTGACGATGGCATCGTGCCAGCTCGCGCCCAAGGCGACCCAGCCGAGCATGGTGAGCGCCGCGGTGACATGCACCACCGGTGCATAGAGCCGCGAAGCGCGGTCGGCGAGCTGCACGTAACGCGAGCGCGCCTGCAGCGCATTTTCGAGGAGCCGCGTGATTTCCGCCAGCAGCGTGCCTTCGGCGGCGGCCGCGACGCGCACCCGCAGCGCGCCCGACACGTTCATGGTGCCGGCATAGACCGGCGTGCCCTTCTCCGCCGCGACATGCCGGGTTTCACCGGTGATCAGGCTCTGGTCGATCTCGGAACGGCCTTCGATCACCTCGCCGTCGACCGCCGAGCGCTCGCCCGGCCGCAGCAGCACGATGTCGCCGGCGCGGATGCTGGCAGCCGGCACTTCGCTGATCTCGTCGGCCCCGACGAATTTCGCCGCAGTCTCCGCCTTCAGTGCCGCAAGATTACCGGCCACCGCGCGGGTCCGCCGCCGCATGTTCTGGTCGAGATAGCGTCCCGCCAGCAGAAAGGTCAGCAGCATGACCGCGGCATCGAAATAGGCGTGCTCGGCGTGATGAACCGTCTCCACCAGGCTCATGGCGAGCGCGAGAATGACGCCGATCGAGATCGGCACGTCCATGTTGACGCCGCCGGCGCGCAGCGCGCGCCATGCCGACTTGTAAAACGGCTGGCCGGCATAGGCCGCCGCCGGCAGCACGATCAGCGCCGACAGCCAATGGAAGAAATCGCGCTGCTCCGGCAGCATGTCGGAGACGTTGCCGGACCATACCGGGATCGACAGCATCATCACGTTCATGGCGGCGAAGGCCGCTACCCCAAGGCAGCGCAGCAGGAAGCGCGACTGCTCGGCCTCGACGAGTTCGGCGCGCACCGGTTCGAAGGGATAGGCCTTGTAGCCGAGCTCGGCGAGCCGGTCGATCAGGGCAGCCGGGTCGACCGCTCCCGCTTTCCATTCCACCGCGAGCCTGCGATCGGTCAGGTTGACACGGGCGTGGGTCACGTCGGGAATCGCCGAGAGCCCGCGCTCGATCTTGGCCATGCAGCCGGCGCAGCTCACGCCCTCGACCGCAAGGTCGAGATGGGCGATGCCGGCATCCAGCTCTTTCACATAGTGCGAATAGTCTCGCGTCAATGCCATGGCTTCACTTCATCTTTCTGAGCATGATCTGTTTCCGAAACCGGTTCCCACTTTTCGGGATCATGCTCTAATTGAGAACGACGCGATTGCGCGACAGGAACAGCCGTGCGCCGCCCCTCGCCTCGCCCTCGATCACGAGATCCCACTGCCCCGGCAGCACGTCCACCGCGCTGCCGCGATAGACGCCGATGCCGGATTCGGCGAGCTCGACGGCGCGATCGATCCGCTTGTCGGTCGGCCGCTCCAGCCGCCCTGAAAACTTCAGCCCCGACAGCGGCGTGCCGCTGGCGTCGCGCGCATCGAGCCGCACGGTGGCCGCGCCATTGGCGCTGCGCTCGACATGGGCATCGACCTTCCAGTTCCGTCGCTCCTGGTCGTGCGCGGCGGATATCTCGCTCTTGTAGGCGAGGCTGGCGCGATAGGCGCTGTCGACTTCCGTCCCCGGCAGGGTGTCGATGGCCAATTTCATCATCAGCATGTTGACGCCGATGACGATGCCGAAGAAGGCCACGAGACAGAACAGAACCATGCGTCCGGTCAGGGGCCGCGGTGTGCTGGATGGGTTGCGCATCGAAAACTCCTGCCCGCCCCTCAAGGGGCCACAAAATTGTCGGTCGTCACTGCCGTCTCGCCGAGGCCGATATCGGTGATGCGGAACCGCACCGGCACCGATTTCTCGGTGTTGCTCTCGGCCGGCGCAGTGACCAGCACGCGCAGCTCGGTGGTCTGGTCGCGGCCGAGCACGATCATCGGCCGGTCCTGCGTCACGGAATCGACGCCGACGACATGCACCTTGGCGTCGAGGGGACCGTCGACGTCGATGGCGATGACGCGGTCGAAGCCGCGCTTGTTGAGCAGCCGCATGGTATAGGCGTTGCGGATCGAGCCGTCGGCGAGCTTCACCGCGACGGGATTGCGGTCATGCAGCACGTTGACATCTAGCAGCGAGCGCGTCAGCAGCGCATAGAGCATGATGGCGCCGACGACCGCGATCAGGCCGCAATAGATCACGGTACGCGGCCGCACGACCCGGTAGATCTCGGGCTTGCCTTCCACGCGGCGCTTGATGTTGATGTCGTTATCGTAGCCGATCAGCCGCTTCGGCCGGCCGATCTTTTCCATTACCGTGTCGCAGGCATCGATGCACAGGCCGCACTGGATGCAGTCGAGCTGCGACCCATCGCGGATATCGATGCCGGTCGGGCACACCGCGACACACTGGTAGCAGTCGACGCAGTCGCCGACGTGCTCGCCCTTCGCACGAAGCTCCTTGGCCTTTTTCAGCGAGGTACGCGCCTCGCCGCGGTCATAGCGATAGGTGACGTTGAGCGCCCATTCGTCGGTGAGCGCCGCCTGGATGCGCGGCCACGGGCACATGTAGACGCACACCTGCTCGCGCATCCAGCCCGCCAGCACATAAGTCGTCGCGGTGAGGATGCCGATCCAGATGTAGGCGATCATCGGCGCCTGGAAGGTGATGAGCTGCTTCACCAGCGTGGGCGCATCGGCGAAATACAGCACCCAGGCGCCGCCGGTCCACCAGGCAATCATCAGCCAGATCGAGTGCTTGAGCACGGCTTCCGCGGTGCGCTCGAGATTCCATCCCGCAGCGTCCTTCTTCATCCGCTCGCGGCGGTCGCCCTCGATCAGGCGCTCGACGGCATAGAACAGGTCGGTCCAGACCGTCTGCGGGCATAAATAGCCGCACCAGATGCGGCCGCCGATCGAGTTCAGCAGGAACAGCGTGAGCGACGCGATGATCAGAAGGCCGGTAAAGTAATAGACTTCCTGCGGCCAGATTTCGATGAAGAAGAAATAGAAGCGCCGGTTCGGGAAGTCGATCAGCACGGCCTGGTCGGGCGCGCCCAGGCCGCGGTTCCAGCGCACGAAGGGCAGGAAGTAATAGACGCCGAGACAAATGCCCATCAGGGCCCATTTGATGCGGCGGAAGGTACCGGAGACCTTTTGCGGGAACACTTTCTTGCGGGCCGCGTAGAGCGGACCATAGTCGAGGTCTACCTCATCCTGGGCGGTGGTATGGACGCTGCTGTTGCTCATCGAATTGGCCGGGTCTCGCGGGGTAAGAGGAAATATATCTCCCCTCGCCCCCGCGAGGCTTGATGCGCCTCAAGGAGCGACGGCCTACTTTCCGCCGCCCAGCGAATGCACGTAGACCGCCAGCGCCTTGACGGTTGCCGGATCGAGCCGGCCTGCCCAGGCCGGCATCACGCCGCCACGGCCGTTGGTGATGGTCTCGATCACGGTCGGCTCATCCGAGCCGTAAAGCCAGATCTTGTCGGTGAGGTCGGGCGCACCCAGTTCCTGGTTTCCCTTGCCGTTGTCGCCATGGCAGGTCACGCAATTGTCGGCGAAGATCTTCTTGCCGGCGGCAGCGTTGTAACCGGCGCCCGTCGGCAGACCCGACAGGGATCGCACATAGTTGGCGACGGTGACGATCTCGTCCGGCTTCAAGATGCCATCCTTTCCGAATGCCAGCATCTGTCCTTCATGCGCCTTGGCGTTGCCCGAGCGCGCACCGTACAGAATCGTCTGCTCGATCTGATCGAGCTTGCCGCCCCAGATCCATTCGTCGTCGTTGAGGTTCGGATAGCCCTTGGCGCCGGTACCGCCTGTGCCGTGGCAGGGCGCGCAATTGTCGCCGAATGCCGCCTTGCCGCGCGCGCGCGCCAGGGCCAGCAGTGCCGGATCCTTCTCGATCTCGGCCAGCGGCGTGGAGGCGAGCTTGACCATCTTCTCGCCGCGGATCTTGTCCAGATTGGCAAGCTCGACTGCGACGTCCGCCCGCGACGAGTAGTGGAACAGGCCGGTGGTGAAGCCGCTCACCAGCGGCCAGGCCGGATAGACGATCCAATAGCCGATAGCCCAGATGATCGTCGCATAGAAGGTCCAGACCCACCAGCGGGGCAGCGGCGTATTGAGCTCCTTGATGCCGTCCCACTCATGACCCGTCGTGGACGTACCGGTTACCTTGTCGACTTCAATGTGTTCGCTCATGTCCGATCAATCCTCACGCAGCGGCATTCTCGACGCAGCGTCGAACTTTGCCTTGTTCCGCGGCCACAGCGCGTAGAGCACGATGGCGATGAAAATCCCGACGAACAGCGGCGTCCATAACGACATCACGTAGTCCGACACCGGGTTAGCAGTGGTTATGATGGCTTTCATCTGACTGCCTTCAGCGCAAGTTGGCTTTTTCGTTGTACAGCTTGAAATCGACGAGCGTGCCGAGCATTTGCAGGTAGGCGACCAGCGCGTCCATCTCGGTCGGGCTGCCGCTCTTGCCGTCGAAGTTGCGAACCAGCGCGTTCGGATACCGCTTGGCAAAGGCGTCCGCGCCGGCATTGTCCGGATCGGCCTGCGCCTTCAGGTCGGCAGCTGCATTGGCGACCTGGTCGTCGGTATAGGGCACGCCGACGATGCGGCTGGTACGCAGGTGATCGGCAATCGCGTCAGCGTCGAGCTCGGTCTGCGCCAGGAACGGATAACCCGGCATGATCGACTGCGGCACGATGGCGCGTGGGTTCTTCAGATGCGTGACATGCCACTCATCCGAATACTTGCCGCCAACCCGGGCCAGGTCCGGACCGGTGCGCTTGGATCCCCACTGGAACGGATGGTCGTACATGCTCTCCGCCGCGAGCGAGTAGTGCCCGTAGCGCTCGACCTCGTCGCGCAGCGGCCGAACCATCTGCGAGTGGCAGAGATAGCAGCCCTCGCGAACGTAGATGTTACGCCCGGCCAGTTCGAGCGGCGTGTAGGGCCGCATGCCGTCCACCTTCTCGATGGTGCTCTTGAGGTAGAACAGCGGGGTGATCTCGACCAGGCCGCCGATGGCGATGACCAGCAGGATACCGACGACCAGGATGATCGAGTTTTTCTCAAAGACTTGATGTCTTGTCCAGAATGACATTTCTCTTTCCTCACTCCGCCGGCTGCAGGGCGACGGGCGATGCGATTTCTTCCTCGCCCACGCGCACGGTCATCCAGAGATTGTAGGCCATGATCAGCGAGCCGATCAGGAACAGCGCGCCGCCCAAGGCGCGGATCACGTAGAAGGGATGCATCGCCTCGACGGTTTCGATGAAGGAATATTCGAGGAAGCCGAGCGAGGTGTAGGCGCGCCACATCAGGCCCTGCATGATCCCGGACACCCACATCGCGGAGATGTAGAGCACGATGCCGAGCGTCGAGATCCAGAAGTGCCAGTTGACGAGCTTGAGGCTGTAAAGCTGCTTCTTGTTCCACAGCCACGGGATGAGGCAGTAGAGCGCGCCGAAGGAGACGAAGCCGACCCAGCCGAGCGCGCCGGAATGCACGTGGCCAATGGTCCAGTCGGTGTAGTGGGACAGCGAGTTCACCACCTTGATCGACATCATCGGGCCTTCAAAGGTCGACATGCCGTAGAAGGCGACCGAGACCACCAGCATGCGCAGCACCGGGTCGGTGCGCAGCTTGTCCCAGGCGCCCGACAGCGTCAGCAGGCCGTTGATCATGCCGCCCCAGGAGGGCATCCACAGCATGATCGAGAAGGTCATGCCGAGCGTCTGGGCCCAGTCGGGCAGCGCCGTGTAGTGCAGATGGTGCGGGCCCGCCCAGATGTATAGGAAGATCAGCGCCCAGAAATGGATGATCGACAGCCGGTAGGAATAGATCGGCCGGTCCGCGCGCTTGGGCACGAAGTAGTACATGATGGCGAGGAAGCCGGCGGTCAGGAAGAAGCCCACCGCGTTGTGGCCGTACCACCACTGGAACATGGCGTCCTGCACGCCGCCCCAGGCGATGTAGGACTTGCTGCCGAGCAGCGACACCGGCAATCCCGGATTGTTGCCGAGATGCAGCACGGCGATGGTGACGATGAACGCGAGATAGAACCAGTTGGCGACGAAGATGTGCGGTTCTTTCCGCTTGATGATCGTGATCAGGAATACCAGCAGATAGACGACCCAGACGATGGTCAGCCAGAGATCGGCGTACCATTCGGGCTCTGCGTATTCCTTGCCCTGGGTGACGCCGAGCAGATAGCCGGTTCCGGCGATCAGGATGAAGAAGTTGTAGCCGAGCACGACAAACCAGGGCGCAAGATCGCCGGCAAGCCGCACCCGGCAGCTCTTCTGCACCACATAGAACGAGGTCGCCACCAATACGTTACCGCCGAAAGCGAAGATCACCGCCGACGTATGCAGGGGCCGCAGCCGGCCGAAGCTGATCCAGGGCAGGTCGAAATTGAGCGCGGGCCATGCAAGCTGGGAGGCAATGATCAGGCCGACCAAGAAACCGGCGATGCCCCAGAACATCGCGATCCCGGCGGCGAATTTGATCGGGCCGAAATTGTAGTTCGGACGGCCGTTGATCTCCTGCGGCGGCAAGGCCGCCGGTCGCGAGAAGTAGCGGTTGAAGATCGCAAAGCAGGCCCAGAGGCTGAAGGCGGCAAAGAGCAAGGCGTGAAATGCGAAGGCGCCGTCGGCGGCCTTGGCTGCGACAAACACAAAGACGAAGGCAGCTACGCCTGAGAGCGCGCCCAGCCCTGCCTCGCCCTGCGTCATCCATTTTGAGTCTGCGGATTGTGCCATTCTCGGAAACTTTCTTGAGGGACCCCATCCCAGAGATCACGGTTTTGCGAGAGCACGCTTGACCGAGATCAAGTCATGCCTGATTCCGTGCCCGTTGTGGATGGAGCACGCGAAGTTCGGGTGCAAAGAAGTTTGCAAAATAAGCGAATGCCGACAGCGCTTTCACCCGTCGGCATTCGTCCCGCCGGACCTCGGCCGGCGGGATCAGGTGCCGCAGCAGCCCGAATCGTTCTTCCGCGCGAGCCCTTCCTGCTTGAGCGCATACAGCGTACAGGTGTTCGGACAATATCCATCCCGTCCGGAATCCCGGTGATGGGCAAAATCATCGGCGCAGTGCGAGGTGGTCGAACAGGTGCCGCAGACACGCTGCATGTCCTGCAGCACCTCGGGATGCCTTTCCGCCAGCAATGTCTCGCCAAGGCCGAATTCGGCGAGCCGTTGCCTCAGAAGGCTGCCGCTCGCGCGGTTGGCGCACAGCGCGAAAAGCTGGGATCGCGAAAGGCCGAACTCGTGCGCGATCTGGCCGATCTGCCGATCGTCCATGCGACGCAGCGCCCTCGACGCATCGCTGCGGCCGGCAAGACGTTTCATCCGTGCGAGCAGCCTGCCAATGGCGGAATATTCGTGAGGAATCGGCGATGCACCCATGGCCTGCCTCCGTCAGAAGCTGTGCTGCGTGACTTCGACGCTCTCAGGACAGATCGCGGGTACGGCGGTCACTCCAATGCAACACCAGGCCGAAAACCACGAATACAGCGATAATCGCCGCCGACAGAACGATCGCGTCGAAAGGCATCTTTTTTCCTCCCCAGAATTGGGTACAAGATGTCACGCGACTGCAGCCCCGTTTTTGAGCTACATCAATTTTCGGGGACTACAGGCCTGACCCGGTTGACCCAGATCAACGGTGGCAAGCGACGGTCATGCGAACAAAACTCATCTGCAAATCAACGAGCAGGCACGCGATGCGACATTTCCTGAGGGGGTTGGGCGTTACCCTTGTCATGACGAGTTCGGCGCTGGCGATCACGCCGGCCGAGCAGCGCGGCAAGACTTTCGTCCTGACCCATTGCTCGCGCTGTCACGCGATCGACAAGGCCTCGCCCAGCCCGCTGAAGATCGCCCCACCCTTCCGCGAGCTGCACAAGAAATATCCGATCGAGACGCTCCAGGAGGCGCTGGCCGAAGGTATCTCCACCGGCCATCCCACCATGCCGGAGTTCAGGCTCGATCCCGACCAGATCAACGACGTGCTGTCTTATCTGAAGAGTCTGGAGTAGCGTCGCTTTAGGCCGTCTGCACCGCCCAGGCGATCAGTTCTCGCGCGATATCGGCGAAGGCGGCGTCGAATGCGGCAACCACTGCCGGCGGATCGACCTTGTCGACGGCCTTGCTGGCGCTGAAGATGCGGGCCGCCATCACCTTGCCCTGCTTGTTCACGAGGCGCGCCGAAAGGGCGATCCTGGCCTCTGGCCGGGGGCCATCCACCACCTGAAACTCGCGGATATCGATCAAGAGCTGGTAGTCGACCTCGGCACTATCGGCGTTGCGCAGCGGCGCGTGAGCGATGTCGTAGTTCTCGAAGCTCTGCAGCAGCCTCGCCTGCAGCAGGCGCGGGATGGTGTCGGCCCATTGCGCGTTGGCGAACTCCGCCGAGTCATTGGCCGGCGAGAACACGATGCGCTGCGTATCGAGCGCCACCACCGTCGTGGGCTCGGGAATCGCAAGCTGCCCCTTCAACGGCTTGCCGGGAGCAGCCGGTGCAGCCGCCGCCTGCAGATTGTAGACGGTCTTCGGCGGCGGCGTGCTCGCGCCGGTCATGCGCTCGAGACCGGCAACGATGCCGTCAAGCTTGCCGGTGTTGCGCGCCAGCCCGTCGGAGAAGGTGCGGAAATTGTCGATCATGCCGTGCAGCGGCTCGGCATTTTCGGCGAGAATCGAATCGACACGTCGCAGCGCGTCACGCGCAGCCTGCGTCATGCTCTGCCCTGCGCCGGGTTCGGCGATCAGCGTCGGCACGGTGCCGGCGGCCGCAATCTGCGTGCCGCCCTCCAGCGCCACGACGGGAACGCCGGTCAGTCCCTGGAAATCCAGCCCCACCTTGGTGTCGGGGCGCACCGGCGTGTCCGCGGCCACCGCGATGGTCGCATTGACGCGGCGCGGATTGTCGGTCGAAAGCTTCAGCTCCGTGACCTCGCCGACGCGGATGCCGTTGAACAGCACGGCGGCGCCGACCAGCAGTCCCGGCACCGGCCCGTCGAACTGCAGATGATAGCTGCTGCGCGCGCCGATGCCGGCCGAATTGTGCAGCCAGTAGACGAAACCGAACACGGCGACGATGGCAGCGACGATAAAGGCGCCGACGATGACGAAGGGAGCTCGGGTTTCCATGGGGATTTCAATCCGGTTGCTTGTGCAGCATCAGTGAGCGCTTGCCGTGGAAATAGGCCTTCACCCAGGGATGCTCGGAATGCAGCAGATCGTCCATCGGGCCGATGGCGACGATCTTGCCGTCGGCAAGTGCGGCGACGCGGTCGCAGACGGTCTTCAGGCTGGCGAGGTCGTGGGTCACCATGAACACCGTCAGGCCCAGCGTCTTCTGCAGCGTCTTGATCAAGGCGTCGAAATCGCCGGCCGCGATCGGATCGAGGCCGCTGGTCGGCTCATCGAGAAAGACGATTGCGGGATCCAGCGCCAGCGCGCGCGCCAGCGCCACGCGCTTGGTCATGCCGCCGGAAAGCTCCGACGGCAGCTTGTCGCCGTCCTCGGGCGAGAGTCCGACCATTTCGAGCTTGGCATCGGCGATCTCGTCCATCAGCGACTGCGACAACGCGAGATTTTCCCGCAGCGGAAACTGCACGTTCTGCCGCGCGGTGAGCGAGGAGAACAACGCTCCCTGCTGGAACAGGATGCCCCATTTCGGCGCGCCGAAATGCCCGTTGAGCCCGCCGGCCGCGTCGGCATCCCAGCCCATCACCTCGATGCTTCCTGCCGTCTTCGGAATCAGCCCAATGATGGTGCGCATCAGCACCGACTTGCCGCCGCCGGAGGCGCCGACCAGGCCGAGGATCTCGCCTCTGATCACGTCGAGCGACAAGTGATCGATCACGATCTGGCGGCCGAAGCCGACCACGAGGTCGGAGACCCGGATCGCGTATCGTTCGGGAACGGCGTCCACGGCTCACATCCCGATCGAGGCGAAGAACACGGCAAACAGGCCGTCGAGCACGATGACCAGGAAGATCGACTTCACCACCGAGGTCGTGGTTTGCCGGCCCAGCGATTCCGCACTGCCTTTCACCTTCAGCCCCTCGCTGCAGGCAATGATGCCGATCACCAGGGCCATGAAGGGCGCCTTGACGATGCCGACCTCGAAGTGGGTGACCGAAACCGCCTCATGCAGCCGTGCAATGAAGATGGCCGGCGACATTCCGCCATAGACCCAGGCGATCAGGCCGCCGCCATACAGCGCGGCCATCGAGCCCATGAAGGCCAGGATCGGCAACGCGATCATCAGCGCGATGATGCGCGGCAGGATCAGGACCTCGACGGGATCGAGCCCCATGGTGGTGAGCGCGTCGATTTCCTCGCGCATCTTCATCGAACCAAGCTCCGCCGTGCAGGCGCTGCCGGAGCGGCCCGCGACCATGATGGCGACGATGAGAACGCCGATCTCGCGCAGCACCAGGATGCCGACCATGTCGACGACGTAGGATTCGGCACCGAACTTGCGGAAATGGAAGATTCCCTGCTGCGCGATGATCGCGCCGATCAGGAAGGTGATCAGAACCATGATCGGGATGGCCTGCCAGCCGACCCGCCAGGTCTGGTAGACCAGCGAGGTCAGCCGCAGCGAGCGCGGGTACCGCAGCGTACGGAGCAGCGCCCAGCCGGTTGCACCCAGCATCTGCAGGAAAATCGCCGCCTCGCCGACGGCATCGAAGCCGGCGCGCCCGGCCTGCTCCAGCCGCAGAAGCACCGGATTCGGCCGCGGCCGCACGGCGCGTTTGCCGCGGTTGACCTTGCGGACATCCTCGATCAGTTCGGCATGACGCTCGTCAATGCCGGTGACGGTGACAGGGCGACCGGCCTGCTCGGCGCTGCGCGACACTTTTTCCAGAAGCCAGGCGCCTATCGTATCGATCTCGAGGATACCGGCGAGATCGACACGGAGGCGCTTGGCGCCCGCAAGCTGCGGCGTCACCGCGTTGAACAGGCTTTCCAGCAGATTGGCGTTGATCACCGTCCACGATCCGGTGGGACGGAGTTCAAGCGTATCGCCGACGGTGGCAGCGTTGAGAAGCGGCACGGAATTCATGGGCATGATCCATGATGAAATAGAATGCCTGCCTTCTAGGAGGCAATTGGGGTCGAGGTTTGACCTGTCTCAAGACGGCCTGCGAAGCAGTCGTTGAGGCAAATCAAGGCCATAACCGAACGCTCGCGTAGGCTTGTTTTGCACTCCCGCGGGAGATTACGCAATGCCGACATCCGCTGAATTGCACGACGAGCTTCTCGCCCTGAAAGCTGACGCTGCGCGCCTGCTCAATACCGCCGGCGACGAGATATTGAAGGTCTCGCGCCAGCGCGCCGACAATCTCGCAGAGCAGTTGAAATCCGCGCTGGACGAACTTGGCCAGAATCTCGGCCAGGAGGAGAAGCAGCTCGAAAAGCTCGTGATCGAACGCCCGATCGCCGCGCTCGCCTGCGCCTTTGCAGTCGGCATCGTCGTCGGCTTCGCCTTGAGGAGAATCTGAGTGAACCCGGAAAACATCGTCAAGAACCTCCGCCTGCTCTGGCGTACCGACCGGATCATCGCCGAGATGCGGTTGCGTCACATGCTGGTCGGGCTTTCCCTCCGCGCCTTTGCGGCGCTGATCGCGGCATTCGGTCTATTGATGTTCGAGCTCGCCGCCTATTTTGCGCTGGTGCAGGTGCAAAGCGCCATCGTTGCTGCGGCGATCCTCGGCGCCGTCAATTTCGTCATCGCGCTTGTCCTCGTTTTCATCGCCTCACGCCGCAGCCTCGGACAGGAGCTGACGCTGGCAAACCAGATTCACGATTCCGCGATCGATGCCCTCCAGGTCGAGGCACAGGCGGCGCAATCGCAGGTCAATCGCCTGCTGCATCACCCGCTCGAAGGCGTGCTGCCGCTGATCGTCCCGCTGATCACGGCCGCCATCAGCCATTTGCGCAAGCCGGCGCCCTCCGAATAGACGCCTCGTTTCCAAAGCGCGATGACGATATGAGGTGAAGTTGTAGTTCCTCACCCTGATGAGCCTATATCGCAGTAACGCTAGGAATCGAGTGTCAGCGTCACGTCGAACAGATCTCGCTCTGTCGGATCGGGTTCGACCTGGAAGCCGAGGCCCCTGCACATCTCGATCATGGTGGTGTTCTCGCGCAGCACCTGTCCGTAGATTCGCTTCAGCCCTTCCGACTTCGCGTATTCGATCAACAGCTGCATCAGTGCCCAGCCGAGCCCCCTGCCCTTGAGGTCCGAGCGCAGCAGGATGGCGTACTCGCCGGTTTCGTAGATCGAATCGGAGTGCAGACGCACGACGCCGGCGAGTTCACCGTTCGCCTCGTCGAAGGCAACAAAGGCCATGGCGCGGGCGTAGTCGAGCTGGGTCAGACGCGCGATGAATTCGTGCGAAAAATGCTTGATCGGGGCAAGGAAGCGCAGCCGCAGGTCTTCCATGGTGACGTGCTTGACGAAGTCATGGACCAGCGGCTCGTCTTCCGGGAGGATCGGCCGCGCCAGGATGCGCCAGCCGTCCTTGACCGTGATGTGGCGCACCCACTCCGTCGGATAGGGCCGCACCGCAAAACGCGCATTGCCGGGGCCGGCAAATTTGCGGTCCGGCGCCGCAACGGACACCCGGGCGTCGACCGCCAGCACGCCCGAACGATCGGCGACCAGCGGATTGATGTCGAGCCCGGTCACCTCGGGCAGATCGGCTGCGAGCTGCGCCAGCTTCACCAGCGTCAGTGCGACCGCATCCTCCTTCACCGCCGGCACATCGCGATAGGCGGCGAGCAGCCGCGATACCCGCGTCCGCGCAATCAGGGCCCGCGCAAGCGCGAGGTCGAGCGGCGGCAGCGCGAGTGCCTTGTCGTTGATGATCTCGACCGCGGTGCCGCCGTTGCCGAACACGATCACGGGACCGAAGGTCGGATCCTCGGCAATGCCGACGATCAGCTCGCGCGCTTTGGCACGCAGCACCATCGGCTGTACCAGGACGCCGGCGAGCTTGGCATCGGGCCGCAGCTTTCTTGCCCTCTCCAGGATGTTCGTGGCTGCCGTCCGCACCTCCTCGGCCGTCGCAAGGTTCAGTTCGACCCCGCCAACGTCGGACTTGTGGGTGATTTCGCGCGACAGCACCTTGAGCACCACCTTGCTGCCTTGCGCGAACAGGGACTCCGCCAGAACAACCGCCTGGTTCGCATCGACCGCTTCCAGGGTCGGAACCATGTCGATCCGGTAGGCATCGAGCAGCCGCTTCACCTCGGGCGGATCGAGCCAGCGCCGTCCCTCGGCGACCGCGGCCTGCACGATGGCGCGGGCGGCCGTGACGTCGGGCACGAAATCGGCAGGCAGGCTCGGCGGCACGGCGGACAGGTCTTCGATGGCCTCGCGATACCTCACCAGATGCATGAAGCCGCGCACGGCATCGTCTTCGGTCGCAAAGTTGGGAATGCCGGCGGCATCGAACGTGCTCGATATCGCCGGGCTCGCCCCGACCCAAACCGCCAGCACGGGCTTTGCCGGTTGCCGGGTCTCGCGCGCCGCCGCGACGACGCGGGTCACGGTGTCGGCGATGTCGCTCGCCCGCGCCACCGCGGTCTGCACGTTCATGACCAGCACGGCGTCATTGCCGGGATCGGCGAGCAAAATCTCCAAGGCAGCGGCATAGCGAGCGGCATCCGCATCGCCAATGATGTCGATCGGGTTCGATCCCGACCAGGTCGGCGGCAGCACGGCATTGAGCTTCTGCCGGGCCGCCGGCGACAGCGCCGCGCTGGCACCGCCGAGTTCCGCCAGCCTGTCCACCGCCAGCACGCCGAGGCCGCCGCCATTGGTCAGCATCGCAAGCCGCTTGCCCAGCGGAGCCTTGAGCCGGCCCAGCGTCTCGGCGCAGTCGAACAATTCGCGCAGGTCGAACACCCGCAATATGCCGGCACGTCGGAACGCGGCATCGTAGACATCGTCGGCGCCCGCTAGCGCCCCGGTATGTGTGGCGGCAGCGCGCGCGCCTTGCGCCATCCGCCCCGATTTCACCACCACGATCGGCTTGATGCGAGCCGCCGCGCGCGCCGCCGACATGAACTTGCGGGCATCGCGGATCGCCTCGATATAGAGCAGGATCGCGCCGGTATCGCGATCGAGCGCGAAATAGTCGAGCAGGTCGGCAATGTCGACATCGAGCTGGTCGCCGATCGAGACGATGCCGGAGAAGCCGACGGATTTCTGCGCAGCCCAGTCCACCATGCCGGCTGCGATCGCGCCGGACTGCGAGATCAGCGCGAGGTTTCCGCTGCGGGGCATGTGGGCGGCGAAACTCGCATTCAACATCGCGCCCGGCATCATGATGCCCAGGCAATTCGGACCGATCAGGCGCATGCGATGCGCTCGCGCCGCACGGTCGGTCGCCTCCGAGATCGAGCCCGGTCCATGGCCAAGCCCGGCGCTGACGATCACCGCGCCAGCGGCGCCGCGCCTGCCGGCGGCGTCGACGATGTCAGGAATTTCCTTTGCCGGCGCGGTGACGACGACGAGTTCCGGCGCGAAGGCCAGCCTGTCGATGCGGCTGACCGCCTTCATGCCGGCGATCTCGCCATAACGCGGATTGACGAGCCCGATCTCGCCGGTAAATCCGGCAGACTTGATATTCCGCAGGATCGCCGCACCCAGCGATCCTTGCCGGGGGCTCGCCCCCACCAGCGCCACCGAACGCGGCGCCAGCACATTACTCAATCGATAGGTGGACATGTCCGATGACCTCGCGCGGCCCGAGGCCATATACAAGATATATGCCGCGAATCGCGGGCGACACCAGAGCTTCAAATCCGGGTGATCAGAACGGAAGCTCCGGATTTTCGGCTTGATGCGCGTCCTTCGCGCGAACGGATGCCCGCTTTGCTTGAAAACACACTAATGCGACAGCATAACCCAGCAAGGTGGCTGGTTGATGACAGTGGATGTCACCCCGCCCCAGATATGCTCGTTCAGCCGGGAATGGCGGAAGCCGCCCATGACCAGCAGGTCGACATCGTTCTGCTCGACATACTGCTCGAACACTTTTCCAACCGAGCTGCCGGCTATTTTCACCGTTTCGAAGGCGGCATTGACGCCATGCTGGGACAGATGGCTTTCCAGCGCAGCCCCCGATGCACGCTGCGCCGCGCTCGTCTCGTCCGTGGCGGTCAGGATGCGCACGCGCGAGGCACGCTTGAGCAGCGACAATGCATCGCCGATTGCGCGCGCGGCAGGTGCGGTGTGGTCCCAGGCAATCGCTACGTTGTTCAGGGAGGTATCAAGATTGTCGGCGGTCTCCTGGGGACACAACAGCACCGGCCGGCCGGTTTCGAACAGCAGCCGTTCCACCAGCTTTTCCGAGAAGGAGTCGGCTGCCTTGACGAGTGCGATCGACACATCGGCGAGTCGCGCCTGCAGTGCCACCGCGGCGATTACGGAAGCCTCAGTCACGCGCTCCAGCCGCTGCTCGTTGCGCAGCGAGTGCTTCTTGGCGGCCGTGGCGAATGCCGCAAGCAAGGCATGGGCGGTCGGTGCGGTTTGCACGATTTCAGCCGCACCGAGCACATCGGCAACGCTTGGCGGGGTGGTATCCTCGGCCTCGATCGCCAGTGCCGTGACGCGGGCATCAAGCCCACGCGCCAAGGCGATGCACTTTTCGATGGCCAGCATCGTGGTTCGCGAGGACTCACCGACCAGCGGCAGCAGCATGTCACGGATCGCCATGGCTATGCTCCTTCTGCCTCGCATTGCGCGCAATATTCCAGCGCACGGATGACGTCTTCGCGCGCGATGATTCCGATCAGGCGCGAATCCGTATCGAGAATCGGCAGGCTGCGCAGACGGTGCTCGATCATCAGCTGCAGCACGCGCGTCAATTTGGTATCGCGGCCGACATAGATGAATTCGCGCTTCATGACGCTCGCTACCGTTCGGCGCATCAGGTCGTCATAGCGCGGCACCATCCGCGCCGGCGTAAACTCGAAGCACGCGAGATAGTCGAACTTGCTGACAACGCCGACGACCTGACCGTTGTCGACCACGGGGAAACTGTTGAAGTCGGCCTCTTTGAAGCGCTGACCGAGTTCGCGAATCGACATCTCCGGCGGCACGGTCGCAACGCTGGCGGTCATGTAGTCGGAGACGATCTGTTCAAGGAATTTGTACAAGCTGACCGCCGAATGCCATGGAGTTTCCCTGGAGTTTCCGATGCGCCGGACAAGTCCGGAAGCAAAGCCATTAGAAAC
The DNA here is from genome assembly GCA_046349015.1 of Bradyrhizobium sp. Classification (GTDB taxonomy): domain Bacteria; phylum Pseudomonadota; class Alphaproteobacteria; order Rhizobiales; family Xanthobacteraceae; genus Bradyrhizobium. Next base: position 444,210 of record JAXMDE010000001.1, on the reverse strand, counting down.
ACCGAGATCGAAACCGCCCTTGATCGAGGTCAACAATGTCGGCAACTATGTAATGAACCCTAGGGTCGGACGCGGAATGTTGCGGCGCACGAAGATCGCGTAGCACTGCAGGACGATCGAGGAAGGAAAAGACCATGCTGCGCAGGCTCGTCTATCTTGTGATGGCAAGCACGGTCCTGCTGGCCGGCGTAACCGTGATCCTTCGCTATTTCTCGGACATTCTGCCACTGGCCTCGACCGAGCCGCAAAGTGTGTGGCGATTTGAACTCGCCTTCCTGCTCACCGCGACGCAATGGGTCGCGCTCGCCGTGGTGGCGCTCGCCGCGGTCTCGATCGCCATTGTCCTGTACAGGTCGGCCCGCGCCCGCGCGCCGTAGCTGACGGACTAACGGCACGCACGCCAGCGCTTTTCCAGCAAAGTGATACCGGCTCGCGTGAAGAAAAACACGTCAGATCAAGCGTTCTAGTGCTTTCGCGCGTTGGCGAACAGTTGCGTCGTTGCCTCGACCAGGCGCTGGTTACGGCGCAGGAAGTTTTGGCTCTCGCGGCTGAACACGTTCATTTGATGCTGACCGCACTCCTTCAGCACGGTCCGGATATTGTCGACCGAATGCGCCTCATTGATCTTGGCGGCGAACTCCGCCGCGAGATTCATCTCAGCGCGAACATCTTCGAGAATCTCGTCACTGGCCGTCACCATCTCGCCGAGAAAGACGCGTTGCGCGTCAAAGAGAAAATGCAACGCCCGCTTGTTGAATTCGACAAGGGCTCCAGGCGCATCGCTCGGCAGTCGGCCCGCAGTTTCGGTCAAGGTCTCTGACATGACATTCCTCCTGCATCCATTATGCCAATCTTAGCGTCGCAATTGCCCACATCGTTGAGCTGCGTCAAGAAAGACTCAGCGCGACAGCAGCACACAGCGGTCGGTCTGCCCGATGAGATGCCGGGTGACCCCGCCGAGCACCCACTCGCGCAAGCGCGAGCGGCCATAGGCGCCGGCCACCACGACGCCGGCGCCGGTGTCGGCGGCAATACGGTCGAGCTGCCTGACCGCGTCACCACATCGTTCCGGCACCTGGGTACGCGCGGCGATGCCGTGGCGCGACAGCCAGCCGACGACGTCTTCGGCTTGCCGGCGCACCGCCGGCAGGGCTCCATCGTCCTCGGCGACGGCCGCAACCGTGACGTCCCGGACTTTGGCAAGCAGAGGCAGCGCATCAGCCACCGCCCGCCGCGCCTCCATGCAATCCTTCCAGGCTACCAATGCGCTGCGCAAATCCAGCCATTTGACGCCCGCCGGCACGACCAGCAGCGGCCGCCCGGCCTGCAGCACCAGGTCGCTGGGGCCGGCCACCGTGAACGGGTCCGCCATCGCGTTGCCGTTGCCGCCGACGATGACGAGGTCCGCCGCACGCGCCTCCCGCGCGACATAGCGCGCCGGAAGCTCCATGGCCGAGCGCCACTCGATGTCCCTGACGCGGCCGTGCATCGCTGCGCGGAACTGATTTTCCAGCTGAGCCAGGCGGTTCTTGACGGCGGCTTCCCCTTCGTCGAGAAGCTGCTGGCCCGCGGCGCCCTCAAGGAAATACATCGGCGGGCTGAACATCGCAGCCGCAATCCCGATCGCCCTGGCGGAAAACTGCGCGACGAGCTGTCCGGACACCTCTAGCAGTGCCTCGTTCGGCTGATCCACCGAGAGGCTGACCATCGCCGTCGCATACATCATCCGACTCTCCCGCGCTGCCTGAATTCACCTCGCAGTTAGGCGAGAAGACCGGCCATCTGCGATGAGATAGATCAAGGGCCGGATTTGAGCTGCGTCAACCGTTGCCCTGTTTCACGGCGTAGCATTATCATAAATCCGACAAGCTGGAGAGCTTCCACATGCGCGTTCATCAGATCATGACCCGGCAAGTGATCACCGCCACTGTCGATACCCCCATTGTGGATGCCGCGCGCACCCTGCTCGAGCATCATATCAGCGGCATGCCCGTGCTCGATGGCAAAGGAAAGCTGGTCGGCGTGGTGTCGCAAGGCGACTTCGTGCGACGCGCCGAAATCGGCACCCAGCGCAAGCGTTCCCGGTGGCTGAAACTGCTGCTGGGTCCGGGCCACGCCGCGACCGATTTCGTGCGCGAGCGCGGCCGCAAGGTCGGCGAAGTCATGAACGCCGAGCCGGTCACGGTTACGGAAGAGGCGAGCCTCGAGGAAGTCGCCGGGATCATGGAAAAGAACGATATCAAGCGCGTTCCGGTCATGCGTGGCGAGACGCTCGTCGGCATCGTCACGCGCACCAACCTCGTGCATGCGGTGCTCGACCTCGCGCGCGAGGTGCCGGATCCGACCGCGGACGACGATCACATCCGCAACCGCATTTTTGCAGCGATCGAAAAGAACGATTGGGCGCCGCTGGGGCTTGCCATCGTCGTGCGGGACGGCATCGTGCATCTCTCCGGCATCATCACCGATGAGAGGTCGCGGCAGGCGACGGTGGTCGCCGCCGAGAACGTCTCCGGCGTCCGCAAGGTGCACGACCACCTCGTCTGGGTCGAGCCGATGTCGGGGGTTTATGTCAATTCGGCGGAGGACGAGCAAGACGCCCGGTCAAAGGCCGGCTAAACACGCGCTGAACGGGCTTGAGCTTTGCCCGGCCATGGGACAAATAGGCCCTTGTCCCAAGGCCGTCCCGGCGCATCGTGGCAGGCGCTACGAACCGGGCGGCGACCGCGAAGGCCGGCTTGACCAACACCCCGAAACCAAACCCCTACGACCGCGAACAGGATCTGCGGTTCCATCTGGGAATCGTGCGGTCCGGCGTCGGGATGTGGGATCTGGACCTGCTGACGCAGGAGATCACGTGGTCGGACAATGCGGCAGAGCTGTTCGGGGCCTCCGGCCGGAACAGGGTCGGCTACGACCAATTCCTCTCCCTTCTTGACCCGCTCGAGCGCGAACGCATCCGGCGGGCGATCTCGCAAACTGCTGAAACCGGCGCAAAGCTCGACGCTACCTTTTCAATCGTGACGCCGTCCGGCGGACGGCGCTGGGTTCGCCTGCGGGCGGGACTGGTGCGGACGGAAGACGGTCGGCCGCACCATGTCAGCGGCATCGCGCTCGACATCGACGAGCAAAGGCACGTCGAGGAAGCGCTGCGCACCCGAGAGACTCATCTGCGCTCGATCCTGGAGACCATACCGGATGCGATGATCGTCATCGACAGCCGCGGCATGATGCAGTTCTTCAGCAATGCCGCGGAAAGGCAGTTCGGCTACACCGCAGGCGAAGCCGTCGGGCAGAATGTCAGCCTCCTGATGCCCGAGCCGGACCGCACCCACCACGATTCCTACCTCGAACGCTACCGCATCACCGGCGAGCGCCGCATCGTCGGCATCGGCCGGATCGTCACCGGCAAGCGCAAGGACGGCACGACCTTTCCGATGCATCTGTCGGTCGGCGAAATGCGCTCGGGCGGCGAGACCTATTTTACCGGCTTCGTCCGCGACCTGACCGAACAGCAGCAGACGCAGGTTCGCCTGCAGGAACTGCAGTCGGAGCTGGTCCACATCTCCAGGCTGTCGGCGATGGGCGAGATGGCCTCGGCGCTGGCGCACGAACTCAACCAGCCGCTCGCGGCCATCAGCAACTACATGAAGGGTTGCCGCCGGCTGCTGTCGGCCAGCACCGATCCGAACCGCGAGAAGATCGAGGGCGCCATGGACCGCGCCGCCGAGCAGGCGGCGCGCGCCGGTCAGATCATCCGCCGGCTGCGCGAATTCGTCGCGCGGGGGGAATCGGAAAAGCGCGTCGAGAGCATCGCCAAGCTGATCGAGGAATCCGGCGCGCTCGGCCTCACCGGAGCGCGTGAGCAGGGCGTCAGCCTGCAGTTCGAACTCGACCGCAGGCACGACCTGGTTCTCGCCGATCGCGTCCAGATCCAGCAGGTGCTGGTCAATCTGTTTCGCAACGCGCTGGAGGCGATGGAGGCCTCGAAACAGCGCCGGCTGGTGGCCGCCACGAAGCCGGCCGCGGACGACATGATCGAAATTTCGGTCGCCGATACCGGTCACGGCTTTGCCAACGGCGTCGAATCCAATCTGTTCCAGACCTTCTTCACGACCAAGGAAACCGGCATGGGCGTCGGGCTGTCGATCAGCCGCTCCATTGTCGAGGCGCATGGCGGGAAGATGTGGGCGGAGCCCAATGCTTCCGGCGGCGCAACCTTCCGCTTCACGTTGCCGGCCGCACCGAGTGAAAGTTTTGCCGATGCCCAAGGGTAAGGTCTACGTCATCGACGACGACGAAGGGGTGCGGGATTCGCTGCAGTTCCTGCTGGGCTCGGCCGATTTCGAGGTCACGCCATTCGAATCGGCGCAGGCGTTCCTCGAACAGCTCGGCAATCTCGACTTCGGCTGCGTCGTTTCCGACGTGCGCATGCCCGACATCGACGGCATCGAGCTGCTGCGCCGCCTGAAATCGCTGCAATGCCGGTTCCCGATCATCATCATGACCGGCCACGGCGATGTGCCACTGGCCGTCGAGGCCATGAAGCTTGGCGCGGTCGATTTCCTGGAAAAGCCGTTCGACGACGATCTGCTGATCGGCATGGTCGAAGCCGGCCTGAAGCGCGCCGAGCCGGAGGCGAGGCAGGAGGCCGTCACCCGCGAGATCGTCGATCGCATCGCAACCCTCAGTCCGCGCGAGCGTCAGGTGATGGACGGCCTCGTGGCCGGCCTTTCCAACAAGGCGATTGCACGCGAATACGACATCAGCCCGCGGACCATCGAGGTCTACCGAGCCAACGTCATGACCAAGATGCAGGCCGGCAGCCTGTCGGAGCTGGTGCGGCTGGCAATGCGGGCCGGCGCGCTCAAGGGTTGAGACAGATCAAAGCCGTCCCGGCCGTATCGGTCATAAACTCATATTTTATGAACCCGGAAGACTTGCGGGAGTAGACGATGCTCCCTTCGCCGGCCAAAGCGATGATCTATGTTGTCGACGACGATTCCGATGTTCTCGGCTCGCTGCAGTTCCTGCTCGAGACCGACGGCTTTGCCGTGCGAACCTTCCGGAGCGGGACCGCCCTGCTCGGGGATGCGGCGTCCGGCGGAGCCGACTGCTTCGTGATCGACTACAAGATGCCGGACATGGATGGGCTCGATCTCGTCAAACGCCTGCGCAGCCGGGACATTTCGGCCCCGATCATCCTCATCACGGGCCAGCTCGACGAGCACATTTCGGAACGGGCCGCGAACGCCGGGGTTCTCCACTTCCTGCGCAAGCCGCTGCTCGAAGACAGCCTGGTCGGCTATATCCGGGGCGCGCTCGGGGAACGCGGTACCTGGCACTAGCCCGCCTCCGGTAAACTACTTAGGGGCTTGCCCTTAAGGCATCGGACCCAATTTCGGGCTCCCGACCCAGCCGGTACAGCTTGGTCATCCCGGAACGAGGAGATGCCCAATGCTTACCCAGTCGACCAGCACTTCTTCCCCCGTCGGCCGCAAGGTTGCTCCCGTTCCCTGCAGCGCAAACGATCCGTTCGGCGTCCTGACCGGGCATGCCGGCCTCATCGCCACCGAATTCAGCTACCGCAAGGACGAGGAAATCTACGGCGAGGATGAGCCGGCCGAATACGTCTACCAGGTGATCCGGGGCGCGGTGCGCACTTACAAGTTGCTCTCCGACGGTCGCCGCCAGATCGGCGCCTTCCACCTGCCCGGCGACGTTTTCGGGCTCGAGTCCGGTGCTGCCCATCGCCTCGCCGCCGAGGCCATCCTCGACACCACGCTGCGCCTCGTGAAGCGCAAGAGCCTCGAGCAGGCAGCTCAAAGCGATGTGCGGGTCGCCCGCGATCTGTGGTCGATCACGTCGGGTGAGCTGCAGCACGCCGAAAACCACATGCTGCTGCTCGGCCGCAAGACCGCGATGGAGCGCGTCGCCACTTTCCTTCTGGAAATGGACCGCCGCATCGCCAAGACCGGCATGATCGCGCTGCCGATGTGCCGTCGTGACATCGGCGACTATCTCGGGCTGACGCTGGAGACCGTCTCGCGCGCGCTGTCCGAGCTGCAACAGCAGGGCGTGCTGGGCCTGTCGGGTGCCCGCCAGATCATGCTGCGCAACCGCGAGCGTCTGGCCGACCTCGAGGCGTGAATATCGAAAGCGCGATGAGATTGCAGTCAATCGTCATCGCGCTTTTCGTTTGATCGCATTCTCTTTAGTCGGGGTTTTGCCCTAACTGCGCGCGGAGGCTCGCAAGGCACGCAAGTCCATGTGCCGATTGACATCCTTGTAGAGCAGATAGCGGAAACGGCCGGGACCGCCGGCGTAGCAGGCCTGCGGGCAGAAGGCGCGCAGCCACATATAATCGCCGGCCTCGACCTCGACCCAGTCCTGGTTGAGCCGATAGACCGCCTTGCCTTCGAGAACGTAGAGGCCGTGCTCCATCACATGAGTCTCGGCGAACGGGATCGACGCGCCGGGCTCAAAGCTGACGATGGTAATGTGCATGTCGTGCCGCAGGTCCGCGGGATCGACGAATCGCGTCGTCGCCCACCTGCCGTCGGTACCCGGCATCGGGTCGGGCGCAACCGCCGTCTCGTTGGTCACGATCGGATCCGGCAGCGCCAGGTCGGCCACGCGCTGATAGAGCTTTCTGATCCAGTGGAAATGCGCCGGACCAGCGCCACGGTTCCGCACGCGCCATGAGACACCGGGCGGGATGTAGGCAAAGCCGCCGGCGCCCATCACATGCTCCTTGCCGGCCAGCTGAAGCGCCAGCTCACCGCCGACCACGAACAGGGCGCCTTCGGCTTCCGCATCGGGTTCGGGCCGCTCGCTGCCGCCGCCGGCAGACAGCTCCACGAGATAATGCGAGAAGGTTTCGGCAAAGCCCGAGAGCGGACGGGCCAGCACCCAGACGCGCGCGTGCTCCCAGTGCGGGAGGTAGCTCGCCACGATGTCGCGGATCACGCCCTTCGGGATCACGGCATAGGCCTCGGTGAACACCGCCCGCCCGGTGAGGAGCTCGGTCTGAGGCGGGTGGCCCGCGGGCGGGACATGATAGGATTGCGATGTCATTGCGTTGGCCTCTTGAAGATCATGTGCCGTCGAGCGCGAGCCAGTCTGCTTCTGCAAACCTGACTTCCTCGAGATTGTCGCCGGGACCTGCGCGGTCGACGACAAGAAAGGGGCTCGCATCCGTCAGCACCAGCAGCGGATGGTGCCAGGTATTGCGGGCATAGTTCACGCCCTGCTGCCCCGAAGCCGAGAACGCACGATAGCTCGAAGGCACCCGCGGATCCGCGCACACCAGGACCAGCCACGGCTTTTCGTTCAGGGGCATGAAGAGCTGGCTGCCGAGCGGGTGCCGCTCCATCAGCTTGACGAGGATCGGGCTCGGTCGCACCGAGCCCGAAAACAGGCTGATGTTGACGGCGCCGCCCCCGGCAGCCACGTCAATCCCGGCGAGGCCGTCGAACCGATGCGCGAAGCCGTCGTTGATCAGCTTCGGTTTCGCCGCGGCGGTCTCAATCACCTCGCCGAACGGCGCAAAGGCCGCCATGGTCAACGGTGCAATCGGAAGCGTCAACATCCCTCGTATCCGGTGACGGCGGCGCGGCGGAAACCGGCCGCGCCGCCTTCTTTTACGAGGCCGCGGCCGACGGCGCCAGCCCGGCCTGCTCCATGGCAACGGCAGCGGGATCGATCTCGCCGTTCAACACGCGATGGGCCCGCTCCCGGTCGATATCGCCTTCCCATGAGGCGATCGCGACGGTGGCAACGCAATTGCCGATATAGTTGCCGAGCGCGCGCGCAATTCCCATGAACCAGTCGATGGACAGGATCAGCACGAGGCCGATTGCGGGAATGGCAGGCAGCGCCGCCAGCGTCGCCGCGAGCACCACGATGGCCGATCCGGGAACGCCATGCGCGCCCTTGGAAGTGAGCAGCGCTACGCCCAGGATCGCCAGCAGGTCGCCGATGGCGAGCGGCGTGTTGGTGGCCTGCGCGATGAACACCGCCGCCAGCGTCAGGTAGATCGAGAACGCATCGAGGTTGAAGGAGTAGCCGGTCGGAATGACGAGGCCGACCGTGGAGTCCTTGATGCCGAGCAGTTCCAGCTTGCGCATGGTCTGCGGCAGCACGCTGTCGCCCGCCGCGGTGCCGAGCACGATGGTCAGCTCCTCGCGCAGGTAGCGCAGCAGTTTAAGCAGGCTGAAGCCGAACATCCGCAGGATGCCGCCGAGCACCAGGAAGACGAACAGGAAGACCGCGACATAGAACAGCAGGACGAGGCCGCCGAGCTGCTTCAGCGAACCGATGCCGTATTTGCCGACCGTGAACGCGATCGCGCCGAACACACCGATCGGTGCGAGGCGGACCACGAAGCCCATCATCTTGAAAATGATGTCGTTGGCCCGCGCGATGAAATCCACCACGGGTTTTGCCCGCTCGCCGACCAGCGCGGCGGCGCAGCCGAACATGATGGAGACGATCAGCACCTGCAGGATGTCGCCCGAGGTGAAGGCGCTGCCCATGGTGGTCGGAATGATCTTCATGATGAATTCGGAGACGCCGCCGCCGGCCACCTGTGCCGCGGTCTGCGTGAAGCCGCCGATCGCCTTGGCGTCCAGCGATTTCGGGTCGATGTTCATGCCCACACCGGGCTGGAAGGCGTAGGCGAGAACGATGCCGAGAAACAGCGCGATGGTGGTGACCACCTCGAAATAGATCAGCGCCCGGATGCCGACGCGGCCGACCTTGGAGAGGTCGCCGGCCGCCGCGATGCCGTGGACGACGACGCAGAACACGATCACCGGCACCAGCATCTTGATCAGCTTGATGAAGCCGTCGCCGAGCGGCTTTGCCTGCATCGCGACATCGGGCCAGGCCATGCCCACGAGGATGCCTAGAGCCAGCGCGATGACGACCTGAAAGAAGAGCGACTTGAACAGATTTGGCACGGGTGACCTCGATTGGTTGGCGTGGCCATCTCGGGCGGCTTCGCCTGATCGAAGCAGCCGTCATCGATGGTGACCTTGACATCGCTTCAGGACGAACATCGTTCGCCGCTGGTCCGGCACCGTCGCCGCAACCGCCGCCCGTCCCCGCTGGCCCGCCAAACCCGGCTTCTCGCGAACCAGCCTCGCTGCCCGGCGCTTGCCGGCCGGTACAGCTCTGCCCGTCATTCGTTGACCAGGGCGGACTGGTTGTCCAATATATAAATTGACATGATCGATAGGCCTTTCATATGGACCTCCGCCAGCTCCGCTATTTCGTCGCCGTCGCCGAGGAACGCAGCTTCACGACGGCGGCACGGCGGCTGAACCTGTCGCAGCCGCCGCTGAGCCAGCAGATCCAGGCGCTGGAGGCTTCGCTCGGCACCCGGCTGTTCTACCGGACCAGCCGCCGGGTCGAATTGACCCCGGCCGGCGCGGCGCTCCTGGCGCGGGCCTGGACGATTCAGCAGCAGATCAAGGCGGCGGAAGAGGAAGTCCGCTCGGTCGGCGCCGGCCTCGTCGGCACGCTCGACATCGGTGCCACCGGCTCGGTGCTGCGCGGTGGTCTTGCCGACCTGCTCGCCGTCTATCGGCGCGAGGCGCCCTCGGTCCGGATGACGGTGCACGAACAGGCGCCGTCGCTGCAGATTGCGGCGCTGCTGGAGGGCACGACGAACATCTGCCTCATCCGCAGCGCCCCAACCGAGCACGGCCTTGCCAACGAGCTGGCGTGGAAGGAGGAAGTCGTCGTCGCCCTGCCCCGAATCCATCCCCTCGCGCGCCGCACGCGCATCGCACTCTCCGATCTCGCCGGCGAGGATCATGTCGTGCTGCAGCCCGAGAGCTCCGACTTTGCGCACTACATCCAGAAATGCTGCATCGACGCCGGCTTCCTGCCGCGCGCCTCGCAACAGGTGGTCGATGCGCAGTCGGTGCCGAGCCTGATCGCGGCGGGATTCGGCGTCTCGCTGGTGCCGCAATCGATCGCCCGATTCACGACCGAGGAGATCGCGTTCCGGCCGATCCGTCCCTCGCCTCCCTCCGCCGATGTCTATCTGGTCTATCGCAAGGACGAAGCTTCGGCGGTCGTGCACAATTTCATCACGCTGGCACGCCGCTTCCTCGGCGCGCGAAGCGCGCCTGCCGCTACAGCAGCGCCGCGCCGATCCCGGCCACGGCGCTGAAGGCGACAACGGCCAGCGGCGGCGCGCGCCAGGCCACCAGCAGCACGAAGCCTGCAAGCGCAATGGCAAAATCGCGCGGACCCTGCACGCTCGACGTCCACACGGGATTGTAGAGCGCGGCGCCCAGGATGCCGACCACGGCCGCATTGACGCCGCGCATCATCGCCTGCGCGGCGAGGCGCTTGCGAAACGAATCCCAGAACGGCAGCGCGGCGAGCAGGATCAGGAGCCCCGGCAGGAAAATGCCGACCAGCGCGATTGCCGCGCCGGCAACGCCGTGCGGCGAGTTCTTCACCACGGCGCCGAGATAGGCGGCGAAAGTGAACAGCGGCCCCGGCACCGCCTGTGCCGCGCCATAGCCGGTGAGGAAGACGTCGTCGCTCACCCAGCCGGGCGCAACGACGGCTTCGCGCAGCAGCGGCAGCACGACATGGCCGCCGCCGAACACCAGCGCGCCGGAACGATAGAAGGCCTCGAACAGCGCGATGCCGGACGACGGCGCGAGCCGCGCCAGTACCGGCAGGCCCGCCAGCAGGACGACGAAGACGGCGAGCGCGATCAGACCGGCCGTGCGCGACACCGGCATGGCGATGTGGCTTTCATCGCTAGGCGCCTGAGTGCGGCAGAGCAACAGGCCCGCGAGGCCGCCCAGCACGATCGCACCGATCTGCGCCAGCGACGACGTCGAGAACAGCAGGATCAGCGCCGCGACACAGGCAATCGAGGCGCGCTCCCGGTCAGGACAGAGCGAGCGCGCCATGCCCCACACCGCCTGCGCCACGATCGCGACCGCCACCAGCTTCAGCCCATGCACAAGTCCGATGCCGGCCGGTCCGCCCAGCGCGCTTGCGCCATAGGCAAACAGCACCAGCGCCATCGCCGACGGCAGGGTGAAGCCGGTCCATGCCGCCAGCGCGCCGGCATAGCCCGCACGCATCAGTCCGATGGAGAAACCGACCTGGCTCGACGCCGGTCCCGGCAGGAACTGGCACAGCGCGACGAGGTCGGCATAGGCCCGCTCGTCCAGCCATTTGCGACGCGCGACGAATTCGTCGCGGAAGTAGCCGATATGCGCGATCGGTCCGCCGAAACAGCTCAAGCCGAGCCGGAGAAAAATGAAAAACACCTCAAGCGGCGAGCCGGTCGAGGCATCCTCCGGTGCAGCCGCCTTGTCAGTCTTCGCCATCGGAGCGAACCATTCGTTGCGCGGTTGACCCGGAGTTTCTTGAATGCAGTTAAGTACGGCTTAACATACATTTTAACGTTTGCGCCGGGCTGTGCGGTCGGGCATTTCACGAACCGCCATCAAGGCGTATAATCTCACCATGGCTAATTCCATCTGGACTCTCGAACAGTTCACCTGCCCCGGTTGCGGGATGAACTACACCGCGACAAGGGAAGAGCTGCAGAGCAAGCGCTCCGGCAGCTTCTCCTGCATCGTTTGCGATGCGGAAGTGCATCGCTGGTCGGACCGTGTCGATTTCTTCGACTGGACGGCGGCGAAAATGGCCAGGCCCGCCTTCGGCCGCAAGCGCTGACATCTTTGCTAGCCGCCGACGAATTGCTTCCATCGGCCAGGCTGCGACTGCCGCAGCGCGCCCTTCTCCCGCTCCAGTTCGGCTAGCCGCTGGGCGGCAGCAGCCATCCCGGCCGAGCACGCATTGTAGCTGTCCGCCGTCGGCGCCAGGCGGAAGATGAACTGGCCGTTCGCCGACTTGTAGGAGCCGAACTCGCGAACCAGCAGCGCCGTGCACTTTTCATACGCGCCATAATAGTCGGCGTTCGCCGCCAGCACCCTGGAGGCAAACCCCGAAATTTCGCCATGTTCCTCGTCGACCGCGGCCATCAACCTTGCGACGGTGCCGCTTTCCATGCCCAGCGAACGGGCGCTGCTCTCCAGCTCGCTCCGCTTGGCCCTGACCAGTGCGGCAAGCCGTGGCGCGAGCAATGCGACATTGCTTTCGGCAAGCTTCACGTCGCGGTGCAGCGCCTCGAGATCGCTGCGGCTTGCCGTGGCCAGGTCCACCGGCCTGGCGAGTGCCGGCGGCTCGGCTTCGCCCAGCATCTTGCGCATGCCGGCATCGATCTCGGCCGATTTCTCGCCCGCCAGCGCCACCAGTTTCAGAATCCTGTTGGAGGGAAATCGCTTGAGAGCCTGCTCCAGTTGTTCGGGATTGCCGACGTCGCGCAACGCAGCCTGACTCTCCCCGACCATGGACGATTCCTGGTATCGAGCAAGGTCACCCAGGAAGACGAGCGCAACGAGGCAGGCCATCGCAAAGACGCCGAGCACGATCAGCGGCAGCCGTCCGGGCTTCTTTTTCTTCTCGTCCAAGGAAGTTGCCAACTTTCGGGCTCCCGATCGCGCAAGGCCTTTTTACCTCGCTTCGCCCGTCCTGGCGATTTCGGCGATGCAATGCCGGTGAGGGAACCGGCGAAACCGTCGGCGCAATTTTCGTATCGCCGGTCAGATAGACCAGGCGCTGCACCGCTTTGCAGGGCTTCCGCCGGAAGTGAAGGTGCCGCCGCAGAAACCGGAGGCGGCAACGAGTTGAAGCGACCGGAGTTACTGCTGCGCCGGAACACGGCGCGGCGGCCCAGGAAGATCAGCCGTTGCGCAGGCGCGAGTCCGAAATGTCTGCTCAGGGGTTCGCGCTGCGAGCGTCAAGAAGTTCTTGCGCGATCTCGACGCTCATGGGCATTCCCGCCTTGTCCTGCCAGAGGCGATGGTCCGTGTCGAGCGTCAGGGGCGCGTGACCTTTCTCGACGAGAACAGTGCTTGCGAGACGCTCTCCTATCAGAGAAATCTTCTTCTCCTTGGCAGTCTCCGCCTTCGCGTCTTGCGCGGCTTTTTCGGACTCCTTAACCCGGTTGACATGGACTCCAAGCAGCGCGCCTGCGGCCGCAAATGCAGCGGCTTCAATAGAGTGGAAGATCACCAGATTTCGCACCCACGTCGCTTCCGTGTCCTGAAGGTGCTGCCAGAGATAGGCAAGCCCCCCTAACCAAAGAGCAATCAGTACAAGCGCTATAGCCGTACCCAAGGTGCCGAGAGCCTTGGGCGAACCTTCCTTCTCTTTTGCTTCCTGTGTTCCGTCCTTGCCGGCGCTGCCGGGCTTCACGACGTCGCTCATTGCTGACCTCATGAGATTCTTGGATGCACAACCAAAAATTGCACGACATTCATGTCGCTTCCAAGGCGCCTGCCGATCAGATTTGTGGCAACAATCAATTGGAGGCCGGCTAAGGGGGCAGCAACTCTCGCGCTCGATCAGATCTTGCGCTTGGTCGGCGCTATCGTTGCCTTGCTCGACTTGTGACCTGGGCAATCATCGCGATCCCGCCTCTGTCGTTGTGGTCGCTGTCCTGCGACCTAATTCAACCGCAGCTCCGTAATATGCCGCGGGTCGGCCTTCAGCTCGCCCCGCTCCACCCTGGTGACGAGTTCCGTCAGCACCGCATTCGCCCGGCAGGCGATGCCGAGCTTCTCGCCCTCGCGCACGACGAGGCCGTTGAGGAAATCGATCTCGGTGCGCCGGCCCTTCTGCATGTCCTGGCCCATCGAGGGGCGCTGCTCCGATGAAGTGCGCTTGCCGTCGTTGAATCGCTGCTCGTCGCAGGCCTTCATCGCGGCTTCATCCCCCTCGCCCGCGCGCGCAATGGTCTCCGGCGGCAGGTGCAAAATCTCCTCGAGCTGATAGCCCTGCGCCTGGCCAACGCGGATCGCCTCGCTGCCGAGCCGGGTCGAGAACCGGCGGATCGGCTCGTTCTGCAGCATCTGCCCGCCGGTGAGACCGGTGCAGGCCGAGAGCCCGTTGCCCATGACGTTCGCCACCAGTTTTGACCAGCGCTCGCCCCAGAGATTGCTCGTCACCTTGGCGCTGTCGGCATAGCCGACGAGGCGGCAGATTTCCTGCGCGCGGTCGGTGACGCGGCCGTGCACCTCACCGGTGCGGAACACCGTGTGTGCCGCACCCCCCTTGCCGGCGCCGCGGTGGATGTGGCCGGGATCGGGCAAATTCACCGTGATGCTGCTGGCGATGCAGCCAAGCGTCTTGCCCCAGCCGACGATGCCGGCAATGGTCTCTTCGTTCATGCAGTTCTGCAGCGACACGGCGTAACCGTCGGGCGCGAGGTACTGCCTGATCATCATGGTCGCCCACGCCGTGTCGTAGGACTTCATGCAGATGAAGGCGATATCGACCGGCTTCTCCTTCGACAGTTGCTGGGCGTCAGTGACGTGCAGCGCCCGCACCGGCACCAAGAATTCCGCGACGTCCTTGGCATGGGTGACGCGCAGGCCGTGCTTGCGCATGTGCTCGACATGCTCCGGCCAGGGATCGATAAAGGTGACGTCCTCGCCGGCCTGCACCATATGCGCCCCAGCATAGCCGCCGACGGCGCCCGCTCCGACGATGGCGATTTTCCGGCTCATGTTTCCTCCGCCATTTGTTCGTTGGATCGACCCTAGCGCAGCAGCGGGCCGGATCAAAACGCAGGCAGCGAAACTCAGCTGCCACTAATTGGCAGGGCGGCTGCTCCGGCGAATTATCCACCCCAGTTCTTCGGCAAGTACGGACAGACGCAAGGGCGCGGGCGGCGTCGCGCCGCGCTGCAGCAGCCGATGCTTCGAGGCGGCGGCTATTCGGCCGCCATGGCCTTGGCCCGGGGCAGCGCTCCCGCCGCCTTCAGCGCCCGCTGCTTGGCGCGATTCATGTCGTAGGTGCGATTCATCATCGTGCGCTGGGCGACTAGGCCGCCGCCTGCCTGAAGCGCGACCACGAATTGCCAGCCGCCATAGGCATCGGCCGTCAGGTCCCGGATCAAATTGTAGACGCGCATGCGCTGCTCCACATCGACGGTCGGCTTGGTATGGAGGTATTTGCGGATATACTTGCCGGACTCCTCGTTGCGCAAATCGGCTTCGAGCGGCAGCGTGAGAACGAGTCCGCCGCCGAGATCGTGCAGGTATCGCACGGTCTGGTGGTAGTTGGCGGCGTAATAGTATTTCGCGGCATTGATCGCCAGCGTGTTCGGGAAAATCATTCCCGATGCCGTCTTCTCATAGTTGCGGCAGGCATAGTCGAGCCCCATGCGGATCATCTCGGAATAGGTGATGAGCTCCGCGATCGAGGCCTGGGCCATCGGATCGCTCTCCTTGCCCTGCATTTCCGTGACGAGCTGGCCAAGCCCCACGAACAGCTCGCTGAGACGCACCGCCTCCACGACACCGCCCGTGCGCTCCCACAGCCCGAGAGACTGCGCGAGCTTGGACGCCAGCGGCACCTCGCCGGCCAGGAACACCCGATCCCAGGGCACGAACACGTCGTCGAACACGACGAACCCTTCCGGCATCGAATGATGGGCGCTGGCCGGATAGTCGAACGGGTTGAGCTCGGCCGGCGCAAAGCTGCGATTGATGATCTTGACGCCCTTCGCGTTCACGGGAACCGAGAACGAAACGGCGTAGTCCGTCTCGTCCTGCCGCATGCCCTTGGTGGGCATGACCACGAGTTCGTGGATCAGCGATGCCGCGGTGATGTGCAGCTTGGCGCCGCGCACGACGATGCCGTCCTTGTTGCGATCGACGATGCGGACATAGAGGTCGGGATCGTCCTGCTCGTGGGCGCGGCGTTTGCGGTCTCCCTTCGGATCGGTGATCACCTCGGCGGCGCGCAAATCGTTGTCGCGGGCGTATTTGTACATGCGCTCGATGTTCGCGGCATATTGCTGGTTTACCTCCGCCACCTTGTCCTTGACGCTCATCAGCGCCATGAAAACGCCGGTCGTCAGCGTCGAGATGGCGCTATGGCCCATCATCTCGACACGATCGGCGAGATCCTTCTCGCTGTGCGGAATCTGGTAGATGCGATGCGCCGAGCCGCCATCCTCGGTCCTGTAGCGGCGCATGTCGCGGTATTCCGGATCGTCGTAGTCGTAATCCTTCGCCGTCATGGCGATCGGCACCTGGAACCGCGGATGGGTCGTGATGTCTTCGATCCGCTCGCCATCCCAGTAGGTGACGCGCCCGTCGCGAAGGCTCTCGATATATTGCTGCGGCGTCTTCAAAGGCATCGGTCGCTCCTCTTGTTCGATGGCCATCGCTCGAATTCAGGCCAGAAGGCTGTTGCGGTTCTTCCAATAGGGCGCGCGAAGCGCCGGCTTGCTGATCTTGTTGGCCGCGCTGAGCGGCAGCGCCTCGGCCCTTATCTCGATGCTGCGCGGACATTTGTACCGCGCGATGTTCTCGCGGCAGTGCGCGATCAGCGCAGCTTCCGAAAGCGCCGCGCCCGCCCGCGCGGTGACGATGGCATGGACCGCCTCTCCCCATCGCTCATCCGGAATTCCGATGACCGCACACTGCGAGACGCCGGGATAGGCGTAGATGACCTCTTCGACCTCGGTCGAGTAGACGTTTTCGCCGCCGGTGATGATCATGTCTTTGAGGCGGTCGACGATGAAGAGGAAGCCGTCCTCGTCCAGATATCCGAGGTCGCCGGTGTGCAGCCAGCCGCCGCGCAGCGTCTGCGCCGTCAATTCCGGTTTGTTCCAGTAGCCGCGCATGACGCACGGCCCGCGGACGACGATTTCGCCGATGGTGCCCGGAGGCACATCATGATCGGCGGGATCGCGGATCGAAATTTCGCTCCCGAGCATCACGCGTCCGATGGAGTTGAACTTGTTGGCGGTGCGGCGCTCCTCGCGGAGCCACTCGTCCGGCAGCATCGTGCAACTCGAGACCGTCTCCGTCATCCCGAAACTATGAAGGAAGCGGGCCCGCGGCATGACGACGAGCAGCTCCTTAAGCAAGGTAGGCGGCATCGGCGCGCCGCCGAACGGGACGCGCAGCAGGCTGGTGAGGTCGCGGCTGCCGCAACCGGGCTGCTCGAGCATCATCCGCAACATGGTCGGCACGCCGTTGAGCACGGTGACGCGATGCTGCTCGACGCGTTCGAGCGCGCGGCCGGCATCGAACCGCGGCAGGATGGAAAGCGCGCCCCCAGCCATCAGCGTGGGAATGGCGAGCCCGGTCGCACCGACGTGAAACAGCGGACCGGAGATGAGCGAGACGGTCGCTTCGTCCAACTGGTAGCCGGCCGCGACGGCAAAGCCTGCCGCGACGATGTTGGCGTGGCTGTGCATCACCCCCTTGGGACTTCCGGTGCTGCCGCTGGTGTAGACGATGGCGGCCACATCGTCGCCGCTGCGTCCGGCGTCGGGCACGGGCGCCGATTTCGCCACCAGCTCCTCGTAAGGCCTCCACTCCGGCCGGGCCGGCGGCTCCGGCGCAGCGAAGATGACGTGCCGGCAGTTCGTGCGGGCGGCAAGCTCGGCGCCCGCCTCGGAATGGACGGCATCGACGACGAGAATTTTCGCGCCGCTGTCCTCGATGATGGCCGCGAGTTCGGCAGAAGCCAGCCGATAGTTCAGCGGCGTCACGATGCCGCCGCCCCAGGGCGCCGCAAAATAGGTCTCCAGGTAGCGCGCGCTGTTCTCGGCGAGGATTGCGACGCGGTCGCCGCGCTGCATGCCGAACGAGACGAGACCCGCCGCGAGACGCGCGACACGATCGACGAATTCGTTCCAGCTGATGCTGCGCTCGTCGTCGGCCATGGCGAGGCCATCGCCACGCAAATGCGCCGCGCGGCGAAGCAGCTGCCCGAGGTTCAACAAGGAAGCCGCCGGTGCGAGCGGCACACCTTCTCCCTGCACGGCGCCAGAACTCCTCCCGTCACGGCCGGTTTATTTCAGGCTCCCGACCTTCCAGCACGACCATAAACTAAGTTATGTTTTCGGCAAAGCGCGAATTCGATTGTCGTCTGTACCGCGCCGCCCTGCGCCCCTCGCGTTGAATTGAGATTTGGTGCCATGTTAAAGCTCGTCGTGAAGCTGCAATATCAACGGCAGGCGCTGGCCGGCCTGCAAGGCGACCGCGAGAATGGTTAGGCCGATTTCCCTCAAGAGACCGTCGAACCTGCGGCGCGGGGCAAAGCCCAGGGCGATCGCCGAACCGCGCGCGGGCGAAGGGCGGCTGACACGGAAGGACTGGATCCTTGCCGGTCAGGACCTGTTGCGCGCCGAGGGAATCGCGGGGTTGAAGCTCTCCAATCTGACCGGCAGGCTCTCGGTATCCACGGGCAGCTTCTATCACCACTTCACGGACTTCGAGGACTATCTCGGCGCGGTCGCCGAGTATTTCAGCGCCGATCGCGTGCAGGGCCTGATCGATCGAACCCTCATCGGCAATCCCGATCCGATTACGCGGATGCAGCGGCTGGCCAAACTGAGCCTGGAGGATCACACCTTCGAGCTCGACAGGGCCATGCGCGTCTGGGCAACGATGGACGAACGCGCGGCCGTCACCGTGGCGCGATCCGAACAGCTCGTGCTCGCCTTTCTGGCGCAGGCCTTCAACGACCTCGGCTTTGCCCCCGCCGAGGCCGATCTCCGCGCGCGCATCCTGCTGTCCGCCAATATCGCTCCCATTCTGACGCCGGGCGGCAAGAGCCGCCGCAGCGTCTTCAAGCGCACGCTGGAAATACTGGTGGGTTCCGCCGGTTCCGACGCGGGCTGAACCTAGGCCAGATGGCCTCGGCCGCCCTTGCGGGCGCAGGTCCGGCACCACCGGCAAGGGCCATCAAGCAACGTTCGCATGGCATTGCAGCTTGGTTGCGAGGCGTATACTTAAGCTGCTGAAATCATGGTCGGAGTGGCAGGATTCGAACCTGCGACCCCTGCTTCCCGAAAGCAGTGCTCTACCGGGCTGAGCCACACTCCGACTAAGACCGCGGCTTATAGCCTTGGGCTTTTGCCACCGCAAGAAGCGGAATTGAGGAATTTTGTCCTGGTGAATCTGGCCCTGAAAACCCAAATTCTGGCCGCGGGCCCGGCTGCGGTGGCTGCCGCCTCTCGCATCCTGGCAGGCGGCGGCCTGGTCGCCTTTCCGACCGAGACGGTCTACGGCCTCGGCGCCGATGCGGTCAATCCGTCCGCCGTCGCCCGCCTCTACCAGGCCAAGGGCCGGCCCGCCTTCAATCCGCTGATTGCCCATGTCGGCGACCTCGCCGCGGCGAAAAAGATCGCGCGGTTCGATGCGGCTGCAGAGCAACTCGCCAGCACCTTCTGGCCGGGGCCGCTGACGCTGGTGCTGCCGAAGGCGGAAAGCTGCGCGGTCGCTGATCTCGCCACGGCCGGCCTCGACACCGTCGCCGTCCGCGTACCAGCCCATCCGGTGGCGCGCAACATCCTGCGCGCCTTCGGCGGCCCCGTGGTGGCGCCATCGGCCAATCTCTCCGGCCATGTCTCGCCGACGACGGCCGCGCATGTCGAACACGACCTCGCCGGCCTGATCGACCTGATCGTCGATGGCGGCCCGGTCGAGGTCGGCGTCGAGTCCACCATCGTCGGCTGCTTCGAGCAGCCCATGCTGCTGCGCCCCGGCGGCGTGCCGCGCGAGGATATCGAACGCGTGCTCGGCCGCGCGCTGGCGCAGCCGCCGCGAGAAATTGAGAACGACAGCACCCAGCCGCTCGCGCCCGGCATGCTCGCCTCGCACTACGCGCCGCGTACGCGCGTGCGGCTCGACGCCGAAAACGTCGCGCCCGGCGAAGCGCTGCTGGCGTTCGGATTGCACCGATTGCACGGAGCCGATGACGCGATTGCGACGCTGAATCTCTCGGCGAAAAGCGATCTCGCTGAAGCCGCCGCCAATCTTTTCGGCTATCTTAGAAGCCTCGATGCGAAGGGAGCAAAGACCATCGCCGTGATGCCGATCCCCAACGAAGGATTGGGCGAAGCCATCAACGACCGGCTGCGCCGTGCGGCGGTGGGACGAGCATGATCCCGACCCGAAGGGCCGCGTTAGCGCAAAGTGGGAACCGGTTTTCGGAAAAAGATCATGCTCAAAGGAAGAGACTGAGGAAGCAAGATTAAGATGAATGTCCTCCAGCAAGCCGTGCCGCCGCTCGCCAGCGAGTTGATCGCAAAGTTCCGCGCCATCGTCGGCGACAAATATGCGGTGACGGACCCGGCCGACATCGCCCCCTACACCACCGAGGAACGCGACCTGTTTCGCGGCCGCTCGCCGCTGGTGCTGCGCCCGGGCTCCACGGCTGAAGTTGCAGCGATCTGCAAGCTCGCCAATGAACATCGCATCGCGCTGGTGCCGCAGGGCGGCAATACCGGCCTCGTCGGCGGACAGACGCCGCATAATGGCGAGGTCGTCATCTCGCTGCGCCGGCTCGACAAGATCCGCGACATCGATACGGCGTCGAACACCATGACCTGCGAGGCCGGCGTCATCCTGCAGGTGGCGCAGCAGCGCGCCGCCGCAGTCGACC
Source organism: Bradyrhizobium sp. (assembly GCA_046349015.1). Taxonomy (GTDB): domain Bacteria; phylum Pseudomonadota; class Alphaproteobacteria; order Rhizobiales; family Xanthobacteraceae; genus Bradyrhizobium. The sequence continues at coordinate 423,687 of JAXMDE010000001.1, read as the reverse complement.
GGCTGTTCCCGCTGTCGCTTGGCGCGGAAGGCAGCTGCACCATCGGCGGCAATCTGTCCACCAATGCCGGCGGCACCGCCGCGTTGGCCTATGGCGTGGCGCGCGAGATGGCGCTTGGCGTGGAGGTCGTGCTTGCCGACGGCCGCGTGCTCAATGCGCTGTCGAAGCTGAAGAAGGACAACACCGGCTACGATCTGCGCAACCTCTTCATCGGCGCGGAAGGCACGCTCGGCATCATCACCGCGGCTACGCTGAAACTGTTCCCGAAGCCGCGCGGCATCGAGACCGCCTATGTCGGGCTGAAATCGCCGGCGCAGGCGCTGAAGCTTTTGGAAATCGCGCAGAACGAGGCGGGAAGCAGCCTCACCAGCTTCGAGCTGCTCTCCGACATCGCCGTCGACTTCTCGATCCGCCATGGCATCGGCGTCCGCGATCCGCTCGCGACCAAGCATCCGTGGTATGTGCTGATGGAGCTGTCTTCGCCGCGCGAGGATGCGCGCGCGGCGCTGGAATCGATCCTGGCGAGCGCAATGGAGCAAGGCATCGTCGACGATGCCATGATGGCGGCGAACCTGAGCCAGCGCCAGGCGCTCTGGAAGCTGCGCGACGAGATGTCGGCGGCGCAGAAGCCGGAAGGCGGCTCGATCAAGCACGATATCTCCGTTCCCGTCGCCGCCGTGCCCGCCTTCATCGCCGAGGCCGATGCGGCGGTCGTAAAACTGATCCCGGGCGCGCGGCCGGTGCCGTTCGGCCATCTCGGCGATGGCAACATTCATTATAACGTCAGCCAGCCGGTCGGCGGCAACACCGCCGACTTCATGGCGCGCTGGCACGAGGTCAGCAAGCTCGTGTTCGACATCGTGCTGCGCATGGGCGGCTCGATCTCCGCCGAACACGGCATCGGCGTGCTCAAGCGCGACGAGCTTCCCGATGTCAAGGACAAGACCGCGATCGAGCTGATGCGCAGCTTCAAGGCGCTGCTTGATCCCAACGCCATTATGAATCCGGGCAAGGTGCTGTGAACGCACCCTCGCCTCTGGCCGCACTTGCCGTCTCCGAGATCGCCGATACCGATGTCGCCGATGTCGTCGCGCTGTGGCAGCGCTGCGGCCTGACGCGGCCGTGGAACGATCCGGCCAGCGACATCGCGTTGGCCCGGCGCAATGCGAATTCCACCGTGCTGGTGGGCCGTGCAGGCGGCGCGATCGCGGCGACGGCCATGGTCGGCCATGACGGCCATCGCGGCTGGGTCTATTACGTCGCCGTCGATCCCGACAGGCAAAAGAACGGCCTTGGCCGCGTCATCATGAACGCCGCCGAAGCATGGCTGCGCGCGGCCGGGGTGGCGAAGCTGCAGCTCCTGGTCCGCCGCGAGAATGCGAAGGCCGGCGCGTTCTACCAGTCGATCGGCTATGCGGAGGCCGACACCGTCGTCTTCGCCAAATGGATCGACGGGCGGTCCACCTAAGTCACGGAATCAGGTTCATGACGATTTCCGACCGTATCCGCATCAAGAGCATTCGTCCGCTTTCCAACGGCCATCTCAAGCTCACCGCCGTCAGCTTCGACTGGCGCCGCGACGACGGACAATGGCAGTCGCAAAGCCGCGAGGTACTCGACCGCGGCGATGCAGCGGCGCTGCTGCCCTATAATCTCGCCGCGCGCACCGTCATCCTGGTCAAGCAGTTCCGCTATCCGGCCTATACCAACGGCCATGACGATCTCCTGATCGAGGCCGCCGCAGGCCTGCTCGACGACGCCGCGCCGGAACAGCGAATCCGTCTCGAAGCGGAGGAAGAAACCGGCTACCGGCTGCACGACGTCCAGAAGATTTTCGAAGCTTTCATGAGCCCCGGCTCGATTACCGAAAAGATCCACTTCTTTGTCGCCGAATACGATCCCTCGATGCGCGTCGGCGCCGGCGGCGGCCTCGCCGACGAAGGTGAGGAGATCGAAGTGCTGGAGCTTTCGATCGACGAGGCGCTCGCCATGATCGCGGGAGGCCGTATCATCGACGCCAAGACCATCATGCTGCTGCAATACGCGGCGCTGCATATCTTTCGCTGAGCCGTCCCCGCTTGTCGCCCCGGCGAATGCCGGGGCCCATAACCACCGATCTTCGTTGTGCGGAGGCTGGACCCGCGGCGATGCCACCAACACACAAGCGCGTGGCTATGGATTCCGGCCTGCGCCGGGATGACAGCGGAGTTTGAGGCGCTGCTTGCGGCCCCGCATCAGAACAAGCTCCCCTGCCCCTCGTCGCCGCCGCGGCTTGCCGCCCTCTTTACAGCCGCCCGCTTCGGCTTCGGCGCTTCGGCTTCGCGCTGCTCGTCCGTGATTGGCAGGATCAGTTGCGCGTCGTCGTTGGCCACCTGATTGACCCGCGTCGAAATCTCGTGCCAGGCGAATTCGCCCGCTTCCGGCCCGCGCAGCATCCCCATCACGCCCTCGGCGGAATCGGAAGAGCAATCGAGCCATTGCTCGAAGGCATCTTCCGCGATCATCACGGGAACCCGGTGATGCAGCACGGCGAGATCGGGGCTGGCCGGCGCGGTGACGATCGCCACCGTATCGACCTCCTCGCCGTTCGGCCCGACCCACGTCTCGGCAAGACCCGCAAAGCCGAACGGCTCTCGGTTGGCCCGGTAGATGAAATAGGGCCGCTTGCGGTCCGCAGAGACGTGCCATTCGTAATAGCCGTCTGTCGGAATCAGGCAACGGCGCCGCCTGATGGCGTTCCTGAACGCGGGTTTTTCCTGCACGGTCTCGCTGCGCGCATTGATCAGCAGCGAAAACTTGCGGGGATCCTTGACCCAGGCCGGCACCAGCCCCCAACGCATCAGCCGGAAATGCCGTGCGCCTTGCTCCAGGATCACCACCGGAACCGGCTGCGTGGGCGCTATGTTAAACCTCGGCGGGAAATTCGGTTGCTCGGCATAGCCGAAGACATGACGGATTGCCGCAGGAGGCGATGTAATCACGAAACGTCCGCACATTCTGCCGTCCAAATGGACCCTTGTTCAGGTCCCTTTAACTCCAAACCACCAACACTGGAAACCATGAGCGCGGGGGCTTCAGTATCGACGGAATCCGGTCACCCGGCGGGCATCGACGAAGCCCGCGCGGAGCAGTTGCGCGCGGCCAACATCAACCCTCGCACCGGACTTGCCACCGACTACCTCAATCATTTCAACGAAGCCATCATGCTTCTGGAAATGATCCCCGACATGCCCGAATGCGCCGAGGACTTTCTGCTCTGGTGCCCGCTCACCTACGCCGAACACTTCACCGCCTCCAATTTCAAGGCGCGCGACCTCGCCATCGAGGCCTATGAGCAGGCCCATCCCGCGGTCCGCGGCGAGTTCGACCGCCTCACCTCCAACATGACCTCGATCCTGACCGCGGTGGGCCAGGCCATGCGCGAGGTCTCGCAGGACAAGACCCGGGCGATCCTTGCCGAGCAGGCGACCGGCTGGGTCAAGCCCCTGGTGTCGCTCGCCGGCGGGGTCATCAATGGCGGCCATGAGGCCGACATCGATACCATCATGGCCGGCTAAGGCAGAACGCGAAGCCCTGGCGGGCGGCGTTAACCCAATACATAAGCGGTTTTCCGAAAAGATCGTTCGAACAATAGGCTAGAGTGAGATTCGTCATCTCTTGTTCAGGACGATTTCCGTGGCCTCCGTCGAACACCCCCAGCGTCCGCAGCTTGCCGTCAGCGCCGCCATCTTCCGCGACGATCGCGTGCTGCTGGTGCGGCGCGCCCGCTCTCCGGGCCGCGGCTTCTACTCGCTGCCCGGCGGCCGGGTCGAGTTCGGCGAATCCCTGCACACGGCGCTCCACCGAGAGGTCGACGAAGAAACCGCCATCAGGATCGACATCATCGGCCTTGCCGGCTGGCGCGAGGTGCTGCCGTCGGCCGGCGGCGGCGGGCACTATCTGATCATGTCCTTTGCCGCACGCTGGAAGGCGCTGGAACCGGTGCTCAATGACGAGCACGACGACTTCAAATGGCTGAAGCCCGGGGAGTTCGGCGAGCTGAAGATGACCGGCGGCCTTCAGGATGTGGTTGAAGCCGCGCAGCGGATCATTAACGCGTAAAAACAGCATGATCCGGAAAAGTGGGCACCGGTTTTCCGATCGAATATCACGCTCAAAGACAGCGCTTTGCGCCTTGCTTCAAACCCATTGAGGGGGCATATCGGGCTCGATCATGCCCAAGCATTTCGCCGCCATTTTCCTGGTGATTTCGGCCCTGCTGACCGCCCCTGCCCGGGCGCAGGACGCGGCTGCGCCCTTTGACGGCGACCTGCAGCGGCTCGCCGAGATCCTCGGTACCCTGCACTATCTGCGCGGCATCTGCGGCAGCAATGAAGGGCTGAAATGGCGCAACGAAATGCAGGCGCTGATCGACGCCGAGACGCCCTCCGGCGACCGCCGCGCCCGCATGATCGCCGCCTTCAACCGCGGCTATAACGGCTTCCAGCAGACCTACCGCGCCTGCACCCCGGCAGCGACCGTTGCGGTCCGTCGCTACATCGACGAAGGCGTGAAGATCTCCCGCGACCTCACGGCACGATACGCCAACTGATCCCCGCGCCCATTCGTTGCGGCTGCACAGACGACCATGGACACCATCTTCTTCGACCTCGACGGCACGCTGACCGACCCGAAACCCGGCATCACCGGTTCGTTCCAGTATGCGCTGGAGAAGCTCGGCCGGCCCGTTCCTGCCGCGGACGAACTCACCTGGTGCATCGGCCCGCCGCTGCGCGACAGCCTCGTGATTCTGGTCGGCGAAGAGGATGCCGATCGCGGGGTGACGTTCTACCGCGAGCGCTTTGGCGACGTCGGCCTGTACGAGAACAGCCTCTATCCCGGGATCGAGGCGACGCTGGCGGCGCTGAAGCCCCGCATGCGCCTGTTCGTCGCCACCAGCAAGGCGCATGTCTTCGCCGACCGGATCATCGACCATTTCGGCCTCCGCCCCTATTTCGACCATGTGTTCGGCGCCGAGCTCGACGGCACCCGCGTCCACAAGCGTGACCTGCTGGCCTTCGCGCTCGAACGCACCGGCACAGATCCCGCGCGCGCCGTCATGATCGGCGACCGCAGCCACGACATCGTCGGCGCCAGGCAGAACGGCATCGATGGCATCGGCGTGCTCTACGGTTATGGCAGCCGCGACGAACTGACGGGCGCCGGTGCGGTGCACCTTTGCGCCACGCCCGGCGCGATCGCCGATCATCTTGCGGTGCGGCCGGGCTGAGGCCGGGCACCTTGACGTCAACGGCAAGAGCCGCGTTAACCTTTCCTAAAGAACTGCCCTAGGCCGGGCGAAACCCCGTGCTAGACAACCTTCCGCCAGATGCGTTCCGGGGAGCGCGTCAGAAATCCGTCGAGTGCAATGAGCCTGTCCGCGCCCTATCCGATCGCCCGCGAACCCATGCCCGATCATGAGCAGAAGCAGGCGGCGCTGAGCTACCTCAACGAGGCCTGGGCCGAAGCCCGCCACGACGGCGTCGACGGCGACTGCCTGGCGCAGGCCAGCATGTTCGCGGCACTCGCCGAACTCGTGACCACCTATGGCGAGGATGCCGTGGCGAGGTTTGCCGAAGGCCTGCCCTCGCGGGTGCGTAACGGCGAATTCTCGGTGAAGCTGGCAAAGCAGTAGCCGTCGGGAAATCCCGCACAGGGATTTTCGCCCGCGGAACGGCACGCTCGGGGCCGGATGAAGGCTGGCCGCACTGCCGTGATTCCGGAAATTTTGTCGGCCGGGCTACCGTTAAGCAATCATTAGCTGTTTCCGCAGACACGCAGCTTCCGGGCGAACAATAACGCCGGCTCCCCATCGGGGATTTAGAAATCTCAGGCACGGCCTCGGCTAAAAAGAGCAGGTCAGAGGTGGAAAATGCTGCTCATCGCGAAGGGGAATCCCGCCGCGGCGCTCGCCGCCACCTCGGCGCCCCGCTCCGTGCCGATAAGCCCGCGATCCTGGATGACGGCCACCGCGGTCATCCTGCTGCTGTTCGTCGTGTCCGCAACGGCAAGCGCCCTGCGAAAGCCTGTCACCGAGGGGTTCGATGAGGTCGCCCACGTTTCCTACGTTGCCCATCTTCAGAACGGCGGCGCCAAATGGCCCGGCTTTTCACAGATGCGGATGATGGACCCCGTCACGTTCCAGTTCGATTCCGAGCCGAATTATCTGAATCATCCGCCATTCTATTACTGGCTGATGGCGGCGCTCGGGCCCGAATTGCTGCAACACCCGGAATCGCTCACCGCCGATCGCCTGCTCAACGTCGCCCTGGTGACCGTCGGACTCGCCGTCCTCCTGGTGCTGGCCCGGCGGATGAAACTCGACCAGACGGAATTCTATGCCTTCGCTGCCATGATCGCGGCAACACCGGTTCTGGCGTCGCTGGCAGGCTCGGTCAACAATGACAATCTGGGCGTCCTCGGGGGCGCCTTTGCGATCCTCGGCCTCTACGCCTACGTCGCCTCATCCAGCCGGGCATGGCTCATCGTCGCCTGCGGCGGGCTGCTCGCAGCCAGCGCGGCCAAGCTGACGGGATTGCTGCTGGTGGGAACGATGCTGGCCGCGGTCACGGCCCTCCTTGCCATGCGTCGCAAGATGAGCGTGGCCGATATGGCGATCGTCGTAACCGCGCTGGCTCTCGCAGCTTCGCCCTATCTGGTGTTTGTCATCCAGTATGGCAGCCCCGCTCCAAACACGGCCGGGCAAAGCGCCCTGCTGGCGAACGGCGCTGCGATCGCCGGCTGGGCAGACAGGCCGAGGATGGATTTCCCCACCTACGCCTTGTTCTTCATGAAGATGTTCCTGAGGGAATGGATGCCGGTCCTGAAGCCGCGCAGTCCGCTGCAATTGGCATTGCTGGTCTTGCCGGCTGCGGTCGTCCTGATTTCGGTCGCGGGATGGATCGTCTCGACACGTTCGCTGTTCACTCGCGAGGCGCGGCCCGCAGACTTCATCATCGTCGGCGGAATGACCGCCCTCGCAGTGACGCTGGCGATCCACATCGGCTTCAGCTACGAGCGACACCTGCAGACAGGCTGGATGATGGATGCCTATCCGCGCTACTACCTGCCGCTAATCGCCATCGTGCCGATGGCCGCGCTGGCCGGCAGCGCGGCCGTTCTCGACAGCCGCTTGCGGCAATGGATCGTCTGCTTCCTAGTGGCGGCGCCCATCCTGTTCGGACTGCTCGGGGCGCCGATCGGCTAGCTGCAGAGGCACTTCCAATTTCACGAACTTGTGATCTGAAAAACCGAATATTACGCTTTTCAGAAGATGCCGACCGGGCGTATAACCGCCTCGGCCCGCGCCGCCATGAGGGACGTTCGCGCAATCGTCACGCAACGTGGCGCGGGTTGCGATGGCCGCAGCCGGCGTGCTGGCAGATCCTCTGCCGACGAGAACGCCTGCAGCGGACGGTGAAATCGTGTGGTCCTGGCGCCGCGACCCTGGCGCTACGCCGGCAGAGACCATCCTGCCGGCTACGGGGGCAAGAAAGGCCGCTTCCCCGGGGAGAGCTCGCTATAAGCCGTCAAACCATCGCGCGGGGAAAGCCGGGATGTCTCGGCTGAACCTGTGGTGACTGCCACTCGTGTGCTTCCTTGCATCGCACGCGAGGCTGCGGGTGCGGCCAGCACCCGGCTTTCCCTGCGCCCTCTCCTTTCAAGAGGGACAAGGTGATGCAAACCTCAGGCGATCTCGCGCCGTGAGAATGCGAGCGCATGTGCTGTAACCAAGCCGTTAGCCGGCGCAGCGTCCGGCAATGCCGGTAATCGATCACCCGCTTTCAGGAGTGACGACGGTGCGGTCAGGGCTTCAGCGTCTCCAGAAACCGTACCGGCTCGCCCTTCGACGCCGTCACGAGCTCGCCCTGCCACATCACCTGCCTGCCGCGCACGAAAGTGCCTACCGGCCAGCCCGTGACGCGCACGCCGTCATAGGGTGTCCAGCCGGCCTTCGAAGCGATCCATTTGTTGGTGATGGTCTCGCTGCGCTTCATGTCGACCACCGTGAGGTCGGCGTCGTAGCCCGCCGCGATGCGGCCCTTGCAGGCGATGTTGAAGAGCCGTGCGGGCCCGGCGCTGGTGAGGTCGACGAAGCGCGCCAGCGACAGCCGGCCGGCGTTGACGTGGTCGAGCATCAGCGGCACCAGCGTCTGCACCCCGGTCATGCCCGAGGGCGAGGCAGGATAGGCCTTCTGCTTCTCCTCCAGCGTATGCGGCGCGTGATCGGACCCGAGCACGTCGACGATGCCCTGCTCGATCCCCATCCAGATGCCCTCGCGGTGATCGGACGAGCGCACCGGCGGGTTCATCTGCGCCAGCGTGCCGAGCCGCTCATAGCATTCGGGCGCGGCCATGGTGAGGTGATGCGGCGTCGCTTCGCAGGTTGCGACGTCCTTGTGGTCGCGCAGATACTCGATCTCCTGCTTGGTCGAGATGTGCAGCACATGGATGCGCTTGCCGGTCTCGCGGGCGAGATTGACCAGCCGCTGGGTCGCCATCAGCGCCGCGGTCTCGTCGCGCCAGACCGGATGCGAGCGCGGATCGCCTTCGATGCGCAGCGCCTTGCGATCGTTGAGGCGGTATTCGTCCTCGGCATGGAACGCCGCGCGGCGCCGCATGACCCGGAAGATGCGGCGCAGGCTCTCGTCATCCTCGACCAGAAGCGAACCGGTCGAAGAGCCGATGAACACCTTGATGCCCGCGCAGCCCTCGGCGCGCTCCAGCTCCGGCAGATGGTTGACGTTCTCGCGGGTGCCGCCGATGAAGAAGGCGAAATCGCAGTGCATGCGATGCCGGCCGGCGTTGATCTTGGCGGTGAACGCCTCCTCCGTGACTGTCAGCGGATTGGTGTTCGGCATCTCGAACACGGCGGTGACACCGCCCATCACGGCGCTGCGCGAGCCGGTCTCGAGATCTTCCTTGTGCGTCAGCCCCGGCTCGCGGAAATGCACCTGCGTATCGACAACGCCTGGCAGGATGTGCAGGCCCCTGCAGTCGATCACCTCGGCCGCGAAATCGGTGTTGAGCCCGCCGATCGCGGCAATCCGTCCGGCGATGATGCCGATATCGCGGACGCCCTCGCCGTCCTGGTTGACCACGGTGCCGGATTTCAGAATGGTGTCGAAACGCTGCTTCATCGATCCTCATATCTCTCGCCTCATCCCGAGGAGCCGCGCAGGCGGCATCTCGAAGGATGGGATGCAGTCGGTGCCCCGTTGCCGTCCATCGAGACGCGGGCTGCGCCCGCTCCTCAGGATGAAGCCGTTCCAAGCCCTGCAGGACTTGTGGTCAATGCCCCGGCGGCTTACTTTCCGCAGCAACATGTCACAAGAGATTCTTGTATGAAAGCAGCGTTTTTGCCCGATCGCGGCGTCGTCAAGGTGAGCGGCGAGGACGCGCGCAACTTCCTCAACGGCCTTGTGACGACCGACGTCGCGCTGGTCCGCCCCGGCCTGGCCCGCTTTGGCGCGCTGCTGACGCCGCAGGGCAAGATCATGGTGGATTTCCTGGTGACCGAGGCGCCTTCCGGCCATGGCGGAGGCTTCCTGCTCGACCTGCCGCGCGTGCTGGCACAGGGCCTTGCCGACAAGCTCAATTTCTACAAGCTGCGTGCCAAGGTGACGGTCGAGAATCTCTCCGACGGCATGGGCGTGCTGGCAGCGTGGGACGGCGAGCCCGCGATGAAGCCGGATCTTTGTTTTGCCGACCCGCGCGATGCCGCGCTCGGCTGGCGCATCCTGGTTCCGGAAGAATTGAAGCAGAAGGTGGCCGACGTCATCGGCGCCGATCTCGTCGACGTCGGAGAATACGAAGCCCACCGTATCGGCGCGGGCGTGCCGCGCGGCGGGCTCGACTTCATGTACAGCGATGCTTTTCCGCACGAGACCAACATGGACCGCCTCCATGGCGTCGATTTCGAGAAGGGCTGCTATGTCGGACAGGAAGTGGTGTCGCGGATGCGGCATCGCGGCACCGCGCGCACGCGCACGATGAAGATCATCCTGGACGACTTCTCGCCGGAGCCGGGCCAACCGATCCTTGCCGGCGACAAGGCGGTCGGAACCATGGGCTCGACAGCGGGCAAGCAGGGCCTTGCCCTGATACGAACCGACCGGGTCAGCGATGCGCTGGCCGCCGGCGCAACGCTCTCAGCGGGGGGCCTTGCCATCCGCATCGCGGAGCCGGATGAATTGCGGCCCGCATCGGGGCAGACCGCCACATGAGCCGCACCGCTCGACTGCATGCCGACGGCAAGATGCGCTGCCCGTGGCCGGGCGAGGATCCCTTCTATGTCGCCTATCACGACACCGAATGGGGCGTGCCGGAATACGACGACCGCGCGCTCTACGAAAAGCTGATCCTAGACGGATTCCAGGCCGGCCTGTCCTGGATCACCATTCTGCGCAAGCGCGACAATTTCCGCCGCGCCTTCGACGATTTCCAGCCCGAGAAGATCGCGCGCTACAATGCGAAGAAGGTCCATGCGCTGATGAACGACGCCGGCATCGTGCGTAACCGCGCCAAGATCGAGGGCGCCATCGCGAGCGCGAAATCCTACCTGGAGATCATGGAGAAGGGCCCCGGTTTCTCGAAGTTCCTGTGGGACTTCGTCGACGGCCGGCCGAAGGTCAACCAGTTCAAGACGACCGCGAGCGTGCCGGCTTCGACGCCGGTCTCCATCAAGGTTTCGAAGGAGTTGTCGTCGCGCGGCTTCAAGTTCGTCGGCCCCACCATCGTCTATGCCTTCATGCAGGCGACCGGCATGGTCAACGACCATCTCGTCACCTGCTTCTGCCACGAGACCTGCGGCGGCAAGATGCGTAGCCCGCGCCTCAAGGTGAAATGAAGAAGAAGCCGACCACGACCGAGCGCGCCTGGCAGCGGATGCTGTCGGGCCGAAGGCTCGACCTGCTCGATCCCTCACCGCTCGACATCGAGATCGCCGACATCGCCCATGGCCTGGCGCGGGTCGCCCGCTGGAACGGCCAGACCTCCGGCGCGCACATTTTCTCGGTGGCCCAGCACACGCTGCTGGTGGAATGCGTGATGCGCGAGCAGATGCCGCGCCTCGATACCCGATTTCGCCTGGCAGCGCTGCTGCACGACGCGCCGGAATATGTCATCGGCGACATGATCTCGCCGTTCAAGGCCGTGATCGGCGGCGACTACAAGGTGGTGGAGAGGCGTCTGCTGTCGGCAATCCATGTCCGTTTCGGCCTGCCGGCCGTGCTCGCCGATGAAATCACCCTGCAGATCAAGGCCGCCGACCGCGGCGCGGCCTATCTCGAAGCGACGCGGCTCGCCGGCTTTTCCGAGGCCGAAGCGCGCCGCCTGTTCGGCCGCGATCCCGGCCTGCCGGAGGCCACAGAACGCGAATATCTGACGCCATGGACCGCGGCCAAGGCGGAAAAACAGTTCCTGGCGCGATTCGCCAGTCTTGTCCGGTGAATATGCGACCTGCTGTGCCTTTCGTGGCCCCGCGACGGGCCCTATAATTCGGGAAAAACAGGTAACGCCATGCTTCACGTCTGTTCGCTCGCCGCCCTGCCCGAGACCGTGCGCTCAACCGGCGCGAGCCATGTGCTCACCGTGATGGCCAATGTCGAGCAGGTGAAGCGCCCGGCATCGGTGCTGCCGGCCAATCATCTCAAGGTGTCGATGGACGACATCACCGAGCACATGGACGGCTTTGTCGCACCCTGCGAGGCCCACGTGGAAAAAGTCCTCGCCTTCGTGAGCAGTTGGGACCGCGCCGCCCCCATGGTCGTGCATTGCTATGCCGGCATCAGCCGCTCCACCGCGAGCGCCTTTGCCGCCGCCTGCCTGCTCAATCCGCAAAAGGACGAAACCGCGATCGCCCGGGCCATCCGCGCCGCCTCGCCGATTGCCCAGCCGAACCGGCTGATCGTCGGCCTCGCCGACAAGCTGCTCGGGCGCGAAGGCCGCATGCTGCGCGCGCTCGACGAGATGGGACCGGGCAGCATGATGGCCGAGGGCCGTCCCTTCCGCATCGATCTCGACTGAGGGAAGAAAACGACGCCGGATGAGCGACACGCTTCTGACGCCGATCGAGATCGGACTGACCGCGGCGATCGTCGCGATCGAAGACAACGAGCCCGCGATCCTGATCGCCTCCGGCGGCGCGCCGGACGATCTTGCGGGCCTGCCTTTCGGCCCGTTCGACGCGGTCAAGCACCGCACCTTCGAAATCGGCCTGCGTGCCTGGGTGCAGGAGCAGGCGGGCCTGCGCCTCGGCTATGTCGAGCAGCTCTACACCTTTGGCGACCGCGGCCGTCACACCACGCCCGGCGACACCGACGTCCATGTCGCCTCCATCGGCTATCTCGCGCTGACCCGCGCAGTGGATAATGCCCAACGAGCCCCCGGCGCGCATTTCGAGCCATGGTATCGTTACTTCCCCTGGGAGGACTGGCGCAACGAGAAGCCCGCGATGATCGAGCGCGACATTTTGCCCGAACTCACCCGTTGGGCGGCGCAGCCGGCGGAGGCGGAAGCGGCGCGCGCGCTCTCGCGCAAGGACCGCGTGCGTCTCTATTTCGGCGGCGACGGCTCGCAATGGGACGAGGAGCGCGTGCTCGACCGCTACGAGTTGCTCTATGAGGCCGGGCTGGTCGAGGAAGCCCGCCGCGACGGCCGTGCGGCGGCGCTGTCGCGCGCGACGCTGCCGAAGCTCGGCGTCGCGATGCGGTTCGACCACCGGCGCATCCTCGCCACCGCCATCGCCAGGTTGCGGGCAAAGCTGAAATACCGTCCGGTGGTCTTTGAACTTTTGCCGAACGAGTTCACACTCACAGAATTGCAGCGCACGGTCGAAGCCATCTCCGGCCGGCATCTGCACAAGCAGAATTTCCGCCGCATGGTCGAGAACACCGCGCTGGTCGAACCGACCGGAGTGATGTCGACACAGACCGGCGGTCGACCGGCCGCCTTGTTCCGCTTCCGCCGCGAAGTGCTGCAGGAACGCCCGGCGCCGGGGCTTGGTACCCGGCAACGGCGCTAGAAGGAATCTGAGACGGCAGCCCGCGTCGGGCCGATCGCCGGAGAGGTACGATGGAATTCTTTTTTCCTTTTGCGGTTGCCGTCGTCGCGCTGATCGTCGCCGTCCGATCGTTCAATCAGACCGCGGCGCTGCGGACGCGCATCGAGGCGCTGGAAACGGCCGCGCGCACGATGACCGCGGCACCGGCCGCCGTACCGCCCCCGCTCCCGCAACAACTGTCGCCATGGGCCACCCCCGCTGCAAGGGAGACCGTGTCCACCACGACGGAAGCTGCACCTCCGATCGCGCCGGAGCCCACGGCGCAAGCCGCTGCACCGACGGCTGTGCCGAAAATTGCGCCCCCGCCGGTACCGGAAACGCAGCCAGGCTTCGAGGAGCGCATCGGCACCCGCTGGGTGGTATGGGTCGGCGGGCTGACGCTGGCGCTCGGCGGGTTCTTCATGGTGCGCTACTCCATCGAGGCCGGCCTGCTTGGCCCGGGCGTGCGCACCATTCTGGGCGGGCTGTTCGCGCTGGCGCTGCTCGCCGCCGGCGAATGGACACGCCGCAGGGAGAGCATTTCCCAGATCGCCGCACTGCCGATCGCCAATATCCCGGCGATCCTCACGGCGGCGGGGACGGCGGTCGCATTCGCCACCGTCTATGCGGCCTATGCGCTCTACGGCTTCCTCGTGCCTGCGACGGCTTTCATCCTGCTCGGGCTGGTTGCAATGGGCACGCTCGCGGCAGCGCTCCTGCATGGGCCGGCGCTGGCCGGTCTCGGCGTGGCCGGCGCCTTCATCACGCCGATCCTGGTCTCGACAAACAAGCCCGACTACTGGGCACTCTACATCTATCTCGCGATCGTGACCGCCGCCGCCTTCGGGCTGGCGCGCGTCCGGCTGTGGCGCTGGCTCGCCGTCACGACTATCGCCTTCGCGGTGCTCTGGACCCTGCCCGGTCTTGGGACATCGTGGATCGGCCCGCATGTGTTCCACGTCATTGCCGGATTCGTGCTCGCCTCGTTGCTCGTCGTATGCGGCTTCATGTTCGGCCCCGCTGCCGATGACGGCCAGGTCGAGCCGATCTCGTCGGGCTCGCTAGCCGCCTATCTGCTCGGCGCCACCCTGATCGTTCTGACCGGCGATCACGCCGATGCCGCGATGATCGGTTTCGCCCTGCTCGTCGCCGGCGCCTTGCTGGTTGCCTGGCGCGCGGAATCGGCGAGCGCCGCGGTTGCCGGCGCGGCCGGCTTCGTGTTTGTCGTCTTCGCCGAATGGGCCGTGCGCGCCAACCCCGACATGCTGATCCTGCCCGGTGGACCGCTGCCCGGCATCGGCCCGTCTGCCACCGACGGCTCGGTGTCGCTTCATCTCGTCGCTGCGGCAGCCTTTGCCGCGGGCTTCGGCATCACAGGCTTCCTGGCACAGGGCCGCTCCAGCAATCCGGCGATCGCGATCGTCTGGTCGGCTTCCGCCGTGTTCACGCCGCTGTCGCTGTTGGTGGCGCTCTACGCGCGGATCGCACATCTGGACCGTTCGATTCCGTTTGCCATTCTTGCCGTCATCCTCGCGGCAGCCTTCGCAGCGGCGACCGAAATCCTCGGCAAGCGTGAAGATCGGCCGGGACTGCAGGCTTCGATCGCGCTGTTCGCCACCGCCACGCTGGCCGCCCTCGCGCTGGCGCTGACCTTTGCGCTGGAAAAGGGCTGGCTCACCATTGCGCTCGCTCTGATGTCGCTAGGCACAGCCTGGATCTCCCTGCAGCGGCCGATCGCATTCCTGCGCACTCTGGCGGCGATCCTCGCGGGCATCGTGGTACTTCGGATCGGCTGGGAGCCGCGCATCGTCGGCACCGATGTCGGCACCACGCCGATCTTCAACTGGCTGCTCTGGGGCTATGGCGTGCCGGCGCTGTGCTTCTGGGGCGGCAGTTACTTCCTGCGCCGCAACGGCGACGATGCACCGCTGCGCGCGGTGGAAGCCGCCGCGATCCTGTTTACCGTTCTGCTGGCCTTCATGGAGATCCGCCACTACGTCAACAATGGCGACGTCTATCGCCAGAACGCGGGGCTGACCGAAGTCGCGCTGCAGGTTTGCGTCGCGCTGGCGATGGCGATCGGCCTGGAGCGCCTGCAACTGCGCTCGGGCAGTATCGTGCATAATTACGGCGCGGTGGTGCTGACGCTGTTTGCCAGCGCCGCGATCGTGCTCGGCCTCTTCATGTTCGACAATCCGCTGGTGTGGCGCATCAACGTGGGCGGGGTGATCTTCAACCTGCTTCTGCTCGGTTACGCCCTGCCGGCGGTGCTGGCGCTGTTGTTGTCCTATGCCGCAGCCGGCCATCGCCCGCCCGCCTACGCCAACACCCTGGCGGGCGCCGCGCTGGTGCTGGTGCTCAGCTATGTGACGCTGGAGATCCGCAGGCTCTATCACGGCCCAATCCTGAGCACCGGAGCGACGACGGACGCCGAGCAATACACCTATTCGATCGCTTGGCTCGTCTTCGGCGTGGTGTTGCTGGGGGCCGGCCTCTTCCTCAATTCACAGCGCGCCCGCATGGCATCGGCCGTGGTGATCGCGCTGACCATCGGCAAGGCCTTCCTGATCGACATGTCGGAACTGACGGGCGTATACCGGGCGCTGTCCTTCATGGGCCTCGGTATCGTGCTGGTGGCGATCGGCTGGCTCTATCAGCGCATCCTGTTCCGGAAGACCGCGCCTTCAGCACCACCGGCGCCTCCAGCGGCACAGGGGACACAAGCATAGTCGTCTGGAATCAGCCGGTTTCGCCCAATTTTTCACCATAGGAACAAGTCTGCCCGACCGGGGTGCAACCGAGAACATCTTGTAACCACAGTTTCGATCTGCAACGGCTATGCTGCTGCGATGCCGGAGTTCACAGTGACCGTATGTACGGAGTTACAGCCATGAGAGGCCACGCCTGGATGACGGGCCTCGTCATCATGTGCGCTACCGTCGCCGTCGACGTCGCATCCGCCCAGCAAGCCACGGAGGGCTGCACCTCGGAGCAGGGATTCGCCGCGACGCAAACCCTGCGTTGCCGCGACGGTCTGATCGTCGTTGCCGAGGACGGCGCCAAGTTCACGCTGCAAAGCCAGGGCGGCCGCGTCGATGGCGTCAACCTCCAGGGCAAGGCCGTGCTGATTGATGCCCCCCAGCAGAAGGGCAAGAGCCGCTTTCAGGTCATCACCCCGCAAGCGATCGCCGCCGTACGCGGCACCAAATGGGCCGTTGATGCCCAGGAATCACGGACGTCGGTTCTGGTGCTGAATGGACAGGTCGCCGTGCGGCGGCCGAAGGGCGGCAGCCAGGTCGTACTCGGCCCCGGCGAAGGCGTCGATGTCGATGCCGGCACCGGCGCGCTGGAAGTCAAGCGCTGGGGGCAACCGCGTGTCGATGCCCTGCTCGCACGACTGGGCAACAAATAGCAGGGCAATCGTGCCGCCGTGACCGGCAGAAGACTTCAGACCCTGGTTGCGCTGGCGCTCGCGCTCGCCTGGGCGCTGGCGCTCGGCTTCGGACACCGCAACGGCGATACCCGGTTTCTCGACCGCACCGAGGGCGCCTTCACCGATCTGCGCCTGCTCGTCCGCGGCGAGAGGCCGGCGCCCGATCTGCTTACCATCGTTGCCATCGACGACGACACCGCGGCCCAGAAGGGAGGCTATCCGCTGCCGCGAACCGAGCTCGCCCGCCTGGTCGAGGAAGTTGCCCGCTTCGAGCCCCGTGTCATTGCGCTCGATCTGCTGCTGGTCGATCGCGGCAGCGATTCCGGTGACACTGTGCTGGCACGCGCGCTCAGGAAGCGTCCCAGCGTCATTGCGGCGGCTGCTGTTTTTCCCGATGCGGTTCAGTCGGTCGATCCGAGCTCGAACGGCGCGCTCGCCCGCCTGCCGCGAGCGGAGAAATTCCTGCTGCCGCTCAAGACATTCGCCGACAATGCGGCCAGCGGCGTGGTCAATCTGAACACCGACCTCTCGGGCTCACCGCGCGGCGTCCCAATGCTGTTCCGGACCAGCGACAAGGTCGAGCTGTCGTTTCCGCTGCGCATAGCCGGGCTGGCCGAAGGTGCCGAGCCCGCCATCCAAACCGACGGCCTGCTGCTCGGACAAATGCGCATTGCGACTGACATCGGCCACGTCCTTCCCATCGCCGTCTATGGCCGGCGCGGCACCGTCCACACGGTGAGCGCTGTTTCGTTGCTGAACGGAGCAGTGCCGCCCGCTTTGCTTCGGGATCGCATCGTCCTGATCGGCGCGACGCTGACCGGCGGCGGCGACACCTTTTCGACCCCGTTCGATCGGGTCACGCCGGGAGTGGAGATCGTTGCAACCGCGGTCGGGCATCTGACGAGCGGCGGCGGACTGAGGCGCGACCGGTCGACGCGTGCGGTCGATGCAGCCGTCGCGGTGACGTTGACGCTGGTTCTCGTGGCCCTGCTCGCATGGCGACGCAGTGCATTCGGTCTCGTGCTGATCGCAGCGCTGCTGTTCACTGCAACGGCGGCCAACGTCGCGGCGTTTGCACATGGCATCTGGTTGAGCGCGGCCCTGCCTCTGGCCGCGGCCGGCCCCCCTGCCGTCTTGTTCGGCGCCGTGCAGCTCTGGCTGAACCGGCGGCAGGCGCAATATTTCGCGAAGAAGAGCGATCTGCTGCAACAGTTCCAGGCACCCGCGCTGCGCGGATGGCTGAGCCAGAATCCGGACTTCCTGCGCGCGCCGGTGCATCGCGATGCGGCGGTCATCTTCATCGATCTCTCCGGCTTTACCGCGATCAGCGAAAGCCTCGGAATGGACGCAACGCAGCGCCTGCTCACCGGTTTCCACGCACTGATCGATCGCGAGGTCGAGGAGCATGGCGGCTTCATCACCAGCTTCATGGGTGACGGCGCCATGATCCTGTTCGGGCTGCCCGACAGCACGCCCGACGACGCACGCAACGCCGCTCTCTGCTCCGCCCGGCTATGCGACCGCACCGAGCGATGGATCGAATCGCTGCCGCCGCCGATCGCGCCGCGCATCGGTGTCAAGGTCGGCGCCCATTTTGGCCCGATCGTCGCCTCCCGGCTTGGCGGCGACAGCCATCAGCACATCACCGCAACCGGCGATACCGTGAACGTCGCCAGCCGTCTTATGGGTGTGGCGGCAAGCCAGGGCGCCACGCTCGCCGTCAGCGACGACCTTCTGCGCCAGGACGGCGTCGGATCGGCATTGCGCGCATCCGGGGTTCTCTCCGGACCGAAGGAGACGCGCATCCGCGGCCGCTCACGCGCGCTTTCGGTCTGGTTCTGGCGCAACGACGATGGCGCGGGGACGAGTCCCGCCTGATTCGCCAAACAAAATCAGGCGGCGCGAACCGAGTTGAGGAACTTGCTCACTTCAAGCTTCAATCTGTTGCTGTCGCCGGAGAGCGTCTGCGCAGCCGACAATACTTTCGAGGAAGCCGACCCGGTTTCGCCCGCACCACGTTGCACATCGCCGATGTTGTCGGAAACCTGCTGGGTGCCTTGCGCGGCCTGCTGGACGTTGCGGGAAATTTCCTGGGTCGCCGCACCCTGCTCTTCCACGGCCGCCGCGATGGTCGAAGAAATCTCCGACAGCCGCTCGATGGTGCCGCTGATCTCCCTGATGGCGTTGACCGACTCCTGCGTGGCCGACTGGATGCCGGCGATCTGCTGGCTGATCTCGCCAGTGGCCTTTGCAGTCTGCTCGGCGAGCGCCTTCACCTCGGAGGCGACGACTGCAAAACCGCGACCGGCTTCCCCCGCGCGGGCCGCCTCGATGGTGGCGTTGAGCGCAAGCAGGTTGGTTTGCCCCGCGATGGTGTTGATCAGCTCGACGACGTCGCCGATGCGGCCCGCAGCCTTGGACAATTCGCCGACCTGCTCATTAGTATTGCGGGCCTGACCGACGGCTTCATTGGCCATCCGCGCCGATTCCTGAACCTGGCGGCTGATCTCGTTGACCGATGACGAGAGTTCTTCGGTCGCTGTCGCCACGGACTGCACGTTGGCTGAAGCTTGCTCGGAGGCAACCGCAACGGTGGTGGTCACCTCTTGCGACCGCGTTGCCGTGGCGGTGAGCGTTGTGGCGGAAAGCTCCAGTTCAGTCGATGCAGATGAGACAGTCTCCACGATCTCTCCCACCGCACTCTCGAAAGCATCGGCGAGCTCACCCATGTCGGCCTTGCGGCGTTCGGCCAGCCGCTCCTCAGCCACTGCTTGCTCGGCGCGCAACCGTTCCGTTTCGATCATGTTGTTCTTGAATATCTCGACAGCGCCGGCCATCTCGCCAATTTCGTCGCGACGACCAACGCTCGGCACTTCGACGCCCGCATCGCCCTTCGCGAGGCGCGTCATGGCGCGTACCATCGCAACCAGCGCATTGGAGACCGACTTGCCGATCAGCAGCGACGTGGCGCTCACGATCACAAACGCAAGCGCGAACGCTACCAGCATCCAGTTCCGGGTCGAATCGCGCGTTCCAGCTTCAGCGGATTCAGCAGCCTTGTGACTTTCCTCGACCCGCTGGCCAATTTCGGTGATGACAGGTTCGATGCGATGAAACTCCTTGGACATCGCCGAGGCGTGACGCATCACCTCCTGCATGCCGTCGGACCATGCGACGAAGTCGGCCTGGTATTTCTCGAGCTTCTTCAGGATATCGGCCTTCGTTGCGGGCTCCAGGCTCGACGCTTCCAGGAGCCGGGCGAACTCGGCCACGGCCTTCTTCAGTTCGCCGACGTATTTCTGGTCACGCCGCAGCATGAAATCCTTCTCATGCCGGCGCAACATGAGCATCGCGGCGGTGAGACGCGGCTCATCGCTCTCCTTCAACTTCTTCTCGATGTCGTGCACCGCGCCACGCAGTGAGCCCGACAGCCCCAGCGTCTCGTTAAGGCCGAGCTTTACCTCGGCTTGCTCCAGCGAGATGAACTCTTTGGCGTAACCATCGTAGCCGGTCCGCACCATGTCGATCTTGTCCGCGACAGCAACCAGCCCGCCGGCCCGCGCATGGCCCACCAACGCGTCGAGGTCGCGGACGATGCCGGCGCTCACCTCGGCATGTCGCTTGGCATAGCTCTGATCGCGGCGGAGCTGGAAGTCCTTCTCGGCCCGGCGGGCCTCCAGCATTTCCTTCGCGACCTTGCCATTGAGATTGGCAATGGTGCGCGCTGCATCGGCCGTGAATCTGGAACTCTCCTGCGACGAACTACCGGCCTGGTAGATCGCGCCGACGGCGATGAGCCCGATCAGCCCGACGGCCCCAATGGCCATGATCTTGTGGGTGAGGCGAATAGAGAAGCCGTCCATGGCGAGTCCCCCAAAAGGTTCGAATATCAGTCACTGCGAAAGCTGGGTGGCGTTCGGCGCATCGAGGTGAAAAGTTAGCCGGGAGATGCCACGGCAATCTTAATGATCAGTCGGTAAAACTACGGAACAGAACGATCTAAGTTACTGAAACAATTGACATCTTTTGCGAGTTCGCGTCCGCAATACACGCTGTGCGCTAATCGGCTGAAAGAGTTGGATGCCGACGTGGAAGCAAAAGCGGCGGCGCGGTGAGCGCGCCGCCGAAACAGTCATCGAAGTTGTCGTTTAAGCCGCGCGAACCGTATCGAGGAACCTTGTCACCTCGGTCTTCAGGCGGTTGCTGTCGCCGGACAACATCTGCGCCGCAGATAGCACCTGCGCCGAGGCCGATCCGGTCTCGCTCGCGCCGCGCTGAACGTCGGTGATGTTGGACGAGACCTGCTGGGTGCCCTGCGCGGCCTGCTGCACGTTGCGCGAGATTTCCTGCGTCGCAGCGCCCTGTTCCTCCACCGCAGCCGCGATCGTCGAGGAGATTTCCGATAGTTTCTCGATGGTGCCGCTGATCTCGCGGATCGCCGACACCGATTCCTGAGTTGCCCCCTGGATGCTCGAAATCTGCTGGCTGATCTCGCCGGTCGCCTTCGCGGTCTGTTCGGCGAGCGCCTTCACTTCGGAGGCGACGACGGCAAAGCCGCGTCCCGCTTCGCCCGCGCGGGCCGCCTCGATAGTGGCGTTGAGCGCAAGCAGGTTGGTCTGGCCGGCGATGGTGTTGATCAGTTCGACGACGTCGCCGATACGGCCGGCGGCCTTGGACAGTTCACCGACCCGCTCGTTGGTGGTGCGGGCCTGGCCGACGGCTTCGCTCGCCATCCGCGCCGATTCCTGCACCTGGCGGCTGATCTCGTTGACCGATGAGGACAGCTCTTCGGTCGCCGAAGCCACCGACTGTACGTTGGTGGAAGCCTCCTCGGAAGCAGCCGCAACGGTGGTTGCAAGTTCCTGCGAGCGTTCGGCAGTCGCGGTCAGCGTCGTGGCGGATGCCTCCAGCTCAGTCGACGCTGACGAAACGGTATCGACGATCTCGCCGACCGCGGCCTCGAAGGAATCCGCAAGCTTCACCATCTCGGCCTTGCGCTGCCGGGCGGCGATTTCATCCTGCTTCATCTTGGCCTCGGCCTCCTCCTTGGCCTTCTCGGCAGCCTTCATCTTGAAGAGCTCAACCGCTTCCGCGACGCCGCCGACCTCATCCTTGCGACCGAGACCGGGCAACACGACAGCGAAGTTGCCGCCGGCAAGCTCCTTCATGGCACCGGTGAGCGCGGTCATCGGGCGGGCGATGCTGAAGATCGAGAAGATGCAGGTGCCGATCAGCAGCAGCGCAACGGCAGCGCCGGCAGTCAACGACATGCGCTCGACCGACGTCGCCTCGGCATCGGCGGCCGCGCGCGTTTCCCGGTTGGAGTTCAAGGCAAAGTCGGTGATCTGGTTCGAGAGAGTCTCCACTTCGGCCGCAATCGGCAAGGTCACTTCACGGGCGATCCGACCGGCCTCGGCGCTCAGCCTGGCGGTCTTTTCGTTGGCGTCGGCGGAGGCACCGGTGGCACGAAGCGACAGTTCCTCGCTGCGCACCGCCACTATCTGCTGCGCTCCCTTGACATAGTCCTGCCCCAACGACTTCATCTTCTCCATTCGCGCGCGGTTCTCAGGAGAACGCGCCAGCTTCAGCATCTCGTCGGTGGATTTATTGAACTCCTGATGCCGTGCAGACAGGTAATCGTTGGCCTTTTGCAGGTCGGCCGTCGAATTGGCGAGCCGGATGTCGCGGACGCCCAGCTGCAGGCTGCGCAGGGCCGATTTCGACTGAAGGGAATTGGTGGCAACCTCTTGCTGCCGTGCGGCCGTTGCCGAGGCATCGCGCACATGACCTCCTCCGGTCACCTGCATGAAAAGCATGATCGCCACCAGCAGAATGACCAGCGCGGAGCTGATCGCGAGCTTGGCACCAATGCTCAAATCCTGAATGAGCTTCATTTTCGATTACCCCCAGTGCTGCGGATCCAACCGAGGCAGCTCATGAAAAGGGCAAGCCGCCTACAATTTCAGCAGGAAGGTAAGTTCATTTCGGAACATTTTAGTTAACGGTAATCAAGTATTTCTACTGAGAATTTGTATAAGTATTTGAAAATGATACAATTTTTCGAAATTCTTGGATAAAAGCACGCACAGGTGGCAGATGATCCATCTGCAACCAAATTGCGTTAGCACACACGTCTTTTGTGAAGACCGCTATGCGCGCAGCTCAAAAAATAGCCAGAACGGGCAGCCCTAGTCAGTGGAGCTGCGCAACTCCAGGCCTTGTGCGGGCTTGGCCGCTTCACCGGCTTTTGCCTCGCTCTTCACCGGCTCGAGCCTGGCACTCTCCACCGCCGGTGTCTCGGCGCGAGCGGAGACTTCCGCGCGCGCCTCGGTCGAGCGGGGCTCGGTCGCTTGCGAATGCGGCCGCGCCACCGCGCGGGCCATCAACATCTGGTGGCCGCCGCCCTGATGTCGGAAATCGCAATAGGCGAAGCCCATGCCTGAAACGGAGCCACGGAAGCTCCGATCATCGCGCCTGTCGAGATTGAAGCAGGGCTCGAACGGAACACCCTTGATGGATGCGCACACGGTCTGGCCGCGGATCTGCAACGTATTGCCGGGCAAGCGTACATGACGAACCGGACCGGCACCGCTGAACTGGATCGATCCGGCAGCGCCGAGATCGTCGAGAATGCGTCCGGAACCGCGCGAACCGTCGAAACAGGTGAATGCAAAGACCTTACCGGCGACAAACCTGCGCGCCTCATCTGCCGTCATCATCCCGGCGAACGCAGGTGCAATCATCGCACCGGCCGTGACGGCTCCCAACACCAGACGCGCAAACATTTTCCAACTCCAACTTCACCAGAGCGGCGGGGCGGAAATATCTTTACCCGCTGCTTACCATACCAACCGTGGCGACATTGAAGCAGGTTGGTTGGTAAAGTCTGAATATCCTTAGACTATTTTTACCACGATTCTGCCGCGGACCTGTCCGGCAAGGATTTTCGCGCCCTGGCCGATAACGTCGGAAAGGCCAATTTCGTGAGTAATTTCAGTAAGTTTTGTCCGGTCCAGATCCCTGGCAAGACGACTCCAGGCGACCCTGCGCTGTTCGATCGGACACATCACCGAATCGATGCCGAGAAGGCACACCCCGCGCAAAATGAAAGGTGCGACCGAAGACGGCAGGTCCATGCCGGCAGCAAGGCCGCAGGCCGCGATGGCGCCGCCATACTTCGTCATTGACAGCAGGTTGGCGAGCGTGGTCGAGCCGACGCTGTCGACACCACCGGCCCATCGCTCTTTCGCCAGCGGCTTTGCCGGACCTGAGAGCTCATTGCGGTCGATCACCTCGGCCGCGCCAAGGCTCTTGAGATAACTCTCTTCCGACATGCGGCCGGTCGAGGCGATGACGTGATAGCCGAGCTTGGACAGCACGGCGATGGCGACCGAGCCGACGCCGCCGGCAGCGCCCGTGACGACGACGGGACCGCTCTTTGGCGTAAGCCCGTGCTTCTCCAGCGCGAGCACCGAGAGCATCGCGGTGTAGCCGGCAGTTCCGATCGCCATGGCGTCGCGCGCCGAGATGCCTTCGGGCAACGCCACCAGCCAGTCGCCCTTGACACGCGCCTTCTCCGCGTAGGCGCCGAGATGGGTTTCGCCCATGCCCCAGCCGTTGCAGACCACCTTGTCGCCGGTCTTCCAGTTCGGATGCGATGACTGCTCGACCGTGCCGGCGAAATCGATACCGGCGATCATCGGGAAGCGACGCACTACCGGCGCCTTGCCGGTCAGCGCTAGGCCATCCTTGTAATTCAGCGTCGACCATTCGACGCGGACGGTGACGTCGCCTTCCATCAGCTCGGCTTCGTCGAACTGTGCAAGCGCGGCGGTGGTACCCTTTTCCGCCTTGTCGATCCGGATGGCCTTGAACGTTCCCACGGTAACTCTCCCCGACAGATTTTGCCGGGGATGTTTAGCGGATCAGGCGGGTTGCGCAACTGCGCGCGGAACCGGCTTTTCGACGATCGGCAGGTTGATCAGCGCCGACAGCACGCCGAACAGGATCGAGAGCCACCAGATCGGCGTGTAGGAGCCGAACCTTTCGAACACGATGCCGCCGAGCCACACGCCGAGGAAGCCGCCGACCTGGTGGCTGACAAAGGCGAAGCCATAGAGTGTGGCGAACCAGCGGGTGCCGAACATCAGCGCCACCAGCGCCGAAGTCGGCGGCACCGTGGAGAGCCAGGTCAGGCCGGAGACCGCGCCGAATGCGATCGCCGAGAAGGCCGTGATCGGAAACGAGATGAAGACGAGGATCGACAACGCACGGGTGAAATAGATCGCCGACAGGATGTAGCGCTTCGGAACGTAGTTCTGCACATAGCCGACGCTGAGCGAGCCGATGATGTTGAAGAGGCCGATGGCAGCCAGCACCCAGCCGCCGGTCTGCGTGGGGATGCCGCGATCGACGAGGTAGGCGGGCAGATGCACGGTGATGAAGGCAAGCTGGAAGCCGCAGGTGAAGAAGCCAAGCACCAGCAGCACATAGGAGCGATGGCCGAAGGCTTCCGCGAGCGCCGTCTTGAAGGACTGGTTGCCCGCCGACGGCACGTTGCCGGTGGCCGACGCCGGAGTCGAAAGCGCGAGCGCGAGCGGAACGATCAGCAGCATCAGCCCGGCAAACACCGTCAGCGCCGACTGCCAGCCGAAATTATCGATCAGCGCCACGCCGAACGGCGCGAACAGGAATTGGCCGAACGATCCGGCGGCCGTGCCGGCGCCGAGCGCGATGCCGCGCTTCTCCATCGGCAGCAGCTTGCTGAATGCCGACAGCACCAGGTTGAACGACGAGCCGGACAGGCCGAAACCGATCAGCACTCCGGCGCCGAGATCGAGCGACAGCGGCGTCGAGGAATAGCGCATCATCAAGAGGCCGCCGGCATACAGCAGCGCACCCACGACCATCACGCGGAAAACGCCGAAACGGTCGGCGATGGCGCCGGCAATCGGCTGGCCAAGGCCCCAAAGAAGATTCTGCAGCGCCAGCGCGAGCCCGAACACGTCGCGGCCCCACGCGAATTCGCGGCTCATCGGCTGCACAAGGAAGCCAAGGCTGGAGCGTGGGCCGAAGCTGAGAAGCCCAATCATGCAGCCGCAGATGATGATGACCAGCGGTGTCCGCCAATTGGCGACGGTGTTGGCTTGGCGGAGGTCTCCTGCGGTCGTGGACATCTGCATTTCCTGCTGTTGCGACTTCGCGCGCGCGAGTCGACCGGTCATCAATCTGCAGGGAGTTAATGCATTCGCATGAAAATCCCAGAGGCGGCTTATCCGAAAAACGCCGTGCAGAGCAGCGATGCAAATTGGGCGCCGCCGTACACGCGGATTTGTAAGCCGCCGGCTCTGGAATCCGCCCTTGAAGCGTGATACATTCGATTTACTCTAATTGAGTATAATAAAAGCACCCGGCCCGCTCGCGGCCGGATTTCTCAAAGACCATATGTACTCATATTGAGTATATATGAGACGAAGGAGGTTCCCATGCCGATCACCGGACTCTACGGCCCCGAGGACTTTGGAAACGCCATTCTCCGACCGGCCGCGCCGATCCGGCCGGCCATCAGCCCTGCCGAACGCGCAAGGCAGCTGCCGATGCCGCAGCTCGAATGGACCGACGAGGTCGAGCGCGCCACCGCTCATCTGTACGAGCGGGTGAAGCACGTGATCTCGCCATTGGAGTGGCCGCTGATGGCGCCGCAGATCAAGGCGATCAACGAGCTGAAGCGCGAGCGCGATGCCGTGATCCTTGCGCACAATTACCAGACGCCGGAGATCTTTCACTGCGTCGCCGACATCGTCGGCGACTCGCTACAACTCGCGATCGAAGCGAGCCGCGTGAATGCCGCCACCATCGTGCAATGTGGCGTGCACTTCATGGCGGAAACCTCGAAGATACTCAATCCGGAAAAGACAGTGCTGATCCCGGATTCGCGCGCCGGATGCTCGCTTGCCTCCAGCATCACCGGCGACGACGTGCGGCTGTTGCGCGAGCGCTTCCCCGGCGTTCCCGTGGTCGCCTACGTCAACACGTCGGCCGAGGTGAAGGCGGAGGTCGACATCTGCTGCACTTCGTCGAATGCGGTCGAGGTGGTGGAGAGCCTTGGCGCCCCCGGCGTGATCTTCCTGCCGGACCAATATCTGGCGCGCTATGTCGCCTCGAAAACCAAAGTGAAGATCATCGCCTGGAAAGGCGCCTGCGAGGTGCACGAGCGGTTCACCGGCGACGAATTGCGCGCCTATCGCGAGGCCGATCCCTCGGTGCAGATCATCGCCCATCCCGAATGTCCGCCCGACGTACTCGCGGAAGCCGACTTCACGGGCTCGACATCGCACATGATCAAGTGGGTACGCGACAGGCGCCCGAAGCGATTGGTCATGATCACGGAATGCTCGATGGCGGCCAATCTTCGCGCCGAACTGCCGGACGTCGAGATGGTGCAGCCCTGCAATCTCTGCCCGCACATGAAGCGGATCACGCTGGCGAAGATCCTCGAAAGCCTCGTCTATCTGCGCGAGGAAGTCACGGTCGATCCCGCGATTGCGGCGCGCGCGCGGCGTTCGGTCGAGCGCATGATCAATTTGAAGAACTAGATGGAGGCGAACATGACAAATACCGATCCACGCGCCGGCGACGTCGTCATCGTCGGCGGCGGCCTTGCCGGATTGTTCTGCGCGCTGAAGCTGGCGCCGCGGCCGGTCACCGTGATCTCGGCCGCTCCGCTCGGCCAGGGCGCATCAACCGCCTGGGCACAGGGCGGCATTGCAGCCGCCGTGGCCGAAGGCGACAGTGCGGAATCGCACGCGGCCGACACAATTGCCGTCGGCGCCGGACTTGTCGACGAGAAGGTCGCACTCGGTCTGGCACGGGAGGCGCCCGCTCGCATCGACGATCTGCTTCGTTATGGCGTGCCATTTGACCGCGACCTCGAAGGCAAGCTCGCGGTCGGCCGCGAGGCCGCGCATTCGGCGCGGCGTATCGTGCATGTGCGCGGCGACATGGCGGGTGCCGCGATCATCGCCGCACTGACCGAGGCCGTGCGCAAAACACCTTCCATCCGCGTCATCGAAGGCTTTGCGGCGGAAAACCTGCTGACCGAAAATGGCGCTGTCACCGGATTGCAGATCCGGGACACAAACGACCCCTTCGCCCCGCCTGTGGTCATCGCCTCGAGCGCCATCGTGCTTGCAACCGGCGGCATCGGTCATCTCTATGCCGTGACAACCAATCCGGTCGAAGCCAGCGGCCTCGGGCTTGCCATCGCCGCACGCGCCGGCGCGGTCATTGCCGATCCCGAGTTCGTGCAATTCCATCCGACTGCGATCATGGCCGGACGCGATCCCGCTCCGCTCGCCACCGAGGCGCTGCGCGGCGAAGGAGCCATCCTGGTCAACGCCGCCGGTGAGCGGTTCATGGCCGGGTTGGACCCTCTGGCCGAACTCGCGCCCCGGGATATCGTTGCCCGCGGGGTGTTTGCCGAGATTGCTGCCGGCCGCGGCGCATTCCTGGATACGCGCAAAGCGCTGGGAACGCGCTTTGCCGAGAAATTTCCGACCGTCCATGCGAGCTGCATCGCCGCCGGCATCGATCCCGCTACCCAGCCGATCCCGATAGCCCCGGCGGCGCACTACCACATGGGCGGCATCGCCGTGGATGCGCGCGGCCGCACCTCGCTCAGGGGCTTGTGGGCCGGCGGCGAAGTGTCTTCGACCGGCGCCCATGGCGCCAATCGCCTGGCCTCGAATTCACTTCTGGAAGCGGTGGTCTACGCCGCACGGATTGCGGAAGACATTGCAGGACAGAACATCGCACCGCCGGCGCGACGGCCGGCCGTCCTCATATCAGGGCAAAATGCGCCAATGCCGCAGCTCGTGGAATCGAGCCTGCGCAACATGATGACGTCCCACGTCGGTGTCGTCAGGAACGGCGATCACCTGGCCAAGGCCATCCGGCTGTTCGCCGATATCGAACGCAACACCGGCAGCATCGTGCTACGCAACATGGCGACGGCCGCCCTCCTGGTGGCCGCCTCCGCCTGGTCACGCCGCGAAAGCCGCGGTGCGCATTGCCGCCTGGACCATCCGGCGGAGATCCCTGCCCTTGCCCGCCGCACCATGACCACGCTCGCCGAAGCCCGCGATGTTGCAACCTCGCTCGCCGATCACGCGCCGGTCCGCGCCGCCGAGCCCGAAACCGTATGAGTGCATATGCCATGATCACACCCTCCTCCCTGCTCCAGCCCGACGCCTTCCTCTCGCCGCTCGCGGTTGACGAGGCCGTCGTACGGGCGCTCGACGAAGATCTCGGCCGCGCCGGCGACGTCACCTCGATCGCAACGGTTCCGGAAGCGACCACCGCCAGCGCCGTGATGGTCGCGCGCCAGGCCGGCCGCATCGCCGGTTTGCCGCTGGCGGTCGCGACGTTGCAGAAGCTTGCGCCCGATATTCGCATCGAAGCGCATGCACGCGACGGCGACGCGGTTGCGGCCGGCCGATCCGTGCTGACCATTTCCGGCCCGGCGCGGGCGGTGCTGTCGGCCGAGCGCACGGCGCTCAACTTCGTCGGTCGCCTCTCCGGCATCGCCACCCTCACGGCCGACTACGTAAAACGCACCGACGGGACGAGGACACGCATCTGTTGCACCCGCAAGACCACGCCGGGCCTGCGGGCAATGGAAAAATATGCCGTGCGTTGCGGCGGGGGATTCAACCATCGCTTCGGGCTCGACGATGCCATCCTGATCAAGGATAACCACATCGCGGTGGCCGGCGGCGTTCGCGCGGTGTTGCAGCGCGCCCGCAAATATGCCGGCCATCTCGTTAGGATCGAAATCGAGGTCGATACGATCGATCAGCTTCGCGAGGTGCTGGCTAGCGGGCTGGCCGACGTGGTGATGCTCGACAACATGGATGTCGCGACGCTGAAAGAGGCGGTGCGCATCGCAGACGGCCGCGTCGTGCTGGAAGCCTCCGGCAGCGTCACGCTGAATTCGGTCGCCGACATCGCCGCCACCGGCGTCGATTACATCTCGTCGGGCGCGCTGACCCATTCGGCGCCGAATTTCGACGTCGCCCTGGATATCGAGATGTAACACTCAAGGCTAGCGCCGCTCCGTTTTGAGCTCGGCTTCACTCTTGGCCTCGGCGGTGAGCCTGGCCGAAATCGCGGCGGTTTCCGTCGGATTGTCCCAGCTCGGCGCATCGCTGCCGTCGCCCCATTTGCGCGGGCGATAGAAGGTGTGGACGCCGTACTTCCAGTTCCGCTTCATCTCGCTGACCCAGGACGGCCGCACCCAATAGGCATGGTAGTGCGTGGAGCGGTCGACCTCGGGCAGCCATAGCTGGCCATCGAGCATGGCCTTGGCGATCTTCTGCGCGCGGTCCCACATGTCGGGCTCGCGGATCACGTCGGGATGTCCGTCGCAGGCAAAGGTAAACTGGCAGGCGAGATGGCGGTGCTTGTTCTGGTAAACCACGCCGCACACGGTATCCGGATATTTGCCGGAGAAGGCACGATTCAGAATGACTTGCGCCACCGCGATCTGGCCGCGCACGGCTTCGCCGCGGGCCTCGAAATAGACCGCCTCGGCCAGACACTTTTCCGACTTGGCCCGCGACTTCTCATCGAACAGGCCGAGCCGTTCGGCCGGCGTCTTGGCCCGCTGGTTGTCGGCATTGACTTCGCCCTTCGGCGCAAAGCTGATGCCCTCGCCGATCTTCACGGGAGCATCGGCATCGACGGGCAGCGAAGCCATGATCTTCATGTCGGGATCGGCGACGGCACCCGGTATCACGATGGTGGGCTCCTCGCCGGGCTGCCAGCGCTCGATTCTGCCGGGCGCGCCAAGCGAAGAACCGAAGAACAGCGTCGAAGTCTTGACGTTGAAACCGTCCCGCGGCGCGGGTGCATCGAGCGCGGCCGGCATTTCGCCCAAGCGCTTTGCCGCCTCGGGCGATTTGTTTTCGGGCGACCGGTCGAATTGCTTCAGCGGCGGGGCGTCGAGCGCTTCCTGCAGTTCGGGATCGAGCGGTGCCTGACCGGCATTTGCGGTCTTGGCACCCCTCACCGAGGAATTCGAAGTCGCGGGATCTTCAGGCCTGGCGTCGGCCGGCGGGATCGCGTCCGCAGGCGGCATGGCCTCCGCAGGCGGACGCACGACAAGACGATCGCCCTTCAGGGTACGATCCACCTTGGGGAAGTCGGAGGCCTGATAGCGCGGCGGCGGCGCCACCAGCGGATTGCTGCGCGTGATCGTTCCGGTGATGTCGCGTGCGTCGAGGCTTGCGAGCCGATAGCTCGGCAGCTGCGGCTGCGAGGTGCCGATTGGGCGGCCGAAACTGTAGGTGGCGAGTTGCACATTGGCGGCGGCGGAAGACACGCGCTTCTGCCAGCGTTCGGCGGCGCCCGATTGACGGGCAAGCAGTGAGCCAATGTCCTGATAGCCGGCTTCCGTCGGCATCAGCGAGAAGATGCAAAGACCGAGCACGAAGGACGCAAGAATACGCACGTCCTTCGGCCGGGTACGCAACCCAAACATGGTACGCTCACGCAACGCTTACTCGGTACGCGGTCGACACGCAGTACATCCGTGCAATTCGACCAAAATTGTTCGTATCGAATTTAGGTTGCCGCGGAGTTAATCGGCGTGGCGCGCGCGATACAGGCAAGCGATCGCAGCTTTTTCGGAACACGCATCGGAAATGCTGGTAAATGCGCGCTGGACGAAAAGGGTAAACATCCGGTCAACAGAAGTGATGAAGAAAGATTTCCGATCGTATCAATACGGGACGTAACGCGCACGACACTCGTCACGGCCGGGCCCCGCCTGCCGAAACTTCAGCAAAGGCGGGACAAGCCCGGGCACGACGCCTCTTCCAGCGATTGCGCGAGAGCGATGACTACGCCTGGCTCGCCACCTGCTTGCCAAGCGCGGCTTGCGCCGCGGCAAGGCGCGCGATCGGCACGCGATAGGGCGAGCAGGAGACGTAGTTGAGCCCGATCTGGTGACAGAACGCCACCGAAGCGGGATCGCCGCCATGCTCGCCGCAGATGCCGACCTTCAGGTTCGGTCGCGTCTTGCGGCCACGCTGCACGCCGATCTTGACGAGTTCGCCGACGCCGTCGCGATCGACCGAAATGAAGGGGTCGATCTCGAGGATGCCCTTGGCGACATAGGTCGACAGGAAGCTCGCGGCGTCGTCGCGGCTGATCCCGTAGGTCGTCTGCGTCAGGTCGTTGGTGCCGAAGGAGAAGAACTCCGCGGTCTGAGCGATTTCGCCCGCCATCAGGCAGGCGCGCGGCAGCTCGATCATGGTGCCGACCTGATAAACGAGTTTCTTGCCGGTTTCCTTCGCGACCGCTGCAGCGGTCGCGTCGATGCGCGCCTTGACCAGGTCGAACTCGGCCTTAGTGGCAATCAGCGGAACCATCACCTCCAGGCCAACAGGCTTGCCGGTGCGCTTGCCCGCCTCGACGGCGGCCTCGAAGATCGCGCGCGCCTGCATCTCGGCGATTTCCGGATAGGCGATCGCGATGCGGCAGCCGCGAAAACCGAGCATCGGATTGAACTCGGCGAGGTCGCGGGCGCGGTCGGCGAGCTTGCGCGGATCGGTATTCATCGCGCGCGCGACTTCCTCGACCTCGGCCTGGGTGTGCGGCAGGAACTCGTGCAGCGGCGGATCGAGCAGGCGGATCGTGACGGGCAGGCCCTTCATGATCTCGAACAGCTCGACGAAGTCGGCGCGCTGCATCGGCAGGAGCTTGGCGAGCGCGGCGCGGCGGGTCTGCTCTTCCTCGGCCAGGATCATCTCGCGCACCGTGCGGATGCGCGTCTCCTCGAAGAACATGTGCTCGGTGCGGCAGAGGCCGATGCCTTCGGCGCCGAACTTGATCGCGGTGCGCGCATCGTCGGGCGTATCGCCGTTGACACGCACGCCGATCTTGCGGACTTCGTCGGCCCAGCCCATCAGCGTGCCGAACTCGCCGGACAGTTCCGGTTCGATCATCGGCATGCGGCCGGCCAGTACCTGGCCTGCGGTGCCGTCGATGGTGATGATGTCGCCGGCCTTGAAGGTGCGCGAGCCGACAGCCATGGTGCCGCGGCCGTAATCGACGCGGATGGCGCCGCAGCCGGAGACGCAGGGCTTGCCCATGCCGCGGGCCACCACGGCGGCGTGCGAGGTCATGCCGCCGCGCGTGGTCAGGATGCCTTCGGCGGCGTGCATGCCGTGGATGTCTTCCGGTGAGGTCTCGATGCGGACCAGGACAACCTTGCGTCCGTCGGCCTGCAGCTTTGCCGCTTCATCCGAGGAGAACACGATCTCGCCGGAGGCCGCACCGGGCGAAGCCGGCAGGCCGGTCGCGATCACGTCGCGCTTGGCGTCGGGATCGATGGTCGGGTGCAACAGCTGGTCGAGCGAAGCCGGCTCGATCCGCATCACCGCGTCCTTCCTCGAGATCAGGCCTTCATTGGCGAGCTCGACGGCGATGCGCAGGGCCGCTCTCGCGGTGCGCTTGCCGTTGCGGGTCTGCAGCATCCAGAGCTTGCCGCGCTCGACGGTGAACTCCATGTCCTGCATGTCGCGGTAGTGCTTTTCCAGTAACGCATAGAAGCGGGTCAGCTCCTTGAACGCGTCCGGCATCGCGACTTCCATCGACGCCTTGTCGGAGCCGGATTCCTTGCGCGCTTGCTCGGTGATGTCCTGCGGCGTGCGAATGCCGGCGACGACGTCCTCGCCCTGCGCATTGATGAGGAACTCGCCGTAGAGCCTGCTTTCGCCGGTCGAAGGATTGCGCGTGAAGGCGACACCGGTCGCCGAGGTGTCGCCCATGTTGCCGAACACCATGGCCTGAACGTTGACGGCGGTGCCCCACGACTCCGGGATATCGTGCAGCTTGCGATAGGTCACCGCGCGCGCATTCATCCAGGATGAAAACACGGCTCCAATCGCGCCCCACAATTGCGCATGCGGATCCTGCGGGAAGTCGGCGCCGGTCTCGCGCGCCACGGCTTCCTTGTACTTGCCGACCAGTTCGACCCAGTCGTCGGCGGAGAGATCGGTGTCGAGCGAGTAGCCCTGACCGTCCTTGAAGGTATCGAGGATATCCTCGAAGTGATGGTGCTCGAAGCCGAGCACCACGTCGGAATACATGGTGATGAAACGGCGATAGCTGTCATAGGCGAAGCGGCGGTCGCCGGAGAGCTCGGCGAGCGCTTCCACCGTCTTGTCGTTGAGGCCGAGATTGAGCACGGTGTCCATCATACCCGGCATCGAGGCGCGCGCGCCGGAACGCACGGAAACCAGAAGCGGATTCTTGGAATCGCCGAACGCCTTGCCGGTGAGCTTGCCGACATGGTCGAGCGCCTTCTCGACCTGCGCCTTCAATTCCTTCGGATAGGTTTTGCCGTGCGCATAGAAATAGGTGCAGACCGAGGTCGGGATGGTGAAGCCCGGAGGCACCGGCAGGCCCAGATTTGCCATTTCGGCGAGGTTGGCGCCCTTGCCGCCCAAGAGATCCTTCAGGCCCGCTTTGCCTTCAGCCCTGCCATCGCCGAAAGTATAGACCCACTTGCCGGCCTTCACGGCCGAGGCTTCCACCCTGGCGGCAGGCTTTGCCGCCACCTTGAGCGGAGCCTTCTTCAAGGGCTTCCGCGCGGAGGCGGCCGGCGTCTTCCGGACCGCCGCGGAGGGCTTTGATTTTACAGCAATTTTCTTCGATTTCGTGACGGCTTTGGCCATGGCCTACAGAATCCGAAAGAGGGATGGGGAATTGCGCGCCTTACACCATTTTGAAGGGTTCCGCGCAAGCCGCGCGGGGCGCATTTCCAGCGCTATAGATGCAACCATTTCAGGAGACCCATCCCTACCAGGCCGACGAAGATCAGGTAGATCGCGACGATGAAGTTGAGAAGCCGCGGCATGACAAGGATCAGGATGCCCGCGATCAGGGCAACGATGGCGGGAACGTGCGCGGTGGTGATGACCATTGCAATGTCTCCGGCGTGTTGGGGAATCGGATCGAGGGTGCGGAACTCTACATAGCGTTTTCGAGCGAAATGGACATCGGTTCGCCTGAAGAAAATGAAAATGCGTCAAAATGCAGAATGCGCAGTTTCGCGATAGGAGACGCTTTGGCATCGCTCCGAGTTCCCGCAGTCGCACGAAAACTGCCTGAAATTGCCGCGTATGCGGCAGGCTTGAACGGGAACGATGCCGTTCGCGACGCATTGGCTCGCCACATATTGCTTCCAGCGAGCTGAGAAGGAGTGACCCATGCGAAACGTGTTACTTGCGGCGGCCGCGGTGGTCGGCACGCTAGCTGCCCCCATGGCGGTGCAGGCGCAGAGCACTGTCGGAGTCGTCGGCGGCAATACCGTCGTCATCGAGCAGGACGGCGGCATCATCGCCGAGCAACGGCCGGCCTTCCGCGAATATGTGGTGCGTGAACGCGTGCCGGCTTTCACCATTCCCGATCAGGTCGTGATCGGCGCCATGCTGCCGGAGGCCGGCGTAACCTATTATGACGTGCCGCAACGCTTCGGCAGTACACCCTATCGCTACACGGTCGTGAACGGCCAGACCGTGCTGGTCGAACCGCGCTCGCGCCGTATCGTTCAGGTGATCGACTAGGCCGCAAGCACCTGAACGAAGGGCCGGGACGACGCGCTCACGCGAGTCCGGCTCGAAAGCCCCGTCCGGTTTCCCCCGCCGGGCGGGGTTTTTCGCTGGCTAATCCTGTATCTTGGAAAAATCGGCCACCGCGCGCGTCGCCGCTCGGATTTCGTTGAGCAGCTTCAGCCGGTTCTCGCGCACCTTCGAGTCGTCGTCGTTGACCTTGACCTTGTCGAAGAACGCATCCACCGCCGGCCGCAGCTTCGCCATCGCACTCATTGCGGAGGCGAAGTCTTCCTTTGCGACGGCGGCGCCCGCCTCGCTCTTCACCTGATCGATTGCCTTCGCCAACGCCTTCTCTTCGTCGAGCTTGTAGAGCGAGGCGTTTGGCAGGCCGTCGAAGCTGCGCTTGTCCTTTTTCTCTTCGATGGAGAGGATATTGCTGGCACGCTTGGTGCCAGCGAGCAGGTTCTTGCCGTCGTCGGTATCGAGGAATTTCCCGAGCGCCTCGACGCGGCGGACCACCATCAGGAGATCGTCCTGGCCGCCGAGCGCGAACACGGCATCGACGAGATCATGCCGTGCGCCCTGGTCGCGAAGCTGCACTTTCAGGCGGTCGGCGAAAAAGGCGAGCAGATCGGCCGGTAGCTTTGCGGTGTCGGCCGCCACTTTGCCGGGCAATCCCACCATTGCCGATTTGGCGACATCCAGGATCGGCAGCCGCTGCGAATTCTCGGTGATCAGCCTGATCACACCCAGCGCGGCGCGGCGAAGCGCAAACGGATCCTTCGAGCCGGTCGGCTTTTCGTCGATTGCCCAGAAGCCGACGAGCGTATCGATCTTGTCGGCCAATGCTATTGCGACGCTCACGGGATCAACCGGCACGCGATCGGCAGGCCCTTGCGGCTTGTAGTGCTCCTCGCATGCGGCGGCGACGGCTGCATTTTCGCCCTGTGCCAGCGCGTAGTATTTGCCCATGAGGCCCTGCACTTCAGGGAATTCACCGACGACTTCCGTCAGCAGGTCCGTCTTCGCGAGCCGCGCAGCACGCTTGGCCTTCTCGACATCGGCGCCGACCAGCGGCGCGATCTTGGCCGCCAACAGCTCGATGCGCCTGATGCGCTCGCCCTGCGTGCCGAGCTTCTCGTGAAACACGATGTTGTCAAACTTCGGCAGCCGATCCTCGAGCCTGGTCTTGAGGTCCGTCTCGTAGAAGAATTTCGCATCGCTCAGCCGCGCGCGGATGACGCGCTCGTTACCGGCGACGATGGCCTTGCCGCCGTCGGTCGCCTCGATATTGGCGGTGAGGATGAACTTGTTGGCGAGATTACCCGTTTTAGGATCGCGCACCACGAAGCATTTCTGGTTGTTGCGGATGGTGGCGCGGATCACTTCATCGGGAATCGAAAGGAAGTCCGCGTCGAACGAGCCCATCAGCACGACCGGCCATTCGACGAGGCCCGCGACCTCGTCGAGCAGATTCTGGTCCTCGACCAGCTCAAAGCCTTGCGCAAAGGCGAGCTGCTTGGCGTCGGTCAGGATCGCATCCTTGCGCCGGTCCGGATCGAGCACGACTTTCGCCGCGAGCAGCTTCGCATCATAGTCCTCGAAGCGGCGCACGGAGATCGCGGCCGGCGCCATGAAACGATGGCCGAACGTCGTGTGCCCTGCCTCGATGCCGTCGACGGAGAATTTCACCACGTCGGGTTCTTCGGTCTCGAGCCCAAAGGTGGCGGTGATGGCGTGCAGCGGCCGCACCCAGGACAGCGAGCCGGATCTGGCCGAACGCGCGCCCCAGCGCATCGATTTCGGCCAGGGAAAGGTGCGGATAATCACCGGCAATATCTCGGCGAGCACGTCGATCGAGGGCCGGCCCGGCTTCTCAATCAGCGCGATGTAGAAGTCGCCCTTCTTGTCGCTCTGGATCTTGGCCTCGCCGATCGAGGCAAGCCCGGTCGCCTTCAGAAACCCCTGAATCGCGGGCTCGGGGCCGCCGACGCGCGGGCCCTTGCGCTCTTCCTTCAGGTCGGGCTGGCGCGCGGGGATGCCGTGCACCGTCAGCGCCAGGCGCCGCGGCGTCGCAAAGGCCTTTGCGCCTTCATAGACGAGACCCTCGGCCACGAGCTTGTCGGTGACCATGCGGCGCAGATCGTCGGCCGCCTTCGCCTGCATGCGCGCGGGGATTTCTTCGGAGAAAAGTTCGAGAAGGAGATCGGGCATCAGGTCGGCGTGAGGGCTTTATGCGTGCCGTCGCAGAGCGGCGCCTTCGCGGTACGCTTGCAGGTGCAGAAGAAGGCTTTCTTCGTCTCCGGCGCCGTGTACTTCATCGGCGAGAAGCTGGACCCCTTGTGGCTGCCGTCGCAGAACGGCTGCTTGCCAGACTTGCCGCAGGTGCACCACCAATAGTCCTTGCCGGCCTCCACCTCGACCGCGATTGGTGCCGTGCCACCGGTTGCTGCCTGTTCGGTCATGTCGCCCTCCCCGCCTCAGTGTGGACCCACGCCTCGCCGCAGGCTTTCGCCAGCTCGCGCACGCGCAAAATGTAGCTCTGCCGCTCCGTCACCGAGATCACGCCGCGCGCATCCAGAAGATTGAAGGCGTGGCTTGCCTTGATACACTGGTCATAGGCCGGCAGGGCCATCAGATGCTCTTTCCGGTTGCTTGCTTCGCGCCATCCGGCGGCGAGATATTTCCTGCAGGCCTCTTCCGCCATCCGAAATTGCTCGAACAGCATCGCGGTGTCGGCATATTCGAAATTGTGCCGCGAATATTCCTGCTCGGCCTGGAAGAAGATGTCGGCGTAGGTGACCTTCTCGTCACCTTCGCGGCCGTTGAAGTTGAGGTCCATGATGCGGTCGACACCCTGCAAATAGCAGGCGAGCCGTTCAATGCCGTAGGTGAGTTCGCCCGAGACCGGCGCACATTCGACGCCGGCGACCTGCTGGAAATAGGTGAACTGCGACACTTCCATGCCGTCGCACCAGCATTCCCACCCCAGGCCCCACGCGCCCAAGGTCGGGCTTTCCCAATCATCCTCGACAAAGCGGATGTCGTGCAGCGCGGAGTCGATGCCGATCGCGGCGAGCGATTTCAGATACAGCTCCTGCAGGTCCGGCGGCGACGGCTTCAGGATCACCTGGAACTGGTAATAATGCTGCAGGCGGTTGGGATTCTCGCCGTAGCGGCCGTCCTTCGGCCGACGTGAGGGCTGCACATAGGCCGCGTTCCACCGCTTCGGCCCGAGCGCACGCAAGGTGGTGGCGGGATGGAAGGTGCCGGCGCCGACTTCCATGTCATAGGGCTGCAGGATCACGCAGCCGTAGTCAGCCCAATAACGCTGCAACGTCAGGATCAATCCCTGGAACGAACGTTCCGGGCGCATATGGGCAGGCAGGGCGTCCATCGTCAGAATCGGTCTCGCGAGGGGGGTCTTTTGGAGCGCGGACCGTATCGGCGGGGACGCGTGGAATCAAGGCGATGCCGGTGGACCGGCACCGCCGAATTGGTGTCGATTGGCTGGCCTAGCCCGGGCGATAAGCCCCGGTCACGGGATCGCGGCGGAGCGTCGGAATCTCGCTGGTTCTCATGCCCTCGGCCATGCGGGCAACACGTGCTTCTTCCAGCTCGTGGTTAACCTTCTGAGCGGTCTTGTACGCCCAGCGGACCACGGCGAGCCCCCCCAATACCCCTGCGAATGCGATCAGCGCTGGCATCGGACGATCCTTGTCGTTCAACTGGTCACGCCCCCGACTCTCATTGTCGCCGATAGCGCCTTGGGCCGCAATCGGCTCGCTTCGGGACCAAATACCGCAGGATGACCCACTTGCTAGAGCCCGAATTTGGCCCAAATCGCCCTGGTTTCCACGGCGGAAATCAGGTCGTCCGGCAGCGCCCGGATACCGTCGATGCCGGCAAGCGATCCCGCCCCCGGCGCCCTGCGGCCAATCAGGCCCGACAGCATTCCGCTTGCAGGCGCAATCACCGGCATCAGCACCTTCTCGCCGAAGCGCGCGCGCAGCGTGGAGCGGAGGTCTCCGATGGCGTCGGCAAGCCCGAGCGAGACGGATTTTTCGCCCGCCCAATATTCACCTGTGAACAAGACCTCGTCGGCGCCCTTGAGCTTCTCGCCCCTGCTTGCCTTCACCAGGGAGATGAACAGGGCATGGATGTCGCGCTGGATCGCCTTCAGCCGCGCAACGTCGTCGGGATCTTCGGGAAGGAATGGATCGAGCATCGCCTTGTGCTCGCCTGCGGTATAAATCCTGCGCTCGACGCCGATCTTGCGGATCAGTTCCTGGAAGCCAAAGCTGCCGCCGATCACGCCGATCGAACCGAGGATCGAGGACGGATCGCAAAAGATCTCGTCGCCCGCGCACGCAATCATGTAGCCGCCGGACGCCGCGACATCCTCGACGAATACCAGGACCGGCAATTTCTTTTCCAGGGCTAACTGGCGGATGCGCAAATAGATCTGGCGCGACTGAACCGGCGAGCCGCCTGGAGAGTTGACGACCAGCGCCACCGCCTTGGCGTGGCGGGTCGCGAAGGCACGTTCGAGGGTCTTTGCGATGCCGGCCAGCGTCAGGCCGGGCCGCAGCGGCGTAACCGCCCCGATCGTGCCCGAGAGACGGACCACGGGAACCACGGGGATGTCGCGCCGCAGCCGCGCCGGCAGGAACTCCTTCAATCGAACCAGGAGATTCGGCCGTTCCGCGCGATCACTAAATTGTTCAGTCATGCCGTTACCCAAGTTTAACCATTTTTTATCCCCCCACTGCGATTGGAAGGCGGATCGAGTGGAACGCCGTTTGCATTGCTAAATCACAGCTGCAATGGGCGCAGCCGGAGAGCGACATGGACGTGAAACTCTACCTGCTGATCATGCTGATCGGTACCCTTCTGGCCGCCGTTCACTTCACCTCGGCCTCCGAACAGCGGTCGGAAACGCTCCCGCAATAGCCGTTTTGACGGCAAACATGGCCTCCGCACACCCTTCACAGGGTCGCGAGCGGCAAAATGCCGTTCCCCGCCAATATCTCCGCGACCCGCTTATTAGGCAGACCTGACTCATCATTGAGCATCAGGGCAGGCAGGATCTGCGTCGGGGCGCGCCCGCCCTTCACGGCGCGAACCAATATCCGGATCGCAGGCAAGCCCGCCTCGCCATGGACCGGCAGGATCGCAAGGCTGCCAAAACCGCGGTCGAGCGCGGCGAGCACATCGGTCAGTCCATCCGCGCGCCAGATCAGCGTCAGCGCACCGCCGGATTTGAGGACACGCCGCGCTGCGTGAATCCAGCCGCCCAACGTGTCCTCGCCCGCGACATGGGCGTGAGCGCGCGCACCATCGGGAGAGGCGCGATGGCGTATGGCATCGTTGAACGGCGGGTTCATCAGCACGGCATCGACGCTGTCGGGCGGAAGCCCGGCTGCAACGAAGGCTTCCGCACCCGCCTCCACGTCGAGTACGACCACATCTGCGGCAATTGCATTCGCCGCGGCATTGCTGCGCGCAATGCCCGCGAGCGTCGCGTCGATCTCGACAAGCACAAGCCCGATGCCTTCCACGCGGCGCGCCAGCGCCAGTCCTGCCGCGCCGACGCCGGCGCCGAAATCCACCAGGCGATCGCCCGGTCGCGCAGATGTGGCCGCCGCCAGCAACATGGCGTCGTGGCCGGCGCGATGCCCCGTCTTCAATTGTCGCAAGCGCAACCGTCCGCCGAGGAAGGCGTCCTCGGTACATTCGAGGCTCGGTTCAATCATCGTCACGCAATTCATGGGCAAGCCCGGCATCGGTCAGGAGCTTGCGCGCGGCGCGATTGTCTTCGTCGTTGACCAGGATGCGCCGCTGCAGCAGGCCGAGCGAGCCCTCGACGATGCTCATGTTCTGGTCCAGCACCACATGATGGATGTCTGCACCATCGAGCAGCGCGCCGACGGCGGAAATCAGAACGATATCGTTGGTTCGTACCAATTCCCGCAAAACGCTTTCTCCTGAGTTCGCCGCATTGGGGCCACCATTGGATTGTCAACCGTTTCCGGCCTTGTTCCGGGCCTTGCCGCTTCTTGCGGCACTTTCTATTGTATCCCCAAGGAAAGTGCGAATCCGACCCAAGTGGAGACCAGCGTGGCGGTTATTGTCCCTTTCGAGAGCCCGCAAAATGCCTCGATAGACCCGCTGGTTGGGCTGGTGGCCGCCGACATGGAGCGTGTCAACGCGGCCATTCTGGCGCGGACCGGGTCCGAGGTGACCATGATCCCGGAGGTCGCCAATCATCTGATCTCCTCCGGGGGGAAGCGCCTGCGCCCGATGCTGACGCTGGCGATGGCCAACCTCACCGGCTATTCCGGCGACGGCCATATCAAGCTCGCTGCCGCCGTCGAGTTCATGCACACCGCGACGCTGCTGCATGACGACGTCGTCGACGAGAGCGAACTGCGGCGCGGCAAGCTTTCGGCGCGCATGCTCTGGGGCAATGAGGCGAGCGTCCTGGTCGGCGATTTCCTGCTCGGCCAGGCCTTTCGCATGATGGTCGAGGTCGGCTCGCTGCGCGCGCTCGACATCCTCTCTTCGGCGGCCGCCACCATCGCCGAGGGCGAGGTGATGCAGCTCGCGGCAGCCAAGAACACCGCGACAACCGAGGACGAATATCTTGCCGTGATCCGCGGCAAGACCGCCGAGCTTTTCGCGGCGGCCTGCGAGGTCGGCCCCG
This sequence comes from Bradyrhizobium sp., assembly GCA_046349015.1. Classification (GTDB taxonomy): domain Bacteria; phylum Pseudomonadota; class Alphaproteobacteria; order Rhizobiales; family Xanthobacteraceae; genus Bradyrhizobium. The sequence continues at coordinate 381,847 of JAXMDE010000001.1, read as the reverse complement.
TCATCGCCAACCGCCCGAAGGCGGAGCAGACCGCCTGCCGCTCGGTCGGCATGAATCTCGGCATCGCATTCCAGCTGGTCGACGACGTGCTCGACTATGGCGGCAAGGCCGCCAAGCTCGGCAAGAACATCGGCGACGATTTCCGCGAGGGCAAGATCACGCTGCCCGTCGTGCTGGCGTTCCGCCGCGGCAATGACAGCGAGCGGAAGTTCTGGATCCGGGCGCTGGAGCGCGGCGAGATCGGCGACAACGACCTCGACCACGCCATCGGTCTGATGACCAAGCACCGGGCGCTGGAAGACACCATCAACCGTGCGCAGCATTACGGCGCGATGGCGGTCGACGCGCTGGCGCTGTTTCCGTCATCGCCGATGAAGAGCGCGCTGGAGCAGGTGGTGGCGTTCTGCCTGGCGCGGTCGCACTGAGCGCTCAGCTCAATGTCCCCGAATGCACCCACCATGAGGGGTGATCGAGCCTGACCCTGTCCGCGGCGCGCTGCGCTTCGGCGGTGTTCTCATAGAGCGCAAAGCAAGTCGCGCCCGATCCCGACATGCGGGCAAGCCAGGCGCCGTTGGTTCCGTTCAGCGCGGCAATGACCTCGCCGATGACGGGCTGAATGCGCATGGCCGGCTCTTCGAGATCGTTGGTGCCTGCGGCAAGCGCCTCTACCCATTCTTCCAGCGACCCGCCCTCCTCGGGCCACGAAGCGCCCGTCATCACGTCGGCGACGCCGACCCGGAGTTCTCCGTGGCGCAAGCCGAGTGCCGCAAACACATCCTTGGTCGCCACGGGCACGCAAGGATTGACCAGCACCGCCGGCATCTTTGGCGGGCTCAACGGCATCAGCTTGTCGCCGACGCCGGTCATGTCGCAGGCGCGCGAGGCCAGGCATACCGGCACGTCGGCGCCGACCTCGAGCGCGACCTCCTGCATGCGCTCGTCGTCGAGCGAGAGGGCGTTGAGCCGCGCCAGCAGGCGCAGCGCCGCCGCGGCATCGGCCGAGCCGCCGCCGATGCCCGCGGCCACGGGAAGCAGCTTGTCGAGGACGAACGTACCGGTCTTCAGGCCGGGCACGACCGCACCGAGCAGCCGCGCTGCCTTCAGCACCAGATTGTCGGATAGCTCACCGCATGCCGCTGCCAGCGGGCCGACGGTCTTCAGCGTGAGTTCAGGCCCGGGGGTGAGCGAGAGCCTGTCCGCACAATCGGCAAACGCCACCACGCTTTCCAGATCGTGATAGCCGTCGGTGCGACGCCCGACCACCCGCAGGGTCAGGTTGACCTTGGCACGCCCCTCTTCCACCAGCCCCGACATGCAATCCTTCGATCAGCCGCCCTTGCCGTCTTCTTTTTTCTTGTCGGCGGCAGCGGCCGAGGAGGAAGCGTCCTCCGGCAGGCCGTTTTCGATCTTGCTCTCGATCTTGGGCAACTCTTCCGGCTCCGGCTTTAGATCTCGGGCATGCGCCCACTGGAACTTGGCTTCCAGCGTGCGGCCGACGCGCCAATAGGCGTCGCCGAGATGGTCGTTGATGGTCGGATCTTCCGGCTTGAGATCGATGGCGCGTTCGAGATGCTTCACCGCGTCTTCGTAGTTGCCGATGCGATAATAGGCCCAGCCCAGCGAGTCGACGATATAGCCGTCGTCGGGACGCTGATCGACGGCGCGCTTGATCATCTTCATGCCTTCGTCGAGATTGACGCCCTGGTCGATCCAGGAATAGCCGAGATAATTCAGCACATGCGGCTGCTCGGGCTGCAGCTCCAGCGCCTTGCGCATGTCCGCTTCCGCCTTGGTCCACTGCTTGGAGCGCTCCTCGCAGATGCCGCGATAGTAGTAGGTGACCCAGGCATTCTTCTCCGCCGTCGCCGGCATGGCGTCGATGCCCCTTGAATAAGTCAGGGCGCAATCGGAAAACTTCTTGCGGCCGCGCTCGATATTGCCGAGCGCCATGATGGCCTCGATGTCCTTTGGCGTCTGCTCGATGACGTCCTTGAGGATCTTGATCGCCTCGTCGCTGCGGTCGACCGTATCGAGATTGGTCGCAAGTTGAATCTGCGCGTTGCGCTTCAGCGGCGAATTCGCCGGCACGCGTTCATAGACCTTGATCGCCATCGCCGGTTTCTTCACGGATCTGTAGAGGTCGGCGAGCGACAGCAGCGCCATCGGATGCGTCGGCTGCAGATAAAGCGACAGCTGAAGATAGACCAGCGCCAGATCCTCGCCGCCGCGACGGGTCAGCGTGGCGCCGATGCCGTAGAGCGCCTCGGCAGCTCCAGCCTGCGCGCTATCGGCCAGCGGCGGCAGCTTCTTGCCGGCACGGACTTCCTTCAAGCCTTCCTGCACCAGCGGATGCCGCGGCAGCTTCTTCTCGAAGGCTTCATAGATCGCAGCGGCAGCGGCCGCGTCCTTGTTGCGCGAATTCCAGCGCGCCCAGGCATCGACCACCCGCAGCATGGAATCGTCGAGCTTGTAGGAGCGCTCGAGGCGCGTGCCCGCATCCTTCTCGCGGTTCGCCAGCTCCAGGATCATGCCGGCGTGCAGATCCTTGAAGATCGGATACCATTCCGGGCCGGTCAGCTTGTCGATATTGGCGACCGCAGCCTTTGCGTCGCCCGCGCCGTAGCTCGCCCATGACGACAGCAGCGTCGCGACGAGATCGGTGATCGGCCCGCGGATCGACTGGTTGATGTTGAGCTGGGCGGTCGCGTATTTCTTCTGCTTGAGGTCGCGCACGCCGACGACGAGGCGCGCCACGCGGTTGGACTTGTCCTGGGTCAGGATCCGGTCGGCGAGTTTCACCGCCTCATCGATATCGCCATCGGCGAGCGAGGAAATGAAAGCGCGGTCGAGCAGTTCGTTGTTCCTGGGGTCGGTGCGCAATGCCGAGCGGTAGAAAGCCGCGGCCGAGCCGGCGTCCCGCTCCACACTGGCATGGCGTGCAGCGAGGTAGCTGCCGGCCGTGGTGAGTGACTTCAGGTCGCTCTTGGTCGGAAACTGTGCGGCACTGTCGGTCGGATGCTCGGGTGTCTGCGCCTGCGCCAGACCATTGCCGGGCAGTGCCAGCGCGGAAACGGCGAGCGCGGCAATCGCCCAGCGATGGAAACGGGTGAAAAGCATCACGGTCTGCCTGGCTCCAGGATTTTCTAAGGTACGGCAATCAGCGAGGGCAGCCCGGGCCCTACGTCCCCAAGGCCCGCGACAATGCCGCTTTTGGCGTTGAACCGCAAGGAAAAGGGCTGACGAATCAAATGGCATATCGGCCGGCCGCCGTCGATTTAGCCGACTTTGCCTGCAAACGCTCGCAGTATGGCGGTATCGTGACCGGAAATCTGTACCGCCTCCAGCGGAGACGTTTACATCGCCTCGTAATTCGGCCCGCCGCCGCCTTCGGGCGGAACCCACGTAATGTTGCCGTTGGGGTCCTTCACGTCGCAGGTTTTGCAGTGGACGCAGTTCTGCGCGTTGATCTGGAAACGCGGGCCTGAAGCCTCCTCGACCCATTCATAGACCCCGGCCGGGCAGTAGCGGTTCGACGGCCCCGCGAAGACGTCATGTTCCGACGTCTTCTGCAGGTTCATGTCGGCGACCTTCAGGTGAACCGGCTGGTCCTCTTCATGATTGGTGTTGGACAGGAAAACCGACGACAGCTTGTCGAAGGAAATCTTGCCATCGGGCTTTGGGTAGGCGATCGGCTGGTGCTGGCTGGCCGGGTCGAGAGTCTTGCGGTCGGGTTTGGCGTGCGACTGCGTTCCGAACAGCGAGAAGCCGAACAACGTGTTGGTCCACATGTCGAGGCCGCCGAGCCCGACGCCGATGATGGTGCCGAATTTCGACCACAGCGGCTTGGCGTTGCGCACCTTGTAGAGATCCTTGCCGACCGGGGAATCGCGCCAGGCGTTCTCGTACTCCACCAGTTCGTCGCCGGCCCGCCCGGCGCCCAGCGCAGCCGCAACTTGTTCGGCGGCGAGCATGCCGGTGCCCATGGCATTGTGCACGCCCTTGATGCGCGGCACGTTGACGAAACCCGCCGCGCAGCCGATCAGCGCGCCGCCCGGGAATGTGAGGCGGGGCACCGACTGGTAGCCGCCCTCGGTGATGGCGCGCGCGCCATAGGCGAGCCGCTTGCCGCCCTCGAACACGCTTCGGATGGAGGGATGCGTCTTGAAGCGCTGGAATTCGTCAAACGGCGACAGATAGGGATCGTCGTAATTCAGGTGCAGGACGAAGCCGACTGCGACGCGGTTGTCGTCATAGTGATAGAGGAACGAGCCGCCGCCGGTCGAATTGTTCAGCGGCCAGCCGAAGGAGTGCTGGATCAGGCCTTTCTGGTGCTTTGCCGGATCGATCTCCCAGACTTCCTTCAGGCCGATGCCGAATTTCGCCGGCTCGCAGTTGGCATCGAGGCCGAATTTCGCGATCAGCTGCTTGGAAAGACTGCCGCGCGCGCCTTCGGCAAACAGCGTGTACTTGCCGAGCAGTTCCATGCCGCGGGTGTAGGAATCCTTGTGCGAGCCGTCCCTGGCGATGCCCATGTCACCGGTGGCGATACCCTTCACCGCGCCCTTGTCGTCATAGAGCACTTCGGCTGCGGCAAAGCCGGGATAGATTTCGACGCCGAGCGCCTCCGCCTTGCCCGCCAGCCAGCGGCAGACATTGCCGAGCGAGCCGATGTAGCAGTGATGATTGCTCATCAGCGGCGGCATCATGAAGTTGGGCAACCGGATCATGCCGCCCGCGGTCATCCAGTAGAAGCGGTCATCCTTCATCTGGGTCTTCAAAGGACAATCCGGATCCTGGCGCCAGTCCGGAATGAGCTTGTCCAGCGAGACCGGATCGATCACCGCGCCCGAGAGGATGTGCGCACCGACTTCGGAACCCTTCTCCACCACGACGATCGTCAGATCGGGATTGATCTGCTTGAGCCGGATCGCCGCGCAAAGGCCGGACGGGCCGGCACCGACGATCACGACGTCGAATTCCATGGATTCGCGCGGGGGTAACTCTTCGCTGCTCATGATCTGTCCCGGACCCGGTTGAGAACGCTTCGAAACAGCCCCGTTGTTTCCGATTTTTGGGGAGAGGACAACCATGGAAATGCGTTTCGCGGGGGCCCAAGCCGACATAGATTGACGGGATGCCGCAAGCGACCGCCATGCCCCCTGAGCCGCCCCCTACCGTGAAGCAATTGCTGGCCTTTTACCTTGAGGCCGGCGTCGACTGCGCGCTGGGCGACGAGCCGGTCAACCGCCTCGCCGACCCCGAGCTTGCGCCCGAGCCGCGCGCCGCGGTGGTACACCAGCAGCCTGTTCGGACCGCGCCGTTGCCGCAGCCCGCTGCCAGCCCGCGCGCGGATGCGAACGTCGCACCTGATGTTGCGGTCAACTCCGCCCGCGAAGCCGCGCGAACCGCGCCGACGCTGGAAGCGCTGCGGCAGCTTCTGGAAAATTTCGACGGCTGCGCGCTCAAGTTCACCGCGACGAAGCTGGTATTTGCCGACGGCAACCCGCAGGCGCGCGTGATGTTCGTCGGCGAGGCGCCGGGCCGCGACGAGGACATCGAGGGGCTGCCCTTCGTCGGCCGCTCCGGCAAGCTGCTCGACCGCATGATCGCGGCGATCGGGCTGGACCGCAGCACGGCCTATATCGCCAACGTCATTCCCTGGCGGCCGCCCGGCAATCGCACGCCGACGCCGCAGGAGACGCAGATCTGCCTGCCCTTCATCCAGCGCCAGATCGAGCTCGTGAACCCCGACGTGCTGGTGACCCTCGGCAATCCCTCGACGCAGGCGCTGCTGCAGACCCGCGAAGGCATCATGCGCACGCGCGGCAAATGGCTCGACTACGACACCGGCACGCGCAACATCCGCGCCATCGCCACGTTCCACCCGGCTTATCTGCTGCGCTCGCCCTCCTACAAGCGGATGTCGTGGCAGGACCTGCGCGCCATCGCGAAGGCGCTGGAAGATCGCGCATAGCGATGGATGGCATTGCGCCATGAGCGACAAGGCCGGACGGTTCCGCGATTTCTTCGACCTGCAACTGCGCTTTGCCGAGGCGATAGCCGAGAAAACCGCAACGCCGATTGCCGAGGCGGTCTTGCGTTACACCAACTTTCATCGCCGCTTCGGTTTGGGAGACATCACGGCGGACGAGCCCCATTCATCCTGGCACGGCTATGCGCAGGAACTGATGCGGTGCGGCTCGCACGATGCCCGCGCCCGCTGGACGCAGGCATTTTACGCACAGTCCCCTGATGAACGACTATCGTTTCCCGATCATCTGTTCGGTTGCTTCTACTTCCATGCGAGCAAGGACAGCGAGATCGTTCGCCTTCACTTCTATAATCGCGACCTTCTCGGTCCGCTGAGCGAATCAAGAGCGGAGGAACGACGCCGCGAGCTGGTGGAAATGTTCGCCTACATCAGGCGACGCTTTCCGCACGTGGAGCGCGTCGAAGGCCGTTCGTGGCTGTATGGCACCGCAGCTTACTGCCGGCTTTTTCCGGAAGACTACGTGCGATCACGCGCGCCTGCGGAACATGACAAGGGCTTTCAGGGCATGTCGCGATGGGGACAGTTCCTCGATCATAACGGCAAGGTGAAGCCGGCGTTGCAGGAAACTTTCCTTCTTAACCTCGCCTGCCTCGACACGGGCAAGCTCTGGCAGGCGTTTCCGCTCCCATCCTTCCGGGTCGGGGCGCCGATCCAGTTCTTCCACGCCCACTACGGGTTTGCAGGCTGAGTCCGGCCGAGATTTACGGATTCTTCGGGCGCACGATGGCCCAGCCGATGCGCAACAGAGGCTGGCGGCCGCCGACATACCATTCGAAGGCGCGCGGCACTTCCGGCACGAGACCGGGGAAGCGGCTGGCGATATCGGGCGGCACCGTGCCGGCCGTATCGGACGCGCGCCAGACCACGACGCCGCCGGCCTCGGCGAATTTCGCGGCATTGAGCCAGGGCGTGCGCTGCGGCGTTGCGTCGAGCAGCAGATGCGGACGGCCGGCGCCGAGCGCGATCAGGCCGGCAAATTGCGGATCGCCCGCCACTGCTCGCAGACGCTGATTGGTGCGCCGCTCAAAATTCTCGCCAAAATATCTCCCGATCTGCCGCCCCGGCACTGAAGTCGCGACCTCCGCTGCGGTTGTCCAGGGTAGAAACAGTGTGGTGCCGATGGCAATGGCCGCAGGTGCGATCACGGCAAGCGTCCATACCGCGCGGAGCAGCCGCTGCCGCCTGAGATACAGGAGATCGCCGGTCGCGACGATCATGGCGAGCCCCGCCATCAGGAGCGCAATGCCTGCGCCGCCGGTGACGTGGTCGAGATTGAACAGACCGGCGATCAGGCTACCGGCAGCGGCCGGTGCGACGGCAAAACAATAGACGAACTGGCGCGCCAGCGGATCGACCGGCGGCCGGTAGATGATCGGCGCTTCCTCCGAGCCGCGGCCGAGAAAGCCCGAGTTGAAGATGACGAGAACGATCATCGCCGACAGGGCGAGCAGGAGGACGCCGAGCAAATCACCCCAGTGCAGCGCCCGCAGACTGAGCACGTCCAGCGCCGGCCATGCCGGCAGACTGATCGCATCGGCGCGGAGCAGCCATATCAGATAGGGCAGCGCCAGCACGGCAATCGCGACCAGTGCAAACAGCGGATCGAGAGACAGCAACGTGCGGCGGCCACGCTCGGTCGCCAGCGCAAAGCCCGCAAGCAGCAGCAACAGCATCGGCGCTGCCGTCGTGGTGAGCAGCAGCAGACCGGCCTCGATCGACCAGGCGAACCAGGCGTTGCGGCGGTTCTGCCCGATCAATTGCCAGGAATGCAATAGCAGCAGCGCCCACAATGGCTGCGCCAGCACCGATGGGCCGAATTCCAGGCTCGGCGCGCCGAAAGCGGTGACCGTCATGGTGAGCAGCACCGCGAGCACCGCCTGCTGTCCGCCGACGATGCTGCGCGACAACAGGTACACGGTCCACAGCGTCGCAACGCCACAGATTTGTGCCAGCAGGTAGACGCCGAACATGTGGTTACCGACGGCGCGATAGGCGATATCGGCGAGCCAGAACGCCAGCGGCGGACCCATGTCCGTGCCGACCTGATATTCCCGTCCGAAGGCGAGCATGGTGGCAAGGTCGCCGGGCGGGCTGCGGTAGAGCAGCATCGACACGACCAGCCACATCAGCGCCTGCAGCAGCACCACGAGCCAGACGACGAGCCGGGGCCGGGCTCGGATCAGTTCGATGATCAGGGAAGTGAACCGCATCAAACGCCCAAGAATCCCAAAGCCAGGCCGGTGGGCCGGCCGCATTCATCCCCCGTGTTTGATAAAGCGCGCAAGCTGCGGAGGCAACTGGCCGAACGGAGCGTTTTCAAGCGAAGTGGATACCGGTTCGCGTGAAGAAAACGCGTCAAGTCAAAAATCCAGAGCTTCGGTTCTGATTTAATCGGAACCGAAAATGCTCTGGCCGTCAGATGGTGACGGAAATATCGACGCTGGCGCGGGATTGCAGCGAAAACAGGTCGACAGGTGCGGGCGACGGATAATGCTTCTCCCGCGCAGCGACGACCGGCGCAAAGAAGCTGCGGTGATGCGCCGACGGCCCGAGGCGGTCCAGCGCCTCCAGATGCTCCGGCACGGCATAGCCCTTGTGGGTCTCGAAGCCGTAGCCCGGGCAATCCTCGGCAAGCGCGCACATCAGCCGGTCGCGCGTCACCTTGGCGATGATGGAAGCGGCCGCGATCGACTTGACGATGCCGTCGCCGCCGATGACAGCCTCGCAATCGCATGAAGTGGCCAGCCGGTCGCGGCCGTCGACGAAGACATGTTTTGGCGCCTCGGGGAGCGAAGCCACCGCGCGCGCCAGCGCCCACAGCGAAGCGCGCAGGATATTGTCGCGATCGATCCGCGCCGGCGAGGCATAGGCGACGGCGAAGGACGAAGTGGCGCAGATCTTGTCGAACAGTTCCTCGCGTTGCTCGGGGGACAGGCGCTTGGAATCGTCGATCCCCCGGGGGATCCGGTCGGGATCGAGGATGACGGCGGCCGCCACCACCGGTCCGGCCAACGGGCCTCGGCCGGCCTCGTCGCAGCCGGCAACCGGCCAGATGCCGCGCTTGATCAGCGCGCGCTCGCGCCGAAAGCTCGGCGGCGCGACCGCGATAACGCCCTGCGGCAGCTTCGCGACCTTCTTGCCCGGCTTATTATCCGGCTTGGCTTGCGGCTTGCCCGCTGACTTGTTCCGACTCATGGCCGGATCCTTGCGCGAGCCGGCGCCGCCGCGCAACCGGAAACCCGGGTCTACTCCCGCTATTCCAATCTCGGCAGAGAAAGCTTGACTCAGTCAGGCAGATGCACACGCCGGTCGTCGCCGACCGCGATCCCGGGCGCGACCACGACTTCCCAGGGGTAACCGTCGGGATCGACGAAATAGCCGGAATAGCCGCCATAGTCGGTGCGCCGCGCCGGTTTCAACAGCGACGCCCCCTTTGAAATCGCAAACTTGAGCACGGCATCGACCTCTTCGGTCGAACTGCAGTTCCAGGCTAGAGTAAAGCCCCGGAAGGCCGGCTGCCGGTCGCCTTCCGGCAACGTCGTGTCCCCGGCAAGCTCCGCACGTGGAAACAACGCGATGACGGTGCCGCCGGTATCAAAGAAGGCTATCTCCTCACCGGTGGCGCGAAATCTCCGTTCGAACCCCAGCGCTTGATAGAAGGCAATGCTCTCCCGGATGTCGATGACGCCGAGTGTGATGACCGTGAAAACGCGGAACCGGCGGCTGTTGACGCATATACCCTCCTCGCCGCCTCCAAAGTTCTAGAAGAGGCTTAGCTGCTGCCCGTTTCGCTTCGGTTTTTCAAAGTGATCCGTTGTCAGCTTCGAGCGGCGCTTGTTCAGGCCGAGCTTCTCGCAGGCGGTCTCAAAGCGGCGGCCGATCATCCAGGCCATGGGGCCGGTGCCCTTCATCCGCGTTCCCCATTGCGAGTCGTAGTCGCGCCCGCCGCGCATGTCGCGGATCAGGGTGAAGACGTGGCGGTAGCGGTCGGGATAATTCGCCATCAGCCACTCGCGGAAGAGATCGCGCACCTCGAGCGGCAGGCGCAGCAGGATATAGCTCGCCTCCCTGGCGCCGGCATGCGACGCGGCATCGAGGATTCGCTCGATCTCCGAATCGTTCAACGCGGGAATGACCGGCGCTACCATCACCGTGGTCGGGATGCCGGCATCGGCAAGTTGGCGGATCGCCTCCAGCCGCTTCGGCGGGGTCGAAGCCCGCGGTTCCATGGTGCGCGCCAGTTTCGGGTCTAGCGTCGTCACCGACAACGCGACCTTGGCGAGATTGCGCTTGGCCATGCGGGAGAGAATGTCGATGTCGCGGGTCACCAGCGCCGACTTGGTCACGATGCCGACCGGATGGCCGGCGTGCTCCAGCACTTCGAGAACACCGCGCATGATCTTCATGTCGCGTTCGATCGGCTGATAGGGATCGGTGTTGGTGCCGATCGCGATCATTCGCGGCTCGTAGCCGGGCGCGGCCAATTCCTTCTCGAGCAATGCGGGCGCATCCGGCTTGGCGAGCAGCCTGGATTCGAAGTCGAGTCCGGGAGACAGGCCGAGATAGGCATGCGTCGGCCGCGCGAAGCAATAGACGCAGCCATGCTCGCAGCCCCGATAGGGGTTGATGGAGCGGTCGAAGCCGATGTCGGGCGAGTCGTTGCGTGCGATCACCTTGCGCGAGGTGTCGATCGAGACCGCGGTCTTGAACGGCGGCAGCTCTTCGAGGCTCTGCCAGCCATCGTCAAAGGCGACGCGCGCCTCCGCCTCATAGCGGCCGGAGGCATTGGATTGCGCACCGCGGCCGCGCCGGCGCTCGCGGTCGATCGCGACCGCAAGCTCGGGAAAAGGAGTCGCACCCGCCGGTTCGGAGGGCGCCGTCACCGGCGGGCGCTTGAGGGCATGAGAGGATGCTCGGCTCATGCAGCCAAGATAACATGCCATAAGAACAAATCAAGAACATGGAATCGAAATTTCACAAAACAACCGAATGCAAAGTACCGCAAAATTCTGCGGCGACCGGCTGCGCTGATTGTGACAAGGTGATAACGGTGCAACGTTTTCCACGATTTGAGCCAACGAAGCCTCAATTTCATGTTGAGTGTCATCATCCCGACCGAAGGCGCCGAGCACCCGGCCGTCGCCACGCTTGCGACACTGGTGCCGGGCGCCGCCGCAGGCGTCGTGCGCGAGGTGCTGCTGGTCGACCGCAACGGATCCAGCGTCATTGAACGAGTGGCCGATGTCGCAGGCTGCCGCTACCTCGCCGAGGTCGGGACACGCGCAGCGGCGCTCGCAGCCGGCGCCCGCCAGGCTCGCTCGCCCTGGCTGATGTTCCTGCATGCCGGCGCCGTGCTCGATTCGGGCTGGATCGAGGAGACCACCCAGTTCATCAACGGTGTCGCAAGCAGTGGCAGGCCCCGCGCCGCGGTCTTCCGTTACGCCCGCTCGCCCTATGCCGACCGCCGCCTGCGCGACGGATTCAACGCCATCGCCCGCATGGTCGCCGGCCCCTCCGCCGAACAAGGCCTTCTGATCGCCCGGGAACATTACGATCACCTCGGCGGCTACCGTCCCGAGGCCCGCCGCTCCGAAGCGCGGCTGCTGCGCCAGCTCGGCCGCTCCTCCCGCACGCTGCTGCGCAGCCGCATCATGGTCGTCGCCTGACGGCTTGAGCGGGGTTCACACATCGTACGTCGCCGATTCTGCCTGAGCGAGCGCTTGCAATTTATTTGATATTGTCAAATAATTATTTGATGAAATCCAATAATGCCATCCTCGACCGCCAGGTCGCCGCGATCCGCGGCTTCAGCCGCTTCTACACCCGCAAGCTCGGCCTCATCGAGCCGAAGCTCCTGGACAGTCCTTTCACGCTGCAGGAAGCGCGCATCATCTACGAGACCGCGCATCGGCCGGCCTGCACCGCTACCGAGCTCACCCGCGATCTCGGCCTCGATCCCGGCTTCCTCAGCCGGACCCTCCAGAGCCTGCAGCGGCGCCAGATCGTGACGCGGAAGCCGTCGAAGAACGACGGCCGCGTCAACGAGCTGTCGCTCACCGCAAAGGGCCGCACCGCCTCCGCCGAGCTCGAGCGCCGCTCGCGCGAGGAAGTCGGGCGCTTGCTCGCCGGTCTTGACGCCGCACAGCGTGCATCGGTCGTGCAGGCCATGATGACAATCGAGCAAACGCTGGAGCCGCCGCTGCAAAAGCCGGCCGGCTTCCTGCTGCGCAGCCATCGCCCAGGCGACATCGGCTGGGTCATCTCGCGCCACGGCGTGGTCTATACCCAGGAATTCGGCTGGGACATCAGTTTCGAGGCGCTGGTCGCCGAGATCGCCGGCAAGTTCCTCACTTCCTACGATCCTGCGCGCGAACATTGCTGGATCGCCGAGGTGGCAGGCGAGCCGGTCGGCTCGGTCTTCCTGGTGAAGGGATCCGACCACGTCGCAAAACTGCGGCTGCTGCTCGTGGAGAAAAAAGCGCGCGGACTCGGCGTCGGCCGCGCATTGACCGAGCAGTGCATCCGCTTCGCACGCGAGCGCGGCTATCGCGAGATCACGCTGTGGACGCAAAGCATCCTGCTCGCCGCACGCGGCATCTATCAGGCGGCAGGCTTCCGCCGCGTCAAGGAAGAGCCGCACCACAGCTTTGGCGTCGACCTCGTCGGCGAGACCTGGGAAATGAAGCTTTAGTGCTCTTCATCAATTGCTTTGAACGATCGATGTGGCCTTAAAGCAGTCGAAGCAAAGGAAGACATAAATCATGCCGCAATCAGCAATGCAGATTTCATCACTAAGGGAGTCGAGCTGAGCGTAGAAGGTCATCTGGTTCCGACAAGCTGAGCAAATCGGCCACGCGTCGCCTTGCAGGAATTGCGGCTGACCTCCGAGTTGATGGCGCGCTCCAATCTCCTTCGGAGCCCATCTGAATTTCGGCAGCGCCCTTGCCTCGTCATCCAAGGGCTCAGCGACCAGCTTGAATGGCGGGATTCTCCTCACGGCCTATGCCGACGCGCCCTTGGCCTTGGGCCGGCGCAGATGTTCGTCCAGCCGTGGCATGATCTCGACGAAATTGCAGGGCCGGGTGCGGTAGTCGAGTTGGGCGGCCAGAATGCCGTCCCACGCGTCGCGGCAGGCGCCGGGCGAACCCGGCAGGCAGAACACGAAGGTCGCGTTGGCGACCCCGGCGGTGGCGCGACTCTGTACCGTCGAAGTGCCGATCTTGGCGTGGCTCAGCATGTGGAAGGCGATCGAAAAGCCGTCCATCCGCTTTTCGAACAGCGGCTCGATCGCTTCCGGCGTTACGTCGCGGCCGGTGAAGCCCGTGCCGCCCGTCGTGATGATGGCATCGATGCCCTCATCGGCGATCCAGCGTTTCACGACGGCGCGGATCGCCTCGACATCGTCGGTGACGATCTCGCGCGCGGCGAGCTTATGGCCGGCTGCCGTCAGCCGATCGGCAAGCGTCGTGCCGGACTTGTCGTCCGCCAGCGAACGGGTGTCGGAAATCGTCAGCACCGCGATGTTGAGCGGCACGAATTGCTTGGTCTCGTCGGTCGACATGGCGGTTAAAGCTGCGCGTTGCCGAATGTATTGCAGGCGGCCACCGTCCCCTGCTGATAGCCGGTCATGAACCACTGCTTGCGCTGCGCCGCGGAGCCGTGGGTGAAACTGTCCGGCACCACCCTGCCCGTCGCCTGGCGCTGCAGCGTGTCATCGCCGATCGCCGTCGCCGTCCGCAGTGCGGCGTCGATGTCGCCGGCTTCGAGGAAACCCGGCCGCTTCTTCTCTTCGCGGTTGACCCAGACGCCGGAGAGGCAGTCAGCCTGCAATTCGACCCTGACCTGCAGCGCGTTGGCTTCAGCCTTGCTGTCGGCCTGCTGCTGCGCCCGCGTCACCCGCGGCAGGACGCCGAGCAGGTTCTGGATATGGTGGCCCGCCTCATGCGCAATGATATAGGCCGCTGTGAACTTGCAGGCATTGCCGGAACAGCCGCGGAACCGCGTCTCGACTTCGCGGAAGAAGCCGGTGTCGAGATAGATCGTGCGATCCGGCGGACAGTAGAACGGCCCCATCGCCGACTGCGCCATGCCGCAGCGGCCGCCATTGGTGGCGTTGCGGAACAGCACGATCTTCGGCCCGGTGAAGGTGCGTCCGTCCGCCTGGAAGATCTCGCTCCAGCGGTCGTCGATCTCGCCCAGAATGCCCGCGATCATGCTGCCCATCTCGTCCGTCGGTGCGCCGGCCTTGCGCTGGCCGGAGGGGCGATCGGTCTGATAGCTCGGCGCCTGGCTGCCACCGCCGGTGAGGATTTCGGCGCCGCCGATCAGGATGCGCGGGTCGATGCCGAAGGCATAGCCGAGCAGGCCGAGCACGATGATGGTGCCGATGCCGAGACCGCCACCGCCCATCGGGATGCCGAAGCCGCCGCCACCCATGCCGCCGCCGCCGTCGTCGCGACGGTCCTCAATGTCGTCGCTGCGGCGGAAATCATCGTAACGCATGACGGTTTTCCCTCATATTCAACCCTTGTGCAGTGCGTACAGCAGAGCAACGCGGCGCAGACGTAAAGTTTCCATTGCGTTAATCAATAGCCCGCCCGGCAAATATTGCCTAGTGGACCTGAACGCGCATCGAACGTCAAACTCGCCCCGCCAACATGCCCCAACTCGCGCGTGAACGTTGCGCCTTAAGTCGATTTTTACTTTGCCGGGTCAAGGTATCGCCAGTCGGTTGTTTAGTCCCGCGTCGCCGACAGCGTCGCCTGAGTCAGAGTAATTGAGTCATGGTTGTGTCGCGTCGCGGGGCGTCTGCAAGGACGCCCCGCACTAAATTTGAGTCTGGCCAAAGCAATCGCATCATTGTTGGTGACTGTGTCGCCGAAATGTCGAAGCTGCCGGCCGCTTCCGTCGATCTCGTCTTCGCCGACCCGCCATACAATCTGCAGCTCAAGGGCGACCTCAAGCGTCCCGACGAATCGCACGTCGATGCCGTCAATGACGACTGGGACAAGTTCTCCTCCTTTGCCGCCTATGACGACTTCACCCGTGCCTGGCTGCTCGCCTGCCGCCGCCTCATGAAGCCGTCGGCGACGATCTGGGTGATCGGCTCGTATCACAATATCTTCCGCGTCGGCGCCATCATGCAGGATCTCGGATTCTGGGTGCTCAACGACATCGTCTGGCGCAAGTCCAATCCGATGCCGAACTTCCGCGGCCGTCGCTTCACCAACGCGCATGAAACGATGATCTGGGCCGCGCGTGACGAAAAAGCCAAGGGCTACACGTTCAACTACGAGGCCCTGAAGGCCGCCAATGAGGACGTGCAGGCCCGCTCGGACTGGCTGATCCCGCTCTGCACCGGCGAGGAGCGCCTCAAGGGCAAGGACGGCAAGAAGGTACACCCGACCCAGAAGCCGGAAGGGCTCCTGGCACGCGTGCTGCTGTCGTCGTCGAAGCCCGGCGATCTCGTGATCGATCCCTTCAACGGCACCGGCACCACGGGCGCCGTGGCAAAACGTCTCGGCCGCTCCTATGTCGGCTTCGAGCGCGACCCGGCCTATGCCAGCGCGGCGGAGCAACGCATCGCCACCATCGAGCCGCTGCCGGAAGCAACCCTTGCTCCCTTCATGACCGCGCGCGAGGCGCCGCGCGTCGCCTTCTCCGAGCTGATCGAGCGCGGCATGATCTCGCCAGGCGCAAAGCTCGTCGATGCCAAGAAGCGCCATGGCGCGCTGGTCCGCGCCGACGGCGCCATCATGCTGGGCGACAAGGTCGGCTCGATCCACCGCATGGGCGCGGTGGCGCAAGGTGCCGAGGCCTGCAACGGCTGGACCTTTTGGCATGTCGAGACGAAGGGTGGCCTCAAGCTGATCGACGAGCTGCGTGCCGAAATCCGCAGCCAGATGGCGGCGGGCTGACGGCCCGCCTCCACCATACCGTTCACGTCCTTTCGATTTGATCGACGGCTGCCCCCGGACCTAAATTCGGCGCCACCTGCCGCTGTTTCGATGGAGGCCGCCGATGCACAAGCGCTCCGAAAATTTGCTGCTGCTGCCGCTGTTGCCGGTGTTCCTGGCCGGCATGTTCCCGATGCTGTTGATCGGCATGCTCGGATCCGCCGGCCTCATCGTCTTCGGCATCCTGCTGATCCGTGTCGGCCTCGCCGGCAACATGGAAGCCCACGGCGACTTCAACCAGGAAGTCATCGTCCACGGCTATGCGCGAGGCCCCGAGCGTGCCGCGCAGGCGTCCGACCTGCAGGCGGCGACGCGGCTGGCCGTAATGCTGCACATCTCGGGCGCGGCGATGATCGCCGCCGGCATTGCCGGGCTTTGCTTCGTGGGCTGATCCGGGCGCCATTTCGCCAAAATCACGAACTCGTCGCTTGCACTGCCTGCAAAAATTTGCGCATGGACGGTCCTGTCTGCGGCAATGGAGCCGCGTCGCATCAATCGACAAGCAAAAAGCTGGGGGAGACACTCATGCTGAAATTCTATTTCAACGGCTCGCCGAACCCGACCAAGGTCGCGCTGTTTCTCGAGGAGTCCGGCCTGCCGTTCGAACCGATCGCGGTCGACACCCGCAGGGGCGACCAGTTCAGGCCGGAGTTTTTGAAGGTCAACCCGAACAGCAAGGTGCCGGCAATCGACGATGACGGTGTGCTGGTGTTCGACAGTAACGCCATCCTGCTCTACCTCGGCGAAAAGACCGGCAAGTTCATGCCAACCAACACCGCGCAGAACCGCGCGCAGTTGCTGTCATGGCTGATGTTCGTGGCGACCGGCATCGGGCCCTATTCGGGCCAGGCGGTGCACTTCAAGCATTTTGCACCGAAGGACCAGAACCACGACTATGCCCATAACCGCTACCAGTTCGAAGCGCAGCGTCACTACGCGGTGCTCAACGAGCACCTGGCGGGGCGTAAATACATGGTGGGCGACACCTACACCATCGTCGACATGGCGCTGTGGGGCTGGGCGCGGATGGCGGTCTTCGTGATGGGCGAGGAAGCGGCCGCGAAATATGCCAACGTCAAGCGGCTGGTCGACGAGGTTTCGGCACGCCCCGCCGCGGCCCGCGCCATTGCACTGAAGGACAAGTTCACCTTCAAGGCCGAAATGGACGACGAGGCGCGCGGCAACATGTTCCGTCACCTCAAGGTCAAGGCGGCCTGAGCAGCGAAAGCGGCGCCCTCGCGGGCGCCGCTTTCATTTCTAGTCGATCGCAGCCACCACTTCGACTTCGATCATCCAGCCCGGCTGCGCCAGACGGCTGACATAGACCAGCGTGCTGGCAGGCGGCGTGCCGCTGCCGAAGTAGCGGCCCCGGACCGCCCGCATCTTCGGCACGTCGGCTGGATCGACTGACGCGACGATATAGGTGTTCATCTTGACGATGTCGGCCATGGTCGCGCCGGCGGCCTCAACGGCCAGCTTGACGTTGGCGAATACGCGCTCGGCCTGCGCCTCGAAATCGCCTTCGCCGACCAGCTTGCCCGACGCGTCGGCCGACACCTGGCCGGCGATATAGACCAGCGTGCCCTTGTTCACCTTGGCGACGTGCGAATAGCCGGTCGGCGGCGGCAACGTCGCAGGGCTGAAAATTTCCTTGGCCATATCGGTTCTCCCTTTCATTTGCGCCAGAACGGCTTGCTGGCTTCATATGCAATCTCCGGCCAGCATTTCCCCATGTCATGCAGCTCCCGCTCGCTCATGCCGGCGAGCTGACGCCGGACGCGGCCTCGCTCGCGCGACGCCGCCACCAGCATCAGCATCGATCGCGCGATTGCAAGCAGGGAAACCGGAAACGGCGACCGGCGGCACTCGGAAAGGATACGGCTCAATAGCTTCAGCCGGCCGCCAGCTTGCGCTCCTGCGGGAACGGCCCGAGCACGCGCTCGACCAGCGCAGAGTCGCAATATTCCTTGATCTGCTTGATCCTGCCGTTCTCGATCCGCCACACCATGCAATACTGGTTGTCGTAGCGCAGTCCTGACCTGGTGACGTTGTCGCCGCGGGCCTCCACCACGACGGTGTCGCCCTCGGCAATGAAATTGAAAGCGACCGTGCGAGGCCGCACCGCAAAGAACGATCGGAAATGGCCCATCAGGCCGTTGAGGATGGCGTCCTTGCCCTTGAATTCATGCGACCAGGAATATTGCCCGGTGACGATCCAGCTCGCGTCATCGGCGAGATGGTCGGCGAAGGTCGTGCCGCTGCGGTTGGCGGAGTCGGTGTAAACCTGCTGGACGAGTTTCTTGTTGGCTTCTGCGCTCACGGCTTTTCTCCACTGATTGGCTGCCGTCCATCATGGCGCCCGCACCATCATTCTTCCAATCGATATGAAATATCATATATATTCATTTGATGAATTTGAATTCGCTTGACCTAAATCTGCTCGTCGCACTCGACGCGCTGCTTCGGGAAGCCAGCGTCAGCCGCGCCGCGATGCGGATCGGCCTGTCGCAGCCCGCCACCAGCCACGCCCTGCAGCGGCTGCGCGACCTGATCGGTGATCCGCTGCTGGTGCGCACCGGCGCGCGGATGGAACTGACGCCGCGGGCGCAGGGCCTGCGCGGCCCGCTGACACAGGCGCTGGACCAGGTGCGCGGCCTGTTCACGCGGGATGAATTCGACGCCGCACGCAGCGAGCGACATTTTCGCCTGATGATGCCGGACCTCGCCGTCGAGCTCCTGATGCCGCCGCTGATGGAGAAAGTGACGAAGCTCGCGCCGAACGTCACCATCGACGTGGTGCCGTGGCGGGGGCCGGCGATCTTCACCCCCGAATTCGCCCGCACCATCGATCTGGTCTGCTCGATCGGCGACGCCTTCAGGGGTTTTCACCGCCAGCGCCTCTATACCGACAGCGACGCGCTCGCCGTGCGCCGCGGCCATTCCGCAGGCGGTCGATTGAAGAAACGCGAGGCGTTTCTCGCTGCGCGGCATGTCGCCGTCGTGATCCGCGGCGCGGGCGAAGATTTGATCGATACCTGGCTGCGCGGCAAGGGCATCGAGCGCCGCATTGCGCTGGTCGTGCCCGGCTATATCGAGGCACTGCACGTCGCCGCGCGCACCGATCTCGTCGCCTTCGTGCCGCGCCGCCTGATCGCAGCTCTTTCGAAGCAATTGTCGCTGCAGGCGGTCACACCGCCCTTTGACCCCGGGATCGACGAGCAATATCTGTTCTATCCGACCCGCGCCCAGATGGACCCGGGATCGATCTGGCTGCGCAAGCTGATGCTCAGCATCGGCCGCGAGATGGAGGGGCGCAAGAAGGCCTAAGCGGCGGCGGCCTTCTCGTCCGACAGCACCTTCTGCACCGCCGGCCGGGCTTCCATTTGCTTGCGATGCGCGACGATCTGCGGCAGCTTCGCCATATCGACGCCGTCGCCCTCGAGCCAGCCGGCGATAGTGTAGAGATAGGGGTCGCAGATCGTGTACTGCTCGCCCATCACCCACGGCCCCTTCAGCATGTCGCGCTGGATCAGCGTAAAGCAGGCCGTCATCGTCTCCGGTACCTTGCGCTTGAAGTCGGCGAACGAGCTCTCCTCGGTCGCCCAGCGTGAGCCGCGAACCTTGTGCGCGTGCGCGACATGCACGGTGGAGCAGAGATAGCTGTTGATCGACTGCACCTGCGCAAAGGCAAAGGCATCCTGCGGCACCAGATTGGCCTTCGGAAAACTCTGCGCAACGAAGGCGAGGATCGACGGCGTCTCGGTCAACACGCCATGGTCCGTTACCAGCGCCGGCACGCGGCCTTTCGGATTGATCTTGAGATAATCGGCGCTGTTCTGCTGGTTGTTCTTGAAGTTCAGCCGCTCGACGCTGTAGGGCGCGCCGACCTCTTCGAGCGCGATGTGCGAGGCAAGCGCGCAGGTGCCAGGAGCATAATAGAGCTTGAGCATGTCGGTCCTCTCCAGGAAAGCCGCGTTGGCAAGTTAGCGAGGCGACAGGCCGCCGTCTACCCGGCCGAAATGGCCGCATTCGCGGTTGCCCAACACTATAGTCCCGTGCCATGACCGCGATGGGTAACGAGGGCGTATCATGACCATTCTCATCGCAGGTGGCGGCATTGGCGGGCTGACGCTGGCGCTCAGCCTGCATCAGATCGGCGTTCCCGCCCGCGTGTTCGAGAGCGTGTCCGAATTGAAGCCGCTCGGCGTAGGCATCAATGTGCTGCCGCATGCGGTGCGCGAGCTGATCGAACTTGGCCTGCTCGACCGGCTCGATACGGCAGGGGTGCGCACGCGAGAGCTCGCCTATTTCTCCAAGCGCGGCCAGCCGATCTGGAGCGAGCCGCGCGGGCTGGAAGCCGGCTACAAATGGCCACAGTTCTCGGTCCATCGCGGTACCTTGCAGCAGATCCTGCTCGATGCCGCGATCGAGCGGCTCGGACGCGACAACATCCTCACCAGCCATCACCTCATCGGCTGGACTGAATCGGCAGGCGGCGTGCGTGCCGAGTTCATCGACAAGGCGACCGGCAATCCGGCGGGATCTTACGAAGGTGATCTGCTGATCGCAGCCGACGGCATCCATTCCGTAGTGCGCGAGCGGCTCTACCCGCAGGAAGGCCCGCCGATCTGGAACGGCCGCATCCTCTGGCGCGGCGTCACCGCGGCCGATGCCTTCCTCACCGGTCGCACCATGATCATGGCCGGCCATGAGGTGCTTAAATTCGTCTGCTACCCGATCTCGAAGGCG
Organism: Bradyrhizobium sp.; assembly: GCA_046349015.1. Lineage (GTDB taxonomy): Bacteria > Pseudomonadota > Alphaproteobacteria > Rhizobiales > Xanthobacteraceae > Bradyrhizobium. The sequence goes on along the minus strand of JAXMDE010000001.1, from coordinate 361,090 downwards.
CCCGACCCCAACGGCAAATATCAGATAAACTGGGTTGCCGAGCGCCATATGCCGCCGACCTGGCGGTGGCGGCGCGAGGACTATAACCGCACGGCGCGACTCGAAGAGTTCCTGCCCTGGTTCAAGGATTGGAAATTCGACTGGCTCGACGTGCCGGGCCTGATCGAGAACTGCCAGCAATCGTACGAATACCCACTGGTCGACCGCGACCCGATTCCGCAATGGACTTTCGGCCGTGTCACGCTGATGGGCGATGCCGCGCACCCGATGTATCCGATTGGTTCCAACGGCGCCTCGCAGGCTATTCTGGACGCCCGCGTCATCACCCGCGAGATTCTCGCCAAGGGCGCAACCGAGGCCGCGCTTGTGGCGTATGAGGCCGAACGGCGGCCAGCGACCACCGATCTCGTGATGCTCAACCGCCGCAACGGCCCCGAGCAAGTGATGCAGCTGGTCGAGGAGCGCGCGCCCAACGGCTACAAGCTTGTCACCGACGTGTTGTCGCAACAGGAACTGGAAGACATCGCTGCCAACTACAAGCGTGTCGCGGGCTTTCAGGTCGAAGGCCTCAACGCCAAACCGCCGATCGTGCAGCTCCCCGAAGCGCGCCGCAGCGCCTGATTTTCACTGCAGCGCCTTACCGGCTTCGACCAGCCGCGCGCTGGTCGTGGCCGTGGCAAGCAGCGTGCCGTCTTTCGCCGAGAGCCGCCCTTCGATGAAAGCCACGGTCTTGCCGAGCTGCGTCACCCTTGCCTCGCCGACGATCCGGCCCGGCTTGGCCGGCGCCAGGAAATTCACGGTCAGGCTGATGGTTGCGGTGTAAAGTCGCCCCTCCGTCATCGCGAACACCGCCGGCCCCATGGTGTCGTCGAGCATGGCCGAGAGGATACCGCCCTGCACGAAACCTGCCGGGTTGCAGAATTCGCGCTTCCCTTCGAAGCCGACCTTGATCCAACCTTCGCCCGGCCGGGCGTCGAGAAGATGCCAGCCGAGCAGCGTCGCGGCGGGCGGCATGGCAATGCGGTCGAGGGCGGTTGCGATCATGGGAATCTCCGTTTCTCCCCGATACCGCGAACCTGCTGACAGCATGGTGTCAGCATCGAAAGTGCCTACCGTCCTAGTCCATGCGCAATCGCCTTGCGCATCACGTTGGGCAACGCCTCATCCGCGAGTGTTGCGATCGGCACCCAGCGCATGCCCTTCGGCGCCTTCGTCCGCGCCGGAGCCTTCGCAGTGTAGACCACAAGCTCCAGCGGGAAATGCGTGAAGACGTGGGTGATGACGCCGGCTTTCCGGTGCCAGCGCGTAGCGCCAGCGAATTCAGGCGCCTGCTTCAGCGCAGCCTTGTCCTCCTGCCCCACAAGCCAGTGCGAGCCCGGCACTTCCGTCATGCCGCCGAGCAGGCCCTTTTGCGGACGCGAACGCACCAGCAGCTCGTTGCCGCGCGTGACGACGAAAGCCGCGCCCCGGCGCAACGCGCCCGATTTTTTCGGCGCCTTGCGCGGAAAGGTTTCCTGATCGCCGCGTGCGCGCCCTGCGCAATCCCCGTTGAGCGGACACAGAGCGCAGGCCGGCTTCTTCGGCGTGCAGATCGAAGAGCCGAGATCCATCAGTGCCTGCGCGCTGTCGCCGGCGCGAATATCCGCAAGCAGCGTTGCCGCGAGTTCCTGAATCCGCGGCTTCGCCTGCGGCAGCGCTTCTTCCACGGCATAGAGTCGCGACACCACGCGCTCGATGTTGCCGTCCACCGGCATGGTGCGCCGATCGAACGCGATCGCTGCAACGGCCGATGCGGTATAGGGCCCGATCCCCGGCAACGCGCGCAGACCTTCTTCGGTGTCCGGGAAGACGCCGCCATGATTGAGCAGCACCGCCACCGCGCACGCATGCAGATTGCGCGCCCGCGAGTAATAACCGAGCCCAGCCCACATGCGCAGTACGTCGTCGAGCGAGGCGCGTCCCAGCGCTGCGACATCAGGCCAGCGTGCCAGAAACTTCTCGAAATAGGGACCGACGGTCTTCACCCCGGTCTGCTGCAGCATGATCTCCGACAGCCACACCCGGTACGGATCTGACCGCTCGCCCGCCGCCGCGCGCCACGGCAACCGACGCCGGTGCCGGTCGTACCAGGCGAGCAGCAGCGCCGGGCGTCCCGCGTTGTCGGCGGTCGCTCGGCGTTTTGCTTTTACGGCTGCGGCTGTCATGCACCCAGTCTAGTGATCGGAAACACATCTCTCCACGTCATGCCCGCGCTTGTCGCGGGCATCCACGTCTTTCTTCGCGGCCAAGACGTGGATGGCCGGGACAGGCCCGGCCACGACGAGCGGTGGGTTTCCCATGCTATAAACCACCCCATGTCCAAGCCCGGCCCCATCAATGCGAAACCGCTTTCCGTCCTGCTCAGCGACGTGTTTTCCGACGCATACGCCAGGCAGGGTTTTGCGGCGCGCGAACTGGTGACGCGCTGGGCGGAGATCGCAGGCGCCGACATCGCCCGCTACGCCGAGCCTTTGAAAATGCAATGGCCGCGGCCGGTGGAGGGCCAGCCCCAGGAACCGGCCACGCTGGTATTGCGGGTCGAGGGACCGGCGGCGCTGGAGATCCAGCACAAATCCGACGTGCTGCTGGAGCGGGTCAACCGCTTCTTCGGCTGGCACGCGGTCGGCCGGCTGGCACTGCGCCAGGCGCCGCTGTCGCGCCGGGAACGGCCCGCGCGGCCGCGCCCGCCCGACCCCGAGGCGGTCGCGGAGGTCGCAAAAACCCTGTCCGCGGTCGAGGACGAGGCGCTGAAGGACGCGCTGGCGCGGTTGGGGGCCGCCATCAAGCGAAATTGAGTCCCTTCCCGCCCTCCCCGGCCTGCCCGCCATTGCCACATTTGTCGTTTCAAGCTAGCGGAGGGCGTCTTTCCGCAAGCCCTTTGCAAGCCTCGCCAATCCCGGGAGCCGATCTTGATCCTCACGCGCCGCGCCTTTACCGCCGCCCTGTCGCTGACCGGGCTTGGCCTGCTCGCAGGCTTCTCGCCGCTGCGCCTGGTCACCGAAGCGATGGCGCAGACCGCTGCCGATGTGGCCAAGCCGGTCTCGCTGCCCGACATGGCGCTGGGCCCGGCCAACGCCACGGTCACCATCACCGAGTTCGCCTCGATGACCTGCCCGCATTGCGCGGCTTTCACCGAAAAGGTGTTCCCCAAGATCAAGTCGGAATACATCGACACCAACAAGATCCGTTTCGTGTTCCGTGAATTCCCGCTCGACGTGAAGGCCGCCGCCGGTTCGATGCTGGCGCGCTGCATCGCCAAGGACGACGCCGGCAAGTATTTTGCGGTGGTCGACATGCTGTTCCGCCAGCAGGACGCCTGGGTGATGAAGAACACCACGGAGACGCTGATCCGCATCGGCAAGCAGGCGGGCCTGTCCCAGCAGCAGGTCGAGGACTGCCTGAAAGACCAGGCCCTGCTCGACAAGATCGCCGCCGACCAGAAATACGCCAACGAGGTGTTGAAGGTGAACTCGACTCCGACCTTCTTCATCAACGGCGAGATGGTGAAGGGCGACCAGAGCTTCGAGGAATTCGACAAGCGCATCAAGTTGTTGTTGAAGAGCTGATTCGCAAACGTGCTCGCGCCGACGATTCACAATCGCCGATAAACCCTGCAAAAGGCTTGGGAAAAGCTGTTTGCCGCGGTTGCCCTTCCGCCGCAGCCCGGCCATTGTCGCGGCCATGAGAGCCGCATGACGCGACTCGTCCACACCTCGACATTGCCTTCTATGGTATTGTCACGGCTGGGAGATTCGCGCCCGGCCAACAGAGAATTGTGTCTATGAAACTCACGCGCCTCCGCCTCCACGGCTTCAAGTCCTTTGTCGAGCCGACCGACTTCATGATCGAGCCGGGGCTGACCGGCGTGGTCGGTCCGAACGGCTGCGGCAAGTCGAACCTGGTCGAGGCGCTGCGCTGGGCGATGGGCGAGACCTCGCACAAATCGCTGCGCGCCGCCGACATGGACGCGGTGATCTTCGCCGGCTCCGGCAACCGCCCGGCGCGCAACCACGCCGAAGTGGTGATGACGATCGACAATTCCGATCGCTCGGCGCCGGCCGCCGTCAACGACAGCCAGATCCTGGAAATCTCCCGCCGCATCGAGCGCGAGGCAGGGTCGGTCTATCGCATCAATGGCCGCGACGTGCGCGCGCGCGACGTGCAGCTGCTGTTTGCCGATGCGGCCACGGGCGCGCGTTCGCCGGCACTGGTTCACCAGGGCAAGATCGGCGAGATCATCCAGGCCAAGCCCGAGCAGCGCCGCCGCGTACTGGAAGATGCCGCCGGCGTCGCCGGCCTGCATGCGCGCCGGCATGAGGCGGAACTTCGCCTCAAGGCCGCCGAGACCAACCTCACCCGCGTCGAGGACGTGATCGGCCAGCTCGCAGGGCAGATGGACGGCTTGAAGCGGCAGGCACGGCAGGCGATCCGTTATCGCGAGGTCGCCGCCAAGGTGCGCAAGGCCGAGGCCATGCTGTTCCACCTGCGCTGGGTCGGCGCCAATGCCGACGTCGTCGAGGCCGGCCACACCCATGATATCGCCGTGCGCGAAATGGCCGAGCGCACCCGCGAACAGGCCGAAGCCGCCCGCATCCAGGCCGAGCGCGCCGCCGAGTTGCCGGCGCTCCGCGATGCCGAAGCCCGCGCCGCCGCCGGACTGCAACGCCTGACCAACGCCCGCGAACTGCTCGATCGCGAAGAGCAGCGCGCCAAGGACCGCGTCGCCGAGCTCGACCGCCGCCTGACCCAGTTTGCCGCCGACATCGGCCGCGAGCAGCAGCAGATCGCCGATGCAGATCTGGCGCTGCAGCGCCTCGACGCCGAAGACGCGGAACTGAAGGAGGAAATCAAGCTGCGCGTCGAGAAGCGCTCCGGCGTTGACGAGCGCGTGGCCGAGGCAGAGGCGACGCTGGCCGCGGCCGAGCGTCTGTTCTCGGAACTGACCACCGCGCTCGCCGACCTCACCGCCAAGCGCAACCAGCTCGAGTCCGCCGTGCGCACCCATCGCGACCGGCTGGCGCGGCTCGACCAGGAAATCGCCAATGTCGAGCGCGACGAGCAGAAGCTAGCGGCCGAAACCGGCGGCCTCGGCGACATCGCGGCGCTTTCGATCGCGATGACCAATGCGCAGCAGAACCTGACGCATTCGGAGGCCGCTTCGCAGGCCAGCGAAGCCGCCCATGTCGCAGCCCGGGCTGCGCTCGATGCCGCGCGTGCGCCGCTCGCCGAAGCCGACAAGCGGGTGCAGCGGCTGGAGACCGAAGCGCGCACCATCTCGAAACTCGTCAACGTCGAGACCAAGAATCTGTGGCCGCCGATCATCGACGGCATCACGGTGACCAAGGGCTACGAGAAGGCGATCGGCGCCGTGCTTGGCGACGACCTCGACGCACCCGTCGACCCCTCCGCGCCGATGCGCTGGACCAATGCCCACGCATCCATGCAGGATCCGTCGCTTCCCGACGGCGTGGAGCCGCTCGCCCATCATGTGCAGGCCCCCGCCGAGCTGTCGCGCCGGCTGGCGCAGATCGGCGTCGTCGCCAAGGAGCGCGGCGCCGAGCTTGTCTCGCAGCTGAAGACCGGGCAGCGGCTGGTCTCGCTGGAAGGCGACGTCTGGCGCTGGGACGGCTTTGTTGCCGCGGCCCACGCGCCGACCGGTGCCGCGCGGCGGCTTGCCGAGCGCGCCCGCCTCGTCGACATCGAGAACGAACTGGAGCAGGCCAGGCAGGACGCCGCCGCCAAGCGGCAGGCGCTGGAAAATGCCGAGGCCGGGCAAAGGGCGGCGGCCAGCGCCGAATCCGCCGCACGCGAAGCCTGGCGCGCAGCGCAGCGCGAGGCCGATGCCGCGCGCGAGCGCCATGCCACTACGGAGCGCGAGATCAACCGCCACGCCGCGCGCCGCTCGGCGCTGACGGAAGCGCGCAGCCGCCTCTCCGCCGACCGCAGCGAGGCCGAGGCCGCCCATGGGGGCGCCACCGCGGCATTGGCCGAATTGCCCGCCAGCGCCGAGACCGAAACGAAACTCGCCGCCGTCCGCACCGAGATCGACGCCCACCGCCGCTCCGCCGCCCAGGTCCGCGCCGAGGCGCAAGCGCTGGCCCGCGAAGCGGAACTCGCCGACCGCCGCGTGCAGGCGATCCTCACCGAGCGTAACGACTGGCAAAACCGCAAGCAGAGCGCAGCCTCGCAGATCGAGATCGTGCAGTCGCGCACCGCCGAGGTCACCGCCGAACGCGCGGAGCTCGAAAACGCGCCGGCGGTCTTCGCCGACAAGCGCAGCGCGCTCATCAATGAGATCGGCTTTGCCGAGAAGGACCGCCAGACCGCCGCCGACGCGCTCGCCGCCGCCGAGACGGCGATGGCGGAAACCGACCGGGCAGCAAAAGCCTCGCTGGAAGCGCTTTCCGCCTCGCGCGAGGCCACCGCCCGCGCCGAGGAACGGATGGAGGGCACCAAGCGGCGCCTCGCCGACCTTGAGCGCGAAATCCACGACATGCTGGAATGCGAGCCTTCGGCGGTGGCCGGCCTTGCCGAAATCGAGCCGGGCGCCGAACTGCCGCCGCTGCCGGAGATCGAGGAGAATCTGGAAAAGCTGCGCCGCGATCGCGAGCGGCTCGGCGCCGTCAATCTGCGCGCTGAGGAAGAGCTGCGCGAGGTCGAGACCCAGCATACCGCGCTGACCACCGAGCGCGACGATCTCGTCGAAGCCATCAAGCGGCTGCGCCAGGGCATCCAGAGCCTCAACCGCGAGGCCCGCGAACGCCTGCTCGCCTCGTTCGAAACCGTCAACGGCCACTTCAAGCGGCTGTTCGTCGAACTGTTCGGCGGCGGCGAGGCGGCGCTGCATCTGATCGAGAGCGACGACCCCCTGGAAGCCGGCCTCGAGATCATCGCCAAGCCGCCGGGCAAGAAGCCGCAGACGCTGTCGCTGCTCTCGGGCGGCGAGCAGGCGCTGACGGCGCTAGCGCTTATCTTTGCGGTGTTCCTCACCAATCCCTCGCCGATCTGCGTGCTGGACGAGGTCGACGCCCCGCTCGACGACCATAACGTGGAGCGCTTCTGCACCCTGCTGCACGAGATGACGGGCTCGACGGAGACGCGCTTCATCATCATCACGCACAACCCCATCACCATGGCGCGGATGAACCGGCTGTTCGGCGTCACCATGGCCGAGCGCGGCGTGTCGCAGCTGGTGTCGGTCGATCTCGAGGACGCCGTGAAAATCCTCGACGTGGCGTGACTCGCGCCGCCTCGCCCGATCTTCCCGCCGCCTTGCGGGCGGCGCTGGAGGCGAGGCTGCAGGGTGTGTCGCGAAATGAAGCCGCGGAACGCGCGGCGGCAATCTCCAAAACCTATCGCGATGGCGGCGGCTCGACCGCCATCGCCAGCGAGACCGATGCGCTGGCCTATGCGCTAGCGCGGATGCCCGCAACCTATGCGGCCGACATTGCGAGCTTGAATGCGCTGCTTGATATTCGTCCCGATTTCGCACCTTCGAGCCTGCTTGATGTCGGCGCCGGTCCGGGCACGGCGACATGGGCGGGGGCCGAAACCTTTCCGTCGCTGCGATCCTTCGCTCTGCTTGATGCTAATGACGCGCTCCGCAAGCTGGCGCTGGGTCTTGGCGATGATTGCGGCCGTCAGGTCAGCTACGAGCGCGGCGACGCCCACGCCTTGCTGGCCAAGTCCGACCCGGCCGACCTCGTGGTCGCGAGCTATGTGATCGGCGAGATGGGCGAGGCCGAACGGACGGCGCTCGCGACGCTGCTGTGGGAGAAGACACGCGACACGCTGCTCGTCGTCGAACCCGGCACGCCCGCGGGTTATGCGCGGATTATCGCACTGAGAAAGCAGCTCATTGCAGCCGGGGCGCAGGTCGCCGCGCCCTGCCCGCACGATGGCCCCTGTCCGCTTGTCCCGCCCGACTGGTGCCATTTCACCCAGCGCCTCGCTCGCTCTCGCGCCCACAAGCAGATGAAGGATGCCGAGGTGCCATTCGAGGATGAGAAATTTGCCTATGTCGCCCTGACGCGCACGCCGGTCGGACGGCGCCCCTCCCGCGTGCTGGCGCAGCCGGCCGTGGGCAAGGTTGAGGTGACAGCGAAGCTTTGCACGCCCGGCGGCCTCAAATTGGCGAGAGTCCCGCGGCGGGACAAGGAAGCCTATGCACAAGCCCGGCGCTGGCGCTGGGGCGATGGGATGATCGAGGAGGAAGCCAAGAACCTGATGAGCCCCTACCGGTAAGCGATCCGAGATTCGCGCTGAACTAACTCAGCGCCATCGCGAGTGAAAAAGCAGCGAGCGTGAGGCTATCATTGATTTGATGAAACCTTATTCGGTCCCGGATCTCAGCCTCCGTCAAAACCTCAATTCCATCGATGCCTTCTTCCGTACCTGCGATGGCGTATTTCGAAACTTCCACCGAATAGACATTGATCGGGAAATTCATAAGTCCGGTGTCATTAAATATGGTTCCAAGCAACTGCACCGAGACGATCTCGGCTGATATTTCCTCCAACATTTCGCGATTGATCGCATCGCTCGGCTCCTCACCGAAGTCAGTGAACCCACGCGGGAATTCCAAATGGAAGCACTGCGTCGCGTATCGCCAGTGTTTCACGAGCAGGTATGAGTCCCGCATCCGGGGGATGCCTATGACCCCGTTCTTAACTCCATTTGGGCGTTCAATCTTGATATACGTGCCGAAACGTCCTGATGGAAACTTCACTGCATCCCGCACAATGCGAAGATACTGATCTTCGAATACCACGCCCACGTCCGCCCACGCCTCGGGAAGCTTTTCTTCACGGAGCCTTCGTTTCTCTCCGGCAACCGCCCTCTCGATATCGCTTTCATCAGTGAGCCTGGTAATCATCAAAGAACTCTCTTACGTTTCTGGAAGATTCAGCGTGCTCAACCGGTCGTTGGCGCGGTACTGATCATCCGTTAAAGTCTTTATTCGCATAGCCGATCTTGCCTTGCTATATTCCTCAAGACGCCGTGCGGTACGCCGAAACATGTCGGCGGGGGCTTCCAGGCGCTTTTTCAGGATGGGGTACTTTCGAACGGCGCGTTTCTGTCCAAAGCTATCGAGGGTCATATAGCCCATTTCAACGACAATATCCGAAGTCGCCTCCGCGAAAGCGCCCGTTAATTCGTGTGGAATTTCTATTACGCCGGTTCCATGATGCTCACTGATCATCTTCAAGCCCACCGCCGCACTTTGCACGCTTATTTCCCACCATCCCTTTACTTTCTCGATAATAGTACGAGTTTCGACGAGCCTTGCGGCATTCGACAACAGGCTGGTATGAGCTTCGCCCAGCGCTTTCAAATTTTTTGTGTCAAATATCGCGTGCTGCTCGAACGAACCTGAATTCTTCGCTGGAAGGATGCGCTTGACCAGGTCCGCATACTCGCTCCAACTCGGATTGCTGCGCAGCGAAAGGGCGTCAGACAGATCGATCTGGTCCAAGAATTGAAAGGAGTTGAAGGTACTCATTTCGTCAAATGCAGACCTCGTCAGAAGGTCGAGCAATGCATCCTCATCCTGGGTCGTGAACTTTTCGAGATGCTCGAGCCCGTAGCGGCGTGTTTCCTGCAGGACCGATCGATCGATATCGCCCGCCGAGGTAACTGCGAAACGGGCCAACGCATCAGGCAGATTGCAATTGTATTTCAGATCTACGAGCGATTTTATCTCTCGGGCAAATGGCCGGTCCTCGTCTATGAAGCCTCCAATGGTTCGTCCTTCCGGGGTAACGAAATTTTCGTAAACATCCGTTCGTGTGAGCGGAGGGGGGTCGTCGCCTCGCTCTGGGGAGCTAAATGTGAGAGCATATTGTGCCAATTCATAAAGACGCGTCCTGAATGCCCGTTGCCGATCCTCCGGAATATTGAAGTCGCGAGCCAACAGCTTAATGTCCAGATTTGCAATCGTCTGGACGAATTCCTGGAAACTCCGACCGAGTTTGTTCTTCAGAATATTCTTGTTTGTCGTTTCATCATCCCAATCAAAACGCAGACAGGGAACATCTGAGCTTTCGAGAAGACGCTGCAACAATTTCAGTTGGTTGCCCGCGAGATGATGTTCCCCGACCTGAAACTTGACCTCATCATCGAGGGACCGCTCTCCAGCTAGGAAAATTACGATTGCCTCGCGATCAAGCGCTTTCCGTAGACTTTCGCTTTCAGACCGATTTGCGTAAATCTCCGCCAATACTTCGTTAGTATATGCGTATGCACGGTTTACGATCAGTTGCTCAGAGGTCAGAATCGCCCCCATCAATTCCCTGCGGATGGCTTTGTTTCGTCGATCGGAAACCCCGAGAAAGCCGTGCTGAGAATTGACGTCTTTCGCTAACTCTGGCGGAATCCATTGGTTGTCCAAGCATTGCGCCACGACAGTAAGATCGCTCAACTGCGCAGAGGTCTTCCTTCGAATGGTCAATCGATTGCTCCCTTTAGCTATCGGTTCAAAAGAAGCGAAATGTGCCACTCAATTATTGCGAGCCCAAAACACACCTTCTTAAAATGGTGTAGACGCAAAATATGGCAACCCATAGTTGATTTCTACGGTTTCGTTGTCAACTTGTCCTTGAACTAATCCGGCCTTGCTTCCGACCAAGACAGGACCCACCTTCCGGCCGGCCGCCGCCCGGCGGCCGTTTCGTTGAAAAATACCCCGTCCTCCCACCAGGAGATTTGCCCCATGTCGTCCGGCTGGATCGTTCTCGGCATCATTGTCATCATCGTCCTCTTCGCGATCGGCGCCTATAACCGCCTCGTCGCGCTGCGCCAGCGGGTCGACCAGGCCTTTGCCGACGTCGACGTGCAGCTCAAGCAGCGCCATGACCTGATCCCGAACCTGGTCGAGACCGTGAAGGGCTATGCGAGCCACGAGCGCGGCACCCTCGACGACGTGATCAAGGCACGAAATTCCGCGATGTCGGCGCAAGGTCCGGCGCAGGTCTCCGCCGCCGAGAACCAGCTCTCCGGCGCGCTCGGCCGCCTGATCGCGCTGTCCGAGGCCTATCCGGACCTCAAGGCCAACGCCAACTTCCAGCAGCTTGCGGGCGAGCTTTCCGACCTCGAGAACAAGATCGCCGCCAGCCGCCGCTTCTTCAACAACGCGGTCCAGGAATACAACACCGGCATCCAGCAAATGCCGGCCGCCCTGTTCGCCGGCCCGTTCGGCTTCACCCGCAAGGAATTCTATGACCTCGGCGCCAGCCGCACGGAGGTCGAGGCCGTGCCGACGGTGAAGTTCTAGGTCCCCCCGGAAACTCCGGCGAGAGGCAGCGCGACATGGCCGCTTACGGTCTCTACACGCATATCGCATCGAACAAATTTCGCTCGATGCTGCTGCTCGCCGGGCTGTTCCTGCTCATCTACGTGCTGGTCTATGCCGGCGCTTTGCTGGCAGAGGTGTTTCTCAACAGCAACCGGCCCGCGGGCGACTATCTCGCACTGGCTGCCCGCGACCTGATCTCCGCGTTTCCCTGGGCGACCATCGCCGCGGTGCTGTGGATCGTCATCGCCTATTTCTTCCATCAGAACATGATCGACGCGGTCACCGGCAGCGAATCGGTGACGCGCAAGGAGCAGCCGCGGCTCTACAACTGCCTCGAAAATCTCTGCATATCCCGCGGCATCCCGATGCCGCAGCTGAAGATCATGGACAGCCCCGCGCTCAACGCCTTTGCGAGCGGGCTCAACCAGCGGCAATACTCCATCACCGTCACCACGGGACTGCTCAAGGCGCTGAACGACCAGGAGATGGAAGCCGTGCTCGGTCACGAGCTCACCCATATCCGCAACGGCGATGTACAGCTGATGGTGGTCGCCGTGATCATCGCCGGCGTGGTCGGCTTCTTCGGTGAATTGTTCTTCCGCATGTTCAGCAATCTGGACTGGAGTCCGTCCAGCGGAAGCAGCTGGTCCTCCTCGTCTTCATCGTCCAGATCCTCTTCCTCGAACGGCGACAGCAAGAACTCCGGTGGCGGCGCCGTCATCGTCGTCATCGTCGCGATCGCCCTGATCGTGCTGGCCTGGCTGTTGTCGCAGGTGGTCAAACTGGCGCTGTCGCGATCGCGCGAATATCTGGCGGACGCCGGCTCCGTGGAACTGACGAAAGATCCGGACGCCATGATCACGGCGCTGCGCAAGATCGACGGCCGTGGCGAGTTGCCGGGCGCCACTTCCGCGGTGATGGAGCTCTGCGTCGACAATCCCCGCGAGGGCTTTGCTGACCTGTTCGCCACCCACCCCTCGGTACAGTCGCGGATCGACAAGCTGGTGCAGTTCGCCGGTGGCCGCGATCCCGGGCCGCTGGCACCGCCGGAAACGGAAAGCGAAGAGCCGGCCGAGGAGCAGGACGCGAACGCTTCGCAGCAGCCGCCCCCGATACCGGGCAAGGGGCCCTGGGGCGATGCCGCCGCGCCTGCCGGCGTTCCGGCCGTTCCCGGTCAAGGGCCGTGGGGACCGCATCGCTGACCCCAACGGCGGCCCAATTCCCTGCCGGTACTTGAGAAATCCCCACTTCGTGGCGGACGGCGGCTTAAGGGTTTGAATTCTCCCTTGTTTCTGCCATGTTCGCGCCCAAAGCAGGATACGAGGACGTGCCGATCGCTCGCCGCGGTCGGGGGCGCTTAAGGGGCATCGATGGCAAAGCCGGTTGTGATTGTGGTGGGTGCGGACAAGGGCGGGGTTGGCAAGACCACGATTTCGCGCACGCTCCTGGACTATTTCAGCGCCAACAATGTGCCCACCCGGGCGTTCGACACCGAAAGCCCGCGCGGCACGCTGAAGCGCTTCCACCCGGACATCACCGAGATCGTCGACATGACGACGACCGCGGACCAGATGAAGATCTTCGACACCCTGAACGCCGGCCCTTCCGTAACCGTCATCGACGTACGGGCCGGACTGTTGTCGCCCGCTTTGGCTTCGTTGCGCGACATCGGCTTCCTCGATGCGGCGAAATCGGGCCAGATCACGTTTGCGGTGTTTCATATCCTCGGCCCGTCGATCGCCTCGCTGGACGAGATCGCGGAAACCGCCAACTTCATGACCGGCGCCAAATATTTCCTGGTGAAGAACTTCATCAACGACACCCAGTTCTTCCAGTGGGACCAGGCGACCTATAATTCCTATTTTCATCGCATCAAGGATGCGACTGACCTCACCATCCCCAAGCTGAACGAGATGGCCTATGAGCAGGTCGAGGTCGCTTCCGTGCCGTTCCTGAAGTTCGTCGCCAACAAGGGCCCGCGTGACGAGAACGCCAACTACTCCTTCGTCCTGCGCGGCTATGTCAGGCACTGGCTCTCCAATGTCTGGAGCGAATTCGACCGCATCAGGCTGACCGACCTGGTCGGCGGCAGCAGCGGCAAGTCCTCGCGCGGCAGCGGGGAAAAATAATCCCCTTGGCCGGATTGGGCTGGATCGGGGGCCGGTTTCGCCCGATATAGCTCTCGATGAGCTACACCCCGGTCTACATCATCTGCTCGCCCCGCCCGCAGGTCGGCAAGACGCTGCTGGCGCGGCTGCTCAGCGAGTTCCTGCTGCTCAAGGACGGCAACGTCATTGCCTTCGACATCAATCTGAAGGAGCCGTCGCTGCTGGAATATCTGCCGCACATCACCGAGACAGCCGACGTCATCGACACCTACGGCAAGATGCAGCTGATGGACCGGCTGATCGTCAATGATGGCGTCGCCAAGGTGATCGATCTCGGCTTCCACGCGTTCGACGAGTTCTTCAAGATGATCGGGGAAATCGGCTTCATGAAAGAGGCGATCCGCCGCGGCGTGGCGCCGCTGGTCCTGTTCGTGGCCGACATCGACCGCAACTCCGCGCGCGGCTACGAAACGCTGGCCGCGCAGATTCCGGGACGCGCGCTGGTGACGGTGGACAATGAATTCGTGGTGCGCGGCGAATTGCCGGAGGCGATGGGCCGCGGCCGCGTGATCGCGATCCCGGCGCTGCCGCCGTTCCTGAAGACCTATATCGACCGGCTCACCTTTTCCTTCACCGACTATCTGCGGCAGGAAAGGGATTCATCCACCGAGTTGCACCAGTGGATCCGGCGGAACTATCTCGCCTTCCGCGATCTGGAACTGACGCTGATACCGCAGCGGTGATCTTCCACCGCGTATTCGATGTCGCCCCGGCGAAGGCCGGGGTCCATAACCGCGAATGCCTGCGGCTGGAACGGTCTGGAACTCCAGCTCGCTTCGACAATGGGTATCGGTGGCTATGGGTCCCGACCCCCGCCGGGACGACAATCCTTCAATGTCCCTCGAACGAGATCAGCGTGCGCACGGGCACGTCCATCTTGCGCAGCTTGTCGGCACCGCCAAGCTCGGGCAGGTCGATGATGAAACAGGCGGCGACCACATTGGCGCCGATCTGGCGGAGCAGCTTCACCGCGCCCTCCGCCGTGCCGCCGGTGGCGATGAGGTCGTCGACCAGGATGACGCGCTCGCCGGGCTTGATGGCATCCGCATGCATCTCCATCTCGTCGATGCCGTATTCGAGAGAATAGGCGATGCTCACGGTGGCGTGCGGCAGCTTGCCCTTCTTGCGGATCGGCACGAAGCCGGCCGAGACCTGATGCGCGACCGCGCCGCCGAGGATGAAACCACGGGCTTCGATGCCGGCGACCTTGTCGATCTTCGAGCCGGCCCAGGGATGCACCAGCTCGTCGACGGCACGGCGGAAGGCGCGCGGCTCGCCGAGCAGCGTGGTGATGTCCCGGAACATGATGCCCTTCTTGGGGTAGTCCGGAATGGTGCGAACGGTCGCCTTCAGGTCGTGCTCGAACGTCATTTGTGTCTCTCTTCAAAAACCGATGTCACTCCGGGGCGCACGAATGCGAACCCGGAATGACGCGCCTATGAATCTCGTGCCTCAACTTATCCCCGCGTTCAGCCGGAATGCATTCTCCACGATCCGCAAGCCCACCTCGCCGCCCAGCGACATCAGCGATTCCGGATGGAATTGCACGCCGCCGACCGGCAAGGTCTTGTGCTCGATCGCCATCGCAACGCCGTCTTCCGTCGTCGCAGTGACGGTGAGCACGTCGGGCACGCTGTCGCGCTCGACATAGAGCGAGTGGTAGCGGCCGATCACGATCTCGTTCGGCAGGTTCTGCATCAGCCTGCCGCCGCGGACCTGGATGCGCGAAGGCCGGCCGTGCGCGGGCTGACCGAGCTGGCCGAGCGTGCCGCCAAAATATTCGCCGATCGCCTGTACGCCGAGGCAAACGCCGAAGATCGGCAGCTTCTGGCTGATCGCAGTGTCGATGGTCTTGGCGATCTTGAAATCCTCCGGCCGGCCCGGGCCGGGCGACAGCACCAGCAGATCCCATTTCCGCTTCAGCATTTCCTGCGCATGGACATGCCGCACTACGGTGACGCTGGCGCCGACCTGACGGAAATAGTCGGCGAGCATATGCACGAAGCTGTCGTCATGGTCGATCAGCAGCACCTTCTTGCCGGAGCCTGTGGCATCGGGTGCGATGCTCGACAGCGGCTTGGGCGCATCGCCGCGCAACGCCTGGAACAACGCGGCCGCCTTGACCTGGCATTCACGGTCTTCGGCCGCAGGCTCCGAATCGAAGAGGCAGGTGGCGCCGACGCGTACCTCGGCGAGGCCATCCTTCATGCGGATGGTGCGGATGGTGAGCCCCGTGTTGATGCTGCCGTCGAAATTGACCGCGCCGATCGCGCCGGCATACCAGCGCCGCGGCGAGCGCTCGTGATCCTCGACGAACTGCATCGCCCACAGTTTTGGCGCACCGGTGACGGTGACTGCCCAGGCGTGGGTGAGGAACGCATCGAGCGAGTCGAAGCCGGGCCGCAGCATGCCTTCGACATGATCGACGGTATGAAACAGTTTCGAGTAGGTCTCGATCTGCCGCCGCGCCAGCACGTTGATGGTGCCGGGCACGCAGATGCGTGCCTTGTCGTTGCGGTCGACGTCGGTGCACATGTTGAGTTCGAACTCGTCCTTCTCCGAATTCAGCAGCTGGCGAATCTGTTCGGCGTCGCCGATGGCGTCGGCGCCGCGGGCGATGGTGCCCGAGATCGGGCAGGTTTCGACGCGGCGGCCGTCAGAGCGCACGAACATCTCCGGTGAGGCGGACACCAGAAATTCGCCGTCGCCGAGATTCATCAACGCGCCATAGGGCGACGGGTTGATGCGGCAGAGCCGCTGGAACACTTCGGCCGGCGAGCGCTCACAGGGTTCGGCAAAAAGCTGGCCGGGCACGGCCTCGAACAGGTCGCCGCGGGCAAAGGCCGCACGCGCGACCTCCACCGTGGCCTGGTATTCGCCGGGCGCGTGATCGGCAAAGCCCTGGCGCGGGGTTTTGTTGTAGGCGCTCTCGGTGGTGTCGTGCGGCAGGCCTTGCGTCGATCGTCCTTTCCAGGAGAATTCATAAGACAGCACCACGCCGCGGCCGGTGGCGCGGTCATAAGCCAGCAGGCAATCCGGCACGTAGAGCACGATGTCGCGCTGGTCGGCCTCGCGCGCCCGCTTCTGGACGAGGTCCTCGATCTGGAACACGAGGTCATAGGCGAAGGCGCCGAACAGGCCGAGCAAGGGATCGTCATTGCACGAGAATGCCGCGATGAGGCTGCGCACCAGCGACATCACGCTGGCGCGGCGGGTGCGCTGGTCTTCCTCGATTGGAGCGTCGCCGCGGACGATGTGACCGGAAAGGCGCGTGGCACTCTTTTGGTCGATGACCACGCAGGGCTCGCGCAGCACATCGCCGATGAAGGCGATCAGCACCTCGCCGCGCGGATTCAAGGCCGAGAGAGAGAATTGCGTGCCCGCGGTCGCCAGCACCAGCGGCGGATCGGCAAAGCCGAGGTCGAAGCTTTCATAGCGGCCGGGCACGGTGGTGCCGGAAGACAGCACGACGCCGCGGCGCCGGTCCAGCAGATCGATCAGATCGTCGAGCCGCCTGGCGTCGCCGGTGAACTGCTCGGACATGCGCGTGATCGCAAGCCCGCTCGCGGTGCGAAATTCGCTCTTGTCGGGCAGCGAGAAAACGGTCCTGTTCATGTCACCCTCTTACGAAACTTGGGGAGAGAGCGCCACACAGGACAAACGTGAAGGCCGCCGAACCTGCGTTGGCGACCTCTGACGATTTACCTGAAAATGCAATCGCACCGGCCACCTTTCACAAGGTGCGCCACCAACGACGGGACGGGCGGTCTACGGTGCTCATGGGAGCCTACTCACCATCGGCAATGGACCGTGTCAAGGGACGCCCGGGCACGGAGTGCCGCTTTCGGCGGCAATCCGGGGCTTCAAAGCGACGAAAATACCCTTAAGGTTCGACGCGAACCGGCGGATCACCGCCGGGATCAAGGAGATGCCCATGGCAGTGCGGGGATTGGGATATGCCGGCTTCGGCTCGGATGCGCTCGACGATTGGCGGCAGTTCGGGACCGGCCTGTTGGGCCTGCAAGCGGTGGAGCGCGGCAACAACCTGCTTGCCTTCCGGATGGACGACCGCAAGCAGCGCATCGTGATCGACCGGGCGCTCGGCAATGGCACGCGCTTTTTCGGCTGGGAAGTAGCGGACGCCGCCGCGCTCGATGTGCTGGCGGCGAAGCTGGAGGCCGCGGGTGTCGCGGTGACGTCGGAGCCGCAGGCCCTCGCCGACGCGCGGCGCGTGCGCAAGCTGATCTCGTTTTCCGATCCCGCCGGCAACCGACTCGAGGCCTTTTACGGCGCCGAGATCGACGAGGCGCCGTTTCAGCCCGGCCGCAACATTTCCGGCTTCCGCACCGGCGTACAGGGCCTCGGCCACGCCGTGCTGACGGTCGAGAACGTCGAGCCTGTCATGGCGTTCTATATGGACGTGCTTGGCTTTGCACTGAGCGACTACATCCTGAAGCCGTTCAGGGCCTATTTCTTCCACGTCAATCCACGGCATCATTCGCTGGCGCTGATCGAGACCGGCAAGAGCGGCATGCATCATCTGATGGTGGAAATGTTCTCGCTCGACGATGTCGGCCAGGCCTATGACATCGCGCAGCTGGAAGACCGCGTCAGCGTCACGCTAGGCCGCCACACCAACGATTTCATGACTTCGTTCTACTGCCAGTCGCCCTCCTCCTTCATGATTGAATGCGGCTGGGGCGGCCGCGAGGTCGACATGAAGAACTGGCAGGCGGTCGAGATGTTCGACGGCCCGAGCCTGTGGGGCCACGAGCGCGTCTGGCTGCCGCCAAAGGATCGCGAAATCGCCCGCGAGATGCGCATGAATGCGGCGCGCGACGGCAAACGCGCACCAGTGCAGGTGATGGAGGGGAACTACAAGCTGATGGAAGGGACGTGCCCTTGGTGGGACGGGGTGAAAGGACACGGTCAGTAAGCGGGATTGCTGAAACTCATCTAGCGTCGGAGCATCCTACGGCCATGCTGTACAGCCGCGCGAAATGTGGTGCTCCGCGGTATCAACAGATCCAGACGCCGGCCGTGGCAATGAATCCGAAGATGGCGGGCGCGTCGAGCACATAGGACCAGACCGTACCGAGGCCTACCATGCGCCAGTCCTTTGCGACCTCGCGCAGTTCGCGGTCGTAGAACAGCCAGATCAATAGCCACCACTCCGCGATGCGTACCGGCAAGAGACCGACGAAGTAGGGCCACGGAACCATCCCGATCGTTTCGAAGCGATAGCCTCTGCGTTCCAGCATGATCCATCCGCTGAAATAAACGGCACCGGCCGCCATGCCGATGAGCGTACGTACTGCGCCGACTTTCCAGGCGGAGACGTCGCCATCATATTGCCGGGACAGAACATGCGCGGCTGCGGTGTAGCCGGCGAACTTGATGGCGCAGAACGTCGCATAGCCCAGACCGGGATGGTTGATGCCGCCCGGCATAGTTTCAGCCGAGATGCTTCCTGAAGAATTCGCTCGCCCTGCCCCAGGCAAGCTCCGCGCAGGCGCGGTCGTGCACGGCGACGCGCTGCTCGTTCACGAAGGCATGCTCGGCATCGTAGCGGAAAATCTCCAGCGATTTGCCGGCGGCCTTCATCGCCTTCTCGAAGGCATCGACCGCGGCCGGCGTGCACCAGTCGTCCTTGTTGGCGAAATGCGCCTGCAGCGGGATCTTAACGTCAGCAGGCTTTGCCGCCTGTTCGGGCGGGATGCCATAAAAGACGACGCCGGCGGTCAGCTCCGATATCTTGGTGGCGCCGATGATGGTGACCGCGCCGCCGAGGCAGAAGCCGGTCAGGCCCACCTTGGCGCCGTTGCGCGCGAGATATTGCGCAGCACCGCGCACGTTCTGCGTGGTGGCGTCCATGAAGTCGAGCGAGGTCATCTGCGCGTTGGCCTTGTCCGTATCGTGATACGGCACCACCACGCCCTTGTAGAGATCGGGGGCCAGCGCATCGAAGCCGGCCACCGCAAAACGATCGCACAGGCCCTTGATGTTCTCCGACAGGCCCCACCATTCCTGCACAACCACCACGCCGGGTGCATTGCCGCGGGCGGCATTGGCGAGGTAGCCGGCGGTCTCCTTGCCATCCGGACGCTTGAAGGTGATGTGGGTGCCCATGGATTCCTCCGAATTATTTTCCTGCGGCCATTTTGGCGGCTGCGGGAGCCAGAGGCAATCACCTGCCGACGCATTGCTGCGCCCAGCAAAAAAGCCCCCGAAGGGGCTTTTTCGAATTCGCGTCAGGCGGCGGAGGGCTCAGTGGGAGGAGGCCCAGACCTTCTTCTTGGTGAAGTACAGCAGGCCCGTCAGCAGGATCAAGAACAGGAAGACCTGCAAGCCCAGCTTCTTGCGGGCTTCCATGTGCGGTTCGGCGGCCCACATCAGGAACTGCGTGACGTCCCTGGCGTATTGCGCAACCGTCGCGGGCGAGCCGTCGTCAAAGGTGACCTGGCCGTCGGAGAGCGGCTTCGGCATCTTGATGGCGTGGCCCGGGAAATAGGTGTTGTAGTAGGAGCCCTCGGGCAGATTGAAGCCGGCCGGCGCCTTGTCCTGATAGCCCTGCAGAAGGGCCGTCACATAGTCCGGGCCCTGCTCCTGGTACTGCGTGAACACGTCGATCACGAACATCGGGAAGCCGCGCTTGTAAGAGCGCGCCTTGGTGATGAGCGACAGATCCGGCGGGGCCGCGCCACCGTTGGCCGCACGGGCCGCCTGCTCGTTCGGGAATGGCGAGGGGAAATAGTCCGCCGGGCGGCCCGGCCGCTCGAACATGTCGCCGGCGTCGTTCGGGCCGTCCTTGATCTTGTATTCGGCGGCAAAGGCCGCCGCCTGCGCCGCGGAGTAACCGGGCCCGCCGGGATCGGCGAGGTTACGGAAAGCGACATAGGACAGGCCGTGGCAGGAGGAGCAAACTTCCTTGTAGACCTTGAGGCCACGCTGCAAAGCGCCGCGGTCGTAGGTACCGACGGGGCCGGCGAACGACCACTTGTTGCCGGGCGGCGAGGTGCCATGGCTGTCCTCTGCGCGGGCATTTTGCGCGCCGCCGACAAGCAAAGCGCCCGCAACCAGGAACGCGACTGCCATCGAGGCTGCCTTGCCGCTCTTCGCGAGCACGGCATCCGCAATTGAATTCGGCACCGGGCGCGGCGTCTCGATCCGGCTCAAGAGCGGCAGCAGGATCAGGAAGTAGGCGAAGTACATCACGGTCAGGATGCGCGCCGCGATGACGTAGATGCCTTCCGGCGGCTGGGCGCCGAGATAGCCGAGCAGGATGCAGACCACCACGAAGATCCAGAAGAACTGCTTGGCGAGCGGGCGGTACTTCGACGACCGCGTCCTGGCGGTATCGAGCCAGGGCAGGAAGGCAAGCACGACGATCGCGCCGAACATCGCCACGACGCCCGCCAGCTTGTTCGGGATCGAGCGCAGGATCGCGTAGAACGGCAGGTAGTACCATTCGGGCACGATGTGCGCCGGGGTGACGCCGGGATTCGCCGGGATGTAGTTGTCGGCATCGCCGAGATAGTTCGGCATGTAGAAGATGAACCAGGCGTAGAGCAGCAGGAAGCAGGACACGCCAAAGAAGTCCTTGATGGTGGCGTGCGGCGTAAACGGCACGGTGTCCTTTGCGGTCTTCGGCTCGACGCCATCGGGATTGTTCTGGCCGGCGACGTGCAGCGCCCAGACGTGCAGCACGACCACGCCGGCGATCACGAAGGGCAAGAGGTAGTGCAGCGAGAAGAAGCGGTTCAGCGTCGGGTTGCCGACGGCATAGCCGCCCCACAACAGCGTCACGATGCTATCGCCGACATAGGGAATGGCCGAGAACAGGTTGGTGATGACGGTGGCGCCCCAGAAGCTCATCTGGCCCCACGGCAGCACGTAGCCCATGAAGCCGGTCGCCATCATCAGCAGATAGATGATCACGCCGAGGATCCACAGCACCTCTCGCGGCTCCTTGTACGACCCGTAATAGAGGCCGCGGAACATGTGGACATAGACGGCGAAGAAGAACATGGAGGCGCCGACCGCATGCATGTTGCGCAGCAGCCAACCGAAATTGACGTCACGGACGATCAGTTCGACCGACTTGAAGGCGAGATCGGCGTGCGGGGTGTAGTGCATCGCCAGGATCACGCCGGTTACGATCTGCACCGCCAGCATCATCGAGAGGATGGCGCCGAAGGTCCACCAGTAATTCAGGTTGCGCGGCGTCGGATACGCCACGAACGATGAATGCATGAGACCCATGATCGGCAGGCGCCGCTCGATCCACTTCAAGGCGGGATGGGTCGGCTGGAAATCGGATGGTCCGCTCATTGATGCGATCCTGAGGAAGTAAATCGACGCGACGGCGTGAAATCCCGGAAGGGCTCCGGGGCTTTAGCCGATCTGGATTTTGGTGTCGGTGAGAAATGCGTAGGGCGGCACGGTCAGGTTGGCCGGCGCCGGACCCTGGCGGATGCGGCCGGAGGTGTCGTAGACCGAGCCGTGGCAGGGGCAGAAAAAGCCGTCATAGCTGCCTTCATGGGCGATCGGGATGCAGCCGAGATGGGTGCAGATGCCGATCACGACCAGCCACTGTTCGTGACCCGGCTTGGTGCGCTGCTGGTCGGTCTGCGGATCCGGCAGATCCTTGAGCGGCGTCTTCTGCGCTTCCTCGACCTGCTTCTTGGTGCGGTGGCTGATGTAGATCGGCTTGCCGCGCCAGAACACCTTGATGTCCTGGCCTTCGGCGATCGGGGTCAGATCGACCTCGATCGGCGCGCCGGCCGCAATCGTCGAGGCGTCCGGGTTCATCTGGGCGATGAACGGCCAGGCGGTAACGACCGCGCCGACGCCGGCGACGGCGCCCGTTGCAACAAAAAGGAAATCACGGCGTGTCGGATGATCCGCCGAAGACGCTGTCGTCACGATCCCAAACCCTTTCCAAGCTGCAGCCGGAGGTCCGCCCCAAGGACTAGCCGAACGATCGCCAGACGAGGATCGCCCAATCCCTTTGGCAGGCTGCCGGCGCCCGCGTGCCCCGCGGCGGCAGAAAGACCGCTTTTTCCGCGCCCCACGGGCAGAACAGCCAGTCCAGAATCGTTCTATTGGCACCCTTGCCGGGCGAGCGCAAGCCCGCTATCCGCTCGCACAGGTGCAATGCACTAATTCCGCGCAATGACGCGAATTATTCCGAGATTTCAGCAGGACTTCCGGGGGGCCCGGCGACGCCATGCAGATCGCGCTTTTCCAGCCCGACATCCCCCAGAATACCGGAACGATTCTGCGATTGTGCGCCTGTCTGGATGTGGCCGCCCACATCATCGAGCCGGCCGGCTTTGCCACCTCCGACAGGGCCTTCCGCCGGGCCGGCATGGACTATCTCGACCAGGTGCGACTGACCCGCCACGACTCCTGGTCCAAATTCGAGCTATGGCGGCGCGGGGTCGGCCACCGGCTGCTGCTCTTCACCACCAAGGCGGCCGGTTCATACCTTGATTACGCTTACAAACCGGCCGATATCCTCTTGTTCGGACGCGAATCCATGGGCGTGACCGACGAGGTTATGGCGGCCGCCGATGCACGGCTGGGCATCCCCATCAAGCCCGGACTGCGCTCGCTCAATGTCGCAATGGCCGCCGCCATGGCGCTCGGCGAGTCGCTGCGGCAGACGCGCCACGCATGATCCGGAAAAGCGGGTACCGATCTTCCGCAAGATCATGCGCAAGAAGATGTCTGCAAAGGTCAGTTAAGGAGTTTTGGTGAGCTACGCCGTCAAAGAGATATTTCTCACCCTGCAGGGCGAAGGCGCCCATGCCGGGCGCGCCGCGGTGTTCTGCCGGTTCTCCGGGTGCAATCTCTGGAGCGGCCGAGAGGAAGACCGCGCCAGGGCGACCTGCCGGTTCTGCGACACCGATTTCGTCGGCACCGACGGCACGCTGGGCGGCCGCTTTGCCGGCGCGGACGAGCTCGCGGCCACGATCGCGGCACAATGGACCGGCGAGGATACCAACCGCTACGTGGTGCTGACCGGCGGCGAGCCGCTGCTGCAGGTCGACCGGACGCTGATCGACGCGCTGCATGCGCGCGGCTTTGCGGTGGCGGTGGAGACCAACGGCACGATTATTCCGCCGGACGGCATGGACTGGATCTGCGTCAGCCCAAAGGCCGGTGCCGAGCTCCTGCTCAAACGAGGTCACGAGTTGAAGCTGGTCTATCCGCAGGAAGGCGCGCAGCCCGAAGATTTCGCAGCGCTCGACTTCGGGCGCTTCTCGCTGCAGCCGATGGATGGGCCGGATGTGGTGCAGAACACCGCGCGCGCGGTCGACTATTGCCTGCGGCACCCGCAATGGCGGCTCAGCGTGCAGACACACAAGGCGCTCGGGATCAGGTAGAACGGCAACCGATGGACGTATCTCTCATCGAACAACGCAAGGTCAGCGCACGGGGCTGGTTCGAAGCCTTGCGCGACCAGATTTGCGCCGCCTTCGAAAAGCTCGAGGACGAGGCCCCTGCCCGGCTCTATCCCGGCGAGGCCGGCCGCTTCGTGCGCACGCCGTGGGAGCGCACCGACCATAGCGGCGCCAAGGGCGGCGGCGGGGTGATGTCGATGATGCACGGCCGCCTGTTCGAGAAGGTCGGCGTGCACTGCTCGACCGTACATGGCGAATTTTCCCCCGAATTCCGCGGGCAGATTCCCGGCGCCGCCGACGACCCGCGCTTCTGGGCCTCCGGCATTTCGCTGATTGCGCATATGAGAAGTCCGCACGTGCCGGCCGTCCACATGAACACGCGCTTCGTGGTCACGACCAAGGCGTGGTTCGGGGGTGGTGCGGACCTGACGCCGGTTCTCGATCGCCGGCGCACCCAGGAAGACCCCGATACGGTCGCCTTCCACGCCGCGATGAAGCAAGCCTGCACCGGCCCGAACGGCGTCGCCGACTACGACAAGTACAAGAAGTGGTGCGACGAGTATTTCTACCTGCCGCATCGCAAGGAGCCGCGCGGCATCGGCGGCATCTTCTACGACCATCACGATTCCGGCGACTGGGAGGCCGACTTCGCCTTCACGCAGGACGTCGGCCGCGCCTTCCTGAAAATCTATCCGGAACTGGTGCGACGCAACTTCAATGCGCCTTGGACCGCGGATGACCGCGAGGAGCAGTTGATCCGCCGCGGCCGCTATGTCGAATTCAACCTGCTCTACGATCGCGGCACGACATTTGGCCTGAAGACCGGCGGCAATGTCGAATCCATCCTCTCCTCGATGCCGCCGGAGGTGAAGTGGCCTTGACCAAACTTCCGCGTGCGATGCTGATCGACATGGACGACACCATCCTGTCGGCCTATGGCCGGCCGGAGATCGCGTGGCACCACATTGCCGCGGAGTTCGCCGACGAGCTGGCGCCGCTGCCGCCGGCGGCGGTCGCAGCCGCGGTGCTGAGCTTTGCACGAAATTTCTGGTCGACCGCCGAGCCCGCCTGGCGGCTCAAGCTCGGCGAGGCCCGACGGATCACGGTGCAGGGCGGGTTCGATGCGCTCACCGCGGCCGGTCACGCGCGGCTGCCGCCCGGTCTCGCCGTCCGCATCGCCGACCGCTTCTCGGAATATCGCGAGGAAGAGATGTTCATCTTTCCCGGCGCACATGATGCGATCGATCGCTTTCGCTCGCTCGGCGTCAAGCTCGCCCTCGTCACCAACGGCGCGGCCGACACCCAGCGCGCCAAGGTCGAGCGCTTCGAGCTCGCGCACCGATTCCACCATATCCAGATCGAGGGCGAGCACGGTTTCGGCAAGCCGGAGGAGCGCGCCTATCTGCACGCCATGGAGGCACTGGGCGTCAGCGCAAGCGATACCTGGATGATCGGTGACAATCTCGAATGGGAGGTCGAGGCGCCGCAGCGGCTCGGCATCTATGCGATCTGGATGGACGTGCATGGCGAGGGCCTGCCCCCCGGCTCGACCATCAGGCCGGATCGCATCATCCGCTCGCTCGCGGAATTGCTGCCGAAGTGACGCATTTGCGTCATGGCTGAGCGCTATCCTTCCGAACTCATGGAGAATTTCGAAAGGAGCTTTCATGGAACTCAAACCCGGCGACGTCGTCACGCTGAAATCCGGCGGCCATCTGCTGACGGTGGCGGAAGTGCACGAGGATACCGTCGCGTGCCTGTGGATGGGCCTGGAAGGCGAATTGTTCCGCGAAACCCTGCCGCTGGCCGTGCTCGAACTCGCCGATGCCGACGAGGCAGAGGATGAGGAAGAGGAAGAAGACGACGAGGAGGAAGAAGACACGGACGAAGAAGAGGACGAGGAAGAAGACGAGAAAGATAAGCCGCGCAAGAAGCGCGCTTGAGAGTTCCGCGGTGCTGCCTCGTTTCCGGTTGGCACCGCGCCCGGTCAGCGCAGCGCCGCCGAGATCATCATGATCCCGCCCGCAATGACCACGACGTCGAGAATGGCGGTGTGGATGTGTACGGGCATGCGCTCGACGAAAGCCTTGGCAAGGAACGCACCGGGCATCGCCACTGCGCCGATCAGCACGGCAAAGGCCGCCACCTGCGCGGTGACGGCGCCGGCGAGTCCGAATACAGAAATCTTGATGACGCTCGTCGCCAGCGAAATCACCGCATCCGTCGCAATCACGGCGGCGCCTTCGAGACCCGCCGCCATCAACAGCGACAGCAGGATCACGCCCGAACCCGAAGTGCCGCCTACCACGACGCCATATCCGACCGAGCCGAGCGCAAGGCCGCCATCACCGATCCTGATGTCGCGCCGCTTTGCGAGCCGCCGCAATGGCACGCTCAGGATCAACATGGTGCCGATGACGAGCGCCGCACCTGCCCCGGTCAGGCGCGTATAGCCGTACGCTCCGAGCGCCGTCGTCACGCATGCCGCGGCGATCACGATCAGCGCGCGGCGGCGGTCGGCGTAACGGACAAAGGCGATGAAGCGGGAGAAATTGGTGAAGATCGAGGAGATCGCGATGATCGGTACCACGGGCTCGGCGCCGATCAGCGGCACCAGCACCAGCGGCATCAGCGCGCCGGTGCCGTAGCCCGCGAGCCCGCCGACGACGGATGCAAACAGCGCAACGACCCCCACCAGCACGAGCTGGGCGATCGAGACGTCGGCAAAGCCGGAGAGAATGTTCACAGCCGGTGATCGCGGGCGAATCGCGCCACGGTTTGATCGGCAATGCCGGCGACGGCGTTCGCTTCCAGCGGAAAGCCCGCAGCGAGCCAGGCGTCTTCAGCAATGGTCAGGACATGGCCGAGCGCGGGCCCCTCGGCTATGCCGCGCGCGATGAAGTCGGAGGCCCTCAGCGGGAATTTCGGTGCACTCCAGCGCAGCGGCAGGCTCGCCATCTGCCGCCAGTCGGCCGCATCGGTGCCCCCTGCCCTTGCCCAGGCCAGCATCAGACGATCGCGGTAGGCATCGGCACCGAGGCGGTAGAGCCGGCGCTTCGCAGTCGCCTCGTCCATGCCGGCGAGGCGCCACCAGCGATGGCCCATGGAATCCAGTGTCTTCGCCTCCGCATTGGACAGCCGCAGCCGCGCGGCAACACGCCTTGCATCCTCGGTCACCGCGACCGCGAGCGCGCCCAGGCGTCGCATGGCATCGGCCGGAAGGCCAAGCATCCGCTCCACCTCGATCATCGCGGCAAGCGCTCCCGTGTAGGCGACGCCGCCGACAATCTGCTGCAGCAGGCCGCAATCGGCCATCGCCGATATCGCGCCGGCAGCGCCTGGCGCCACCATCAGCTTCAACATTTCCATGCGCACGCGCTCGGCCGACAGGCTCGCCAGGCCCGCGCGGCCGCCGATGCATGCGAGATAGCCGGCGCGATCCGGCTCGCCGGCGCCATAGGCGGCATGGATGCGGAAGAAACGCAGGATACGCAGATAATCTTCGGCGATGCGCTCGGACGGATCGCCGATGAAGCGCACGCGCCGTCCGGCAATGTCGGCAAGACCCCCGACGTAATCGTGCACGACGCCGGCAGGATCGACGGAAAGCCCGTTGATGGTGAAATCGCGCCGCTCGGCATCGCGCATCCAGTCGCGGCCAAAGGCGACCCTGGCCTTGCGGCCGAAGGTTTCGGTGTCCTCGCGCAGCGTGGTGACCTCGAACGGATGCTTGTCGAGCACCAGCGTCACGGTGCCGTGCTCGATCCCGGTCGGCACGCTCTTGATGCCGGCGCCTTCCGCGCGGCGGATCACCTCTTCCGGCAGTGCCGTGGTGGCGATGTCGACGTCGGCAACGGGAAGGCCGAGCAGTGCGTTGCGCACGGCGCCGCCGATCACGCGCGCCTCCTCGCCCTCGTCATTGAGCAGCGCCAGCACGCGCCCCGCAGGCCCGGACTTGAGCCACGGCGCATCAACCAGAACCCGCGTCTCACTCATTTCGCAGCTCCCGGCCGTTCGACGCCGGGCACCAGCTTGCCTCCTTCCATGTGGGCGGGCTCATAGGTCGATTGCGGCGGCGCGCCGGAAAACTCGGCGAGCAGGACGAAGCTGACGATGACCAGCAGCAGCGAGCCCAGCACGAGTTTTGCCACGAGCTGCAGCGGCCAGGAGGATTGGTCGAAGACGCCGGAGCGCGTTGCAATCAGGAACAACGCATAGACCGCAAAGGGGATCAGGAAGATGCCGATTTCGGTCAGGACCGGACGGATCATGCGAGATAGATCCGCTCGTAGAGCACGCGCAGGATTCCGGCCGTTGCGCCCCAGATGTAGCGCTCGGCGAACGGCATGGCGTAATAGGAGCGCTCGATGCCGCGGAATTCCTTGGTGTGGATCTGGTGGTTTTCCGGATTCATCAGGAAGGCGAGCGGCACCTCGAAGGCGTCGACCACCTCGTATTCATTGATGTCCAGCTTGAAGCCTGGCTTCACCCTGGCAACCGTCGGCAGGATGCGGAACCCGAAGGCGGTTCCATAGAGGTCGAGATAGCCGATCGGCTCGATGAATTCGCGCTTCAGCCCGACTTCCTCATCCGCCTCGCGCAGCGCCGCATCCATCGGCGAGACATCGCCCGCATCGATCTTGCCGCCCGGAAAAGCGATCTGCCCGGCGTGGCTGCTCAAATGCTCCGTGCGCTGGGTGAGGAGCACGGTCGGCTCGGGATGATCCACCACGGGGATCAGCACCGCTGCGGGACGTACCGGCTGCTCCTGTGCGACGATCTCGAGCATACGATCGTTGCCGGAATCGCCGGTACGCGGAATAATGTTGGGATCGACCAAACCAGGCGGCACGTCAAAGCCAAGCCGCGCGCGCGAGCGCTTGAAGAATTCCTCCGCGTTGATGGCCGCGGGCCTCGCGTTCAGGACCTGTTCGTTCAACGCGCGTTCCTCACCTCGTCCGCATCCGCCATCGCAAAGAACTCGCCGCCGGATTCGATTCCGAACCTGTCCTCGCCATCGATCATCCGCTCTTCGCCCATGTCAACCAGATCGTAATAGAGCGCGCGGGTGACCTTGGCCCACAAATCGGCACGGACATGCAAATAGGGCGTGAGCCCGCCATCGTCCGCCCGCTCGAAGCGCAGGCCATGGCCCGGCTCGCACGGCACCCACTCGTCGACATTGGTGCGGAAGCGCAGCAGCTTGCCCCGCGCATCGTTCTCGATCCGCATTTCCACCGCCATGAAAGGCGCATCATCGACCCGGATGCCTACTTTCTCGACCGGCGTGACCAGGAAATGCTTGCCGTTCTCGCGCTTGAGAATAGTCGAGAACAACCGCACCAGCGCCGGACGGCCGATTGGCGTCCCCATGTAGAACCACGTACCATCGCTGGCGATTCGCATGTCGAGGTCACCGCAGAACGGCGGGTTCCAAAGATGCACGGGCGGCAGACCCCGTCCGGCCGGCGTGGCGTTGGTTGCTTCACGCGCAGCGATGGTCAGCCCCTCGAGGTTGGCAGGGGTTCTCTCTTGGCTCGTTTGCCCTTGGTTCGCCATGGTTTACCCCAAAGGTTTTGCAACGCCATTTGGCATGATTGGTGCAAGTCCGCACTGCGCAGGTGAGCTTCTAATTCTCGCCACAACGTGATGCGGTTCATACCCCCAATCCGATAATGTGGGGATAGTTTAATTCAACAAATACATGGCCTTCGCATAAGTTTAGCATGAGGTCCATGACATGACGACGGAGCGGATGGCACTTCCATTCGACAGGTAGGCCTCAAAGGAGCTGACGGGAATGGCAGGTTCAGAAAGCGTCGAAAAACTCGAGGATGGCATCGTCCGTTCCGCCGAGCAGGTCTCCGCCCAGGTCCGCGCGGCAAAAGAGGCGATTTCCACCGTCATTTTCGGCCAGGACCGCGTCATCGAAAACACGCTGGTAACCATCCTTTCGGGCGGCCATGCGCTCCTGATCGGTGTGCCCGGCCTGGCCAAGACCAAGCTGGTCGAGACGCTCGGTGTCACGCTGGGGCTGGACGCCAAGCGCATCCAGTTCACGCCGGACCTGATGCCCTCCGACATCCTCGGTGCCGAGGTGCTGGACGAAAGCAACAGCGGAAAGCGCTCCTTCCGCTTCATTGCCGGCCCCGTCTTCGCCCAGCTGTTGATGGCCGACGAGATCAATCGCGCCAGCCCGCGCACCCAGTCTGCCCTGCTGCAAGCCATGCAGGAACAGCACATCACGGTTGCAGGGGCGCGCCATGACCTGCCGAAGCCATTCCATGTGCTGGCGACGCAAAACCCGCTGGAGCAGGAAGGAACCTATCCGCTCCCCGAGGCGCAGCTCGACCGCTTCCTGATGGAGATCGACGTCGACTATCCCGATCGCGACGCCGAGCGGCGCATCCTGTTCGAGACCACCGGCGCGGAAGAGACGCTGGCCAAGGCCGCGATGAACGCTGAGGCACTGCTCGCCGCGCAGCGGCTGGTGCGTCGCCTGCCGGTCGGCGACTCCGTGGTCGAGGCGATATTGTCCCTGGTGCGCGCTGCCCGCCCGAGCGGCGAAGGCGAGAAGCTGATCGCCTGGGGACCCGGCCCGCGCGCCAGCCAGTCGCTGATGCTGGCGGTGCGTGCACGGGCACTGCTTGACGGGCGGCTCGCGCCGTCGGTCGACGACGTGCTCGACCTCGCCGAACCCGTGCTCAAGCATCGCATGGCGCTGACGTTCACGGCGCGCGCCGAGGGACGCACCATCCCCGACGTGATCAGGCAATTGAAGACGCGGATCGGTTGATGGCCGCACCCAACAAGAACGAGGCTCTGGAGATCACAGCAATCCGACGTGCCGATGGCGAAAGCCGCACGCTTGCCGCATCGCTGCCGCGCCTCGTCCTTGAAGCCCGCCGCATTGCCGCCAACGTGATCCACGGCCTGCACGGCCGCCGCCGCGCCGGCACCGGCGAGAATTTCTGGCAATACCGCCGCTTCGTCTCCGGCGAGCCGGCCGCCAGCGTCGACTGGCGGCGCTCGGCGCGCGACGACCATCTCTATGTGCGCGAGCAGGAATGGGAAGCCTCGCACACAATCTGGATATGGCCCGACCGTTCGCGCTCGATGGCATTTGCCTCGCCGCAGGCGCGCGACAGCAAGCTGGAACGCGGACTTATCGTCGCCTTTGCGCTGGCGGAGCTTCTGGTTGCCGGCGGCGAGCGCGTCGGCATCCCCGGCCTGATGAATCCGACCGCCAGCCGCGCCGTGATCGACAAGATGGCGCAGGCGATGCTGCATGACGATGCGACGCGGCTAAGTCTGCCGCCGTCCTTTGTGCCGTCGGCGCTGGCCGAGATCGTTGTGCTGTCGGATTTCTGGTCACCGATACCGGAGATCAGGAACACGCTGGCGGGACTGTCATCGTCGGGTGCGCACGGCACGCTGATCCAGATCGTCGATCCCGCGGAAGAAACCTTTCCCTATTCCGGCCGCGTCGAATTCGTCGAGCCCGAGGGCGGCGAGGCGATCACCGCAGGGCGCGCCGAAAGCTGGATGAGCGACTATGTCGCGCGCATCGCGCGGCATCGCGATGAAATCCGCGCCGAGACCAACCGGCTTGACTGGCTGTTCTCCACCCATACCACCAGCCGCTCGGCAGCCGAACTCCTGCTGTTCCTGCACGGCGGCATGATGGTGAACAAGGGCGGCGTGCGCACGAACGTGAAAGCGGGGCGAACCGCATGATGGGGCTGCCCCTCACTTTCGCTGAACCGCTGCTGCTGCTGGGTCTGCTGAGCCTGCCGGTGCTGTGGTGGCTGCTGCGCGTGATGCCGCCGCGCCCGCGCCGCATCGAATTCCCGCCGACGAAGCTGCTGTTCGACATCGCGCCGAAGGAAGAAACGCCCTCGCGCACGCCATGGTGGCTGACGGCGATCCGTCTCGCGGCAGCGGCGCTGCTGATCATCGCGGCCGCCGGCCCGATCTGGAATCCGGCGACCGGGCTCGGCGTCAGCAATGGTGCGGTCGTGATCCTGCTCGACGACGGCTGGAGTTCCGCGGCAAGCTGGGAGACCCGCGTCAAGGCTGCCGACGAACTGATTGCGAAGGCCGACAACGACCGCCGCGGCGTGGCCGTGGTCGCGCTCTCCGAATCCCAGCGCGACATCACGCTGATGCCGGCCGGCACGGCGCGCGTCGCGCTGCGCCAGATCTCGCCGAAGCCGTGGTCGGTGGAACGGGTGGAAACGCTGCCCGCGATCGAGCGCTTCCTGAAGACCACCGGCGATGCGGAAATCGCCTGGCTCACCGACGGCACCGATACCGGCCGCGGCAGTGAATTCCTGGAAGGCCTGTCCAAGGCCATCGGCGAGCGTCCTCTCACCATTTTCGAGGGCGCGCCGGTGCCGCTGGCGCTTGCCGCTGCCGAAAATGCCGCGGCCAAGATGGTCGTGAAGGTGCTGCGTCCGGCAGGGCGCTCCGCGCTCGGCACGGTGCGCGCCGTCGACGCCAAGGGCTCGCCGGTCGGCGAAGCGCGCTTCATCTTCAAGGACGGCGAACGCGAGACCGAAGCTGCGTTCGACCTTCCGGTCGAATTGCGCAACGACATCGCGCGGCTGGAGATATCGGGCGAGCGCTCCGCCGGCGCGGTGCAGCTGCTCGACAAGCGCTGGCGGCGGCGCGCCGTCGGCCTGGTCTCGGGAGCTACCAGCGACACCGCGCAGCCGCTGCTGGCCGCGAACTTCTATCTCGGCCGCGCGCTTTCGCCCTTCGCAGACGTGCGGCTGGGCGACCGCGGAGCGCCGCAACAGGCAATTGCGCAGTTCCTCGACCAGAAACTGCCCATGATCGTTCTGGCAGATGTCGGCACGCTGTCGCCGGAAATCCGCGAGCGGCTCAAGGCCTGGATCGAGCAGGGCGGCGTGCTGGTGCGTTTTGCCGGTCCGCGCCTGGCGCAGGCCGATGACGATCTCGTGCCCGTCAAGCTGCGCCGCGGCGGCCGCATTCTTGGCGGCAGCCTGACCTGGGAGAAGCCGCAGCATCTGTCGGCCTTTGCCGCCGAAGGCCCGTTCACGGGGCTTGCCGTGCCAAAGGACATCACGGTGAACCGCCAGGTGCTGGCGGAACCGGACGCGGCGCTCGCGGCCAAGACCTGGGCTATCCTGGAAGA
Source organism: Bradyrhizobium sp. (assembly GCA_046349015.1). Classification (GTDB taxonomy): domain Bacteria; phylum Pseudomonadota; class Alphaproteobacteria; order Rhizobiales; family Xanthobacteraceae; genus Bradyrhizobium. The sequence goes on along the minus strand of JAXMDE010000001.1, from coordinate 328,021 downwards.
TGGGACGCCGCTGGTGACCGGCGAGCATCGCGGCAAGGGCGTCGTCGCCCTTTTCCATGTCGGCGCCGACATGCGCTGGTCGGATCTGCCGATGTCCGGCACCTTCGTCGAGATGTTAAGGCGGATCGTCGACTTTTCCGGCTACACCTCGACGCAGGGCGCGGGAGTTGCAGCCGAGGGCACCGTCGAAATGGTGGCGCCGGTGCGCACGCTCGACGGCTTTGGCGCCTTTGGCCCGCCGCCGTCGACGGCAAAGCCGATGCCGGCGGATTATCGCGACCGCGCCACGCCAGAGCATCCGCCCGGGCTCTATGGTCCGCAGGAAGGTCCGATCGCGGTCAACACGCTCGCCGCCGCCGACCGCCTCGCCGCGCTCGATACATCCAGCCTGCGCGCACAGCGGGCGACCTACACCAATGCCGAGCCGCGCGATTTGCGCGGCATCCTTCTTGCTTCCTCGCTCGGCTTGTTCCTGATCGATGCCATCATCGTGGCGCTGCTCGGCGCCGGCCTCGCGGCGCTGCTGCGGCGCCGACGCGCGGCGCCGGCTTCGGTCGCGCTGGCGCTCCTGTTCGCACTCGCCACCGGCGCCCCCTCGCCCGTTCGCGCTGACAGCAAGGACGAATTTGCCCTGCGCTCAGTATCGCAGACGCGCCTAGCCTATGTCGTGACGGGGAATGCCGACGTCGATGCCATCGTGAAAGCCGGCATGTCGGGACTGACGCTATTCCTTGCCCAGCGCACCGCGCTGGAAACCGGAGAACCGGTCGGCGTCGATCCTGCCAGCGACGAACTCGCCTTCTTCCCGCTGGTCTATTGGCCGGTGATGCCGGGCGCGCCAAAGCCGTCGCAGGACACTATCAACCGCATCGACGCCTACATGAAGCAGGGCGGCACCGTACTGTTCGACACCCGCGACGCCATCGAGGCACCGCCCGGCGAGAACGGAGCGACGCAGACGCCGGGCATGCTGGCGCTGCGCAACATCCTGTCGTCGCTTGACGTGCCCGAGCTCGAGCCGGTGCCGCGCGAGCATGTGCTGACCAAGACGTTTTACCTGCTGCGCGATTTTCCGGGGCGCTACACCACGGGCCAGACCTGGGTGGAGACGCTGCCGCGGGACGATGACGAGGAAGCGGCCTCGCGCCCGGCGCATGGCGGCGACGGCGTCTCGCCGATCATCATCACCTCCAACGACCTCGCCGGCGCCTGGGCGCTGCGCCCGGACGGCCAACCGATGCTGCCGGTGTCGGGCAGCGATGTGCGCCAGCGCGAATTCGCGTTCCGATCCGGCGTCAACATCGTGATGTACACGCTTACCGGCAACTACAAGACCGACCTGGTGCATGCACCGGCCCTGATCGAACGGCTGGGACAGTAGCGATATGCAATACGGTATCGCATTCACCCCCCTCGTGCCGACCATCGTGTTGTGGATCGCGCTCGCCGCCATCATCGTGATCGGCGCGGCTCTCCTGCTCGGCCGTTCACGCGGCGCGGCAGTGCGTGTGTTCGCGCTGGCGCTGGTGCTGCTGGCGCTCGCCAACCCCTCCTTCACCCGCGAGGACCGCGAGCCGCTTTCTTCCGTCGCCGCAGTCGTCATCGACAAGAGTCCCAGCCAGAACTTTGGCGAGCGCACGCAAGAAGCCGCAAAGGCGCAGGAAGCGCTCGTCGATGCCCTGAAGAAGGTGAAGGGCCTCGAAGTTCGCATCGTCGAAGCCGGACAGGCCGACGGCGAGACCGACGGCACCAAGCTGTTCGGCGCATTGTCCTCGGCGCTGTCGGACGTGCCGATCGACCGCGTCGCCGGAGCATTCCTGATTACAGACGGCCGCGTGCACGACATCCCCGCCAACGCCGGCGCGGTCGGCTTCCAGGCGCCGGTGCATGCGCTGATCACTGGCCGCAAGGACGAGCGCGATCGCCGCATCGCGATTTCCGCCGCCCCGCGCTTCGGCATTGTCGGCCAGGCTCAGACCATCACCTATCGCCTCGACGACCAGGGCGTCACCGGCGAGCGCGCCAAGATCACCGTGCGCCGTGACGGCGATGTGATCAACGAGCGCACCCTGCAGAGCGGCCAGACCGCAAATGTCGAGATTGACATCAAGCATGCCGGCCCCAACATCGTGGAGATCGAGGCCTCTCCGCTCGATAACGAGCTGACCCTGGTCAATAACCGTGCGGTGGTCGCGATCGACGGCGTGCGCGACCGGCTGCGCGTGCTGCTCGTCTCCGGCGAGCCGCATTCGGGCGAGCGCACCTGGCGCAATCTCCTGAAATCGGACGCCAGCGTCGATCTCGTTCACTTCACCATCCTGCGGCCGCCGGAGAAGCAGGACGGCACGCCGATCAACGAGCTGTCGCTGATCGCCTTTCCGACCCGCGAGCTGTTCCAGCAGCGGATCCACGAATTCCAGCTCATCATCTTCGACCGCTACGCGCGGCAGGGCGTGCTGCCGATTGCCTATTTCGACAACATCGCGCGCTATGTGCGCGGCGGCGGCGCAGTGCTGGTCTCCGCCGGCCCCGACTATGCCTCGACCACCAGCATCTGGCGCACACCGCTGGATTCGGTGCTGCCGGCCGAACCCGTCGGCGTGACCGAGAAACCTTACTACGCCCATCTCTCGGATGCCGGAAAACGCCACCCGGTGACGCGCGGCCTCGAGGGCTCGGCGAGCGAGCCGCCGCGCTGGGCCCGCTTCTTCCGCACGGTCGACACCCGCAACACCATCGGTGCACCCGTCATGACCGGCGTCGACGGCAAGCCGCTGATGCTGCTGTCGCGCTTCGGCGAAGGCCGCGTGGCGCTGTTGCTCACCGACCATATCTGGTTGTGGGCGCGCGGTTATGAAGGCGGCGGGCCGCATCTCGATCTCTTGCGACGCACTTCGCACTGGCTGATGAAACAACCCGATCTCGACGAGGAAGCGCTCCGGCTGCAGGTTGCCGGCAAGGATCTCGCGGTGATCCGGCAGACCATGTCCGACACGGTTTCGCCGGTCACTGTGACCTCGCCGAGCGGCGCCACGCGCGAAGTGACCTTGTCGCCCGGCGAGCCCGGCGAATGGCGCGCGACGCTGCCCGCGGCCGAGCTTGGCCTGTGGCAGGCCACCGACGGCACGCTGAAAGCGCTGATCAATGTCGGCCCGACCAACCCGAAAGAATTCTCGGAAGTCACCTCCACGACCGACATGCTCAAGCCGCTGGCGCAGGCGACCGGCGGCGATGCACGGCGCGTGATCGACGGCGGCAGCCTCGATATGCCCCGCATCGTGCCGGTGCGCGCGGCAAGCGTTTTCCGCGGCGACGGCTGGATGGGGGTGAAGATGCGCGACGCCAGCGTGGTCAAGGGCGTCGGCGTGCTGCCGATGTTTGCGGGGCTGATCGGTCTGTTGCTGCTGCTGGGTGCTTTTGCCGCGACCTGGCTGCGCGAGGGGCGTTAGATAGAAGGCAACCCGCGAGCGTTGCTCTGATCCCACACTTGATGCTTGATCGGGTCTGGCCTTCTTCGCCTACGGTTGACAGTACCTCGGCCATCCGATGTTATAATGTAACATCGGTGATCCCATGAAGTGGTTCCGTCGACACATCGCAACGGGTTCGCGGCTGGCGCTGTTCGCGCTGACGCTGCAATTCGTGCTGTCGTTCGGGCATTTCCACGTCGATGCCGCGCAAGCGACGACGGCGATCCAGAAACAGGCCGGCCTCGCTCACGCACAGGGCCTTGCCCCTGACGCGGCGAGCCGGCCGCAGCAGCCCTCCAGCCACGATGACGGCAAGCCAGCCAATGAGCCGTGCGCGATCTGCGCGGTCATGGCGATGGCGAGCCAGATGCTGCTCGCGACAGTGGCGCTTCTGCCGCTGCCGGATGCGGTCGAACAATCTCTTCCTGCAACCGATGCCGACTTCGCCCTGCCGGGTGCTGCACGTTCGGCATTCCAGCCCCGCGCCCCTCCCGTTTCCTGACGATTGATCGACGTCCCCACGGGATCGCCGCGCCACCGGCGCGCGATTCCCGAAAGGACACATCGCAATCGCCCGTCGCTCGGCGACGGCATCGGAAACGGGACAATGAAAATCCTTACAACGAAAACACTTCTTGCCGCCGGCGCAAGCTGGCTGGCCCTGAGCGCGCATGCGCTTGCCGAGGACGCGCCGGCGCTTCCCGACGTCAACGTGACGGCGCCGAGCCCGATCGTGAAACGAAAGCCTGCCGTGGTGCGCACGCCCGTGCGCGTCGCGCGTGGCGGCACCGGCGTTAATCGCGGTCGCGCGCCGCAGGCGCAGCCGGTTGCTGCGGTCGCACCCGCGCCGCAACAGGGCGTGCTGCCGGTGATTACCGACCAGTTCGCGACCGTTACCGTGGTGCCGAACGAAGAACTGCGCCGTGCCGGCGGCGCCACGCTCGGCGATCTCCTGTTCTCCAAGCCCGGTATCACCGGCTCGAGCTTCGCACCCGGCGCCTCCAGCCGTCCGATCATCAGGGGTCTCGACGTCAACCGCGTCGGCATCGTCGAGAACGGCACCGGCGGCGGCGGCGCTTCCGATCTCGGCGAGGATCATTTCGTGCCGATCGATCCGCTCTCGACCAACCAGATCGAGGTGGTGCGCGGGCCCGCGGCACTGCGCTACGGCTCGACCTCGATCGGCGGCGTGGTCAGCGCCTCCAACAATCGCATTCCCGAGGCGTTGCCGGTCTGCGCGGCACCGTTCCAGAGCTACGGACTTCCGGCCAAGACGCCGCTAGCCGATTCTTCATCCGCGCCTTGCCTGACGGCCGAGACGCGGACCGCAGTGAGTTCGGTCGATCGCGGCACCGAGGCCGGCATCCTGCTCGACGCCGGCGCCGGCAACTTTGCCGTCCATGCAGACGCCTATGGCCGCCGTTCCGGCGACTACAACATTCCGGCCTATCCCTATCTGTTCGACCAGACGCGCCCGGTGAACGGACGGCAGCCGAATTCCGCAGCGCAGACGGACGGCGCCTCGGTCGGCGGCTCCTACATCTTCCACGGCGGCTTTGTGGGCGCTGCGATCACGCAGAACGATTCGCTTTATCGCATCCCCGGCATCGACGGCGCCGACCACCAGACCCGCATCGACGCCCACCAGACAAAACTCACCGCCAAGGGAGAATATCGCCCGGATGCGGCGGCGATCGAGGCCGTGCGTTTCTGGGCCGGCGCCACCGACTATCGTCACAACGAGATCGGCCTTGCCGATGCCGCCGATCCGTCCTCGCTCGGCGTACGCCAGACCTTCACCAACCGCGAGCAGGAGGGACGGCTTGAGGTGCAGTTTGCGCCATTCAATGCACGCTTTGCCGCCATCACCACCGCCTTCGGACTGCAGGCCGGCCATCAGGAGCTGAATGCGCCCGGTGACAATCCCGGCGCGCTGTTCAACGGCCTGTTCGATCCAAACCGGAACAGTCGCGTCGCCGGCTACGCCTTCAACGAGTTCAGGTTCTCCGAGGCGACAAAGGCGCAGATTGCCGGCAGGGTCGAACATGTCGATCTGCACGGCACCACACCGGATTTCCCCGCGGACTTCCTGCCGAATGGCGCTCCGCAATTTTCGACGGCGCGCGACCGCTCATTCACACCGGTGAGCGGCAGCGTCGGCCTGATCCAGAACCTGCCCTACGATCTCGTCGCCAGCATCACCGGGCAGTACATCGAGCGCGCACCGAAGCCGGCCGAGTTGTTTTCGCGCGGACCGCATGACGCGACCGCCACCTTCGACATCGGCAATCCGAACCTCGGCATCGAGACTGCGAAATCGGTCGAGATCGCATTGCGCCGCGCCACCGGGCCGTTCCGCTTCGAAGCGACGGCCTACTACACGCGCTTCAACAACTTCATCTATCGCCGCCTCACCGGCGTGATGTGCGACGAGGACTTTGCTTCCTGCGGCGCTCCCGGCGCAGAGCTGAACCAGGCGGTCTATTCGCAGAAGGATGCGACTTTCCGCGGCGGCGAGTTCCAGAGCCAGCTCGATGTCGGCCCGCTCAATGGCGGCATCTGGGGCATCGAGAACCAGTTCGACGTGGTCCGCGCCACCTTCGCCGACGGCACCAATGTGCCGCGCATCCCTCCGGTGCGCGCCGGCGGCGGCATCTACTGGCGCGACGCCAACTGGCTGATGCGCGTCAATCTGCTGCACGCCTTCGCCCAGAACAACGTCGCACCGATCGCGGAGACGCCGACGCCGGGCTACAATCTGCTGAAGGCCGAGATCAGCTACAAGACAAAGCTCGACCCGACCTGGTTCGGCGCGCGCGAGATGACGGTCGGTCTCGTCGGCAACAATCTTCTCAACGAAAGCATTCGCAATTCCGTGTCCTACACCAAGGACGAGGTGCTGCTGCCCGGCCTGGGGGTGCGGGCATTTGCGAATTTGAAGTTCTGACAATCGCACCGGTCGCCGGCAGGGCCGTGTAGCGCATCGCAGCCGCGGCCTTCCACAAAGAATGCGGCAAGTGCAAACCCTACTTCGCCTTGCTCCAGTCCGGCCGGACAGTGCCGGAGACGCCCTCGAAAGCGCCTTCGGCGAGTTCGGCGACCAGAAGGCGGGCGTAGTCGACCGGGCCGGGCATCGTCACCCTGCCCTTCGGCACCGCCTTGAAGCCGACGCGGCTGTAATAGGGCTCGTCGCCGACAAGGATGACAAGGCGATGCCCCGCCTTCTTCGCATCGGCAAGGGCGCGCTCCATCAGCGCGCGTCCCACCCCGCGGCTGCGGAACGGCGGCTCCACGGTCAGCGGTCCCAGCAGCAGCGCCGGCGTGTCGCCGATGCAAACCGGCAGTTGTCTGACCGAGCCGACGAGAAGCGTGCCGATCCGCGCAGTGAAGGACAAGTCGAACAGATGATCGACGTGCTCGCGCAGGCGATAGGCGCTGAGCACGAATCGGCCCGGACCGAATGTGCGCTCGTGCAGCCGTTCGATCGCGTCGGCGTCGTTTGGCTTCTCGGGGAGGACAGTCAGGGACAGATCACTCATGGCATGCGTTTTCAGGCGAAGTGGGCACCGGTTCGCGTCAAGAAAACGCGTCAGACGAGGTTCTTGGGGGATAGCATCTGCGGCGAGCGCGGTCCATCGCCCCGCCGCAGCTCAATTCGGCCGCTTGCCGACCGCCGGCTGGGAAAGATAGGCCAACAACTTCATCTCCCGCCTGCCGCGCGTGACGGTGTCGAGCACGAGCCCCGAAGAGATCGACAGCATGGCGATGATCATCAACCCGGTGGACAGTACCGCCGTCGGCAGCCGAGGCACTACGCCTGCTTCCAGATAGGTGATGATGATCGGGATCGCCAATCCGATCGACACCAGCATCAGAAACATGCCGATCGCGGTAAAGAAGCGCAGCGGCTTTTCGGAGCGGTAGAGCCTCAGGATGGTGCCGAGGATGCGAAAGCCGTCCCGCCAGGTGTTGAGCTTGCTGAACGAACCTTCGGGGCGGGCGTAATAAGGCGTCGAAACTTCGGCCACCGGCAGCGCCAATTCGAGCGCATGCACGCTGAGTTCGGTCTCGATCTCGAAACCGTCGGACAGCACCGGAAATGACTTGACGAAGCGGCGCGAAAACACGCGGTAGCCGGACAGAATATCCTTGAACGCCTCGCCGAAGACGGAAGCGAGAAACGCCGTCAGCATCCAGTTGCCGGTGCGGTGGCCCGGCCGGTACGCCGCGACCGACTGGTCGACGCGCAGCCCCACCACCATGTCGAGATGCTCGGCGACGAGCTTGTCGATCATGCCGGGCGCGCTCGGCGCGTCGTAGGTCGCATCGCCATCGACCAGCACATAGACGTCGGCATCGACGTCGGCAAACATTCGGCGCACCACATGGCCCTTGCCCTGGTGCGTCTCGCTGCGCACCTCGGCACCCGCCTCGCGGGCCACTGCGACGGTACGGTCCCTGGAATTGTTGTCGTAGACGTAGATGGCCGCCTGAGGAAGCGCCTTGCGAAAATCGGCGACGACGGTCGCCACCGCCGCCTCCTCGTTGTAGCACGGCACCAGCACGGCAATGCGCAGGTCAACCGCCATCACTGCCTTGCCACCATCGAATCAACCCTGTCCATGCAACGCTTATACCGCAATCAGGCGCTCGCCTGTTGCACGGTGGCCGGATTATCCGCTGCCGCATCGCCCGTCGCCAGCGTAACGAACAGCAGTGTCCACAACGAAAGCATCGCAATGGGGATGGTGTAATAGGGCGTGAACACCGGGTGGGTCAGGAAGAAGACGATGTTGACGGCAAGGTTCACCGCCACCACCAGAACGGCTTGCCGCGCGCCCGGCCGGCGCCAGATCGCGGCGGTCCAGACTGAGGCTGAGACCAGCAGGAAGAACTGGACGTCGACCAGATAGGAACGCAGCGTGGCCATGTCGATTGCAGGCGGCACCGCGTCGATTCCGCCATAGGTCGTTGCAAAGGGGCTGCCAGCATTAATCCAGTTCGCCGCCAACGTCGGAATGATGCCGATCAGGAAAGCTGCTCCGAACGCCAGGCCTTCGAGGAAGGTTCGTCTGCTCCGCGCAAGCAGGAACGCCGTCAACAGGAAGATGCCATAGCCCGCCGAGAGCAACAGGTTCGGCAGGCGGAAAGTGGCTGAAAGACCGATCAGCATCCCGACGGCAATCGTGAGCAGCAACCGCTCGCGCAACGAAGATGACAGGAACCATCTTGCCGTGAGAAAACCCGCCAGCATGCACACCATCATAGTAGGCGCGACCGAATAGCTCGCCTTGGCGGGGTTGATCATCAGATAGAGCGCGGCAAGACCATAGATCGCAACAAGCGCCAGCGATGAAGGCGATGACGCGCGCCACAGCGCGGCCAGCGCAAAGGCAAAGGCGACCAGGTTCGCGACGGCATAAAGCGGGATGACCTGGAATCCGGCGGGAAACAATGCGAGCGCAGCACCGGTACCCGGTGGATATTGCAGCACGATTCTCTTCGTGTTCCCGATCTGGGTATGGCAAGGCGCCATCCGGGGCTCGCTCCACTGCGCAAAGCCGATGTCGCGCAGTTTTCCGGCGAGATAGTGGTCGTCGTCCCTGGCGATGTCGGTGTCGAGGCCGGAGAAACCGAAGCGCTGAAAAAGATGCGCCTGCCTGAGATAGCAGACGTCGTCATAGACGCCGCGGCTCTCGTTCCAGCGCGAGATCGCGAGCATATTGCTCGCCAGCACAGCGAGGAACAGAAAGCCGACAATGACCTTGGCAAGCTTCATGGTTCGCTTCCGGCCGCGCGCTGCCTTCCAGGGGCGGCATCCGGTGAATACAATGGCTACCGCCAGGTTGGAATGGAAGGGTGACCGTGCATCACTTCCGCGATCCGCCGCCGCGTGCCCTCGGTGGTGTCCGGTGGCAGCGCGTCCACCGCAAAAAAGCCGCAAGCCGAGATTTCGCGATTAGGCTCGGGCATGCGGTCCTGCCGGAATTCCCTGACGACATAGATCGCGACATGGTCGCGGCGCGAGACATGGCTGTTGAAGAACAGCCCATGCAACACCGGCTCGGCCAACACCTCGATCCTGCCCTCCTCCATCAATTCGCGCTTCAGCGCCTCGAGCAAGGTCTCGCCGGTCTCGACTCCGCCGCCCGGCAACTGCCAGCCGGTCACATAGGTGTGGTGGATCAGGAACACCTTGCCTTCCGCGTCGAGCACGACACCGCGCACGCCAAGCGTCATGCCGCGAACCAGGCGCCAATAGAGATGGAATATCCGGCGCAGCAGAGGCTCCAGCCGCTGGCGCAGCGAAGACAGGTTCATGTCAGGCGCATTCTCCGGTTTGCATCGCGATTGATCCTTGCGCGAAGCGGGCGCCCTTGCCAATACAGGACAGCATCAATCCAGCCGGCCTCCTGCCAATGGCGTTCACGCTCGCGCATTTGTCGGACCCGCACCTGCCGCCTTTGCCGGCGGCGCGGTTGCGCGATCTCGCGAGCAAGCGTGCGCTGGGCTATCTCAACTGGACCCGCAACCGGCACAAATACCATCGCCGCGAGGTGTTGGATGCCCTCGTCGCCGATGTCCGCACGCAAGCTCCCGACCACATTGCCGTGACGGGCGATCTCGTCAACCTGGCGCTGGAGGCGGAGTTCGCTCCGTCGCTGCGATGGCTGGAAAGCGTAGGCGAAGCCGAGCGCGTCACCGTGATTCCCGGAAATCACGACGCCTATGTGCGCGCTACACGACATCGCGCGACGGAGACATGGGCGGATTACGTGCGCGGCGATGCCGTCGGCGAAAATGGCGTGTTTCCGTTCGTGCGCAGGCGCGGGCCAATGGCTCTGATCGGCGTGTCCTCCGCCGTACCGACGCCGCCATTGATGGCAACGGGAAGGCTCGGCCGGGCGCAGTTGCAGGCGCTGGACAAGATTCTGGCGCAACTTGCCGCCGAACAGGCGTTTCGCGTGCTGCTGGTGCACCATCCGCTGCACTCGACGTCGCGGATGAAGCGGCTGACCGACTCGCGGCAGCTGCAGGCGCTGATCCGGCAGCACGGTGTCGAGCTGGTGCTGCACGGACACGACCACATCCACTCGACGATGTGGATCGAGGGTCCGCGCGGCGAGATTCCGGTCATCGGCGTTCCATCGGCATCGGCTGTCGCGCATCGGCATTACCCGGCGGCCGCCTTCAACATGTTCCGAGTCGAGCGCGAAGGCGGCGCGTGGCACGTCGAGCAGACCGTGCGTGCGATCGATCGCGATATGCAGGTGAAACAAATTCGTCAGGTGCGATTGATCTAGAAGTTCTTCAGGCTCGCATAGAGCGCCAGGCCAAACAACGCGACGACGCCGAGGACGAAGCCGAGGACGAACATGCCCCAGCCGCGGCGCGGCTTCGGCGCCTCCTGCAGCTGCTGCGGCGGCGCGGCGACCAGCGCGTGGTCGCGCTCAACCATGCGGCGGGCGATGTAGTCGGTAACCGCTTCCACAATCACGGGCACATCATGCGATTCCGCAAGCACGATCCTGCCGTAGCGGGTGTCCTGCACGAAGCGATAGATGCGCTTGTCTCGGCCCATCAGGATGTGTGCGACAACGTCGATCCACAGCCGTGGCGTCTCGCCCTGGCTGATGCCGCGGTCGAACAGGTCGATGCTGTCAGGCACCTGCGCAAACAAGGGATCGAGCGCCTCGTTGAGAATTTCCAGCCGCGCGACTTCGGCATCGCGGAGGTCGACTACCACGCCGGTGCGGTCAGCGGCCTCGATGCGCGCTTTGCGCAAAGCGTCGCGCAACCGCATCGGATTTTCGCTGGGGCCGGTGGCATTGTGCGCGTCGGACATGGGCGCCTCGTTTTGACTTATACTTCCTTCATTAACCTAGCAGCAACTAATCGCGCCGCAAAGGCCCTTGAATCTCAAAGGGTTAGAGCAAATTTTGGGACGCTCCCCTCCTCCGTGCTCTCTTCAAGGACGGGAAGGGCGCGAAGAACTTCCCCCAACATGCATTCGGCCCCGCCCGACTTGCGCCGGACGGGGCCGTTGCCCCTTGGACGTAATTTGGCCCGTGGAACGCGGCCGATCAGGCCTTTGCCGAGCGATCGGGTTCTTCCACGATGGTGTAGCGGACACCCGCCTTGTGGCGGCTCTCCTCGGAGACTTCCTTCCAGCAGTCTTCCGCTTCCTTGCGGCTCTTGAATGGGCCTTTGACCTGGGCCGAGCCTTCCACGAGCTTGTGGAAGTTCATCGAGCCGAACTCGCCGCCAATAACCCAAAAAAGGCTGCCCTTGGTCATTTCAGTCTCCTGTTGTCCGAATAGCGTGATCGGCCTGGAATACGACGAGACCCCAGGCCGATCAACCGTTAGCCGAACTGGTTCATCGTATTATGGGCGCCGCCCGCCTTCAGGGCAGCCTCGCCGGCGAAGTATTCCTTGTGGTCGTCGCCGATGTCGGATCCGGCCATGTTCTGATGCTTGACGCAGGCGATACCCTGACGGATCTCCTGGCGTTGCACGTTCTTCACATAGCCCAGCATGCCCTGCTCGCCGAAATACTCCCTGGCGAGGTTGTCGGTCGACAGCGCCGCCGTGTGATAGGTCGGCAGCGTGATCAGATGGTGGAAGATGCCGGCACGCTTGGCTGAATCGGCTTGGAAGGTGCGGATGCGCTCGTCGGCTTCGATCGCCAGCGGCGTATCGTCATATTCCGGCTTCATCAGCTCGGCCCGGTTGTACTTGCTGACATCCTTGCCCGCTTCCTTCATCGCGTCGTACACCTGCCAGCGGAAGTTGAGCGTCCAGTTGAACGACGGCGAGTTGTTGTAGGCCAGCTTCGCGTTCGGAACCACCTTGCGGATGCGGTCCACCATCTTGGCGATCTGCTCGATATGCGGCTTCTCGGTCTCGATCCACAGGAGATCGGCACCGTTCTGCAGCGAGGTGATGCAGTCGAGCACGCAGCGATCCTCACCGGTGCCCGGACGGAACTGGTAGAGGTTGGAGGGCAGCCGCTTCGGACGCATCATCTTGCCGTTGCGGTTGATGATGACGTCGCCGTTCCTGGCGTTGGCAGCCGTCACTTCCTCGCAATCCAGGAAGCTGTTGTACTGATCGCCGATGTCGCCGGGCTTGTGGCTGACGGCGATCTGCTGCGTCAGACCGGCGCCGAGCGAGTCGGTGCGGGTCACGATGACGCCGTCTTCCACGCCGAGTTCGAGGAAGGCATGGCGGCAGGCCCGGATCTTGGCGAGAAACACATCGTGCGGCACGGTGACCTTGCCGTCCTGGTGGCCGCACTGCTTTTCGTCGGAGACCTGGTTCTCGATCTGCAGGGCGCACGCTCCCGCCTCGATCATCTTCCTGGCAAGCAGGTAGGTTGCCTCGGCGTTGCCGAAGCCGGCATCGATGTCGGCGATGACGGGCACGACATGAGTCTGGAAGTTGTCGATCTTTTCGATCAGCGCCTTTTCCTTGGCCTTGTCGCCTGCCTCGCGGGCCGCATCGAGCGCGCGGAAGATGTCGTTGAGCTCGCGGGAGTCCGCCTGGCGCAAGAAGGTGTAAAGCTCTTCGATCAGCGCCGGAACCGAGGTCTTCTCGTGCATCGACTGATCGGGCAGCGGTCCGAACTCGGAGCGAAGGGCGGCGATCATCCAGCCGGACAGATACAGATAGCGGCGATCGGTCTTGCCGAAATGCTTCTTCACCGAGATCAGCTTCTGCTGCGCGATGAAACCGTGCCAGCAACCGAGCGACTGGGTGTACTTGGTGGGATCGCCGTCATAGGCCGCCATGTCGGCACGCATCAGCGCCGCGGTGTAGCGGGCGACGTCGAGGCCGGTCCTGAAGCGGTTCTGCAGGCGCATGCGCGCCACGGCTTCGGCGGTGACGCCGTTCCAGGTCGGCTTGGTCTTGAGAAGGGCCTCGGCAGCTTCAATCTCGCCCTGATAGGAGGCGGGTCCCTGGACCGTCTGGTTGATTCCACGTGGCTGGTAGTTCATATGCGTGATCCCTTCGACATTCTTGACAGTGCATTGCGAAATACGTGGCGCGAGGTAAACGCCAGATTCCGTAAGGGCGATAGAGGGCTTGTGTTTTATTGGTGATGTTGTGTAACATATGAACTTGTCATATATGTCATTTTGTAAATTGTGTCACAAATATAGGTCAGCTCATCTGACATAAATGATCCGAGTCTCATTCGCCATGGCGTCCGATTCAGGCAAGAAACTCTTCGTCGGGCCCCGCTTCCGGCGCATCCGGCAGCAGTTGGGACTGTCGCAGACCCAGATGGCCGAGGGGCTCGAGATTTCACCGAGCTACATCAACCTGATCGAACGCAACCAGCGCCCGGTCACGGCGCAATTGCTGTTGCGGCTGGCCGAGACCTATGACCTCGACCTGCGCGACCTCGCCACCGCCGACGAGGACCGCTTCTTCGCAGAATTGAACGAGATCTTCTCCGATCCGCTGTTCCGCCAGATCGACGTTCCCAAGCAGGAGTTGCGCGACCTCGCCGAACTCTGCCCGGGCGTCACGCATTCCCTGCAACGGCTCTATGCCGCCTATACCGAGGCCCGGCGCGGCGAGACGCTGGTGGCCGCGCAAATGGCCGACCGCGAAGGCACCCCGTTCGAGGCCAATCCGATCGAGCGGGTGCGCGAGCTGATCGAGGCCAACCGGAATTATTTTCCTGAGCTCGAGACCGCCGCGGAAACCCTGCGCGATGAGATGAACGTCACCGCGGACGGCCTGTTTGCCGCCCTCTCCGAGCGGCTGCGGGAGAAGCATTCGATCGTCACGCGCATCATGCCTGTCGACGTGATGCGCGAGACCTTGCGCCGCTTCGACCGGCATCGCCGGCAGCTTCTGATCTCCGAGCTGGTCGATGCTCCCGGGCGCACCTTCCAGCTCGCGTTCCAGATTGCACTGGCCGAATGCGGCCCCGCGATCGAAGGGATCGTCAACAAGGCCGGACCGCTCGACGATACCGCGCGGCGGCTCTACCGGATCACGCTGGCGAACTACTACGCCGCTTCCGCGATGATGCCCTACGCCGCCTTCCACGCTGCCGCGGAGGGGCTGAGCTACGATGTGCACGTGCTGGCGCAGCGTTTCAGTGCCGGCTTCGAGCAGGTCTGTCATCGGCTGACCACGCTGCAGCGGCCGAACGCCCGCGGCGTACCGTTCTTCCTGCTGCGGGTCGACAATGCCGGCAACGTCTCGAAGCGGTTTTCCTCGGGCACCTTCCCGTTCTCGAAATTCGGCGGCACCTGCCCGCTGTGGAACGTGCATTCCACCTTCGATACCCCAGATCGCCTGTTGAAGCAGGTGATCGAGCTACCCGACGGCACGCGCTACTTCTCGATCGCTCAGATGGTGCGCCGGCCGGTGGCGCCGCACCCGCTGGCGCAGCCGCGTTTTGCGATTGGTTTGGGCTGCGAGATCCGCCATGCGGCAAAGCTGGTCTATGCCACCGGAATGGACCTGGAGAAGGCCGAAGGTACTCCGATCGGCGTCAACTGCCGGCTCTGCGAGCGGGAAAACTGCAGCCAGCGCGCCGAGCCGCCGATCACGCGCAGCCTGATCCTGGACGAGAACACGCGGCGCGTGAGCTCGTTCGCATTCTCCAATGCGAGGGAGTTGTGAAGCTCTCGCCCGCTGACGCGACTCATTAGCGGCACAATCCACCGCCTCTGTCGTGCTATCTTCGGGCGCGAATCAGGGGAACTCGCATGGCCGATACCGACAGCCGGATCGCCTGGCACCGCGCACAACTGAAGAAGAACCGCGAAGCGCTCAAAGCGCTGGAGGTCGCGCGCTTCAAGGGCCAGCACGACAGGATCGGCGATATCGAGCGGGCGATGACGGAGCTTGAGCGCAAGATCGCGGAGAGCGAGAAGTGCATCGCGGGACATGATCGCCAGACTCGCCGGCCGCTCGGCACCGATTTCGGCAGCCTGAAGAATGTGAGCTGGGGCAACTGGAGCGCGCACAAGTAGCGGTCTTTAAAAAGCACGGCCCCCGGCAGCCGACGGTAGAACCGGGACGTCCGCGGACATCGTCATGAACCCGCCCCTGCCTGATCGCGACTACGTGGAACACCTCAGCAAAGTATCGCCATGTCCGCCGATCTGGTCTCGACCGTCGTCTCCAGCCTGCCGATTCTCGTCTTTGTCGCCATCGCGATCTGGTACGCCCGCTCGGCCGGGCTGCGCGCCCGCACGCCGTCAGGGGTAACGATGCTCGAACTCTATGAGCAGCAGGTCGCGGAGACGCGTCGCATGAACGCGACTCTGGAACGGATCGCGGAGATCATGGAAAGGCGGCCTGGGAGCCCAAAATAAAAGACCGCCCGAAGGCGGTCTCATGTCGCTTGGATCCGGCAGCAGTGTTTAGTACTGCGCGGTGACGAGTGGCCTCAGACAACGGCGAGCCGACTCGATCTCTGCCTCGCTTGCGCCCTTGCTGCGCGCCCAGGCCTCTGCCATTTCGGCGCTGTACTTGGCGACATAAAAGCGGACCACAGTGCACGAAACGCGGCGCAGTACCGAGTGCTCCGCGGCTTCGGCAATTTGCGACGAACCAACAAGAACAGCCGCAACCACAAAAAATACTCGCAGACCCATCCCAGGCGTCCCTTTCGAATCGAGTTGTGTTTGAAAACGGCCTTCATCGGCCAGCGGTTCCTTGCGGATTGGCACAGCCGACAATTGTAAGCAACCCCGTAAGAACATGGGGGCATGCGCGAGCGTGGGAAATCCGAAGCAGTCTGAAAAAGACGAGGCTTTTCAAACAACTGGACCGCAGCTCAATTGCGGCAAAATCGTGAAATTTGCAATCAGCCTTAAACTGCACGGACGTTAACCGGCCGCGGTTGCGGATTTCAGCTTTGGGATGGCGTGCGGCCGCTGAAATGTAATGGGCTCAACCCGCGTTCCATCATTGCGCATCATGTGCTGACGATAGGCGCGAACGCCAGGCGGAATGATCGTGCCCTGCTGAGCCGAATCGAGGAAGATGTGCTGCGACAGCTGCGGCGTACGTTCGAACCAGTTCGGGTCGTCGAATGTTCCTCCGTAAATGCCAACCAGGTCGGGGAAGCGCTCGAAAGCAAGAAACAGCTTGGTGCCGCATACCGCACAGAAATTGATGGTGACCAGCTTTCCGCTGCCTCTTGAAGCCACGCTGTAGGTCGTCGGGGTCCCCGACGTCACCTCAAAATTCGTCTTCTCGAAAATGGGCTCGACCATATAGGCAGACCCGGTCGCCTGCTGGCAAAACCTGCAATGGCAAAATGTCACGCGAATGGGCTTCGAAGCTGTTGTGTAACGGACCGAGCCACAGAGGCAGCCACCCTGGTTCAACATCGCAATCTCCTCGCAGGTGTTGAACGTGCAGTATCTCCTTGGAGTGCCGGATGGGAAAATATCTCACGAAGTCTTGGCGGTTTTGACGCGAAACGGACGTCCGGCTTCTCCGGCGCCACGCAAGGTCAACTGGAGGCCGAAAGAAGCGACGTCCTGGCGGCGGCGGCGCAATCTGCCTGCACGCCCTCCAGAGCCCGCCGAAGCCAGGTCTTTATCGTTCCGACCGGGACGCCAAAATGCTGGGCCAGCGAGAGCCGGCTCATTCCTTCGAAATAGGCCAGAGAAAGCAGACGCCGGCGATCGTCCGGAAGACGCGACATGGCTTCAACCGTGAGCCGCTTTGCAAAATCGTAGTCGAATTCCTCGATCTCCTCGCCGGGCGCAGGAACCGTCATCGCATCTTCCAGATCGGCAAGAGCCAGCTTCCTGGCGCGAGCCGAATCAAGCGCAGTATTCCTTACGATCGTGCACATCCAGCTGATGGGAGAGCCACGGCTGCAATCAAAGCTCGATGCGGCTCGCCAAATCTTCAGGTAGCTTTCCTGCAGCACATCCTCGACATCGGACGAGCTGTGGCATACCGACGCCGCCGTTCTTCGCAATTTGCAGCGGGTCAGCGCATGAAGCTCGGCGAATGCCCGCGCGTTTCCATGAGCGACCTCCCGTACTAGCGCCGTCAGATTTCGCAATTGGTCGGGTGGTGAGGTTCCTTCGCGCGCCATGGTGTTTCCCCTGCTGCGAACGGGAAACGACAGCGCGGTGCGTTTGGATCACCGGTCGCTTGTTAAAGGCGGATAAACGGCTCGATCAGTCGTCCCAGCAGGCCGTTGATACGCAACTTGCCGCTCATCGCCACCAGGCAAACGCAAGGTTCGTCGGCACCGACAACCGGCTGGTGATCTACCGAATCATCGCCGAGGTCGAAATCGCCGGGACCAAAGCGACCTCCGTGATGACTGAAGTTGCCCTGGAGCACGCATGTCAATTCGGTCTCGGTGTGGGTGTGCTCCAGCATGCGCGATCCCGGCTCCGACCTGAGCAGAAATGCCCGAAACTTGGCTGCGCCGGGGACCACAATCGGCCGCATGCTCAGACCCGGCGCCACGCGCCTGACCCGCCCGATTTCGTAATGATCCAGCACCTTCGGCAAGCCGGTGCCTTCGGCGCGGCGCGGCCGTGGAACGGCCGGCGGCGGCGCGGCTTCGCCACCGCCGATCCGCGCCATCACGGCATCGAACGCTCCGGCCCCGATCGCGGCCGGCTCCGCCGCTTCGAGCCCGGCGCCACCGAGCCGCTCGAAGGCGGCGACGAAGCGCCGGCAACGCGCACACATCGACACATGCGCGGCGATCACGATGTGCTCAGCCTGATCCAGCCTTCCGGCTGCGAAGCCGGCGAGGAATTCTTCCGGAGGATGGTGCTCTATGCTCATTGCAAAACGTCCAACAGCTCTCTGAGACGGTTCATCGCCAGCCGAATCCGTGATTTGACCGTGCCCAAGGGAATGCCGAGCAATGCGGCGATCTCGGAATGCGGTCTCTCCTCCAGAAACGACAGCCGGATGATTTCGGATTGCTGTGCCGGCAGTCGTCGCAGGGCATGTTCGACATGGCCTGCCTCCTGGTTGCGGCTGAATGCAACATCCGTACCTTCGATCGGTTCAGGCCGGTATTCCGCCTCGATATTCTGCAGCACCCGCTCGGTGCGCCGGCCCTTTCGCACGGCGTCTATCCTGAGATTGCGCGCGATGGTGAAAATCCATGCCACCGCGCCCGACGTGGCCGGATCGAATGTGTCCGCTTTGCGCCACAGGACTATCATGACTTCCTGGGCGATCTCGTCGGCCTCGGCTTCAGCTGAACCCGTCCGCATCAGGTAGCTCTTGATGCGCGGGACAAAGAAGTCGAACAGCTTGCGGAAGGCGTCGCGATCCCCACGCAGGGCGATCTGTCCGATCACGCCGGCCCAATCCACTGCGATCTCACGTCTCTCAGTCACACGAGGCCAACTCTTCGCAAGCGATCCTGGTCGCCTACCATGCCCCGAGATTCTCCTCTGCAACAAGACGGTCACTGCCATTGCTCCCCGGCAGCATAACGAGCGGGAAGCCGGTCCGGATCACGCCCAACCGCAAGAATTCGCTGCCCCGGGTGATCCAAGGCCCCGTCGGATACGTTCTGTCTTCATGAAACCCGGGAATGGCGAAGTCGGCTGGAGGACGCTGACCATCTTCGTGGGCAGCGTGCTGCTCGCCGGGCTTACGCTCGGCTATGCCAACACGCCTGGCGGCTGGTATGCCGCACTGAACAAGCCTGCATTCAACCCGCCGAACTACGTTTTCGCACCGGTCTGGCTCGCGCTCTATGTGTGCATCGGCGCCGCAGGAGCCAGGACCTGGGCGCGCGAGCCGCGCAGTGCAGCCATGGCGGCATGGTTCGGACAGATGGTGCTGAATTTCATTTGGTCGCCGGTATTCTTCGGAATGCGCCGCATCGACCTTGCGCTGGGCATCATCGCGGCAATGCTGACCGGGATCCTCGCCTTTGTCGTGCTGCAATGGCGTGCCGACCGGATCGCGGCTCTCTGCTTCCTGCCATATGCCGCATGGGTTGCCTTTGCGACCGCGCTGAACTGGTCGATCTACCGGCTGAATTGAAGATCCGCGCTGTGCGCCGGGATGTGACGGCATCCTATCCAAATTGGTAGAATGCATGCTCATCTGTTTGTTACTGCCGCCACGCTTGATCCACCGCAAGGGAGTTAGTCGTCACCTCGATAGATTGGCCCTGTCAATGAGGACGATCACATGAAGATGCGGCGCTGGTGCGTTGCCATCGCGATCCTGGCAGTCGCAGGTACGACGGCAATCGCCCAATCGGACTTCAAGCCTTCGCCCAACACCAGGCAATATACGCCGCGCCTAGCCACGATCATGAGCGCGGCGCAGAACCAGCACTTGAAATTGTGGTTTGCCGGCAAGGCAAGGAATTGGGAGCTGGCAGCCTACGAGTTACGGCAGTTGACCGACAGCCTGGCGGAAGCGGCGGTGCTCTATCCAGGAATCCCCGTGAGCAACATCACGACCATGCAGGAGCCATTGCTCTCGATCGCCGACGCGGTGATGGCAGGGGACAGTGTGGTATTCACGGCCGGCATGCGCAAGCTGACCGGTGACTGCAACGCCTGCCATACTTCAATGGAACGTCGCTACATCGTCATGACGCTGCCGACCGACCAGTCGCCACCGGCAAATCAGATGTTTGCGCCGCCTGCGGCAAGCCGCAAGAAGTGAGACCCGGAGATTCGATCGGGCGCGATCTCATCCCCACGGCCCCCGCCTTGCACCGCCTCCGCCCCACGGGCCGCTTGGCGGATAGTCGCGCCCGCCCGCAGGCAGCGCGCTCTGCCCGCCGATCTCCGCTGCAAGCCGCTGCAGCGCGGCGATGCGGTTTTCGGTCGATGGATGCGTCGCGAACAGATTGTCCATGCCGGCACCCGTCAGCGGATTGACGATGAACATGTGCGCGGTCGCCGGATTGCGCTCGGCGTCGTAGTTCGGAATCTGGTGCGCGGCATTCTCGATGCGGCCGAGCGCCGAAGCCAGCCACATTGGATTGCCGCAGATGCGGGCGCCGAGATCGTCGGCGGCATATTCGCGCGTGCGGCTGATCGCCATCTGCACCAGCATGGCGGCAAGCGGCGCCAGGATCATCATTGCGAGCGAGCCGATAATGCCGGGGCCGTTGTTGTTGTCGCGGTGGCCGCCAAAAAACATGCCAAACTGCGCAATCATGCCGATGGCGCCCGCAATCGTCGCGGTGATGGTCATGGTCAGCGTGTCGTGATTCCTGACGTGCGCGAGTTCGTGCGCAATCACGCCGGCGAGTTCCTCGCGGGAAAGCTGCTGCATCAAACCAACGGTGACGGCAACGGCAGCATTGTCGGGGTTGCGGCCCGTCGCGAAGGCATTGGGCTGCGCCTCGTCCATCAAGAAGACGCGCGGCATCGGCAGCTGCGCGCGGGCGGCGAGCTCTGCCACGAGGTTGTACAGGTCGGGGGCGCTGTTACGGTCGACTTCGTGGGCGCCGTACATCGACAGCACCATACGGTCGCTGTTCCAGTAGGTGAACAGGTTCATGCCCGCAGCGATGACGAGCGCGATCAGCGCGCCGCCCTTGCCGCCGATCAGGAAGCCAACGCCCATGAAAAGAGCGGTGAGGCCTGCGAGCAGAAGCGCGGTGCGGAAATAGTTCATGGCGGTTACCTCCGCGGGGATAGTTAGGAACCGCGAAGCCGGGCCGCGAGAGGCCGCACTTGCGTCGCAGCGACGCGGCATCGGACATTACGGCGATTTTATGCAAAGATCCGTTGATTTTCCGGGAGTTTTCGGCCGGACAAATCAGTCCGCCACATGCTAGATGTGGCCTGCCGCATAGCGGAACCCGAGCCCACTCCCTTTATTTCAAGGTAGCGTATGGCAAAGACCCACGCGAAGCGACCTCCCAGCATTTTTGCCCTGATTGCGCTGTGTGCGGCCTGCTGGCTGGTTGCGCCCGCGAGCGAGGCAGATGCTGCGGCCAATTCAAAGCAACGCACTGCGCAGCCTGCGAAGAAGCCTGCGGCAAAGAAGCCGGAAACAAAGAAGCTGGAAACCAAGAAGGAGCCGAACAAGCCGGCCGGCGAGCCCGGTATGGAAGCCAGGAACGATCGCACCGACAAGAAGCAGGCTGAAAAGAAAAATCCGGCGAAGAAGCAGGCGGCGAAGAAAGGCAAGCCGGTCAAGCAAGCGGCAAAAGCCAAGCGCGCCACGAAGCCCGCCGATGACGATGATGACGACGAGGAAGAGAAAGCACCGGCCACACCGCCGCTGACCGGCGACCTCGCGGTGGTCAAGAAAGTAATCGACCTCGCCCGCGACGGCGAGACGGAGGACGCGACCGAAGCTGCGAAAGCGATCGCCGATCCGGCGGGCAAAAGGCTCGCCGAATGGTTCATCCTGCGCCAGTCCGAGACGCAGGCACGCTTTGCGCGCTTCGCCGCCTTCATCGCCGACAACCCGACCTGGCCGAGCCACACGCTGATGCGCCGCCGCGCCGAAGCTCGGCTGTGGCAGGAGAAGGCGGATGCCGCCACGATTCGCGCCTTCTTCGCCGACAAGCCGCCGCTCACTGCCAAGGGTCGCTTCGCGCTGGCGCGGGCGCTGCTCGCCGACGGCGACCGGCTAGCGGCCGCGCGCGAGGTAAAGGCAGCCTGGCGCGCGGAAGAGCTCGGCGAAGCCACCGAAGAGACGGCATATGACGAGTTCAAGGAGCTGATGGCGCGCGAGGACCATCGCGCCCGAATGGACAAGCGGATCGGCGCCAAGGAGATGGCGGCCGCCATGCGCGCCGCCAAACGGCTGGGCGACGACTACGTTGCGATCGTGAAGGCATGCTCCGCGGTCAAGGGCGATGCCGACAAGGCGATTTCGAAACTCAATGACGTTCCGGAGGAGACGCGCGCCGATCTCGGCTATGTCCTCTGCCGCGTCAAATGGGCGCTGAAAAAAGACAAGGTCATCGAGGCCGCGAAAGCAATCATCGCGGCGGCGCCCGACACCATGGCGCAACAGGACACCGACGAATGGTGGCGCGACCGCCGCACCGTCTCGCGCAAGCTGCTCGACATGGGTGAATTCCAGATGGCCTATGACGTGGTCAAGGACGCGGCCAGGCCGGCGCTCGAGGCCTACCAGGCCGATGCCGCCTTCATGCCGGGCTGGATCGCGCTGCGCTATCTCAAGGATCCCAAGACCGCGCAAAAGCACTTTGCCGACATCGACAAGGGACTTGCCAACCCGATCACGCTGGCGCGCGCCAATTACTGGCGGGCGCGAGCAGCCGAGGCGGCGGGCGACGCGCCGGCGGCACGGGCGTTCTACGAAGCCTCGAGCAAGTATCCGACCGCCTATTACGGGCAGCTTTCGCGCGCCAAGCTCGGCATCACCGCCGCGGAAGTTCGTATGCCTCCCCCGGAGAAGACGGCAGCAGCCTCCTCCGACGAGCGCGTGCGCGCCGCCGAGATGCTCTACGCCGTCGGCGAAAAGGACATGGTGATGGCCTTTGCCCAGGATCTCGGCGAGGAGTGCCATGACGAAGCCGTGATGGCCGCGCTCGGCGAACTTACCTACGCCCGCGAGGATGCCGTCGCCATGCTGCAGCTCGGCAAGAACGCGCTCGGCCGCGGCTTTGCCATGGATCACTACGCCTTCCCCGTCATTGGCATCCCCCCGCACAAGCAGCATGAGCCGGCGATCGAGCACGGCATGATCTATTCGGTGGCGCGCACCGAGAGTGCATTCGACCAGCGCGACCATTCGAATGCCGACGCCGTAGGTCTGATGCAGGTGACGCCGGAAGCCGGCAAGGATACGGCGAAGCGCTTCGGCGTCAGCTACGACTGGAACCGGATGAAGAAAGATCCGGTCTACAATACGCAGATGGGTGCGGCCGAGTTGTCCGCGCTGATGAGCGAGTACAAGGGTTCGCTGATCATGACCTTTGCCGGCTACAATGCCGGCCGCGGCCGCGTGCGCGACTGGGTCAAGTTGCGCGGCGATCCACGCGACCCCAATGTCGACGCGGTCGACTGGGTCGAGCGCATCCCCTTTTCCGAAACGCGCAACTACGTGCAGCGCGTGATCGAGAATCTCGGCGTCTACCGCACCCGCTTCGGCACGGCCAACAGCTCGCCTGCGCTTGCCGCCAAGCCAGAGCCGGCAACCGCACCGGCGGCGAAAGCTGAACCGGTGCCCGCGATGGCGAAGCGGGAGCAGACGCCGGCGCCGGGACCGGCAAGTGCGGCGGCATCCATCGCGACCGGCGCGGCGGCGCGAGCCGACGGCCCGGCGCGCGCCTCTGCTGCTGCGGCTTCCTCCGGAGCGCAGTGACAAATCGCTGCGAATATTGCACTAATCGGCTGACTCTTCGAGCCTAGCGGGGACAGCCATGCCGACCATTGCGCGCGGAACGATACCGACAGCGGTTGCAGCGATTCTGCTGCTGTCGACCGCCGCATCGGCGCAGCTGTTTCAGCAGCAACCGCAGGCACGGCCGGCGGCACCAAGGCCTGCGGCGGGCGCCCCTGCTGCATCCGGCGCACCACGCACCGCATCGCCCTCGCCGCGCGCGGCGGCGTGCCATGGCGGGGCCTCGTTCGACAAGTTTCTGGCCGACCTCAAGCAGCGTGCCGTGAACGAGGGCGTATCGCAGCGAACCATCGCAGCCGCATCACCGTATCTCGTCTACGACCAGGGGATCGTCAACCGCGACCGCGGCCAACGCGTGTTCGGGCAGATCTTCACGCAGTTCGCCGGCCGCATGGCCGCGCCCTATCGCATGCAGCAGGGCCAACAACGCATCCAGACCTACCAGGCTGCATTTGCGCGCGCGGAGAAGGAATATGGCGTACCGCCGGCGGTGATCGCTGCCTTCTGGGGTCTGGAAAGCGACTTCGGCGCCAACATGGGCAATCTGCATACGCTGCCCTCGCTGGTGTCGCTGGCCTATGATTGCCGCCGCTCGGAGATGTTCGAGAACGAGACCGTGGCGGCACTGAAGATCATCGAGCGCGGCGATCTCACGCCCGATGAGATGATCGGATCCTGGGCCGGCGAGCTCGGCCAGACGCAATTCCTGCCGACGCACTATTTCAACTACGCGGTGGACTATGACGGCGACGGCCACCGCAATCTCCTGCGTAGCGCGCCCGACGTGATTGGCTCGACCGCGAACTATATCGCAACGGGACTGAAGTGGCGGCGCGGCGAGCCATGGCTGCAGGAAGTGCGCGTGCCGCCGAATCTGCCGTGGGAGCAGACCGACCTGTCGATCAGGCATCCGCGCTCGAAATGGGCAGCATGGGGGGTGACCTATCCCGACGGCAAGCCGCTGCCCAATGACGACCTACCCGCCTCGGTGCTGCTGCCGATGGGCCGCACGGGACCCGCGTTCCTCGCCTATGCGAATTTCGCGGCCTACACCGAATGGAATAACTCGCTGATCTACGCCACCACGGCGGGCTACCTCGCTACCCGCATCGCAGGCAGCCCACCGATGCGCCAGCCCGCGCAGCCGGTGGCGCAGCTGCAGTTTGCCGAAATCAAGGAGCTACAGCAGCTATTGGTGCGCGCCGGCTTCAATGTCGGCAAGGTCGACGGCGTGCTCGGCCAGCAGAGCCGAGTCGCGGTCAAGGCGATGCAGCAGAAATATGGGCTGCCGGCGGATTCCTGGCCGACAGCGGAATTGCTGGCACGGATGCGCGGTCCCGGCGCCCAGGCGCAGCCGGCCGGCGCGATGCCGCAGGCGCGATAGCTGTTCTCCCTCGCTCAGCGTCGCGATATCGGTTGTAATTAACTGCGCGCGGCCCCATTTCGAGCAGGCAATTTCCCGCATCTGTATTTTCCACCCCACGAAAAGAGCATCACATGTCCTTCTACGACGCCGCCGTGCCCGCATACCTGCAGATCCTCGGCGCCCTCAATGGTATCCTCGAAAAGGCAGAGGCACACTGCAAGGCGAAGAACATCCAGCCCGAGGTGATCCTGTCGGCGCGGCTGTATCCGGACATGCTGGCCTTTGCGCGCCAGATTCAGCTGGCCTGCGATTTCGCGGCCAAGGGCTGTGCGCGGCTGACCGGCAGCGAGGTGCCGACTACGCCGGATACCGAAAAGACCTTTGACGAATTGCGCCAGCGCATTGCCCGAACGATCGAGTATCTGAAGTCCTTCAAGCCGGCGCAGTTCGAGGGCGCCGACAGCCGCGACGTTACCTTTCCGGCCGGACCGAACACCCAGCTGACGCTGAAGGGCCAACAGTTCCTGTCCGGCTATTCATTCCCGAACTTCTATTTCCATGCTGCCATCGCCCACGGCATCTTGCGCCATAACGGCGTCGAGATCGGCAAACGGGATTTTCTGGGCGTCAGATAGGCCGGCAAGCCGGGGCTTGACCCGGACATCCACGGCTTGCTTCCCTTGCTCATAAAAGCAACCAGGGAGCCCGCCAAATGTCCGCCACCACGCAAGCGCCGCGACAACTCGATCCATCCGCCTCGCTGCATCCTGAGACGCTCGGGCTCGCGCCCGGCCGCGGCCGGCTCGCGGGGCGCAGGATCATCGTGGTCGGCGCAGGGCAGCGCAAGATCGTCGACGAAGACCCGCCGATCGGCAACGGCCGGGCGATGAGCGTGCTGTTTGCGCGGGAGGGTGCGCACATCGCGTGCATCGACATCAACAGGGAGGCGGCCGATAACACCGTTGCCCAGATCACGTCCGAAGGCGGCAAGGCGTTCACGGAGGTCGTCGACGTTTCCGATGCCTCGGCGATTGCGCCTGCGGTGGAGCGCTGCGTGCGACGGCTCAACGGGCTCGACGGGATCGCGCTCAATGTCGGGATTTCCTGCGGGCTGCCGCTGGCGAAGATGACGGCGGAAGCATGGGACCGCGACTACGCGGTGAACGTGCGCAGCCACATGCTGTTTGCGCAGAAGGCGCTCACGATGATGGCGCCGGGCGGCGCGGTTGTGCTGACCTCGTCGATGGCGAGCCAGCGCGCCAACGGCCGCAACCCGGCCTATGAGTCATCTAAGGCGGCGCAGATCGCGCTCGGCCGCGCAATCGCGCGGGCGGGCGAGGCGAACGGCGTTCGCTGCAATGTGATCGCGCCGGGCTTCATCGACAGCCCGATGGGCCGCGACGCCAGCCGCCGCCGACCCGACCGCGCCATTGCGGTGCCGTTCGGCCGCCAGGGCACCGGCTGGGAGGTGGCCTATGCTGCGCTGTTCCTGATTTCGAACGAATCTTCCTACGTCAACGGCCACACGCTGTTTCTCGATGCCGGTCATATGGGCGGGATCGTGCGGGGGTAGGATGCGTGGATCGTATGGCTTCCGGCTTGCGCAAAGGCCGGCAATGCCCAACTCTCCCTCGTCTTCCATTGTGTGAAAGCCCCGACATGAGCCAGTCCAGACTTTTCGAGCCTTTCAAGCTCGGCCCGATTACGCTCCCCAACCGCGTTGTGATGGCGCCGCTGACACGTAACCGCGCGGTACCGCCGGGCATGGTGCCGAGCCCGCTCGCGATCGAGTATTACGGCCAGCGTGCCTCCGCAGGCCTGCTGATCACCGAGGCGAGCCAGGTGTCGCAGCAGGGTCAGGGTTACCAGGACACACCCGGCATCTACTCCAAGGAACAGGTCGCCGCCTGGCGCAAGATCACCGATCGAGTCCATGAACGCGACGGGCGCATCTTCATCCAGATCTGGCATGTCGGCCGCATCTCGCACGACTCGCTGCAACCCGGCGGCGGCAAACCGGTGGCGCCCAGCGCGATCCGCGCCAAGGGCAAGACTTTCGTCAACGGCACCTTCGCGGACACCTCAGAGCCGCGCGCGCTCGAACTCTCCGAAATTCCAGGGATCATCGACGACTTCAAACGCGCGGCGGAGAACGCGATGGCCGCAGGCTTCGACGGCATCGAAATCCACGGCGCCAACGGCTATTTGCTCGATCAGTTCGCCAAGGACGGCACCAACAAGCGCACCGATGCCTATGGCGGTTCGATCGAGAACCGCGCGCGATTGATGCTGGAAGTGTCCAAGGCAGTCGCCGCCGTGGCCGGCCCCGAACGCACCGGCATCCGCATCTCGCCGGTGACGCCCGCCAATGACGTGTCGGATTCCAATCCGCAGCCGCTGTTCGACCATATCGTGGATGGGCTCAATGCACTGAAGCTGACCTATATCCATGTCATCGAGGGCGCGACCGGCGGGCCGCGAGACAACGCGCCGTTCGACTACGGCTCGCTGCGCCGGCGCTTCAAGCAGGCTTATGTAGCCAACAACGGCTTCGATCTGGAACTCGCAAACAAGCAACTCAATGCCAATGCCGCCGACCTGATCGCGTTCGGCAAGCCCTTCATCTCCAACCCCGATCTCGTCGAGCGCCTGAAGAAGGGTGCGCCACTGACGCCCCCCGACAAGGCAACGTTCTACGGCGGTGGCGCCAAGGGATATACGGACTATCCAACGCTGGCCGCGACGCAAGCGGCGGAGTAAGGCGCTCCCCCGCTTCCGCGCCAACCACGATGCAAAGCAAGCAACGCCCGATCAGGCCCGGCAATCCCCACGGGATTCTCGGGTCGGCGTTCGCCATTCTTCTACCGGTCTTGGTGACCCTGACTGTCCTCGAGGGCGTGCTCCGCGTGGCCGATTTTCGCGTATTGCGGGCGGGCAAGAGCGAACGGTCGCTGGTCTATCGTCATGATCCGGAACTGGGCTGGGCTCCCGTAGCGGAATCCAGCTCAACCGTCACCAATGCCCGCACGATCCACGCGCGCCACAATCGCCTGGGCTTCCGGGACATCGAATTCCAGCGTGATGGCCGGCCTGTGTTGCTGTTTCTCGGTGATTCCTTCGTGTGGGGTGTCGATGCCGAGTCGAGCGAGCGGTTCACCGATCTGCTGAGAGACCGCCTGTCGAATTATCAACTCGTCAATGCCGGCATCTCCGGCTTCGGCACCGATCAGGAATACCTGCTGCTGCAGCGGATATGGTCGACGGTGAAGCCCGACGTGGTGGTGCTGATCTTCTGCACCGACAACGATCGCGCCGACAATCAGACCAACATCCGCTACGACGGATATCGCAAGCCCCTCTTCGTACCCTCCGATAACGGTCTGACACTGACCGGCCAGCCGGTGCCCTGGTCGCTGCAAAACTATGTCAGCAACAACTGGCTGGTGCGTAATCTCTGGCTCGCCCGAACCGCCGTGGCGGCTTATGTCGAAATCCGTTACCCGCGCGTGACCGTTCCCGATTCGACCGAACAGCTGGTCGACAAGTTCCGCGACTTCGTCACCGACCACGGCGCCCGGCTGCTCGTGGGTCTGCAACGACGCGACGAGAAGCTGATCAGGCATCTCACCGACAAGGGAATTCCTTCCGTAAGCTTCGATGGGGCGGAAGCCTACCCAACTGACTTCGGTGCACACTGGACGCCGCAAGGTCATGAGACGGTTGCAAAGCGCCTGGCCGCCTTCCTGGCGCAGAACGGCATAGCTGGGAATGGCGACGTGTCCCGATGATCAAAAAAAGGCCGGGATCGCTCCCGGCCTTTGGTCTTGTCAGTGTGGCGATGCCGTCACTTCACCTCTGCCCGCTTCGGCGGGGTGGCGGGCCACGACTTGATCAGCGCGTCGTAGTCCACCGTCTCACCCTTCGGCTTCTCGTTGGCGAGCTTGCGCTGCGGGGCGATGTTGCCGTCCTTCGCCGACTTGGCGAACCAGAACTCGGCGGTCTCCTTCTTGTTCAGTTTCGGACCGCACTCCTTCTGCACGCCGCTCTTCTCGAGACGTTCGAGCACGGAGTCTTGCGCTGCGGCCAAAGCGTCCATCGCCTGCTGCGGCGTCTTGTTGCCGCTCGACGCATCGCCGATGTTCTGCCACCACAGCTGGGCCAGCTTCGGATAGTCGGGCACGTTGTTGCCGGTCGGGGTCCACTGCACGCGCGCGGGCGAGCGGTAGAACTCGATCAGGCCGCCGAGTTTCGGCGCGCGTTCCGTAAAGGACTTGTCCCAGATGTCGGACTCACGGATGAAGGTGAGACCGACATGGCTCTTCTTAAGCGACACCGACTTGGAGACGATGAACTGCAGATAGAGCCAGGCCGCCTTGCGGCGGTCAGCCGGCGTCGACTTCAGGAGCGTCGCGGAGCCGGCGTCCTGGTAGCCGAGCTTCATGCCTTCTTTCCAGTACGAGCCGTGCGGCGACGGCGCCATACGCCACTTCGGCGTACCGTCCGCGTTCACGACGGGGATGCCGGGCTTCACCATGTCGGCGGTGAAGGCGGTGTACCAGAACATCTGCTGGGCAATGTTGCCCTGCGCCGGCACCGGGCCTGCTTCGGAGAAGGTCATGCCTTGCGCCTGCGGCGGGGCATACTTCTTCAGCCACTCGAGATATTTGGTGATGGCGTAAACCGAAGCGGGACCGTTGGTGTCGCCGCCGCGCTCGACCGACGAGCCGACCGGGCGGCAGCCTTCCATGCGGATGCCCCATTCGTCGACCGGCAGGCCGTTCGGGATGCCCTTGTCGCCATTGCCGGCCATCGACAGCCAGGCGTCGGTGAACCGCCAGCCCAGCGAGGGATCCTTCTTGCCATAGTCCATGTGGCCATAGACCTTGACGCCGTTGATCTCCTTGATGTCGTTGGTGAAGAACTCGGCGATGTCTTCATAGGCCGACCAGTTCACGGGCACGCCGAGATCGTAGCCATATTTGGCCTTGAACTTGGCCTTGTACTCCGGATTGGAGAACCAGTCGTAGCGGAACCAGTAGAGGTTCGCGAACTGCTGGTCGGGCAGCTGGTAGAGCTTCTTGTCCGGTCCGGTCGTGAAGGACTTGCCGATGAAGTCGTTGACGTCGAGCCCGGGGTTGGTGACGTCCTTGCCTTCTCCGGTCATATAGTCCGACAGGATCACGGTCTGACCGTAGCGGAAGTGCGTGCCGATCAGGTCGGAGTCGTTGATCCATCCGTCATAGACGTTCTTGCCGGACTGCATCTGGGTCTGCAGCTTCTCGACCACGTCGCCTTCCTGGATCAGGTCATGCTTGAGCTTGATCCCGGTGATCTCCGAGAACGCCTTGGCCAGCGTCTTGGACTCGTATTCGTGCGTCGTGATGGTTTCCGACACGATGTTGATTTCCATGCCCTTGAAGGGCGCGGCGGCTTTTTCGAACCACTGCAGTTCCTTCAGCTGATCGGCCTTGGACAAGGTCGAGGGCTGGAATTCGCTGTCGATCCACTTCTGGATCGTGGCGTCGTCCGCGAACGCGGGCACGGCGATGGTCATGGTAGCCGCAAACAGCGCCGCGGCGCTGGTCCTGGCCAACAGGCTGTCTTTCTTTGTCCTCAAGTGTCGCATTTGATTTCCTCCGGTTAAGCGACAGAAACTTTCTTTGTTCGGACATGATCTCCGGCATCCACTTTTCCGGATCATGCCCTTTCCTCCAGGTCCGGGTTGGTCCCGGATCTGCCCCTTTTCGCCTGGCTCAGACGATGCGAAAGATCGCAACGGCTGCGCCAAGCGAAATCAGTGTTGCGAGCCATAGGCTCGAGATCTCAACGCCCTCCCCGATCGGCAAACTGGCGATCGGATCGGTCCCGACGAACGCAATCCAAAGCAGGTGAATGACGGCAGCGAGAACCAGCGAGATGAAAAGGCGGTCGCCGCGCGTGGTCGGGATGCGCAGGACGCCTACGCGCTCCGCTTCCGGATAGGCGACCGCAAGCCAGGTCATGACGCCCAGGGTCGAGGCCAGCGCCACGAAGAAGATTGCGGTCGGCAGTGTCCAGGCCATCCATGCGATGTTTTCCATGTTGCGCTCCTACACCCGTCCAAGCGCGAAGCCGCGCGCGATGTAGTTGCGGACAAACCAGATCACGAGTGCGCCAGGGATGATGGTGAGCACGCCGGCCGCTGCCAGCAGCCCCCAGTCGACACCGGCCGCGGAAACCGTGCGCGTCATGGTCGCAGAGATCGGCTTGGCGGCGACCGAGGTCAGCGTGCGCGCCAGCAACAGTTCGACCCAGGAAAACATGAAGCAGAAGAACGCGGCAACGCCGATGCCACTCGCGATCAACGGGATCAGAATCTTCACGAAGAAGCGCGGGAAGGAATAGCCGTCGAGGAAGGCGGTCTCGTCGATCTCGCGCGGGACAGACGAGACGAAGCCTTCGAGGATCCAGACCGCCAGCGGCACATTGAAGATGCAGTGCGCCAGCGCCACCGCCCACGGCGTATCGAACAGGTTGATCGCCGAATAGAGGTTGAAGAACGGCAATGCATAGACAGCCGCCGGCGCCATGCGATTCGACAGCAGCCAGAAGAACAGGTGCTTGTCGCCGAGGAAGCGGTAGCGCGAGAAGGCGTAAGCCGCCGGCAGCGCCACCGAGATCGATATGACGGTGTTGATGATGACGTATTTCAGCGAATTGATGTAGCCGGAATACCAGCTCTCGTCGGTGAAGATGACCTTGTAATTCTCCAGCGTCGGCTGATGCGGCCACAACGTCATGGTGGTGACGATTTCGTTATTGGTCTTGAAGCTCATGTTGACGAGCCAGTAGATCGGCAACATCAGAAAGATGAGGAACGCAGCCATGATGAAGCGGCGGCCGGGAATCGTGTTCATGCTGCGCCCCCCTTCACCGGCCGCTCGGCACCGGCATTGGTCATGACGGTGTAAAACACCCAGCACACGATCAGGATGATGATGTTGTAGACGAGCGAGAGCGCTGCGGCCTTGCCGAGGTCGAACTGGCCAAGCGCGATCTTGACGAGCTCGATGGAGACAAAGGTAGTGGAATTGCCGGGCCCGCCGCCGGTGACGACAAAGGGCTCGGTATAGATCATGAAACTGTCCATGAACCGCAGCAGCACGGCGATCAACAGTACGCGGTTCATCTTGGGCAGCTGAATGGCCTTGAACACGGCCCAACGCGAGGCACCGTCGATTTGCGCCGCCTGGTAATACGCGTCGGGGATCGACTTCAGGCCGGCATAGCAGAGCAGCGTGACCAGGCTGGTCCAGTGCCAGACGTCCATCACGATGACCGTGAACCAGGCGTCGAAATCGTTGGCGACGTAGTTGTAGTTGAGGCCTGCCTTGTTCAGGACATAGCCAAGCAGGCCGATGTCGGGCCGGCCGAAGATCTGCCAGATGGTGCCGACCACGTTCCACGGGATCAGAAGCGGCAGCGCCAGGACGACGAGGCAGGCGGCGACCTGCCAGCCCTGGCGCGGCATCGACAGAGCCACCACGATGCCGAGCGGCACCTCGATGGCGAGGATGATCGCGGAGAACAAGAGATTGCGCAGGATCGAGGCGAGGAAGCGCTCGCCAAGGTCAGTGTGGGGATCAAGCAGTTCCTTGAACCAGCCGACGCCATTCCAGAAGAACTGGTTGTTGCCGAAGGTATCCTGCACCGAATAGTTCACCACAGTCATCAGCGGCAGGATCGCGGAGAACGCCACGATCAAAAACACCGGCAGGACCAGGAACCAGGCCTTCTGGTTGACGGTCTTTTCCATCAGGCAGCTCCCTCGACGAGGAGGCTGTTGGCGTAGACGTGGATATGGGCGGGATCGAACACGAGCCCCGCGGTGTCACCCGACGGCGAGAAGCCTGGCGGTACTCGGGCGGCAAGCTTGGCATCGCCGACGCGGACCCGCGCGAAGCGGATGCGGCCGAGATCGTCGATGCGCTCGAGCCTGGCGGACAACAGTCCCGGCGCGGGGGCGGCGACATCGACGAATTCGGGACGTACGCCGATCTCGATCGTTGCACCCGAGGCCAGGCCGTCATAGTCGCGATTTAACGCGATGGTGTGACCGTCGATGCGCGCCTGTCGGCCGCTCACCTGCGCGGGCACGATGTTCATGCCGGGCGAGCCGATGAAATAGCCGACGAACGTATGCGCGGGCTTTTCGAAGAGTTCCGCGGGCGTGCCGCTCTGCACGACACGGCCGTCATGCATGACCACGACGGTGTCGGCGAAGGTCAACGCCTCCGTCTGGTCGTGAGTCACATAGATCATGGTGAGATCGAGCTCGCGGTGTAGTGCCTTCAGCTTCGAACGCAGCTGCCATTTGAGTTCGGGGTCGATCACCGTCAGCGGCTCGTCGAACAGGACGGCGGCAACGTCGGAGCGAACAAGGCCGCGGCCAAGCGAGATCTTCTGCTTGGCATCCGCGGTGAGGCGCGTCGCCTTGCGATCGAGGTACGGTGTGAGGTCGAGGAGGTCGGCGATCTGCTTGACCCGCGCGGTGATCTCGGCGGGAGCAACGCCACGGTTCTTCAGCGGAAATGCCAAGTTCTCGCCGACAGTCATAGTGTCGTAGATCACGGGAAACTGGAATACCTGCGCGATATTGCGCTTCTGGGTCGTGGCTTGCGTGATGTCGACACCGTCGAACAGGATCTTGCCGCGCGAGGGCGTGACGATGCCGGAGATGAGATTGAGCAGCGTGGTCTTGCCGCAACCGGACGGTCCGAGCAGCGCGTAAGCGCCACCCTGCCGCCAGGTCATGGTCACCGGCTTCAGCGCAAAGGACTCCGGCGGCGCGTCATTGCCGCTGTAGGAATGGGCGAGGTCGATGAGATCGATGCGGGCCATCTCGCATCTCCCTCAATTCGCCTTGCCCGGCGCGGCGACCAGGCGGTCAGCCGCGTCGAAGACAAAGATGTTGCCGGGGTCGAGTGCCGCATCGAGCTTCTGGCCCGGCTCGTATTCATGCACGCCGTGCAGCACCGCGACCCAGTCCGAGGATTCGCGATGCAGGTGCACAAAGCTCTCCGAGCCGGTGATCTCGGTCACCGACACGGTAGCGGGAAAGACATGGCGGCCGGTTGCACCATTGGCGACCTCGAGCTGATGGGCACGAAAACCGACGCGATAGCGGCCGTCCGCAAGCCCGGAATAGAGGCCGGTCGCGGGTGCCTCGCCACCGCCGGCATAGGCGACGCTGCCATTCTTCTTCTCGATCCCGACGGTGTTGAGCGGCGGATCGGAGAACACTTGTGCGACACGCATGGTGTCGGGATAGCGGTAGACTCTCGGCGTCTCGCCATGCTGCAGCACTTCGCCTTCCCACATGCACAGCGTATTGCCGCCGAGAAGCAGCGCTTCCGACGGCTCGGTCGTGGCATAGACGAAGATCGCGCCGGAAGCCTCGAAGATGCGCGGCAGTTCGGCGCGCAGCTCTTCGCGCAGCTTGTAATCGAGGTTGGCCAGAGGCTCATCGAGCAATACGAGATCGGCGCCCTTGACCAGCGCCCGCGCAATCGCGGTCCGTTGCTGCTGGCCGCCAGAGAGCTGCAGCGGCGTGCGGCTCATGAAGGGCTCGAGCTTGAGCAGCCTGGCCGCTTCCTGCACACGGCGGTCGATCTCTTCCTTCGGCCGGCCCTGCACGCGCAGCGGCGAAGCGATATTCTCGTAGACCGTGAGCGAGGGGTAATTGATGAACTGCTGATAGACCATGGCGACCGAGCGCTGGCGGACATCGATGCCGGTGACGTCCTTGCCGTCGACCAGCACGCGGCCGGAGGCCGGCTTGTCGAGGCCGGCAAGCAACCGCATGATCGAGGTCTTGCCCGACAGCGTCGGACCGAGCAGAACGCTGAGCGTGCCGCGCTGCAGCGTCAGCGACACGTCGCGAATCGTGGGAACGCCATCGACGGTGCGAATAACATGATCAAGGGTGACGCTCACGGCCGCCCCCCCGCTTCGCGCAGAGGACGCTCGCCCGACGCGCGATGCCTGGCCATCCACTCGTCGAGCGCGGCAATCTCCGCCGCCGACAGCCGCAAGCCCAGTTTGGAGCGACGCCACACCACGTCGTCGGCGCTGACGGCCCACTCGTTGGCCATCAGATACTTCACCTCGGCTTCGGTGAGCGTGTCGCCAAACAGCCGGCCGAGATCGCCCATCGATTTCGACTGACCCAGGACCCTTTCGGCCCGGGTGCCGTAGGCGTGCGCCAGGCGGTTGGCGTGCGCATGCGTCAGGAACGGATGGTCGCGCATCAGTTCGGCGGTCAGCGCCACGACGGCGGAGACATCCATGTCGCCGCCGGGCAATGGGGCAGTCGCGGTCCAGCCTTCCTTGGCCTTTGCGCTGCGCAGATAGGGCGCGAGGCGCTCCAGCGCCTCTTCGGCAAGACGCCGATAGGTCGTGATCTTGCCACCATAGATCGACAGCAGCGGCGCCCCGCCGGGCGTGTCGAGCTCGAACACATAGTCGCGCGTGGCGGCTTTGGCTTCGCTGGCGCCGTCGTCATAGAGCGGACGCACGCCGGCATAGGACCAGACGACGTCGGATGGCGTGACCGGCTTCGCAAGATATTCACCGACGGACTTGCAGAGATATTCGATCTCTTCGGCCGTCGCCTTTACCTTGGCAGGATCGCCGTCGTAGTCGCGATCGGTGGTGCCGATCAGGCTGAAATCGTCCTGATAGGGTATCACGAAGACGATGCGGCCGTCGGCGTTCTGGAACATATAGGCGCGGTCGTGGGCATAGAGCCTGCGCACCACGATGTGCGAGCCCTGCACGAGGCGCACCTTGGCCTTCGCATTGACGCCGGCGCCGGAGTTCAGCACCTGCTCCACCCAGGGGCCGCCGGCATTGATCAGCGCACGCGCATTGATGGTAGTGCGGCCGCCGTTCAGGGTATCCTCCACCGTCACGCGCCAGATGCCGTCGGCCTGCCTTATCTCCACGGCGCGCGAGCGGGTACGGATGTCGGCGCCGTGATCGGCCGCGTCGCGCGCGTTCAGTGCAACCAGCCGCGCGTCGTCGACGAAGCAGTCGGAGTATTCAAAAGCCCTTGTGTAACGGCCTGATATCAGCGGCTTGCCCACGGCATCGGTCGCAAGGTCCACCGAGCGGGTCGGCGGCAGCAGGTGCCGGCCGCCGATATGGTCGTAAAGGAACAACCCAAGGCGGAGCAGCCAGGCCGGACGGAGGCCTGCGTGGTGCGGCAAAACGAAACGCAGGGGACGGATGATGTGGGGTGCGATGGCCCAGAGGATTTCGCGCTCGATCAGGGCCTCGCGGACCAGGCGAAACTCGTAATATTCGAGATAACGCAGGCCGCCATGCACGAGCTTGGTCGACCAGGACGATGTCCCGCTCGCCAAGTCATTCATTTCACAGAGAAAAACGGAGTTCCCCCGGCCTGCCGCATCGCGCGCGATGCCGCAGCCATTTACTCCGCCTCCGATAATGGCGAGATCGTAAACCCGATCCAACGAACGCTTCCCCGGCAACCGCCTGCTTCGCTTTCGGCGATTTAGCTTTCGTTTTTGAGTAGAGCACAACGAAAACCGAAAGCAAGCGAAACGTTGAGATTTGGGTGCCGATACCCTTCAAATCGGCACCGGAACCCGCGGATCGACGCCGGCTGCGCCACACGAAGCGGCATAATCGATTTCGCCACGCGTCAGACCGATGTCCTGCAACTCGCGATCATCGAGATCGGACAAGCGGGCCCGCAGCCGGGTACGTCGCCGCCTGTTTTGAAAGGCGTCACGGTATCGCTTGAACAGCGCGAATGCGCGCCGTGTCCATGAGGGCTGCACCGAGTTGATGGTGCCGAACGTCGTGCTCATCACCGAGATCTCCGTCTGTCCTGCGTCGAAGATGGCAGGGAGCCGACGGACACGCTTGACCGACGCCTTACTTTTTCGTCACCGCCGCCTTATTCTTCGTGTCTGCAAGCAGAAGCGGAATCCAGGGGTGCCGTTTTGCGGTATCTGTTCGAAGGCTACGCGCTCGACACTGACCGGCGCGAGCTGCGTCGCGGAGCGGATGCGGTATCGATCGCACCGCAAGAGTTCGATCTGCTCGACTATCTCATCCGCAACAGTGATCGCGTCGTCAGCAAGGACGAGATTATCCAGGCGATCTGGAAGGGCCGCGCCATCTCAGATACGGCGCTGACCACCCGTCTCAACGGAGTCCGGACCGCCATCGGTGATTCCGGAGAAGCCCAGCGCTTGATCAAAACGCTGCCGCGGCGCGGGTTTCGTTTCGTCGGCCGGTTGCGCGAGGAGACGGACTCGGTGGGCAACGAGGCTGCCGCCAGACCGGGTGACTCCTTGCAATCGGCCCTCTCGCTTCCCGACAAGCCATCGATCGCGGTCCTTCCGTTCGGCAATCTCAGTTCCGATCCGGAGCAGGACTATTTCGCCGACGGCGTCGTCGATGACATCATCACGGCGCTGTCGCGATTCAAATCGGTGTTCGTCATCGCCCGCAACTCCAGCTTTACCTACAAGGGCCGGGCCGTTGAGCTCAAGCAGGTCGGCCGCGAGCTTGGCGTCCGCTACGTGCTGGAAGGGAGCGTCCGCAAGGCGGCGGATAAAGTCCGTATCACATGCCAGTTGATCGACGCGACGACCGGGATGCACCTCTGGGCCGACCGCTACGAGGGCGGACTTGGCGACATCTTTGCGCTTCAGGACGACATCACGGTCAATGTCATCGCGGCGATCGCGCCAAGACTGCTGCAGGCCGAGATCGAATTGGTAGCGCGGCGACCGAACGATCTCAGCGCCCACGACCATTATCTGCGGGCGCATCCACATTATTACACGATGACCCGCGAGGGCGTAGCGGAGGCCATTCGCCTGCTCGATCGCGCGTTGGAAATCGATCCGCGCTACAGCGCTGCGGCATCACTCGCAATTCTCTGTCATACGCTCAATCTGCTGAATCGATGGACAGTCGACGGGCAGCAGGACGTCAACGAAGCGATAAGACTATCCAAGCTCGTCCTTAGCGTCGACGAAAATGACCCGGAGACGCTGGCCTGCGTCGGCTGGGCCAAGGCCTACATATTAAGGGATACTCCCGCGGCCGCGGAAATGGTCGACCGCGCGGTTGCGCTCAATCCCAATTCGGCTATCGCGTGGAGCTACCGGGGATTTGTATATATCTATGCTGGAATGTCGGAGGAAGCGCTCCACAGCTATGAGCAGGCCATGCGTCTCAGCCCGTTGGACCCGATGCGGTTCGGCATTGACGCGATGATCGGTATTGCACAGCTCGGTGTCGGCCGCTTTGAGCAGGCTCTGAATGCCGCAAGGAAATCCATCAGTAAGCATGCATCCTTCCTGCCCGCATATCTGTGCCTAGCATCGGCGCTGGCGCATCTCGGTAGAAGGGAAGAGGCGGACCAGGCTGTGCGCAAGATACTCGAACTACAGCCAGGATTCCGCGCGGCGAGCCGGAAAGGCCAATGGCCCGCGCTGTATGCCGAAGGTCTGTTGAAAGCCGGGTTGCCGGACTGACCGCGCGGCCTCTACACGCTGCGGAGCGCCGGCGGCGGAGGTGCCGCGTCGTCGATATCGGCGACCGGCTTGTCCATGGCGACCACCACTTCGATGCCGCGGTGATGGCAGATGCTGGCGAGGCCCGCCGGCAGCGGAGAATCCGTCACAAAGGTCTGGATCTGCGAGAGGTGCGCGATGCGGACCGCGGCGCTGCGGCGCAGCTTGGTCGAGTCGGCCACCAGCATGGTGCTGCGTGCATTGGCGATGATCGCCTGCGCCGCCTGCACCTCGCGATAGTCGAAGTCGAGCAGCGCGCCTTCCTCGTCGATCGCGGAAGCACCGATGATCGCGTAGTCGACCTTGAACTGGCCGATCAGCTGCGTGGCGGTGGAGCCGACCACGGCACCGTCGGCGCGGCGCACGGTGCCGCCGGCCACGATCACCTCGATGCGCGGATGGCGGTAGAGCAGCATCGCGACATTGAGGTTGTTGGTTATGACGAGCAGATCCTCGTGCGAGGTGAGCGCCGAGGCGACTTCTTCCGTGGTGGTGCCGATGTTGATGAAGAGCGAGCAGCCGTTGGGGATACGCGCGGCGGCGGCCGCCCCGATCGCCTTCTTCTCCTCGGCGGCGACGAAGCGGCGCGCCTCATAAGCGAGGTTTTCCACGCCCGAGGCGATGATGGCGCCGCCGTGGATGCGGGTCAGCGAGCGCTGGTCGCACAGGTCGTTGAGGTCTTTTCGGATGGTCTGCGCCGACACCTCGAAACGGCGGACAAGGTCTTCCACCATCACCCGGCCGGTGGCGCGGGCGATGTTGAGGATTTCAGTCTGGCGATGCGACAGTCCGGCCATGAGGTTTATCGTGCGGCGCTTTGTCGGCGCGGTCAACGCGGCAAATGCATGGCAGCGCTGGCGGAACAGGCGAAAGCGCAAAGCTGGTTAAGACGTTCGCAACCGCAAAAATGATCTGAAATCATTTCACCGCGACAGGGCCGCCCTGCTCGACAAGTGCAAATGCGGCTGAGAGACTGCGTACACAACAAGATTGCACGACAAGGGAGGAAACCATGCAGATCGATCGCCGCCAGTTTGCCCTGCCCGCACTTGCGCTCGGCGTCTTGACCGCGCTGCCCGCTTTCGCCGGAGCGGATGAAGACGCCATCGCCAAAAACCTCGAAGCCTTCCGCGCGGCACAGGCCGCCGGCAAGACCGATGGTGTCGCCGCGGTCTGCGCGGAGGAACTGAGCTATAGCCACTCCAGCGGTGCGATCGACACCAAGGCGAGCCTGATCGAGGGGATCAACAAGGCCAACTACAAATGGACGACGCTTGAATACAAGAACCCCACGATCCGCGTCGTCGGTCCCGCCGCCATCGTGCG
Source organism: Bradyrhizobium sp. (assembly GCA_046349015.1). Taxonomy (GTDB): domain Bacteria; phylum Pseudomonadota; class Alphaproteobacteria; order Rhizobiales; family Xanthobacteraceae; genus Bradyrhizobium. Next base: position 287,925 of record JAXMDE010000001.1, on the reverse strand, counting down.
TTTCAACTTCGTCGGCGAGCAGGAGTTCACTGACGGCAAGAAGACGCCGCAGAACCTGGCGATCCTGATGAACTGGCAGAAGCAGGGCAGCGACTGGAAGCTGTTGTCGCGCGCGGCGACGAAACTCTGAGACGAAGCCCGCTTGAGACAAAGCCCACGAACGTCATGCCCCGCGCATGCAGGGTATGACGTCCGCCGCAGCGCATCGGCTCGATCATTGCTGTCTCGGGGATATAGTGCCGCCCGCCTTCGCGGGTGACGACCGGCGAAGTCGTCTGTGGGCGCCCTTACCCACGAAAACGCAGCAAAATGATGGTTTTCCGGCCAAAACCGGGCTTTGCCCGGGCTTGACCTTAACGGGTCGGACCTGCGAATCGTGGTAGGAAGCATCATCCCACCGGAGAAACAGAGAATGACCAGACTGGCTCTCATAGCCCTGCTTGCGCTGACAGCCCTGATTCCGCCGAAGCAGGCGGCGGCGCAGGATGCACTCGGCGGCGCGATCTTTGGCGGTGCGGCTGGTGCGATTCTCGGCGGCGCTCTGGGCGGCGGCCGCGGCGCGGCAGTCGGCGCCGTGCTGGGCGCGACCACCGGTGCAGCCATCGCCTCGCAGGGCCAGCCGCGGCCGGGCGGCTATTACTATTACCAGAATGGCTGCTACCTTCCGCAGCCCGACGGATCCTATGTCGTGGTCGACCCGGGCTATTGCGCCGCGCCGCCCCCGCCTCCGCCGCGTTACGTGCGCGAAGGCTACGTCCCGGGCCCTGCCTGCACCCGTTCGCCGACCTTCGATCCGCGCGACGGCACGTTCATCGACCGCTACGGCTATCGCCGCCGCTGCATCTGAGTAAGCGACGCCTGACCTGAAACGGAGCCGCTGGCCTCAGACCGAGGTCAGCGGCTCTTTTTGTTGGATCGGCTGCGGACGACCCTGCTCGTCGATCGCGACATAGGTGAAATTGCCGTCGGTCACCAGGATCGGCTTGGTCTCCTTGCGGCGGACGACCCAGGCTTCGAGATGGATGGTCATCGAGGTGCGGCCGACGCGGACGAGGTTGGCGTGCACGGAAACGAGATCGCCGACATAGACCGGCTTGCGAAAATTCATCGCATCGATGCAGACCGTGACCGTGCGCGACTTTGCGACTTTGGATGCGGCGACGCCGCCGGCTATATCCATCTGGCTGAGCAACCAGCCGCCGAAAATGTCGCCGTTCGCATTGGTATCGGCAGGCATCGCGAGCGTGCGCGTGCAGAGATCGCCGCGCGGCTCCGTTTCGTCACTCGCGGGCGGATGCACCTGGGTTTCCGTCACGTGAAAGTCTCCCAGCCGGCATCGGGCGCAAAGCGGTCGCCGAATTTCTGCGCCAGCGCACGCAAGGTAGCGGCGACGTTCTCGGGACCGCGCGTGCGCGCATAGTTGAGCGGTCCGCCGCGGAATGGCGCATAGCCGGTGCCGAAGATCATGGCGCCATCGACGACGTCGGCATTGTCTACGATGCCCTCGCGCAGGCACGCGACGCAGACGTTGGACATCGGCAGCACCAGGCGATCGATCATTTCGGAGGTCGGCTCGAACGGGGGCTGCGCCGCGCCTTGCGGCCGCGAGCCCAGCGGCGCCTCCGGCTTGCCGTCCTTCCAGACATAAAAGCCCTTGCCCGCCTTGCGGCCGAGCTCGCCGCGCGTGACTTTTTCGCGCAGCCACGCCGGCGTCGGCGGCAACGCATCGCCGAATTTCGAGCGCAGCATGTCGCCGACGTCGAGGCAGATGTCGAGGCCGACCTGGTCGGCGAGTTCAATGGGGCCCATCGGCATGCCGAATTTCTTTGCCGCGGCGTCGATGACGGTCTGGTCGATTCCCTCGTCCAGCATCACCATGGCTTCCAGCATGTACGGCGTCAGCGCGCGGTTGACGAGGAAGCCGGGCGAACTCTTCACCGGCAGCGGGAGCCGATCGATAGCGCCGACGAAGGCGAGCGCTTCCTTGTGCAGCGTCGCATCGGTGCCGTCATGGCTGACGACCTCGACGAGCTGCAGCCGCGACACCGGATTGAAGAAATGCAGACCCAGCAGCCGCTCCGGCCGCTGCAGCGTGGCGCGCAGATCCTGCAGCGGGATGCTGGACGTGTTGGTCGCAAGGATTGCGCCTGGCTTCATCTTCGGCTCGATCGAAGCATAGACCTTCTGCTTCAGTTCCAGCTTTTCCGGCACCGCCTCGATGATGAGATCGGCGCCGCGGACACCCTCGCCCACCATGTCCGGGATCAGCCGATCGAGCGCATCGCGCGAGGCGGTGCGCTTGCGCAAGATCTTGCCGAACAGATCGGCGGCGCGCTTCATCGCACCCGCGATCGGCTCGGCTTTCATGTCGGCCAGCGTGACGCGCAAGTCCTGACCGGCGCACCAGGCGGCGATATCGCCACCCATCGCACCGGCGCCGATGACGTGGACATGCTCGATCCTGTTGCCACTTCCGGCGAGCTTCTTCATCTGCTCGCGCAGGAAGAAGACGCGGATCAGGTTCTGCGCCGTCGGCGTCACCATCAAATAGGCGAACGACCTCTTCTCCGCCGCCAGCATCGCGGGCTTGTCGCCGCCGTGGCGCTCCCAGAGGTCGATCAACGCGTCGGGCGCGGGGTAATGTTCGTGGGGCGCGGCCTTCTCCGCCTCGGCGCGCATGCGGTTGGCAAGCAACCGCCGAACCGGACCGAGATTGAGCAGCGTCACCAGCGGGCTCTTCTTGGCGCGTTTAAGCTTGCCGGACATTGCGTCCTTGACGGCATTGCGGACGTGGCGCTCCTCGCAGACCGCATCGACAAGGCCCAGCGACTTGGCCCGGCGCGCATCGATGGTGCGGCCGGTCAACATCAGCGTCATCGCCTGCATGGGGCTAATGAGTTCGGTGAAACGCGCGGTGCCGCCCAGACCCGGATGCAGCCCCAGCATCACCTCGGGGAAGCCAAAGCGCGCATCCGAGATCGCAATGCGCATCTGGCAGGCGAGCGCGACTTCGAGGCCGCCGCCGAGGCAAAAGCCGTGGATGACGGCAACGGTGGGTATCCTCAACGCCTCCAGCCGGTCGATCACGGCGTGCGCGCGGCCAATCGCTGCCTCGACCAGTTTGGGATCGTTGGCACCGCGGAATTCATTGACGTCGGCGCCGGCGATGAAGCCGGAGGTCTTCGCCGATCGGATGACGAGGCCGGTCGGACGATTGGTCTCCAGTTCGCTCAGCACACGATCGAGCCCCTCGATCACTTCGGCCGATAGCGTGTTGGCGCCGGAATCGGCGCGGTCGAACAGCAGCCAGGCAACACCGTCGGCATCGCGAGTCAGACGAAAATCGTGATAGGGCCGGCCGGGATCGGGTTTAGGCCCGAGTTCCAGCACACGCTCGCCAAGGACGTCCATGATCTTTTCGGCCATGGTCACACCATCTCGATCAGCATGGCGCCACCCTGGCCACCGCCGATACATTCGGTGGCGATGCCGCGGCGCGTGCCGAGCCGCTTCATGGCGTTGACGAGATGCAGCACGATGCGGTTGCCGGAGGTGCCGACGGGATGGCCGAGGCTGATGGCGCCGCCATCGACATTGAGCTTCGCGCGGTCGATCTCGCCTGCCGGGCCCTCGAGACCGAGCACTTCCTTGCAGAATTTCGCGTCATTCCAGGCGGCAAGGCAGCCAAGCACCTGCGTGGCAAAAGCCTCATTCAACTCCCAGGTCTCGACGTCCTGCAAGCTCAGCTCATTGCGCCTGAGCAGCGCGGTTGCCGACAGCACGGGGCCAAGTCCCATGATGGACGGATCGAGCGCCGACCACTGGCTGTCAATGATGGCAGCCTTCGGCGTCAGGGAGTGCTTCACCACGGCTTCTTCGGAAGCAAGGATCACCCAGGACGCACCGTCGGTGATCTGCGAGGAATTGCCGGCGGTGACCTGGCCCCATGGCCGCTCGAAAACGGGCTTGAGCTTTGCAAGCGACTCCGGCGTCGAGTCCGGCCGCACACCGTCGTCATGGTCGTAGAACTTACCGTCGCGCGAGAAGGCGATTTCGAGCTCGCCCTTCAGATAGCCTTCGGACTGCGCGTGCGCGAGGCGCTTGTGGCTCTCGGCAGCATAGGCATCCGACTGCTCGCGGGTAATGTCGAACAATTGCCCGACGACTTCGGCAGTCTGGCCCATGTTCAACTCGGTAATGGGATCGGTGAGGCCGCGCTCGAGGCCGATAATCGGCTTCAAGTAAGACGGCTTTACCTTCAGCGCCGCCATGATTTTCGCACCCAGGCCCCGTGCGCCGGCAAGCCCGGCAAACCAGCGCACGCCGGCCTGCGGCCACACCAGCGGTGCATGGCTCAAGGCTTCCGCACCGCCCGCCAGAATGAGATCGGAGACGCCTTCGCGGATATAGCGGTAACCGGTGTCGATCGACTGCATGCCCGAGCCGCAATTGATCTGCACGGTGAAGGCGACCATTTTTTCGCCCATGCCGAGCCGCAGCGCCGCAACGCGCGCGGGATTCATCTCGTCCGCAATGACGTTGACACAGCCCAGGATCACCTGATCGAAAGCCGTTGGAGCAAAGGGCTGGCGCGCCAGCAGCGGCCGGCCGCATTGCACGGCGAGATCGACGGGGGTGAAGGGGCCTGGGCCCGAGCGCGCCTTGATGAACGGCGTCCGGCTGCCGTCGATGATGAAAACCGGTCGCGCCATCAGCTCGCCGCTCTCTGTTCACCCAATTCCTGGAAGAATTGATGCACGTCGGCGCTCTTCCTGTAAATCGGCGACAGCGCCTCGGGCGCGAAATCGTCGACCTCGATCACCTTCATCACGGCTTCATGTGCGGCGGCAAGCCTCTCGCCTTCGCCTTGCGTGATGACACCCTTCTTCACGCCTTCCTGCCAGTCGTGGATCCGTGCGGCATGCAACCGCTTGCGCACGTCTTCAGACGCCACATACAGCCGGAAAGCCTTTTCCAGCCGCGCCACGCCGCGGTCGTCATCGACATGAGAGAGGTCCGGCGTCAGACGCTCGCGGGCAGCCGACGGCTCCAGGATGAGCTGGGCGCATTCGTGCACCACGCGATCGCTCGGGCCGAGCACACGGGCGCCCCACGGCTGCAGCAGGAATTTCAGGAGCACGGCAACAAAACGGTTCGGCAGGTTGCCGAGAATTTCGGCGAGGCGATTTTCGATGATCTTGAAGCCGTTCGCCATGCACCATTCAAGCGCCGCGAAATCGGCATGCTGACGGCCCTCCTCCTCCCAGCGCTTCAACGCTGCGGAAAGCAGGTACAATTCGGAAAGGATGTCGCCGAGCCGCGCTGAGATCATCTCCTTGCGCTTGAGCGCACCGCCGAGCGTCAGCAGCGCCATGTCGGAAGTGAGCGCAAAGGCCGCCGAATAGCGCGAGAGCTGACGATAGAACCTCGTTGCGCGTTCCGCGTCGGGCGCCGGCGCAAAGATGCCGCCGCTCCAGCTGCGTCCCCAGGCGCGGAACAGCGTCTTGACGCTGTGGCCGACATGGCTCCAGAGCGACTTGTCGAACTCTTCCAGTCCGCGCGTGCGGTCCTCGTCGCGCAGCGCGTTCATCTCGGCAAGCAGGTAGGGATGCGCGCGAATGGCGCCCTGCCCGAACACGATCAGATTGCGCGTCAGGATGTTGGCGCCCTCGACGGTGATTCCGACCGGCACCGCGCGGTAAAGGCTGCCCATATAGTTCTGGGGACCGTCGATCACGGCCTTGCCACCATGGATGTCCATGGCGTCGTCGATCACGATACGCATCCGCTCGGTGGCGTGCAGCTTCATGATGCCGGAGATGACGGCGGGATGGCGGCCCTGGTTGAGTGCGGCGCAGGTCAGCCGGCGCGCGGCGTCGATCAGATAGGCCGTGCCGGCGATGCGGGCGAGCGGCTCCTCGATGCCTTCGAACTTCGAAATCGAAATGCCGAACTGCTCGCGGATGCGGGCATAGGCGCCGGTGGTGCGCGCGGCGTAAGCGGCCCCGGCAGCAGACAAAGACGGCAGCGAGATGCCACGGCCGGCGGCGAGCGCCGTCATCAGCATCTTCCAGCCCTGCCCGAGCCGTTCCTGGCCGCCGATAATGTAATCGAGGGGAATGAACACGTCGCGGCCCCAGTTCGGGCCGTTCTGGAACACCTGCATCGCCGGCAGATGGCGGTGGCCGATCTCGACCCCCGGCAGATGCGTCGGGATCAGCGCCACGGTGATACCGAGGTCTTCCTCGCTTCCCACGAGGTGGTCGGGATCGTAGGCCTTGAAGGCGAGGCCGAGCAGTGTCGCAACGGGGCCGAGCGTGATGTAGCGCTTGTGCCAGTTGAGGCGAAGGCCGATGACCTCGCGGCCTTCGAACGTGCCCTTGCAGATCACGCCCTTGTCGATCATCGAGGCGGCGTCGGAGCCGGCCTCGGGGCTGGTAAGGCCGAAGCAGGGAATGTCACGGCCGTCGGCGAGGCGCGGCAGCCAGCGGTCCTGCTGTTCCTTCGTGCCGAAACGCATCAAGAGTTCGCCCGGCCCGAGCGAATTCGGCACCATCACGGTGACAGCGGCCGCCAGCGAGCGCGACGACAATTTGCGCACCACTTCGGAATGCGCATAGGGGGAGAAACCGAGCCCGCCAAACTCCTTCGGAATGATCATGCCGAAGAATTTGTGGCGCTTGATGAAGTCCCATGCCTCAGGCGGCAGGTCGCGCCATTCCCAATTGATCTTCCAGTCGTCGAGCATGGCACAGAGTTCGTCGACGGGGCCGTTGAGGAATGCCTTCTCCTCGTCGGTCAGTGTCGCCGGCGCGTTGGCAAGCAGCTTGGCCCAGTCCGGATTGCCGGTGAAGAGATCGGCATCCCACCAGACATCGCCCGCCTCCAGCGCCTCGCGCTCGGTGTCGGACATTGGCGGCAGCGCACCTCGAGCGAGAGAAAAGATCGGCCTGGTGATGAAGTCGCGGCGAAAGCTCATGGCAGGGCCCTCATGGTTCGGCGCAGATCGCGGGGATTCTAGCGGAAACTGCCCTTTCCGGGTGAACACTTCGCCTTGAAAATGAAGCGAAATTGACGCGGCAGAACGCCTGTTTTGTTAACGGCAAGCCACAGGTTCCGTTCCGGAAAATGCCGGCGCGGTGGCAGCTTGCCGCGGCTTGAGCCCATCCAGCCGCGCGGCCTGGCTCGATCTACCTTTGGCGAGAGGCCGGCGCGTGGCGAGTAGATGGAGCCTCACTGCTCGATCTTGATCCCGGCGTCGCTGATCACCTTGGACCAGCGCGCAATCTCGTCGCCGACAAAGGCCCGGAATTCCTCGGGGCTGCTGCCGACCGCCACGATGCCCTGCTCGACCAGCTTGGCCTGCAGGGCAGGATCGGCGAGCGCCTTCTTGGCCTCGGCCGAGACGCGCTCGACAATCTCCTTGGGCGTGCCGGCCGGCGCAATGATGCCGGCCCAGGTGCCGGAGACAAAATCAGGCACGCCCTGTTCTGCCATGGTCGGCACGTCAGGCGCCGCCGGGATCCGTTCCTTGGCCGTGACGACGATTGCCTTGGCATTCCCGGATTTGACCTGCGGCATCAGCGGGCCGACGATGTCGAACATCACGTTGATCTGGCCGCCCACGAGATCCTGCAATGCGCCGGCCGTGCCCTTGTAGGGAACGTGCTGCATGTTGATTCCCGTGCGGCTCTTGAACATCTCCATCGTCAGATGCGCCGCAGCACCGATGCCGCTTGAACCAAAGTTGAGTTCGCCAGGCTTGGCCTTCGCGAGCGCGATCAGCTCCTTCACGTTGTTTGCCGGCAATGACGGGTGCGCGATCATAATCAGCGGCGCGACGCTCATCAGCGAGACATAGCTGAGGTCCTTGAGCGTGTCGTAAGGCAGCTTGGGATTGAGGGTGGCATTCACCGCATGCGCCGCGATGACGGTGCCGAAGGTGTAACCGTCAGGCGCGGCCTTGGCGACAACATCGGTGCCGATGATGGCGTTGGCGCCCGGCTTGTTTTCAAAGACGATGGTTGCGCCGAGCGCGTCGGCGACCTTCTGTCCGACCAGACGGGCCATCAGATCCGTGTAGCCCCCGGGCGTATAGGGCACGACCATCCGGATCGGCCGGTTCGGCCAGCCTTGCGCCGAGGCATCCCCTGCGAAAGTCGCGATGAGGGCAAGCGCTGCGAGCGCACGGAGCAAATATTTCATGACGTCCTTCCTCGACCATCGGTACGATTTGGAGAGCCGTAGCACATTTCAGCAAGACGGGGCGGGATATCCCGCGCGGGAAAGCTCTGCGCACTTGAGCCCAGCGGAGCTAGCGTACCCGCTGCCGCCTTGCGGGCGTTGCGCGGCGGTGTCACACTTGCGGTCAAATCCGACAGCGAAGATCGGGCAAGCGGCATGCAAGGCAGGGGGAAATCATGAGGGTCGTTGCAAGCCTGTTCGCCGGCTTGCTCATGCTGCTCCCGGCGCAGACGGCGCCGGCGCAATCCGGCTATCCGAGCCGGCCGGTGAAAATCCTGGTCGGCTTCACGCCCGGCACGGCGCCCGATCTCGCGGCGCGCATTCTTGCCGACCGGTTTGCGGAAGTCTGGGGCACGCCGTTCGTCGTCGAGAACATGCCGGGCGCCGGCAGCAATGTCGCTACCGAACGCGTCGCCAAGTCGGCCTCCGACGGCTACACTTTGCTGATGGGCGGTAACCCGTCGCTGGTCATCAATCCGAGCCTCTACGAAACATTGCCGTTCGATCCCCAGAAGGATTTCGCGCCGATCTCGCAGGTCTTCGTCGCGGCCAACGTGCTGGCCGTTCCGCCCGAGATTCCGGTCAAGACCGTCGCGGAGCTGGTGGCATTCGCCAAGGCCCAGCCCGGCAAACTTTCATATGCACATGCCGGCGTCGGCACCTCGCAGCATCTCGGCGCGGAATTGTTCAAATACCGCGCTGGTCTTGACATTGCAGCAGTGCCCTACCGTGGCAGCACGGCGCTGATGCCCGACTTGTTGGCCGGCCGTGTCACCATGTCGTTCGCCAATATCGTGAACGTGCTCCCGCTGGCGCGTGAGGGAAAATTGCGCGCGCTTGCCATCACCTCGCTCAAGCGCTCGGCATTGGCGCCGGACCTGCCGACCATGGCGGAATCCGGTTTCCCCGGCTTCGAGGCGGTGCCGTGGTTCGGCCTGCTCGCACCGGCCGGCACGCCAAAGGACGTGCTGGACAAATTGCACGGCGAAACCGTAAAGACGCTTGCCTTGCCCGAGGTGCGCAGGAAGTTCGACGAACTCGGCCTTGATCCGGTCGGCAATACGCCAACCGAGTTTGCCGCGGTGATCCGGAAAGAGACGCCCGAATGGGCGAAACTGATCAAGGATGCCGGCATCAAGCTCGGCAATTAGCCGCTCCACCTCTCCTTATCTGCGAGAAGGAAAGGGCTCAATCCGGCCGGACCATCTCGAACATGTTTTCCGGCTTGATCTCGAAATAGTCGCCGCTGCGGCCGGCGCGGACGATCGGCCTCGCCCAGGCGGTCTGGTAGACGCCGTCCTTGATCATGGCCTTGTCGATATGGACCGCGACGACCTCGCCAAAGGTGACCCAGGCCTGCGCCTTCTCGCCATTGGCGCCCTTGAGCTGGATGATCTCGGTCAGTTTGCACTCGAAGGCGACCGGGCTCTCATCGACGCGGGGCACGTTGACGAGCTTGCAGGGCACCGCCGTCAGGCCTGCAATCTCGAACTCGCTGACGTCGCGGGCGACGTGGGCGGCGCTGGCGTTCATCTGCTGCGCCAGATCCCTGGTGGCGAGATTCCACACGAACTCGCCGGTTTCCTGGATGTTGGCCGCGCTGTCCTTCCAGTTGGTGGAGGAAAAGCCGATGATCGGCGGCTTGTAGCAGAAGGCGTTGAAGAAGCTGTAGGGCGCGAGGTTGACGTTGCCTTTGGCGTCGCGCGAGGAGATCCAGCCGATCGGGCGCGGAGCGATAATCGCGTTGAAGGGGTCGTGCTTGAGGCCGTGGCCCTTGGCGGGCTCGTAATAGTGCAAGTCCTTGGCGATCACGCCGGTCCTCTTCTCGTTACTTCCTATGGCTCGGCTCCAGGGCCCGGAACAGGAAATCGGTCATCTGGTCGATGGTGGCGGTCGGCTTGTTGACAGCCTGGGCGATCATCTGCGGATGGAAGAAGCGGATCATGCCGGTGCAGGTGCAGAGCGCAGCCAACGGCAGATCAGGGGCCTCGAACTCGCCGGACGCTACCCCTTGCGCGATCACCTCCCCGATCATGCCGGTGATGCATTCGATGTGGGTGACGCAGACGTCCCAGTCCTCCTCCATCGCGATCGCGACCATCTCATGCAGCTTGTTGTCACCGACATAGCGTTCGGTGTTCATGCGATTGACGGTCTTGAGCAGCTCGCGCAGGCGAGGTTTCGCCGGCCCCGGCTGGGCCACGATCCGCCGCGCCTCGGTCTCGACCTCCTCCATGAGCATGCGCGCCACGCCTTCGTGGATCGACTTCTTCGAATCGAAGAAGCGATAGACGTTGGCGGGACTCATCCGCAATTCCTTGGCGATGTCGGCGACCGTCGTCTTCTGGTAGCCGAGCTGCCGGAACAGACGCTCCGCCACCGCGAGAATACGCTCGCGGGTGTCGGTTTCGGTATGTTCGGAGACTAGCGTCATGGTCCTGATCTCAATGTTCCCTTATTCCGCGGCTTCGGCAAGCGGAAATGCGAGTTGTTCGTTCTTGCCGTGTTGCGGCGCGGCAGCCGGCTGCTCGGCGCCGCCGCTCTCTTCCAGGCTCTTCCTGAACCAGAGGGCGTACAGGCCCGGCAGGTACAGCAGCGTCAGGAAGGTTGCAACGAAAAGTCCGCCCATGATGGTGATCGCCATCGGCCCCCAGAAGGCCGAGCGCGACAGTGGGATCATGGCCAGAATCGCCGCCAACGCGGTCAACACCACCGGACGGGCGCGCCGAACGGTAGCCTCCACGATCGCCTCGCGGCGGGTCAGGCCATGGCCGACGTCGGTCTCGATCTGGTCGACGAGGATCACGGTGTTGCGCATGATCATGCCGGCAAGCGCGATCAGCCCGAGCAGCGCCACGAAGCCGAAAGGCTGGTTGGCGACGTTGAGGCCGAGCGATGCACCGACGATGCCGAGCGGCGCGGTGAGGAACACCAGCGTCAGGCGCGAGAAGCTCTGCAGCTGGATCATCAGGAGCGTCAGCATCACCATCACCATGATGGGGAAGAGGATGAAGATCGAGGCATTGCCCTTGGCGGATTCCTCGAAGGCACCGCCCGGCTCGATCCGGTAGGCCGGCTCGAGCTTGTCGCGGATGTCCTTCAGCTTCGGCCAGATCTGATTGGTCACGTCGGGCGCCTGCACGCCGTCGACGACGTCGGTGCGCACGGTAATGGCCATGTCGCGGTTGCGGCGCCACATGATCGGCTCCTCATGGGCATATTCGATCCTGGCGATCTGCTGCAGCGGCACGGCGATGCCACCCCGAGAAGTGATGGTGAGATCGCCGACCTTGCCGAGGTCGAGCCTTTCGGAAGGAACCGCGCGGGCGACCACGCCGACCTTCTCGATGCCGTCGCGCACCGTCGTCACCGGCGCGCCGGAGATCAGCATCGCCAGCGACTGCGAGACTTCCTGCGGGGTGAGGCCGAGCGCGCGGGCGCGGTCCTGGTCCACCACGAGCTTCAGGTAAGGCGACTGCTCGTTCCAGTCGAGCTGGACTTCCTTGACGTTCTTGTTGGCGCGGACGACGTCACGCACCTGATAGGCGATCTCGCGCACCTTGTTGGCGTCCGGGCCGATGACGCGGAACTGGACGGGATAGCCGACCGGCGGACCGAAATTGAAGCGGTCGACACGCACACGGGCTTCCGGCAGCGCCCCATCGGCAACCGCCTTCTCAATCCTCGCCATGATGCGTTCACGCGCCTCGACATCCTTTGACACGATGACGATCTCGGCGAAGGCCTCGTTGGGCAGCTGCGGATTGAGGCCAAGCCAGAAGCGCGGCGAACCCTGGCCGACATAGGCGGTATAGGTGTTGATGTCCTTGTCGCCCTTGAGCAGCTCTTCGGCCTTCTTCACCGTCTTTTCCGTGACGTTGAAGGCGGTGCCTTCCGGCAGGCGAAGCTGCAGGAACAGCTCAGGCCGTTCCGACAGCGGGAAGAACTGCTGCTGCACATGGCCGAAGGCGGCGATGGAGAGCACGAAGACGCCGGCGGTCGCGGCCACCACCTTGACGCGGTGATCGACGCACCACTGCACGACGGCACGCAACGCCCGGTACATGCGGGTCTCATAGACCGCATGCGGATCATGGTTGGCATGGTGGGCGAAATTCGGCAGCAGCTTGACGCCGATATAGGGCGTGAAGATCACGGCCACGAACCAAGAGGCGACCAGCGCAATCGCGACGATCCAGAAAATGCCGCCGGCATATTCGCCGACCGCCGAATTGGCAAAACCGATCGGCAGGAAACCGGCCGCGGTGACCAGCGTGCCTGTCAGCATCGGGAATGCCGTGGATTCCCAGGCAAAGGAGGCGGCGCGGAAGCGGTCCCAACCCTGCTCCATCTTCACTACCATCATCTCGACGGCGATGATGGCGTCATCAACCAGAAGGCCGAGCGCGATGATCAGCGCGCCGAGGGTGATGCGGTGCAGGGCAAGCCCCATCGCCTCCATGACGATGAAGACGATCGCAAGCACCAGCGGCACGGAGGCCGCGACCACGATGCCGGTGCGCCAGCCGAGCGCCACGAAGGAGACGAACAGCACAATGGCAAGCGCCTCGATAAAGGAGTGCACAAACTCGCCGACCGCATGCTCGACGACCTTGGGCTGGTCGGCGATCTGCTCGACATCGATGCCCTGCGGCACCGCCTTCATGAAATCGTTGGTCGCAGTCTCGACGTCCTTGCCGAGCTCCAGGATGTTGGCTCCCTTGGCGGTGACAACGCCGATGCCGATCGCGGGCTTGCCCTCCTGGCGCACGATGAAGGACGGCGGATCGACATAGCCATGGGTGACGGTGGCGATATCGCCGAGGCGGAACACGCGGCCGTTGCTCTCGACCGGCGTTTCGGCCACGGCCTTGGCGCCGTCGAGCGCGCCTGTGACGCGCAGCGGCACGCGCTGCGCCGAGGTCTCCACCGTGCCGGCCGGCGTGACGTTATTCTGCTTGGCAAGCGAATCGAACAGCGCCTGCGGCGTGATGCCGAGGGTGGCGAGCTTGGCATGGGAGAATTCGACGAAGATGCGCTCGGCCTGGGTACCGTAGAGATTGACCTTGGTAACGCCGTTCACCTTCAGGAGCTTCTGGCGCAGCCCCTCGGCGGTCTTTTTCAGCTGCGCGTAATCGGCGCCGTCGCCGGTCATCATGTAGAGGATGGAATCGACATCGGAGAATTCGTCATTGACGACGGGACCGAGCAACCCGGCCGGCAGCTGGTCCTGCACGTCGACCAGCTTCTTGCGCAGCAGATAGAAGAGATAGGGCACGTCCTTCGGCGGGGTGGAATCGCGGAACGTCACCTGCAAGGCGGTGAAGGACGGCTTCGAATAGGTCTGCACCTTCTCGAAGAAAGGCAATTCCTGCAGCTTCTTTTCGATGGGATCGGCGACCTGGGTCTGCATCTCCTGCGCGGTGGCGCCCGGCCAGATCGCGGAGACGTTGACCACCTTGACCGTGAAGAACGGATCCTCGGCGCGGCCGAGCTTCTGATAGGAGAAGAAGCCGGCGACGCCCAACACGATCATCAGGAACAGGATCAGGGTCGGATGGCTGACAGCCCAGCTCGAGAGATTGAAGTGCTTCATCTCGCTCTCCTGTATCGATCGATCTTCGGGTTACCGGTCTTTCAGAACGACAATGACGAGACCACGCGCACCTTCTGCGCGGGATCGAGCTTCTGCACACCGAGCGCCACGACCCGGGCGCCCTCATCGACGCCATCGGTGATGACGACGTTGTCGGACTCGTAGGCCTTCACCGTCACCGGCTTCAACGCAACGCTGCCGGACTCATCGACAACATAGAGCGACGGGTTGCCGCCCTGGTTGTACAGGGCCGACAGCGGCAGCTTGGCCACGCGATCGGTCGCGGAATCGGCGAGCGTGAGCGTCGCAGTCATGCCGAGCGAGACGCTGTCGCCTGCACCCGGCAGCGAGAATTTTGCAAGATAAGTGCGCGTGGCGGGATCGGCCGACGGCGCGATCTCGCGCAGCTTCGCGGCGTACTTTTTGTCCGGCTCAGACCAGAGCGTGACGGAGGCAACACCGTCCTTGGCACGGCCGACCAGCGTCTCCGGGATCGCGACGACGGCTTCCTTCTCGGCAAATCGCGCGACGCGGATCGCAGTCTGACCCGCGGCAACCACCTGACCAGGCTCGATCAGCGTCGCGGTGACGACGCCGCGGGCGTCGGCCAGCAAGGTGGCATAAGAGAGAGAATTCTTGGTCAGCTCGACCTGGCGCTCGGCGCGATTGAGCCGCGCCCTCGCCTCATCGGCGGCGGCGCGCGCCGAATCCATCTGCGCATCCGTGGTCCAGCCCTTGGCACGAAGGTCTTTGGCGCGCTGCTCGGCGGCAGAGGCCTGCGCCTGTACGCCGGTCGCGGCGGAAAATTCGGCCTGCGCCTGCTCGGCCTGCAGCTTCAGATCGACCTCGTCGAGGAGCGCCAGGGGCTGGCCGATATCGACGGTCTGGCCGACTTCAACCAGACGCTTTGCCACTTTGCCGGGAACCCGGAACCCCATGTCGGACTCGATCCGGGGCTTGATTGTGCCGACGAAGCTGCGCTCGGGCGATGCCGCTTCATATTTGACGGACGCGACCAGAACCGGCCGGCCCGGAGCGACCTTTTCCGCCGTCGTTTCATTGCACCCGGTCAAAGCGATTGCCGAGGCTGCCAGCAGCACACCGGTCAATAGCCTGAAATAGCTCGATAAAATCGATCGGACCAACATCGGATACCCCTATGGCTGAGCTTTGATGAGAAGTATCGAGTGTTCACTGACGAATGTCAATAATCGTCACTAAACACATCTGTGTGAGTTAATGGTGAGTTAGGAGATCAGAGCCAAGTCGAGGGGCGACATGTTGCTCCGTTGAACCGGGTTATGATGGGATTTCCTCGCGAGGCGCCTTGCCATGACTTCCCGGATCCGAACGGCCATCGACTTCTATGACCGCCATCCGATCTCGGCGCAGATCATCCTGGCAAAGCTGGAGGCCGCGCGCGGCACTCTGGAGGGGCTGCGGCCGGAAGATCTGTTTGCCCACGATCAGGATCATTATGGCGGGCTTGCCGCCAATGACGCGCTGGCGGCGGCCGCGCGGATCGGCGTCGGCAGCAAGGTGGTCGATCTCTGCGCCGGGCTCGGCGGGCCGGCCCGCTATCTGGCGCATCGCTACGGCGCCGACGTCACCGGCATCGAATTGACGCCGGCTCGCGTCGCCGGCGCTGCGGAACTGTCGCGGCGCGTCGGCCTCGACGGCCAGGTCCGCGTGATCGAAGGCAATGTGATGGACCTGCCGCTGGCCGATGCGAGCTTCGATGCCGTCGTCAGTCAGGAAGCGCTGCTGCATGTGCCCGACATTGCGCGAACCTTTGCCGAGGCCCATCGCGTGCTTCGCCCCGGCGGGCGCATCGCCTTCACCAACTGGGTCGTGCACCGGCCGCTATCCGATGCGCAGCGGCAGCTGCTGTGGGACGGCATGGCGGCGGCGACGCTTGCCGGCATTGACCGCCAGGCCGAACTGTTACGCGGCGCGGGCTTCGAGATCGAGGCGATCGAGGACGAGACGGAGGCGTGGGGCGCCATCCTGGCCGAACGCCTGCGCATGTACCGGAAGCTGCGCGGCGAGGCCGAAGCGGCCGGCACCCCCTCCGGCCATGACGACTTCTACAAGTCCTACGTGCTGTTCGTCGATCTCGTGCAGCGCAAGGAGATGGGCGGCGCGCGATTTGCGGCGGTGAAGCGATAGGACCGTGGGGCCGACCCGCCACGCTGGCGGCGCCCGTCAATCCGCCAGCTGAAATCTCTCAAAGCGGTCCAGTTCCTCCTCGATGCGCCGCTTCAATTCCTGGCGCGCACCGCCCTTGGCCCTCTTGCCGGAACCGACCCAGCTCCACTTCTGCATGAGGAGCTTTCTGTTCTGGCGGTCGGTCTTCAGATCGAGCGCCGCAACGATCTCATCGTCTACCAGAACCGGAAGCGCGAAATAGCCGAAAACGCGTTTGGCCTTCGGCACATAGGCTTCGAACTTGTGACCATAGCCGAAGATGAGTTCGGTGCGCTTGCGCTGGATGATGAGGGGATCGAAGGGCGAAAGGATGTGCACCAGCGGGCGAGCACCCTCACCCTTCGCTTCAAGCAGTTCCGGTTCGATCCAGTGCTCCTGCTTGCCGGCGCCATGCAGCGCAACCGGCAGCAATTCCTTCCTCCGCACCCGCGCCTCGATGATACGGCGCACCGCAGACTTGCTCGGCGCATCAAGATGGCAGATCGAGTCGAGGCTCACCACACCCTGGGAACGCAGCGCCCGGTCGAGCCGGTAGGCGGCGACTTCCGGCGCGCTGGCCGTTTTCGGCGGCTTGTCCCAGCCGAAATGCCGGGTCATCAGTTCGTAGGTCTTGAGCATGCCGTTCCGCTCACTGACGGCAAGCGCTCCAATGTAGAAAGCAAGCTCCAGGGCATGCTTCGAGGGCTTGCGGCTGTGCCAGAGATGTTCCTTCTCCGTCAGCACGTCATCCTCGATGTCGCGGATGGTCAGCGGGCCCGCCTTGATCAGGCGCATCACCTTGCGCGTGTCGGCCGGCCTCACCGTAGCGTACCATCGATGCCCCTCGCGCCTGTGCTCGCGCATCAAGGGCAAGAAGTAGCGGAAATCCCTTGAAGGCACATAGGAAAGCGCGTGCGTCCAGTACTCGAAGACGCTCTTGTCGACGCTTTGCGCCTGCCTGAGGTCGGCGCGGCGATAGGCCGGGATGCGGCTATAGAGAATGTGATGGTGGCAGCGCTCGATCACATTGATAGTGTCGATCTGCACATAACCGAGATGCTCGACCGCCGCCGCGGTGGCTGCCGGCCCCTCGCCGAACGGCGCCGGCTCGTCCAGCCGTTGCGCCCGCAGCCAGATGCGGCGGGCCTGAGACTGGCTCAATGGATGCGGTTCGTTCCGGCGGGGCATTTACCCCGGAACTTAACCGGATTCGGGCCAGCGAACAGCCGGGGCCGCAAGGCTGCAAACGGCCATTCTTTGCATGATCATGGCCGCTTATCTCTTTGCTCGACCATGATCTTCTTGCGAATGCCGGCTTCCGCTTCGCCCTCGCTCGGCACTCCGGATCGGAGATCGTGCTTACCGCTTGCCGCGCCCGACGATGCTGCCGGTCGCGACGTCGGGAGCGTCGCAGGACGCCTTGCCGCGGTCCGGTGCCGAGCACTTGTAGACGCTGCCGGTGAGACGGTCGATCAACCAGGCGCTTTCCTCGTTGGGCGTCTCAAAGCCGACATAGCGCTGGCCGAGCGCAGTGACCAACGTCGACAGCAATATCGCGGCTGCGATCATCGCTGCGCCGATCAGGATCGGCATCGTGTGGTTGGAACTCGACTGATCCGTTGGACCTGCTCGATACGATTGATAGTCACTCTGCCTCTTGACGGACTGCAACACGGCCCCTGCTTCGCCCCTCAGCGCATTTTGTTCGCGAAGAAACCTCATTATCGTCCCTTCTGGTCGAATTCGTGTTCGCAGATCGGCACTCGCGAGGTTTATCAACACCACCATTGTGATTTTGAACTGTAAAGCGAGAAGTTGATGCAACGCGCGTTCTCCCGTTTTTGTACGGGGCGAATGTTTCGCCTGGCAGCATGAACCACGAGACGAACGAGTTGCCGCCTTGCAAAAACAAAAGGCGGCCTGTTCGGGCCGCCTTGCTGTCTCGTCTTGGTGCAACTTACCGGAACATCGGCATCATGCGGAAGATATTGGGCGGGCCGCCGTTGCTGTGGCGATAACCACCGCCGCCGCTGCGCCGGCGCGAGGAAGCGCTCGGCTCGTCGTCGGAGCTGGAGTCGCTGGAGGCGACGCGGGTCGCAACGATCTCGGAGAGCATCGCCTTGTGCTGCATCGCGTTGAGGTAGCCGGTCTTGGGGTAGCCGCGGGCGGCCTGCCAGCGCGCGATCACGGCCCGGGTTGCCTCGTCGAACTTTCCGGTCGCCTTGACGTCGAAGCCGAGGCCCGTAAGCCGGCGCTGCACGTCGCGGCGCTGACCCTTGTCGAGACCGAGCTGGTCCTCGCTCACTTGCGTGGCCTCCTCGGAGAAAACCGCCTGATCGATGTTGCCGCCGGTGAGGTTGCGGGTGGCGTTGGAGGGACCATCCTGCAGCGCGGCAATGCGGGCGAGCGCAAGCGACTTGAAGGTTCCGCTCGGATAGTTGGTCAGATAGGCGTTGAGCTCCTCGACCTTGTTGCTGTCCTTGATCGAACGCCAGAACTCGAGCTCGACGTCAGAGGCCGCGGTCGCGGTCGGAGCCGGGGTATTCGGAGCTTCGTCGGCGGCGCCGGCCGACTTGGCGGGATTGAGGTAGACCGAACCGATCAGGTTGGTGTGGCCCCAGGGCAGCTGCCCCTTCGCGGTCTCCTCGTTGACCTGAGCGCGAACCTTGGTCATGGCCTGCTGGATCTCGACACCGGGCTGGGCGATGTTGGCCAGCAGGGCGCGGGTGAAGGGGCTGTTGGTGCCGGCTTCGCCGTCGAGCGCGGTCTGTCCGGGACCGGTGGCAAAGGCAAGCAGCGTACCCTCGCCCGACTTCATCTCGGCAAGGCCGCTGCCGACATTGGCGCTGCGGGTCGCCTTGGCAGAGCGGATTTTTGCCGCGAAGGGGTTGTCGCGGCAGGCATCCAGGAACACCAGCTTGACCTTGGCATCGCCCATGGTCTGTTCGAGCGTGAGGTCGATGTTGATGGCGGCGCCGAGCTTGACGTCCATCTCCGATTTCAGGTCCGCATCGACCGGCAGCAGGTAGTTGGTGCCGTTCACCGCGATGCCGTGGCCGGCATAGTAGAACAGCGCCACGTCGGCGCCTTCCGCCTTCTTGCCGAAGTCGAGCAGCTTTTCCGTCATCTTGTCGCGGGAGAGGTTGGCGCCCTCGACGACCTCGAAGCCGACATTACGCAGCAGCCTGGCCATCGATTTGGCGTCGACCGCCGGATTGGGCAGGACCGGCACATTCTTGTAGGCGCCGTTACCGACAACGAAGGCAACGCGCTTGTCGGCGAAGGCGTCCGTGCTGACACCGAAAAGAAGGCTCGCGGCTGACAATGCGGCGATCAAATAGCGCATGTTCATTCTCCCCTGACCCGAAACTTCGCCTCGCGAATGAGGCCCGATCCATGGGGGATAATCTGGACACATATTAATGTGGCCTCCGTGATCTGGATCACACAGCCATTAAGACGACCGAACCCAATCGAACGACGGTGCGACGAGGCGTTTTCGCAAAGCCGGTATAACGGCGGTGCCCGTGCTTGTGGTGAAAACGGATTCGATAATAGGTTGCGCGACTTGACGCAGTAGCGAAAGACGTCCTGCGAGATGTTGAAGAAAGTCGCCTCCACTCCCGAAGGCACGCGCGAGCGCATTCTGCGAACGGCGATCGCCGAATTTTCGGAGAAGGGCTACAATGGTGCCCGGGTTCTGACGATCTGCCGGAAATCCCGCGCCAACCCGCGGATGATCTATCATTATTTCGGCGGCAAGGACCGGCTCTATGTCGCCGTCCTCGAACATGTGCTGGGAGAACTCCGCCGCGAGGAGCTGAAGCTCGATATCGAGCACGTCGGCCCGGTCGAGGGCATGATGCAGCTGTTTGATTTTACTTATGAACATTTCGGCAAGCACCCGGAGCTGATCCATCTGCTGAGCGGCGAGAATTTGCTGCGCGCCCGCTTCCTGAAGAAATCGTCAAAGACACCGGTCGTCGCGTCCCCCCTGATCGCGCTGATCGGACAGTTGCTCCGCAAGGGCGAAGCTTCCGGCGATTTCAGAAAGAACATCGATCCGTTGCAGCTCTATGTGACCATGGTCGGCTTTGCCTATTTCCACCGTTCCAACGCGCACACGCTGTCAGTGATCTTCAAGTCCGATATCCTTGCACCGGGCTGGCAGGACGAACACAAGCGCTACGCCCGCGAGATGACGCTTCGCTTCCTCAAAGGCGACGCGGCATAAAACTGTTCAAGGCTGCCCAAGCTTTGGGCAGGACCGGCGCGCGAATTCCGGTTGTCGGCTCGCAGGCCTGCTCGATTCTTCAAGGGTGGCAAACGGGTTAACCTGAGATTACCCCGCTGGCATGCGGATTGCTTGAGGTAAATAAACGTTTACTTACGACGCTCACGCAAAGGGGTACCTCATGAAGAAGGCATTTCTGGTTACGGCCCTCGCCTCCACGCTCGCGCTGGCCCTCTCCGCCGTCTCCCTTCCGGCCCAGGCGGAAGACAAGATCGGTTTCATCTATGTCGGTCCAGCCGCGGACGCCGGCTACAACACCTCGATGGACGACGGCCGCAAATACGTCGAGAAGAATCTGCCCGGCGTCACCACGACGGCCTTCGAGTTGATCCCGGAAACCGCCGAGGTCGAGCGGGTGATGGAGCGGTTGATCGCCAGCGGCCACAAGATCATCTTCGCCACCAGCTACGGCTACCTCGACTACGCCATCAAGGTCGGCGAAAAGCACCCTGACGTCACCATCCTGCACGCCGGCGGGCTGAAGACATCGAAGAATGTCGGCACCTATTGGGCCGACAGCGATGCCGGCATGTACCTCGCCGGCGTCGCGGCTGCCCATGTCAGCAAGACCGGCAAGCTCGGCTTTCAGGGTGGCTTCCAGATCCCGCAATTGATGCGCTCGGTGAACGCCTTTACCCTCGGCGCGCAGTCCGTGAACCCGAAAGCAACGACAACGGTGGTGTGGAACGGTGGCTGGTGGGAGCCGCAGAAGGAGACCGAGGCGGCCAACGCGTTTGCCGACGCCGGCATCGACGTCATCGCCGAGCAGGTCGACAGTCCCATCACGATCGCACAGGTCGCGGAGAAGCGCGGCATTTACATCATCGGCAAGGACGTCGATATCCGCGACCGCGCGCCGAAGTCGTGGCTCACGGGCGTATCCTGGAACTGGGGGCCGATGATGGTGGACGAGATCAAACAGATCAAAGCCGGCACCTGGAAGGCGTCGCACAAACGCGGCGACCTCGCCTCGGGCAATGTGGTGCTCGATCCCTTCGGCCCTGCCGTGCCCGCCGCGGCGCAGGCCGACATTCTCAAGCTGAAGGATGAAATCAACGCAGGCAAGAAGTCGATCTGGGAAGGACCGATCGCCAAGCAGGACGGCACCATTGTGGTTCCGGCCGGGCAAAAGCTCTCGATGGAGCAGGTCGAGACGATGGATTACCTCATCAAGGGCATCACCGGCGCTACCAAATAGTCAGCCACGCAAGGGAGGAGCGAGCCATGAACGTGACAGCGAAGCCGGCGGTGGCCGTTCAGATGGGCACCGGTCCGAGCCAGGCCTGGCAGGTCACACCCGATGCGGTCGACATGACCCGCCCCGCCCTCCCGGTTCGGCCGCTGCCGATTTCGGCCGAACCGCAGAACATCACGGTCGATGCCGCCAAGTCGGCCCTGCTGATCGTCGACATGCAGAACGATTTCTGCACCAAGGGCGGCTGGCTCGACTCCCGCGGCATCGACATCTCCCCGAA
The DNA here is from genome assembly GCA_046349015.1 of Bradyrhizobium sp. Taxonomy (GTDB): domain Bacteria; phylum Pseudomonadota; class Alphaproteobacteria; order Rhizobiales; family Xanthobacteraceae; genus Bradyrhizobium. The sequence continues at coordinate 266,129 of JAXMDE010000001.1, read as the reverse complement.
CCGCAAGCCGATCCAGCCGCTGGCGCAGCTTATCGCGGCGTTCCGCGACAAGGGCATTCCGGTCGTCTGGGTCAATTGGGGTGTCCGCAAGGACCTGCTGAACATCAGCCCGTCGCTGCGGCATGCGCACAATCCGCGCGGTGATGAGCCCGGTATCGCGCAACCGGTACCGGGCACACGGTCCGAGGTGATCGCCGTTGGAAGCTGGGGTGCCGCCGTGGTCGACGAGATCAACCCCGGAACCAGGGATGTGCAGATCATCAAGCACCGTTTCAGCGCTTTCTGGGACACCGAGACCGACGCGGTGCTGCGCAACATGGGCATCAAGACGCTGTTCATCGGCGGTGTGAACATGGACCAATGCGTCATGACCACCCTCGAAGACGCGAGCTTCCTCGGCTACGACACCATTCTGATCGAAGACGGTACCGCGACCACCTCGCCGGACTATTGCGTCAAGGCCGTGCTCTATAATGTGAAACTGCTTTTCGGCTTCGTCACGCAATCCGCGGCGATCCTGAAGGCGCTTGCCGCGGCGAAGCCCTGAGGGGTGATGATGAGCTCTCCAGTGACGGCCGAATCCGCCGATCAGCGCCTCAAGGATCTCGGCATCGAACTTCCGGACGTGCCGATCCCGATCGCCAATTTCGTGCCGTTCCGCCGCCATGGCGATCTGGTTTATCTGGCGGGGCAAGTCTGTGAATGGAACGGCGACGTGCGCTTCGTCGGCAAGGTCGGTATCGACTATGATCTCGCCGATGCGCAACGGGCAGCCCGCGTCTGCGGCCTCAACCTGATCGCGGCGCTGCGGCTTGCCTGCGGCGGTACGCTCGACCGCGTCACCTGCTGCCTGCGCCTGGGCGGCTTCGTGAATTGCGAGCCGAATTTTCCGAACATCCCGCAGGTCATCAACGGAGCCTCCGATCTGGTGCACGAGCTGTTCGGCCCGCGCGGCTATCATGCACGAACGGCGGTGGGTGTTGCCAACCTGCCGCGCGGCGCCGCGGTCGAGGTGGACGCCATTTTTGCGGTTGCCTGAATGGCCGCGGCGCTGGCCAGAATGTCGGGGATACGCAAGGAGTTCGGCTCCGTCGCTGCCAATGACGGCGTCAGTCTCGACATCCATGCCGGCGAAGTGCTGGCACTGCTCGGCGAGAACGGCGCCGGCAAGAGCACGTTGATGAAGATCCTCTATGGATTCTACCGCCAGGACGGCGGCTCCATCGAAATCGACGGCAAGGAAGTCGCCTTCGCTTCGCCGCGCGATGCGATGGCGCTCGGCGTCGGCATGGTGTTCCAGCAATTCTCGCTGGTCAGCGCCTTGTCGGTGATGGAAAACCTGCTCGCGGCGGTGCGCGATGCGCCCTGGCTTCAGCTGCGCGGCAGTGCGCGCGTGAAGGCGGCACTGCGCTGGCTGCATCAGCTTGCGCCCAATGTCGATCCGAACCGGCTGGTGCGCAATCTCAGCGTCGGCGAGCGGCAGCTCGTCGAACTTGCCAAGGTGCTCAATCTCGACGCACGAATAGTGATTCTCGACGAACCCACCTCGGTGTTGACGCCGGGTGAAACCGAGCGCCTCTATAGTTTCCTCCGGCAGCTCGCCGCCGAGGGCAAGGCGGTGGTGTTGATCACTCATAAGCTGGCCGACATCGCCGCCTGTGCCGATCGCATCGTGGTCATGCGCGGTGGCCGGATCGTCGACCAGGCGCTCGCGCGGGACCGCACGCCCCTTGAGCTGGTGGAAGCAATGGTGGGACGCGGGTCGATCGGATCGCTCGCCGCGCCGCCATTTCCGGCGGGCGACACGCCGGTGCTGCAGGCGCGCGAAGTGTCGGCATCCGCCGCGGGACGGGCCATCCGCAACGTGTCGTTCGAGGTTGCCGGCGGCGAGATTCTTGGAATTGCCGGTGTCTCCGGCAATGGCCAGTTCGTGCTGGCGGAGGCGCTGGCTGGGCTGGTGCCCGTCACTGCGGGAGATATCGTGCTTGACGGCGTCAGCATCGCAAGCCGCCGCGAAGACGGAGCGCTTGCGGCCGGCACTGCTTATATTCCGGAGCGTCCGCTCGACAACGCCGTGGTTGCCGATCTCGACCTCTCGTTCAATTTGACCTTGCGTACCGCCCGCGGCCTGCCGTTCTTTCCCTCGCGACGCCGGATCGAAGCGCAAGCCAGACGAATGATCGAGGCCTATGACGTGCGGCCGTCGGATCCGGCGTTGCTGGCCGCGGCATTGTCCGGCGGCAATCTGCAAAAGCTCGTCATCGCGCGTGAGCTTTCCGGCAAGCCGCGCCTGGTGATCGCCTGCTATCCCACCATGGGCCTCGACGTGCTGGCGGCACAGGCTGTCTACCGCGAACTGTTCCGTCACGCCGCGGAGGGTGCCTGCGTCGTCTGGATATCCGAGGAGTTGGACGATCTCCTCAGCTACGCCCACCGCATAGCCGTGGTTCACGACGGCGAGATCGCCGTTATCGTGCGACGGCAGGATGCGAACCGCCAGGCGCTTGGCCGATGGATGGCCGGCTACCGCGCGGAAGCCGCATGAAGGCGCTGGCCGGGGCCCGTACGATCGCCATCGCCGGCGGCGGCGCGGCCTTTCTCGCCGCTGCCGCGCTCTTTCTATTTGCGATCGGGCGGCCACCGCTCGCCACGCTCGGCCAGATGGCGCTCTACGCCTTCGGCGACGGCTACTCGATCTCGGAAAGCCTGGTCAAGGCGACGCCGATCCTGCTGTGCGCGCTGGCCGTGATCCTGCCGGCGCGGCTTGGATTGATCACGGTCGGCGGCGAAGGCCAGCTCTATTTCGGCGCGCTGACCGGCACTGCCGTCGTGGTTGCCTTTCCGCAGGCGCCGATGTTCGTGCTGCTCCCGGCAATGCTGGCGGCCGGTGCGGCCGGTGGCGCAGCCTGGAGCGGCGCCGCCGGCTTGCTGCGCGCCCGCTGCAACGTCAACGAGACCATCTCGACGCTGTTGATGAACTATGTCGCCGTGCTGCTGGTCGATTACATGGTCTACGGCGCCTGGAAGGATCCTTCGAGCCTCGGTTGGCCTGCCAGCATCCAGTTTCCGCCGGCGGCGACGGTGCCGAGCCTGTTCGGCACGCGCGTTCATATCGGATTGATCGCAGGCGTCGTTGCCGCAGTCATCCTTCATGTCGGCGTCAGCTACACGCGTTGGGGAATTTCGCTGCGCGTGCTTTCCGGCAACCGCAAGGTCGGCGCTATGGCGGGCTTCTCCTTCGTCAAGCAAACACTGCTGGTGATGGCGATCGGCGGCGCGCTCGCGGGGTATGCCGGCATCTGCGAGACCTCGGCCATCCAGGGCCGCCTGCAGGCCGGCATCTCCGTCGGCTATGGTCTCACCGGATTTCTGGTGGCGTGGCTTTCCGGGCAGCATTTCCTCCGCGCGGTGCCGATTGCCATCTTCATCGGAGGGCTGATCGCCGCCGGCGACGCGCTGCAGCTCTACTCGAAGATTCCGAGCGCCAGCGCCACGATCCTGCAAGGCTTGCTGTTCGTCGCAGCGCTTGGCGCCAGCGGGTTGGCCGGGCGATGGAGCGCGCGTCATGGCGGATGAAACGCTGATCGTCGCCGGCTCCTGGGCCGCCGCAATGCTGCGGTCGTCGACGCCGTTGATGATGGTGACGCTGGGCGAGACGCTCACCCAACGCGTCGGCATCGTCAATCTCGGTGTCGAGGGCCAGATGCTGTGTGGCGCCTGCACCGGATTCGCGATCGCCGCGCAAACCGGTGACCCCTTGCTCGGCCTCGCAGCCGGCGCGCTCGCAGGCCTTGTGCTCTCGCTCCTGCATGTCGCGCTCTGCCTTGGCTGCGAGGCCAACCAGATCGGCAGCGGCATCGCCGTCTGGACCCTCGGCCTTGGACTGACGTCCTATTTCGGACGCTCTGCCGTCGGCGGAAAGGTTTCCGGTCTCGCTCCGATCGCAGGCGCAGACGCTGCGAGCATTCCTTTCTTCGGGCCCATCCTCACCCAGCTCACGCCAACCGCGCCGCTCGCCATCCTTGTCGTGCTCGTCGCCGGCTTCTGGCTCTATCGCACCCGGCCGGGCCTCAACTGGCGCATCGTCGGCGAATCCTTCCTGACCGCCCGCGCGCTCGGTATCCGCCGGCTGCTGGTGCAGGCGCAGGGAATTCTTGTCGGCGGCCTGCTGTCCGGCTTTGCCGGCGCGATCCTGTCAGTCGACTACACGCTGACCTGGGCCAACGAAATGACGAAGGGGCGCGGGTTCGTTGCGGTAGGCCTCGTCATTGTCGCGCGCTGGAACCCGTTTCTCGTGCTGCCCGTCGTTCTGCTGTTTGGCCTGAGCGAAGCCGCCACCTTGCGGCTGCAGGCGACCGGGCTGACGCTTTCGCCTTACCTGATTGCCTGCCTGCCCTACGTCGTGTGCCTGGTTTGTGTGATCTTCGTCTCATTGCGCGAGGGCAAGATCGGCGGAATGCCGGCCGAACTGGGCTCGGTGTTCGGCCGACGCAGCTGAATTCACGCCGTAACCAACTGAAAATATTATGCTTTGGGACGTGATGTAGGTCACATCCGTCGATTTGAACCTACTCTAGTGTCCGATCATCCAAGACGCATGCAGCCGATATCTGCAGACGTAACCCAGAGGAAGACGACCATGACCAGCATTTCCAGACTTTCCGGAATTACGGCCATTGCGCTTGGCGCCGCGCTGTCGATGACGGCAGGCCTGGCGCTGGCCGGTGACGCCGTGATCCCGGCGGACCAGATCACCAGGGCGCTGCAGCCGAAGCCGCTGCTGACCCGAGGCCTTTCGGCGGGCGGCCAGCAGGTCGACACCGCAGCGCAGGCCAAGGAAACGAACTTCATCAATTCGCTGCGCAACCGTTCGACGCGGTCGCTCTCGCTCGGCGAGCGTGAGGAAGTTGCCCAACTCGCCGCGACCAAGCCGAAGATCGATCTCGAGATCCACTTCGACTACAACTCGGCCGACATCAGCAAGGGTTCGGTGCAGGCGGTTCAGGAACTCGGCAAGGCGTTGTCCGACCCGACCCTGAAGGGTTCGACCTTCGTGGTCGCCGGCCATACCGACGCGATCGGCGGCGAGGAATATAATCAGGGCCTGTCGGAGCGGCGCGCCGACACCATCAAGCGTTATCTGACCGACAAGTTCGGCATCAACGGCAGCGACCTCGTCACCGTCGGCTACGGCAAGACCAAGCCGAAGGATGCGAACAATCCGATGGATCCGGCCAACCGCCGCGTCCAGGTGGTCAACATGGAAGCCAGCAAGACCGCCGCGAAATAACGGCAATTATCAGCGTCCGCCCGCCCTCACCGGCGGGCGGCCTCCGACCAGGGAGTACGGTCAATGAAGACGCGCTCGCTCGGAATAGCCTTTGCAGCCCTGCTCGCCTGCGCGCCTGTCCGCGGGTTTGCTGAAGATGCCGCTTCGCCGGCCGCTCCCGCCAACGCCGCCACTCCCGCCGCGGGCCCGAACGATCGGCCCCCCAGCGTGCCACGTCCGTCGATCGTGCCCAAGACCGTGGAGAGCGCTGCTCCTGCAGCGGCTGAAACCGATCGCAAGCCGCGACGCCATGCGCGCAAGCACTATCGCCGCTATGCCTATTGGGAGCCGTTCCCGGTCTACTGGCCGAGCTATCACCGCCATCATCTCTCCTGGCGGCGCGTCGCCTGGTTCAGCTGGTTCTGATCGCAAGCCCGGCTAGATCCAGCTCTGAAAGATCATCAGGCGCTGATAGGTCTGCATCGACGTCCCCATCGACGACACCGAAATCGGCAGCAATGCGAGAAAGCCCGCGGCCGAGGCGGCAACGAACGCCCAGAGCGTCCAGCGCGGCGGCGCGCGTTCGCCCTGCGTCAGCACATAGACCAGCGCCAGCGAGGCAACCGTCGCGGACGGCAGATAATAATAGATGAAGCCGATGGTGCGCGGCAGCGTCGCCCAGACGACCCACATTCCCACGTAGAATGCAAGAATCAGGAACGCCTGCGTGCGCCGCGCGACGATGAAGTCGCGCGCGCAGATGGCAAGCGCCGCCAGCGCCGGCCACAGGATCAGGGGATTGCCCAGAAAGATAATGGCCTGGAAACGCCCGTCGGCGATCTTGTCGAACTGATACCAGATGGGGCGCATCAGCAACGGCCACGACGGCCACGAACTCATGTAAAGATGCGCAGGATGCGCGGCGGAATTTTCCGCAAAGATGCGGCGCTGCGCCTCGACGAAACTCGGCAGTGAAAATCCGGTCACTGGAATCCAGGCGATGAAATAAACCAGCGCCGGCGCAAGGATGAAGCACAGCGCGAGGTGATAATAGCGAAACTCCGGCCAGCGGTCGGGCCGGTACCAGTCCTGCGCGTCCGGCTCGGCAAACCGCGCGCGCCATCCCTGCAGCAGGCGAACCACGGCGACGATCGCAATGGCGACGCCAAGCGGAAAGAAGCCGCTCCATTTGCTGGCGCCGGCCAGTCCGAAGAACAGACCGGCAAGACCGAACATCACTCCGGGCCGCTGTCGGTTGTAGCCATGAATAAAGGCGGCGATGCCGAACAGATCGAAGGCCAGCGCATAGATGTCGAGCATGGCGATGCGCGATTGCACAAAGACTATCTGGTTGAGAAAGGTCAGCGCGGCAGCGGCGAGCGCGGCGGACTGCGAGCCGAACAGCGCCAGGCCGCAGAGATACATCGCGACGATGGCAAGCGCACCGAACACGACGCTCGGATAGCGCCAGCCAAGCGAATTGTCGCCAAACGCGGCGATGGAGAGCGCCATGAATTCCTTGGCGAGCGGCGGATGCATCGGGTTGAGCAACAGCTGATGCGGCCCCTTCTCGAGCAGTTGCTTGGCCGCTGGCACGTAGTGCACTTCGTCGAAGGCGATTTTTTCCGGTGTGGTTAGTCCGATCATCAGCAGGAGATGCGCGGCAATGAATATGGCGGAAGCGATCGCGGCGATCACGCCGATTGGACTCAGCGGAACGAAAGCGAGTTTGCTTGCGGCTGCTGTGGCACTTTCAGGCACAACTGTGTCTTTGCCGCGCTCGACATCGCGCGACTTTTCATTTCGAACCGATTTGCGTCTGGAGGTCACTAATCGACGGGCCGGGAAAGTGTGTGGGACTTGTGGCAATAATACAACATGGTTGTCCCGCACAATCCGCTAGAACATCGCGCAGATTGTACGGTGAGAAATGATTTGGCGTAACTACATTCTTGCGGCGCTGACGATCTGTGTCGCCTGTGAAACGAGTGTCGCTATCGCGCAGGCACCGGCACGCGTAGGCGAAGCAGCCGTCGTCCAGAACGAGGTGGTCCGCGTTTCCGGTTCGGGTGGCACCCAGATCAATGTCGGCGATGCCGTGCTGCGCAACGAGACCGTGCGCACCGGCTCTGCCAGCGCGACGCGGCTGGTGATGATCGACTCGACCAATCTGTCGCTCGGCGCCAACTCCTCGATCACGCTCGACCGCACCGTCTTCAACGACGAGCAGAGCTACAAGGACGTCACTATCCGCATGACGACGGGCGCGTTCCGCTTCGTAACGGGTCATTCCGACAAGAACGCCTACAAGATCACCACAGGCCTTGCCACCATCGGCATTCGCGGCACCATCCTCGACATCCTGGCTCAGCGCGGCCGGACGATGGTGGTGCTGCAGAGCGGCGGCTCGCGCGTCTGCACGCTGAGCTTCCAATGCATCGAACTGACCGAGCCCGGCGACACCGCGATCATCACTTCCTCCGCCAACGGCCGGGTCACGATCCAGAAGACCAATAACCCGCCCTGGACTTTCGCCAGCAACTGCGCCGCCGCAGCGGGCCTGTGCACCACGACCGAGTTTGCCGGTACGCCAACCATCACGCCGGCGACGATCGAAGATCCCAACGGCGTCCTGTGCGGGAAGTGACGATGGCCGGTATCTCCCGCAGCTGGATCGTCTTCGCCACCATGATGGTGGCCGCGGTGCTGTTGTTCTCTCGCGGCGAATCCGGCGTCGCTCATGCGCAGTCGGCACCGACGTCATGCTCGACCTCGACGTCCACATCGACGTCAGCCTCTACATCGACTTCGACGTCGACCTCAACGTCCACGTCGACCTCGGTAGCGACCGATGGTTCGTCCATCCAGCAGGGGGGACTGAAGACCTCGATCAGCGCCGCCTCCTACGCGGTGCCGCCACCCTGCCCGACCGGCGCGGATTCCAGCGCCGGCTCGATCAATGACGTCGGCAAGCAGCGCTTCAACCAGATGATCACCAACCGCGTACTCGGCACGGTGCTGCTCGGCATCAACGAGCAGATCAATTGCAGCGACTGCGTCAGTGCGTTCGGTTCGGTCGGCTCGTTCTCGGCCGGCATTCATGGCCGCAAGAACATCACCGACAATCTCGCTTTGCTCGCCGGTATCGCCTACACGCATTACAGCGAGGGCGGCTACAGCGTGACCAGTGCGCCGATCGGCGCGTTCGCGCTGCGTTACGATTTCACCGACTGGGGCTCGTCACGTCCGTTCTTCGACGTCGGCACGATCCTGACGCCGTACGAAAAGGTGCGTTACCGCCGCAGCTACCTGACGAGCCTTGGCGCGGTGACGGTCGACGGCAACACCACAGCAGAAAATTACGGGGTCTACGGCCGTGCGGGGTGGATCGGAAGGATTTCGCCGCGCGACGAGGTCGCCGCCGCCGTTGAAGTCTGGCAACTCTGGCAACGGGTCAAGGGCTATACTGACCAGGCCGTCGCCTTCAATCCGTTCGACGCCACCTTCAACAGCGGCACCGACAAGACCACGCTCGCCAAGGTCGGCGGGCAATGGACCCACCTCATCACCAACAGCCTCGAAGGCAATATCAACGGCGGCTACGTCTATGCCTTGAGCACGCAGTCCGGCGTCGTTGCCGCCGTCACAGGTCAGGGCATGGTGACGCCGACCATCGGCAACCAGGGCTGGTTCGAATATGGCGGCCGGCTCGGCTTCCGCATCAGCAAGGGCTGGATGGCCGACGTTTTCGTCAACGGCACGCTGGGCCCGCAGCCGGTGGGCAACACCATCCACGGCGGCGTGGGCTTGCGGATCAACTACTAGCGCGGTGCACTTCACTCCACCCTCTTCCCGTTTCTTGCGGGAAGAGGGTCGGGGTGGAGGGCGGTCTTCCCAAGGCCGGCGGCGAGGAGGAATCGCCAGTCGTCGCGCTACGCCGCCGACTTCCCCTCATACGCACGCTTCAGGCCTTCGATGTCGAGCTTGACCATGCCGAGCATCGCCTGCATGGCGCGCTGCGCGCCCGCTCTGTCGGGGCCGCCGAGATATTTCGGCAGCACCGCCGGCACGATCTGCCAGGCCAGGCCATAGCGGTCCCTGATCCAGCCGCACTGCTCGGTCTTGCCGCCATGCGCCAGGATGGCGTCCCACAGCCGATCGACCTCAGCCTGATCGGCGCAGTCGATCACAAAGGAAACGGCGTTGGTGTATTCCATACGCATGCCGCCGTTGAGCGCCATGAAGCGCTGGCCGGCGAGCGTGAATTCCACGACGATGACGTTTCCCGCCTTGCCGTGAGGGTAGTCGGCGGGGCTGCGCTGGATGGCTTCGACCTTTGAATCCGGCAGCAGCGACACGTAGAAATTTGCGGCCTCCTCGGCCTCGCTGGCGAACCAGAGACAGGGGGTAATCTTGGACATCGGCTAGCTCCTTTGCGCGGGTGACGCCCCAAGGACGCCCGGACCTGCCGCGATCCGACCAGCCAGCGGAACTAGTTTAAGGATTTTTTCGGCCCGTTTCGGATCGCAATCTATGCCGGCATGGAGAAAAGGCCGGGGCGACGAGTCAGAGCCCGGATATGCCGCTCATTTTTCGTCCGGATGACGATGCACCGGATCGACCCACAGCACGGTCTCCGGTTTCTCGACCGGCTCGATGTCGAGGTTGACTGCGACCGCCTGGCCGTCACTGCGCACCAGCACGCATTCCAGCGCCTCTTCGCGGCTGGCGTTGATTTCCTGGTGCGGCACGTAGGGCGGCACGAAGATAAAGTCGCCGGGGCCGGCTTCGGCGGTGAATTGCAGCTTCTCGCCCCAGCGCATCCGCGCCCTGCCCTTCACCACATAGATGACGCTTTCGAGATGGCCGTGATGATGCGCACCGGTCTTGGCGTCGGGCCGGATCGTCACGGTGCCCGCCCATAATTTCTGCGCGCCGGCGCGGGCGAAATTGATGGCGGCCTTGCGATCCATGCCGGGCGTCGACGGCACGTTGGGATCGAGCTGGTTGCCGGGGATCACGCGCACGCCGTCGTGCTTCCAGCGCTCAGCGTGATCGTGATGATGGTCGTGCGCATGCGTATGGTCGTGGGGACCGGACATTGAATCACTCTCGCAGCCAGTTCACTTTGCGTGGGACCATATCGAAAAGAAAGCGCTCGAACCAGACCAATCGGAAACGCCAGATGCAATGCAGCGTTGCCTTTTCGAACCCGATCAGCGAAGGGAGAAGGCAGTGGCGCCTCATCCAGAAAATGAAGGACAGGGCCCGAAGGCATATGGCCAAGGATGCGATCAGCGGCAAACGCCAGGGCTATTTGCGCTCGGATGACCAGGGAAAGTTCAAATATTGGTCGCGCGTGTCGTAACAGATGTTTCCGTACATCCTGAGATACTCATCGCGACGCTTGATGTCGCGAAAGACCGACGCGGGATCTGCGGTATCAGCCTCGTACTGAGCGAGGTTCTGCGAGGTCAGCGCCTTCGGCAGGATGTCCATGGCCTGGGGGACGCTCTTGCCCTCCAGCCAATCGGCGGCGTGCTGACCCATCGCATAGGCGAACACCGGTGAAGCGAGACTGACGCTCGCCTTGTAAGGACCTCCCCGCTTGATTTCCTCAACCGCGGCCGGCTCGCCGTCGATTCCTCCGAGGAATTGACTGTCGCGGGCCTTGCCCGCCGCGCGCAGGGCAGCCAGCGCACCGAGCACGACAGTGTCGGCGCCAAGCACGACATCGACGTCCGGATTCGCCAGAAGAATGGTGCGCATCATCGCCGCACCGCCGGCTTCATCCACGGTAAGGGGTGAGATGTCGGCCACGATCACCGCGCCGGATACCGTGCTGAGCGAATCCCTCATCGCGCTAAAGCGCGGCGCGAGGAACTGCAGGCTGTCATGCGTCAGCAGCACCACCTTCGCCTTGCCGTTGAGGCGCGTTCTGATGTACTGCGCCGCCTCGTCGCCGAGCACCTTTCCCGTCAGATATTGCGGGGCATTGAGGATCGACGTCGCCGGGGGCGGCACGACCGCGCCGACATACGTACCGGACCAGATGACCCGCTGAAGCGTCGGCGCGAGCGCGATCGAATCGACGGGGGCAACCACCAGCGCACCGATCCTGGCATCGAGAAAACCCTTGATCTGCTCGTCCATCCGGGCGTGATCATTGGCAGCTTGCGCCAGCCGGTATTCGAGCCCGCGGTCCTTGGCCGCAAGTTGCAGCCCGCGCGCGACCCCTTGCATGAACTTGCGCTCGTTGTCCTGAGCAAAGGCAAGCACCTTTCGGACATCGTCCGGCAAGCTGCAGCGTGGCTTGGCAGGATCGAACGGGGGCAAGACAACGGGCCGGGTCAACCCGGACGGTCCTTGCTGGGCGCGCGGCGCGTCCACTCCCTGAAGCAGGGCAAGCACAACCAGAACATATTGCCATCCGCGCATGGTCAATCTTCCAACGCAGCCGAAAACGCGAGACGAGCGACCGTTCCGCTTTCGGCCGCCACATATTCAACGTCGCCACCGATCGAGCGCGCCATCGCGTTGACGATGCGAGTACCAAGTCCTGTACCCTTTGGCTGTCCCGCGGCACGGCCGACGCCGTCGTCCTCCACGGAAAGCTCGGCCTTGTCGTCCGCCAGTCGCCGCAGCCGCACGCGCACCTCACCGGGCTTTTCGGGGTAGGCGTATTTGAATGCGTTGGTGACCCACTCCGTGACGATCACACCGACATTGATGGTGGAGTCGGTTTTCAGCTTGAGCGGTTCGAGCTGGTAGCGCAGCGAGGCCACATGACCCTGTCCGCGCATCGAAGCCTCGACGTTGTCCAGTACACTCGAGAGATATTCCTGCAAATCGACGAACCGCGCGTCGTCGCCACTGTACAGGCGCTTGTGCACCGAGGCGACGGCGAGAATCCTGGCCTCGGTCTCCTTCAGTGCCTCCTTGGAGGACGGATCGGTGATGAGGTTCGATTGCAGACGAACGAGCGAGGCCACCAGCGAAAGGCTGTTCGCTACGCGGTGATTGACTTCGGCTACCAGCAGTTCGGCGCGGTCGCGGGCCTCAGCGAGTTGCGCGGTACGCCTGACAACGCGGTCCTCCAGCGTCAGGTTGAGCGCGTTCAATTCGTTTCGTGCGCGGGACACCTCCCAAGCATAGCGAAACACTGTCAGGGTGGCGCCGCCAACGACCAGCACGATCACCAGTCCACCGATGAGTGTCGCCAGCCGCAGCAGCGTTGCGTTCTGGCGCTGATCGTTCAGCAAGGCCTCCAGCCGGTCATCGGCTTGGCGGATGATGCTGGACAGGAAAAGATTGGCCTCGTCCATCAACGCCTTTCCGCGATTGCTGCGGAAGGCCGCCGCGGCCTGGCTGTCCTGAAGATCGGCTTTCAGCGCGATGGTCCCGTCCATCTCGGCGACCTTCTCCGAAACGACCTTCGAAAGGCGGTCGAGCATGGTCGCGTTCTGCGATGACGACGGCAGCACCTGCTTCAGTCGGTCAAACTGCGTCAGCGCCTGGGCTTTGGCAGCAGCGTAGGGCGCGAGATAGATCTCGTTGCCGCCGACGAGGTAGCCGCGCTGGCTGGACTCCGCGCTCTGCAGGGCGCTCCGCAACTCGACGGCCGAAACACGTAGCGCTCGCGAACGATTGCTTTCCTCGAAATACGAGGTCGACTTCTCCCCCAGCCAGGCCGTGGATCCGACGATGCCCAAGAGAGTCAGAAAGCCGATCGTGAGCAGAATGATGCTCGAACTGATAACAAATCGGCTTGAAATGGGCATTGTTGGCTTAAGATCTCGCGCGCGATGCGAGACGATACAGGGATCGGGGATAAGGGAACAGGCCCCTATCCCGGGTTCCCGTCTTCAGGTAGGCGCCAAGGCGGGCCGGCCTACTTGACGGCCAAAAGTTCCACGTCAAACATCAGCGTCGCGTTCGGTGGGATGACGCCACCGGCGCCGCGCGCACCATAACCGAGCGCGGGCGGAATGATCAGCGTGCGCTTGCCGCCGACCTTCATGGTGGCAACGCCCTCGTCCCAGCCCTTGATGACGCGGCCCATGCCGATCGGGAAGTCGAACGGTTCGTTGCGGTCTACCGAGGAGTCGAACTTCTTGCCCTTCTGGCCGTTTTCGTAGAGCCAGCCGGTGTAGTGCATGACGCAGGTCTGGCCTGTCTTCGGAGAGGCGCCGGCGCCCTCCTTGATATCGATAATCTGCAAGCCTGAAGCTGTCGTCATGGGTTTTCCTGTCTGAGCCATAGCGCCTCTGGCGATCGCGGCAGCAACACCACCGAACATGGCCGTTAGAATGATGCGCCGTGAAGATCGCATGGCTGATACCTCTTTATCCCGAGCGGGGCCTGTCTAGCCCATAAGCGGGTCGCTTCCAAAGCGGTTTTTCAAGCCGGCATCGGCACCGCATCGCGATCCAGCGCGAAATCGTCCAGCAGCGGCGCCCCCCCTCCCGCAATGAGGTCGCCCAGAAGCTGCGCGGCGAGAAAGCTGAAAGTGATGCCATTGCCGCCATAACCATAGGCGGCATGGATACCCCTGTGGCCGGGGACAGGACCGATCAACGGCAATCCGTCGGATGTCGTGTCGAAGGTACCTGCCCAGCGGAATTCCATGCCGGTTTCAGCCCTTGGCCAGAGCGCGGCAAGCTTTTGCCGGAGTACAGCGGATTTCTCCGGGATCAACCGATCGCGTGCAACGGGCTCAACGATCTCGTCGCTATCCTCGCCACCAATGATGATGCGCCCTGCCCGTGTCGTGCGGGCGTACTGATAGTGTTCGGCATCCTCCCAAATCAGGGCGCCGTTCCTCCAGATATTTTCGGGTTGGGGCACAGTAGCAATCGCCCAGCTCGAGGAAACCCGATGCACGTTTGAGCACACGATGTCGGGCATGACGTAGCCGGTCGCGAGCACGACGGATTTCGCCTCGATCTCGCGCCCGTTTTTCAGGCCGACGATCGTGCTTCGTTCGGATGCATCGAACACCGTTGCCTCGCCATCGAACAACCGAGCTCCCCGGGCTGCGGCAACGTGCAGCAAGCCGCGCGAAAGTTGCAGCGGATCGGAGTCCGCGGCGCCGGGCGAGACAATGGCGCCAGCGCGCTGGACGCCGAAGGCATCGTGCAGTCGGCCATGGTCGAGGAATTCGCCGGGCAGACCTGCACGCTGCCGCATCCGATGCTCGTCCAGCAGAGATCCAGCGGCACTGCCGGCCGCCAGATAGAGCGAATCCTTCTCCCGCAGCTCACAGGCGATGCCGAGACTGTGGACGAGCGCCGTGAGGCCGCGTACCGCATCGAAGCTGGCGCGATAGGCTTGCGCAGCACGATCGAAGCCATAAACTTCCGCAAGCGTCGAGAGCGGTCGGTCGATCTCCCAGAGCAGCATTGAAGTGCTCGCCGCCGTGCTGCCAAGGCCGGGGATCTCGCGATCGATGATGATGACATCGAGCCCTTGCCGCGCCAGCCGCTCCGCCACCAGCGATCCGGTGATCCCGGCACCCACAACGAGCGCCTCACATTTGAGACTTTCCCTGACGTCAGGGCACGGTGGATGTCTCGCCGCCGCAAACCACGGCGAGCAGCCGCCACGCAGATCCACCTGCTCGGTGTGTTCGGGATCAAAAGCGCTGATGACAGACCTCGGAGAACCGCCAATGTCATAGCGACAACGGCCGCGATGAGTTCCGGTTCCGAAGCCTCAATAGCCCAGCGCGCAGCCGTCCTTGCGCGGATCGGACCCGCCGGTGAGCGTGCCCTTGTCCCAGTCTATCCAGATCGCCTGGCCACCGCCGAGCGGACCGACGATGCTGGTGGTCTTGTGGCCGAGCTTTTTCAGCCCTTCCACGATCGCGGCCGGTACGCTGTCCTCGAGCTGGTAGACACCCTCATAGTGCAGGCCGCGCGGCATATCTATGGCTTCCTGCACGTCGCAGCCATAGTCGAGAATGTTGGTCAGCACATGGCACTGGCCGACTGGCTGGTACTGCCCGCCCATCACGCCGAACGGCATGATGGCGCGGCCGTTCTTCGTCAGCAGGCCGGGGATGATGGTGTGCAGCGGCCGCTTTCCTGGCGCGATGCAGTTGGGATGGCCCAGCTGGATGCGGAAGCCGCCGGCGCGGTTCTGCAGCAAGATGCCGGTCTTGTTGGAGACAATCGCCGAGCCAAAGGAGTGCGCGATCGAGTTGATGAAGGAGCAGACATTGCGGTCCTTGTCGACAACCGTGCAATAGATCGTCGACGGATTCATCGGCGGCGCCACGTTGGGCAGGTCCAGCACACTGTCCATGCGGATCTTGCCGACATGCTCGTCGGCGAAATTCTTCGCAAGGATACGCGCCACATCGACTTCGACATGCCTGGGATCGCCGATGAACTGCTCGCGCATCATGTAGGCGATGCGCGCGGCTTCCGCCTCGATGTGAAAACGCTCGATGCTGAGCGGTGCGAACTTCTTCAGGTCGAAACGCGACAGGATATTGAGCATGACCAGCATGGTGATGCCAGGGCCGTTCGGCGGGCATTGCCAGGCGTCATAACCCTTGTAGTCGGTGCCGATCGGCACCGTGGTCTCGGTGGTGTGGGCGCCGAAATCGTCGAGCGTGTGCAGGCCGCCGATTCCGCGCAGCGTCTCCACCATGTCTTCGGCAATCTCGCCCTTGTAGAATGCGTCGCGGCCCTTCTTTGCAATCGCGCGCAACGTCTTGCCGAGTTCCGGCTGATGGATAACATCGCCCGCCACGGCCGGTTTGCCGCCCGGCAACAGATAGCGCTCGGTATTGGTGCCCTTCTTCAGCTTGTCGAACTGGTTCTTCCAGTCGAAGGCGATGCGCGGCGCCACCACATAGCCTTGCTCGGCGGCATCGATCGCAGGCTGCAACAGGCGATCCAGGCCGAACTTGCCGTGATCGCGCAGGATCGTCTCCCAGGCATCGACCGCGCCTGGAATGCTCACCGCATGCGCCGAGGTCAGCGGCACGGAATTGATCTTGCGCTCCAGATACCATTCCGCCTTTGCCGCCATCGGCGCGCGGCCCGAGCCGTTATAGGCGGTGATCTTGCCCTCGCCCTTTTTCTGCAGCAGCGCAAAGCAGTCGCCGCCGATGCCGGTCGACTGCGGCTCGATCACGCCCAGCAGCGCGCAGGCCGCAACCGCGGCGTCCGCCGCCGTGCCGCCGGCGCGCAACACCTCGATCGCCGTCATCGCCGCCAGCGGATGCGACGTCGCCACCATCGCGTTCCGCGCATGGACGGTCGACCGGCCGGCGAAATGGAAGCTTCTCATTCTGGATCGCTCTCTTGTCGTTGTCCGGTGGGCGGGCGATATGGCCGGAAAAGGCCGGGCTAGATGACATATTAAGGGCTGGCTGCGCAATGGCCGGCGCCGCATGCCGACCGCGCAACGGTCGGGAAGAATACGGATCTGGCGGGGTTTTACCTTGCTTGCTCCCCTGATAAACCTCCGCCCATGACGTACAGGGTCGCCGCCTTCTATCAGTTCGCCGCCTTGCCCGATTTCCGGGAGCTGCGCGAACCCCTGCGCGCGCGATGTGCCGCGCTCGGGCTGAAGGGCAGCGTCCTGCTGGCCCATGAGGGCATCAACGGCACGCTCGCCGGGACGACCGAGGGCATTGCGGGATTGATCGAAATACTGCAGGGGACGCTGTTCGGCGGCCGGCTGGACCATCTCGAGCTGAAATATTCGACCGCCGAGGCCATGCCTTTCCAGCGCCTCAAGGTGCGGCTGAAAAAGGAGATCGTTACGCTCGGCGCGGCCGAGGCCGATCCGACCAAACGGGTGGGCGCCTATGTCGACGCCGCCCACTGGAATGCGTTGATATCCGATCCCGAGACGTTGGTGCTCGACACCCGAAATGCCTTCGAAGTCGCCATGGGCACGTTCCATGGCGCGGTCGATCCCGGCATCAGGAGCTTTGGCGAATTCAAGACATTCGCGGCGCAGAAACTCGACCCGGCAAAGCATCGCAGGATCGCAATGTTTTGCACCGGCGGCATTCGCTGCGAGAAGGCCAGCGCCTATCTGCTTGCGCACGGCTTCGGCGAGGTGTTCCACCTCAAGGGCGGCATCCTGAAATATCTTGAGAGCGTGCCGGAGAGCGAGAGCCGCTGGCGCGGCGAATGCTTCGTATTCGACGAGCGGGTCGCGCTCGCCCACGGTTTGCGGGAACGGCGGACATGAGCGGGCTGAGCGAACGCATCGACGCCCTGGAGGCCCGCATTGCCTACCAGGACGATACGATCGAAACGTTGAACCAGACCATCACGGCGCAATGGAAGCAGATCGACGCGCTGACGCGCCAGCTCGCTGCCCTCAGCGATCGGCTGCAGGAAGCGGAGGCGTCCTCGCCCGGCCCCACCAACGAGCGGCCGCCGCACTATTGAGGCGCACGCCTGTTACCGAAACATCGCCGTGATCTTGTCCCACAGAGATTCATTCTCACGGTCCCCATCAGCTTTGGATTTCGCAGGCTGCGTCGCACTGACCGGGTCGGACGCGGGAAACGTATCGCGCAGTCCCGCCTCGAGTTCGGCATGGGTTTCGCGGTCGGCTTTCAGCGCTTCCTGCGGATCGACGGCATGCTTGTCATACGCCGCAGGATCGAATTTCTCAGCCAGTTTCTCAGCCATGATACGCTCCATTTTCCAGCGATAACGCCGGCCGGCTTGCGCGGTTCCCTCCTCGCCAGGGCCGGTGTATGGGAACCTCGACCGGGTCGAGAGCAAGGAATTGGCGATGAGCGCCGAACTTCAGCAATTTGCGAGCGACAATTACGCGGGCATTTGCCCCGAGGCCTGGACCGCGATGGCAAAGGCCAACCATGGCCATGTTCCCGCCTATGGCGAGGACCAATGGACGCAGGCTGCAGCGGATGCGTTTCGCGCCCTGTTCGAAAAGAGCGACGCCGAGGTGTTCTTCGCCTTCAACGGCACCGCCGCCAATTCGCTGGCGCTGGCCTCGCTTTGCCAGTCCTATCACAGCGTGATCTGCTCATCCTCGGCGCATGTCGAAACCGACGAATGTGGCGCGCCGGAATTCTTCTCCAACGGCTCAAAACTGCTGGTCGCGCCGAGCGCCGACGGCAAGCTGACGCCGGAACTGGTCAGCTCGCTTGCCAGGAGCCGCTCCGATATCCACTTCCCGAAACCGCGCGTCGTGACGATCACGCAGGCGACCGAAACCGGGCTGGTCTACAGCGCGGATGAAATCCGCAAGCTTGCTGCAACCTGCCGCGAGCTGGGTCTGCGGCTGCACATGGACGGCGCGCGCTTTGCCAATGCCTGCGCCAGCCTCGACTGTTCGCCGGCCGAGATCACCTGGAAGGCCGGCGTCGAGGTGCTTTGCTTCGGCGGCACCAAGAACGGCATGGCCGTGGGTGAGGCCGTGATCTTCTTCGACCGCGCGCTGGCCGAAGATTTCGACTATCGCTGCAAGCAGGCCGGACAGCTCGCCTCGAAAATGCGCTTCCTGGCCGCTCCCTGGCTCGGCCTGCTCGAAGGCGACGTCTGGCGGAAGAATGGCGAACATGCCAACGCCTGCGCCCGTCGCCTCGCCGACGCGGTAGCCGATCTCCCGGATTTCAAGCTGATGTTTCCCGTGCAGGCCAATGCCGCGTTCCTCGCCGCGAGCGCGGACCGTTTGCAGGCGTTGCGTGACCGCGGGTGGCGCTTCTATATCTTCATAGGCGGCGGAGCACGTTTCATGTTCGCCTGGGACGCCGATCCGGCGCGGATCGATGCGCTTGCCCGGGACATCAGGGCGGTCAGTGCCGCTCATAGCTAGTTGGCCAAAACCCTCGTGGCGTGTATCAGGACAGCCGAAATCTCGAACCCGGGTAGCCCGTGACAAAGCCCTTTATCGACGTTCTTGCCGGCCAAAGGCAGGCGGTGCCGCCGCTCTGGATGATGCGCCAGGCCGGCCGTTATCTGCCGGAATACCGTGCGCTACGGGAGAAAGCCGGCAGCTTCCTCAATCTCTGCTTCACGCCGGAATACGCCGCCGAGGTAACGCTACAGCCGATCCGCCGCTTCAACTTCGACGCCGCGATCATCTTTTCCGACATCCTGGTCATCCCGCACGCGCTCGGCCGCGCGGTGCGTTTCGAGGCGGGCGAAGGGCCGAGGCTCGACCCGCTGGACACGCCGGACAAGATTGCGACGCTCGCAGCGAGCGCCGATTTCGACAAGCTGGAACCGGTCTATGAGGCGTTGCGCCGGGTGCGCGCAGAACTCGATTCGAAGATTGCGCTGATCGGATTCTGCGGCGCGCCGTGGACGGTAGCGACCTACATGGTCGCCGGACAAGGCACGCCCGACCAGGCGCCGGCGCGGATGCTCGCCTACCGGCACCCCGAGGCGTTTACGAAAATCATCGACGTGTTAGTCGAGAACTCGATCCAATATCTGGTCGGGCAGCTAAAGGCAGGCGCTGACGCGCTGCAGATTTTTGACACCTGGGCCGGCGTGCTGCCGCCAAGCGAATTCCAGCGCTGGTCGATCGAGCCGGCGCGGCGCATCGTCGAGGGCGTGCGCGGGCAGGTGCCCGACGCCAAGATCATCGGTTTTCCCCGCGGCGCTGCCGGCCTGTTGCCGGACTACGTCAATGCGACCGGCGTCAACGCCGTCAGCATCGACTGGACTGCCGAGCCCGTGATGATCCGCGAGCGCGTGCAAAGCAAGGTCGCCGTGCAGGGCAATCTCGATCCGCTGGTGCTGATCGCCGGCGGCACAGCACTCGATCGCGCGGTGGACGAGGTGCTGGCGAATTACGGCAAGGGCCGGCTGATCTTCAATCTTGGCCACGGCATTCAGCCGGAAACCCCGATCGCGCATGTCGAGCAGATGGTGCGGCGGGTGCGGGGAATTAAGCACTAACCGTATCGGGCGCCCGTCGGGGTTTCCGGCCACCGACGGTCAATTCTCAGCCACGGTCATTGCTCATTCCTGGGGATACCCTTGGCGATGTGGGCCGTCTGCTCCAGCGTGCGGTGCTCGACCAGCGGGTCGGCGTGCCGATGCGCGAGCTGCCAGTCCGAGCCTGCCTTTCGCCAGACCTCAGTGACGCGCAGCGACCAGTCTTGCTCCGGAAGCCCGCCAACCTCGGCGCGCTGCCGTTCTACCATCGCAAGCACGATGAGCTCTTCCGATGCATATGCCTGCACGAGTTCAATCGAGCAGACTCCGTTGCGGAAATACCTGGACAGTTCGGCCAGATGCCTGGGACTCTTGTCGAAGCCGTGGCTCGCGGGGCCCCCGAAAGGCTGCATCAGGGTGAAATCGGCCGCGATCGGCACGAGTTCGGACCATCGATCCATGTCGCCTCGCATGAACGCCGCATTCTTCTCGGTGACACGCTGGAGAAGTTGCGCGACCGCATCACTGGAAGACGCGGGAGCAGCGGAGAGCGGCGCAGCCGCCACGGCAGCGATAGCTGCCCGCCTGGTCAACGCCACGGCTGCCTTCTTTCGCCCCCGAGGGGCGTCATATTCCGTCATCTCTCGTCTCCTTTCGAACCGTATCGGAACTTCTGAGCGTGTCATGACCTGTTGCGTTTACTGAATCCAGAGATATGATTTCATCATGTCGCTGAATCTCATTCATCTCTCTCGTACAGATCTGAACCTGCTCGTGCTGTTCCAGGCCGTATTCGATGCGCGACACGTCGGACACGCAGCCGAGCAGCTGAACCTGACGCCATCGGCCGTGAGCCATGGACTCGGGCGATTGCGAAAGCTCTTGAACGACCCGCTGTTCCTCAGAACGCCCAAGGGCGTGGTCCCCACGTCGAGGGCTCTCGCGCTGGTCGAACAGATCGAGGAAATCCTGGCGCGTGTGCACGGCGTGATGAGTTCGGCAGTTCCGTTCAATGCGATCACGGCGGAGCGGCGCTTCATCATCGGCGGACCCGACGCAGTCCTGGCATCGACGACGGGACTGCTTGCGAGACGTGTCGCGACCGAGGCGCCTCATGTCGATCTTGGTGTCGTACATCTGATGCCAGAGCGCCGCACCGCCTCCGGGGCAATGCCGCCCTGGTCAGAGGCCCTCGCCATGCTTGAGCGGCGGGAGATTGATCTCGCGCTCTTGCCGATAAGGCGCGTGCCACCGCGCTTCGAGGCACGTTACCTCTATGACGAGGATTTCGTTGTTGCGACGCGCAAGGGCCATCGTTTCGCTCGCGCCCCCGGTCTGGCGGCATTCTGCGCCGCTGAACATCTCCTGGTGTCCCTCAGCGGCGATCCCCATGGATTCATTGACGAGATGTTGGCGCGACGGGGACTAACGCGCCGAATCGCCTTGACCGTGCCGTCGTTCACGATGGCTCTCACCCAACTTGCGGACTCGGACTTGCTGGCGGTCTTGCCGCGCAGCCTGGTTCGACAATATGCAACACCTTTGGGCCTGGCCGCTGTCGAATTGCCATTCGAGCGAAAGCCGGACGCCATCCATGCCATCGTCACCAAGGCGGCCCTCATGGATGCTGGTGTGAATTGGCTGAGGGATCTGCTTTGCGGGCTCCCCTTGCGGTCACGACGATAAGCGGCGAAACGAGGCGACCACAGCACCTGCCGCCAACCTCCGGCTTGAAGCGATGGAATTCGCTAGACCGGCCGGCTGCGCTCGATGATCTCGGCGGCACCCTTGCCGAGCAGTTCGAGACCAACGGCGCGGCCGAGTTCGCGCGGGCGATCCGCGGGTCCGACGCGTGACGTCTCGATGATGCGCGCACCGGCATGATCCAGCACCGAGGCGGCAAGCGACATCTCGGCGCCCCTGATCTCGGCATGGCCGGCGATCGGCGAATTGCAGTGGCCGTTGAGCACCCACAGCACCTCGCGCTCGGCGTCGGCACAGGCGTGCGAGACTGGATCGTCGATCAACGCCAGCGTCTGCCGCGTGGCAAAATCGCGGGCGTTGCATTCCACCGCGACGATGCCCTGCCCCACCGCCGGCAGCATTTCCCGCACCGAAAACTCGTACGCTATCCGGCCGGCGAGCCCCACACGTTCGAGACCGGAGCGCGCCATGATCAGCGCGTCGGCCGGGCCGACTGCGCCGCCGTCGGGCAGTCGCTGCATCTCGCCATGGTCGAGCTTGCGCACGCGGGTGTCGGCAGCGCCGCGATAGTGGATGATCTCGGCGTCCGGAAACAAGCGCCGTGCATAGGCCGCGCGCCGCACCGCGTTGGTGCCGATCTTGAAACCCTTGCCGCGCGCGCGCCTGAAGTCGTCGGGCGAAATTCCCGGCCGCAGCACCAGGGCGTCGCCAGGCGGATCGCGCGACAGCGTCGCGCCGATCACGAGGCCGGGAGTATCCTCATTGCCGGGCATGTCCTTCAGCGAATGCATCGCCGCCTGCAATTCGCCAGCCAGCATCGCCGCGCGAATCTGCGCGACAAATGCGCCGCCCTTGCCGCCATGCGGCAGCAGCTTGCCGGTCTGGTCGATATCGCCCGTCGTCTCGAACTTGACGATCTCGACGTCAAGGCCGGGCGAGGCACGGAGCAGCTGCCGCGCGATCTCGTCGGTCTGGGCGAGCGCCATGGCGCTCTTGCGCGTGCCTATCTTCAATGCTGCCATAACTGCCTTTCGCTGGGAGCGCGGCTAACGCGCATCCTCCAGGATCATATCAGAGGCCTTCTCGGCTATCATGATCGTGGGGGCATTGGTATTGCCCGACATCAAATCCGGCATCACCGAGGCATCGACCACGCGGAGTCCTTCGATTCCGCGCACCTTCAGCCGCGGATCCACCACCGCAAGCGGATCGTGGCCCATCCGGCAGGTCGAGGTCGGGTGATACACCGTCGAGCCGGTCTGGCGGCAGAAGGCGAGGATGTCGTCGTCGCTGACCACCTTGGCGCCGGGATAGACCTCTTCCGTCACATATTCCTTGAGCGCGGGCTTGGCCAAGATCCCGCGCAAAATCCGGATGCCGTCGATGAAGGCGCGGCGGTCGGTTTCGGTGGCGAGATAATTGATGCGGATTTCCGGCGGCTGCGCGGGATCGGCGCTCCTGATGCGAAGCGTGCCGCGGCTCTCGGGGCGCAGCTGGCACACCGAGGCGGTGAAACCGGAAAACGGATGCAGCTTCTCTCCCATCTTGTCGGTCGAGAACGGAATGAAGTGGATCTGGATATCGGGCGAAGCCAGTCGCGGACTGGTCTTGAAGAATGCACCGGAGGTGCCGGCCGCAATCGTCAGCGGTCCCCTGCGCAGCGCCGCCCACTGCATGCCCGCCAGCACACGACGAACCGGATTGTTGACGACGTCGTTGAGCGTGATGCGCTGGGAGCAGCGCGTCACGATACGGACCTGCAGATGATCCTGCAGATCGTTGCCGACGCCCGGTGAATCGAGCACGACCTCGATGCCGTGGCTCTTCAGAAGATCGGCGGGGCCAACGCCCGAGAGCTGCAACAGCTGCGGCGAGTTGTAGGCGCCGCTCGATACCAGGATTTCGCGGCGGGCCCGCGCGGTGCGCAGCTGGCCGCGCTGCTTGTACTCAACCGATCGCGCGCGGCGGCCTTCGAACAGGATGCGCTGCGCCAGCGCGTCGGTCTCGACGCGCAGATTGCCGCGGTTCTTCGCAGGCTTCAGATAGGAGAAGGCGCTGCTGGCGCGGCGGCCGCGGAGCGTCGTGCTCTGGAAAAAGCCTGCGCCCTCCTGCTTGGCGCCGTTGAAATCCGGATTGAAGGGAATGCCGGCCTCGACGGCTGCCTTCACAAAGGCTTCCGACAGCGGATCGTGGTGACGCCAGTCCGACACCGGCAACGGGCCGCCCGAGCCGTGATACTGATCCTCGCCGCGCTGCTGGTTCTCGGCCTTCTTGAAATAGGGCAGCACATCGTCAAAACCCCAACCGGCATTGCCGCGCTGGCGCCAGCGGTCGTAGTCCTCGTGCTGGCCGCGCACATACAGCAGTCCGTTGATCGAGCTCGAGCCGCCCAGCACCTTGCCGCGCGGCTGGAACACCTGGCGGCCGTTCAGCCCGGGCTCCGGCTCGGTCTGGTACATCCAGTTGACGGCCTTTTCCTTGAACAGCTTTCCGTAGCCGATCGGGACGTGGATCCAGATATTGCTGTCCTTCGGGCCCGCCTCCAGCAGCAGCACCGAGTGCTTGCCCTCGGCCGAGAGCCGATTGGCCAGCACGCAACCGGCAGAACCGGCGCCGACAATCACGTAGTCGAATTCGGGAATATCGGCGCCCACGCCATTATTATTGTTCATTCGGCTCCCCCGCGTGCGACCGCCCGGCATGTCGGTGAGAGGTCGGGATGGCTGGCGGCACTCGATTGCATGGTTGCGCACGCGCAAAAACAGGTAACGGGGCTCGTTTACGTGGTCAATTGTCGCTGCAGAGAAAAATCGATTTTCGATTGACGATGGCGGTCTGGCCCGCCAAGCTCCGCCGCCATGAGCAGTATCGGGTTGAGTTTCGGTGAGGGTCCGGACGACGAACGTCCGAGAAGCCTGACCTCGGCGGTGCAGGAGCGCCTGCGCGCCGACATCCTCTCTACCCGTCTCCTCCCCGGCCAGAAGCTGCATATCGCCGGCCTGGCAAAGCAGTTTTCCACCAGTCTTGCCGCGGTGCGCGAGGCATTGTCGCGACTGGTGGCGGATGGGCTGGTGCAGGCCTCCGATCAGCGTGGCTTCCGCGTCAGTCCGGTATCGCTTGCCGATCTTGCCGACGTCACGCAGACCCGTATCGACATCGAAGGGCTAGCACTGCGGCGTTCGATCGAACTCGGCGACCAGACCTGGCTCGATCAGGTCCAGGTCGCGCACGACAGGTTGCGGGCCGTTCCCTACCGCTATCCGGACGAACCCGGCGTTCACTATGAGCAATGGGTGGTGCGCCACCGCATCTTCCACCGCGCGCTGGTCAACGCCTGCGGCTCGCAATGGCTGCTCGGCTTCCGAGACGTGCTGCAAGAGCAAAGCGAGCGTTATCGACGGCTGTCGATCCGCGACGTCAAGAACGTACGCGACGTCGAGGCAGAGCATGCGGCGATCGTCGAGGCCGCACTGCGGCGCGACGCCGATGCGGCGGTCGATGCATTGGCAACGCACTTCAACGTCACCATGCGCTTTGTCGAAAAGAACGCGCCAAAAATCGCGGAGGTCAGCGGCTTCCGCAAATAATCGGCCAGGAATCAAGAACAGAACACAGGGAGGAAACCAAACAATGAACATGTCCCGCCGTCACGCGCTGGCTTCGCTTGCCGCCGTCAGCCTGCTCGCCACCCCTGCTCTCGCACAGGAGACAATCCGCGTCGGACTGCCGACCAAGACCTACTGGCCGACGACCGTGGCCGAGACTGCGGTACGGCA
This sequence comes from Bradyrhizobium sp., assembly GCA_046349015.1. Classification (GTDB taxonomy): domain Bacteria; phylum Pseudomonadota; class Alphaproteobacteria; order Rhizobiales; family Xanthobacteraceae; genus Bradyrhizobium. The sequence goes on along the minus strand of JAXMDE010000001.1, from coordinate 240,492 downwards.
GAAGCTGTTCGAGAAGGAAGGCATCAAGGCCGAATTGACGATCTATCGCAGCGGCGCCGAGACCTTCGAAGGCATGGCCGCCGGCGCTGCCGACATCATCCTCGATCCTCCGTCGCTTGTTTCCGCCGGGCGCAAGAAAGGCGTGATGAGCAAGATCGTCGCTAACGCCACCATGGGCAATTACGGCTGGCAGCTGATGGTGCCGGCTAAATCGACGCTCGACGTGAAGGACCTCAACGGCAAGAAGGTCGCCATCACCGCCGCCGGATCGGGTTCCGATCTGCTGGCGCTGTGGACCATCCAGGACCGCAAGATCGATTTCACCCGCGTGCCCGTCGGCGGCGGCGGCCTCGTGCCGAACCTGCTCGCCGGCAACGTCGATGCGGCCGTGGTCTATTCGCCGCTGAGCTTCCAGATCTCGAAATCGGGCGAGGCAAAGACCATTCTCGATTACGGAACGGCGGTGCCGCCGAACCTCACTTCCGGTTGGATCGTGCTCGACAAGTTCGCCCAGGAGAAGCCGGCGCTGGTGCAGAAGGCACTGAATGCGCTCTACGGCGCCGTTGCCTTCATGCGCGCCAACAAGGACGCAACGGTCAAACTGATCGCCGATCTTTATGAAATGCCGGCCGAGATCGCCGCGCTCGAATATGAAAACACGATTATGAAGCTCGAGACCGACGGCAACATGACGGCACCGAACGTGTCCGGCGCGGTGCAGCTGTCGCTCGATCTCGCCAAGCTCGGCGGCCTGAAGGATATCGTGCCGCCGGACGAAGTGATCTCGACGCAATTCAAGCCGGTGCCGACGAAGCCCTGAGGCATCGATGGCAGGCGGTATCGCGATCAAGCTGGCGCGATTTGCGATCGTGATCGCGATCTTCGCGCTGTGGGAAGTGCTGTCGCGGACCGGCATCGTCAATCCACGGCTACTGCCGTCGGCCTCCGACACGCTGGTCACGCTCGGCGACCTCCTGCAGCGCGCCAATGTCCGCCACGACCTCGTCGTGACGGCGCAGGAGGTGCTGGCTGCCTTTGCGCTCGCAGTGCCGTTCGGGGCGCTGGTCGGCTACCTCATCGCCGAGAACAGGTATTTTGCCGAGGTGATGAAGCCGCTGCTGTTCTTCGCCTTCAGCATTCCGAAGTCGATATTCCTGCCGATGTTTATCCTGGTGTTCGGCGTCGGATTCTCCGAGAAAGTCGGCTTCGGTTTCTTCTCGACGATATTCATCGTCATCATGTCGACGACGACCGCCGTGGAGTCGGTGAAGGTCGAGCATCTGCGGGTCGCGCGTTCCTATGGCGCCACGCCGATGCAGACCGCGTTCCGGGTGTATCTGCCAAGCATGCTGCCGGTACTGCTGGAGGCGCTGCGCATCTCCATGATCTTCAACCTCACGGGCGTGATCCTCGCCGAGATGTACGCCTCTCGCGACGGCATCGGGCACCAGATCGCGATCTGGGGCGAGAATTTTCAGATGAGGCAGTTGCTGGCAGGCGTGGTGATGATCGCCGCTATCGCCATGACGTTCAACGAACTGGTGAGATGGGTGGAAACGCGATGCAGCCATTGGCGAACGTGACGCCGCTGAAACCCGCCGCGCGTACCGGCGCGATCGAGGTGAAGAACGTCGGTCAGGTGTTTCGTACCGCCTCGCAGCAGGTGGTGGCGCTGGAGGACGTCTCGCTCGACGTGAAGCCCGGCCGTTTCGTCGTGCTGGTCGGCCCCAGCGGCTGCGGAAAGTCGACCCTGCTGATGATGATGGCAGGCCTGCGCCAGCAGACGTCGGGCAGCATCACCATCAACGGCGCGCCGATCCCCGAGCCCGATCCGAACCGCGTCGGCGTCGTGTTCCAGGAAGCGAGCTTGTTTCCCTGGCTCACGGCGGAAGAGAATGTCGAATTTCCGCTGGCATTGCGCGGCGTGGCGAAGGGGGAGCGCCGCGCCAAGGCGGAGGCGATGCTCAAGCTCGTGGGCCTCGACGGTTTCGGCAAGCGCCATCCGCACGAGCTGTCCGGCGGCATGAAGCAGCGCGTCTCGATCGCGCGCGGACTGGTGCAGGATCCTCCTGTATTGCTGATGGACGAGCCGTTCGCCGCGCTCGACGAACAGACCCGCATGACCATGGGCGATGAGCTGTTGCGCATCTGGGCGGCTACCGGCAAGACGGTGGTGTTCGTCACCCACAGCCTGACGGAAGCCGTTTATCTCGCCGACGAAGTGCTTGTCATGTCGGCACGCCCCGGCCGCATCGTCGACCATCTGCAGGTCAACCTGCCACGGCCGCGCACCTACGATATGCTGAGTGGTGATGCCTTCGGCAGCTTGCGCGACCGCATCTGGCGCCACATCCGCAAATCGGCGTGAGGCGACCATGTCTGCAGCCACGCTCCGCCGTCTCATCATCCTCGCCCTGATCGCGCTCTGGGAATTGTTGCCGCGCAGCGGACTGATCCCCGAATTGTTCCTGCCGGCGCTGTCATCCACCCTGATCGCCGGCTGGAACGATGCGGCCGAATACGGCCATGCGCTGGCGGTCACGCTCTATGAAGTCGCGATCTCCATGGCGTTCGCGTGCGGCGGCGGCATTCTGCTCGGCGCCATCGTCGGCAGCCTGCCGCGTCCGCGTGTGCTGATCATGCCGATGGTCTCCAGCCTCTACGCCGTGCCGCTGGTCATTCTCTACCCCGTGTTCACGGTGTGGCTCGGCATCGGCTCGGAATCGAAGATCGCATTTGCGGCGATCTACGGCTTCCTGCCGACCATGCTATCCACGGCCGCCGGCATCCAGACCATCGATCCGCAATTGCTGCTGGCGGCACGCAGCATGGGCGCAACGCTGAGCCAGCGGCTCGTGCGGGTGATCATTCCCGCGGCAATCCCCACCGTCCTGTCCGGCCTGCGTGTCGGCGGCGCACTTGTCATCGTCGGCGTCGTAGTCTCGGAAATGCTGATCTCGTCCGCCGGCATCGGCTACCTGATCTCGCGCTATCGCACCATCCTCGACAGCCCGCATGTATTTGCCGGCGTGCTGCTGGTGCTCGCCATGGCCGTCGCCTTCAACGCCGCGATCCGCTGGATCGAGCGCAAAGCAGCGATCTGGCAGACGGGAACGCGCGGCGGCGAGAGCGCTGAAGAGATCGCGCCCGGTGTCGCGCTGCAGCCTGCGACATAGCGGGCCGATCACCCGATTCCGAATCTGCTCGCAACAAGAAGGAGGACATCATGAACCTGCCCAAGCACCTGCTGCCCACCACGGTGGTCGGCAGCTATCCGCAGCCGGACTGGCTGGTCGATCGTGCCATGTTGTCGAAATCGGTGCCGCGCACCCGCATGCATGAGATATGGCGGTTACCGGCCGAACATCTCGAGCAGGCCCAGGATGACGCCACCATTGTCGCGATCCGCGACATGGAGCGCGCCGGCATCGACATCGTGACCGACGGCGAAATCCGCCGCGAGAGCTATTCCAACCGCTTTGCAACCGCACTCGACGGTATCGATACCGAAAATCCCGCGATCATTGTCGCGCGTACCGGCAGCACGAAGACCGCGGTGCCGCGCGTGGTCGGCAAGATCAAGCGCACTGCACCGGTCGAGTTGCGTGACATGCAGTTCTTGCGGCAAAACACCGATCACGCCGCCAAGATCACGCTGCCCGGCCCCTTCACGATGAGCCAGCAGGCCAAGAACCAGTTCTACAAGGACGACGAAGAACTCGCGATGGCGTTTGCGGAAGCCGTCAACGCCGAGGCGCTCGATCTGCAGAAGGCCGGCGCGGACGTGATCCAGCTCGATGAACCCTGGGTGCGCAACAATCCGGAGCTGGCGAAGCGCTATGCCGTGAAGGCGATCAACCGCGCACTGCAAGGCATCACCGTGCCGACGGTGGTGCACCTGTGCTTCGGCTACGCGGCCGTGGTGCCGGGTTCGTCCAAGCCGGCCGGCTATTCCTTTCTCGCCGAGCTCGACGACACCGTCGCGGAGCAAATCTCGATCGAGGCGGCACAGCCAAAGCTCGATCTCGGCGTATTGAAGGACCTGTCGTCGAAGAAGATCATGCTTGGCGTGCTCGATCTCGGCAATCCCGAAATCGAAGCGGCCGCCGTCGTGGCCGACCGCATCCGAAACGGGCTGAAGCATGTTCCGGCCGAACGGCTGGTCGTCGCCCCCGATTGCGGCATGAAATACATGCCGCGCCATGTCGCCTTCGGAAAGCTGAAGGCGATGAGCGAGGCGGCGGCGACGGTACGGAAAGAACTCGGCTGACGCCTACGGCCGGAGCGTCGGGCTGGTGTTCGGCATCAGCGGCAGCTCGGCTTCCGCCTCTTCCGGCAGCTTGTCGCCGTGCACATAAAGCGGCGTGCCGATCCACAAGGGATCGGCGAGGTGATCACGTTTCGGGTTGGTCGTGTTGGGATGCACGAGGATCGAAAGCCCGCCGCTGTTGAGCATCAGCCACGGCACGAGCTCGGCGAACACTTCCTTGGCAAAAGCGACCTGGTACATCGCCTGATCGTGCGGCCCGACCTTCACGTCATGCCAGCGTCCGAGCGTGACGGAAAACCGATCGCCCATCCAGTTGCGCAGCTCCTCGGCCTTGGCACGCGTCGTCGCCGGGTCGTAGTAGACATGGGCGTGGTAGCTCGCGATCTCCCTGATCGGGCGCGGGACTTCATCGGTCATCATTTTCTTCCTTTCGCGTCGATCAACACCCCGAACCGGGACGACTGCGCATCGCCCCAGGCGTGAGATGGCGATGGGACAGATGTTCGGCCAGTTCGCCCGCACTGCCAATGTCTTGCCAGACTTCCCGGGCTATGGCCCGGACGAACTGACAATGATGTATAAAACATCACTTTATATAGTATTACGATTATAGTTGACAGAAATGACGTAATATCTAGCATGCACCCCGATACGGGATCTCGGGCAATGATCACCTCGGCGCAGTTGCGGGCCGCACGGGCGCTTCTCGGCATCGACCAGCGTCAGCTGGCGGAATTGTCGGAGCTGTCGGTACCGACCATCCAGCGAATGGAAGCGAGCGCCGGCGTCATTCGCGGCAACGTCGATTCCCTGATGAAGCTGATCGGCGCGCTCGATCGCGCCGGTATCGAGCTGATCGGCGACAACGTCATCAGCCAGGGCGGTGGCCGCGGCATCCGGCTGAGGACCACGCCTTCCGTCGATCCGCGTCAGGACAAGAGCGCGGGCAGAAAGTCGTAGGGACGGAAGCTTCATGACATCAGCCGCATTCCTCATGCTCTGCGCTGCCGCGTTGCTGGGGACTGCGTTGCTGGCCGTCGCGGGCGCACGCGTACGGTCCGCAACATCGATAATCTATGGTGCGACGCTGGTCATCACGGTTGCCGCTGCAACGGTATCGATCGCGACCTTGATCGGCCGTGCCGAGCCTGGCGGCCTCGTCCTGCCGATCGGACTGCCCTGGATCGGGGCGCATTTCCGCGTCGATATGCTGTCCGCATTCTTCCTTGGCGTCGTGAACATTGGCGGCGCCGCCGCCAGCCTTTACGCGGTCGGCTACGGCCGACACGAGGATGAACCGCATCGCGTGCTGCCTTTCTTCCCCGCCTTTCTCGCCGGCATGAATCTCGTCTTGCTGGCGAACGACGCGTTCAGCTATCTCTTGTCCTGGGAATTCATGTCGCTCGCATCCTGGGCGCTGGTGATCGCCCATCACCACGATCCCGAGAACCGGCGCGCCGGCTTCGTCTATCTGATCATGGCGAGCATCGGCACCCTGTCGCTGCTGCTGGCACTCGGCCTGCTGACGGGCGCCGACGGCAACTACACCTTCGAGGCCATTCGCGCCGGCGCGCGCACGCCGCTAACCGCAGCGATCGTGCTGGTGCTCGTACTGGTCGGCGCGGGGTCAAAAGCGGGCCTCGTGCCGCTGCACGCCTGGCTGCCGCTCGCTCATCCAGCCGCCCCCAGCCATGTCTCGGCGCTGATGAGCGGCGTGATGACCAAGGTTGCCGTCTACGGCTTCATCCGCATCGTGCTCGACCTGGCCGGCCCCCTGCCCTGGTGGTCGGGCGCGCTGGTGCTCGCCATCGGCGGCCTCTCCGCCGTGCTCGGCGTGCTGCTCGCCCTGATGCAGGACGACACCAAGCGACTGCTCGCCTATTCCACCATCGAGAACATCGGCATCGTCTTCATCGGCCTCGGGCTCACACTCGCGTTCCGCGCCAATGCGATGGGAGTGGCCGCTGCGCTCGCCATGACGGCGGCGCTGCTGCACGTCCTCAATCATTCCCTGTTCAAGAGTCTCTTGTTCTTCGGCGCCGGTGCGGTGCTGGTCGCCACCGGCGAGCGCAACATGGACCGTCTGGGCGGGCTCATCCATCGCATGCCCGCGACGAGTTTCCTGTTCCTGGTCGGCTGCACCGCCATCTCGGCCCTGCCGCCGCTCAACGGCTTTGTGTCGGAGTGGCTCACCTTCCAGGCGATCCTGCTCAGCCCGGACCTGCCGCAATGGACGGTGAAGGTGATGGTGCCGGCCGTAGGCGGCCTGCTGGCGCTGGCTGCCGCCCTTGCGGGCGCGACCTTCGTCAAGACATTCGGCATCAGCTTCCTTGGCCGTCCCCGCAGCAACGAAGCCGCCACGGCGCAAGAGGTGGACCGCTTCTCGCTGGCGGCGATGGCGCTGCTGGCAGCTCTCTGCCTCGCCACCGGCATCGTCCCCGGCTTCTTCATCGACGCCGTGCGGCCGATCACGCAGGAACTCGCCGGAGGCGCTCTTCCCATGCAGGCCGGCTTGCCGTGGCTGACCATCAAGCCGGCAATCGCGAGCGAAAGCTCCTATAACGGCCTGCTCGTGTTCCTGTTCATCGCGCTCTCCGCGATGCTCGCAGTATGGGCCATCCACCGTTTCGCCTCGCATGCGATACGCCGCGGGCCCGCCTGGGATTGCGGCTTTCCCGACGCGAGCCCGCTGACGCAGTATTCGGGCAGCAGCCTCGCGCAGCCGATCCGCCGCGTCTTGCTGGCGCGGACGTCGGCCGTGCGCGAGGAGATGACGATGCCTGCGCCTGGCGACGTCGCCCCAGCGCGCTTCTCGCTCGCAGTCACCGACCCCGTGTGGACCTGGCTGTACCAGCCATTTGCCAGCGCCGTCGAGTTTGCATCGTTGCAGCTCAATCATCTGCAATTTCTCACCATCCGCCGCTACCTCAGCCTCGTCTTCTTCTCGCTGATCGCGCTCTTGCTGGTGCTTGCGATATGGAGCTGATTTCCTCCCTTCTCGTGCAATCGATGCAGATGCTGCTGGTGCTCGCCGCGGCGCCGCTGTTGACCGGCTTCGTGCGCAAGGTGAAGGCGCGGCTGCTGCGACGCCGCGGGCCGCCGATCGTCCAGCCCTATCGCGACATCATGCGGCTGCTGAAGAAGGAGGTCGTGGTCGCCGAGAACGCGTCGTGGATCTTCCGCGTCGCGCCTTATGTGATCTTCGCCACCACCTGGGTCGCGGCTGCGCTGGTGCCGACCTTCGCGACCGGTCTCTTGTTCAGCTGGTCCGCCGATCTCATTGCCATCATCGCACTGCTCGCTAGCGCCCGCTTCTTCCTGGCACTCGCCGGCATGGACGTCGGCACGGCTTTCGGCGGCATCGGCTCCAGCCGCGAGGTGATGATTGCCTCTCTCGCCGAGCCCGCGATGCTGCTGATCGTCTTCACAATGGCGCTGGTGGCGCGATCGACCCAACTTTCGGCGGTCGCCGATGTGCTCTCGACATCGGCGGTCGGGTTGCGCGTGTCGCTCGGCATGGCACTGCTGGGGCTGATCATCGTCGCCATCGCCGAGAACGGCCGCATTCCGGTCGATAACCCGGCGACGCATCTCGAACTCACCATGGTTCACGAGGCGATGGTTCTGGAATATTCGGGCCGGCATCTCGCCATGATCGAGCTCGCCGCGGCCATGAAGCTGTTGCTCTATGTTTCCCTGATCGGCTGCATCTTCCTGCCGTGGACGCTGGCCAAGCCGGACGGCTCGGTGGCACACCATCTTGCCGGATTCGGCTTCTATCTCGCAAAGCTCGCAGCGCTCGGCTTCCTGCTGGCTGTGTTCGAGACCGCTATCGCCAAGATGCGCGTGTTCCGCCTGCCGGATTTCGTCGGAGGCGCCTTGATGCTCGGCCTGCTCGGCACGCTGCTGCTGTTCGTTTCGAGGAGCCTGTAGATGGGACTCGGGCTCACCTTCGACGTTGCGCACCTCCTGGCCGGCGGCCTCGTGCTCGTCAGCTTTCTGATGATCACCCAGCACCGCCTCTATGCCTTGCTGAACGCATTCGCGCTGCAGGCGGTGCTGCTGTCGCTCTCGGTGGCCTGGCAGGCCTATGTGCAGCACGCGCCGCATCTCTACATCACCGCCTTCATCGCACTCGTGTTCAAGGCCATCGTGGTGCCGGTCGGCCTGCACCGCATCATCCAGCGCCTCGGCATCCACCGCGAGATCGAGAACGTGATCGGCTCCGGCACCACCATGCTCGCCGGCATGGGTCTGGTAGCCCTGTCGATGACCGTGATGCTCAAGGTGACGCCGTCGGCCGATCCGCTGGCGCGCGAAGACCTCGCCTTTGCGCTCTCGGTGGTGCTGCTGGGCCTTCTGATGATGGTGAGCCGCCGCAATGCGGTGAGCCAGGTGGTCGGCTTCATGTCGCTGGAGAACGGGCTCGTGCTGGCGGCGGCAGGCGCCCGCGGCATGCCGCTGGTGGTCGAGATCAGCGTCGCCTTCTCGGTACTGATCGCCTTCTTCGTGATCGGCGTCTTCCTGTTCCGCATCCGCGAGCGCTTCGACACCGTCGACGTGCAGGCACTCGATCGATTTCGCGGAGAGCGCCGATGATCATCTCTGCCTCGACCGGCGTGATCGCCATTCTTGTCATTCCCATCGTCTCTGCCGCGATCTTCGTAACTCTCCCCGGCTATCGCATCTCCTCGCGCCTCAACGTCCTCGCTTCGTTCCTGACATTCCTCGCGTCGCTGTCGCTTTTCTTCGGCGACCACGGCGGACGCGGCCCCTATCTGTTCGTCGACGATCTCAACATCGCCTTCATCGTGCTCAACACCTTTGTCGGCTTCACCACCAGCGTATTCTCGGCAAGCTATATCGGCCATGAGCTCGAGACCGGTCGGCTGACGCCGACATACCTCCGGTTCTATCATGCCATGTATCAAATCATGATCGGCGGCATGAACCTCGCGCTGACGGCCAACAATATCGGTCTGATGTGGGTGGGCATCGAGCTTGCGACGCTGACGACGGTGCTGATGGTGGGCATCTATCGCACCCATGAGGCGCTGGAGGCGGCCTGGAAGTATTTCATCCTGGGCAGCGTCGGCATCGGCCTTGCGCTGTTCGGCACCATTCTCGTCTATATGGCGGCGCTGCCGGTGGTTGGCGAAGGCATCAGCGGCATGGTGTGGACCGTGCTGGTGACGCAGGCCGCGCAGTTCGATCCCGCGCTGATCAACGTCGCCTTTATTTTCCTCCTGCTCGGCTACGGCACCAAGGTCGGACTGGCGCCGCTGCATGCCTGGCTGCCCGACGCGCACGCCGAGGGCCCGACGCCGATCTCGGCCGTGCTCTCCGGCCTCTTGCTCAACGTCGCCCTCTATGCGGTGCTGCGTTTCAAGATTCTGCTCGCCGCCAATCCCGGCGCCATCGCGCCGGGGCCGCTGATGGTGACGCTCGGCCTGGTGTCGCTGCTGTTTGCTGCCTTCATGCTGTATCGCCGGCGCGACATCAAACGGCTGTTCGCCTATTCCTCGATCGAGCACATGGGCATCATCACCTTTGCCTTCGGCATGGGCGGCCCGGTGGCGAATTTTGCCGGCCTGCTGCATATGGCGATGCACAGCCTGACCAAATCGGGCATCTTCTTCGCCGTCGGCCACATCGCGCAGATCAAGGGCACGCAACGGATTGCCGACATCCGCGGCCTGACGCAGACGCATCCCTGGCTTGGCTGGAGCCTCGTCATCGGGGTGGTGGCAATCGCCGGCCTGCCGCCGTTCGGCGTGTTCATGAGCGAATTCCTGGTGGTGAGCTCGACATTCGCGCGCGAGCCGTTGCTTGCCATTCCCCTGGTGCTCGGCATCCTGCTGGCACTCGGCGCACTGTTCCAGCATCTCAATGGCCTCGCCTTCGGCGAGCCGACCGGTAGCATCGCGCCATCGGATGCGTCCTACGTGCCGATGGTGGTGCATTTCGGCCTGGTGCTGGTCGCCGGCATTTTCCTGCCGCCGACGCTGGTGGCCTGGTTCCGCCATGTCGCCGAGATCTTGGGGTAGCTGATCATGGCAGGCCTGAAAGATCTCCTGCGCAAGGGCGAAACCGCAGCCAGCCATCGCCCATGGCCGCGCGTCACCATCACGGCGGAGGTCTGGCGCGAGGCGATCGCAGGACTGACCGGCGGCCAATGGCAAATGCTCGGCCTCTGGGGCGAACCGGATCGCGTCCACATGGCGCTACGCGACGAGACCGATGAGACCATCGCGGTCGTCAGCCTCGCTTGCAAGGGTCGAGGCTACCCTTCGGTTGCCTTGCATCATCCACCCGCGCTGCGCCTGGAGCGCAGCCTCCGCGATCTCTTCGGCATCGAGCCACTCGGCCTCCCCGACCCGCGCGGCTGGCTCGATCACGGCAACTGGGATGTCCGCTATCCTCTTGCGACGGCACCCGATCGAACGCCGATCGACAAGGCCTACGCGTTCCTTCCTGTCGAAGGCGACGGCCTGCACCAAATTCCCGTCGGCCCGGTGCATGCCGGCATCATCGAGCCCGGCCATTTCCGCTTCACCGCCAATGGCGAGACCGTGGTGAGGCTGGAGCAGCGGCTCGGCTATGTGCACAAGGGCATCGAGAGCCTGCTGGCAGGCGCCACGCTGGAAGCCGCCGGAAAGCTCGCAGCGCGCACGTCCGGCGACAGCACGGTGGCTTACGGATTTGCCTTTGCGCGTGCCGTCGAAGCCGCGCTCGGAATCGACGCGCCACCGCGCGCAATGCATCTGCGCGCGCTGATGGCGGAGCTGGAGCGCCTGGCCAATCATCTCGGCGATTTCGGCGCGATCTGCAACGACGCGTCCTTTGCGTTGATCCAGGCCCATTGTGCGGTGCTGCGCGAGAAAGTGCTGCGTGCGGCCCAAACGGCCTTCGGCCATCGCCTGATGCGCGATCGCATCGTGCCCGGCGGGGTCGCCGCCGACATCGACGCCGATGGCGTCGGCGCGATCCGCTCACTGATTGCCGACATCAAGGCGCTATTTCCCGCACTGGTCGAACTCTACGACAACACCGCCTCGCTGCAGGATCGCATGGTGACGACCGGAACGGTAAAGCCATTCCTCGCCCGGCAATACGCACCGGGCGGTTATGTCGGCCGCGCCGCGGGCCGCGTCTTCGACACGCGCAAGGCTCTTCCCTACGCACCGTATGATCGGCTTTCCTTTGACGTACCGGTGCTCGATGCAGGTGACGTGAACGCGCGGGTCTGGATCCGAATCCGCGAGATCGAGCAGAGCCTGTCGCTGATTGCGCAGCTCTTGGACCATATGCCGCAAGGCGCGCTGCGCATCGAGCTTCCCATGGCGAGCGCGCCTTGCGAGGGCATGGCGCTGGTCGAAGGCTTTCGCGGCGACATTCTCGTCTGGCTGCGGCTCGATGCCGGAGGTCGCATCGCGCGTTGCCACCTGCGCGATCCCTCCTGGTTCCAGTGGCCGCTGCTGGAAGCTGCGATCGAGGACAACATCGTCGCCGACTTCCCGCTCTGCAACAAGTCATTCAACTGTTCCTATTCGGGGCATGATCTCTGATGCGCAAGCTGCTGTTCCAGAGTCTGGTGCAGATGTCGCTGACCGAGCCGGCACCGGCCGTCGACGACGCGGCGCTCTCCGGGATCGGCGCAGCGCTTGCGAATATCACGCGGCGGCGGCTCGGCCGTTCGCTGTCGATCCGCGAGGTCGATGCCGGCTCCTGCAACGGCTGCGAACTGGAAATCCATGCGCTCGGCAATGCCTATTACGATCTCGAGCGCTTCGGCTTGCGCTTTGTCGCTTCGCCCCGCCACGCCGACGTGCTGCTGGTCACGGGTCCGGTGACGAAGAACATGCGCATGGCGCTGGAGCGGACCTACGCTGCCACGCCCAACCCGAAATGGGTGGTGGCGGCCGGCGACTGCGCCCGTGACGGCGGCTGCTTTGCCGGCAGCTACGCGGTGGTGGGCGGTGTCTCCGCGGTCGTGCCGGTCGACCTGCACATTCCCGGCTGCCCGCCGCCACCGCTGGAGATCCTCCGCGGACTGCTGGCCCTGCTCGAGGCCGCAGCGACGGCGAAGCCGGGATTCGCGGCGACGCCGAATTAGCGCGTGCCGGATGGAACCGGGTTCCAGCGGCTCGAAAAAATTCACGAATTGCGCCCCGCTTGACCTCATCGCGAAAGCGGGTTCGGATGCGCCTTCATCGAGGGGCGCGCGCGCCGAATGGCCTATCCACGAACGTCCGAAGTACCCGGCGACTCCGCCCTGGCGGAGCAGCTCCGACATGATCTCCAAACGCTGGCGAAGGAACGCGATGATGCATTCCGCGCGCTTCAGGCGCGCGAGGCGGAACTGGCGCGTATTCAGCGCATCGGCAAGGTGGGCGGCGTCGAAGTCGATTTCAGCGACGGTTTCAGAAACCGCCGCTCGCCGGAGTATCTCATCATTCATGGCCTCCCTGCCGAGGCCCACAACGAAACCCACGAGGACTGGGTCAACCGCATTCATCCCGACGACCGCGAACAGACGCTGAAGCATTTTCTCGACGCGCTGGCGGGGTTGGACAAGGAATATACCGCGCAATACCGCATCATCCGGCCGAATGACGGGCAGACGCGATGGATAAACGTTGTCGCGGAGATCGAGCGCGACACCGAAGGACGCGCGCTGCGTCTCGTCGGCGCCCATATCGACGTCACCGACCGCATGCTCGCGCAGGAAACCTTGCGCGAGAGCGAGGAGCGGTTCCGGCTGATCGCCAACAGCGCGCCGGTGCCCATGTGGGTGACCAAGCTCGATCGCACCCGCCTGTTCGCCAACCAGGCCTATCTCGATTTCGTCGGCCTGCCGTTCGAGCAGGCCGTCGTGTTCGACTGGCGCAAGGTGCTGCATCCGGACGACCTGCCGCGCATCCTGCAGGAGCAGGTCGCGGGAGAATCCTCGCTCAAGCCCTTCGTGCTGGAGGCGCGCTACCGGCGCGCGGATGGCGATTGGCGCTGGCTGAGATCGGAATCGCAGCCGCGCTGGGATGCGACCGGGAAGCACATCGGTTTCATCGGCATCGCGCACGACATCACTGCCGCCAAGCACGCCGAGATCGAACTGCGGCGGATGAATGACGTTCTGGAGCAGCGCATCGCGGAGCGTACAGCCCAGCTCGAATCCAACGAAGCCCAGATGCGGGCAATCTTCGAGACCAGCCATCAATATCAGGTGTTGCTCGATCAAGCCGGCCGCGTGCTCTACGCCAACGCGACATCGCTCGCCGGAATCGGCGCAGACATATCCGACATCATCGCCAGACCGTTCTGGGAAACGCCGTGGTTTGCCGCGACGGAGGGCATGAGCGAGACGGTGCGCAGCCACTTTGCGGCCGTCATGAGCGGGCAGGAAGTCAAGACCGAAATGCTGCTGCAGCTGCCGGCCGGCGCCCGCTATTTCGATTTCGCCATGCGGCCGCTGCGCGACCAGCATGGCACCATCATCGGCGCCGTGCCCGAAGCGGTTGACGTCACCGAGCGCCGCCACAGCGAGGAAGCGCTGCGGCAATCGCAGAAGATGGAAGCCATCGGCCAGCTGACCGGGGGCGTCGCGCACGACTTCAACAATCTCCTCACCATCATCCGCTCCGCCACGGATTTCCTGCGCAGGCGTGAACTGCCCGAGGAGCGCCGCCGCCGCTATATCGACGCCATCGCCGATACCGTGGAGCGGGCCGCCAAATTGACCGGCCAATTGCTCGCCTTCGCCAGGCGCCAACCGCTGAAGCCGCAGACCTTCAACGTCGGAGCCCAGGTCGAGGGCATCACGCAACTGATCCGTCCGCTGGTCGGTGGCCGTATCCACATCGACGTCGAGATCGACGATCCCGAATGCCATGCCGTGGCTGACATCGCGCAATTCGAGACTGCGCTGATGAATCTCGCGGTGAACAGCCGCGACGCCATGCGCGGCGAAGGCCACATCGCGATATCGGTCGCGCGGGCCGACCGCATCCCTCCATTCCGCGAACAGCCGGGCCGCACCGGCGAGTTCGTCGCCATCTCGATCCAGGACACCGGTGCCGGCATTGCCGCCGACTTGCTGGACAAGATCTTCGAGCCCTTCTTCACCACCAAGGAAATCGGCAAGGGCACCGGTCTCGGCCTCAGCCAGGCCTTCGGCTTCGCCAGGCAGTCCGGCGGCGATATCGGCGTTTCGAGCATGCTCGGCCACGGCACCACCTTCACCCTTTACCTGCCGCGCGTCGCCCCGCCGGCCGCCGCATCGCAGGCAAGCACGAGCGCCGAACCGGAGGCAAAGGGACGCGGCTCTTCGGTGCTCGTGGTGGAGGACAACGACGAAGTCGGGCGCTTCTCCACCGAGCTGCTGGAAGACCTCGGCTATCGCGTCAAGCGGGTGGCCGATGCCGCCTCCGCGCTTGCCCTGCTTGCCACGGACGAATTCTCCACCGATCTCGTTTTCTCCGACGTGATCATGCCCGGCATGAACGGCGTGGAATTCGCCAATGTCGTCCGCGAGCGCTATCCCGGCCTGCCCGTCATCCTGACCAGCGGCTATAGCGAGGTGCTGGCGGAGAATGCCCACGCCGGATTCGAGCTGATCCAGAAGCCATACTCCGTGGAATCGCTCTCGCGGGTACTGCGCAAGGCGATCGCGCAGCCGGAGCGGAGCCGGACATAGCGGCTGTCCCATTTTGGGTAGCGGTTCTTCCGCACTGCGGCGAAAACCATTTCGTCTTGCCTTTGCCTGCGAACGGGTGTGACTATCGCGGCCTCGACGTATCGTGTGGGGGAACGCGTGCATCAGCCTGACAAGACCGGCAAACAGCCGGCGCCATTCCAGGGCATGACCTTGCTGCACGGCATGACCCTGCTCCGCGATCCGCTTCTCAACAAGGGCACCGCGTTCTCCGACAGCGAGCGCGACAAGTTCGGCTTGCGCGGCTTGCTGCCGCCCTGCGTGCTGACGATGCAGGCGCAGGCCGATCGCGTCCTCACCAATCTGCGCAACCTGCCCACCGATCTGGAGAAGTACGTCGCGCTCAACGCATTGCACGACCGCAACGAGGCGCTGTTCTTCCGCGTGGTCTGCGACAACATCGACGAGATCCAGCCGATCATCTACACGCCGACGGTCGGACTTGCCTGCCAGAAATACGGCCTGATCTTCCAGCGGCCACGCGGCATGTTCATTTCGGCCAACGAGCGCGGGCGCATCGCGGAGGTGTTGAGGAACTGGCCCTATCAGGCGAAGCTCATCGTCGTCACGGATGGCGAGCGAATCCTCGGACTCGGCGATCTCGGCGCCAACGGCATGGGCATTCCCGTGGGCAAGCTCTCGCTCTACTCCGCCTGCGCAGGCGTGCATCCCGAACAATGCCTGCCGATCGTGCTCGACGTCGGCACCAACAACGAGGAATTACTGGGCGATCCCTTCTATCTCGGCCTGCGGCAGAAGCGCCTGACGGGGGCCGCCTACGACGAATTCGTCGACGAGTTCATGACGGCGGCGCGCGCGACCTTTCCGGGCGTGCTGATCCAGTTCGAGGACTTCGCCAACCACTCAGCCTTCCGCCTGCTGCACAAATACAGGGACGAAGCCCCCGTCTTCAATGACGACATCCAGGGCACCGCGGCGGTGGCGCTTGCGGGGCTTTTCTCGGCACTGCGCGTCAGCGGCGGCAAGTTGAGGGATCAGCGGCTATTGTTCCTCGGTGCCGGCGAGGCCGCTACCGGCATTGCCGATCTCGTGGTGTCCGCGATGATGGCGGAAGGGGTCTCGGAACAGGAAGCCTTGCAGCGCAACTGGCTGGTTGACTCGCGCGGACTCGTGGTGCGCGGACGCGAGGGTCTTTCCGGCCACAAGCTGCGCTACGCCCACGATCACGCCGCGATCTCCGATTTTGCCACTGCGATCAGAACGCTGAAACCGACCGCCATCATTGGCGTGGCCGCCGTCGGTGGCGCCTTCACGCCCGAAGTGCTGCGCACCATGGCAGAACTCAACAAACGGCCTATCGTCTTTGCGCTCTCCAATCCCACCTCGAAATCGGAATGTTCGGCCGAGGATGCCTACCGATATACCGAGGGTCGCGCACTGTTCGCCTGCGGCAGTCCCTATGATCCGGTGAAGCTCAACGGCAAGACCTTCGTGCCGCGCCAGGGCAACAACTCCTACATCTTCCCCGGCGTCGGCCTCGGTGCAATTGCAAGCAAGTCCCGTCTGGTGACGGACGAGATGTTCATGTCTGCCGCACACGCGCTTGCCGATTGTGTCAATCCCGACGATCTCGATCAGGGCAGCCTCTATCCGGCGCTGCCGCGGATCCGCGAGGTTTCGGCGAAGATCGCAACCGCAGTCGCCAACGTCGCCTACCAGAACGACCTCGCCGCCGGCCCGCCGCCGAACGATCTGTCGGGGTTTGTCGAAGCACAGATGTACAATCCGCATTATTGAAAAGCGATGAGCTTGCGTTGAACTGCTTCGGCATCGGGAATCCACCTCTCCCTTGGGAGAGGAGAAGCCAACCCGCGATGGAAAGCACAAGATCGTCATTGCGAGGGCAGCGAACACGACGGGGTGAGTGTAGATTCGAATTTCATACAGCGTGCGGCTGAGCGACCTCGTTCCCGCGGAATGATTTTCCCGGGTCTTGCGATCTCATTGTCCCTCTCTCGAAGAGGGCGCAGGGAAAGCCGGGCGCTGACCGCACCCGTAGCCTCGCTTGCAATGAAAAAAGCAAACGAGCGGTAGTCACCACAGGTCCAGCCGAACGACACCGGCTTTCCCCGCACAATAGGTTTACGGCTTATACGTGCTCTCCCCGGGGAAGCGGCCTTTCTTGCCCCCGTTGTCGGCGCGATATTCCGTGCCAACGTAGCGCCAGGGTCGCGGCGCCAGGACCACACGACTTCACCGTCCGCTGCCGACGTTTCGCCTGGCATGACAACATGCCTGACGCCGGCCAGCGGCCCATCGCAACCCGCACCACGTTCCCTGACGATCGCGAAACGTCCCCTGGGTGGCACGGGCTGGGATCAAGATAGTTCTGATTTACGTAATTGTCAACAACTATTCTGATTTTTGGAACTCGATGGCCGCAACCATCGCGAAATCCTCGGCAAATTCGCGCCCCAAGGCCGATTTGCCGCAACATCGTCCTGCCGCACCTGAGAGGACAGATCAGACTTCGGGATGTCGGCCCCGCCACTGTGCCGGCGACATTCCGAATTCACGCTTGAAAGCACGGCTGAACGCCTCGGCGGAGCCATAACCTATCTCCTGGGCGAGTTGCTCGATTGTCTTGCGGGTCTCACGCAGGCCCCGCCGCGCCATTTGCAGCCGCCAGAGGGTCAGATATCGAATTGGCGGCATGCCGGTGAGCGTCGAGAAGCGATCCACAAATGCGCTCCGCGACATCGAAACTTCCCTGGCAAGGGATTCGGCCGACCAGGGCGAAGCTATGTCCTGATGAATCGCAGCCAACGCGCGACCGATCTGCGGATCCGCGACACCCTTCAGCCAGCCGACATCCTGATCGACGGCGGTCAAGGAATAGTGACGCATCGCCTCGACGAACAGCAGTTCGGAGAGCCGCGACAGAAGATCTGACGAGGCAAATCTGCCCACCGTCAACTCATTGGCGGCATATCGCACGGAGGCATCTACCCAGTCGCGCGACGCGCCTTCGCGAACGTCCAGCTTCAGCATTCTCGGCAACGTTGCGATCAACGGATTGTAAGCTTCCTCGCTGCCGAGAAAGCCGCAAACCAGGTGCGTCGTCTCACCGCCCCCGCCATGCGAGACTTTCGCAAGCCCGCCCTCCGGCGAAGGCCGAATGAGCTGACGCGCATCCGTCGGCACCAGCCCCGATGAGCTTGCCAGCACATGCACGTCATTCCTGGGCAACAGCACGACCTCGCCCGCCCGCGCTTCCACGGTGGGTCCGCCGTCGATGCTGACGAGAGCTTTTCCCTCGATCACGAAATGATAGGCAATCATCAGCGGCGGCGTGACCAGGACAGCCGCACAATCGTCTGCGGCAAGCCTCGTTTGCACGCACCACGGCGCGGTGAAATTCGCCTCGAGGAAAATGCCTCCCGTCAGCCGAATCGACCGAAGCACCTCGGACAGCGGATCGATCATGGGAGCCACCTCAGATTTGGACAGACAGTCAGATGATCCGGTCGAGCGATCATTCCCCGTGGCAGAGGCAGCCTTAATATAGTGCGAACAGATGATGTGCCAACCGTCGGCAGGTCCCGTCACATTACCAAGGGCGACCGCATGGGCCGAAATGGCGACCGGCGTCGGTCGAAGGCAAGCGCGACGATCGCCCTCAGGCAATGCAGCCGGCCGACGCCACGATGGCACTCGATTGAAGAAAGGCACTTCGACTATGAGCACCGCACAGGCGATCGAGATCAGCAACCCCTATGTCGATTTCTGGAACACCGTACTGGTCCCAAAATTCAACGCATGGCGTCACATCCTGGCCGGCGGCCTCCATTTGCATAGCGAGAAAGTGTTTCCGGCTTTGCCGCTTCGGCGCGGTGACCATGTGCTCGACGTCGGATGCGGCTGGGGCGACACCGCGATCGAACTGGCGCGGCGCGTCGGGCCGGATGGCTCGGTCGTCGGCCTGGACTGCTGCCGGGCATTTCTCGACGCCGGCCGCGCCGATGCGAGGGCGGCCGGATTGAGCAATCTGACCTTCGTCGAAGCGGACGTTCAGACCTTTCCATTCCGGCCCGTACACGACTTCTGCTTTTCCCGTTTCGGAACGCAATTCTTCGAAGATCCCATCGCGGGCCTGCACAATATGCGGCTGGCCCTGAGGCCCGGCGGACTCATGACGATGATCGTGTGGCGCGCGCGGGAAGATAATCCATGGCTCACGCTGTCGAAGCAGGTCCTGCTGCGTTACCTCCCGCCGGTGAAGGAAGATGCCACTACCTGCGGACCGGGACCGTTCTCCATGACCGACCCCGAAGCCGTGACCCAGCAGCTGAGGATCGCCGGCTACTCAGACATTCGTTTCGAGCGAATCGATGCCGAAGTCATGGTCGGCAGGGATCTCGAGGAAGCGGTCGCCTTCCAGCTGGCGATCGGCCCGGCGGGCGAAGTCTATCGCGAAGCTGGTGAGCAAGCCGTGCGGCTGCATGACAGGCTGGTGGCAGCCTTGCAGGACGAGTTGGAAGGATTCGTCCGCCCCGAAGGCGTCATGATGAATTCGAGCTCGTGGATGGTGACGGCCCGGAATCCCGAGTCTTTTTCGGCCGACTTTCCCGGATAGCGCAACCACGCAAAACAAACCTGCCGCTCGCACGCATGCAACAGCCGCAAGCGGCAGTGCATTTCCCGCGGGCGCCGACATCGCCGGCGACCGCATGCCTCTTCACGCGAAAAAGCACGAATCCAAGCAGTCAGGAGAAGATCGATGGCAGGTCTCATTGCGGTCATATATGGCGTCATCGCCTATGGTCTCTCGCTCGTTTCACTCCTCTACCTCATCGGCTTCGTCGGCAATCTCCCTGTGCCGAAGTCGATCGACGTCGGCGCGCACGGTCCGCTTGTTCAAAGCCTGGTCGTCGATGCGGCCTTGATTACGCTGTTCGCAATCCAGCATAGCGTGATGGCCCGCCAGGGCTTCAAGCGCTGGTGGACGCAAATCGTCCCGCCCTCGGTGGAGCGAAGCACCTATGTGCTGTTCACAAGCATCATCCTGCTGATCCTGTTCTGGTTGTGGCAACCTGTTCCCGTGGCGGTCTGGACCGTCAACAATACGGCCGCCGCCGCGGCGATCACCGGCATTTTCTGGCTGGGATGGGCCGTGCTGCTGGCCAGCACGTTCCTGATCAATCACTTCGAATTGTTCGGCCTCAGCCAGGTGTTCGGGCGCATGTTCGGCAAACAGCCCCCCGAGGCAAGTTTTCGCGCCCCGTTGTTCTACCGCTATGTCCGTCATCCGATCTATCTCGGCGTAACGCTCGCCATCTGGGCAACGCCCAGCATGACCATCGGCCATTTGATGTTCGCGGCGCTGGTCACCGGCTACGTCCTGATCGGCATTTGGCTGGAAGAACATGATCTGGTCGAGCAATTCGGCGACCAGTATCGACGCTATCGTGAGCAGGCGGCGATGCTGGTGCCGATCCCGGGCCGACGGTTCTCCGGTCCGAGGGACGGCCTCTGACGCATGGCCGACGAAAAAACCGACCCCAGGGTTGGGCCGACCCAAACTCTGTCGCGCGAGAGAAGAAAACCACCTTTCGCGCGGCGGCAGCCAGACCATTTCGGCGAGCCGTTTCAATCGCAGAAGAACCGGGCCCGCGCAGGATCGCGGACGGGGGCGACGGCACGGTCAGCCTCCGGGGCTATCCTTCATGATGTAGCCCATCAGGTCGTCCACGTTGTGCTCCAAATCCCGGATGATGTCCTTGACGACATCTCCGATCGAGATCACGCCCACGACCTTGCCTGCATCCAGCACCGGCAGATGGCGAAAGCCGCGCGCAGCCATCATTGACATGCAGCCTGCCAGCGGATCGTCCGGCTTGACCGTCACCGGGTTGCGCGTCATCACCTTGCTCACCGGCGTCTGCTTCGCATCGAGCCCGGGCAGCAGCACTTTGATGGCGCAGTCACCCTGGGTCACGATGCCGACCAGCACGCCGTCGTCAATGACCAGCACCGACCGAACCCGCTTGTCGCGCATCTGGCGCAAGGCTTCGACGACCATGTCGCCGGAACGAACATGGATCAGGGCGCCACTCTTCTCTGCCAGAGCACTTCTTACCGTGCTCATCGATCCCCTCCCGCGGGCCCTGTCCTGCCCCGCCTTGTTGGTCCGCATTGAAGATTAGTCAAAATATCCTGCCTTGTCAGCACCGCGCCGATGCCGCCGGCGAAGCCTGCCGCCGATCCCGGCAGCGGGATTTTCACCGACACAATGGCGGAGCCACCGCTTATGCGCATATCAACGCGCTGCCTCGAACCCGGCGAGCACCGCAGTCAGGTTGGTCCCGAGAATATCGGAGAGATAGCCGCCCTCCTGCATCAGCACCGTCGGCAGGCCGAGCCGTGCGATCGCCACCCCCATGCGGCGGAACCCTTCGGTGGTGACGGCCAATCCTTTCAGCGGATCATGCTCGGATGCATCGAGGCCGAGCGCAACCACGAGTGCGCCGGGGGCAAAGGCGCGGATGGCCCTCGCCGCGGTCTCGAACGCGGCGAGCCAGCCGTCATCCCCGGTGCCGAGCGGCAGCGGGATGTTGAGATTGGCGCCGAGGCCTGCGCCCGCGCCGCGCTCGTGGGCAAAACCCCAGACATAGGGATAATAGCCGGCGGGATCGGCGTGGATCGAGACGGTGAGGACATCGCTGCGCTCGTAGAAGATGCCTTGCGTGCCGTTGCCGTGGTGGACATCGACATCGAGGATCGCAACGCGCTCGTGGGACAGCCGCAGATGGGCGGCCGCAATCGCGCTGTTGTTGAGGAAGCAGAAGCCGCCGGCGACGTCGCGGAAGGCATGGTGGCCGGGCGGGCGGCACAGCGCATAGACGGCGCCTTCGCCGTCCGCCACCATCTGCGCCGCCGATGTCGCGACATCGGTTGCCGCACAAGCGGCTGCCCAGGTGCCGGGCCCGATCGGGCAGCCGGTATCGGCGGTGTGCCAGCCGAGGCGGCCGACGATGTGCGTCGGGTAGGTCGCTTCATGGCGCACGGGATGCACATTGGCGATCATCTCGGGACCGGCATCGCCGAGCGCAGTCCAGGCCGCCCAGGCGCCTTCGAGAAAATCCAGATATTCCGGACTGTGAACGCGCAGGCGCGGCCCCTGCCCGAACGCGGTCGGCGCGACAAGTTGGTGCTTGCCCGCCGCAAGCCCGGCGAGCAGCCGGTCGGCGCGCTCGGGCTGTTCGGTGGTCCGCCTGACCACGCCACGCACCAGGAAGAATTGCGGATCGTGGCTGCGGTGCAAATCGGTGTAGACGGCTTTCACTGAAAAACTCCTTGATGTGGCCCGGCTAGTTCGCTGTCGCGCCCGAGGCGCGAATGATACCGCCCCATTTCACGGTCTCCTCGGCGAGGAATTTGCCGAAGGCTTCGCCCGAGACCGTGCCGGGTTCAGCGCCAAGCTCGACAAATCGCTTCTTCACGTCAGGCATCTGCAAGATCGCCGCGATCTCGCCCTGCAGTTTTGCCAGCACCGGCGCCGGCGTCTTCGCCGGCGCGACGAGGCCGAACCAGGCGGAGGCCTCGAAGCCTGCGATGCCTTGCTCGGCGACAGTCGGAACATCCGGCAGCGCGCCGGCGCGGCTTGAGCCTGCCACCGCGATGGCATTGATCAGCCCGGCCTTCACCTGCGGCAACACCGCGGGGATATTGTCGAACATCATGGGGATGTGACCCGCGAGCAGATCGTTCATCGCCGGAGCCGCACCCTTGTAGGGAACATGCACAATGTCGATGCCGGCCTTGCTCTTCAGCAATTCACCGGCGAGATGGTTGGTGGTGCCGATCCCCGAGGAACCGAAATTGATGGTGCCGGGCTTCGCCTTGGCAAGCGCCACCAGCGCCTTCACATCCTTGACGCCGAGCGAGGGATGTACCGCTAGCACGATCGGCACTTCGGCGATCAGCGCCACCGGCGCAAATGCCTTTGCCGGGTCGAACGGCAGGCCTTTGTAGAGCGCCTCATTGATCGTCAGCGGCGGCGGTGCCGTGAGCAAGAGCGTGTAGCCGTCCGGCTCGGCGCCAGCGACCGCCTCGGCACCGACATTGCCGCCGGCGCCGGCGCGGTTCTCGACCAGGAAGTTCTGGCCACTCCGCTCGGAAAGCCTTTGCGCCATGATGCGGGCGATAATGTCGTTCGATCCGCCCGCCGGATACGGCACCACGATCTTGACCGGTCGGGAGGGATAGTCCTGTGCCGCCGCGTTGCCGGCGAACAGGAAGGCCGCGCAGGCGGCCAAAACGATCCGGCGACAGAACTGGTACATGGGGCGGTCTCCTCCGCTGCAAATATTGCAGCGGGATCGCGCCGCCATCAACCGCCGCTTTGCGCTGCCACACCGGCAGAGCCATTTCTATTTCGGCAAATAGTCAAATAAGATGCGGCGCAGCCGGCGACGGCGGCCGTATCGAAGCGAAACGCCTTGCTGACCGGCAAGCGCCGCATCCCGGAGGCCTTCTAGAACTGAGCATGGATCACGCCACGCCGCGAGTTGCAAAGGATCTGTTCGGCACGCTGCCCGATGGCAGCACCGTCGAGCGCGTGGCGCTGCGCGGCGCCGACGGATTCGAGGCGCATATCATCACCTTTGGCGCCGCGCTGCAGGCGCTGATCACGCCGGACGCGGATGGAAACTGCGACGACATCGTGCTCGGCTATGACGACCTCGCGGGCTATTTCGCCGAGCGGCGCCTCTTCGGCGCGACGGTCGGCCGTTGCGCCAACCGCATTGCCAATGCGCGCTTCGTGCTGGATGGCGAGACGGTGCAGCTCGCCGCCAACAATGGGCCGAACGCGCTGCATGGCGGGTTCGACGGATTCGACCGCAAGCTCTGGGAAGTCACCGGCATGCGGGACGGCGCTGAGCCGGCGGTGACCCTGGCCTACACCAGTCCGCACGGCGAGGAAGGTTATCCCGGCCGGCTCGATGTAGAGCTCACCTATCGCCTGACGGGCGCTTCGGAATTGTCGCTCGATTTCTCGGCGCGGACGGACCGTCCGACCATCGTGAACCTGACCAACCACAGCTTCTTCAACCTTGACGGCGTCGGGTCCGACCACGGCATTCTCGATCACCGGCTGACGGTGGCCGCAGAGCGCTTCCTGGCGATCGATTCCACCGCGATTCCCCTGCCCGAGCCGCCGCACGCTGTGGCCGGCACGCCGTTCGACTTCCGGCAGGCCACCGCGATCGGCGCCCGCATCCGAAGCGGCGACCAACAGCTGCGACATGGCCGGGGCTACGACCACACTTTCTGTCTCGACAATGGCGGCGCGCTCAAGCCCGCCGCCCGGCTCGAGGCGCCGCGCTCGGGCCGTATCCTCGAGCTCATGACCGATCAGCCCGGACTGCAGGTCTATTCGGGCAACTATCTCGACGGCACGATCCGCGGCAAACGCGGGCGGCTCTACCGGCAGTCGGATGCCGTCTGTCTCGAGCCGCATATCTGGCCCGACGCGCCGAACCGGACGGACTTTCCCAGCCCCCGGCTTGCGCCCGGCGGCGTCTACCGGCACCGTAGCGTCTATCGTTTCTCGCGCTCGGCGCGAGCCCAACAATAATCCGAATTCCAGGATCAAACCAATCCTGCAAGAAGCAAGGGACAGGAAACATGCTCAAGCTCAAGACCACCATCGCGGTGCTGGCGCTGGCAGGCTTTGCCGCCGTCGCCCTCT
Organism: Bradyrhizobium sp.; assembly: GCA_046349015.1. Lineage (GTDB taxonomy): Bacteria > Pseudomonadota > Alphaproteobacteria > Rhizobiales > Xanthobacteraceae > Bradyrhizobium. The sequence continues at coordinate 215,796 of JAXMDE010000001.1, read as the reverse complement.
CCGGCGGCGCGCTTGCCCAGAAGAAACCAACGATCGGGATCGCGATGCCGACCAAGGCATCCGCGCGCTGGATCGACGACGGCAACAACATGGTCAAGGTGCTGAAGGAGCGCGGCTACGGCACCGACCTGCAATATGCCGAGGACGACATTCCAAACCAGCTCGCACAGGTGGAGAACATGGTGGCCAAGGGCGCAAAAGCGCTCGTCATCGCCGCCATCGACGGCACCACCCTGTCCGACGTGCTCAAACAGGCCAAGGCCGCCGGCATCACCGTGATCGCCTACGACCGCCTGATCCGAGGCACTCCCAACGTCGACTACTATGCGACGTTCGACAATTTCCAGGTCGGCGTGCAGCAGGCCGAATCGATCGTGCAGGGGCTCGGGCTGAAGGAGGGCAAGGGGCCGTTCAACATCGAGCTGTTCGGCGGCTCGCCCGACGACAACAACGCCTTCTTCTTCTACAACGGCTCGATGTCGGTGCTGCAGCCCTATATCGACAGCAAGAAGCTCGTCGTGGCCAGCGGACAGACCGGCATGGACAAGGTCGCCACGCTACGCTGGGACGGCGCCACCGCACAGGCCCGCATGGACAATCTGCTCAGCGCCTTCTACGGCAACAAGCGCGTCGATGCGGTGCTGTCGCCTTATGACGGACTTTCGATCGGCATCATCTCCTCGCTGAAGGGCGTCGGCTATGGCAGCGCCAGCCAGCCGATGCCGATCATCAGCGGCCAGGATGCCGAAGTGCCGTCGATCAAGGCGATGCTGCGCGGCGACCAGTATGCGACCATCTTCAAGGACACCCGCGATCTCGCCAGGGTGACCGCCGACATGGTCGATGCGGCGCTGGACGGCAAGCAGGTCACGGTCAACGACACCACGACCTACAACAACGGCGTCAAGGTGGTGCCCTCCTATCTGCTCAAGCCGGTCGTGGTGTACAGGAACAACTGGGAGAAGATCCTGATCGATTCCGGCTATTACAAGCGCTCGCAATTCGACTGAGCCATTTCGGCCGGCGGGACACGAGACGATGACGGCAATGCTCGAGATGCGCGGCGTCAGCAAGAGCTTTTCCGGCGTGCAGGCGCTGCGCGACGTCAATTTCTCGGTCGAGGCCGGCCGGATCCATGCTCTCGTCGGCGAGAACGGCGCGGGCAAGTCGACCCTGATGAAGGTGCTGAGCGGCGTCTATCCCTACGGCAGCTATGAAGGCAGCATCGTCTTCGACGGCGCGGAGCGGCGCTTTCGCGACGTCAACGATTCCGAAGCGCTCGGCATCATCATCATCCACCAGGAGCTGGCGCTGATTCCGCTGCTGTCGATTGCGGAGAACATCTTCCTGTCGCACCCGCCGGCGCTGTTCGGCATCATCGACCGCGACGCGGTGTACCGGCGCACCGTCGAGCTCCTGGCCCAGGTCGGCCTGCGCGAACCGCCGGATACGCTCGTCACCGATCTCGGCATCGGCAAGCAGCAGCTGGTGGAGATCGCCAAGGCGCTTTCCAAGCGCGTCCGCCTGTTGATCCTCGACGAGCCGACGGCGAGCCTGAACGAAGCCGACAGCGCCGCCCTGCTCGACCGCCTGGTCGCGTTTCGCGATCAAGGTATTGCCTCGATCCTGATCTCCCACAAGCTGAATGAAGTCTCCCGCGTCGCCGATCGCATCACCGTGCTGCGCGACGGGCTCACCGTCGACCATCTCGACTGCCGCGCCGGGCCGGTGGACGAGCAGCGGATCATCCGCAGCATGGTCAATCGCGACCTCGACAAACGCTTTCCCGAGCGCGATGCGCGCATCGGCGACGAAGTGCTGGAAGTCACGAACTGGTCGGTGCATCATCCACTGCACCCGGAGCGGCAGATCATCAGAAACGTCGACTTCCACCTGCGCCGCGGCGAAGTCGTGGGCATCGCCGGCCTGATGGGAGCCGGCCGCACCGAGTTTGCCATGAGCCTGTTTGGACGGTCGTGGGGTACGGGCATCAGCGGCCGCATCGTCCTGGACGGGCGCGAGGTCACCCTTGCCAGCGTTCCGGCGGCAATCGAGGCCGGGCTCGCCTACGCGACCGAAGACCGCAAGCAGCTCGGACTGATCCTGGCCGACGATGTGCGCACGAACGTGACGCTGGCCAGTCTCGACCGGGTGGCGCCGCACTGGGTGATCGACGATGCCAGCGAACTGAAGGCGGCGGCCGACTATCGCAACAGGATGCGCATCCGCTGCTCCGACGTCTATCAGGAGACCGCGACGCTCTCCGGCGGCAACCAGCAAAAGGTGGTGCTGTCGAAATGGCTGATGACGGACCCGAAGGTGCTGATCCTCGACGAGCCGACGCGCGGCATCGACGTCGGCGCCAAATACGAGATCTACCGCATCGTCAACGAACTCGCCGCGGCCGGAAAGGGCGTGGTGGTGATCTCCTCCGAAATGCCGGAACTGCTCGGCATTTGCGACCGCATCTATGTGATGAATGACGGCGCCTTCGTCGGCGAGTTCGACAAGGCGGATGCCACCCAGGAAAAGATCATGAGCGCCATCATGCGCAACAGGGCCTTGCGGAACGGCGCCGACGCGGGCGATGTGCAGCCGGCAGGAGCGCTGTCATGACCGACAAGACGGCTTCGCTGCCGCAGGAGCGCCGGCACGCCAGCTTCATCAAGAACAATCTGCGCGACTACGGCATGCTGCTGTCGCTATTTGCGATCATGCTGTTCTTCGAGCTCGCGACCGACGGCACCCTGCTGCAGCCGCTGAACCTGACCAATCTGGTGCTGCAGAACAGCTACATCGTCATCATGGCGCTCGGCATGCTCCTGGTGATCGTCACCGGGCATATCGACCTTTCGGTCGGCTCGGTCGCGGGCTTCGTCGGCGCGGTCGCCGCCGTGCTGATGGTACGCTATCGCATCGACCCGGCGCTCGCGTTCCTTGCCTGCCTGCTGCTCGGGGCTGCCATCGGCGCCGCCCAGGGATATTGGGTGGCCTATTTCGGCATTCCCTCCTTCATCGTGACGCTGGCGGGCATGCTGGTGTTCAAGGGCCTGGCGCTCGCGGTGCTGCAGGGCCAGTCGGTCGGGCCGTTTCCGCCGACCTTCCAGAAGCTCTCGTCGGGCTTCATTCCCGAGCTGTTTCCGGCCGCCGGCACATTGCATCCGACCTCGCTGCTGATCGGGATCGTGCTGGCATTTGCCATGGTGTATGCCGGCGCGCGAGGCCGCGCGCGCGACCACTCGCACGGCATCGAGGTCGAACCTTTTGCATTCTTTGTCGGCAAGAACGCCCTGCTCGCCTTCGTCATGCTCTACCTCACCTATATGGTCGCTTCGCATCGCGGCCTGCCGAACGTGCTCGTCGTCATGACGGCGCTGATTGCGCTCTATGCTTTCGTCACGCGGCGAACGGTGATCGGCCGCCACATCTACGCCGTCGGCGGCAATGCCAAGGCCGCAAAGTTGTCGGGCATCAGGACCGAGCGCCTCACCTTCCTCACCTTCGTCAACATGGGCGTGCTGGCGGCGCTGGCCGGCCTCGTATTCGCCGCGCGGCTCAACACGGCGACGCCGAAGGCCGGCCTCGGCTTCGAGCTCGACGTCATTGCCGCCTGCTTCATCGGCGGCGCCTCGGCCTATGGCGGCGTCGGCCGCGTCGGCGGCGCCGTGATCGGCGCCATGATCATGGGCGTGATGAACAACGGCATGTCCATTCTCGGCATCGGCATCGACTACCAGCAGGTGATCAAGGGTCTGGTGCTGCTGGGCGCGGTGTGCATCGACGTCTACAACCAGCGCAGATAGCCGCAGGAAGCCGGGTGATATCCAGCTGCCGCCAGCGAATTGCTCCGAGTGCAATGTTTCTCTTGCGCCGGCACGCCATGCTGTCGATTTTGGCGGCACGATACGATCGCAGCGGAATATGCGGTCAATGCTGCGGAGACCGACATTTGGAGCTGACTGCCGCCACGATCGCGGTCGCCTTTTCCGGCGTGTTCCTGATCTGCTTCATGAAGGGTGCATTCGGCGGTGGATTCTCCATCATCGGCATTCCGCTGCTGTCGCTGGTGATGGATCCCGTAACCGCCGGCGGCCTGCTTGCTCCCCTGTTCATCGCGATGGACCTGTTCGCACTGCGCTACTGGAGGCCATCGACCTGGTCGAAGCCCGACCTCGTGCTGCTGCTGCCGGGCCTGGTGACCGGCATCGGGCTTGGTTATCTGCTGTTCCGATTTCTCGACCACCGCGCGATCGCGATCGTGATGGCCGTCATCACCTTGATCTTCGTCGGCCTGTGGTTTGCGGGAGGAGGCAAGGTGACGGTCAGGCCGCGTTCCACGCCAAGGGCGCTCGCCGCCGGTCTCACCTCCGGCATCACCACCATGGTGGCGCATTCGGGCGGACCGCCGCTGGCGATGTATTTGCTGCCGCTCGGCCTCGCCAAGGAAATCTACGCGGGAACCACCAGCCTGTTCTTCACCGTCGGCAATGCGACCAAGGCGGTGCCATGGCTGCTGCTGGTGCAGCCGACCGGCGCGGTCTGGACATTGATGGCGATCTGCCTGCCGGCGATTCCGGCCGGCGTATGGCTCGGCTGGCGGTTGCACGGCAGGCTGGACCAGCAACAGCTATATCGCGCCTGCTACGGACTGCTGGTCGTCACCGCGCTAAAGCTGCTGTGGGACGGCATCTCCAGCTATCCCGGATGAGCGCGGCGCGGCTTCGGTCCCAAACCTGGAAAGTTGACCCGGCGCGGCAGCTCGCCTAACCCATGAGGCCCTGTCGCGGCGGATGGCGCATGAAGAAAATCGGCTTCCTCTCGTTCGGTCATTGGTCACCCTCTCCGCAATCGCAAACACGCTCTGCTGCGGATACCCTCCTGCAATCCATCGAGCTTGCCGTGGCCGCCGAGCAATTGGGCGCGGACGGCGCTTATTTTCGGGTCCACCACTTTGCGCGCCAGCTCGCCTCTCCCTTCCCCCTGCTGGCGGCCGTGGGCGCAAAGACCAGCCGCATCGAGATCGGCACGGCCGTCATCGACATGCGCTACGAGAACCCGCTTTACATGGCGGAAGATGCAGGTGCCGCCGATCTCATCGCAGGCCGGCGCCTGCAGCTCGGGATCAGCAGAGGATCGCCGGAGCAGGTGATCGACGGCTGGCGCTATTTCGGCTTTCGCCCTGCCGACGGCGAGAGCGACGCCGACATGGGACGGCGCCATGCGGAAGTTTTCCTGGACCTCCTGCAAGGGCAAGGCTTTGCCCAGCCGAATCCGCGTCCGATGTTTCCAAATCCGCCGGGCCTCTTGCGCCTCGAGCCGCATTCCGAAGGCCTTCGGGAGCGGATCTGGTGGGGCGCCGGCTCGAACGCCACGGCGGTCTGGGCGGCACAGTCGGGCATGAACCTGCAGAGCTCGACGCTGAAGAACGACGAAACCGGCGAGCCTTTCCACGTGCAGCAGGCGGCGCAGATCCGCGCGTATCGCGCCGCATGGAAGGAAGCCGGCCACACGAGAGAGCCGCGGGTCTCCGTCAGTCGCAGCATCTTCGCGCTCGTCGACGATCGTGACCGGGCCTATTTCGGACGCGACGGCGAAAGCGAGGATCAGGTCGGATTTATCGACGAAAGGACGCGGGCGATCTTCGGCCGCAGCTATGCCGCCGAGCCGGACAAGCTGATCGAGCAGCTAAGGACCGACGAGGCCATCGCCGAGGCCGATACCCTGCTTCTGACAGTCCCCAATCAACTCGGGGTCGAGTACAACGCGCATGTGATCGAAGCCATTCTGAAACACGTCGCCCCGGCTCTCGGCTGGCGCTGAACATCACGCTTCGCATTCGTCGATGATGTTCCCCTGAAAGGGAAGCCTTCGGTCGCTTGCATCCGACAGAAGCCCTCTCGATCGAAGTGCAGTCCCGCGCCGATGTCGGATAACCGACACGATCACGGACTTTGTCAGGTGTATGACGCGGCCGGCGGATCTGGTGCAACGCGGCAAGTGTCCATTCCATAGGCATTTCCGGGCACAAGCCATTTGGCACGACGTTTGCGATGTCTCGACAGTGAAAGTCGCAGGCCACCCTGGCAAGCGCATCAGCGCCGCCGCAGCTCAGGCGGGATTGCTGCAGCACCGCTTGCCGAAGCCGTACCGGTGCCTGCCATCTCGTTGGAATGAGGACTGACATGCACCTGGATACAGCCAATTTGGCGGCACGTCCCCTGCCGCCGCTGGAAATGCGGGAGACCGTCGTCGTCCGCTTCGCCGGTGATTCCGGCGACGGCATGCAACTCACCGGCAATCATTTCACATTGTCGACGGCGCTTGCCGGCAATGCGCTGGCCACCTTCCCCGACTACCCGGCGGAAATCCGCGCCCCGCAAGGCACCACCTTCGGCGTCTCCAGCTTCCAGATCAATTTCGGCTCCTCCTCGATCGAAACCGCCGGCGACGAGCCCGACGTGCTCGTCGCGATGAACCCGGCGGCGCTGAAGGTGAACCTGCCTGATCTGCAACCCGGCGGCCTCATCATCGCCGACGCCAGTGCCTTCGACGAACGCAATCTGGAAAAGGCCGGCTATGCCGCCAATCCGCTGGAAGACCCCGGCGCACTGGCTCCCTACAAGGTCGTCGCCCTCGACATCGCGCGTCTCACCCTCGATGCCGTGAAGCCCTTCGGGCTGCGCAATCGCGACGCCCTGCGCTGCAAGAACATGTGGGCGCTCGGCTTCGCCTTGTGGATGTTCGACCGCGGCCGCGAGCCGGTCGTGGACTGGATCAAGGACAAGTTTGGCGGCAAGAGCGAGGCGCTGGTCAACGCCAATACCGCGGCGCTCAACGCCGGCCACGCCTACGGCGAAAACGCCGAAGTCGAACAGGTGCTGACCCGGATCCGGATCGCGCCGGCAGCGATGGCGCCCGGACTTTACCGCACCATCACCGGCAACGAAGCGCTGGCGCTCGGGCTTGTCGCCGGCACGCAGCAGGCCTCGCTGCGCATGTTCCTCGGCTCCTATCCGATCACGCCCGCCAGCAGCATCCTGCACTATCTTTCGCATCTGAAGGAATACGACATCACCACCTTCCAGGCCGAGGACGAGATCGCAGCGGTCAGTGCGGCGATCGGCGCAGCCTATGCAGGCAGCCTCGGCGTAACCTCGACCTCGGGACCGGGAATGGCGTTGAAGACCGAGGCAATCGGACTTGCCATCATGTCCGAACTGCCACTCGTCATCGTCAACGTCCAGCGCGGCGGTCCGTCCACCGGGCTGCCCACCAAGACCGAGCAGTCCGACCTCTATCAGGCGGTTTACGGCCGCAACGGCGATGCGCCGCTTCCTGTCATCGCGGCGCGCAGCCCGTCCGACTGCTTCGAAGCGGCCATCGAGGCGGTGCGCATTGCCGTGCAATTCATGACGCCGGTGATCCTGCTCACGGACGGCTACATGGCGAATGCCGCCGAACCGTGGCGCTTGCCCGATCTCGGCACTTTGAACAGTTTTGCCGCGAAATTCCACGACGAGGTGCCGGCAGACGGACGGATCAATCCCTATGCACGCGATCCGGAGACGCTGGGGCGCCTCTGGATCAAGCCGGGCACACCCGGCCTCACCCACCGGATCGGCGGCATCGAGCGGAATTTCGATACCGGCGAGATCAGCTATGATTCAGCCAACCACCAGAAAATGACCGACACCCGCAAGGCGAAGGTCGACGGCATCGCCAATTTCATTCCCGAACAGGAAGTCTCGCTCGGCGCGCCCGGCGGCAAGCTCGCTGTCGTCGGCTGGGGCTCGACATTCGGCGCGATCCAGCAAGGCGTCCGCCGCGCCCGCGCTGCCGGCGCCGATGTCAGCCATATCCATATCCGCCATGTGTGGCCGTTGCCGCGCAACCTGGAAGCGCTGCTGAAGAGCTATGACAAGATCCTGGTGCCCGAGATGAACACCGGACAGCTCAAGACCATCCTGCGCGACCAGTATCTGGTCGACGCCAAATCGCTCAGCAAGGTTTCCGGTCAACCCTTCCGCATCGCCGAAATCGAGACGGCGATCCATCAGGCACTGGCATAGCAGGTAAACTCCCATGAACAAGATGGTCCAAATCCAGCCTCTGAGCGCCTCCGACTTCGCATCAGACCAGGAAGTGCGCTGGTGCCCCGGCTGCGGCGACTATTCGGTCCTGAAAGCCACGCAACAGGCGCTGGCCGAGATCGGCACCAAGCCCGAAGATACCGTGTTCGTGTCCGGCATCGGCTGCTCCAGCCGCTTTCCCTATTATGTGGAAACCTACGGCTATCATACGATCCACGGCCGGGCGCCGGCCTTCGCCACCGGCATCAAGCTCGCCAATCCCGAGCTTGACATGTGGATCGTCACCGGCGACGGCGACGGCCTGTCGATCGGCGGCAACCACATGGCTCACCTGCTGCGCCGTAATCTCGACTGCCAGGTGCTGCTGCTCAACAACGAAATCTACGGCCTCACCAAGGGGCAATATTCCCCGACCAGCCGTTCCGGCACACGCTCGCCCTCGACGCCGCACGGCTCGGTGGAGCAGCCGGCCAACCCTTGCAGCTTCGCGCTCGGCGCCGGCGGACGCTTCGTTGCCCGCGCCTACGATGTGGGACAAAAGGATCTGGTCGGCCTGCTCAAGCGCGCGCATGCCAATCGCGGCACCAGCTTCGTCGAAATCTACCAGAACTGCATCGTGTTCAACGACGGCGCGTTCGCCGACTTTGTCGGCAAGAAGGCGCCGCAGGATGCGGTGATATGGCTGACCCATGGCGAGCCGATGATCTTTGCCGGTGGCAAGAAGGGACTGCGGCTCAATCCCGACGCCCTCCAGCTCGAAGTCGTCGACGTCGCGGACGACGACTGGAAGACGGCCGGCGTCCTCGTGCATGACGAGGCGAACAAGACGATCGCCCGCCTCCTTGTCGACATGCCCGCAGGTACGTTCCCCATGGCGCTCGGCGTGATCTATTGCGACCCGATGCCGACCTTCGACACGGCGGTGGTCTCGCTGAACCGGAAGGTGGCGGCCAGCAAGAAGCCGGACCTCCAGACGCTGCTTGCATCCGGAGAAACCTGGTCGATCAGCGAGAGCACGGCGGCGACGAACTGAGGGCCGAACGACGAACTGGTCCGCGGCGAAAGCCGCGGTGCCCTTCGCTGGAGCTTCGGCGAATCAGAGCGGAAGCTCCGGATTCTTCATTGACGCGCTTTCTTGATGCGAACCGGTATCCACTTCGCTCGAAAACGCTCTATGCCGCCGCTGTCAATGCCTGCAAGCCGACGGATGCGGACGAAATCTTCACCTGAACATCGCAAGGCCGCGCCAGATAGGGCGACGACGTAACCACGAGATCCGCCCCCGCACGGGCATAGGCGGCGACATTTTCCGCGTTGATGCCGCCGGCAGCGGCCACGATAGGCAGGCGCGTCTGGATGTGGCCCAGGGACTTCAACTGCGCCACGAGCGAAGCAATCGCGGCGGGAGAAAACTTCTCGGCCTGGACGACGTCGAAGCCGGCAATTGCGGCTTCAACCCCGAGTTCGGCAGTCGCCACCTCGATAACAAGCTTCTTCTCCGGGGCGCCACGCCGCAACCGCGACACCGTTTCGGCGAGCGCCTGGTCGCGCAGGAATTCACGATGCTCCGGAAACACCAACACGGTCTCCGAAAGGCCGAGCCGGTGCATCACTGCACCGCCGGCCTTCACGGCGGCGGCCGCGAAGCATTTGGTGCCCGGAATGTTCTTGCGCGTGCATGCCACCGCCATTTTCGGCGACACGGCCCTTGCCGCCTCCACAATGGCGCGGGCGGAAGTCGCAACACCCGACCAGACTTCGATCAGGGTCTGCGCCACCTTCCAGCCTCGCAGGAGAGAAGCCGCATCGCCACGCGCGGTGAGGATCGCCGCGCCCGGCGCCAGCCTGCTGCCGGACTTCGCATGCAGATCGACCTCGCAACCGGCCAGTTCGAGCAGCGTGGCAGCATCCTCCGCGAGCGCCAGCACCATCGGGTCGCGCGCCTCGAAGCGCATCAGGCCCGGCCTGTCGCCGATGCCAAGCGCCTCCGTCGTCAGATCGCCATAGGGAACATCGTCCGCCAGCAGAGTTTCAAGCGAGGAACGCGAAGCGGCTGTCTTCATCACCAGTCTCCTCAGTTGGCGCGATGTCCGGTTGAAGACGCTTTTGTCGGAAATCAGACAAAATGTGCCGTTCAGCAGCCGGAAAGCACCGCGCTACCTGCATTCAAGCAAGCTCCGCACCACTCGCCCACCGTTTGGGTCCGGCACGGGGATTGCTGGACACGCCTGAAAGACCGCCCAGTCAAACGAGCAGGCGATGGCGGCGCCATCACGCGGGAGATTGTCATGAAGTTCGTCCGATTTTTCCTTGCTGCCGCAGCATTGGCGTTAACCGTCGATGGCAGCATCGCGGCAGAAATCAACGTGGCGGTCGCCGCCAATTTCACCGAACCCGCCAAGGAGATCGCCACCGCGTTCCGGCAGAAGAGCGGTCACACGGCGGTGCTCAGCTTCGGCAGCAGCGGGCAGTTCTACAGCCAGATCACGCAAGGGGCGCCGTTCCAGGTATTCCTGTCCGCCGACGGGGTTCGTCCGGCAAAGCTCGTCGAGGACGGGCTGGCCGTACCCGGTAGCCGCTTCACCTATGCGATCGGCAAGCTCGTGCTGTGGAGCAAGAGCCCCGGCGTCGTCAAGGGAGAGGAGACGCTGACATCGCCGGCCTTTGCCAAGCTGGCGATCTGCAATCCGGCGGCGGCGCCCTATGGCGCGGCGGCGATCGAAGCGATGAAAGCGCTCGGCATCCAAGAAAAGATGCAGCCGAAACTGGTCGAGGGCGCCACGATTACGCAGGCATTTCAGTTCGTCGAAACCGGCAATGCCGAGCTCGGCTTCATCGCGCTTTCGCAACTGAAGGACAACGACAGCGGCTCGCGCTGGATCGTACCGCAGCGGCTCTATACGCCGATCAAGCAGGACGCGGTATTGCTGAAGACCGGCGCTTCGAACGAGGCGGCCACCGGCTTCCTTGCCTTCCTCCGCGGCGCGGAAGCCCGTGCCATCATCGAGAAGTACGGCTACGTCCTCGACGGACAAAGCTGAAGCCAATGAGCGTGTGGTCGGCAGAACTCCGTCAGTCGATCCTGCTCACGATCGAGCTTGCCGCGGTCACCACCGTCACATTGCTCGTCATCGGCACGCCGCTCGCCTGGTGGCTGGCGCGCAGCCACCGCTGGTGGGCGGAGATCGTCGCGGCTTTCGTTGCGCTTCCCCTGGTGCTGCCGCCGACCGTGCTCGGATTCTATCTGCTGGTCATGCTCGGCCCCGACGGGCCCGGCGGATGGATTGCCGGATGGTGGGGCGGGCGAACGCTTGCCTTCACCTTCGAAGGCCTGATCATCGGTTCGGTGATCTATTCGATGCCGTTCGTGGTGCAGCCCATCCGCAATGCCTTTGCCGCGATGGGCGAGCGGCCGCTGGAAGTGGCCGCGACGCTGCGCGCCTCGCCGTGGCGCTCGTTCTGGACGGTGGCGGTGCCGATGGCACGGCCGGGATTCCTCACTGCTGCGGTGCTGGGCTTTGCGCACACGGTCGGGGAATTCGGACTGGTCCTGATGATCGGCGGCAACATCCCGGGCCGCACCAAGGTGTTGTCGGTCGCCATCTTCGACTATGTCGAAACCTCGCGCTGGCGCGAGGCGAGCCTGCTGGCGGGCAGCATGGTGATCTTCGCATTCGCCGTGATCCTGATCATGACGCTGATCGACCGGCAGCGAACCAGGGCCCTGTCGTGAGCATCGCAGAACCAAGGCCGGGGCGTATCGAGGCCGTCTTCCGCGGCAGGCTTGGGCACTTTACGCTCGATGCACGTTTCAGCGTCCCGGCCGCCGGCGTCACCGCGATCTTCGGCCCGTCAGGCTGCGGCAAGACGACAATCGCCCGCTGCGTGGCGGGGTTGCAGCACCTGCCCGACAGTTTCTGCAGCGTCGATGGCGACGTCTGGCAGGACAACGGACGGTTCCTGCCCGCACACCGGCGCCCGATCGGCTATGTGTTCCAGGAGGCGAGCCTGTTTCCGCATCTGTCGGTCAGAGGCAACATGCTGTACGGGGCACCGCGCCGCGAAGGCGGATCAATCGACTTCGATGAGGTGGTCGAACTGCTCGGCATCGCGCCGCTTCTCGACCGCTCGCCTTCCCGCCTCTCCGGCGGCGAGCGACAGCGGGTGGCGATCGCCCGCGCGCTGCTGTCGCAGCCGAATTTGCTGCTGATGGACGAGCCGCTCGCTGCGCTCGATCGCGCGGCCAAGGAGGAAATCCTGCCCTTCCTCGAGCGCCTGCGCGACCGGCTCTCGCTCCCCATCCTCTATATCAGCCATGACATGGCTGAGATCGAGCGGTTTGCCGATCATCTGGTGCTGATGCAGAACGGCGGCGTGACGGCCGCCGGGCCGCTGCACGTGCTGCAGAGCGATCCCGCCTTGCCGCTCGCCGCAAGCCGCGATGCCGGCGTCAGCCTGGACGGAATCACCAGCGGCTATGACGGCCGCTACGGCCTGCTGCCGCTGCGCGTCGATGGTGCCCGCCTGCTGGTGCCCGCCCCGCCGCTGGCACCGGGGCTTAGGCAACGCCTGCTGATTGCCGCCAGCGACGTGAGCATCGCACGCAAGCCGCCACAGGAAAGCTCGATCCTCAACGTCCTGCCGGCCCGTATCCTCTCCCATTCGGCCTCCCGCGCCGGCGAAATCACGGCCACGCTCGGCCTCGGAAAGCACGGGGCGGGCGCGAAAATTCTGGCGCGCGTGACACTCAGATCGTGGGATATGCTACAATTGACCGAGGGAATGGACGTCTTTGCCCAGATCAAGGGGATGTCGCTGGTGCGCACGGCAGGCGGCAGCAGCGAGGCGATGCAGCTAACGGAAGAGAAAGACTCGGTCTCGACCGCGCCGCCCGGCCACCGTGTGATCGACGGACGATTCAATGAGCGGAGCCGGAGCCATGGCGGTTGATCTCGCCGATATCCATGCCGATCATCTCGCCGCCATTCTCTACCGCGCCGAGGATGACATAGACACACTGCTCGCAGAGTTCGCCATGGATCTTCGCCGCGCGGGCCGCCGGATCGGCGGTATCGTGCAGCTCAACATCAAGGGCGACGGCGGTTGCCGGACCGGCATGAGGCTGACTGACCTGATGACCGGGAGCGAGATCGACATTTCCCTTCCCGCCGGCGATGCCGGCTCCTGCAAGCTCGATACCGGCGGCCTTGCCGAAGCAGCCGTTGCGGTACAGCGCGCGATCGCGGACCGCTCGGAACTCGTCATCGTCAACAAATTTTCCAAGCAGGAGGCTGCCGGTCAGGGTCTGCGCGCCGAACTCGCCGACGCCATCGCTGCCGGCCTTCCGGTGCTGACGGCCGTGCCGGAGAAATGCCTTGACGCCTGGAAAGAATTTTCAGGCGGCATCGGCATCATGCTGCCGTGCCGGCGCCAGGCGATCGAACAATGGTGGCAGGCTTTGTCGAGACAACGCGCGGGAGCTGCCGTGGCGTGACCATGGCCGCGTCACCGGCCACTGGCTCAACCGAATTTGAATAGAACGCCGTAGCCGCCGCGCGGATAGCTCCATTCTATGTCGCCGCTCTCCTCGCAGATCACCCGACAGGTTCCACACTCGACGCAGCCGTCGACGCTGATCTCGACCTGGCCGCGGTCGTTCAGCTCGTAGCAGCGCGCGGGGCATGCCTTGAGCATCGCCAGAAGCTCTGGCGACGGGGTGACATGCGGCCGTACCTTGATGTGCGCACGCCCGGAATCCACGAGGTAGCGGTTGTAGAACAGCTTGTCCTCGACACGCATGGAAGGTTCAATCGACATTGTCCTGCTCCTTCGTTCGTCCGCTGCAATTCGATATCATCGCCAGGCGCGCGCAAGGCGGAAGGCGTCGCCGAACAGTCCGCTCCAGGACCGCGCCTTGATGAAACTCTTCAGGGTCAGCTTTTCCTTTTCCGCCTTCGGTGTGCCGTCCACGCGCAGGAAATTCTGCATCGCCTTGGACACGAGTTGCGGATAGGTGAGGAAGAAGTTCTGCGATTGGGTGTGCATCAGCGCGGGCATGTCCTTGTACTTCTTCAGATCCTTCATCACGAAGGATTCATCCAGCATCTTCTTGTAGAGCGCGAGATTCTGCGCCGTCGGCGGATCGCGCCGCGACTTGATCTGGAAGATCGCCTCGGCCGCGATGCGCCCGGAGGTCATCGCCAGATTGGAGCCCTCCCGATGAATCGCGTTGTTGAGCTGCGCGGCATCGCCCACCACGACCCAGCCGTCGCCATAGAGCTGCGGGATGGCCTTGAACCCTCCCTCCGGGATGAGATGGGCGGAATATTCCTTCACCTCCGACCCGTCGATGAGCGGCGCCACCGAAGGATGCCGCTTGAACCGGTCGAGCAGTCCATAGGGGGTTTCCCCGGTGCGCTGGAAATCGGACACGAGACAGCCGATCCCGAGCGAGATGCACTCCTTGTTGGCGTAGATGAAACCCATGCCGGTCATGCCGCGCGAGATCGTTCCGACGGCCTCGATCACCACGCCTTCGTCGCCCTTGAGATTGAAGCGCGCTTCGATGGTCTCCCGCGGCAGGAAGTGCATCTCCTTCACCGCCAGCGCCACCTTGTCGGGCTTGGGGCGCTCACGCAGGCCCGCCCTGGTCCCGAGCAGGCCGTTGACCCCTTCCGCCAACACCACGACATCGGCGTGGATTTCTCCATTGTCGCGGTCCGTGCACACGCCAATGACCTTGCCATAGGCATCCCGCGCGAGCTCGGTGACCGTGGTCTCGCAGAGCACCGTGGCGCCGGCTTCGCGAACCCTCGAGGAGAACCATTTGTCGAACTGCGCGCGAATGATGGTGTAGCGGTTGGGCTTCTCCTCGTTGAAATCGTCGGAACGGTAATGCAGCCCGGTATGGGAGCGGTCGTCCATCATCCAGAACCGCTGCTCCACGAGATGCCGCTCCAGCGGCGCGTCTTCGCGAAAATCCGGGATCAGCTTCTCCAGCATGTCGGCATAGAGAATGGCACCCTGCACGTTCTTTGATCCGGCATATTCGCCGCGCTCGAGCTGAAGCACCTTCAGCCCGCGCTGGGCCATGGTCAGCGCCGCGGCATTGCCGGCCATGCCGGCTCCGACAACGATGGCATCGAACCTTTCCTCGATCATGGTTCGCTCCTTCAGCTCGCGATGCGATCGCGTGAATGCGGCGACAGCCGCGCGCGAAATGCCGCCGTCAGCGCCGGCAGCAGCCGGACGGCGTCGGCGACGATGCCCATATGGGCGAAATCGAAGATCGGCGCGTTGCGGTCGCTATTGATGGCGACGATGAGATCGGCGCCTTCGACTCCGACGCGATGCTGGATCGCGCCGGAGATGCCGGCGGCAATATAGAGCTTGGGCCGGATGGTCTTTCCGGTCTGGCCGATCTGGCGGTCCGCAGTGGCCCAGCCTTTCTGGACCAGCGGCCGGGAGCAGCCATATTCGGCGCCGAGGACGGCCGCGAGCTGCCGCACCAGCTGGAAATTCTCCGGCGAGCCAAGCCCGAGGCCGCCAGCGACCACCACATCGGCATAGGCCAGGTTGGACTTCGCGGAATCGCGGTCGGGCACGAAGGACAGCACCTTGGTGACGATATCCTCCTCGACGAGCCCCAGGGGATGCGCGACGATCAACCCTCCCGGGCGAGCGACGCGCTCGGGCATCGGCATCACCCGCGGACGCACCGTCGCCATTTGCGGCCGGTAGTTCAGCGTATAGATCGTGCACAGCAGCGAGCCGCCGAAGGTCGGCCGGGTCGCAGCCAGGGAGCCATCGGCATCGACATCGAGTTCGGTGCAGTCGGCGGTCAGGCCGGTCAGCAGGGTGGTGGCGACGGAACCGGCAAGATCGCGGCCGAGCGTCGTGGCGCCGAGCAGCAGGATTTCCGGCTTGTAGGTGTTGACGACATCGGTGAGCGCCCTGGTGAAGGATTCGTTGCGGTAGTCGCGCAGGAGATCGTCGGCAACCATGTAGGCGAGATCGGCGCCGTAGCAGAACGCCTCGCTGGCGGCCTGTTGCGTCGCTTCATCCCTGGGACCGAGCACCACGGCTGCCAGTTCGACCTTGAGCTTGTCGGCGAGCTTGCGGCCGGCCCCCATCAGCTCCCAGGAGACAGGATGCACCTGTCCACGCTCGATTTCGATGAAGACCCAGACATGCTTGTAGGCCTTGAAATGCTCGGGCAGTTCCTTGCGGGTGGCCGCGCGACCGCCGGCCGCGGCGGGCGGGGTTTTCGGCGCATTGCTCATGCTGCATGCTCCCTCATGGCTCAGTATCCCCGCGCCAGCGTTTCAAGTTCGGCTTCCAGCGACGGCTGGCGCTTGAAAATCGCATCGATCAGCGCTTCCGCCGGCTGATCGCCGGCCTCGACCAGCGTTGCCTTCTCGCTGCGCGCCGAAGGCGCGAAGACCCGCTTGACGATGGTCGGCGAACCCCGCAGGCCGCATTTCGAAATATCCTCGACGCCCGCGTCCTGGGCGCTCCATTTGACGATCGCCGCCCGTGCCGCGCGCAGCGCATCCGTCATGGCGCCGCGCCTGATCTGATTGGTCGCCTCCAGCATGGTGATGAGGCAAGGCAGCCGGGTGCGCAGGATCTGCACGCCGCCTTCCGAGCGGCGCTCGGCGTCGAGCGTGCGCGCCAGCGGATCGACTGCGGTGATCTTCGAGACGTAGGTGAGTTGCAGCAGTCCCAGCCGCTTGGCGATGCCCGGACCGACCTGGGCGGTGTCGCCGTCGATGGTCTGCTTGCCGGTGAAGACGATGTCGGGCGGACCGAATTCAGCCGAAATCTTGCGGATCGCGGTGGCGAGCGCATAGGTCGTGGCCAGCGTGTCGGCGCCGGCGAAGAAACGGTCGGTCAGCAAGACCGCACGGTCCGCGCCGAAGGTCAGCGCCTTGCGCAGCGAATCCTCCGCCGACGGCGGACCCATGGTCAGCACCGTGATCTCGCCGCCGAACTGGTCGCGCAGCTCGAGCGCAGCTTCGAGCGCGAACAGGTCGTAGGGATTGACGATGGTCGGAACCCCCTGGCGCATGATGGTGTTGGTTACCGGATGCACGCGGATCTGCGCCGAGTCGGGAACCTGCTTGATGCAGACGACGATATGCATGCGCCTACTCCAGCCTGCCGAGCTGGACCAGGGTGGGCGCAGCCTTGGCCGGCTGGGCGACCGCGTCCTTCAGGACCTTGAACACGCGCTGATCGATGGGCGAGGACGCCACGAAATCCGAATAGGCCCGCTGCAGCACGGCCCGGCACCGCTCCGCGACCGCCGCGTCATCGGCACCTGAAAAATCCTCTTCTGCGAGATATTGCCCCATCCGCCGCAGAATGTGCAGCCGCGCGACGTTGACGATCTTTGCATCGTAGTCGATGCCGAGCAGTGCGAAGAAATCCTCGGCGGAAGACGCCTTCTGCAGCTTGTCGAGAATTCCATTCGGTGCAGGTTCAGTCATGATCGATCTCCGCAAGCCGGATCTCCGCAGGCCGTCGCCGGCACGCCATTCTCCCGCCCGCGTTTCTGCATATGCGCGAGGCGAGCTTCGAGAAACTCGACGCGGTCGAGCAGGACGGCGATGGCATCGCCGACCGGATCCGGCATCAGATGGTGATCCAGGTCGATCTTGCCGACGACGCGGCGGCCCGTGGTGTGCGGCCGCACCACACGCGCGGGAATGCCGACCACGGTGACGTCGGGCGGCGTGCTCTCGATGACGACCGAATTGGCGCCGACACGGGAGCCTGCGCCCACGGTGATCGGGCCGAGGATCTTCGCGCCGGCCCCCACCACGACGCGATCCTCCAGCGTGGGATGGCGCTTGCCCGGCGACCAGGAGGTGCCGCCGAGTGTAACGCCGTGATAGAGCGTCACATCATCACCGATCTCGGCCGTCTCGCCGATGACGACACCTGCGCCATGATCGATGAAGAAGCGGCGACCGATCCGCGCGCCGGGGTGAATGTCGACATTGCTGACGAACCGCGACAGCCACGACAGCACCCTTGCAGGAAAGCGCCAGCCGGCGAGCCACAGCATGTTGGCGAAGCGATACCAGATCACGGCGTGGATGCCCGGATAGGTCAGCAGCGTTTCGAGGTGGCTGCGGGCGGCGGGATCGCGCTGGCGGACACAGCCTACGTCGTCGCAGATCAGCGAAAACAGCGACGGGCTCGCCGCCTTCGTTTCGACGGGCTTTGCAACGGGAATATCGGCAATGCTTGCCATGGCTACCTCACGCGCAATCGACAAGCGAACGTTCGTGAATGTCGTGCCAGATCGCCATCACCGTCTCCCTTGCGACCGCGCCCTTGTGCTCGACCGCGTGCCGGCGCACGCGGGCCAGGATGGCCCTTGCTTCTTCGGCGGTTGCCGAGAGCTCCAGTTCCGCCAGCAGCGCATTGATGGCGGAAAGCCCGGAATGCTTGCCGATGACGATGCGGTTGGCGCGGCCGAGCAGCCTCGGATCGAGCGCCTGGTAGGTGCGCTGGTCCTTGAGCAGGCCGTCGACATGAATGCCGGACTCGTGCGTGAAGACGTGCCCGCCGACGATCGCCTTGTTGAGGGGGATGGCGCGCGCCGCAGCAGCCGCCACGACGGCAGCGACATTCTTCAGTTCCGACAGGACCACGCCGGTATCGCGGCCATAGAGCTGCCGCAGCGCCACCGCGACCTCTTCCAGAGGTGCATTGCCGGCTCGTTCGCCGAGCCCGATCACGGTAACCGACGCATGTGTGGCGCCGGCCTTGATCGCCGCCAGCGTGTTCGCGGTTGCCAGTCCGAGGTCGTCATGGCCGTGAAATTCGAGTTCCAGCCGCGTGGTGGCCTTCAGCGCCGAGATCAGGGCGAAGGCCGCATCGGGATCGAGCACACTCAGCGTGTCGGCGACGCGAAAGCGCCGCGCGCCTGCCGCGCCTGCGGTTGCGATCAGCTCGATCAGGAAGTCGACATCGGCACGCGAGGAGTCTTCTCCGCCTACTGCGACATCGAGTCCCTTGTCGCGCGCATAGCCCACCACACGCTTCACCTGCTCCAGCGCGGCGGCGCGGCTGCCGCCCAGTTTCGCCGCGATCTGCACGTCGGACGACGGGATCGAAACGTTGACCATGCGCACGCGGGCTTCGATGGCCGCGTCAACGTCGGCGGTCCGCATCCGGCACCAGCCGATGGCCGTCACCGGAAGGTCCGCTTCGACGATGGCGCGCACCGCGGCGACTTCTTCCGGGCCCATGGCCGGCGTGCCGGCCTCGATTTCCGTAACGCCTGCATTCGCCAGCGCCTGCGCGATCGCCACTTTTTCCGCGGTGGTGAACGCGACGCCGGGCGCCTGCTCGCCATCGCGCAGCGTGGTGTCGTTGAGAACGATCGGCTCGGGCTTCACCTGGTCGGAAAGCTTCGTTGCTCCGGCAAATGCCATCGGACACCACTCCTGTTCGGTCTTCCCGGGATAAGAGCAACGCGCGTGCCATCGCCAATACGGGGCGTAACCCGTTGTTATTGCAAAATTTTCCTGAAGGATCGACTTTGTCGCATATGCGACAGGCGTCAGGAAGGCAACGCGTCAGACAGCGGCCGGCTTGCGGCGGATATGGATGATGATGTCGAGCCGGGAAATCTCGTGCCCGGGCAGCGCGACCGGCATCTGCTCGAGCGAAAGCCGCTCGGGCACATCGACCAACCTGCCCTCCCCCTCGAAATAGAAATGGGGATGCACGCTGGTGTTGGTATCGAAGAACGACTTCGAACCATTCGGCCCGATCCGGCGCAGCAGGCCCGCCTGCGTGAACTGGTTCAAGGTATTGTAGACGGTCGTCAGCGACAGATACATGCCGACGCCCGTGGCCTCCTCAAACAGCATTTCCGCCGTCACATGCCGGTCGCCCCGGCCGAAGAGCAATTCGGTCAACACCACCCGCTGACGGGTCGGCCGCAAACCGGATTCACGCAGGCGGCGCGCGCATTCATTTGCCCGCCCGCCGGTTGCGGGTTTCAATACCACCGCTTCGGGCAACGCTTCATGCAGCAAACCCGCAAGAGCGCCGGTGCCTTGCGCGTCCATTCCGGCAAATTCAGCGCTGCACGGCATCGGCCAAACCATTGCCATCGCGCATTGCTTCGCGGCGGCGTTCCGCCATCCGGCTCTCGCCGCTTTCCTCGCCGAAGCAAAGATCGAAATCGCGGCATTGCGTGCACACCGGCGTGGTGCACATGACAAGACCATCGTCTTCGCAGAGCATGCGATAGAAGAAGCGCTTCCAGCGCATGTTCCCGGTGTTGCGCGTCGCCAGCGGCGCGAAGTGACGCATCAGCAGGCGCGTCAATTCAGACCGATCCCGCAACCCGAGATCTTCCCACAAATGGTTCGGTTCCATCGCCCGGCGGGCAATCATGGCCGCCAGCCAGCCGCCGACCTTTCCCTCGGTCGAGCGTTTGGTCTCCAGGAGATCGCGTACCATCGCCGCCTCATCGTCTAGCTGGGAGACGGGACGTGGCGTCCAGGCGAAAGCACGCAGACCGCTCGATGAGAAATGCCGGACGAGGAGGCCGTTGAGCTCCTCCTCGGACAGACCCGTCCGCTCGGCTATCGCACCACCATCCATGGCAGAGACGGCCACAATGGAGGCCAGCACATGGCGGTCGAAATCGTCGTCGCAGCCGATATCCGCCTCTGCCGGATCGTGGCCGGTCAGTTGCCGGTAGAAAGTTATTCCGGGGTGAGCATCAGCGTCCGCGGCAACCGGCGGAAACGTCCCGGCTTCGACCGGATTCACCTGTGCTGCGATCACGGAAATTCTCCGTCGCTCGGTCCGCTTGTGACGCAAGGGCAGCACCGGCCTCCTCCGAGGAGGAGGCCGGTACGCGGGATCAGGCCGACACGAGTTCGGCAGCGGTCTTGCCGACGACGGACTCGTCGACGGCCTTCATGATGCCGTGCTCCATCAGCATGTCTTCGAGCTCGTCCATGGTGATCGGGGTGGGGATAATGCCCTTACCGCCGTTGTTGTGGATCTTGGTCGCCAGCGCCCGATAGTGATCGGCCTGCTTGGAGTCGGGCGCATATTCCAGAACCGTCATGCGGCGCAGCTCGGCATGCTGCACGATGTTGTCGCGCGGCACGAAATAGATCAGTTGGGTGCCGAGCTTCTTGGCGAGAGCCTCCGCCAGCTCCAGCTCCTTGTCGGTCTGCCGTTCGTTGCAGACGAGACCCCCGAGGCGAACGCCGCCGGAATTGGCGTATTTCAGAATGCCCTTGGAGATGTTGTTGGCGGCATACATCGCCATCATCTCGCCGGACATCACGATGTAGATTTCCTGGGCCTTGTTCTCGCGGATCGGCATGGCGAAGCCGCCGCACACGACGTCGCCGAGCACGTCGTAGGACACGTAGTCGATGTCCTCATAGGCGCCGTTCTCTTCCAGGAAGTTGATCGAGGTGATGACGCCGCGGCCGGCGCAGCCGACGCCCGGCTCCGGACCGCCGGACTCCACGCAGCGGATGTCCTTGTAGCCGACCTTCATCACGTCCTCGATCTCGAGGTCTTCGACGCTGCCTGCATTCGCAGCCAGGCTCAGAATGGTGTCCTGCGCCTTGGCGTGCAGGATCAGGCGGGTCGAGTCCGCCTTGGGGTCGCAGCCGACGATAAGGATCCTGTGACCCATTTCCGCCAGTGCCGCGAGCGTATTCTGCGATGTCGTCGACTTGCCGATACCGCCCTTGCCGTAGAATGCGATTTGTCTCAGTGAAGACATGTTGCTCTCCATCAACCGATTGCCAATGATGTCGCGCTTGCGGCGCGAGACTGTTTCTCTCTCAGAAACGGGGCACACGGGTTACGGGAAGGAGGACATCGCTCGCTCGTGGCGTCGGCGTACCCTCAGCCCTCACTCGTTGTTGCTGCATCCTAATAGCAACTGGCGTGCCATCTCCCGGATCGTCGATAAATGGCTGATTGAAATGGGAAAACCCCAGAGCTCTGCGCTGGGGCTGAAGCTGTGCCGAACCTGACAGGAGCGGCTTTCCTGTCAGAAACCGGACAAGCGCCGGTGCGGCAGCCGCCGATCTGCCGCTGATTTCCGCGCCGGGACGCGGAACGAAAATTGCTACCCCTTCATTTGCGGCTACTGAAGGAGAGATGACAGATGCAGATCGGTGTCGAGACAGCCAAGGCCGTGGACCAGCGGCGCGTATTCGTGGTCGACGACGACGAGATCACCCGCGCAGCGCTGCAGTTCATGCTGCATGACGAGATCGAAACCCACGAGCTGGCAACGCCGGAGGAGGCCTATGCCAAGGGCGTCGATTGGCTCAGGCCGGACGTGGTGCTGCTGGGGGTGTCGTTCCTGAAGCAGCGAGGGCCCGCCCTGATCGGCGAACTGGCCACGAAATTTCCCAATGTTCGCATTCTCATCGTCACCGACAAGTCGGATGAGGCCACCGCTGTCGAGGCCATGAAGGCAGGCGCGCATGGCGCCGTCGTCAAACCGCTGACGTTAGAGAGCGTGCGCACCAAGGTGGACACCATCCTCGGCCGCGGCGGTGCGGCACCGTTGATCCAGCTGGGTGTGATGAGATAGGGGCCCCGGGCATGGCAACGGTGACGTTCTTTCAAAAGCCCGGCTGCGGCACCAATGCGCGGCAAATGCACGCGCTGCGAGCCGCCGGTCATCATGTCATCGCAAGAGACCTGCTGAGGGAACCCTGGAGTGCATCGGAACTGAAGACCTATCTCGGCGACGCGCCGGTGGCGTCCTGGTTCAACCCGGCGGCCCCTCGCGTGAAATCCGGCGAGATCGACCCCGCCGGCATCGACGCATCGCGTGCGCTGGAGCTGATGCTCGGCGATCCCTTGCTGATCCGGCGGCCGCTGATCGATGCGGACGGGCAGCGTTGTGCCGGCTTCAATCGCGAGCCGGTGCTATCCCTGCTCGCCGGCCGTGAGCGCGAAGACCTTCAGGCCTGCACGCACCCGACAGGCGCTACACGCTGCCGAGAACCGTGATCCATCGGTTCAGCTTCGCGTCAGCACCATCACGAGCCGGTCGACCCGCTTGCCCTGGACGAGATGCGTCTCGACGATCTCGTCGATATCTTCCGCCGACGTCGGGCGATACCAGATACCTTGGGGATAGATCACCATCAGCGGGCCGGCTGCGCAAAAGCCGAGGCAGCCGGATGCGGTGAAGCCGACATCGGCGAGTCCCCTCGCCTCGATCGCCTTGCCGAGCCGCTCCCATAACGGCCCGGCCCCGGCCGCACCGCAGCTGCCGCGCGGGTGAGCCGGCGGACGCTGGGTATGACAGGCAAAGACATGATGGAGGTAGAGTTGCGGAAGCTCGAACTCTTCCGCTTCGCCGGCGCCATCGCTCATGTTGCGGCCGCCGCAATGCCCTTGTCGTTCAGCAACGCGGCCAGCTCTCCTGCCTTGAACATCTCGCGCACAATGTCGCAGCCGCCGAGGAACTCGCCCTTGACATAGAGCTGCGGAATCGTCGGCCAGTTCGAGAAGGTCTTGATGCCTTCGCGGATTTCGGGATCGGCAAGCACATTGACACCGGTGAACGGAACCCCGAGGCCGCTGAGGATCTGCACGACTGCGCCGGAAAAGCCGCATTGCGGCGACGCCGGCACACCCTTCATGAACAGGACGATCTCGTTGCTCACCAGGATGTCCTTGATCCGCCGTTCCGTCGAATTGCCCATACCGTTTCCTTTTCTATCCGTCACTTGTTGATCGCAGCGGCCTCACGCCGGCACTGCGGTTTCGAGCGCCAGCGCATGCAGCGTGTCGCCCATCTTTCCCTTCAACGCCGCGTAAACCATCTGGTGTTGCTGGATGCGGCTCTTGCCGGCGAAGGCCCGCGAAATGACGCGCGCGCCGTAATGGTCGCCGTCGCCGGCCAGATCGGTGACGATGACATGGGCGTCCGGAAACGCCTCCTTGATCAGACTTTCGATTTCCGGTCCTGCCATCGCCATGTCACGCACTCCTGCTGCCGACCCCTTCCATGCAAGCTCCAAACCAACCGATGAATGGCTGTTTACCGGACTTTTCGGGCCTTCCGGCGCGCCTGGATGTCCGACTTGCGACAATCCCGCGCATGGGCCTGTCGCGGAGGTGACGCCGCCGCATGTGACAGCCGATTTGCACGCTCCGATCCCGCGCCGCGTCGCCCGTAACGATCGCTTTCGCCCGCGGCCCGGCTTTTGCTTAGACGGCGGCAGGACCAGGACAAAAGACACATGCTCAAGACACCAGGCGATCGCGACGTGCGGAAATCGAGGGAATGCCCATGAACGCCATCCTCGTGGATTCCGACCGCATCAATTTCGGCGAACTTCCTCCCCGGATCGACGCGCTGCTGCAGCGGGGCGTCATCAGCTACCGGAGCGATCCTACCGAGGCCGATCGCATCTTCCGCATGGCGCTCGATGAGGCGCCGACCGAACTGGCGGTCTACTTTTGCCTGTACAAGACCCATACCTATCGGGGCAATCTCGACAAGGCGCAGGAAGTCGCCGAACGCGGCCTTCGCGTGGCTGCAGCGCAAGCCGGATGGAATGCCAACTGGAAGAAGTGGCAACCCGAGCCGCATTTGCCCGAGGGCGCCGGACGCTTTGCGCTCTACACGCTGAAGGCGCTCGCCTTCATCCATCTGAGAAAGAATAACCGGCAGAGAGCGCATGAGGTGCTCCAGGTGCTTCGCAAGCTCGACCCCTCGGGAGCGGTCGGCTGGCCGGTCGTGGCGGCGCTTGCCGACGGACTCCGGTGAGGAGCGGCCATGACGCTGGATGTTGCCACCGACAAAACGCTGATGGTCGGCATCATCGCGGCATTGCGGACGGTGCACGATCCGGAAATTCCCGTAAACATCTACGATCTCGGATTGATCTACCGGATTGAGCCGAAAGATCACGGGCTCGTCGAAATCGACATGACCCTGACTGCGCCGGGCTGCCCGGTCGCGGGCGAGATGCTGAACTGGGTGCAGCAGGCCGTGATCGACGTCAACGGCGTCGACAAAGTCGACGTGCGGCTGGTGTTCGATCCGCCGTGGGACAGTTCGCGGATGTCCGACGACGTCAAGCTCGAGCTCGGCCTTCTGTAGGAGAATCCCAACCCCAACCCGAGAAGGAGGCATGGAAATGATCGAACTGACCGCAAGCGATGGAACTGCCATTTCCGCCTATCGCGCCGATCCGGCCGGAACTCCCAAAGGAGCGATCGTCGTTCTGCAGGATATTTTCGGCATCACGCCGGACATTGAAAAACTGGCCAACGATTTTGCCGCCAAAGGTTATGTTGCGATCGCACCCTCGCTGTTCGACCGGGAGAAGCCCGGCGCCAGGTTCGCGCATGACGAATCCGGTCTTGCTGAGGGCGCGACGCTGGCGGGCCAGATCGACCGGGAGCGGATCCTTTCCGATATCCAGGCAGCGGTGGACGCGGTCAAGGATGCAGGCAAGGTGGCGGTCATCGGCCATTGCTGGGGCGGCGACCTCGCCTACGCCGCGGCCAATCGCATCAAGGGAATTGCCTGCGCGATCGGCTACGACGGCGGCGAGACCGTTGCCGACTATCGCGAGAAGCGCAAGGTTCCGACACTGCTGCACTTTGCCGAAAGCGATCCGCGGCTGCCGATGGCGCAGATCACGCAATTCCGCGCCCATCGGCCCGACGTCAGTGCCTTCACCTATCCGGGCGCGAGCCGTGGCTTCGGTTGCGGTGAACGCGCGAGCTACCGCGAGGAGCCGGCGCAAAAGGCGCTGGAGCGGACGTTGTTCTGGATCTCGCAATATGTCGAGGGGCAGCCGCCGGTCCAGCTGAAGAACGCCGGCGCCTATGCCCAGGCGAAAACCGAGAAGAAAAAGAAGAAGGCTGCCAGCGACGACCTCGGACCTCCTCCGGCTTGAGGAACCAGAGCCGAGAGCATCGCCATGCTTCCGACAACCATCCTCATCGACGATGCGCCGCGCTGCGTCGTGCGGCCGACCGACGGCAAGGATCTCAATCGCTTCATCCGCAACGGCAAGGCGTTCCTGCTGGCCGATAAACCGGAGGGAAAGATCACCCACCGCCCGGCCACGGAAACGGAACTGGGCCATTGGCAAACCGGCCTCGCCCTGCACAAGGCCTGGGGCGGCGCGGAGGAGGACTTTTTCGGACTGCCCCTGTCGGGATGACGCTAGCGCGGATCAGGGATGCCGGGCCGCGTCGTGTGGATTGCCGGCCTGGTTGCGCATCCAGTCGGCAAGACGAGACAGCGCCTCATTCAGTTCCCGGCGCGCCGCGATATCGGTGACATGCTCGTCCAGCGCACCGCGCATGCAGAGCAGCCACGCGTCGCGCTCGGCACTGCCGATGGGAAATCCCAGATGACGCTGGCGCAGCCGCGGATGTCCCTTCTCGACCGAATAGAGCTTCGGACCACCCGTCCATTCGGTCAGATAGCGCTTCAAGACCTGCTTGACCCCCGTCAGATCGCCGGGATGCATGGCGCGGATCGCCTGCGCCTCGCTCAGCGAATCCATCCGCCGATAGAAACTCTCGACCAGCCGGTCAATGGTGACCGGGCCGCCGATCCGTTCGAACATGGTCACCGTTGCAGCCGTCTCGCTCATCACAAACCCGAATGCTCCCGCTCTCTCTCACGCACCCCCCTTAGCGGGACACGCATCATTCGTCCATGCTCGGCAACAGGATAATCTCCGCCGGCGCACCGGGGCCTTGATCTGCGACAAATTCCAGCGCGGCGACGCGCGACAGCCCGCCGCCATTGTCCATCAGAACCACGGCATGTTCCGGCAGGCCATTCAACTGCTCGATCAGCTGCGCCACGGTCATCGCGCTTCTTCCGTCGTTTGTTCGCCGCCGGGCCCGAAATGCAGCACCACGGGAGCCTCGTCCAGCATGATGATCTGCGCGCGGCTCAGGGCGCCATTGTCGTGGTAGTCGTAGCGATGGGCAAGCTCCACCTCGCCATAGACGATCTTGTCGAATCCCTTCAGCACGCCGGCGCGGCCGAAATAGGCACGAATGAAAGTATTGCGGTTGGTGAGCGCGCTTTCCTCCAGCGCGCTCACCAACCGCAGCGGCAGCCGAACGCCGCTATAGGATGCGAAGAATCGGCACTCCTCGATGCCCTCGTCTGCCATCGTCCGCTGCGATCCCGCCAGTTTGCCGCGTCACATGCGCCGAAATTCCTCATCCTGAGGAGCTTACACGCAGTGGGCCTAGTCCGGATGGATCATGATCTCCATGGTTTCGTCATTGTCCTCGAACGATCCGAACGGACGGTCGTCCTCGACCAGCCGCTCGCCGCACAGACAGACATCGCCGTCGACCACGGCGAGCGCGATCGGCTGAAGGTTCTTTCCCTGGCAAGGTCCTTCGATGCACAACCCGCTGTCGATCTCGAAGGTGGCGCCATGGCGGCCGCATTTCAGGAAGGCGCGATCCGCCGAGAAGAAGTCGCCGCTGCCGAAATTGAGCCACACCCCTTCATGCGGACAGGCATTGACGTAGCCGACATAGGAGCTGTCGTGGGCCCTGATCACGACGATCGGAAACGGCCGCGCCTCGCCGGCCTCATCGAGCCGCGACAGGCTGAAGGCCTTTGCGCCGCCCCGCTCAATGGCATCGGCCGGGCAAATGGCGAAGACCTCGATCTCTTCCGCGCTCATGCGACCTAGCCCGCCGCCGACGCGGCCTGCTGTTTCAATGTCTCGAGTTCGCTCCTGGTCAACCGGAATACGCCCCTTCCGCCGGCCAGCGTCTGATAGGCATTTGCGGCCTTGCCGCTCAGGAAGTCGAACCACTCCTGCGGCGGCAGGTCGGCCGGCCGTTCACCGATCTCGACGATGGTTCCGTTCGGCGCGAACCGCGCGTGAAGAATCACACTCTGCGTATCCATCCTGCTTTCTCCCTGTACCTACATGCCGGATCCAAATCCCAGCAACTCGATCTTGATGTTTTCGGTGCCGAGAACGGTAGCCTGGCAGGCCAGCCGCGACTTCGAACCGACGCCGACGATGCTGTCGAGCTTTTCGTTTTCGAGCCGCGCGATCTTCGAAAGTCCCTTGCGACCTTCCTGCACGAAGATGTGGCAGGAGCCGCACTTGGCCTGTCCCTCGCATTTGTGCTGGATCGCGATCTCGGCGCCAAGCAGCGCCGCCAGCAGCGTGGTCCCCTCGGAAACCTCGATGGTTTTGCCGTCCGGCATGACCGTGAGCGTCGTCATGGCAGTTACCTCTCCATTTCTTGCAAGTTCAATCGTTCAGTAGATCGCGGCTCCGGCGCCGACATTGATCGAGGCATCCTTCATGGTCTCGACGATGAATTCGATCTGGTCGGCGTTCAGGTGAATGTGGAACGGCAGCGCAACGGCACGGTCGGCGATCTTTTCCGTGACCAGAAGATCGCCGCGACGGTACCCCAGGTCGAAATAGTGCCGCTGCAGATGCAGGGGGTGACTGTAGGCCGCGGCTTCGACCTGCTCGACACGGAGGTCTTCGACGATGGCGTCGCGGCTGGAGCGCGTGAAGCGCGTACCGAGATGAACGAGATAGAGGAACCAGTTCACCTCGGTCACGTCAGGGGCGATGTAGGGAGGCTTGATGCCTTCGAACGACTGCATCTGCGCGGCATAGAGCTGCTCGGTCAGCCGGCGGCGTTCGATGATCTCGTCGATCCGCGCGAGCTGGGCAAGACCGAGTGCAGCCGAGAGGTCGCTGATCGCCGCCTGATAGGGCGCTGCCGACGAGACCACCACGGAGGAGCGCTCATTCAGCCGATGCGTGCGGTGGCGGCGCAACGTCACGGCGAGATCGACATCGTCAGTCACGACCATGCCGCCTTCGCCGCAGGTCAGAAGCGAGGGCTGCGCGAAATCGAAGATGGCGGCATCGCCGAAACGACCGACCAGCTCGCCCTTGTACCTGGAGCCGATGGCCTCGGTCGAATCCTCCAGCAGGACGAGATTATGACGCTGCGCGATCTCCCGCAGCTCGGCCCACGGCGCCGGATGGCCATTGTTGTTGCCAGCCACGATCGCCCGCGTTGCGGGGGTGATGCGCTCCTCCACCTTCTGCGGCGACAGGGTGCCCGACCAATAGTCGATGTCGGCAAACACCGGCCGGGCGCCGGAGATACTGACGGCATGCGCTGTCTCGCGAAACGAATAGGAGGAAGCGATGACCTCGTGGCCCGGCCCGATATTGCAGGCCTTGAGCGCGAGCAGAAGACCCATCGTTCCGCTCGGCACGGCTACCGCATATTTTCGGCCCAGATAGGCGGCAAACGCCGCTTCGAATGCTTCAGCTACCGGCCCGTTCGACAATCGCGGCGAGCGAAGCAAGGCTTCGACCGCCGCGATCTCCGCAACCGTGATGTCGGGATCGGACAAGGGAATAAAGGAAGCGTCGATGTGCCCGCCGGGCTCGCGCACGGCGTCCTCGATGTCGTCATAGGAGCGCGCGGGTTCGTTCATTTGAGCGCCCGGCTGGCGAGAATGACACCGGTCGCGCGATCCGGATCTGCGGTGATCTGTGCGCAATGATCGACGCTGTCCAACAGATGCAGGTCGAACGCCGGGAAACTGCGAAACGGCGCCTCGGTGACGTCGGCCGCCTCGCAGCGAATGCAGGGAATCTTCGGGAACTGGCTGCGCAGCGCCGCGTGGGCCTGCGATGCGGCATCCGAGGCCGCCAGCACCCGTTCGATTTCAGCCAGATCTGCCGCTGCCAGCGCCATCGTTGCACCCGTTACTGCCAGAATACGCGCTCGGGATCGGCGTTCAGCAGATCCGTCACCGAAGCCAACCGCTGGTGCGTGCTGTGCAATTCCCAAACGCCATTGCGGTGGTCCTTGCAAAACAACTGCCAGACCCCGCTCGCGGCCTCATGATGCAGCAGCGCGACGTCGATGACGCCGCCTTCGGCATCGATATTCCTTGAGCAGCACGGGCTTTCGATCAGATAGCCGCCGGCAACGTCCGCGACCTTCGGCGAGACGTAGCGATAGCGCTGGCGTGACTTCAGCGCACGCTCGATCCGCTTGCGGTCGAGCTCGTTGGGATGGGCGGCGGGCCCCTGATCGATTCTTCTCAGCACCGCGGCATTCATGGCATCAGCCTTCCCCGAGCGGACTGATTTCTTCTTCGAGACAGCCGACCACCAGCCGCTCGCCGAATTCGACGAGATAGACCGGAAGGTTGGCGTCGGTATGCCGCCCGACCTGGACGATCTCTCCGGTGTCGCCGACGCCGACCAGCAGGCCTTCGGCCGGCGCATCCGGAAAGGAGCCGTCATTGTGCAGGTCGATCAGCGCCTTCACGCGCTGGCCCCATTGGTATTTCGGCTGCCGCGGCTCGAACATCACGATACGGCTCCCGGCAGCGGCAGGTCCTCGGCTTCCTCGCGCGGAATGACCGGATCCAGCTCCTTGCGCTTCATGCCTACGCGGTTGCCGCTTTCGAGGAACTCGACGCCGTAGATGTAGAATTGCTGCAGGAAGGTGCCGATCGAAACCACGTAGCCGATCTCGCCCTTCTTCGCCAGGATGTCGCCGATCTCCTTGCCGGCATAGGTGCCGTCATTGCGGATGGTGCGCTTGGCGCGCACCTTCTCGCCGAAATTGAAGAAGGGCGGACCGCCCAGTTCGACGACATCGCTGTCGCGGACGATGTTGCTCATGCCGAACTCCCCACTTCGCGGTCGGGACGGCGGGCCACGCGGGAAAGTGCCGCCTCGCGCACCAGACTGTCCCGGTCTTCCAGCAATCCGGTTAGT
Organism: Bradyrhizobium sp.; assembly: GCA_046349015.1. Taxonomy (GTDB): domain Bacteria; phylum Pseudomonadota; class Alphaproteobacteria; order Rhizobiales; family Xanthobacteraceae; genus Bradyrhizobium. The sequence goes on along the minus strand of JAXMDE010000001.1, from coordinate 184,886 downwards.
TCCGAGACGGCAGCACGGCTCGCCACCTCGTAGCGAATGCGCCAGTCCTGATCTCGCCAAAGCATGGCCAGGAGCTCCGGCGGCAGGCGCCGGGCGACTTCCAGCCGCACCTGCGCATCGCGATCGTTGATCATGCCCGGCAGCCATTCCTCCGGAACGCGCCCCGCCACGACGCGGCGTACCTCGGCCTCCTCGTCGTCGATCATTCGCCCGAGCAGGACCGGCGCGAGCCGCCGCGCCACGACGAGGCGCACGTAGTAATCCTCGTCGGAGGTCATCGGTAGCAATTCATCCCCGTCAAGCAAGGTTGCGATCCTCATCCTGACCTCGCGATGCGGGTCCTTGCGCAATTGCAGCGCATATCGCTTCGGCAGCCGGCGAATGGCGTTCCAGCGCACGGCTTCATCGGGATCGTCAAGCAAACCGGGCAGCCGAAAGATATTGGCGAACTTGGCCGCGATAGCCCTCACCTCGAAATGGGGATGGCCGACATACGAATCCGCCAGCCCCGGATTCCAGTTGAAGAAGCGGTCGATGCGGCGCGCATAGCGATCGTTGACGCAGGCATGCTTGAGGCGGCACCCCCCGGCCCGGTTCAACGCCTGGTGCGGACATCCGGTGCAGTTCACCGCGCGGCCCTGCCAGTCGACGGCCTCGTCGATGTCGTCAGTCATCGTCCCGCCCCATGCGATCGAGGACTTCCAGCAGCACCCTGGCGCCGATCTTGTCGGTCGGATCGAGTTCGAGAAGCTTCAGCACCGCCAGCCTTCCCTCTTCGGTCCGGCCCAGCCGCATTTGCAGGTAAGCATAGCCTTTGAGCGAAAACAGAAAGAAGCGCGGCAGGATGTTCTCATAGCGGCCGAACTCCGCGTCCCCGGCGCCGACATCGCGCCAGTCGGACGGCAGGCCGTTCTCCAGCGCCGCCTTGGCCAGACAGCGCCCGGCAATCGTCAACGCCTCCGCAAGCCGGCCCTTGTAGAAATAAAAGCGGTAGAGCCCGATCAGCACGGCCGCATGGTCGGGCGCGATCGCCTCGGCTTCCCGCAAATGACCTTCGGCGATCGCATCGAGGTGATAGGAAAGCCCCGCCTCCCAGAGATGATATTCCGCCTCGCTCGGCAATCCCTGCCCGAGCAACGCATCAGCCAGAAAACCGTCGCCGGTCCCGGATTGCGCGTCGTGGCGGAATTCTGGCGTCATCGCGACCGCCTATTGCATGCTGTGATGACCGCAGGCGACCTGCTTCGGATCATGGAATATCAGCCCGGTCTGCGTCGGCGTGTCAGCAAAATCGATCGTCACGCCGTCGAGGAGGAGCCTGCTTTCCGCCGGCAGGAACAGCTTCACGCCGTCGCGTTCGACCACGGCATCCCCCGCCAACGGCTGCGCCAGCACGCCGATCTCGGCATTGAGCCCGGAACATCCGCCCGGGCTGACCGCCAGACGAAAGCCGCTGCCGGCGCTTCCGTCCACGCGAAGCATCATGCGCATGAATTTCTGCGCCGCCTGCGTAATGGTAAAATTCATGCCCCGCCTCCTAAGCCCGCGGCTCATAGCGCGGCATCGATGTATCGATGACGCAGGTATTCTCGACGGGGCAGACCGCGACGCATTGCGGCTCGTCGAAATAGCCGATGCATTCGGTGCACTTCTTGGGATCGATCACGAAGGTACCGCCCTTCTCCTTGATCGCCACGTTCGGGCACTCCGGCTCGCATGCCGAACAGCTCGTGCATTGCGAGGAAATGATCTTGAACGGCATGGTTTCCTCCGGACGTTACGCGGCCGAAATCAGGGCGCCCTGGCGGATCGCAGCATCGCCGCGCTCGAGATGCTCGATCTCGCCACGATTGACCTTGTCGAGATAGGCCTTGAACCAGGCAATCGCCGACTTTTCGATGAACTCGTGGGCGAACTGGTCCACCGGCTCGATGCCGGCCTTGACCAGGTCGCTCTTCGGACAGCCGCCGATCTTGGCGACGAACACCGCGTGGCAATCATTGATGGCCCGGATGATGGTGGCGAGGCTGTCTTCCTCGCCATAGCCGCCCTGGCAGTAGAGATCGACGCGGCGGTGGCCGACGAACTTGGCGCCGCCCGTGGAGAGTTCGTAGACCTGGAACTCCTTGGCGTGACCGAAATGCTCGTTGATCAGGCCGGACCCCTTGGTGGCGACGGCCACCAGGACCTTGATGTCGCTGGAGGTACCGGCGAGTTCGGCAAGCTCTTCCTGCTTGGCCGCGACCTTGGCGACGCGCTCTTCCTCGACCTTGGCCTGATAGGCCTTGCGCGTATCGATGTCGTACTTCACCTCCATCGCCATGATCTTGTCGGTGGTGAATTCGGCGCTGCGGTCCTCGCCGAGCAGGCCGACGGCGTCGGCGCGGCACTGGCGGCAATGCCGCATCATGTTCATCTCGCCTTCGCAGGAATCCTGCAGCGCTTTCAGTTCCTGCGCGGACGGTCCGCGCTGGCCGTTGAGGCCGAAGACCGTGCCGTGCTCGGGCGCGGATATCAGCGGCATGATGTTGTGAAGGAAGGCGCCGCGCGACTTCACGGCACGGTTGACCTCGACCAGATGCTGGTCATTGATCCCCGGGATCATCACCGAATTGACTTTGCAGAGGATGCCGCGCTCGGTGAGCATCTCCAGCCCCTGCATCTGACGCTCGGTCAGAATCCTGGCGGCTTCGACGCCGGTGTAACGCTTGTGCTTGTAGAAGATCCACGGATAGATCTTCGCGCCGATCTCGGGATCGACCATGTTGACGGTGATCGTGACGTGGTCGACGTTATACTTCGCGATGGTGTCGACATGGTCGGGCAGCATCAGACCGTTGGTCGACAGGCAAAGCTTGATGTCGGGCGCGGTGTTGTAGATCAGCTCGAAGGTCTTGAAGGTCTTCTCGGGATTGGCGAGGGGATCGCCTGGGCCGGCGATGCCGAGCACGGTCATCTGCGGAATGGTGGAGGCGACGGCGAGAACCTTCTTGGCGGCCTGTTCGGGAGTGAGCTTTTCGCTCACCACGCCGGGCCGGGATTCATTGGCGCAGTCGTATTTCCGGTTGCAGTAGTTGCACTGAATGTTGCACGCCGGCGCCACCGCGACATGCATGCGCGCATAGTGATGATGGGCTTCTTCGCTGTAGCAGGGATGGTTCTTCACCTTTTCCCAGATCTCGGTCGGCAGATCGCCCTGCCCCGCCGCGGAGCCGCAGCTTGCCTTGCCGCTGCCGCCAGTCGTGCCGCACCCCTTGTGCTCGGCGATGGTCTGCATGATCTCGCCGATTTCGGCGACGTTACCGCTTGCCTCTTGCTGCGCTGAAATATCCATTGCCCAAGTTCTCCCTGCAGGCGTGACCGGCTTTCCGAGGACCGGCCTCCGAAGAGACCTTCCAGAATCGTTCTAAGGAGGGATTAGCAACTCGCATGCCATCGCCGCGGAGCGAACTATTTCTCACAATCCCAATGAGTTAGCGATTACGCGCCGCAATGTCGGGTTATTCACATCGACAGCCGCCGCGCGGCTGCGATGTTTGAAAGGTGACAGGGATGCAGCGAAGAGGGGACGATCCAGAGAAGACACGATCCAGAGAAGATCAGCCTTCGAGCACCAGATCGATGGCGCGCGGCAAGGCGACCGCAAGCGGCGTCAGGCCCTGGCTTGCGAGGAAGCGCAATTCGTTGCCGGAAAGCGTGTCCGGTTCGACGATCGCGTAGTGGACGTCAGCCGATCGTTTCGAGACCTGTCGCGCGTAGGTGCGCAGGAGCTGGTCGTTGAACCGGCAACCCAGAAACAGGAAACTGCGTCCGGTCCGGCGCGCCTTCACTTCGTCGGGTATCGGCGTCTGGATGTCGATCTCGGTCAGAACCTCGACATAGTCGGCATCCGAGATCAGGAAGTTCTTGTCCGGCACCACGCAGCCATGCGGCTTGTAGAGGATCGTGGTCCACGTTTTGGCCCGATCGCGGTCGCTTTCGCGGCCGTCCGCATCGTAGAACCGATACCAGCGATCTTCGCCGATCCCGGCGCGGGTGATGCCCTGGATCTCGCCCCAGTCGCTGCGCCCGGTGAGCGCAGCGCGCATCGCGCCATCGTACCAGACATCGACGATCAGCGGCAGCTGCAAGGTCGCCAGATGGCGGTGCAGCGGCGTCGGTTCGACTTGCGTCGCAAAGGCTTCCGCCATCAGCGCCGTCACGGTGGAGCGGTGCTTGTTGCTCTCGATATGCTGGGCCGAGGCCCATGCATTGCCTTTGGCGCGGCGCGGCAAAGCGACTTTGCCGGCAAAGAATGCCGCCAGCGCCTCCGGACCCATCGGCACGGCCGGTTTCGACAGTTCCACCACGCCCGGCCCGAGATAGGGAACGACGCCCCCGGCACGCAATTGCACGACGACGTCGCGAAGCATCGCCTCTGCATCGACGGGTCTCGCGAAGTCGATCCGGGGAACGGGCGCGTTCATTGTTCTTCCCCGTCGTCACCGCGCTTCCTGGCGTTGATGGTGATCGGCAAGGTGGTGTCGCTGGCCATCTGCGGCAGGTCGAGCACCCAGCCGTTGGCGATCTTGATCCAGCCGCCCCAGAGCGTCTCGTGCTCGGATTCGACGATCGGCTCTTCCAGATCCTTTTTCGGGACATAGATCGAAAGGCCGGTCTCGGGCGAGCGGCGTATCATGACTTTCACTGGATCATCTCCGGGGAACGGGAAACCTCCGGCGCTGCGATTTCCGCCCGCATTGCCAGCGATCGCGATACGCTCTTCTGCCTGTCGAGAATGTCCGGCAGCACCTGAAGGACGCGCTCGATCTCCTCCGGCGTCGTCTCGCGCGAAAGCGAGAAGCGAACCGCCCCGCGCAAGGCGGAGGCCGGCACATTCATCGCGCGCAGCACATGCGACGGCTCCATCGAGCCGGATGCGCAGGCCGAACCCAGCGAGACAGCGATGCCGGCGCGATTGAGGTGATGAACGATCGCCTCGCCCTCGAGATGTTCGAAGGCGATGTTCGATGTGTTCGGCAGCCTGCTCCTGGCATCGCCGAGCACCATGCAGTGACCGAATTGGAGAATCCCTTGCTCAAGCCGGTCGCGTAGCGCGGCGATCCGTCTCTGCTCGGCCTCGAATTGCCCGGCGGTCAGTTCCGCCGCCTTGCCGAGGCCGACAATGCCGGGAATGTTTTCTGTGCCGGCGCGGCGCCGGCGCTCTTGCGGCCCCCCTAGGATCAGCGGCTTGAACCGGACGCCCTTGCGTACATAGAGCGCACCGACACCTTTCGGGCCGTGCAGCTTGTGCCCGGACAGCGAAAGCATGTCGATTTCAGTCGACTTCAGGTCGATCGGAATCCGGCCGACGGCCTGCACCGCATCCGTGTGGAACAGCGCGCCGGCCGTGTGCGCCATCTTGGCGAGGAACTCGACAGGAAAGATCGTCCCGGTCTCGTTGTTGGCCCACATGACGGATGCGATCGCCGTGCGCGGCGACAGCGCCCGCCGGAAGGCGTCGATGTCGAGCCGGCCCCGCGCATCAACTCCGACAAGGTGAATCTTGATGCCGCGTCCGGAGAATTCCTTGACCAGCGAGAGGACGGCCGGATGTTCCACCGCCGTCGTGACGATCTCGTCGCGCCCTTCCTGGGCGGCCAGTGCCGATTGAATCGCGGTGTTGTCGGATTCGGTGCCGCCTGACGTAAAGACGATCTCGTGATCGTATTCGGCGCCCAGGATCGCCTGCACGCTTCTGCGGGCCTGCTTCAGCGCACCGGCAACTTCGCTGCCGAATTCATGCGCCGAGGAAGCATTGCCGAACTGCTCGGTAAAGAACGGCAGCATCGCCGCGACGACAGCAGGATCCGTCCTTGTCGTCGCGTTGTTGTCGAGGTAGATCGGCCGCACCGCCTCACCCCCGTCAATGCCGCGCCTTGGCGGCTCCTGCGACCGGGACGAGGCGGACAAACTCACCGAGCCGCTCGACAAGGCGGGCCTGGATACCCTCCAGCGTCGCGCTGGCGAGCTTGCAGAAAACGCAGGCGCCGGTGAGCCGAACCATGACCTTGTTGCCTTCGATCCCCAGCAGCTCGCAGTCGCCGCCATCGCGCTTGAGATTGGGACGGATTTCATCGAGCACGGCCCGGATGATCTGCTCGCGATCGGACGGCTCGGCGGCGGGCAATTGCTTCAGATGTTCGGTCTCGACGAGCATGGAATCGTTTCTTTCTGTTGGCTTTGGGACGGTTCGCGCCGGCTAGCTGAACGACTTGCCGCAGGAGCAGCTCGATTTCGCGTTCGGATTGTCGAAGGTGAAGCCCGATCCCTCGAGCGCCACGACGAAATCGATCGTGGTGCCCGCCAGATGCTCGTGGCTCTTGTTGTCGACGAACACCCGCACGCCACCATGTTCGATCACGGTGTCGTCGGGCTTGGCGTCCTCGGCGAGACCCATCATGTATTTGAAGCCGGCGCAGCCGCCGGTCTCGACCATGATCCGCAGGCCGTTGGCCGGCTCCGCGGCCGAGGAGATCGCCGTCTTGACCGCATTCACCGCGCTATCCGTCAGCTTGATCATCGCTCGCCCTCGCTGCCTCTGTGTCGACAACGTCAGTTTGGCAAGTCCCATGCCAGCCGACAGGCGACTGATTTTGCTTTGCTTTTATCGCACCTGACCTGTTGGCTTTACGACGCATGTAGGGTTTCCGACACGGCTCCCGGACGCATCCTCTGGCGCGGCGTTCCCCGGCTCCGCCCACCGCCGCGCCAGAGGCCGCATATGGCCCGTTCGGCTTGCTGACAGCCCGCGACAGAGCGCGGCAAACAACTTGCATATTGCCAGGTGCAACGACGCGCCGCCGCGGCGCCCCCAACAAAAAGCCAGGAGCTGATTTCATGACGTCGATCGACAACACTGCCTTCGGCCGGCTGGACAAGGAAGGCCGCCTGCTCAATGCGGTGCTGAAGGGCGATACCACCAAGCCCGGCCGCTTCGGCTTTCGCGGCGATATCGCGCTGAAATTCCAGGCCCAGGTTGCCGACGAGAAACGGCCGCCGGATTACTCAATGGAGCAGGTGCTCACCGTGGCTCAGGAAGGCGAAGCCACGATCCCCGTGCTGGCCGGTTATCTGCATTCCCTGGCCTACCTCGCCGATGTCGTCAGCGTGCTGAACGGCGCGCTTAGCCCCAGCGGCTCCTATTTCATGTTCTGCAACAACGTCGACCTGTTGGCGAAATACCGCACCAAGATCGGCGAAATCACCTTTCACGTCCTGCCCTGCGACGAGTCGACGGTTTGGAAGGAGATGATGGACCTCGCAGGCGTCGACAAGAACGACATCAAGAAGCTGGATACTGCCGGCAAGCTGGACTACCTGCTCGATGCCGCCCGATCGCTTGACGAGGACTTCAGCGAGATTTCCTTCGAGGAAGGCCTCGCCAGGATGGGGCCGGTGAGGAACCGCAACGAGAACCGTCCCGTGTAAATCGGAACATCATACTTCGTCGTCGCAGGATTCCTCCTCTTCGTCCTCAACCAGTGTCACGCCCGTGACGCAGATATCGCCGTCGACCACCGCAAGCGCAATCGGCGTCAGGCTCTGGCCCTTGCAGGGTCCGTCGACGCTGAGGCCGGTGCCGAGATCGAAGGTCGAACCGTGCTTGCCGCACATCAGCCGCGTGCCGTTGGAATCGAGGAACTGATTGCGCTCCCAGTCCAGGTTGGCGCCATGATGCGGGCATCGGTTGAGATAGCCGAAAACCTGCTTGCCCCAGCGCACCACCACGATCGGCCAAGGCTTCGGCGCACCGTCTTCCCCGACAATCAAGAGTTGGAATCCTGCAGCCCGCTGGCTCGGAATATCGTTGAACTGGCAGATCGCATAGGCGGTAGGCGGTTCCATGACGTCCCTCTTTCAGCTCGTCACCCGCAGCTCGTCACCCCCGAGCCTTGGCAACAAGCCTTGCAAAATTCGCGCTACGCGGACAGCTCGTCGGCCTGGTGCGTTCCCTGTACGAAACCCGACACCGATATCGTCCATGTCGAACCATCCGTGTCCCACTTCGGGCGCTGCGCCGCCCGAGAGGCGCCTGGTCAAAGCGAATCGCGTCCTCGCGCACCGCTTCGCATTGCAGAAAAATGGCACAGAATTTGATGCTAGGAGGCCGAGAACATTCTGCGCATGGAGAAAAACATGAACGTCGCTTCGGAATATGCCAGCTGCTCACTGGATGAGCTGAAGGCCCTGCTCGATGGCGGCACACTGACGGTCTATTCGGTGGCCCGCCCGATTGCGGCCGACCACCCCGTCGACCGCAGCGCCGTGCTCGCCACATTCAAATTCGCCAGCCCCGCCTTCGATGCGGCCGCGGCGGAGATGGCCGGACTGAAGCTTGCCGCCAATCCGGTGCCGGCAGCAAGCGTCGGCACCCCCGGCTTTGCCCGCGCCTGCAAGGCAGATGGCGCCACGGTCGCGGATTTCTCGGCCGGCCCCGGCGAGCGCGAGATCAAGTTCGCCGAGGTTTCCTGCTCGCAAGGCGCGCCGGTGAAGCTTGTCGCGTTCAAGTTCATCCCCGAGGGAGGCTGGCCGGAACGGCCCGAATATTACGACAGCCGCCCGCGTCCGGGGTTTGCGATGCCCACGACCCTTTAACCCGGTGCGCAGGAGGACTTATGGCAGTCCTGATCAAGACCACCCTCGACGGCCGCAAGCTCGAAGTGGCCGGGCTTGCAATCACGCTGGACGGCAGACTGGAAGCGACCGAACTGATCGAAGTGCCCGCTCATCCGCACCGGCGTGCGATCCGCGCCGCCGTTCCGGACGCGACCCATATGGCCGGGCGCGTGCCGCTCACGTCGGAGCAGGCCGCGGCGGTCACGGCCGCCCTCCAGCAGGCCGAAGCCGACCTGCTCGCAAATCCCGTCGCCATCCATGAGCGCTTCCGCATCGCTGCAATGATGAAGGCGCGGGAACAAGGCATCGAATAGCAAAGCACGGCGCTTGAGGCTCGCCCGCCGCGGCAGCCGATATCAGGCGGCCGGCGCGTGCGACTGGCAATTGGTCGGGCAGACCCGGGCACAGGCGCCGCAACCAATGCAGGCGCCGCTGTCGTTCATCACCATGACCTTCTTCTCGACCTCATCGTCGTCGTCATCGAGGTCGATCATGTCGCCGTCTTCGTTGATCCCCTTCAGCGTCATCACTTCGCGGCCGCAGACCTTGTAACACCGGCCGCAGCCGATGCACTTCTTGGGATCGATGGAAACCAGATAGTCGGGTTTCCAGTCGCGGCCGTCACGGGTTGCATATGACATGGTTGGTTGTCCAGGCTAGGCCTTTTCCAGCGCCTTCAAATCCTCGCGCTTGCGCTCGAGCTCGGCAAAGGCATCGTGAGCCTTCTGCGCCACGCTCATGATCGAAATCCAGTTGATCGGCAGCTCTTCGGAGAGGTCGTGCAGATCCATCTTGGCCTGCGTCGCCTTGGCCGACAGCTTCTTGATTTCGGCCTTCAGGGTTTCAAGATCGCTCATGCCGAACCTCAATAATTCGCCACGTCGGGAAACTTGCGGATCATCTCGATGCCGCCATTGACGTATTTGTCGCCCTCGGCCGCAAGCTTGGCGAGATTGTCAAAGCCGTAGCGATGCACATCGCGCAACTGCTTGTTGACGACGATGAGGCGGCCGCCGATCAGGACCATGCGGCCGAACCCCTCGTGATGCATCTTCAGCATCGGCGAGATCATCACGCCGGTGGCCTTTTCGATCGCCAGTGCGACGGCGTTGAAGAACAGTTCGAGCCGCCAGATCGTATCGGGGTCGGGATCGCCGACGATCGGCAAAGCCCGGCGCTTTTCCTTGTCGAGGATATAGGGCTCGAGCAGATCGAGATCCTTCTTGCCTTCCCATGCGCCGTGCGTGTCCTGGGCCCGCCAGATCTGGATGAGCTCCTTGACAAACGGCGCGTCTGCTGCGGCGGCGGGTTGAACGATTTCAGCCGTCTCGGCCATGATCCGAATCCCTCAGTCCTCAAAATCGAGTGTGCGTTCCTGGTCCTTGGCGAGCGCCTTGCGCAGCCAAGGAGGCGGCGTTCCCTTGAGCACGCCCTCAAGCTTGAGCACCAGGTCCTCGATGGCCTCGGGCTGGTTCACCTTCATCGGGTGGATGTTGTTGGCAACGACCCTGGCCGCGCCGGAGCCGCCGATCGCGGCGACGTAGAGAATGGCGCAATCCTTGATCGCCTCGATCTTCGGGGCAAGCTTGTCCTCGTTGCCGTCTTCCTTGAGGTCGCCGTCGAACTGGATCGCCTCGATGAAGCGGTGTCCCTGCGGCCCCACGTCATAGATGGCGATGTTCTTGGCCCAACCGAAATGCGCATCGACCCGCTTGAGATCCTGCGTGGCAAAAGCAACCTTCATCGAACTGGATCCTCCGCTCAATCAGTGAAGCTGCGGCGGCCTGACTTGCAGGCCCGCATCGGTGGTTCGCCAGGTGTCCGGCGTCGGCTGGCGATTTTCCTCGCGATCGGCAATGACGAGATTGGCCAGATCGAAGATCAGATCCCTGGTGCCGCGATATCCGACCGACGTCAGATGGCCTGCCCCGAGACGATCGAACATCGGAAATCCCATGCGAAAGAACGGAATTTTCAGCCGCGAAGCGGCCTGCCGGCCGTGCGAATGGGTAATCAGGAGGTCGCATTCGCGCTCCCGCGCTCGGGTCTCCAGATCCTCCAGGTCGCCGATCAGCACTTCTTCGGTGGCAACGCGCTCGAGCACGGGCGACATCGTCGTGGTCACCGCGGCGGCCACCTGCACGCCCATCTCGTGCAGCATGCTGGAAATGTCGAACAGCAGGTCCGGCTCGGCCCCGATGGCCAGCTTGCGGCCACCGATGTGAAAATGCGTATCGAGCATCGCATCGGCGAGCTGGCCGCGCTGCCTGCGGTATTTCAGCGGCACCGGCCGGCGGGTGATCTCGCTGAGGAAGGCGATGAATTCGTCGTTCGGCAGCAGACCGCATAGACGCTCGAACACACGGATCGGCGTGCCTGTGCGGGTCTGCATCATTTCGGCGGCGGCGCGCATCTGCGCCCCGATCGCTATCGTCCAGCCCGCCTGTCCCATGGTGGCGATCTCGTCGACGCCGATACCGCCGATGGTGGTCGGCGTGAACTCGTCGGGGATGTGGCCGTCGAGCGAGCCGGCGAGATCCGGAAGGAAGGAAGGCTTCAGTCCGAAATCCTCCAGGATCGTACGCAACTCGTCGAGGTCGCCGGGGGTCAGGTGACAACCCGGCAAGACGTTGATCCGCGTTGTATCGCGCGGCGCCCCGGCCTCCACCGGATCGACCAGCACCTCGACCATTCGGGCCACGGTCTTCTCCCAGCCGTCCTGGAAGGCATCCTTGAAATCGGGGGTCGAGACATAGACCAGCGGGAACTTTTCCAGCTGCGGATGCTTCTGGCGGATCAGGCGAATGAACGCCTCGACGTCGTCGCCCTTGGTCTCGGTGACGCCGGTCGAATTGATGCCGATGATCTCGGGCTTGGTGCGGTTGTAGATGTTGAGCACCGCCTGTTCGACATTCTCATAGCCGCCGAGCACCGTCGCCACTTCGCTCATGGCGGTGGTCTGCATCGGCACCGCCTCCTTGAAATGACGAACGAACAGCGTCAATCCAAACGACGTGCATCCCTGCGAGCCGTGCAGCAGCGGCATCGCCCCCCGCAGCCCCATGAAGGCAAACGAACCGCCGATCGGCTGGCTCATCTTGAGCGGGTTGACCGAACAGGCCTTCTTCGAGGTGACGACGCTCGCCATGGCAGCGCCCTACTCTGCCGCCTGGAGAACGGGGACCGGCTGCGCGGCCAGAATATCCGCGACCCGCCCCGCGCAGGCCCCGCAGCCGCCCGACGCATCGGTCTTTTCCTTCACGCCGTCGACGGTGGTCAGCCCGTGGGCAGCAATGGCATCCTCGATGGTGCCGAGATCGACGGTCTTGCAGAAGCATATCTTCTTGGCGCGCCGCTCGGCTTCGGCACGGGCCGGATCGGCAGCAATCTCGGCGGCCAGCGCATCCATCTGGGCCATTGCCTTGTCCTGCCAGTTCACGCCGGCGTCGTCCCAGGGAGCCGGACGTCGAAGCTGGGCCCACATCGGATTGTACAGCGCCTTGTCGATCTCCTCCATCAGCTTGACCATTCCGACATAGCCCATATAGGCGTGGCAGCGCTCCTGGTTGATGTCGAGCCAGGGCATTGCGGCCTTTAGCGCGACGAATTGCGATTTACCGCCCGAGAGCATGATGTCCGCCCGCGCATCTTTGAGCATCTTGAACATCTCGCGCGGCGTCATATCCTCGATCATGTGGGCGTCCTGCCCCATGAGCTCCTTGATGCGCTCCTTGTCTTCCCGGGTCGACTTCTTCACGGAAGTGCCGACGATCTCGAGACCCGCTTCCTGAAGTGCCGCAACCACAGACCAGGACTTCACGCCGCCGGTAATCAACAGCACCTTCTTGTCCTTGAAGCGCGGCTTGAAGCGCTCGATGGCGGCCCAGGCGCGCGCTTCCTCGCGCGCAATCACCGCCTCGGTGCGCTCCATCAGCTCGGCCGGAGCGCCGCGCTCGATCAGCATGCGTGCGATCTCGCGCAAGGAGTCGCTGGAGTCCTGGATGCCGTAGAACGATCCCTCGAAGAAGGGAATGCCGTAGCGCTCCTCCATCTTCCGCGCCACGTTGATCATCGCCTTGGAGCACACCATCATCGCGGCGCGCGCGCGGTGCGAATAGGCGACTTCACGGTATTTTCCGTCGCCCGAGATGCAGGACAGGATGCGGATGCCAAGCTCGTCGAGAAGCGGCTTGACCTGCCACAGCTCGCCCGAGAGATTGTACTCGCCGATGATGTTGAGATCGTAGGGCGTGGTGTAGTCCGGCTCCTCGGTGCCGATCACGTGCTCCAGCAGGGCCTCGCCTGCGAGCTTGTTGCCGAGGTTCTTCGGCCCGACGAAGCCCGGCGAGTTGACGGGAATGACCGGCTTGCCGAATTTGGCTGCGGCCGCCTTGCAGACCGCGTTGATGTCGTCGCCGATCATCGCGGGAACACAGGTCTGATACACGAAGACCGCCGGTGGATCGTACTTCTCGACGATCTCCCGGATGGCCTTGTAGAGCCGCTTCTCGCCGCCGAACACGATGTCGGTTTCGTTCATGTCGGTGGTAAAGCCCGTCCGCCACAGGTTGGAGCCGGACGAGGCCGCGCCGCGGTTGTCCCAGGAATTTCCCTCGCACGCGATCGGCCCGTGAACGAGATGGGCGACATCGGTAAACGGCTGCAACGCGATCTTGGCGCCGTCGAAAGCGCAACCGCCGGCCGCCCCGCCCGGCTGCAATTGCTTGGTGCACCCCTTCTTGCGCTCCGCCTCCGTCTTGTTGGCATTCTTGCCGCAGCCTGGCTCGTTGAAGACATCCTGGATGGTCGCCGACAGCGAGGTCATTCGTCTCTCCTATCCCCGGACCCGCTGCGCGAGCGCTTTGCCCCGCAGTCTCGATCACTCTGGCTAGACTAGTCACCCTTCCGCCGCCCGATGCGGGCGGCGGAAGGTCTCATCAACGTCAACGAATGATGTCGAAGCTGTAGTCGCTCTTGGCAGGCACGTTGGTGTTCTTGTCGATCTCGTCGAAAATCTTGTCGAGGATCTTGACCAGCACGTTCATGCCGCCCTGGTAGCCCCACACCGGATAGCGATGGTGATGATGGCGGTCGAAGATCGGGAAACCGATGCGGATCAGCGGCGTTCCGGTATCGCGCTCCAGATACTTGCCGTAGGTGTTGCCGATCAGGAAATCGACCGGCTCGGTGAACAGGAGCGAGCGCATGTGCCAGAGATCCTTGCCCGGATAGGCATGGCAGTTGGCACCAAAGGGCGAGCTGGCGAACAGCGCCTGCATCTTCTCGGCCCAGGCCTTGCTGCCATTGGTGGCGAGAACATGCACGGGCTCGGCGCCCAGTTCGAGCAGGAAGGCCGCCAGGCCGTAGCAGAGGTCCGGGTCGCCGTAGATCGCGAACTTCTTGCCGTGAATGTGCGCGCTGGAGTCGGCCATGGCATCGACCAGACGGCCGCGCTCCTGCTCCAGCTCCTTCGGGATCGCCGCGCCGGTGATACGCGAGAGCGCCATCAGGAACTCATCCGTGGCGCTGACACCGACCGGGTGATTGAAGGCGACAACTTCCTGGCCGTGCGCCTGGATGAAGGGCAGCGTCTTCTCCGTGCAATATTGCTGCATCGAGATCGTTGCCTTGGCGTGAAGCGCGTTGGCGGCCTCCTCCAGCGTGGTTCCGCCGTCATACATGCGGAACTCGCCGTCGGTCGGCGTATCGAACACGTCGCTGTTGTCGGCCAGGATGGTGTACTCGACGCCCATCAAGTCGAAGATGCGCTTCATTTCGCGGATGTTGCCGACGGTATAGCCGTCGAAGCCGCCAATGAAGTTGATCTTGCCGTTGGCCGCGCGTTCGAGCTTCGGCGCGGTGCCGGCCTTGCCGTCCCAGAAGTGTTCCAGGATGCCTTTCAGCGCGTTGTCATACCCGGTGACGTGGCTGCCGACGAAGGCGGGCGTATGGGCGAAGGGAACGTCGAACTCCGCGGGGACCGAGCCTTTTTCCTTGGAGGTCTTGATGAAGGCGTTGAGGTCGTCGCCGATCACCTCCGCCATGCAGGTGGTCGAGACCGCAATCATCTTGGGCTTGTACATGTTGTAGGTATTGGCAAGCCCGTCGATCATGTTGTTCAGGCCGCCGAACACGGCCGCGTCCTCCGTCATCGACGACGAGACGCAGGAACTCGGCTCCTTGAAGTGACGCGACAGATGGCTGCGGTAATAGGCGACGCAGCCCTGCGAGCCGTGCACAAATGGCAGCGTGCCCTCGAATCCGACCGCCACGAACACCGCACCGAGCGGCTGGCACGCCTTGGCCGGGTTGACGGTGAGCGCCTCGCGGGCGAAGTTCTTCTCGCGATATTCCGGAGTCTTGGCCCACTCGCGGATCCGCTCGACTTCGGCCGGATCGTGCGGATTTTCAAACAGGGCCTTCTTGTTGGCCAGCATCTGCTGGTACTCGGGACCGCGGAACAGCTCGAAATGATCGAGCACGTGTTCGGCATTCTGAGTCATGGTGGCGCACTCTCTGTGTTGTCGGGATGATCGCCTCTTCCGGCTCTTCTCTTTCGAAAAGAGCCGGACCTCGTCTTTTCTTATTCGGCCGCCATCAGGCTCGGCCGGGGCGCGGCCTTCCAGGGTGCCTTGGTCTTCTTCCAGATCGGGGAATTGATCGCCATGTCCATGTCGCGGGCAAAGATCGCGAACCCGTCATAGCCGTGATACGGACCCGAATAGTCCCAGGAATGCATCTGGCGGAACGGCACGCCCATCTTCTGGAAGACGTATTTTTCCTTGATGCCGGAGCCGACGAGATCGGGCTGGATCTTTTCGACGAAGCGCTCGAACTCGTAGCCGGTGACGTCGTCATAGATAAGCGTGCCGTCCTTGACGTAGTGCTGGGCGGTGCGCTGGTAGTCGTCGTTGTGGCCGAACTCGTAGCCGGTACCCACGACCTCCATGCCGAGGTCCTCATAGGCGCCGATCACATGGCGCGGACGCAGGCCGCCGACGAAGAGCATCACCGTCTTGCCTTCCAGGCGCGGCCGGTACTTGGCGATGACCGCATCCATCAGAGGCTGGTACTTGGCAATGACCCGCTCGGCTCCCTCCTTGATCTTGTCGTCGAAGAAGCCGGCTATCTTGCGCAGCGATTCCGCGATCTTGCTCGGCCCGAAGAAGTTGTATTCGCACCACGGAATGCCGAACTTCTCCTCCATATGGCGGGAGATGTAGTTCATCGAGCGGTAGCAATGCAGGACGTTCAGCTTCGCCTTGGGCGTGGCTTCCAGCTCGGCGAGGCTGCCGTCGCCGGACCACTGCGCGATCACGCGCAGGCCCATCTCTTCCAGCAGGATGCGCGAGGACCACGCGTCGCCGCCGATATTGTAGTCGCCGATGATGGCGACGTCATAGGGAGACGGTTCGAACTTCGGCTTGCTCTCGGGTGAGATCTTGTCGAACACCCAGTCGCGTACCGCGTCGTTGGCGATGTGATGTCCGAGCGACTGCGACACGCCGCGGAATCCCTCGCAGCGCACCGGCACGATGGTCTTGCCCTCATATTCCTTGGACTTGGACTTCGACACCGCTTCGATGTCGTCGCCGATCAGACCGATCGGGCACTCCGACTGGATGGTGATGCCGTGATTGAGGGGGAACAGTTCCTGGATTTCATCGATGATCTTGGCGAGCTTCTTGTCGCCGCCGAACACGATGTCCTTCTCCTGGAAGTCGGACGTGAACTGCATGGTCACGAAAGTGTCGATGCCGGTGGTGCCGATGTAATAGTTGCGGCGCGCCGCCCAGGAGTACTGGCCGCAGCCGACGGGACCGTGGCTGATGTGGATCATGTCCTTGATCGGACCCCAGACCACGCCCTTGGAGCCGGCATAGGCGCAGCCGCGGATGGTCATGACGCCCGGAACGGACTTCAGGTTGGATTTGACGCCGCAATCCGATTTTCCGGCTTCGTGGACATTGAGATGCTTGGCGCGCTTCTTGGCGGTCTTTTCCGGATAGACCTTCAAGACTTCCGCGATCAGCTCCTTGTTGCGGGCCTTGATCTCAGCAACGCTCTGCGTGGTGGCTAGGCTCATGGTTTATCCCTCGGTTCATCCTCATTGCGGTGGGGGGACTGGCGATTTCCCCGAAGCGCTCGCGCATCTTCACGAGAGCAAGGATCGACAGTCGCGCCTTCACGGAAAGACTTTTGCAACCCGTGTGCCAATGCCCGGCAGTTGCGAAAATCGACGTATTCCGAGGCGGTTAGTTCGTCCGCCGGGGATTGTTGCAAACCCGACATCGCAACATGGCGACATGCGCCGCGGACGATGCTGTCCGAAACAAAACAATGCGCTTGCGATCCGGTTTTCGTCCCGCACCGCCCACTTTCTCCGGGGGACCAACCTCCCGGCACCCCGGTATGGACCTTGCTTGCGATGATGACATGCGCCTGCTGCGGGCTCCTGTCCGACAGCGAAGCGCCGGGCACGCAGACACGCGGGAGACATTCCGATGGATCACCCCTCCAATGCGATCGACGAGATCGTGGAAAATTTCTCGCTGCTTGACGAATGGGACGATCGCTATCGGTATGTCATCGAACTCGGCCGGCAACTGCCGCCATTCCCCGAAGAGAAGCGCACCGACGCCAACAAGGTGCAAGGCTGCGTCAGTCAGGTCTGGCTGGCCACCACGGTTCACAACCATGGCCGGAATGCCGTGCTCTGCTTTGAAGGCGACAGCGACGCCCATATCGTCCGCGGCCTCGTATCGATCCTCATTGCGCTGCTGTCTGGCCGGCCGGCCAGCGAGATTGCCGGGGAAAACCCGCTCGCCCTGTTCGAGCGATTGGGCCTCGGCGAGCATCTCACGCCGCAAAGATCAAACGGCTTCCGTTCCATGGTTGCGCGCATGCGCGCAGATGCGCAAAAGGCGCTGGCCCAACGCGGCCTGACAACGCCTTCTCGGCAGGGGTGCGGTGCTTTCAGCTTATGAAAACAACTCGCACGCCCTGATCAGGGCCACCGCCAGCGCGTCGACTTCTTCCCTGGTGTTGTAAAGAGCAAACGAGGCGCGGCAGGTGGCAGGCACGCCGAAGCGCTCCAGCAGCGGCATGGCGCAATGCGTGCCGGCGCGAACGGCGATCCCCGAGCGGTCGATCACGGTGGCAAAATCATGGGCATGCGCGCCCTTCATCTCGAAAGAAACAATGGCGCCCTTCTCCGCAGCGGTACCGATGATTCTCAGGGAGTTGATGCTGCCGAGCTTTTCCTGGGCATAGGTGAGCAACTGGCTCTCGTGGCGGCGGATCCGTTCCTTGCCGATCGACTGGATGTAATCGATAGCCGCGCCAAGGCCGATGGCCTGGACGATCGGCGGCGTTCCCGCCTCAAAACGATGCGGAGGTTCGCCGTAGGTCACCGCATCTTGCGATACCTCACGGATCATCTCGCCTCCGCCATTGAAGGGGCGCATGGCCGCCAGATGCCCATATTTGCCATAGAGCACACCGATACCGGTCGGTCCGTACAGCTTGTGTCCGGTGACGACATAGAAATCGCAGTCGATGTCGCGGACATCGACGTCCATATGGACGCTGGCCTGCGAGCCATCCACCAGCACCGGGATGCCGCGTGCGTGCGCCAGCCGAACCACATCCTTTACCGGGACCACCGTTCCCAGCACGTTCGACATCTGCGTGATCGCAACCATCCGCGTGCGATCGGTCAGCAGTTTCTCGAATTCATCCAGCAGGAAATTCCCGTCGTCATCCACCGGCGCCCACTTGATGACGGCGCCGTTGCGTTCCCTGAGAAAATGCCACGGCACGATGTTGGCGTGATGCTCCAGGATGGAAAGCACGATCTCGTCGCCGGCGCCGAGCCGGCTTGCCCCAAAACTCTGCGCGACCAGATTGATGGCTTCCGTGGCACTCCGGGTAAAGATGATCTCCTCGCGCCGGCCGGCATTGAGAAAACCGGCCACCTTGTCGCGCGCGCCCTCATAGGCATCGGTCGCGGCATTGGCGAGGAAATGCAGGCCGCGATGCACATTGGCATATTCGCTGGTATAGGCCCGCGTCAGGCGGTCGAGCACGGCTTTCGGCTTCTGGGCCGAGGCCGCGTTGTCGAGATAGATCAGCGGTTTGCCGTGCACCTGCAGCGAAAGGATCGGGAAATCCTCTCGGACGCGAGCTACGTCATAGCCGCCATTGCTGACCGCCAGGTGCATTTCGGCTAACCTCGCCTTTCCAGCCAATCCGACATGGCCTGCGTCAGCGCATCCCGAACGCCCTCACTTGCGATGGAATCGATCACTTCCTTGACAAACGCCTCAATCAACAGCGATTCCGCCTGCTTCTCCGGAATACCTCGCGCCATGAGATAGAACTTGAGCCGCTCGTCCAGCGCACCGATCGTGCTGCCATGGCCGCACTGCACGTCGTCGGCAAATATCTCGAGCTCCGGCTTGCAGTTGGCGGTCGCGTCGTCCGACAGCAGCAACGCGCGCGCCATCATCCTCGCGTCCGTCTGCTGGGCACCGGTCTGCACCGCGATCCGCCCCTGGAACACGGCGCGGGCTTCATCGTCGACCACGGCCTTGAACACTTCCCGGCTCTGCGACCCGACCGCGGCATGGTCGACGACCAGCGTGGTGTCCGCATGCTGGCGTTCGGCGAGCAGGCTCGCTTGCTGGACATCCGCACTGCTACGGTCGCCGGCAAGCTTCAGGAACATCTGGTTCCGCACGACCGCGCCGCCATGGACGAGGCCAAACCCGCGATAGGCGGCATCCGCTCCCAGCTCGGCCGACAGCGTCGCAATATGCAGCGCGCCGTCCCCTTCGCCGGTGACCTTGATATGATCAAGCTGGGCTCTCTCGCCGAGCGTAACGTCAAGAACCGAATTGACCTGATAGTCAGACCGGTCCGGTCCCTCATGCGTTTCGAGCAGGGTCAGTTCGGCACCCTTCCCCACCTCGAGCCGCGACCTGACAAACACGGCGGAGGGCGTCCGGGCCGTCGAGACGAAGACAAGATGGATCGGCCGGTCGACGATCACATTGGAATCGATGGCGATCAGTACGCCATCCCCGGCAAAAGCCGTGTTCAATGCCGCGGCAGGGTCGATACCGCGACCGCTATCGGCAATCTTCAGAACCGGCTCGTCACGCTTGAGCGCCTCGGCCGTGGCACGAATGCTGACACCGGCTTGAAGTCCGGCGAGATCTGACAATTCAGGCGCGAACTCGCCGTCGACCACCAAAAGGCGCCTGGCGCCAATTCCCGCAAATCGCCTGCCGGCACCGGTTGCCGCTGCCCTGGCTGCCGAATCCGGGCGGGGCGCCAGGGGCTTTGCGTCGCGAACCAGGCGCTTGAGATCCGAATATTTCCAGTCTTCAAGACGCGCGTGCGGCAGGCCCGAGACACCGAACCGGTCGAAAGCATTGCGCCGCAAGGCCGCGACCGCATCGCCGCCAGGCAGACTTGTACGAACCGCTGCGAACATATCGTTGAGCGCGACCTCAGCGGCAGTCTTCAAAGGGGAAATCCCGGCGTTCATGGCGATCAGGCCGCTTCGTTCTGATACCGGGCGTAGCCGGTTGCCTCGAGTTCCAGCGCAAGCTCCTTGCCACCGGTTTTGACGATACGACCGGCGGCAAGCACGTGCACGACATCGGGCACGATATAGTTGAGCAAGCGCTGATAGTGGGTAATCACGATCATGCCCCGGCGATCGCTTCGCAGCCGGTTGACGCCGTCGGCGACGATCCGCAGGGCGTCGATGTCGAGCCCGGAATCGGTTTCATCGAGCACGCAAAGACTGGGTTCCAGCAACTCCATCTGGAGCGTCTCGTTGCGCTTCTTTTCGCCGCCGGAGAACCCGACATTGAGCGGTCGCTTCAGCATCTCCGGGTCGATGTTGAGCTTCCTGGCCAGCTCGCGTACGCGCTTGATCACATCTGGCGACGACAACTCTTCCTCGCCACGCTTCTTGCGCTGTGCGTTGAGCGCCGTACGCAGGAAGGTCAGCGTGGCAACGCCTGGAATCTCCAGCGGGTACTGGAAGGCCAGAAACAATCCCTTGGCGGCCCGCTCATCTGGAGCCATCTCAAGCAGGTCTTCGCCATTGAAACGGACCTCGCCGCCGGTGATCTCATATCCGGGTTTGCCCGAGAGAACATAGGACAGCGTCGACTTGCCGGCGCCGTTGGGTCCCATGATGGCGTGCACCTCTCCCCTGTTCACGGTCAGATCGAGACCGTTGAGAATTTGCCGGCCATCGATTTCGGCTTTGAGCCCGCGAATTTCCAAGAGTGCCGTCATCGGGTATCTCCTTAGCCCGCCGTCATCCCACGCTGCCCTCGAGCGAGATCGAGATCAGCTTCTGCGCCTCGACCGCGAACTCCATCGGCAGCTGCTGCAGCACGTCCTTGACGAAGCCGTTGACGACGAGGCCGACGGCCTCTTCCTGGGAGAGCCCGCGCTGGATGCAGTAGAACAGCACGTCCTCCGAGATCTTCGACGTCGTCGCCTCGTGCTCGAAGGTGGCCGAGGAATTCTTCGCCTCGATATAGGGCACGGTGTGGGCGCCGCACTTATCGCCGATCAAAAGCGAGTCGCAGGCGGTGAAGTTGCGCGCGCCGGTGGCCTTGCGGTGCGCGGTGACCAGGCCGCGATAGGTGTTCTGCGATTTGCCGGCGGCGATGCCCTTGGAGATGATCCTGGAGGTGGTGTTCCGGCCCAGATGGATCATCTTGGTGCCGCTGTCGACCTGCTGGTAACCGTTGGAGATCGCGATCGAGTAGAACTCGCCGCGCGAATTGTCGCCGCGCAGAATGCAGCTCGGATATTTCCAGGTGATGGCCGAGCCGGTCTCCACCTGGGTCCAGGAAATCTTCGAATTGACGCCGCGGCAGTCGCCGCGCTTGGTCACGAAATTGTAGATGCCGCCGACGCCCTCGGAATTGCCGGGGTACCAGTTCTGCACCGTCGAATACTTGATCTCGGCGTCATCGAGCGCGACCAGCTCGACCACGGCGGCATGCAGCTGGTTCTCGTCGCGCTGCGGCGCCGTGCAGCCCTCGAGATAGCTCACATAGGCGCCCTTGTCGGCGATGATCAGCGTGCGCTCGAACTGGCCGGTGTTGCGCTCGTTGATGCGGAAGTAGGTGGAAAGCTCCATCGGGCAGCGCACGCCCGGCGGCACGTAGACGAACGAGCCGTCGGAAAACACCGCCGAGTTCAGCGTGGCAAAGAAATTGTCCGTCGTCGGCACCACGCTGCCGAGATACTTCTTCACCAGTTCCGGGTGCTCGCGGATCGCCTCCGAGATCGGCATGAAGATCACGCCGGCCTTCTTCAGCTCCTCCTTGAAGGTGGTGGCCACCGAGACCGAGTCGAACACGGCGTCGACCGCGATCTTCGAGCGCGTGACCGGCGCGCCCTCCTCGTCCTCGCCGCGTCCCTCGGGCTTGACCACGCCTTCGAGGACGGCGACTTCGCGCAAGGGAATGCCGAGCTTCTCGTAGGTCTTGAGGATCTCGGGATCGATCTCGTCGATCGAGGCGAGCTGCTTCTTCGGCTTCGGCGCGGCGTAGTAGTAGAGATCCTGATAGTCGATCCCGGGATAATTGACACGCGCCCAGACAGGCTCCGTCATGGTCAGCCAGCGCCGATAGGCCTCAAGCCGCCATTCCAGCATCCAGGCCGGCTCGTTCTTCTTGGCTGAGATGAAGCGGACCGTATCTTCGGAAAGTCCCTTCGGGGCCTTCTCGGATTCGATATTCGTCTCGAACCCATATCGATACTGATCGACGTCGATCTGCCGGACGCGCTCGATGGTGTCCTGAACCGCCGCCATCTATCGCTCCGTTCGCGCAGAGAGACGTCCGACAACCAAGTCCTTCCGGCGCGAACGCACCCGATGCACGGCCACGAGCTGCTTCGGATGATCCTCTGCAAGCCCCGAGAGCCGTTCAAAAAATCGCCGGAGCTGTCGCCCTGCCGGCACCTGCGTCCCAAGTCCTGACATGACCCGCCTCATCGAGGCCTCCTATGCCGGGACGCATGTGTCGGGGACCGGACACACGGCTGCGCATTGCGGCGTGTCGAAATGACCCTCGCACTCCGTGCACTTCTTCGGATCGATGACGTACATGTCGCGCTTGAGGCTGATCGCCGCATTCGGGCATTCGAACTCGCACGCGCCGCAAACCGTGCACTGCGAGGCGACAATCTTGTAGGGCATTTGTGACGGCTCCCAACGGCAGACGAGGCTGTTCAACATCTCCTTTCAAGCGTCATGCCAACCGCCACAGGCCTGATATTCAAGAGCAATTTGTGTGAATCGCGTTGTCGCGGGCCCGACAGCATGTCGCATCTGCGACAGCTCACCGTCAGAGCCGTTTGACCTCGATGCCATGTTTCTTCAGCGCGTAGCCGATCTGTCTCGGCGTCAAACCGAGCAAGCGCGCGGCCTTGGCCTGGACCCAACCGGATTTCTCCATCGCCGCAATGACGCGGTCGCGCTCGGTCGTCCTGGTCCCACCGGAGCCATCCGCAAGACCCGTCGGCGCGGACAGCTCGGCGGCCGTCTCCGGATCCGGCAGGACCGACGTCTCGGCGAGGTCGTCCGGAAATTTCGCCGGAAGGCCCCTCAGCGGCACGATGGGCAGCGACCGCGGCGCTGCGGCTTCCGATCCGCTCTTCCACAGCATGGCGGACAGGCACTGATCGTGAGAGCAGGCGAAATCGTTCCTGACGATTCCGGGTCCCGGCGCCAAGGTTGCCGTTCGCTGGACGCAATTTTCCAGCTCACGCACATTGCCGGGGAAGCCGCAATTCATCAACACCTCGAGGGCATGGGAATCGAAGGCCAGCGCTCGACCATTCTCGTTATTGAAATTCCGCAGGAACTCGTTGGCCAGCAGCGGGATATCGCTGCGCCGGTCCCGCAATGGCGGCAACATCATGGGCACGACACTGATGCGGTAATACAGGTCGGCACGAAACTCATTGCGTGCAACGGCCTCTTCGAGATTGCGGTTGGTCGCGGCAATCACGCGAACATCGACCTTGATGGTCTGGTTGCCGCCGACCCGCTCGAATTCCTGCTCCTGCAGCACGCGGAGAAGCTTGGCCTGAAACGAAGCGGAGATTTCCCCGATCTCGTCGAGGAACAGCGTTCCCTTGTCGGCGAGCTCAAAACGCCCCTTGCGGAAGTTGAGCGCGCCAGTGAAAGCCCCCTTCTCGTGTCCGAACAATTCGGACTCCAGAACGGATTCCGGGAGTGCTGCGCAATTGATCTTGATGAATGGCCGCTTGGCGCGCGGCGACAGTTCATGAATGGCCTTGGCGATCAGCTCCTTGCCGGTTCCGGACTCGCCCCGCAACAGCACCGTCGAGTTCGATTTCGCCACGATGGCGATTTTTTCCAGCAATCCCCGCAATGCCGGGCTGTCCCCGATGATGCCATCGACCTGTATCTTCTTGCGTTCCCTGACGGGCTTGAGTTCCGAGAGCTCCTTCTGCAGCCGGTAACTCTCGTGCATCAGACGCTCGCGATCCTGAGCGACAACGCGATGCAGCTTGACCGTCTGTCCGACCAGGTTGGCAATCATGGTCAGGAGACGAACATCAGAGTCCAGCCTGAACAAGGATCGTTCGTCCCAAATCCGGTCGATGGTCAAGGTGCCGACGACCTTGGAATCGATCCTGATCGGGACGCCGATGAAGGAAATCCTGACCGTTTCGGAACCGCCGAGCGCCTCCACATCCGCAGGACCGAAAGCGGGGTGGATGGCGATGTTCTCCGCGACCAGCGGCATCGCCGTCGCAACGATCTGATCCACCGCCTTTTGCGGCGACCGTCCTCGATAGCGTTCGTCGTTTCCCTCGCTCCACCCGGCGCCCACCGTAATGTCGGGAACGCCGTCGTCAGCCAGGAGCGAGACCACGCCATGCCGCATCTGCAGGAAGGACTGCAGCAGATTGACGACGTTGGCGAGAGCCGATTCCAGCCGTGCCGGAGCTGTCAGTATCTTGGAGATTTCGAAAATCGCGGTCAGCGCGATCTCGTTGACCGGAACGAGCGGCGCAGTCGCGGCGGCCCTGTTCAGTTCAGCCACTGGAGCAGTGTGCGACATGACGGATTCTCCGTTGTCATGGGCCTCCTCCCTGTCCGGTTCTTCAGCGCTCATTGCATTGTGAGTCATAATTCGTTCGGAGTCGCGCCCAAGTTGTTGGCATTGCTGCTCAAAGAATCTGCCCGCTTTCTGGCCGTCCGGCTTCGTTAACCTTGGGAACCAAGGCCCACGGGCAAGGCCTAACTAGACATGCTGTCCGCCGTTAATCGGAACTTCCGCACCCGTTACATAGCTTGCAGCATCGGAACACAGGAAGAAGATGACTTTTGCGACCTCATCAGGCGTACCCACGCGGTGCAGGGGAATGATCGGCGCCAGTTGGGCTTCCGTCTCGGGAGAAAGAATGTCGGTCTTGATTTCACCCGGGGCGATGGCATTGACGCGAATGCCATGCGGCGCGTAGTCGTGCGCCATTTCCCGGGTAAGACATGCGAGCGCGGCCTTCGAGGTCGCATAGGCCGTGCCGGCGAAGGGGTGCACGCGAGACCCGACGATAGACGTAACATTGACGATCGAGCCTGAAGCGAGCTTGAGTTCCTCGAACAACCCCCGCGCCAGCAGGATCGGTGCAAGGAGGTTGACGTGGAACACGCTCATCCAGGTTTCGACCGGGGTGGAAAGCGAGTTCAATCTGCCGCCGTCGGCAGTCTTCGGCGAGATGCCGGCATTATTGATCAGCGCGTGCAGCGGCCCGCCGTTCAACCGCTCCCTGATTTCGTCGATCGCCCGAGGCAGCCCGCGGTGATCGCTCAGCTCGACCTGAACATGATTGTCGGAGCCCGAGTCCCAGGGACACCGGCCGCCATCGAAGGGATGGCGGGAGCAGGTGATGATCCGCCATCCGGCTTCCGAAAACACCTTTCCCGTGGCATGCCCGATGCCGCGGGAGGCGCCGGTGAGCACGAGCGTCTTGCCGTTTCCGTGCTGCGCATGTGACAGGTCGCCATGAAAGGGGCATAGCTCGTCCCTTCTTTCAGGCGCGGTACCCGACGGATGGCCGAGATCCAGAAGATCGAGCGTCACGCCAATTCCCCGACATATATTCTTGCGGCGCCGCGTGCCGCGGCTTTCGCTGCGGTTCTGCAGGATTCAGGCCACCCCCTGATTTTTCATCTTTCGCAAACCTCGATGTCGGCTTCCTGACATCCTGAAGGATTCGGGACGTTTGCTCGTGCGCTTTGCAACATCCTGCAACAGGGGATTCTCAGGTGACGATCATTGCCACGCTATGGCGCACTTTCGATTGAAACTGGCCCGGCTTTTGCTGGCCATCGCAGATACGCGGGTCGTTTGTCGGATTTGCCCCCGCCTGCTTGTGTCAACGAGACGCGATCCGGAATGCCCCACCAACCGATCAATAGCACTTCGCTTGCCATCATTCTCGGCACGAATGAGATCGCATCTGCGATCGCCGTGCAGCTGTCGCGTGGCGGCTATTGTGTCGTGCTGTCGCACGATCCGGATCCTCCGGTCATCCGGCGCAAGATGGCATTTCACGACGCCCTATTCGGCGATCGAGTGCAGGTCGAAAATCTTTCCGCCGAGCGCATCGAGGGGGGCACGGAGATTTACGCCGCATTGCGCCGGCCCTCGCTGATATGCGTCACCTGGCTCGGCCTGCTCGATCTCATTCCGGTCCGCCAGATCGATGTGCTGATCGACGCGCGACTGCAGAAGCGACGGATCACAGCCGATCTCCGCCGGCTGGGTCGGCTGACGATCGGACTTGGTCCTGGATTCTCGTCGGGCGCCAATTGCGATGTAGCGATCGAGACCCGCCCGGGGAAGATTGGACTCGTGCCGCGCGAGCGCTGGACCGACGCTGCCGACGGCGTCGCAAGCACGCTCGGCGACGTCGGCGCCGAGCGCTTCGTCTATTCACGCTTTGCCGGCCGCTGGCGCAGCCCGATCGAGATCGGAACGCGCGTCTACCGGGGAATGGAACTTGGCCATCTTTCGGGCGCAGCCATCACAGCCCCACGCGACGGCATATTGCGAGGAGTCGTCCGCGACGGCAGCGAGGTTCCCGCAGCCGTCAAACTGCTGGAAATCGATCCGCGAGGCCGACAGGCACAATGGACCGGAACCGACGAACGCGGACGAGCGATTGCCAAGGCAGCCATGCGGGCCTTGAAAGGCAGCAACTTCCTTGGCGATGTGGCAAGGCTTGAACCCGGAACCAGCCGGTGAGGAGTTTCTGGTCCGGCAGCGCTGCGTCGTAATTCCTCAAGGCCGGCGAAGGCGGCACAGCGAATGCGGAAGTTCTTCAATCCCGCTCAACGCTCCTGCAATTCAGCCGCGTGCAGCCATGCAGTATGACGGGGCGGCTTCTTGGTGACGGCCCATTCGTCGATCATGGCGTCGGCGACATCGCGCATTCGTTGCCACTGCTCCGTGGTCGCAGTATCGCATGCAAGCTCCAGGCGATGGCCGGACGGATCGAAGAAGTAGATCGACTTGAAGATCGTGTGATCTGTCGGACCGACGACTTCGAGCCCGGCGGCTTCGGCCGCCCGCCGTGCCCGTTCGAGCGTCGCCATATCCTTGACCTTGAAGGCGATGTGCTGAGTCCACTCCGGGGTGTTTTCATCCCGTCCCATCGGGGGCGAGTTCGGCAACTCGAAGAAGGCAAGAATGCTTCCTCCGCCTGCGTCGAGAAAGATGTGCATGTACGGATCTGGCGCCTTGGTCGAAGGCACCCGATCTTCGGCGATCGCGCCCAGCAGTTCCATGCCGAGCACCTTCCTGTAGAAGGCGACCGTCTCCTTGGCGTCCTTGCAGCGGTAGGCGACGTGGTGAAAACGTTCAACGAACATGATCAGGGCCTCCGGTCTCGTTCACGTGGGTTGCGTGCGTCGGCGCGCCGACGACTACAGGGGGTAAGCAGGCGCCTTCTGGCGGATCGTCATCCATTGCCATTGCGTGAATTCATCCCAATTGGCGGGACCGCCGTGGCGGGACCCATTGCCGGACGCGCCTCGTCCACCCATGGGCATGGTTCCGTCGTCGGCGACGGTCTGATCGTTGACATGGACGAGTCCGACATTCAAGCGCTCCGCCATGGCCATGCCGCGGCCCACATCTCTGGTGTGGATGCCGGCCGACAGGCCGTAGTCGGTGGCGTTGGCGAGCGCCACCGCCTCGTCGTCCGTCTCGAACGGCGTAACCGCGACGACCGGCCCAAAGATCTCTTCCCGGTACGCAGGCATGTCCGGCGTCACGTTGCTCAGGACCGTGGCGGGGTAAAATTGGCCGTTGGCTTCGCCGCCAGCCAGCAATCGCGCGCCCATCTTCACCGACTCCCTTACGATGCGATCGACGCGTTCAGTCTGCTTCAGCGTGATCAGCGGTCCGAGCGCGACCTGTCCGGTGCAGGGATTTCCAACCGGCAGATGGACCGCCTTCTCCGCCATCTGCCGACAATATTCATCCGCCAGGCTGCGGTGCACGAGATGGCGCCCCGCACTCATGCAAATCTGGCCCTGATGCAGCCACGACGCCCATGAACCGCCGGAGATCGCCAGCGCCAGATCCGCATCATCTAGGATGATCAGCGAGTTCTTTCCGCCGAGCTCGAGCGCCACCTTCTTTAGATTCTTGCCGGCCAATTCCCCCACCCTGCGGCCGACTGCGGTCGATCCGGTAAAGGAGATCATCGCGACGTCGGGATCGACGATCAGCGCCTCGCCCGCATCGGCAGCACCGGGGAGAACGCAAAGCACGCCAGGCGGAAGCCCGGCCTGTTGCATCAGCAGCGCCAGCAGGACGCCGCCACTCACCGGCGTTCGCGGATCCGGCTTCAGGACAACCGCGTTGCCTGTTGCCAATGCCGGCAAGGCCGCGCGGCAACTCAGGAGAAACGGAAAGTTGAAGGGCGAAATGACGCCGACCACACCATGGGGCACTCGCCGCGCCAGGCTTACGCAACCGTCCTGGCTCGGAAGGACGAGACCTTTTGGCTGTGTCAGCATCGCTGCGGCTTCGTTCAGCAGGTAGAGGACAGAGTCGATTTCGAACATTGCCTTGGGGACGATTCCCCCGGTTTCCCGTCCGATCAGCCCAGCGATGTCTGCGCGGTTTTGCTCGACGATTGCCGCCGCCTTTCGGAACAGCGCGGCGCGGTCGCCATAGGCCATCTTGCCCCATTGCGGCTGCGCTCGCCTGGCGAGCGCGCACGCGTCCCTCACATCCGCCGGATTGGCTGCGGCGACGCGAGCCAACACTTCTCCGGTCGCCGGCTCGCGAACGTCGATGACACCGCCGCGCAACGGCTTCCACGATCCATCGTATGCCTTTCCCTCCCAATCCGCGGAAGCCAGCAATTCTGCAGACATGTTTCGTCCCTTGTTGCGGCTTTCGCCCGGCGGCGACGATCGCGCACGGTGTGCCTTGTGACGCCATCCTTACGATGGGACCGCGCATTTTGTCAACCGACCAGTTGGTTGATATATTGCTAGGGTCAAACAACCGTTTGGTCTATATTTCCCGGGAACGGTTCATCGAACACAGGGACAAGTCGCTTCATGGAGCTCAATCAGGGCGCGCTGCGCGGTCTTCGCATCATCGACCTGACGCATGCGCTGGCCGGACCATTCTGCACGCAAGTGCTGGCCGATCACGGCGCTGACGTCATCAAGGTCGAGCCGCTGGAAGGCGATTTCTTTCGCAATATTGGTCCCTATTCGAAAGACGACCAGCAGCGCAATTTCGGCGGGCTGTTTCAGTCGTGCAACCGCAACAAGCGTTCGATTGCGATCGATTTGAAGAAGCCGGAAGGCGCGGACATCCTGCGCGATCTCGTGCGCGGAGCCGACGCGCTGGTCGAGAACTTCCGTGCCGGCGCCATGGAACGCCTGGGCCTCGGCTATGCCGCCCTGAAGGAGATCAATCCTCGCCTCGTCTACACGTCCATCCGTGGCTTCGGCGACGCTGTCGGAGGGCGCAGCCCCTACATGAACTGGCCTTCCTTCGACATCGTCGCGCAAGCCATGGGCGGATGGATGGGAATCACCGGCCCTGACGCCGATCATCCGGTGAAGGTCGGCGGCGGGCTCGGCGATACGGTCACGGGCCTGTTTGCAGCCTTCGGCACCATCAGCGCCATCTGGCGAACCCGCGAGACCGGCGTCGGCCAATATGTCGACACCGCCATGGTGGACTGCGTGCTGGCACTGTCGGAGTCGGTCGTCTCGCACTACGCTTATCGCGGCGTTTCGCTGGAGCCGATGGGCAACGTCATCCCCGGGGTCGCCCCGTTCGATACTTATCGCTGCAGGGATGGCATCATCGCCATAGCAGCGCCTCACAATCCGCAATGGAGCGAACTGTGCCGATTGATGAAACGGCCGGAGCTTGCGAAAGACCCCCGCTTCGCCAGCGAGAGCCAACGCTGGGACAATCGCGATCTCGTGCGGCAGGAAGTCGAAGCGTTCACGACGCTGCGGACCAAGGGCGAGCTGCGCGAGATTCTGGGCGGATTCGTACCATTCAGCCCGATCTACGATGCCGCCGAGATCTTCGCAGACCCGCATTTCGCTGCGCGGAACATGCTTCCCACACTCGATCATCCCGGTGCGGCAAGCCCTGCATCCGTGCCGGGCGTGCCGGTCAAGCTATCGCAGACGCCCGGCGCCGTGCGACACCGCGCACCGCTGATCGGCGAGCACAGCCGCGAAATCCTTCAGGAAATTCGCATCAAGGCCGATCGCTTGCAGCAACTGGTCGAATCAGGCGTCGTCGCGGTACGCTGATGCGATGAGCCGAAAGCCCACCAGCGAACCCAGCGTCTTCCCTGGGCCCAAGCGCGTGCGCAAGCCTCTTGGGCCCAAGCACGAGATCAAGCGCGCCGCCATCCTGCAGAAGGCCGCCCAGCTCTTCGCCCAGAACGGCTACGAGACGACCTCGCTCGATATGATCGCGGATCACCTCGGCATCCACAAGGCGACGCTCTATCACTATGTTCCGAACAAGGAGACGATCCTCTACGAATGCCTGCTCGCGTCTTTCGAAGATCTCGATCAGGTCATCGAGGCGATGCACGACAAGTCGACTCCCCTGCTGGATCGCTTTCGTCACTTCGTACGGGCGCTCGCACGCGCCCAGAACAACGATTTCGGACGCTGTCTCGTGCTGGTCGGCGAACGCCCCCTCGACATGGTGCCGGGCGGAAAGATCAGGGCGTTTCAGCGCCGCCTCGACGTCGCCCTGCGCGACCTGACGATGGAGGGCGTCCTGGGCGGGCAGTTGCGACCGGTCGATCCGAGCCTCGTCGCCGCGATGCTGTTCGGCGCGCTGAACTGGGTGCCCCGCTGGTTCCGGCCGGGCAAGCGGCTTTCGGTCGAAGACGTCGCCGATGCATTCGTCGACATGCTGGCGCAGGGCATCACCCCGCGCTGAGCTTCACATTCCCCGCGCGATCAGGTCCTTCAACGTCTCGTTCGACCCGCCATAGATGCGCTGCACCCGCGCATCGAGGTAGAGATGGGCGATCGGCGAGTCCAGCATGTAGCCGTAACCGCCGAACACCTGCAGGCAGCGATCGATGATCTCGCACTGCTTCTCCGAGCACCAGTACTTCGCCATGATCGCCTCGGCCGGATCGATCGATTCGCCGTTCGACAACTGCAGGATCAGGCGATCGATGAACGTGCGTGCAATGCGTACTTCGGTGGCGCATTCGGCGAGAACGAATTTGGTGTTCTGGAAGTCCCAGAGCGCCTGGCCGAGCATCTTGCGGTTCTTGGCGTGGGCGACCGCAAGCTCGATGGCACGTTCCGCCGTCGCGACGCCGGTCACGCCGATCGACAGGCGTTCCCGCACAAAAACATCCATCAACTGGCCGAACCCCTTTCCTTCGACGCCGCCGATCAGATTTTCGGCCGGAATCCGCGCGTCATCCAGGAATATCTCGCAGGTGTCGAGGCCGTTTTGTCCGATCTTCTCGAGGATGCGGCTGATCTTGAATCCCGGCGTCTTGCTCTTCTCCACCATGAACAGCGAGAGGCCCTTGGCGCCCGCGCCACTCGATCGGGCGGCGACGATCGACAATTCCGCCTGCCGTCCCTGCGTGATGAAGACCTTGTTTCCGTTGAGCACATACTCGTCGCCGTCGCGCCGGGCCGTCGTGCGCAACGCCTTGACGTCAGTACCGGCGTCGGGCTCGGTGATGCATACCGACAGACCTTTGCGCCCCGCCGCGATGTCCGGCATCCACTTCAGGAGCTGCTCGCGCGTCGCCGTGTGAAGCAGGAAATGCGGCGCGTTAAGCGCGCCCGGCACGAAGGGAAAGGCGGTGTCGCAGACGCGCGCCTGCTCTTCCATCACAACGACCTCATGCGCAAAGGATGCGCCCTGCCCTCCGAACTCCTCGGGCACGCTCATGCAGACAAGCCCGAGCTCGCCGGCCTTGAGCCACACCGAGCGGTCGATCTGATGCTGCTTGCGCCAGCGGTCGGCGTGCGGGGCGACTTCCTCCTCGAAGAAACGCCGCGCGGTCGCGCGCACGATATCGAGCTCGGGCGTCATCCATGGCGAGCGGTACGGTTTCAATGCTTCTCTCCGACACATGAAAGGTAGGGCCGTGTCTGCCGGCCCTGGAGAGGTATTGCCTGCTTCCCGAAAAGTCAACCGTCCGGTTGGTTGACTATTGTTCCGAATGCTTCTAGCGTTCGTCTCAAGTGTGGCGGCCGTCATGAGAGCTCAGGCGGCGGTCAATTCAACGAAACCACGGTGTGAGGGACACGAAGGACGGCCCATGAAGATCGAGCAGATCGACTGCATTCCCATTTCAACGCCGATGAAGAAGCCGGTCATCATGCCCAACACGCGCATCGACCGGATCGACAGCGTCGTTCTCAAGATCACGACGGATGACGGCCGGGTCGGCTTCTCGGATTCCGGCGACACCTCCTCCTGGTACCGCGGGGAGATGCAGGGCTCGATCATGAGCATGATCTGCGACGTCATCGGGCCGCGCATCCTGCTCGGCGAGGATCCGCGCAACATCGAGAAGATCGTCGCGCGCATGGACCTGCTGGTACGCGACAACAACCAGGCCAAAGCCACCGTCGATTTCGCGCTGCACGACCTCAAGGGCAAGATCTTCGACATGCCCGTGTATGAACTGCTCGGCGGTCGTTCCACCGACGGGGCGAAACTCGGCTGGGTTCTCTCGGCCGGCGATGCCGACCAGGTTGCCAAGGAAGCGAAGACCGCACTGGCGAAGGGCTTTGCCCTCCTCAAGCTCAAGACCGGTCACGGAACGCTCGAAGACGATCTCGACATGGCGCGCGCGGTGCGGGAGACGGTCGGCCCCGATATCCGTCTGACCATGGACGCCAACGGATTCTGGACCTACGAGCAGGCGCTGCGCCTGATCCGCAAGCTGGACCCGCTCGGCCTGGAACTGATCGAGCAGCCGCTGCCGCACTGGGACATCGAAGGGATGGCGCGCCTACGCGGACAGGTGAGGACGCCGATCTACGCCGACGAATCCGCGCAGGAACTGCACCACATCAAGGAGATCATCGACCGCCGCGCGGCCGACGGGCTTTTCATCAAGACGCAGAAGGCCGGTGGTCTGCTGAAATCCCAGCGCTGGCTGACGATGGCTCGCCTGTCCGGCCTGCCCGTGATGTGCGGTTGCATGATCGGCTCCGGCCTCGAGCACAGTCCCGCGGTCCATCTGTGGACCAGCAATCAGTGGGCCTCGCAATATCTCAACGAGTCGATCGGCCCGCTGATGATCCACAATGTGTGGGAGAGCAGGGAAATCCCCGCCGGCGCGGATCTGGCGCTCAATCCGCCGCGGTTCGAGAAGGGCATGACCTACCCCAACGAAGGTCCGGGCTTCGGCATCGAGTTGAATGAGGACTTCATCAGGAGGAACGCGACCAAGGGCAAAGAGCCCCGGCGCGTCCGCCCGTGAACTCGAACGGTCCTCTCGCGGGCATCACGGCCGTCGAGTTCGCCGGCCTCGGCCCCGCGCCGTTTACCGGCATGATGCTGGCGGATCAGGGCGCCCGCGTCATTCGCATCGACCGGCCGGTCAAGAAGGCCGCGTCACCAGACCAGCGCAATGGCGACGTGCTGTCACGCGGGCGGGAATCGATCGCACTCGATCTCAAGCGCCCGGAGTCGATCGACGTCGCATTGCGCCTCATCGAGCGCGCGGACGTGCTGATCGAGGGATTTCGTCCCGGCGTCATGGAATCGCTCGGGCTTGGCCCCGATGTTTGCCTGAAGCACCGTCCGTCACTGGTCTATGGACGCGTGACGGGCTGGGGCCAGACCGGCCCGCTCGGAAAGGCGGCCGGCCACGACATCAACTACATCGCGCTGACCGGTGCGCTGCACGCGGTCGGCCGTCCCGGTGAGCCGCCCGTTCCGACGGCAGGCATGATCGGTGACTTCGGCGGCGGCGGCATGCTGCTCGCGTTCGGAATTCTTTGCGCACTGCATGCGGCCAAGGCGAGCGGACAAGGCCAAGTCGTCGATGCCTCCATCTGCGATGGATCGGCCCTGCTCGCCTCGCTCCTGTACGGCTGGCACAGCACCGGCGCCTGGCATGCGCAGGCCGGAACCAATACAGGCGATGGCGGCGCACCGTTCTTCAACGCTTACCAATGCGCGGACGGAAAATACGTCTCGATCGGTGCGATCGAACCGCAATTCTACGGGAAGCTGCGCGAGCTCTGCGGCCTGACCGATCCCGACTTCGACCAGCAGTGGGATGAGACCGCCTGGCCTGCGCTGAAGCGCAAGCTCGCCGACGTTTTCCGTCAGCGGACGCGGGCTGAATGGTGCGCCCTGCTCGAAGGAACCGATGCCTGCTTCGCGCCGGTGCTCGGCTTCGATGAAGCGCCGGCCCATCCTCACAACATCGCGCGCGGCACCTTCGCCGAGGTAAACGGTGTGACGCAGCCGGCGCCGGCGCCGAAATTCGCCGGCACCCCGGCCGCCGCCTGCAAAGCGGTTGCTCCAACCGGCGCGCACACCCGCACAATCCTCGCGGAGGCAGGTCTGGACGGCAACGAGATAGCGCGGCTCCTCAAATCGGGGGCCGCGTGGAGTGAGACAAACGCACAACAATAATCTGGGTAGAATTCAAGGAGGGTTATGATGTCACAGGATACGCTCAAGGTCGTTTCACCACTCGACGTCGCGGCGGCGGACTCGATGACGGGCCCCCGGCTGTGGGTGGTCATTGGGTCGGCGCTCGGCCTGACATTCGGCTTCGGCCCGATATTCTTCAGCACCGCCGGCATTTTCCTGAAGCCGATGGCCGAGAGTTTCCAGTGGACGCGAGCCGACGTCGCCATCCTTCCGATGCTGGCAATGACGGGAACCGCGATCGGCGCGCCGATTGCCGGCTATGTCGCGGATCGTATCGGGTGGAGCAAGGTCATCGGACTCGGCATGATCCTGTTCGCCGCGTTCGTGCTCGCCCTCGCATTCGCGCCCGCAAGCAGGCTCTACGTCGCAACCGCCGGTTTTGCCATCGGCCTCGCCGGCGCGGCGACCACCGCCGCGGGCTATCTCGCGATCCTGCCGCGCGTCTTCGATTCACGGCTGGGGATGGCATTGGGGCTCGGCATGCTCGGCACTGGCGTCGGCGGGTTCCTCGCTCCCATCGTCGCCGGCAGGCTCAGCGTCATCTACGGCTGGCGCGCATCGTACATGATCTTTGCCGCCCTCGCCCTTGTCTTCGGCGTGATCGCCCACCGGATCATCTTCACCAATCTGCCGGAGGGGGAGCGCATGAATTCGATGCGTTCGCAGGAGCGGAGCGAGCTGACCGGACTGTCCCTCACCGAGGCGCTCGGGACCTTCCGGTTCTGGCTCATCGCGGTCGTCATGTTCCTGGTCTCGATGGTCATCCTCGGCGGCTTCGTCCACCTTGCACCCTTTGCCACCGATCGCGGGCTCGGGAGCGACGTCGCGGCAAGCGCCGCAGGCATCGTCGGTGCAGGCCTGGCGATCTCCCGTGTCGGCGCGGGCTTCATCCTCGACCGCTTCTTTGCCCCGTTCATAGCATTGGTCGCCTTTATCCTCGGTGCGATCGGATTCGTCATCCTCGTCACGATCCCGAATTCCCCCGGGCTTCTCCTGACCGCCGCGCTGCTGCTCGGCGTGTCCACGGGAACGGAAGGAGACCTGATCCCGTATCTGGCACGCAAATATTTCGGCAAGCGGGCGCTGGGAGCGATCTACGGCGCGCTGTTCGGCGCGGCGACCATCGGCGGGGCGGCCGGGCCGTTTCTATATGGCCTTACCTTCGACTACTTCAAATCCTACACGCCGATCCACCAGCTGTCCGCCGTCATCTGCGTGGTATGCGCGGCAGCGATTCTCGCGCTTGGGCGATATCCCGCAGCCTATCCGCGACAGGGAGGCACGCGGGTGCTCGTGGCCTGACAATCATCTCCACGCGCCCGCTCGACAACGCATTCGACGGGCGCGGACAACGAGGGACTAATCAGCCTGTAGAGAGACATCATGCATCTGCCCGACCAGAAGCCGCGGTTCTCGATATTCTACGATTACGAGATCCATCCGTTTGCTCGCCCGACCGAACTCAACGGCGGCACGTCGTCCGCCCCCGTGGTCATCGTCGGGGCGGGGCCTATCGGCCTTCTCACCGCGATCGAACTGGCGCGTTCGGGCGTGCGGAGCATCGTCGTCGAGTCCGAACTGCAGGTTTCGCATGGAAGCCGCGCCATCGTCCTGACCCGCCGGTCGATGGAGATCCTCCAGCACGCCGACGTGGCGGCCAGCTTCGTCTCCAAGGGACTGCAATGGTCGAGCGGCCGATCCTTCTACCGTGGCACGGAGGTCTACCGCATGGTGATGCCTCACGACGACAACGACCGCTTCCTGCCCGGGCTCAATATCCAGCAGCAATATATTGAAGAATATCTGGTCGATGCGGCGGTCGCCACCGGGATGGTTGAAATGCGCTGGGGCTCGTGCGTCGTCGGCATCGCCCAGAGCGAGACAGAGGCAGTCCTGCGGATCGACACGCCGGAGGGCGAATATGATCTGAAGACGCCGTGGGTCGTCGCCGCGGACGGCGGACGGTCGACGATCCGCAAGTTTCTCAATTTGCGGATGGAGGGGCAGTCCTTCCCCGGCAACTTCGTGATCGCCGATATCAAGGCCGATATCCGGCTCCCGACCGAGCGCCTGTGCTATTTCGATCCGTCGTGGAATCCGGGCAACAACGTTCTGGTCCATCGCCAGCCCGACAGCCTGTGGCGGATCGATTTCCGTCTGCCGGACGGCGAGGCAGCCGAGCAGGCGCTTGATCGCGAAGTGCTGTCGAAGCGCATCGAGCACAGCCTCGAGATGATCGGGCAGAAGGTGCCCTGGGAGCTGGACTGGGCCACGGTCTACTCCGCCAACACCATGACACTGCCGGACTATGTCGCCGGGCGCGTCATCTTTACCGGCGACGCGGCCCACCTGCTGCCGATCTTTGGCGTGAGGGGCGCCAACACCGGGTTCCAGGATTGCGACAACCTCGCTTGGAAGCTTGCCGCCGTGGTGAAGGGTGAAGCGGACCGCAAGCTGCTGGAAAGCTATTCCTCCGAGCGCGTGCAGGCGGCTCGTGAGATCTGCGACGAAGGAAGCAAGAGTACCCGCTTCATGACACCGCCGAGCACCGGCTACCGACTGATGCGGGACGCCGTGCTGTCACTCAGTCTGAGCGAGGACTTTCCGAAGGACTTGCTGCACTGGCGCACGTCGCGGCCGCACAGCTACGCGCACTCGGCGTTGAACAGCTTTCCGAAGGACAACGACGCGTTCGATGGCGGTATCCCCACGGGCGACCCCATTCGCGACGTCAAGCTGGCGGAAGACGACTATTTCCTGGACCACCTTCGCCAGCCGGGCTTCTATCTTCTCTGCTTCTGCGGGGAAGCCAACGCAGACAAGGCGCTGGAAACCGTCCTTGCGGCGACGTCATCCGGACGCACCAGACTTACCCGCGTGGTCATCGGGCGCAAGATATCCTCCAGCCTGAAAGCTGCGGCGAATGCCGCGATTGCAGATCCCGATGGCCGCATTGCTGCACGATATGCCGCCGTCCCTGGCTCCGCTTACCTAGTGCGACCGGACCAGCACGTTTGCGCGAGATGGCCGCAGGCAAGGGCCGGCGCCGTATCTGAAGCCCTCGCGATCGCGCTCGGAGATGCCCCATGATCGAGAAGAAACTGACCAACGCCCAGATGGAAGCAGTCTATGACCGGCTTGCCGAAGCGGTCGACTCGACGCCGCCCGAGAGCAGGATGCTGATGCTGACGAAGCTTTCGCTCACGCTTGCGAATATGGTCGGTGATACCGAGCAGATCGGCCGGGCTGTTGGCGCCGCGATGGCGAA
The DNA here is from genome assembly GCA_046349015.1 of Bradyrhizobium sp. Classification (GTDB taxonomy): domain Bacteria; phylum Pseudomonadota; class Alphaproteobacteria; order Rhizobiales; family Xanthobacteraceae; genus Bradyrhizobium. Next base: position 146,708 of record JAXMDE010000001.1, on the reverse strand, counting down.
CCTGACGGCGCCTTCTCCCGCGCCCTGACCGCGCTCGCTTGTCACGAGCGGCTGCCTCGCAGAAGGTAGGGCCGAAAAGGCCAACGCCCCGGGGAAAGAGTTGTCCCACAAGGGATCGCAGGCCTAGTTCTGCTGCGGGGCCAATCCCTCACCCTTGATGATATCCGCCCACCTTGCAGTCTCGGACTCCAGATAGGCCTTGAATTCCTCGGGCGTGGAGCCCGTCAGTTCGAAGCCAAGCGCCTTCAGCTTGGCGCGCGTGTCGGGCTCCTGAATGATTTCACCGATCGCCTTGTTCAGCTGGTTCACCTTCTCGACCGGGATACCGGCCGGTCCGAACACGCCCCACCAGTTGACCACCTCCAGATCCTTGACGCCCGATTCCTGGACGGTGGGAACATTGGGAAGCAGCGACGAGCGCTGCTTGCTGGTCACCGCCAGCGCTTTCAGATCGCCGGAGGCCACCGGCTGGCTGGCGACCGGCGCGCCCATGAACATGTAGGAAACGTGATTGCCCAGCAGTTGCGGCAGCGCCTGCCCTTCGCCATTGAAAGGAACGGCGACTGACTGGACTCCGGTCAGCTTGTGGAACAGCAGCGCGCTCAGATGCGAGCCGTCGCCTCGCCCACCGGTGGCATAGCTGACTTCGCCGGGCCTGCTCTTCAGATAGGCGACCAATTCCTGAACATTGTTCGGCGGAAAGCTTGGATTGGCGGCCAGAACCAGCGGGGTCCATGCCACCAGGATGATCGGCGTAAAATCCTTGAGCGGTTCATAACCGATGACCGGCCCGTACAGGCTCGGGGCGACCGCGTGCGTCGTCTGCGCAGCGAACTGAATTGTATTTCCATCCGGCGCGGCCTTGGCGACGAAGCGGCTGCCAATCTGGCCGGTGGCCCCCGCCTTGTTTTCGACCACAACAGCACGGCCGAGCTTTTCCTGAAGACGAACAGCGAAAATGCGGGCGATCGCGTCGGTCGAACCGCCGGCCGCATAGGCAACCACGATCGTCAATACCGGCTCTGCTGCTACAGCGGCGAGACGAAAGGACAAGCACAGCAGGACCGCCAGTGCGAACACCGATCCTGCGCGCACAATATGGTTTGCAAACCTCACGAACACCTCCCTGCGGTCTTGCCTCGTTGGAGAAGGGATTGATCGGAGATTAATATTGCCCGGAAGTTCCGGCGAAATACTGTTTTGACTGCTAGCATATCAGATCGTTATCCCGGTGGGGTCAATCATTCAGGAACGCCGAATATGCGTTCAGTCGAGCGCCCTCCGGCCCAGAATTCGCGCGGGCGCACCGTCGGATCCGACAATGCCGAGGCCCGCGAAGATGAAGTCCACGCGATAGCCGGCGAGAGCCGAATGCCCGGTAATATGCTCGCAGACTAGAACCCCGTGGCTCAGCAGCACATTGTGAACCGGCCAGTCAAAGCCCGGCTGGCGCAGATGATAGACCAGGTCCGGCGTGGCAAAATCGCAGGCGAGCAGCTTGACCTTGTGATCAACGAGCCACTGCGCGGCCTCGGTCGAAAGGCTTGGATGCCGCTCATAGAGATCGGTGCCGAAGCGCCGGCTGCTCCCGGTATCGATCGCGAGGATGTCGCCTGGCATGAGTTTCGGCCGCGCGCGTTCGAACTCTTCGGCTTGAATGATCGCATCGGGCTCCTTCGGAAGGTGCCACACCACGCCCTGCCCCCAGAGCCGGTCGAGCGGAATCTCGTCGAAGGCGGGGCCATCGAGAAAGAAGTGCCGGGGCGCATCGACATGGGTGCCCGCATGCACCACCATCGACATCTCAGTGACGGTGAACGGATCCTGCGGCACCTGCTTGAGGATGCGAAAGGCGGGCGCGGGAAAGATCGACGCACAGGGCATGGCCGGCCCTACCGGATATGACAGGTCCAGCCACGGGGCTTTCGAAGCGCTGAGCTGCGGCGCCGGCAATTCGATCCAGCCGCGCCACCCTTTTCCGCGTTCGAGGCACCTGTCGCACATGGCTCTTACTCCTCTGTCCGCTCCTACCGGCCGAGATAGGCGCGGTTGACCTTTTCGTTGCGCAGGAGCTCGTGGCCGGACCCGCTGGTCACGAGCTTTCCTGTCGACAGCACGTAAGCGCGATCGCACAGTTCCAGTGCCTCCACGGCGCGCTGTTCAACCAGCAAGATGGTCAAGTTGCTCTCCCGGCGCATCCTGGCGATCTGCGCAAAGATCGTGTCCACGATCGCAGGCGCCAGTCCCATCGACGGCTCGTCCAGCATCAGCAGTTTGGGCGAAGAGACGAGCCCGCGTCCGATCGCCAGCATCTGTTGCTGGCCGCCGGACAGCGTGCCGGCGAGCTGACCCCGGCGCTCGCGCAAGACGGGAAACATTTCCAGCGCCTTCTCGATATTGCGCGCACGATCGGATGGCGAGGCGAGCGGCGTGGTCCCGAGCTTGAGGTTCTCTGCCACGGTGAGTCCGCCGAACACCTGACGGTATTCGGGCACATGAGCGATGCCGAGATGCGGCCGCCGCGCGGCTGCGACGGCGGCAAGATCACGATCCTCGAAGCGAATGCTGCCTCCCGCAAGCGGCACAATTCCCGAGATGGCCTTGAACAGCGTGGTCTTGCCGGCGCCGTTCGGCCCGATCACGGCAACGAGCTCGCCGGGATTGACTTCAAGCGACACGTTCGACAACGCGACAAGGCCGCCATAGCGCACCGCAATCTGGTCAAGCTTCAGCATTGGCCGCCCATTTATCGCCGAGATAGGCCTTGATCACCTGGCTATCCCTCAGGACCTTGCGCGGCTCCCCCTCCGCGATCACCGTGCCATGATCGAGCACGATCATACGGTCCACGAGGTCCCGCATGGCCTCAACGGTATGTTCGATGATGACGACGGTAAGGCCGCCATCGCGCAATCGCCGCACCAGATTCACGAAGGCGTCGCTTTCCGTACCGGCAAGCCCCGCCAGCGGCTCATCCAGCAGAAGAAGTTTCGGACTTGCGCTGATTGCCCGCGCAAGCTCCATCAGACGCAGTTCATAGTTGGTCAACTCGCCGGCAGCCACATCCGCAAGCTGGGCGAGCCCAACTCTTTCAAGCGCTGCCCGAGCCGCCGCGATCGCCTCGTGGTCGGTCGAAGTGCTGACAAAGGCGCCGACGACGACGTTCTCCAATACCGACATGCGGGCGAACGGCCGCGTCACCTGAAACGTCCGGCCAATTCCGAGCGCGCAGACGGCGCTTGCGGACAGCCCCAGCAGGTCGCGCTCGAGGAACCGGACGTGGCCGCTGCCGGGGGACACGAGCCCGTTGAGCAGGTTGAACAGCGTCGTCTTGCCGGCGCCGTTCGGCCCGATAATGCCAAGTATTTCGCCACTGCGGACGGCCATCGAGACGTCCACGAGGGCCCTTACTCCGCCAAAACTGCGGGAGACGTGCTGCACCGTCAGAATATCGCCACCGATCAAGGGCGGCTGCGATTGGTATCGCTCACCTCGGTTCGTCATCGAGGGGGGGCGAGGCTGACGGGTGACCCCTAGATCCGTCAATTTCCAGAAGATGCCCTGCGGCATTCGGCTGATCACGAGCATGATCGCGAGGCCGTAAACCACGCCCTGGATGCCGGGGACACGCGATCCCAGTTGCGCGTGCAGAAATTCCGACAGCGGCACCAGAATCGAGGCGCCGATCACCGGTCCCCACACCGTGCCCACACCGCCGAACATCGTCACGATAAGCGCCTGCGCCGAGGTCGCCATTCCAAACACCGTCTCCGGCGTGACGACCAGGAGAACGATCGCATAGAACCCGCCCGCCAGCCCGGCAATCGCTCCACTCACCGCGATCGCCCGCAGCTTCCATTTCAGGCTGTCGATGCCGGTGGCTTCGGCCGCTATTTCGTTCTGCTTGATGGCAAGCAGCGACATGCCGAAGCGGGACCGCTCGATCCGCACCGACAGCAGCATGATCAGGATCATCAGCCCGAGGGCGATTACCGCATAGACTCGCTGGTCGGCGAACTGCATGAAGGCAGCCGCGTTCTCGCGCTTCATCGGCAGGGACACTTCGTTGTAGCCGGCCCATTCGAACAGATGCAGCATTGCCAGCGGATAGGCCAGCATCGCCAGCGCGAAATAATGCCCGCGCAGCCGGAACGTGATCCCTCCGACAAGCAACGCGGCAAGCGCTCCGAGCAGGGTCGCACAGGGAATGCCGAGCCACGGCGTCACGTTGCCGAGGGTGAAGAGTAGCGTGGTGGCATAGGCGCCGATCCCGAAGAAGGCGGCATGACCGAAGGAGATCAGACCCGAATAGCCGGAGAGGATGTTCCAGGACAGGCCCATCATGGCCCAGATCGGGACCAACGTCAGCGTAAGCTGATAGTAGGAATTCCGCGTCACGGCGATCAGCACGAGGTAGACGACGGCGAATGCCGCGACTGCGGCATAAACGGTTCGGGGTGTCCCGCGCGTCATCAACCTATGCCCGTTCGACGCTGCGGCCGAACAGGCCCTGCGGCCGCACCAGCAGGATGAGCAGAAACAGCACGAACACGGTCGTACCCTGAAGCTGCATCGGCACGACAAAGGTCGACATCTGCTGGATCATGCCGATGATCAGTCCGCCGAAGAACGAGCCGATCACCGATCCGAGGCCGCCCAGCACGACCCCGGCATACATGACGATGACGAAGTCGAGGCCGACATAGGGTTGGAACGGATAGAACGTCGCCACCATGACGCCGGCGATTGCGGTAAGCGCGAAGCCGAGGCCGAAGGTCGCTCGATACGACCGCTCGACGTCGACACCCATATAGGTGGCAGCCAGCGGATTGTCCGCCGCGGCACGAAGGCGACAACCGAGTTCTGTTGCGTGAAGCAGGGCGTAGAGCCCGGCCGTGGCGGCGAGCGCAACCAGGGCCGCGGCAATCCGGCCCTTGTTCAGAATGAGAAGTACATCGCCCTTGCCGACGAGGTCCATGGCGACGGCTTCCGAGGCCAGCGGCGTGTTGAGCGAGACCGGCGAGGAGCCGAACACGATCAACGCACCGTTGGCGAGCACCAGCGAGATGCCGAGCGTCATGATGAGCTGGGCCTGATGCGCCTCACCTTCCGTCAACGACTGACCGGCCCCGATATGGCTCAGCAGCGCCCAATGAAGAAAGCCGCCGATGGCGTAGAAGAAGGGCGCCGCGGCGACCACTGCAATCATCAGCGCCGGGATCGGCCCCACCATCACGCCGAGCCCCAGCGTCATGACGACGACCATCGCAAAGTACATTCCGAGCATCAGGAAATCGCCCTGCGCGAAATTGATCAGGCGCATGACGCCGAAGATCAACCCCAATGCCACGCACATCAGTCCGTAGCTGCAGCCGACCAGCAGACCCGCTGCCAGCGACTGCAGTACGGTTTCGACGAGGGGATACCAATCGGCCATGTTGTCCCGGCGCAGCTGTCCGCTTTCCCGCCTCGCTACTCCTTCGGCCAGAGCGGCGACTTCTGCGCCAGCCGTTCGGGCCAGATCAGATAGGGCTCACCGCCCTGCCACTGAACAAGACCGACGGCGCCACCTAGCCTGCGCCCGCGGTCGTCAAAGGCGATACGATCTCCTAGATAGAATCGGCCGGGCCCGTCGGCGCGGTCGGTAGCCCGCAACGCCTTCATGACCGCGTCGCGTTCGGCGGAACCGGCGCGCTCGAGTGCATCCTTGATCATCCAGACATCGCCGTAGGTGCTGATCGTGTCCTGGCCCAGCCACGGCTCGCCGCTGCGCTTTATCAATTCGGGCAGAATGTCGGCCTGCGATTTCGATGTCCAGTTCGGCGCCACGACGGTCAGACCCTCGAGCAGTTCGGCACCCGTTGCCTTGAGCATCTCCGGTCCTGCGAACTGGACGCCGACCGAGACCACCGGCAGCTTCCCCTTCGACAAGCCGAATTCGTTCATCTTGGTCAGCACCAGCTTGGCGTCCGGAAAGCTGGTCGAATAGAACAGCAGAAAGTTCGGCCGCGCGGCGCGCAGCTTCTGCACCAATGTGGTCGCATCGCTGAGCGGCGGGGTGAAGGTTTCATCGACCACGATCTTGACCCCGAGCTTCTCAAAGCCGCCTTCGCGCAGCGGTTTGACGAAAGCCTGCGATGCGGCCGTGCTGTCCGATATGATGGCGACCGTGGTCAGGGGCTTGCCGGTCACCTTCTTTGCCATGTCGAGCACCGTCGGCATGGAATTGAGCGCCAGCGAACTTGCGACCGGCACGGTCTGCACCAGATACTTGAATCCGCGGTCGGTGATCTGGTCGGCATAAGACAACGTCACCCAGGGCAGGCCCGCGCGCTCGGTAACTTCGGTGACGGCCAGCGTCAGCGACGAACTCCAGGCGCCGGTGCCCGCAACGACATCCGGCTCGCTGGCAACCAGCCGTTGGGCGGCATTCTTGGCGGTCTCCACCTTGTCGCCGGCATCCTCGATCACCAGTTTTAGCTTGGCGCCCTTGAGCGCGGCAATGCCACCCTTGGCATTGATATCGTCTATTGCAAGCTGGGCGCCGATCTTCATCAGTTCGCCCTGGCGCGCCATGCCGCCGGACATCGGCGCCACCAGTGCGATCTTGACGTCCGCAACCTGTCCCCAGGCGGCGGGCGCCATCAGCGACGCGGCCGTAACGAACAGGGCAAGACGAAGCGATCGAAATCTGAAGCTCATGTCACATCCCTCCCGGATTGTTGCTCTGCAATCGATGTTCTTTTCTTATTGGCAGGTCGATCCGAACCGAAGGTTCGAGCCTGCGTATTTCAGACAGCGACGACGGAAGGCGAGGCACCCGCGACGACCTTCTGCAGGAGGGAGTCGAGCGGAACGTCTTCCTCCTTCACCAAGGCGGCGCCAACGGCACGCGCCTCCTTGCCGAAGTACCAGCCGCTGTTGCGGGCGAATTTGTCCAGCACGTCGTTTTCGGTGAGCGCTGCCTCCGGCGATCCCGGATGGAAGCGGATGTGCCGGCGGTGAACCTTCCCGAACGACGTGACCTCGATGATGGCCGGGCAATGCTGCGGATAGTCGGAGTCCGGATCCTCGGAGCTGACGACGAGCCCGGCAAGCCGCAACGCCTCCTCGTCCTTCAGACGCTCCGGCCGGAACGATTCGACGTCGACGTCGCCGTACAACAAGGTGGTCGCAACGCCGTAAGGCAGGCTGAAACGCGCTTCATGCGGATGGACGGGCCGCAGCTTGCGATCCCTGGGCTCGGTGACGAGTGTAAGGCCCGGCTCCGCCAGCTGGCAGGAAATCTGCTCGATGCTGTCGATCGGCTTGCCGGCTTCCCTGAGTTCGGCGCGGATCTGCTTGGCGCCCTCGATGAAAGCGTGAATGAGCTGACAGCAAGGATAAGGCTTGTATGCGGTCTCCGGCAGATACCAGCGGCTGCCGAGGCCTTCGGACGCACGCGCAAAGTCGAGCTCGCCTTCGATCGGCGTGAGGAAGCAGCGGAAAAAGCCGAACTTCCCCTCGAATACGCTCTCCGGTCCGGTGATGCCGGCAACCGCCAGCTCAAGCGCGATCACTCCGGAATGCGCGCCCCAGCCGCCATGCAATATCTTCGAGGTCGACCCGGTGCGGGTTGCCTCCTGAATGCCGGCAGCGAAAGTGCCGGCGATACCGAGTGCGTTGACGATCTGCTCCGGACTGGCTTTCAGGAGGTTGCCGATTGCCGCAACCGTGCCGAATGCGCCCAGCAGCGAACTGGTGTGATATCCGCGTTCGAGAAACCGATCGCCGGCAACGAAGCCGAGGCGGATCATCACCTCGTATCCGACCGTGACCGCCGTAACGACATCGCGCAATGACATGTTGTTGGCCTGCGCGACCGCAAGCACGGCCGGCGTGACGGTAGATCCGGGCCGCGCCAGCGAAGAGCCGTGCTTGTCGTCCATCTCGAGGGCCTGAGCCATCGCGCCGTTGAGCAACGCCGCCATCTCCGGTCGGCACGCCACGTTCAGCCCGAAGATCATTGACCCCGGCCGCGCCTTCCATTTCTCGGCGAGCTGGCGGGCCGCCTGCCCGCTTTCCTCGCGCGGGTTGGCGCCGGCGATGCATACGCCGATGGTATCGAGAACGTGCCAGAGCGCCGCTCTCCTGACGTTTCCGGGAATGCCGTCATGCGTAGTCTTGGCGGCAAAACCCGCCAGCGCCGCTGCGAGCGTCTGTTCCATTGTCAACGACCTTCCTTGCGATCCACTCGCGCCCTTGCCGACATACGTGCAAGGACGCCTTGCGCGACCGGCGACAAGCCGATCAGGCCTTCAGCTTCTGCAGTTCCTTGCCGAGCATCGCGGCTGGCGTCGCATGCGTCTCCAGCGTCGAGACGATGCGCTCGATTTCGGCTACCGCTTCCTTGGTCAGGACTCTCCCGGCGAGGTCACGGAACTTCTCTTTCAGGGCCTCTTCCGGAATCGGGTTCTTCCAGTGTCCGCTGCGATAGGGCTGATACTCGGTGAACGATTGCCCGGACCTGGTGGTGACCGTCACACGAACCGCTCGCATCTCGTGCGGGCCGAGCGCATCGAGATCAGGGACGGCGACGACCTCAACCTTCTCGGCCAGGGCCATGATCTTCGGATCGCGCAATTTGTCGTCGGTGTACTGATCGACGAAGGCATTGCCTTCGAGCAGGGTGACTGCGGCGGTGAACGGCAGGTTCATCTGCGCCGTGATGGTCTCGGCCGGCACATAGGGCCAGCCGCAATGCAGCTTCACCATCTCCGTGGTCTCGATGAAGACCTTCGCGACGTCTTCGCCCTTAACGCTGTGCTTTTCCCGTATGCGACGCAGCGCATCGACCGAGGTGTGGCTCGAGGCAAGCGAGGAGTAACGCTTGAAGCCGTTGTGCAGCATCTCGAATTCCTGGCCGAGACCGTTGGTCGCGTAGCCGAGGTCGTATTTCTCGGCATAGGTCGAGCAGAAGCCTCCGTAGGGGGCCTCGAGCACGTTGCGAACGCCGGTCAATCCTTCCGCGGCAAGAAGTGCTGCGAGCATTCCGTTCTGCGCCGCTTTTCCCGAGTGGAAGCGTTTGGCCATTGCGCCGTATTGCGATGCCATCAGGCCTGCGGCCTGCGAGCCGGCGAGACCGAGCGCGTTGACGAACTGCTCGACATCGAGCTTCAGCAGCTTGCCCATGGTGGCCGCCGCCGCAAAGGTGGAAGTCAAGCCGCAGGGGTGGAAACCCCGATTGAAAGCATGGGGCGAGACGGTGTTGCCGATGCGCGTCCCGAGCTCGTATCCGACGACGGTCGCAAGGATGATCTCCTTGCCATTGTAGGGGCCGAAGCCTTCCGCCGCAGCAAGCACAGTGGGCACCACGCCCGCGCCATAATGCGACATCGACTGGTCGTGGCAGTCGTCGAGCTCATAGCCCTGTGCGGAAGTGCCGTTGATGAGCGCCACGCCCAGGGGATCGGCGCGCAATTTCAGGCCCCAGGCGCTTGCGCCCTGCTTCTGCCCGAGCTTGTCGACCGCCCTTGCCACCGCCTTCGTCCATGGCGTCGGCGAGCCGAAAATGCCGCACCCCAAACTGTCGAGAATGCACTGCTTGGCATAGGCGATCAGATTTGGGGGAAGATCCTCGTAGCGCAGCTTCACCGCAAATTCCGCCACGGTCCTTGTGGTCGACGGAACCGAAACCGCTACATTCATTTGGCTTCTCCTCTATTGCGGCAAGCGGGTAACTCATCCGCTCCGTTCGCTGCCGGGCACAAATGACCCGCAGCCGTTGTTCAGGATTTCCGATAGGGACTTTCCTGTCCCCGCTCCAATAACCTTTCCGGCTTCAGCATTTGCGTCTGCTATTCTGGCGGACCGGAAAACGCCGGCTTACGCATAGCGCCGCTCCGTTGTCTGCCCCGAACTGTTCTGCCGGGCGTAGCTTCCGGCGCTCGTACCGGCCAGGCGTCCAAACACGGCGCCGCTGGTCAGCCCGCTTGCGCCGGGATAGTTGAAGTAGAAAATGCCGCCGACCATTTCGCCGGCCGCAAACAGGCCGGGAATGCGCTGGTTTGCCGTGTCCAGCACCTCGCCCTCGCGGCTGATCTTGACGCCGCCGAAGGTGAAGGTCACGCCGCAGGTCACGGCATAGGCCTCGAAGGGGGCCGTATCGATCTTGCAGGCCCAGTTCGAGCGAGGTACCGGCAGGCCCGGCGCGCCCCGGCCATCCTTCACATTCGGGTTGAAGGGCACGTCGTCCTCGACGGCGGCATTGAACTCGCGGATGGTACGGAGGAACTGCTGCTTGTCGACTTCCTCGATCTTGTCCGCCAGTTCTTCCAGCGTATTGGCGACGACCTTGGTGACGTTGCGGGTGCGATATTCGTCGCGCAGCAGATGATTGGTCTTGGCGTCGTAGATCTGCCAGGCGACCTGCCCGGGTTGCTGCAGCACGGCCTGGCCATATTTGGCGTAGGTGTAGTTACGGAAATCAGCACCTTCGTCGATGAAACGAAGCCCATTGCTGTTGACGACGACCGCGAACGGGTAGCTGTGCCGCTGATATTGCGGCGTCAGCATGAGATCGCCGAAGTCATTGGCGTATCGCTCCCAGGCGGTCGCATGGCATCCCGACCAGTGTCCGTGCGGCTGCGCGCCGAGCTTCAGCGCCATGGCAAGACCGTCTCCGGTGTTGAAGCGCGAGCCGCGCACTTTGGCGAGATCCCAACCGGGACCGAGATATTTTGTCCGCCATTCGGCATTGGCCTCGAAGCCGCCGCAGGCCAGCACGACCGATCGCGAATGCAGGTCGATGTCGCGGCCCTTGTACCTGACCTGCACGCCCTTGATGCCGTCGGCATCCGCAATAAGGTCCCTGGCCCACGTCTCATAGGCGATTTCGACGCCATTCTTCTCGGCGCGGAGATACAACGCGTCGACCAGGCCCGGACCACCGGAGGCCACGACGATCGTGGCTCCGCCCCAGAACTTGAAGCGGCCATCGATGCGGAAAGCCTGTCGGCCGAAATTCGGCATGAAGCGCACGCCCTGATCGCGCATCCAAAGCACGGTTTCCTTGCTGCGCTTGACCAGGATTTCGCAAAGATCAGGGTCGGTGCGATACTGGGTAATCCGCGCCATGTCGTCGAAGAAATCGGATTCGGTGTAACTGCCGAAGTCGCTGACGGCGACCTCCGCGTCGGTGAGATCGGGAGCAAAAGCGCGGATATCGTCCGCCCCCTCGTAGACGACCCGCATCAGGCCGTCGGTATAGGCCGAATTGCCGCCGCGCTCCTCGAATGGCGCCCGTTCCAGCAGCAGGACACTGGCGCCCTGCTCCCGCGCCGACAGTGCTGCGCACAGCGCCGCATTACCCCCGCCCACAACGATAACGTCATAGGGCTTGTCCGACAGTTCGGTCATTTCCTGGTAACCCGCATGCTCGATTTCTCACGCTTCGAAACCAAACTATGCGGGATCGCGGGTATTCACGCACAGAATAAGGCGTTATCCTGCCAACTACATTTGGCATAGCGAGACAACGATGAAGCTGCAGCAACTGCGTTACGTGCTGGAGATCGTGAGGCAGAACAATCACCTGTCGGCGGCCGCTCAAGCGCTGCATACTTCCCAGCCGGGCGTCAGCCGCCAGATCCTCCTGCTCGAGGCAGAGCTGGGTTTCGAGATTTTCCAGCGTACGCGAAACCGCATCATCGGCCTCACCGAAGCCGGCGAGCACGTTTACGAGATTGCCAAGCGGGTTGCGACCGACATCGACGCGCTGCGGGCATTAAAGGAAGACGTTAATTTCGGCGACCGCGGCGTGCTCACCATTGCAACAACGCATACCCAGGCCCGCTATGTATTGCCAATGGTAATCGAGAAATTCGTCAAGAAGTACCCGCAGGTGGAGCTCATCCTGAAACAGGGGAACCCGGAGGACATCTGCAACCTCGTCGATTCCGGTGAAGCCGATCTGGCGATCGGCACCGACACCCAGAAGCAGCTCCCCAATCTGGTGAAGCTCCCCTGCTTCTCGCTGCCGCGCTCGGTGGTGGCAAAGGTCGGCCATCCGATCCTCGAAGTCGAACCGCTGACGCTGGAGGAAATCGCTCGCTACCCGATCATCTCCTACGATCCCCGTTACAGCGGCCGCTGGCGGGTGATGAGCGCATTCAAGGAAGCAGGGATCGAACCCAAGGTCATCCTGAGCGCCATCGACGCCGATGTCTGCAAGACCTATATCGAGCTCGGGCTCGGTATCGGCGTGCTCACCACCATCACCTTCGATCCCAAGCGGGATGCCGGGCTGCGGGCGCGGCCGGCCGATCAACTGTTCGAGGCGAGCACGATCTTCATCAGCCTGCGCGCCAATACCTATCTGCGTTCTTTCGTGCTTGATTTCATCAAGTCGGTGGCGCCGCGCCTTACACCGGCAACCGTCCGCCGCGCGCTGCAGGAGCGCGAGGCGGCGCTCGCACCGGCGCCCTGACAGCCTGTCTCGATCTAGCGCTTCTTCGTGACGACTTCCTGTTTCAGCGTTAGGCGTTGCAGCGCCTTTTCGTCCAGCACGAGACCCAGCCCGGGTCCCGTGGGCACCGCGACCGCGCCGTTCCGGATGGTGAAGTCGCTGTCGGCAACCAACGGGTCCAGCGTCAGCGTGTTGAGACCGAACGCGAACTCCGCCGCGCCGAACGTCTTGTTGGCGCGTACGCTGGCACAGAACTGCGCGGAGGCGGCCGCCTCGAATTGCGAGGCAACGGCAAGCCCGCCGCAATTGATCTGGATGCCACTGGCATCGGCGATGGCGGAAATCTTGCGGGCCGTCGACAATCCGCCGACCTTGTAAAGCTTGATGCAGAACACGTCGATCGCCCTTGCGTCGGCGAGGGCAAGCGCGTCCTGGATCGAGAACAGGCTTTCGTCAGCCATCAGCGGAACGCCCTGCGACTGCGCGCGGATCTCCGCCAATCCCGCAATATCGCGCCGTTCGACCGGCTGCTCGAGATAGCCGAGCCCCATGGGAATCATCTGCCGGATGGCACTGATGGTATCGGGCACCGTCCAGCCCGTATTGGGATCGACCCCGAGCACGATATCGTCGCCCAAGGCCTTGCGCACCGCTGCGAAATTCTCGACATCACGCCGCCAGCCACCCTTGCCTGCCGCCTTCAGGCAAATCACCTTGATGCCGAACTCATCGACCGCGCGGCGGGCCTCGGCAATCATGACATTGACGTCATCGGCAAGGCTCACCGACCACTCCAGCGGAAGCACCGGCTGGCTGCAGCCGCCGATCAGCTTGTGGATCGGCTTGCCCAGTGCCTTGCCCATGGCGTCGTGCAGGGCGATGTCGAGCACGGCGCGGGCCGCCGGGTTTCCGGCCAGCCTGAGGTCGAACGCCTCTGTGATCCCCTCAATGTCGAAAATGTCGCGACCGATCAGGCCGGGACCATAGATGTCGGTGATGGCGGCAACCATGCTGTGCACGGTGTCGGCGACGAAATGACCCGGACTGATCGGTCGGATCTGTGCGCAGCCAACGACGCCATCGGCGAAAATCTTGACGAAGACCGGCTTGCCGAGCAGATCTTTCGGCGGACCGGTGTCGTAACTGCCGCTGGAAAACGTGCGCTGCAGTCGCAGCGGCAGTTCAGTGACGAAGACTTCGATGCGTTCGATCATGATCGGTATTGTCAGGCGGCTGCCGTCATCGTGTCAGGGCGGGCCTGACGTGAACCGGACCACGCCTGCAGGACGAGGTCGGCACCCTTCTCGCCGAGCGCGATGGTCGGCGCGTTGGTGTTGGAGGACGGTACGGTCGGAAACACCGAAGAGTCAATCACGCGAAGACCTTCGATGCCGCGCACCCGCAACTTCGAATCCACGACAGCCATTTCGTCATTGCCGATCCGGCAGGTGCCGACGACATGCCATGTCGTCTGCGTCGTGGATCGGACATATTCGGCCACCTGCTGGTCGCTCTGCACTTCCGGTCCCGGACGCGTTTCACGCACCACCAGATCCTTCAACGCCGGCATGCTCACCAGTCGACGCACGGCGCGGATACCGGCCATCAGCGTCTTCAGGTCGCGTTCGTCGGCGAGGTAGTTCGGGTCGATGCGCGGATGGGTCGACGGATCCGCCGACTTGATGTGGATGTAGCCGCGAGACTGCGGCCGCAGCGCCATCACACCGATGGTGAAGCCGGAATGCGGATCGAGCCCGTCCTGCGGCCGCCGCGCATAGCGGTCCTTGCCGGAGAATGGCTGCAGTTGCAGCTTGAGATCCGGCTGGTTCAGCCCGGGCTCGCTGCGCATAACGGTGTGGGCCGTCGCCGAGCAGATCGACAGGAGACCCTTGCCCTGAAAGATGAACTTCAGGCCTTCCTTGAACTTCGCCATCGGCCGCTGCAGCACGTCGTTGATGGTGATCGGCTTGGCGCATTCGAAGGTGAGACGGCAGTTCGGGTGGTCCGACATGTTCTCGCCGACGCCAGGCAACGCATGCAGCACGGGAATGGCGAACTGCGTCAGCAATTGCGGTTGGCCGATTCCCGACAGTTCCAGGATCTTGGGCGATTGAATCGGGCCGGCCGACAGGATCACCTCCTTGCGGCTCGTGACCCGCAGCGTCGTTCCCGCCCGGCGGCATTCGACACCGACGGCGCGCTTGCCGTCGAGGATAAGCTTGTTGACCAGCGTGTCCGTCCAGATGGTGAGATTGGGACGACCGCGCGCCGGCCGCAGATAGCCGATGGCGCTTGAGCAACGGAAACCACGCCGGGTGGAGTATTGCAGGTAGGAAGCGCCCTCATAATGCCCGTCATTATAGTCGTTGACGAGTTCGAAGCCCGCCTCCCGGTTGGCATCGAGATAGGCGTCGGCAAGCTTGTCGAAGTTCTTGAGCTGGGTGACGTGGATGGGGCCGCTCTTGCCGCGCGTGTTCTCATCTCCGGCGGCAAAGGTTTCCATTCGCTTGAAGTAGGGTAGCATGTCCTCCCAACTCCAGCCTTCGCAGCCGAGACTGCTCCAGGAATCGAACTCGGCCGGATCTCCGCGAACGTAGACGTTGCCATTGATCGAACTCGAGCCGCCCAGCACCCGGCCCCTCGCCCAGAGCTGCTCCTTGCCATTGAGATGCACCTGCTTCTCGGTCATGAACGGCCAGGTGAACTTTTCGTCCCGGAGCAGGTTCACCACCATCAGCGGGATATGGATATTGAAGTTGTTGTCTTTGCCGCCCGCCTCGATCAGGAGGACCTGGTGCTTGCCGTCGGCGCTGAGCCGATTGGCAAGTACGCAGCCGGCCGAGCCGGCCCCGACCACGATGAAGTCGAATTGATGGGAATTGGTCTGATCGGACGTCATTGTCTTCCTGTCGTTCAAGGTCGAGACGGCCGAAACTCGGCCGTCTGTGAGCTGGAAGCTAGGTCAATCGGAGGGATCGGCAAAATAACGATCGGCGTCCCAGAATACCCATTCTGCATACAACCCGGCCGCAGCAGATATTCGAAATGGGCATGCAGGCTGCCAAATCGGTATTTCTCAGCTGTCGCGCCCTGACCTATTCGAACCGGGAACGCTGCAGCATCTTGCGACGCAGCAACCGGACGGGACTTCCGAATGCGCAACTACAAACTCTATATCAACGGCGAATGGGTGGCACCCCGCGGCGGCGAGACGTTCACTTCCTACAATCCATTCGTGCAGGAACCCTGGGCGACCATCTCGCAAGCGGATGCCGCTGACGTCGCAACCGCAGTGCAGGCAGCCAGAAATGCCTTTGAGACCAGCTGGGGTCAAACCTCGGGGCTCGAGCGGGCCCGGCTCATGCACCGGCTGGCGGATCTCCTCGAAGCCTCTGCCGACCGGATGGCGACGCTCGAAAGCACCGACAATGGCAAGGTCATCCGCGAAACGCGGGCTCAAATGATCTTCTCGGCGCGAGTCTACCGGTTCTATGCGGGCTATGCCGACAAGCTGTTTGGCCAGGTCATCCCGCTCGACCAAAGGGACGTATTCGACTACGCAAGTCACGAGCCGCTCGGCGTCGTAGGACTGATCACGGCCTGGAATTCGCCGATGGCGCTCCTTGCCAACAAGCTTCCAGCCGCGCTCGCGGCAGGCAATTGCGTCGTGGTCAAGCCTTCCGAACACGCTTCCGTGACGACGCTCGAGTTCTGCTCGCTGATCGAACAGGCCGGCTTTCCACGAGGCGTGTTCAACGTTGTGACCGGCGACCACCGTACCGGGCAAGCGCTGGTTGCCGGCGGCGGTGTCGACAAGATCAGCTTTACCGGCTCGGGACGCACCGGACGGCACATTGCCGCGGCGGCCGGCGCCAATCTGACGCCGGTCATCATGGAACTCGGCGGCAAGTCGCCCAACATCATTTTCGAGGACGCCGATCTCGACAAAGCAACCGTCGGCGCGCTTGCGGGAATTTTTGCCGCCACCGGGCAGACCTGCATTGCAGGGTCGCGTCTCCTGGTGCAGCGGTCTGTCTGCGAGGAAATTACTTCCCGTCTCAAGGACCGAGCGGAGCGCATCAAGCTCGGCAATCCGCTCGACCCCGCGACCGAGATGGGAACGGCAGCGAACGAGCCGCAATTCAAGACCATCATGGGCTTCATCGACGCGGCGAAGAAGGAAGGCGCGCGGCTCGTGGCGGGAGGAGAGCCTGCGCGCGCAGGAGAGCTTGCGAAGGGATTGTTCGTCAAACCCACCATCTTTGCCGACGTCCGCAACGACATGACGCTGGCGCAGGAGGAGGTATTCGGTCCCGTTCTGTCGATCATTCCCTTCGACAGTGAGGAAGAAGCTGTCGCGATCGGCAATGACACGCGTTACGGGCTTGCCTGCGGCATCTGGACCCGCGACCTCAACCGCGTGCTGCGCGTGAGCCGTGCGATCCGTTCGGGCATGGTGTGGGTCAACACGTACCGGGCCTCGGCCGCGCAGACGCCGTTCGGCGGCCGCAAGGAAAGCGGCTTCGGTCGAGAGCGGGGAGCAGCCGGCATCTATGAATTCCTTGCCACCAAGAATGTCATGATCGACTTCTCCAACGATCCGCGCGATCCGTTTTCAGCCAGGCTGTGAGAACAAGGACGCCATCTCGCGTATCCTTCTTGATCTGATCAGGGCAGCGACGTTGCTTGCCAATCGCGCTGTGTCGGCCGATGCATTTCGGCCGCGCCCGGATCAGCATATCGATGACTTATGCTGGAATGCGCAGATATTCTCGTTTGCCGACCATCCGCCGACAACTGCGACATGTTAGCGTCTCGCACAATATCGACCGCGGCATGTGTGCCGGCGCTGTCGGCGGGGGAAACGAATGGGCAAGACGAGAACGGTCGCCAATCTCTGGGCAGAGCGTTTGGCTTCCTACGGAGTGAAGCGATTTTTTGGCGTTCCCGGCGGCGATTGCAGCCTGGACATCATTCAGGCGGCAGCCGATCACGGAATTGATTTCATACTCACCCGAAGCGAAACCGCAGCGGGCATCATGGCCGCAACGACGGGAGAACTGACGGGGACGCCAGGCGTCGTCATGACGTCGCGCGGCCCGGGTATCGCTAATGCCATGAACGGCGTGGCTTACGCCGCGCTCGACCGCGCACCGCTGATGGTGCTAGCCGATGCCCATGAGCGCAGCAACGACCACGTCTCGCACCAGCGCTTCGACCAGGAAGCCATGGTGCGGCCGCTCGTCAAGGCGCATGACTATCTCGGCGGCGCAGATGCGGGTCGACGCCTCGACAAGCTTGCCGAAGTCGCGCTGACGGCGCCTCAGGGTGCTGTCTACCTTGAACTGCGCGGCGAAAGCATTCGCGCAGAGACCTCGGAATTGGTGCAGGCCAGCCAGCCGCCCTCGCCCGAGACCGCGGTCGGCCTGCCGTCGAAGATGCAGGAGCTTCTGGACAAGGCCGAGCGGCCGCTGATCGTCGCAGGTCTGCAGGCCTGCGAGACCGCGGCAGCAGCGATGCTGCGCAAACTTGTGTCGGAGTGGAACGTTCCCCTCGTCGTCACCTACAAGGCCAAGGGCGTTGTTCCTGACGACGACGATCGCATGATCGGCTACTACATCGGCGGCGTCGCCGAAGAGCCCTGGCTGAAGCAGGCAGACCTGATCATTCTCTATGGCTTCGATGCGGTGGAGATACCGCCGCACAAGTGGCGCTATTCCGTGCCGACAATCGAGATCACCGCCAATCCCTTCGACCGCAACATCATCAGCGCCGACGCGGTGGCCGTGGGTCCGCTGGCCGAACTCGGAGCCGCGCTGCTGAAGCTCAAAGTCAACTCGAAATGGCCCGCGGACTTCTGCACGAACGCCAAACGCGCGATCAAGGCCCGCGCGCGCGTCGGGGATGGCGGACCGATTTCTCCGCCGATGCTGGTCGACGCCGCCATGGAGGCGGCACCGGCGAACTCCCGTATCACGCTGGACGCCGGCGCGCACATGATACCGGTGCTGCATTTCTGGAATTCGACCGAGCCGCGCCAAACCCTGATCTCGCGCGGGGATGCCACCATGGGATTCGCGCTGCCGGCGGCGATCGCCTCATCGCTGGCCGAACCGGAGCGGCCGGTGATCGGCTTCACCGGCGACGGTGGCCTGATGATGTGCGCCGGCGAACTCGGCACCGCCGCCCAGTATCAATGCAACCTGGTGCTCATCGTCTTCAACGACGAAACCCTGACACTGATCGGTGCCCGACAGCGTCGGCGCCAGCTGCCGAATGCCGGCGTAGACTTCTCGCCAACCGATTTCTCCAAGGTCGCAGAAGGCTTTGGATGCATGGGATTGAGAGTGGAACGACCCGAGCAGCTCAAGCCCGCGCTTGCGAGCGCCTTCTCCGCCAAAGGCCCCGTCGTGGTCGACGTGCAGATCAATCCCGCCGCCTATCACGAGCAACTCATCTCGCTTCGCGGCTGAACGGCTCTCAACTCTTCGGAAAGCCGCTTCACGCTTTTCCGGACCACGCCCGAATTATACTTCGTCTCAAGCCCCTCGTGGTGAAGAGCCCGAAGGGCGTCTCGAACCATGAGGCCACAGACGGCGCGCATCCTTCGATGCTGCGCGCTCTGCGCGCCCTCGGGATGGGGAACTCAGCGCTTATGACGCAGCAGGACTAATTGACCGGCGTGATTCCTGCCGCTGCGATGATACCACCCCATCGCTGGGCTTCGTCCTTGAAGAACCGATCCGCGTCCGCAGGCGTCCCGCCCATGGCAATGCCGCTTTGCAGGGCGAGCATCTTCCGGACGTCCTCCTGTTTGAGGGCGTCGTTCACCGCCTTGTTCAAGGCATCGATGATTTCGCGCGGGGTTCCCTTCGGCGCAGCCAGCGCATACCAGACCGTCGACTGGTAGCCGGTCACTCCGGCCTCGTCCATGGTGGGGACATCGGGATAGTTCGGCAAGCGCTCCCTGGTGCCGACCGCAAGCATGCGAACTCCGCCCGAGCCGATTTCGCTGAGATAGCTCGGGACGTTGTCGATCACGAGTTGAATGCGTCCTGCGGAAAGGTCCACCCGCGATGCAGCCGCGCCACTGTAGAAGACGTTGGTAATTCCCACGCCGGCAATCTTCTTGAACATCTCCAGCGACAAATGCCCGGAAGACCCGCTGCCGGACGAGCCTCCATTCAGTTCGCCAGGATGCTCCCTGGCATAGGCAATGACGTCCTTCACCGAACGAAACGGCAAGTCCTTGTTGACCAGCATCGCGTTTGGAAAGTCGGCAAGCAGGCAAATACCGACGATGTCTTCCGGAGTGTAGCTGAGGTGCCGATAGAGGAACTGATTGACCGCAAAGGCCCCGGGGTTGGTAACCAGCAGCGTATGACCATCCGGCGACGCCGCGGCGACATATGCCGCGCCGATATTGCCGGCGGCCCCGGGCTTGTTCTCGATGACGAACGGCTGGCCGAACTTGTCGGCCAGCTTCGGCGCAAGCAGACGGGCGAGAACGTCCGTAATGCCGCCGGCCGCCCAGGGAACCACGATGCGCACCGGTCGACTGGGCCATGCCTGCGCATGTGCCTGCGAAGCCGGCGCTATCGCCGCGATAATCGACAGGAATACGAGAGCAACCCTGAAGCCGAACATGCATTTACCCCGAGCGTTGTCTTTTTTCTTTGTCATCGATCCCGGCAGGCAGACGCGACCTTCGCGCTCATCCGGCGCGAGCAAGCCGGCCTCCATCTACAACCAGCGTGTGGCCCGTGATGTAGCTTGCACCGGGGGAACACAGGAAGGTCACCGCACCGACGACATCGTTCGGACCGCCGACGCGACCGAGCGGCAGTCGATCGGCAACCGCCTGGATCTTGTCCTCGCTGTCGAGGGAGGACCGGTTGAAGTCGGTAAGGATGGTTCCGGGAGCAACCGCGTTGACGCGGATGCCAAACGGAGCAAGCTCGACGGCCGCCGACACAGTCAACTGCCGGATTCCTCCCTTCGTCACGTCATAGGCGATCTCCGGAATGCGCGAGGATACAAACGCCGACGTGGATGCGAAGGTGACGATGACACCCTGGCGCCGCGGCAGCATCGCGCGCGCCGCTTCCTGAACGCTGAAAAACGTGCCCTTCAGGTTGACGCCGGACAGGATGTCCCAGTCCTCCTCCTCGTGGTCAAGAAAGGCCTTCACCCGCAAGACCCCCGCCGCGCAGACGACAATGTCGGGCGGCGAAGCAAGTGCGCGAAACGTGCGCCGGACGGCCTGGACGTCGGAAACATCGAGGCGCGCAGCCTCCGCCGCGCCGCCATCTTTCCTGATGTTTTCTGCTGTCTCTACTGCACCGGATTCGTTGAGGTCCAGGCAGGTGACACGCGCTCCATGCCGTGCGAGGTCGTATGCGACGGCACGCCCCATACCTCGTCCGGCGCCCGTCACAATGGCCACTTTGCCGGTCAGACCGGATCCGTCCACGGCCGCCTCCTCTCAAACAACCGGCGCTTGCCCGATGCGAAGCGAATCTGCCCTAATGCGCCAATACAGTCGTGCGGTGCAGCAGACGGCGTTGCGGTAGCGCATAATCGCCAATGGCCAGGTGCTGGGTTGACCAGTTGTCCCACAAGATCAGGTCGCCCTTGCGCCACTTGTGGCGATAGACAAAGCGGTCGTCGATACCGAAGGCAATGAGCTCGCTGAGCAGCGCATCGCTCTCCGCCTCCTTCATGTCCAGAATCCGCACCGTGTAGCTCTCATTGACGAAGAGGGTGTTACGGCCGGTGATCGGATGCGGACGCACGAGCGGGTGAACGACGTCGGGCGTCTCGTCCTTCTGTTGCTTTGTCAGGGAGGGACGCTTCGAGCCTTCCGTCTGCCTGCGGATATAATAGGCTTCATAGGAATGAACCGCGCGCTTGTTCGCGATCTTGTTTTTCATGTCGGGCGACAGGGCCTCGAAAGGACCGACCAGGGTTGCGAAGGCCGTATCGCCATAGCTGCGCTCCCCGTCGGGCGCCGGAATCTCCCGGGCATAAAGCAGAGAGCAATGACAGGGCTCGGCCAGATAGGACGTGTCCGAATGCCAGAGCTGGCCCGCGTCGCCGATACCGATCGGCCGGCCCTTGTCGTCAAGGATATTCGAGACGACGAGAATCTCAGGATGGCTGGACTTCAGGTAATCCTTGAGCACATGGCTCTGCAACGGGCCGAAGCGCCGGCTCAATGCAATATGCTGCTCTTCTGTAAGATTCTGATTGCGGAACAGCAAAATCCCGCTGTCGTTAAAGAGGCCCTTGATTTCCTCAAAGGTCGCGTCATCAAGCGGCTTGGACAGATCGAGGTCGATGACCTCTCTTCCGATGGCGGGAGCCAGCGGTCGCGTCTTCAAACCCATGGCTATCCTCCCAATGAGCTCACGTTTCCTGATCGAACGCCGACATGATCGGAAATCCTTTCCTCGATCCTATTGGCCGAATAGCCCCGCCATCAAAGTGCAAGATGAGATACTGGTATGCCGGCCAAGGCATAGCGGACTGCCGCACCGTTGCGACGGCGATCATCTCCGCACGAGGCCCACCGCCCTGAGCGCTTCGCCGTAGACGAAGATTTCGCCCTTGATCGTCGCGGCGAATTCGGCCGGCGAACTGCCGACCAGAACGACGCCAAAGGGCTCGAACCGGGCGCGCACGTCCGGGTCCTCCAATGCCTGGGCGACAGCCCGCCCCAGGCTTGCGACGATCGCAGGGTCGGTGCCGGCCGGCGCAAGCAGTCCGTACCATAGGTCCGCCTCGAATCCCTCGAGACCTGGATATTCGGCAACCGCCGGTACGTCCGGAACAGAGCGGTTCCGCTCCCGGCTTGACACCGCCAGGATGCGGAGCTGGCCGCTCTGAACAAATGGCTGCGTCGTCTGAATCGCACCGAACATGAAGTCGATGTCCCCGGCAACCAGGTCGCGCAATGCCGAGGCAATCCCCTTGTAAGGAACGTGCGTCATCTCGATACCGAGGCGCGACTTCACCATCTCAACAGCAAGATGAGCACCACCACCAACACCCGACGAGCCGAAGTTCAGCAGGTTGGGATGCGCCCGCGCATAGTCGATCAGCTCACCGAACGTCTTCACCGGCAATTTCGGATTGACAACAAGCACGAAAGGTTGACGCGCCAACAGGCTTACCGGAGCAAAACTGTTCTCCGGATCAAATCTTATGGTGTCCCTGAACATGTGCGGATTGATCACGATCGGCGCGTTCGTCGTCACCAGAAGCGTGCTCCCATCCGGTTTCGACCGGGCCACATGCTCCATGGCGATGTTGCCGCTGCCACCCGGCCGATCCTCGACCACAAAAGTCTTCTTGTAGATCTCGGAGAATTTCCGGGCGAGGATTCGCGCAATCAAGTCATTGCCGCCGCCGGCTTCGAAAGGGGAAATGATGCGCACCGTCTCAGCGGGGTATTCAGGAGCCGCGATCGCGCATGTCCAGGCAATCATCGACAGCGCGGCGCAAAAGGCACTCCCCTTCAGACGCAGGTTTCGCATGCGCTATCTTCCCGGCCCGATCAAGAGAGACGTTCCGTCGATCCTGTTCGATGGACAGCCTAAAGGGCAAGGATCTTTCGTGCGTCCGCCGGGCTGGCCACCTCTTCCCCGATACCCTGAATGATCTGCACCGCTTTCTCCACCAAGGGCGCATTGCCTTCGGCGAGCTTTCCCGGAGCAATGAAGAGATTGTCCTCGAGGCCTACTCTCACGTGCCCTCCCATGACGGTCGATAGCGCAACCAATGGAAATTGATCGCGCGAGATCGCGAAGGCCGACCAGGTCGCTCCAGGGGGAATCATGCCTTTCATAGCAAGCAGGGCTTCCGCCGTCGCCGGAGCTCCCCCGCGAATTCCGAGGCAGAACTGAAAGAACGCCGGATGTCGAAGGTCGTTCTGCTGGAGCAGATGCAGCGAGAGGCCGACTTGCCCGAGATCGAACACTTCCAGTTCTGGCTTGACCCCCACCTTGTAAATCTCTCGTGCCATGTAGCGAAGGTGATCGGGAGAATTCACGATCGGGTTCGCGTCGAAATTCATCGTCGCGACGTCGAGCGAACAGATATCCGGAAGAAGCTCGAGAACATGCGCAATGCGTTCGGCCGGCGGCCGCACCAGAATATCCGCCTTGGAAGGATCTTCGATCGGCGGATTGTATGTCGCCCCCATTCCCGTCGTCAGGTTGATCAGGACTTCCACGCCGGAATCGCGAATCCGATGAACGACTTCCCGGTAAAGGTCGGGCCTCATCTCCGGGGCGCCGGTCTTGGGGTCGCGGACGTGAATATGAAGAACGGCCGCACCTGCCTTGGCCGCCGCAATGCCCTCCCGCGCGATGTCCTGCGGCGTGATGGGAACGTATTTGCTGTTCTTCGTCATGGCCCCACCACCGGTGAGCGCGCAGGTTATGATTACTTTCCGCATGACTTCATTCCTCTCTGGCTGATCGCCTGTTGGTCGACCGGCGCACGTCGCCACCCGTCACTCATGCCGGCGTATTCCCTGGAACATTGCTGCCATCAGCGGCCCCGGCATATCGGAGCCGGATGACCTCCAGAAGCGCACGATCGCGTTCGGCAACAAGTTGCTCGAACGACCTGCTGCCGATCTCCTGCCCGACGCCGCGCACCAGTTGTTCTTCAAGGGGGCCGGTGAGACGGGGCGAACCAAGATCGTCCCACCATCGCTGAATCGACGGACCGAAATGAGACAATTGCTGCGCCAGGCCGGAAGGGCCTCCGGCAAGATGGAACGACAATGCCGGACCTATCACCGCCCATCGCAAGCCGAGGCCGTGAACCACGGCCGCATCCACGTCCGTTACAGATGCCACCCCGCTCTCGATCAGATGAACGGCTTCACGCCAGAGCGCCATCTGCAGGCGCGTGGCGAGGTGGCCGTCCACCTCTTTGCGCACATGGACGGGAATCTTGCCGACAAATCGATAGAAGCCCAATGCCCATTCCGCAGCTTCTGCATCGGTGGCCGCTCCGGCGACCACTTCCACGAGGGGAATGAGATGCGGTGGATTGAAGGGATGCCCTACGACCAGTCGTTTCGCCCCCGACATTCGGGCTTGCAGGAGCGATGCGCGAATGCCGGACGTTGACGAGGCAATGACCACGTCGATCGGCAGAGACTGGTCTATCTGATGAAGAACTTCCTGCTTGAGCTCCAGCTTTTCCGGGAGATTCTCCTGAACGAATTCGGAGCCAGATAACGCCTCGTGCAGATCGGAGTGAAAGGATAGCCTGGCGAGGGCGCCGGCAACCTCCCCAATTCCGGCGTCGATCTGCTGCAACACGATCCATGCCTGCGAGACGTATTTCGTAAGGGCTTCATGCCGGCCCGCTTCGACGTCGTAGGCCTTCACATGGAACCCCCGCGCCAGAAACCAGGCGCACCACGAAGCACCTATCGTGCCGCAGCCAACGATGCAGATCGTCCGGACGCGTTCGTATTCGGGATATTTCGTCATCCACAGCCGATCTAGAGATATTGAGATGAGAGAGACTGGGCGACGCCGCCTTTCAGGATACTGGCACTATCGCCTTCCAGAACGATCGTGCCGCGCCGGAGAACGTAGGCAGTGCTGGAAACCCTGAGCGCGACAGCCGCCATCTGTTCGGCGAGGACGACCGCCGTGCCGAATTCGGCCGAGAAATCCCGTATGTAGCGGTAAATCTGATCGACGATGATCGGCGCCAGGCCGAGTGACGGTTCGTCGAGAAGCAGATATCGCGGCTGAGAGATGGTTGCGGAAGAGAGAATGGCCATCTGCTGCTGCCCGCCGCTCAGGAGACCCGCAGGCTGCTTGGCTTTTTCCCGGAGAACCGGAAAGTTGGTGTAGACAATATCCAGCGCATGAGAAAAGGACTGCTTGCGCGGACCGAAGGACCAGGCCAGCTTCAGATTGTCCTCGACGCTGATCTCGCGAAATATCCGCCGGCCTTCCATGGCATAACCCAGGCCAAACGATCTGCGCCGGTGCGCCGGAATGGACGTCACGTCCTTTCCATCCACCAGAATCCGGCCCGCTCTCAGATTGGCGAGACCCGCGATCGCCCGCAGCAAGGTCGTCTTGCCGGCTCCGTTCGCCCCGAGAATGGCCGTCGTATGTCCCGCTTCCACGCGGATCGATACCCCCCGCAGCGCCTCCACAGGTCCATAGCTCGCCCGAAGGTCGGAAGCTTCAAGCATGTTCCAGTCCCTCGGAACCCAGATAGGCCGCGATGACACCTGGATCCTTCCGCATGTCTTCGACACAGCCGCTGAAGATGATGCGGCCGCTGTCGAGCACGAACACTTGGTCGACCAGACCGGCAATGAAATCCATGTGATGATCGATCAACAGGATCGTCACGCCGGCGGACGCCAGCCACCGGATGATCTCGCTCAGCCGCGCAATCTCGAGCTCGGACAGGCCGGCCGCCGGTTCATCGAGCAGAAGGACTTCCGGGGAGGCCATGATGGCGCGGCCAAGTTCTGCGAGCCGCATGCTTCCATAGGGAAGCGTCTCCACGGCACGATCGGCGACCTCGGTCAGTCCGGTTTGCTTGAGAACGGCCGAAGCCGCGCCAAGCGCCGCCGCCTCTTCGTCCGTTGCGGCCGGAAGGCCGAGTGCAGCAGCCATCCCGGAATGCTTCCACAGACGCGCACGCCCCAGCAGCAGATTTTCCCGCACGGTGAATGTCGGAACGAGTCGGGGATCCTGGAATGTGCGGATCAGACCCAGGCGGGCGATCTCGACGTCGCGCAAGCCATCGATTGCGCGCGAACCGAAGTAGACGGATCCCGAGGTGCGGCGGTACAAACCGCTGATGACGTTGACGAGCGTGCTCTTTCCCGACCCATTGGGGCCGACGAGGCCGGTGATCCGGCCGGGCGGAATCTCCAGCGAGACGTGATCGACGGCGACGAGGCCGCCAAATCGCACGACCACATCTTCGACCCGCACCGCGGCTGCGGGACTTCCTGCCCCTTCGGGTCGCCACAGCGCCTCGCCGCTCGATGCTCCGCCTGCCGCTGCCGCCGCGCGACGCCGCGACCCGCCGCGGATGAACCGCGGGGCCGGGAGCAGCAAACCCGCAATTCCCTTCGGCATCAGGACGAGCGTGCACGCAAGGATCAGGCCGTAGACGATGAATTGATATTCCGCGAATGCCTGAAGCCGCTCCGGAAGAATGGTGAACACGAACGCACCAAGCACCTGACCCGCAATCGATCCCAATCCCCCGACGATCGAGATCACCAGCACTTCGACCGACCGGGAAAGACCGAAACTGTCGGGACCGAGATAGCCGACGAGATGGGCATACAGCCCTCCGGCCAACCCCGCAGTCGCGCCGCTGATGCAATACGCCAGCCGCTTCGTGGCCGCGGGAGAAATTCCCATGCTGGCTGCCGCGATCGCGTTGGCCTGTACCGCCACCATCGATCGGCCAAGCCTGCTTTGCGAAACGTTACGCAATATCAAAAGCAGCAAGAGCGTGACGACAAGTACGAAGCGCAGATAGTTGCCTGCGTCGACCTTGAACCCGACGAGGGTGAGGCTCCTCAGAACGACGGAAGGTACGCCGGATAGACCCATCACACCGCCAGTGACGTCCTGCCACTCGCGGATTACCTCATAGAACACCATTCCGAATCCAAGCGTCATCATCGCCAGGTAGACTTCCCGCACCCTGCCGGCAGGATAGGAGAGGATGAAGCCGACGACACCCGCGCCGAGGCAGCCAGCCACGATGGCAACCAACGGGTCGAGCGTTCCCGCCCGCGCCAGCACTCCGGACAGATAGGCGCCCACGCCGAACAGGCCGGCGTGTCCCAGCGATATCTCGCCTGCGAGGCCGGTCAGAATATTGATGCTCTGGGCGAGAATGATCGCAATAAGAATGAAGGTGATGAGCTGGACCGTTCCAGGTCTGAGCCACCCCGGGGCGACGAACAGCGCTACGACCGCGAGCGTGCCTGCGGCAACAGCGAAGGACTGCAGACGGCTGCTCATGCCCTGCGAACCTCGCTGCGCCCGAAGAAGCCGTTCGGGAGCAGTGCCAGAATGAGCATGAGCAAGGCGAATGCGATGCCGTGCTCCGCAGCCGTCGAAATGTAGCCTCCCACGAGCTTGGTAATGATGCCAAGCCCGATCCCCCCGGCGAGAGCGCCCGCGGAACTACCCATGCCGCCGAGCACGCCCGCCACGAATCCGAGTAGGACGAGGTCGAACCCGAACGACGAATCGACGGTCCCGCCGATCTGGGCGGCCAGCAATCCGGCGAGGCCCGCAAGCAGGCTCGATGCAACGAAGGAAATTCCCACGATGGCATCGACCGGAATCCCCTGGACTCGCGCCAGTTCTGCATCCTCCGAGACGGCGCGCACGGCATGGCCCCATTGCGTGCGCCGCAAGAACAATTCGAGTCCGAGCAGGATCACCAGCGTAACCACGATCACGACCAGATATTGCAGAGACAGCGCTACCCCTCCGATCCGGATGCTGTCTCTTACCGAGAACAGGATTTCGGGAAATGCGACTGCTTGCGATCCGAAGAATTTTGCGGCGAGTCCCTGCAGAAAGATGCCGAACCCGAGCGTCGACACCACCCACCCCATGCTCCCGCCGCCGCGCTTCAGGGCCGGACGGACCGTCAATCGATCGACCACGATTCCGATCGCCCCGGCAATCAGGAGGCAGAGGCAAAATGCCACGCCAAGGCTGACACTGCCTGCAACAAGGAACGCAAAGCCCAGAGAGCAAAGCATCATGATCGAGCCTTGCCCAAAATTCAGGGTGCGCGTCGTCCAGAATGTGAGATTGAGCCCCGTCGCGATCAGAGCGTAGACCGAACCAACGCTTATCCCCGTGAGGACGAGTGTAAGAAAGAAGTTCACAGCCTTATCTGCTGAGTACTTCGAGAGCCAGCTTGTCGCCGCGCTTTCTCATCTCGTAGACCGCGAGATCTTCGGGACTGAAGGCAGAGTGATTCTGAGGAGAGAAGCTGATCGAGGGCACGAGCAGCCCTGGAAGATTCTTCGTTTGCTCGATCGCCTTGACCACGGCCTTTGGCTCCGTTGAGCCGGCTCGCTTGATCCCGTCCAGCAGGACGTTGACGCAGTCATAGGCGCCCGTTACCAGCGGCGCCATGGAAATCAGCGGATTTTCGGGATCGGCACCATACCATCGGTCGGTACCGAACCGCTTCCGATAGCGGTCGAGAAATGCCTGCGTCCTGGCGGCGAACGGCTTCTGGCCAAACGTGGTCGCATTTGTCGCACGCGCGCCGACCGCCAGATCGCCAACGCCCTCCATGAACGGGAGGGTAACGAGCCCGGACGACCCATAGAGCGGCAGCCCGATATCGAGGCGCGTCATCGTCTTCCGGAGAACGGCCGCATCCGCTCCCAAACCGACGAAGACGATCACTTCCACGCCGTCACGTTGCAGCCGAACAAGCTGGGCGGTCATGTCCTGTGTCTTCTGGTTGTAGCTTTCCGCCGAGACGGTTGCATTCGGCTTGATGCGAAGAACGCTCTGTTTGATGAGCTCGGCCCCGAGCTTGCCGTAGCTGGTGCTTTCGCTGATGATTCCGATCTTGCTGAAACTGGCGGTGACGACCCTGCCCAGCTTTTCGGCCTCGGACGCAATGCTCATCGCCACCGAAAACACGTTGGGATAGGGCGGCTTGTCGGGTCCATCGGGATGAACGATGGTTGGCGTCTGCGCCTGCGAATTGCAGAGCGGCCGACCATCTGCGACGACCATGCCCACCACGGCCAGAGTCGGCCCGCTCGGTCCCGGCGCGATCATGGCGACGATCTCCGGATTGTCGAGTATCCGGCGCATATTCTGGACGGCCCTGTCAGGTACCAACTGGTCGTCCAGAACCTCCGCAAGCTCGACCTTGCGGTTCAATACACCGCCGGAGGCATTCCACTCCTCGATCGCGATCTCGGCCCCCCGCCGTATACCTTCGCCGAATTCATTGAAGGGCCCGGTAAGGGCAGCGCTCAAACCGAGCTTGATGGGCGCCGCGTTCTGGGCCGAAGCGGGACAACACCAGGTCGCAAGCATGCCCGCGACCGCCACACCCGCCAATTGCACAACGCGGTGCATACGTCCCTCCCCATCACTTGCTTGCTTAGTATCTATTTCAGCTAACGGCGGAACGGCTTCTCACGCCAATATCATTTGCTGAAGGCAGTATATGCCTAACGTATGCTTGCAGGGACGGACATGCTCATGAGGATCATCCGTCCGAACGTCGGTCAACCGGGCGTTGACCCGTCGTCATGAACCTAACCTCTATCACCCAACAAAAATTCGGCAGAGGCTTCGGTTCACGTCGCCCCGTCTGCATGCCCCGTCGGCTTCTGCGTGTTTCTTTCTGAGTCACGCGCGAGATCAAATCGTTCGATGTCACGATCGCCGACATATCAATCTGATATACAAGTATATCAAACTTTTGGCATGATGAATGCTCTTTCCGTTTGCCTCGAATATGAGCGTGGGTGACTATCGCCATCATCCGCTCTGATAAAAAATGGTTATGGAGGAATCCAAAAATGAAGCTCTCGCTTCGAGGCCTCGCTTGCATCGTTTCGGCCTGCGGCGCGCTGTTCACCTCCGCTTCCGCTGACGCGCAAATCTCGGGCGATGTCGTCCGCGTCGGATTTCTCACCGACATCTCCGGAATCTACTCCGACAACGACGGACAGGGCGGCGTCGAAGCGATCAAGATGGCCGTGCAGGATTTCGGCGACATCAACGGGAAGAAGGTTGAATTCGTCTTTGCCGATCATCTGAACAAGGTGGATATCGCCTCGAGCAAGGCACGCGAATGGTTCGATCAGCAAGGTCTCGATATGCTGGTCATTGGCGCCAACTCCGGCGCCGCGCTGGCGCTGGCAAAGCTCGCGGCCGAAAAGAAGAAGCCCCTGATTGCAATCACTGCCGCGACCGCGCGCCTGACCAATGAAGAATGCACGCCCTACACCGTGCATTATGCCTACGACACCGTATCAGTCGCCCGCGGCACGGGTGGCGCGATCGTCGATTCCGGCGGCAAGGACTGGGCCTTTCTCACCGCCGACTTCGCCTTCGGTCACGCGCTCGAAAAGGACACCGCCGAATTCGTCAAGGCCAAGGGCGGCAACGTCCTGGGCAGCGTCAAGCACCCGGTTGGTGCAGCCGTCAACTTCGCGCCGCTGCTTCTTCAGGTACAGGCGACGAAAGCCAAGATCCTGGGTCTGGCCACCAGCGGCGACGATCTGATCAATGCCATCAAGTCGGCCAACGAATTTGGCCTCACCAAGACGATGAATCTGGCTGCGATCCTCATCCATATCACCGAAGTGAATGCGCTCGGCCTCAATCTGACGAAGGGCATGTATCTTACCGACGGCTGGTATTGGGATCAGGACGACGACTCGCGCGCCTGGGCCAAGCGCTACTTCGAGAAAATGAAGAAGATGCCGAGCGCCATGCAGGCAGCCGACTATTCCGCCGTGACGACCTACCTGAAGGCGGTCAAGGCCATCGGTACCGACGACGGCGACAAGGTCATGGCACAGCTGAAGACGGCGAAGATCAGCGACATGTATACCAAGAATGGAGTCATCCGGCCGGACGGACGCATGGTCTACGACATGTTCCTTCGCCAGGTGAAGACCCCTGAAGAATCGAAGTATCCGTGGGACTACTACAAGACCGTCAAGCGCATTCCCGGCGAAGAGGCCTACACCACGAAGGCCGAAACCAAGTGCGCTCTCTGGAAATAGAAGCGATCTCCCGCGATCACGCTGGCGCGCCCAGGGCGCGCCAGTTCCTTTCATTCAAGACCACGGCATGCGTGGCCTCTCCGGCCGGTTCATGGAATTTTTCGGCGTACCGCACCAGATAATCACGGCCCAGCTCCTGCTGGGGCTCGTCAATGGCTCCTTCTACGCCATGCTCTCGCTCGGGCTTGCGATCATTTTCGGCCTGCTCAACGTCATCAACCTCTCTCATGGAGCGCTCTACATGATGGGAGCGTTCGCCGCCTGGATGGGATTGAACTATTTCGGGCTCAACTACTGGCTCATGCTGGGGCTGGCGCCGCTCGTGATCGGGGCATTTGGAATAGTGATCGAGCGGACGATGCTGCGCCGCCTCTACAAGCTGGATCACCTCTACGGATTGCTGCTGATGATCGGGCTGTCGCAGCTCCTCGAAGGACTCTTCCGTTCCTTCTATGGCGTATCCGGCAAGTCGTACTCGGCCCCACCGGCACTCTCCGGCTCGACCGACATCGGCTTCATGATATTACCCAACTACCGCGCCTGGGTCGTGCTGGTATCGACCATCGTGTGCTTTTCGACCTGGTTCGTCATCGAGCGCACCAAGCTCGGCGCCTATCTCCGGGCAGGCACCGAAAACCCGAAACTGGTCGAAGCCTTCGGCGTCAATGTGCCGCGCCTGGTTACCCTGACCTACGGCTTTGGCGTGGCGCTGGCCGCCTTCGCCGGAGTGCTGGCCGCGCCGATGGTGCAGGTATCGCCCTTGATGGGCGCAAACCTGATCATCGTGGTGTTTGCCGTGGTCGTGATAGGAGGGCTGAGCTCGATCCTGGGATCGATCGTCACCGGCCTCGGACTTGGCCTGATAGAAGGCGCAACGAGCATTTTCTACCCGGAAGCGTCTGCCACGGTCGTCTTCATCATCATGGCGATCGTTCTGTTGATACGTCCGGCGGGGCTTTTCGGCAAAGAACGATGAACCGCGGCATTCGATCATGAACAACAGAGTCGGCTGGGCCCTCCTCCTGATCGCATTCGTCGTCGCGCCGGCGGTGGCGTACCCCGTATTTGTCATGAAAGTGCTTTGCTACGCATTGTTTGCCTGCGCGTTCAATCTCCTGATCGGCTTCGCCGGCCTCGTCTCGTTCGGTCATGCGACCTTCTTCGGCGGCGGCGCCTACGCCTGCGGCTACGCCCTGACGAAGCTCGGCCTGCCGATGGAGCTTGGATTGATCGCGGGGACGCTGAGCGGAGCCATCCTTGGCTTCATCGTGGGGACGCTCGCCATCCGTCGACAGGGCGTCTACTTTTCGATGATTACGCTTGCGCTGGCGCAGATGCTCTATTTCTTCTATCTGCAGGCGCCCTTCACCGGCGGAGAGGACGGATTACAGGCTATTCCGCGCGGCAAGCTGTTCGGCACTTTCGATCTCTCCAATGATATTCTGCTCTATTACGTCGTGCTTGCCATCGCGGTGGCCGGCTTTGCCTTCATCGTGCGGGTCGTGCATTCCCCCTATGGTCAGGTGTTGAAGGCCATCAAGGAGAATGAAGCGCGCACCCTCTCGCTTGGCTTCGAGATCCAGCGATACAAGCTGCTGGCGTTCGTTTTCTCGACGGCCCTAGCCGGGCTGGCGGGAGCGACGAAGTCGATCGTTCTCGGCTTTGCCACGCTAACCGACGTGCATTGGGGCATGTCGGGGCTGGTCATCCTGATGACCTTGATCGGTGGCATGGGAACCTTTGTCGGACCCGTCATCGGCGCGATCGTCATCATCTCGCTGGAAAACAAGCTGGGCGAAATCGGCAATTTCCTGGCTTCGGTCACCGGCATCGAGTGGTTCGGAGCCATCGGCGGATCCATCACCATGGTCACAGGCGCGATCTTCATGATCTGCGTCCTGACCTTCCGGCAAGGTATCGTTGGAGAACTGTTGGCGCTGACGGTCGGCCGAAAGCGGGCTACGGATGCGCAGCATGGCTGACTTCATTCTGCAAGCCATCGGCCTGACCAAGGACTTCAAGGGCTTCACGGCCGTCGACCATGTCAATTTCAATGTCGAACGCGGCTCTATCCATGCGCTCATCGGGCCGAACGGCGCCGGCAAGACGACCTGCTTCAACTTGCTCACCAAGTTTCTGACCCCGACGGCAGGTCAGATCCTCTACAACGGACGCGACATTACCGGATTGACGCCGGCGCAGGTCGCCCGCCAGGGAATTGTCCGCTCGTTCCAGATCTCCGCGGTGTTCCCTCACATGACCTTGCTGGAGAACGTCCGCATCGGCTTGCAGTACGAGCTGGGCAACTCGTTCTATTTCTGGCAGAGCGGCAAGGCTCTGTCGCGTCTCAACGACCGGGCGGTGGAACTGCTCGATCAGGTGGGCCTTTCCGCCTTCGCCGATCAGATGACGGTTGATTTGCCTTACGGCCGTAAACGCGCACTGGAGATCGCCGTGACACTGGCGCGCAATCCGGAGCTCATGCTGCTCGACGAGCCCACTTCCGGCATGGGGCACGAGGACGTCGACAAGGTCACGGCGCTGATCAAGAAGGTTTCGCAGGGCAGGACGACCCTTCTGGTCGAGCACAACATGAATCTCGTGGCCGGCATTTGCGATCGCATCACCGTGCTGCAGCGTGGTTCGGTGCTTTCCGAAGGAACCTACGAAGAGGTGTCGAGGAATCCGCAGGTGGTGGAGGCCTATATGGGAAGTTCGGCATCCGCATGAGCACGCCAGCACTGGAAGTCGCCGGTCTGCAGGCCTGGTACGGCGAGTCGCACATCCTGCATGGCGTCGACCTCAACGTAAATCAGGGAGAAGTCGTGACCCTGCTCGGCCGCAACGGCGCGGGGCGCACGACGACCTTGCGCGCCATTCTCGGGCTGACGGACACGCGCAAGGGCTCGGTCAAGGTCGACGGCCATGAAACGATCGATATGCGAACCTTCCAGATCGCGCATCTCGGCGTGGGTTACTGCCCGGAAGAGCGCGGGATTTTTTCATCCCTCTCGGCGGAGGAAAACCTGCTGCTGCCACCAGTCATCGCTCCTTCCGGACAGGGCATGTCGCTCGGCGAAATTTATGGGCTGTTCCCAAATCTCAGGGATCGCCGATCGAGCCAGGGAAACCGGCTGTCCGGCGGAGAGCAGCAAATGCTGGCTGTGGCCCGCATCCTGCGAGCCGGCGCTCGCCTGCTGCTCCTCGACGAAATATCCGAGGGACTGGCACCGGTCATCGTACAGTCGCTTGCGCAGCTCATCACCCTGCTGAAGGCAAGGGGCTACACCGTGGTCATGGTCGAGCAGAATTTCCGCTTCGCGGCCCCGCTGGCGGACCGCTTCTACGTGATGGAGCACGGCAAGATCGTCACATCCTTCGCCGCCAGCCAACTTAATGAAAAAATGCCGGTGCTGCACGAATTGCTCGGCGTTTGACGGGTTGAAGGCACAATAGGATTGGCCTTCAGAGGCCGCTACGCTGCGCGAGCAGGCATCCCCTTGGTCAATTCGTCGAGGACATAAGGCATGATTCCGCCGCGCCGGACGTAATCCACTTCGACCTGCGTATCCAGGCGCAATGTCATAGGGATCTCTTCCACCATGCCGTTGCGGCGGTTCACGATCAGGGTCACGGTCGCGCCCGGCTTGATGGTTTCATCCAGCCCAACGAGATCGAACGTTTCCGTTCCATCCAGACCGTAGGCCGCCGCATTCATGCCGGGCGCAAACTGGCACGGCAGAACGCCCATTCCGACCAGGTTGCTGCGGTGAATGCGCTCAAAGCTCACGGCGAGCACGGCGCGAACGCCAAGCAGGCGAGGCGCCTTGGCCGCCCAGTCCCTTGCGCTGCCCGTCCCATACTCCTCGCCGGCAATGACGATCAATGGAACGTTCTCGGATTTGTAGAGCATGGCCGCGTCATAGATGCTCAGGCGTGCGCCATCGGGCTGGTGCGTGGTGATGCCCCCCTCGACATTGGGGACCATGAAATTTTTCAATTGCAGGTTCGAAAACGCACCGCGGATCATGACCTCGTGATTCATTCTGCGCGCGCCGTAATTGTTGAAGTCGGGCTGGGCGACGCCCTGTCCGCGCAGATAAAGGCCGGCCGGTGACGTTCCCTTGATGCTTCCGATCGGGCTGATGTGGTCCGTGGTTACGGAATTGCCGAGAATGGCAAGGGCTCGCGCACCCGAGATGTTCTGCAACACCGTGCGCGTCAGTTCCTTGCCGAGGAATGGCGGCTCCTTGATATAGTTCGACGTATCGTCCCACGGATAGAGTTCGCCGGTTGCCTGCGGAATCCCCCGCCACAGCGGATCGCGCGCCGCAATATCGTCGCCATAAACATCGCGATAGAACTCCGGGCGCGAGGCCACCGACAAAGCCGCCTCGACCTCCTCAGGACCGGGCCAGATGTCCCGCAGGAATACCGCCTCGCCGTTCTTGCCGATACCGAGCGGCTCGCTGTCGACATCCACATTGACGGATCCCTTGATCGCGAAAGCCACGACCAATGGCGGGCTGGCAAGGAAGGCGGCCCGCACAGCCGGATGAATGCGCGACTCGAAATTCCGATTGCCGGATAGCACCGCACAGGCAACGACGTCATTTTCAACGATCGATTTCTCGAGATCGGCGTCGATCGGCCCCGATGCGCCGACGCATGTAGCGCAACTGTAACCGGCCACATTGAAGCCGAGGGCATCGAGGTAGCCCTGCAGGCCCGCTCCCGCGAGATACCTGCTGACCACGCGCGAACCGGGCGTGAAGGAGGTCTTGACCCAGGGCCTCGTGGCCAGGCCCCGCTCGACTGCCTTCTTTGCAACAAGCCCGGCCATCACCATGACGCCCGGATTTGACGTATTCGTGCAGGAAGCAATCGCGGCGATCACGACGTCGCCATGCTGGACCCGGTGCGTGTCGGAGGCTGCGCCCGCAGGAGCCGGCTTCTGCGCGATATTATAGCCCCCCTCGCTTGCAGGAAGCTTCAGCGTATCGCTAAATCGCGAACCCAATTTGGAGAGCGGAACCAGATCCTGCGGGCGCTTCGGCCCTGCGACGGCCGGTTCAACCGAGGCGAGGTCGAGGTCGATCACGGTCGAGTAGTCGATCGCGCCCAACTCCGGCGCACCAAAGCAATGTTGGGCGCGGAAATATGCCTCGACCGCCTCGACCTGCTGTGCGCTGCGCCCGGTCTGACGCAAATAGCGGATTGTCTGCTCGTCGACCGGAAAGAAGCCGATGGTCGCGCCGTATTCCGGCGACATATTGGACAGCGTGGCGCGATCCGGAAGCGTCAGATTGCGAACGCCGGCGCCGAAAAATTCCACGAACTTTCCGACGACCTTCGTGCGACGCAGGAGATTGGTGACGTGCAGAACCAGATCGGTTCCCGTGACGCCCGGCCTCAACGCACCTGTGATGTTGACGCCGACGACATCGGGCGTGAGAAAATGGATCGGCAGGCCCAGCATCGCACTTTCCGCCTCGATGCCTCCGACACCCCATCCAACGACACCAAGCCCCGCGATCATGCCGGTATGAGAGTCCGTCCCAACGAGCGTATCCGGGAAACACAGATCGTCCTTGTGCAGGATTCCGGGCGCCAGATATTCGAGATTGACCTGATGCAGGATTCCACTGCCGGGTGGAAAGAGCCGGATTCCTTCATAGGCCTGCATCGCCCATTTGACGAAGCTGAAGCGTTCCGCGTTGCGGCTGATCTCAAGCTCCATGTTGCGTGCCAACGCTTCCGGCGTGCCATGAAAATCGACCGTCAAGGTGTGATCGAGCACCATGTCGACCGGAACGGTCGGGCCGACGCGGCTGGCGGGATACCCCAACTTGCTGACGGCACCCCGGATCGCCGTCAGATCTCCCAGCAAGGGGATGCCGGCGGCACAGTTCAGGACGATCCGGCCGACCTTGAAGGGAATCTCGCCCGTACGATTTGCCTGCCGCTGCCAGCCTGCGAGCTCACGAACCTGGCGCTCTGCGATCTGACGCCCGTCGCAGTTCCTGGCCATGGATTCGAGCACGATGCGAAGCGAGACAGGCAATCTGGAAATTTTGCCGAAGCCGGCCTGCTCGAGCGCTGGCAGCGAGTAGAAACGGCTCCTGCCCCCGGCTCCGAGGTCGATCTCGCGCTCGCATAAATCCTTAAGGACAGAGGTCATCAACGGTCCTACCCGATATCGATTCTTTTCCGCCCGCCTTCCATCGTCACGAACCAGCCGCTCTCCTGCCGGAGTGTGGAACGTCGGGGCCTATACGAAGAGGCTTCGTCAGCGCACGCACCGGCAGCTCCCGCACCCCGTCTATGCGATGCGCAAGTTCGGATGCGGCCGCGGGCGGCAGGCGGCTGCCGGCCAGCAAGTGAAACTTGTCGACCAATTCCCGATCGCTGCATGGATCGGACGGGGTTCCGTGGCATTCGAGAACGGTTCGCTCTGCTACAGAACCGTCGCGGCGCGTCAGCTTCACGCGCGCGCCGAATTTCGCAGGATATACCGCCTCGACCGCGGGATCGATCACGATCACCACCTTCGCAGCGAGTTTGCGGGTTTCCGGATCGTCGACCCTGTCGTTCCGGAACCATGCGGGGTCGCGCGCATCGCCCCGCAAGGCGGCGGCTACGCAGTAGGGAATGCTGTATTGGGCACCCATCGTATCGACCGGCGCCGGCTCTCCATTGTTCTGCGCCGCATAGCGGCTGACGCCGACCTCCACGGTCTCAACGGCATCGGATGCGAGAGGCCGTTCACCGCGCAGTGCCCCGATGAGCTGAACGACAGACTGTATCCAGCCGCAAATGGGATAGACCTTGAACCAGACATCGCGCAGCGCCCAGGCCTCGCCGAGTTCGCGGCTCAATCGCTCGGGCTGTGCGCCTGCTCCGCCGAACACTTCCAGCAAACCAAAACGGCTGTCGATGCCGAATGGAGGACCGAGGAACCCGCGGCTGGCCAGCTGCGCCATGCGAACACCTGCTTCCGCCGAACGCCCGAGGTGCAGCCGCTTCACCATGCCGCCACCATGACCGGCGGCGAAACTCTTGATGCCGGATGCCGCCGAACACGCAAGCCCGACGGCGGAAATCAGTTGATCGCGGGGCAGTCCCATAACCTTCGCTGCGGCAACCGCGCAGGCGACCGGCGCAACCAGGCTTGTCGTATGGAATCCCTTTTTGGCGGGCTCGACACCCAACGCAAGTCCGACGCGGTGCATGACTTCGTAGCCCGCAACGATCGCCTCGAGCAGGCGCTCGCCCGACGCATCGACGGATTCGGCAGCGGCAATAGCGGCAGGAACGACGCAGCCCGCCGGGTGCGTGATCGACTCCGCGATCAGGTCGTCGAGCTCGAAGCCGTGGATCGCCGTCCCGTTGCAGAGCGCGGCCGCGGGCGCCGAAAGCAACTGGCTTTGTCCGATAACCGTGGAGTTGCCGGCCGATCTCTCCGCCAGCATTTCCTCGCAGAGAATTTGCGACCATGCCTGACCGGAACCGAAGATCCCGCATCCAAGGGCGTCGCGCAGACAAGCCTTGGCCTGATCCACCACATCCGCCGGCAATTCGCTCAATCGCAATGCGTGAGCAAACGCAAGCAGATCCACCCCTGAGTTCATCGATCGTCCGTTCATTTTGTTAAACCTTGTTGGACGACGGGCACTATCAGCCCGCGATCACCAACACCGGACCGGAAGAACAAGGGTCAGCCGTACCGCGAACTTCACGCTACCTCTCCATTAGTATTCTGATATGGCAACAATATCGGGCATCGCAGCATCCGCATAAGTCCAAGTTGGGATACTGCTATGCGGCCGTCGGTATAGTGAGGCGCTCACATCAGGCCACGTTCGCCGCCTTGGCGGCACCGATCGCTGCTCTCGCCGCATTGCGCCCTGCTATACGTCCGAATACCGCGCCGCTCGTCAGGCCCGTCGCGCCGGGATAGTTGAAGTAGAACAGGCCGCCGAGCATTTCGCCGGCCGTATAGAGGCCGGGAATCGCGCGGTGCTGCGTATCGATCACCTGGGCATCGGTGCTGACCTTGAGTCCGCCGAACGTAAATGTGATCCCGCACGTCACCGCATAGGCTTCGAACGGCGGGGTCTCGATCGCCACCGCCCAGTTCGACTTCGGAATCTCCAGCCCCACCGTGCGCCGACCGTCCTTGACGTTGGGGTTGAATTTGACATCGCGGCTAATCGAGGCGTTGTAGGCCTTGATCGTCGCGATAAGCGCGTCGCGATTGACGTCATCGAGCTTGTCAGCGAGTTCCTCGAGGGAATTTGCCACAACCTTTGTCACGCGGCGCGCGCGATATTCCGGCCGCAGCAGGTGCGTGACCGATGAATCAAAAATCTGCCACGCAAACTGATTGGGTTGTTGCAGGATGATCCGGCCATATTTCGCGTAGGTGTAATTTCTGATATCGGCGCCCTCATCGAGAAAGCGCTTGCCGTCGCTGTTGACCATGATCGAGAACGGATAATTGTCGCGCTCATAGTCATCCATCGTCTCGAAACTACCGAAATCGTCGGCGTAGCGCTCCCAACCCACCGCATGGCATCCCGACCAATGGCCAGCCGTTTGCGCGCCGATCCGCATCGCCATGTCGAGACCGTCTCCGCAATTGAATTTGCTGCCCCGCACTTTTGCCAGGTCCCAGCCGGGCCCGAGATGACGGGCGCGCCAGGCCGCACTTGCTTCGAAACCGCCGCAGGCCAGCACCACGCTCCTGGCGGCGATCCTGCGCACATGCTGCCCTATCTTGACAACAACACCGGTGACGCCCGCGTCGGTATGAATGAGATCGCGCACCCAGGCCTGATAGCGAATGGTCACGCCGGCCTTTTCGGCAGCGCGGTAGAGTTGATCCACCAGTCCGCGTCCGCCACCGACGGCCGCCAGGGTCGCGCCGCCCCAGAAGGTGAACTTGCCGTCGACCTTGAAGGCCTGCCGTCCGAATTGCGGCAGAAAGCGCACACCTTGCCGCCGCATCCAGTGCATGGTCGCGTTGCTTTGCTTGACCAGGATCTCGCAAAGATCCGGATCGGTGCGATTCTGGGTGACGCGCGCCATGTCGTCGAAGAATTTTTCTTCGGTATAGGCGCCGAAGTCGCTCGCGAGTTCGTCCGGCGTCAAGTCGGGCGAAAGGGCCCTGATGTCCTCCGACCCGTTATAGACAAACCGCATCAGACCTTCGGTGAAGGAACTGTTGCCGCCGCGCTCCTCCTCCGGCGCACATTCCAGGAGCAGGACATTCGCCCCTTCCTCTCGCGCCGTCAGGGCGGCGCACAGCGCTGCGTTTCCTCCACCCACGACGATCACATCGTAGGTCTCGGTCGTCTCGCCGCCAGCCACTGTCATCGCGCATCCGCTCCGGGTTTACAGCATCCACATGTGGGAAATCACCGCCAGTTCAATCGGCTGACTGCGGCGCACCTCTTTGGCTCCCATTTGGGAAAAACTATCGAAAAGCGGCAACCCGATAAAAGCTTTATATGAGATACTGGTATGTAGCCGCCGACATAGTGCCCTACGCGTGCTCGACATTGCGCTTGCGCGCGGCCCTCACCGCGTCCCGGATGGCAGGCGCTGTCAGAGACGGCGCCAATATCCTCAGAAAGTCGACGACATAGGGGCGGATGTAGGATGCGGACCGCAGCGTGACATAGACCATGCTGCTTTCGAACAGATCGCTGGCACTGCGTGCGCGAATGCCGGTGTCGCGCGCCGGATCTACCGCGATATCCGCAAGGATGGCGATGCCGATGCCAAGCTCCACATAGGTCTTGCAGATATCCGCATCCACCGCGCTGAGGCTGATCTTGGGCTTGATGTCGGCCCTGCGGAACGCATCCATGACCTTCTGCCGGCCACTATGACGCGCGCCATAGATGATGATGGGATAATTGGCGATATTCGCCAAGGTAAGCTTCTTGAGCTTCATTATCGGATGATCTGCCTTGGCCACAACGCTGCGCGCGATTTCAAAGCATGGCAGCCTTACCAAATGCGGAAAGTCCCGGCTTGTCTCGGTGGCAATCGCGAGATCTGCTTCCCCGGCGTCGACCAATTGAGAAACTTCTTCAGGATCCCCTTCCTTCAGAACAAGCTCGACATCCGGATAGAGGCGCATGAATTCGGCAATGACGCGCGGAAGGACATAGCGGGCCTGGGTGTGGGTCGTACCGATCGTCAGCGTGCCGCGATCGCCGGCCAAAGCCTCGTCCTTCAGCGAGCGAAGGGCGCTGACATCGTCGACAACGCGGCGCGCAATGTCGACGACATGACCGCCCAGCGCGGTGAGGCCGATGATTCTGTTTCGTGTTCGCAGAAAGATTTCGAAGCCAAGTTCGGCTTCCAGCAGCTGAATCTGGCGACTGACCCCGGGTTGCGAGGTGTTCAAAGCCTCCGCCGCGGCGGAAAGATGATTGCCACAACGAGTAATCTCAAGGACGTAACGAAGTTGTTGGAGTTTCATCGCAGCTCCCCAGCATGCTCAAGTGCGATGACATTCTGCCACAATCCCACAAAATGGTAATAGTCCTTGTGCGTCAAGCCAGGGTTGCCCAGCCGGCAGGCAACCCTTCCCCGGCACACAATTGTGCATCGCACACAAGCGACGCGCGCAATGATGTGTTTGTCGGTGAAGGCCGCTCGAGGTCTCTAGCCGCCCATACGGGACGCCGGCCTCCAGGATACCGCCTCCCGGTGCTCGACGACCTTGCCTTCAAGGAGACTGTCCAACTGGAGGCTCGCGCCGGTCGGATCGAGCGGCAGCTCGCCAAGCGTCACATCGGCGGATTCCTGTTCCTTGCGAACCCTGAATTTTGCTTTGGCAAGGATTTCGCCGGCCATGCCGAGCGGGACCGCCACCACACCGTCGTCGTCACCAACGATGATGTCGCCGGGACAAATGACGATACCGCCGATTTGTACCGGGACATTTATCGAGCCTGGCGTGTTCTTCTGAGGCGCACGCGGCGAGACACCGCGCGCGAATGTCGGGAAACGATCCTGACGCAACATCGCGACATCGCGCACGGAGCCGCTCGCGACCACACCCACCCCCCCACGCGATCGGGCATTGAGCGCACTCTTGTGTCCGAAGCATCCGGTGTCGTAATCGCCGTCGTCGATCACCAGAACGTCGCCCGGCTCGACCATCTGCAGTGCCTTGTGCGTCATGATGTTGTCGCCCGGAAAGCAGAGCACCGTCAGCGCCGATCCCACCATCTGGATGCCTTCATACATCGG
The DNA here is from genome assembly GCA_046349015.1 of Bradyrhizobium sp. Taxonomy (GTDB): domain Bacteria; phylum Pseudomonadota; class Alphaproteobacteria; order Rhizobiales; family Xanthobacteraceae; genus Bradyrhizobium. Next base: position 104,178 of record JAXMDE010000001.1, on the reverse strand, counting down.
GCGGATCGCCGAACTCAGCGCCCCATGGCGGCCCATCGCGTCCGACAGGGCCGAGGTCGAGACGCCGTCGAATGCCGCGAGCAGTTCCGGGGCCGGTCGCGTGATGTTGTAGTAGATATGGCCGTACACATCGCCTCCGGGTCGCGCGATCGAAGCCAGACCAGCCGGCACTTCGCTCTACAGCCGCAAAATTACATTTGTTCGGCCTGTCTTATCAGCCCCTGCAACCGGCATGGCAGAACATTTTATCATTCCAGTATCGATTCCAGGCCTAGCGAACCCAACCGCTTCGCGGGCCGCCATCGGCGGCAATTCAGAGCATACCGATATCGTATACCTCTATAGAATCTTAGGTGGTTGATCGCCGGACGCTGCGCCGATAGCTTTTCGCCATCACCTCGATCGCACGGCGTCGAAAGCTGGCATCCATTCGACTTGATGCGATGTCAGCCAATGCAAGAACAATCAAGTGGGCTGGAGACCCTCGATGCGGCTGCACTACGTCCTGCTCGTCGTGGCATTGACGTGCCTTTCGTCGAAAGCCGGTGCTGAAAACTATCCCGATCGCCCTATTCGTATCGTCGTACCCACCGGCCCCGGCGGGGCCGCCGACATCGTCTCGCGGCTGATCGCCGAAAGGATGCAGAAATCGCTTCAGCAGACGATCATCATCGAGAACAAGCCGGGGGCGAACGGCAATATCGGCGCTACCTATGCGCTGTCGGCACCGGCCGACGGCTACACGCTGATGATGGGCCATATCGGTCTGATGACCGTCAATGCCCACCTCTACGCCAACATGACGCTAAATCCGCTGACAGACTTCGTGCCGGTTTCAAGGACGACGACTTACCCGAATCTGCTTGTCGTCAACAACGACATTCCGGTTCATTCGACTGCCGAGTTGATTTCCTACGCAAAGACCAATCCCACGGGAATTCGATATTCGTCGAGCGGATTCGGCAGTTCGTTTCACATGGGATTCGAGTTGCTCAAGCTTCGGGCCGGCATCGACGCCGTGCATGTCCCCTACACCGGGACGGCCCATGCCCTGACCGCGGTGATCGCCGGAAATGTCGAGACAACGTTTACCGACGTCATCTCGGCTGCTCCTCAGATCGAAGCGCGTGCCCTTCGGGGCCTCGCCATCAGCAGCAGGACGCGCGCGAAAAACCTTCCCGACGTTCCGACCGTGGCCGAATCGGGAGTTCCCGGCCTGCAGGATTTCGACGTGATCGGATGGAACGGCATCGTCGTAAAAGCAGGTACGCCGACGGATCGGATCAAGCTGCTGAACGATCACATCAGACAAGCGCTGAGAGTATCCGAAGTCATCGAACGCATTTCTGTCCTCGGCGCAGACGTGGCGGACGGCACTCCGGAGGAGTTCGGCGAATTCATGCGGGCCGAAGATGCGAAATGGGGCGGACTGGTCGCCAAGGCCGGCCTGAAATCCCAGCAAGGAAAGTAGCTCCCGGTACTATCGACGATCATTTGAGGATTGGACGAACATGAATGCTCCCAAGGTAAACGTCGACGCGGCAAAGGCGCTCAGCGACAATCCGATCTCGGGTCGAATGCTCATCGGCGGCAAGCTTGTCGAGAGCTTGGGTGGCGGCTGGATCGACTGTCTCAACCCCGCCAATGAAGACTATATCGGCAAGGTTCCGCTCGGCACTGCCGACGACGTCGGTCGCGCCGTCGAACTGGCCGAGGACGCCCAGACCAAATGGGCTGCCCTGTCGGTAGCCAAGCGTTCGGAATACCTGATGCAGCTCGGCGATGCGATCATGAAGCGCGCCGACGAGCTCCTCCAGGTCGAGGTGGCGGACACCGGCAATCCGATCACGCCGATGCGCAACGACATATCCGGCGGCGTCGAACGGCTTCGATATTTCGCCGGCCTCGGTTACGAACTGAAGGGAACCAGCATTCCGGCGACGCCGGACAACCTGCATTTCACAATCCGCGAGCCCTATGGCGTGGTCGGCCGAATCCTCGCCTTCAACCATCCGATCAATTTCGCCATCGTCGGCATGGCTTCTCCGCTGATGGCGGGAAATGCCGTCGTACTGAAGCCGTCGGAGCAGAGCCCGTTGTCGGCATCGCTCCTTGCCGAGATCGCAAGCGAGATCCTGCCGCCGGGCGTGCTCACCATCTTGTCGGGCAATGCGGATGTCGGCAACGCCCTCGTACGCCATCCGCGCGTCAAGCGACTGTCCTTTGTGGGCTCCGCCCGTACCGGAATGGCCATCCAGCGATCGGCCGCCGAAGTCGCCGTGAAACACGTCTCGCTCGAACTCGGCGGCAAGAACCCCTTCATCGTGTTTCCCGACGCCAACATTGACAAGGTCGCTGCCGCGGCCGTCGCCGGCATGAACTTCAGCTGGCAAGGTCAATCATGCGGCTCAACCAGCCGGCTGCTGGTGCATGAGTCGATCTATGACAAGGTCCTGGAGCAGGTCGTAGCCAAGGTCGCCAGCATCAAGGTCGGCAATCCCTTCGATTCGGCCACGCAAATGGGCGCCATCAACTCGGCCGGTCATCTCGGCAGGGTGCAGTCCCATGTCGACAGCGCCAACGCGGAAGGCGCCCGTCTGCTGGCCGGCGGCAAGCGGCCGCAAGGCCCGATCTTCGAAAAGGGCTACTGGCTCGAGCCGACGGTATTCGCCGAGGTCAAACCGAACATGCGGGTTGCCCGCGAGGAGATTTTCGGACCTGTCCTTTCCGTCATGCGCTGGTCGGACGCCGATGAAGCCGTCAATTTGGCCAACTCGGTCGAATACGGCCTGACGGCTGCGGTCTGGACCAATGACGTCACGACGGCGATGCGCACGGCGCAGCGCCTGCAATCCGGTTACGTCTGGATCAACGGCGTCAACGCCCATGTGCGCGCGATGCCTTATGGCGGCTACAAGAACAGCGGTGTCGGCCGCGAGCGCGGGATCGAAGAGCTCTATTCCTACACGGAAGAGAAGTCGATCCACATCATGCTCTGACTTCTGGGGTGAGCGGCGCAAGGATAGCGAAGCCTGCTCATCTCACATGGCAAAATCGGGATCACATCCAAGAAGGACGCAAGATGAAGATCAAGGACGGCAAATTTCTGATTACCGGTGGCGCAAGCCAGATCGGCTCGCATATCACCGAGCAGCTTCTTGCCGCTGGCGCGCGTGAAGTGATCCTGTTCGACAACTATTCACTGGGAACGCCGGAGAGCATCGGCGACCTCGTTGCGGACAAGCGCGTGAAGCCGGTGCGCGGCGACATCCTGCGGACCAACGAGCTTTTTGACTGCCTTGAAGGCGTCGACGGCGTGTTCGCGGCCGCCGGGTTTCTCACTCTTCCGCTCAGCCAAAATCCGCACCTCGGCGTCGCCGTCAATGTTCAGGGCATGCTCAACGTCTTCGACGCCTGCCGATACCGCAAGGTCGAGAAGGTGGTTTTTTCCTCGTCAATCGCCGTCTATGGCGAGCCCAGCGCCGACCTCATCGACGAATCCACGCCCTGGACATGGAACAAGCTGCAACCGGGCGCGGCGCTCTATGCGGCATCCAAGATCATGGGGGAGAGCTTCGGCAAGCTCTATCACGATCGCCACGGCGTGAAATCGATATCGCTGCGCTACTCGTCAGTGTATGGCGAGCGGCAGCACCTCCGTGCCGTCAACTCGGTCTACATTATCGATACCTATGATCGCCTCAAGCGCGGCGAGCGGCCGATCATTCCGGACGACGGCCGGGAAGTTCATGACTATATCCATGTAGCCGACGTGGCTCGTGCCAACCTCATGGCCATGGAGAGCGACGTGTCGCGCGAGAGCTTCAATGTGGCAACCGGCACCGCAACGACGCTGAACAGGCTGGTCGAGATCGTACAGAAGGTTACCGGCACAAACCTGCAACCCGAATACAAGACTCCCCCCGGCAAGATCCGCGCGGCCGTCTCGACCAAGCTGGACTTCTCGGTCGAGAAAATCGAAAAAATGATCGGATGGAAGGCGCAGATTTCCTTCGAGGAAGGAATTCGTCGCCTGATCGCCTGGCGGGAGAAGGAAGCAAGCAAGGCCGCCTGAAATCATCGCAGCCCGGCTGCCGCCCGCGAGAGACCGGTCGGCAGTCAGCTTCCTGCAAAGCCCTTGCCGGGCTTCCGGTATTCCGGGCGCGGCGGGCTGAAGATGTCGAGTACACGTGCGCCGTCGGGACCCGCCCGCATCGTGTGCGGCACGCCGCCCGGCGTACGCCAGAAATCACCCTTCTTGACATGAATCTGCTCGTCGCCCTGGAAGCGGATCGCCGAGCCTTCGAGCAGGACGCCCCACTGCTCTTCCGGATGATGGTGCAGCGTGCCCTCGCTGTTGGGAGCGATCGTGACGATCGAAAGCATGGCCTGCTCACCCGAAAAGATCCGGGTGGTGAGACCTTCTCCGAGTTCACGGAACAGCCCGTCGCTCGGATTCTCGATGTTGTGAAATTCGCTTGCCTGGCTCATGACGTTCTCTCCTAGCGGTTATGGTCTGGACGATGGCCCGATGGGAAACGAGATCGCTATCGGGAACTTCGTCTGGTTACCTGCACGGTTCCGGCATCGGCATCCACTTCCACGAAATCCCCGTTGCAAATGGCGATCGTCGGATCCTGATCCAAACCAGCCACCACCGGAATTTCTCCGATGATCGCGCCGATCGTGGTCACCCCTTCCGGAGTGGCCTGAACAAAGGCAACCGGCGCCGTGCCGCGCGATACCATGTCGTAGATCTTGTACGAACCTCCGGTCGAGCCCTTGCCGGTGAGAAACACCAGGACCTTGCCGGTAATGTTCTTTCCCTCCAATTCATGGCCGGGCTCGGTGACGATTCCGGTCATGTTGTCGACGCCGCCATTGAAGCTGATCGCCTCCTTGGTGACGATCGCCTCGCCGCTCGCCTTGCCCTTGACGATCTTGCGGCCCTTGAGAACGAGTTTTTCCGCCGCCATGGCTTCAGCTCCAGACACCGCTGATGGCGGCCTTCATGACTCGATCGAGGTTTCCATAGTGAGCCGGTAGGCCGAATTGACCCGGCGCATAGAATGCCATCTTCGCCGAGTTGGTTGTCAGGGTCTTGTATCCTTTTTTCGGCGCGATGACGCGGCTGCGGGCCAGGAACGGGCAGGTCTCCCGGACAACCGTCCCGCCGGCCTCCTCGATCGTTCGGATATAACCCATGCGCTCGGCCATGGCGTACATGGCGCCCGCCGTCGTGACCCAGAGGGAGACGGCGTCGTGGATTTTCTTGCCGTGCAAGGCATCGGCGACTTCGCGGATCTCCTGCACGGAGGCATTGGGACAGCCTATGAGGATCCAGTCGACATGATCGGATGGTTCCTTGTTGAGGGCCGCCTCTGCCTGCTCCTTCTCGGCAGGCCCGAAGATGAGAGTCTTCTGGGGCTCGTTTCCGCCAAAGGCCTCCTCCAGCGTGGGCGCCTCCGGCGTTACGCCTACGGCATGAAACATGCTCACCGCGCCCGAAGACGCGAGGGCGGCACTCAGCGCCTTCAATTCCTCCAAAGTCGGGGTCGCAGGAATCCCCGTAAAGACCGGTGTGTCCTGCCCGGCGATCCGTCCTGCAAAGTAGCCGAGCGTTCCGTAATCGGTCATGTCTTTGAGCGGCACCTCGACCTTGACGAGGAATTTCCCATAGCGGTTCTGCTTCAGATGAAAGCCGTATTCCGGGGTGCGGCCAGTCAGGGCGGTGGCGAGGCCGCTGGGCCCTCCCTCGCGATTGGTTCGCGCACCACAAACGGAGTTGGCGTAGACAACGGCAGAAGATTCCCCCCACGCCATATGCTCGCCAAAGCGCGGGCTGTTTCCGACCAGGTACGGGATACAGGTGTTGCAGGTGTTTGCGCCCATTCCCGCATAGGCGTCGGTGAGACGGATCTGCAAGAGATTGTCTGATTCAGGGATGCCGATGGCTTCCCATTGCGTTGGGTCGACGGCGGTCGGATTCGTCGTCACGCGAGTGACGAAGTTGCCGCCCTGCTTGCGCACGTCCTCGACAAACCTGGTGCCGGCCTCCTCGGCGACCAGCACCGAGGAACCTGCCATGTGCACATTGTTGACGGGAATGAGCCGCTCCGCCCCGAAACTTTCGCCGAGGGCCACCAGGATTTCCATGGCCTTCTTGACCGCCGGCCCCTTGTCGCCGTTCAGCATCCCCGTTTCTTCAGCAGTCAGATGCATCTCGAGACCTCCTGGAGATGCGAAGGGTGTTGCGACCCGACGCTTGGCCAGGAAAGGTATCGCTTTATAGGAAACAGGAAAGCGATATTATCGACTAAAATTTCATTCCCTTTCGGAATGAGTTGGAGCAGTGTCGCATGTTCAGCCTGAAGCAAGTCGAGGCCCTGTACTGGATCGCGCGGCTTGGAACGTTCGAGCGCGCTGCCAGCAAGCTGAACACCACCCAGTCGGCAATCTCGAAGCGCATCCAGGAGCTCGAAGGCGTTGCCGGCGTCGCGCTGTTCGATCGCAGCCGACGCAGCGCGCGCCTGACCGAAAAGGGCGAACAGCTTCTGGCGCTGGCACAGGAAATGCTCGCCTTGCAGCAGCGCGTGGTGCGTCTGAAGGACGGCCCCGAAATACCGGTGCGGCGGCTTCGGCTCGGAATAACCGAGCTCACCGCCCTGACCTGGCTACCCCGCCTCGTCGCCGCTCTTCGCGCGCGCTACCCGAAAATCACCATCGAGACGGAAGTCGACATGAGCCGGGACCTCTACGACCGGCTCCAGGAAGACAGGCTCGATCTCATCATTATTCCGGAATCATTTTCCGACCGCCACGTCACGGCAGTGCCGCTCGCCACCAATCGAAACGTATGGATGGGGAGTCCAAAACTCGTCCGCCAGCGACGACGGCTTTCCGTTGCAGAATTGGCCGAGCACACCATCCTCATCCAGGGCAGCCGATCGGGTTCCGGCCTCTGGGTAAGCAACTGGCTGAAGTCGGAGGGCGTCACGCCGCCGCGACTGTTCTCCAGTGACAGCCTCATCGCCTTGCTCGGCCTGGCAGTCGCCGGCCTCGGCGTAACCTATCTGCCGCTCCAGTGCTTCAGGCCGCTCGTCAGCGAGGGAAAACTCAGGATCATTCCGACCAGTCCCGAACTTCCCGACATTCCCTACGCTGCCTTGTATCGCAACGACCGGCCCACCGCCTTCACCGCAAGCGTCGCAGAGCTTGCAATGAACACCTGCGATTTCTCACGTCAATTGCAGGGCTAGAACATGATCCGGAAAAGTGTGGGGCGGCTTTCCGAAAGGCATAGTGCGATGAGGATTCATCAGATCTCGTCGCAGCTGTAGTTGCTGCGCAGCGACGGCGGCCATTTCGGATGGAGCGACCAGGCGAGACTGCTGACACAAGGATGCCACCCATGTCCCAGGCACGACCTTGTTACGTATGTCTTCGGGCTGAACAATTGCAGAATTGGTAGCGGGGGAGGGACTTGAACCCCCGACCCCAGGATTATGATTCCCGTGCTCTAACCAGCTGAGCTACCCCGCCACGGCGTTCGGCTACGGGCGCAATGGGCCGCGTGCCTTTTCGAACGCGCGGCATATAAGGAGCGGGGTACTGGCCTGTCAAGCAAAGCCGCCTCCCCTCCCAACTATCTGCAACTTGGGCTTATTTCGGACGCACCGAGGGGTCGCCGCCGGGGCTGCCGGGAGGCGGAATCACGGGGGTCTTGCCGGCATCCGGCGTCGGCGCGCGCATTTCGGGATCGACGCCCGCGGGCGGGCACAGCACGCCGTCCGACTTCGCGAGCTTGTCGGTGAGAGGCTCGCGACTGCGGCCGGAAGTCTGTCCTTCGGGCGCGATGGTGTGGGGCAAAGAGCCGGCACCCGGTGCCGTCGGCGCGCAGTCCTGGGTTCGGCCCTTCGTCGGCGGCACCGTCTGTTGCGAGGGAGTTGACGGCGAAGGCGGCGCCTGCGCGAGCGCGGAACCAGACCCGATCAGAATTGACGATATGAGCAGCACGCTTTTTTTGGGCATGGGGACCAAACGGCCTTGCGCGGCCGATGTTCCCTCGGACGGAGATCACGTCTTGCGGTAACGGATCAGCGAAAAATGCCCCATCGGCGGCATCGGCCGGCGCTCGGCCAGCGTCACGCCGCCATGCTTTGCAGCCCACTTGACCAGCCGCTGCCACGGGAATTCCGGACGCCAGCCGAGGCGGCGCGCCAGCGGCGCAAAAGCGAGTTCGAAGAGGCGGCGCGGACCGCTCTCCGCGCCAATGTGATTGACGAGGATCATCTCGCCGCCGGGCTTCAGCACGCGGACGAAATCGTCGAGCGTTGCTTCCGGATCCGGCACCGCCGTGATGACGTATTGCGCCACCACCGCGTCGAACGAGGCGTCCTTGAAGGCGAGATGCTTGGCGTCCATCACCGCCAGCGTCTCGACATTGGTCAGACCGAACTCGCGCACGCGCTGCTTGGCCTTGCGCAACATGCCTTCGGAAATGTCGACCCCGCACAGCTTCGTGCTGCGCGAATAGTCCGACAGTGATAGCCCGGTGCCGACGCCGACGTCGAGCACGCGACCGCCGATGCGGTCGGCCTCCGCAATGGTGGAGCGGCGCCCCTCATCGAACACCTTCCCGAATACGAGATCGTAGATCGGCGCCCAGCGGTCATACGCTTTGGTGACGCCGGTGAGATTGATATCCCCCATCCCCTGCCCTGAACCCTATTGTTGGCGCATCATCTTGTTCGAAAACCGATCATGCGCGTCAGCTGCGCATGGCCTCGAGCGGCGCAGTTTCGCGCTCTGCCATCTTCACCGAAGCGTTGCGGATGAATCCACCGCCGAGCACGCGCGCCTGTCCAGAAGGCGCATCGTAGAACACGCAGGCCTGGCCGGGCGAAACGCCCTCCTCGCCCGCGACCAGTTCGACCTCGTAGCCATCCTTGCCGGCGCGCAGCAGTGCCGGCTGCGGCGGCCTCGTTGAACGCACGCGGACGAACATCTCGATGCCGGCGCCGATCATGCGGTCGAGCGCGCCGTCGCCGATCCAGTTGACGTCGCGCAGCACGATGCGATCCATGCGCAACGCCTCGCGCGGTCCCACCACGACGCGACGATGCTCCGCATCGAGCCGCACCACGTAAAGCGGACTGCCGGAAGCGATGCCGAGGCCCTTGCGCTGGCCAACGGTGAACTGCGCAATGCCCTGATGACGTCCGAGCACGCGGCCAGCGAGATCGACGATATCGCCGGGCTCCATCGCATTCGGCCGCAGCCGTCCGATCAGGTCGGTGTAGCGGCCGGTCGGCACGAAGCAGATGTCCTGGCTGTCCTGCTTGTCGGCGACCTCGAGGCTGAAGCGGCGTGCCAGCTCGCGCACCTCGGGCTTGGTCATGTCGCCGAGCGGAAAGCGCAGGAAATCGAGCTGCTCTCGCGTGGTTGCGAACAGGAAATAGCTCTGGTCGCGATCGCCGTCGGCCGCACAATGGAGCGCGCGTGAACCATCGGGCAGGCGGCGCGAGGCCACGTAATGGCCAGTGGCGAGCGCGACCGCACCGAGATCGCGCGCCGTCTCGAGCAGGTCGCGGAACTTGACGGTGCGGTTGCACTCGATGCACGGCACCGGCGTTTCGCCATGCGCGTAGCTCTCGGCGAAACTATCGATCACGGACTCGCGGAAACGGCTCTCGTAGTCCAGCACGTAATGCGGAATGCCGATGGAGGCTGCGACATTGCGCGCATCATGGATGTCGCGCCCGGCGCAGCAGGCGCCCTTGCGATGGGTGGCGGCGCCATGATCGTAAAGCTGCAGCGTGATGCCAACGACGTCATAGCCCTGCGACTTCAACAGCGCAGCCGTCACCGACGAGTCGACGCCACCGGACATGGCGACCACGACACGGGTCTCTTCAGGACGGCCGTCGAGATCAAGACTGTTACGCATGGCTCCGGTTGATCGATGCGGTCGCAACAGGGCGCACCTGGGCGACGGAATGGGCGGTTCGGGCCGGGATGGCCTCGGACGCCGCGGCTTGAAAAAAACGAGTGGCTTTGCCGGTTCGTCCGGCACGCACTCTCTAATATAGGTCGAGATGGCGTGAAGCAATCACGCGGGCCGCCGCTGATCCGGCGGCAAATCTTGCCGCCGGGCAGAAAAGGCGACCGTTTCCACCCTGTCGAAGCGCCCTCGCGATTCAACTAACTGACTGAAATATATATATTTTTATCCGGCACGTCGGCTGGCCCGGTCCTTGCTGATTATGAGGCGGTTCCATCCCGAAAGGCCGTCCCGTGGTCAGCGTCACGCCCGATATCGCCTCCAGCACTTTCCAGGCCCCTCCGCCGCGGGCCAAGGCCGACTCTTCGCCAGGCAATGATGGCTTTGCCGCTCTCGTGGACAGCAACATTGCGGCCGCCGCCAACAATAGTGACCGAGCGCAGGATGCTTCGCCCGCACCGCAACCGCCGACTTCCGACAGGCGGCCCGTGGCGGCGCGCCGCGACGATACCACCGCCACCGACAAGTCACGCGACATCACGGCCGACAATCCCGAACGCGGCGATGTGCGCGATGACGCCGATGCGGCACCCGCTGACCGGGCCAGTACCGACAAGCCTGCCGAACCTGGCGCGACCAAGCCCGCCAACTCGAAATCCGCCGACGACAACAGCGACAAGGCGAAATCCGCCAGCAAGCCGTCCGACGATACGGAAGCAACCGATTCCAAGGACACCTCAGCCGCTACCGATCCGGCAAATATCTCGACCGCAGATGCGGTCGCCACAGCGATCGTTGTCCCCGTCGTCGCAACTGATGCGCCGGAGATCGCGCCGCCGGTGACCGCCATCGTCGCCGCGGCGGCGAGCAGCGGACCGCTGGCCGTTACGGCTGCCGCAACTGCCGGCGGCACGGCGGCGAGCGACGTGACGGACACCACCGTCGCGACGCCCGCCGCGACCGATGCCACCGTCAAGACCGGAGCGTCCGACGCAAAGGCGGTGACGCAAGCGGCTACCGACCAGACGTCTTCCGATTCAAGACAAGCCGTGGTTGGAGGCGATCCGGCAACGACCGCCGATGCCGAGTTGAGCACAGCCTCGACTGGAATTCCGGCGGCACCGAAGACCGAGGCGTCGCAAAAGCCAGTTTCCGGCGTCAGCGCCGGCGCCAAGGCGACGACGGGATCGGGCGATATCGACATCAAGGCGTCTTCGACCGACGCACCAACCACCACCACGCCGACGCCCACCCCGGCCGTCACCGCCGGCACAGAACAATCCGTAGCCGCCAAGCCGACCGTCAAGAATGTCCACACGGAGGCCGTGAAGACCGAGCCCGCAGGAGCGCAGACGGCATCTACAGCCCACCTCAGCAATGCGGCGGGCACGGATCTGCCGTCAAACCAGGCCAGCGTGCAGGCCAATGGCATTCCGGCCACGGCCGTGTTCCAGACGCAGCTCCAGGCGACCGCGCCACAGGTGCAGCCTTCGTTCACCGTCACCGCGGCCGCGCCGTCGGCCGCCGTGCCGCTCAGCGGGCTTGCCATGGAGATTGCGGCATCGGTCCAAAGCGGCAAGAGCCGCTTCGAGATCCGGCTCGACCCCGCCGAACTCGGCCGCATCGATGTGCGCATCGATGTCGACCGCCAGGGCCAGGTCGTCTCGCATCTCACCGTCGAAAAGCCGGAGACGCTGTCGATGCTGCGCCAGGACGCGCCGCAATTGCAGCGCGCGCTCAACGACGCCGGCCTGTCGACCGGCGATAGCGGACTGCAGTTCAGCCTGCGCGACCAGTCGACATCCGGCCAGAACGGCAACCAGTCCAATCCCAACGCCCAACGCCTCATCATCACCGAAGACGAGACATTCCCGGCAGCGGCAGCCAGCAGCTACGGCCGCATGCTCGGGAGCAGCGGCGGCGTGGATATCAGAGTTTAGAGTTCAAGGAGACAGCAATGGCAGTCGATGCGACCATGGCAGCGCCGGTGACGGCCACCCAAACCGCCACGAATTCGACCAGCAACACCTCGTCGAACACGACCATCGCCAACAATTTCCAGACCTTTCTGACGCTGCTGACCACCCAGCTGCAGAACCAGAATCCGCTCGACCCACTCGACACCAACCAGTTCACCCAGCAGCTCGTGCAATTCGCCAGCGTCGAGCAGCAGTTGAGGCAGAACGACCAGCTCGCCACGCTGGTCAATCTCGAGAAAACCGCGCAATCGACCGCGGCCCTGGCCTATGTCGGCTACACCGCAGTGGTGGACGGCAGCAAGGCGTCGTTCGACGGCACCAACGCGGCGACCTGGACGCTGAAGGCGCCAAAGGACACCACCGCAACCATCACCATCACCAATTCGGCCGGCCAAACGGTGTTCTCCGGTCACTATGCGGTCCAGCAGGGCAATCAGACGTTCGCCTGGGATGGCAAGGGCAATGACGGCACGCAGTGGCCGGCGGGCAGCTACACGCTCAACGCCAGCGGCAAGGACTCCTCCGGCAACACCGTAGCGATTCCCAGCGAAGTCCAGGGCGTGGTCGATTCGGTGGATCTCACCGCCTCCCCGCCGCTGCTCTCGATCGGCGGCCAGAGCTACACCACCGACCAGATCAAGCGCGTGGTCCGCCCCGGCTCAAGCTCGAGCTGAACTTCTTAACCTTCGGTTAGAACTTCTTAACTCAAATTAACCAATTCAGCCCGCAAGCCGTTGATTCGGCAGGCGGGCTTTCGGCTTTTACAAGGAGATTCGCATTGCAGCTCTGGGCTTAGGCAAATTTTAAGCGGGCCGGCGTAGTTTTCACATTGTGAGTTCAGTGGTTGAGAGTTTGTGAGTACGCCATGACAGAACCCCATCGCCCGAGGGTCAAATACGTCATCGGGCCTGACGGCAGCCCGTTGACCATCGCGGATCTGCCCGCACCCGGCACCAAACGGTGGGTCATTCGCCGCAAGGCGGAAGTTGTCGCTGCCGTTCGTGGCGGCCTGCTTTCCCTTGAGGAGGCCTGCAGCCGCTACACGCTGACCGTCGATGAGTTCCTCTCCTGGCAATTCTCGATCGACCAGCATGGCCTTGCGGGTCTGCGCACCACGCGCATCCAGCAGTATCGCCAATAAGCTCTTCCATAGCGGGCATTTGATGAAAACCGGCTCCGCTTCGCGAAGCCGGTTTTTCTCATTGTCGGATTTCCTTGCCCGCCGTTAACCCTCGTTAACCAGTTGGAAACCATCCCCTAGGCAATAATTGCCCACCTCGGCCGGTCTGGCCGAATCCCTGGGGGCATTGGTGCAAAGTCTCGTCGCTTTCCTGAGAGGCCTAGGCGCGGCGCGGTTGGCGGCGATGGTGGCGGTCACCGCCTCCCTGATCGCCTTCTTTGCCTTTGTCATCATGCGCGTGACGATGCCGCAGATGACCACCCTGTTTACCGACCTCTCGGCCGAAGACTCCTCCGCCATCATCAAGGATCTCGAACGCCAGGCCATCCCCTTCGAGCTGCGCAACGAGGGCGCCGTGATCATGGTGCCCAAGGACAGGGTGACGCGGCTGCGCATGAAGCTCGCCGAGAGCAACCTGCCCAAGGGCGGCGGCGTCGGTTACGAGATCTTCGACAAGTCGGACGCGCTCGGCACCACCAGCTTCGTCCAGAATATCAATCACATGCGTGCGCTGGAGGGCGAACTCGCCCGCACCATCCGCGCCATCGACCGCATCCAGGCCGCCCGCGTTCATCTGGTGCTGCCCGAGCGGCCCCTGTTCTCGCGCGAAACGCCGGAGCCGTCCGCCTCCATTGTGGTGCGGGTACGAGGCACGCTGGAGCCGCAGCAGATTCGCGCCATTCGCCATGTGGTGGCCTCTGCCGTCAACGGCCTGAAGCCGCAGCGGGTCTCGATCGTCGACGAGGCCGGCCAGCTGCTGGCCGACGGCGCCACCAGCGAAGCCGACAACGCGGTCGGCGACGACCGCCGCAACGCTTTCGAGAAGCGGATGCGCAAGCAGGTCGAGGACATCGTCTCGTCCGTGGTCGGCCAGGGCCGGGCCCGAGTCCAGCTGTCGGCCGATTTCGACTACAACAAGGTGACGCAGACCTCCGATCGCTTCGATCCCGAAGGCCGCGTGCTGCGCTCGAGCCAGACCCGCGAGGAGTCCTCCGCCACCGCGGAGAATAACGGCCAGGTCACCGTCAACAACGAGTTGCCCGGCCAGCAGCGCAACGACGGCACGTCAGCCGCGCGCGAGCAGAGCAAGAAGAGCGAGGAAACCAACAATTACGAGATCTCCCGCACTACCAAGACCGAGGTAACGGAGGCCGGACGCGTCAACCGCATCTCGGTGGCAGTGCTGGTCGACGGCAGCTACGCCAAGAACGACAAGGGCGAGATGGTCTACCAGGAGCGCAGCAAGGAGCAGCTCGACCGCATCGCCGCCCTGGTTCGCTCGGCGATCGGCTTCGACCAGAAGCGCGGCGACCAGGTGGAGGTCGTCAATCTCCGCTTCGCCGAACCGCCCAGCGTGCCGGCCGTCGCGGAGCCGACCGGCTTGCTCGGCATGTTCCAGTTCACCAAGGACGACGTCATGTACGTGATCGAGCTCGGCGTGATGATGCTGCTCGGCCTCGTGGTGCTGTTCATGGTGATCCGTCCGCTGGTCAAGCGCATCCTCGCGGCCGACGTCATTCCCGCCCTTGCCTCCGGTGCCGCGCCGGCGCTGGCCGACGGCAGCGGCAAGGCCGGCGAAGCCGGCGCGCCGGCCGGCGGCGCCGCCGCCTCGATGATCGACGTCGCCCAGGTCCAGGGTCAGGTCCATGCCCAGGCCGTGCACCGCGTCGGCGAGCTCGCCGAACGCAATCCCAACGAAACCGCTGCCATTGTCCGTCAATGGCTCAGCGAAGAAGCCCAGCCCGCGTGATCGAACATGGCACTGCCTCCAGCATCCAACTCCGCTGACATAACCACCGTCATTTCCTCTCTGGCGAGCCGCCAGGGCAACCGGCCGAAGGCCGAACGCCTGACCGGCCCGAAGCGCGCCGCCATCCTGATGCTGGCCCTCGGCGAAAAATATGGCGGCAAGGTATGGTCGTTGCTCGACGACGACGAGGTGCGCGAACTGTCGATCCACATGTCGACGCTCGGCACCGTCGAGGTCGAGACGGTCGAGGATCTGCTGCTCGAATTCGTCTCGCGAATGTCGGCCTCCGGCGCCCTGATGGGCAATTTCGACGCCACCGAACGGCTGCTCCAGCAATACCTGCCGTCCGAGCGTGTGCACGGCATCATGGACGAAATCCGCGGCCCCGCCGGCCGCAACATGTGGGAGAAGCTTTCCAACGTGCAGGAAGAGGTGCTGGCCAACTATCTGAAGAACGAATACCCGCAGACCATCGCGGTGGTGCTGTCGAAGCTGAAGCCAGAGCACGCCGCGCGCGTGCTCGCAATCCTGCCCGAAGACATGGCGCTCGACGTCGTCAACCGCATGCTGCAGATGGAAGCGGTGCAGAAGGAAGTGATCGAGCGCGTCGAGCAGACGCTGCGAAGCGAATTCATGTCCAACCTGTCGCAGACCCGCCGTCGCGACGCCCACGAGGTGATGGCGGAAATCTTCAACAATTTCGACCGCCAGACCGAAACCCGCTTCATCACCTCGCTCGAGGAAGACAACCGCGAGGCAGCCGAGCGCATCAAGGCGCTGATGTTCACCTTCGACGACCTCATCAAGCTGGACTCCGCCTCGGCGCAGACCCTGATGCGCAACGTCGACAAGGACAAGCTCGCGGTGGCCCTGAAGAGCGCCAACGAGGAAGTGCGCGGCTTCTTCCTCGGCAACATGTCCTCGCGCGCCGGCAAGATGCTGCTCGACGACATGGCGGCGATGGGCCCGGTGCGCCTGCGCGACGTCGACGAGGCGCAGGCGC
This sequence comes from Bradyrhizobium sp., assembly GCA_046349015.1. Lineage (GTDB taxonomy): Bacteria > Pseudomonadota > Alphaproteobacteria > Rhizobiales > Xanthobacteraceae > Bradyrhizobium. The sequence continues at coordinate 88,263 of JAXMDE010000001.1, read as the reverse complement.
TCCTGGTCAACCTCGCCAAGGACCTCGCCGCGAAGGGCGAAATCACCCTGACCAAGAACCGCGCCGATGAGGAGCTGGTCTACTGATGTCAGCGCCCGCAAAATTCCTGTTCGACGTCGATTTCGGTACTCCCGACAACAAGAAGGAGAAAGCCGCGACCGCCGCCGAGATCGCGGCGCAAGTTGCGGATGCCGAGGCGCGCGCCTACCGCGCCGGCTACGACGCAGCCCAGCGCGAGGCCAAAGTGGAAAGCGACCGCCGTGCCGCGCTGGCGATGGAGGAGATCGGCCTTGCCATCAAGGGCATCGCCTCACGCTTTGCCGCGATCGAGAACCGGATGGAGACCGAAGCGGTAGACGTCGCGGTCGCCGTCGCCCGCAAACTTTGCAGCGAGCTGGTCGCGCGGGAACCCCTCGGCGAAGTCACGGCGCTGGTCTCGGACTGCTTCTCGCATCTGGTATCGACGCCACATCTGGTGGTGCGCATCAATGACGGCCTCTATGAGCCCGCGAAGGCGCAGATCGAGCGGCTTGCCGCGCATGCGGGCTTCGAAGGTCGGCTGGTGATCCTGGCCGAGCCGACCATTCCCACCGGCGACTGCCGGATCGAATGGGCCGACGGCGGCGTGGTGCTGGATCGCGCCGCCATCGAGGCCAAGATAAGCGAACTTGTCGGGCGCTACATCGCGTCCCGCAACGAGGACGAAAGGCCGTGAGGATGAGCCATGAGTGACACCGACGCACAGGTCCCGCTTCCCGACCTCAACGCAGCCGACGCCCCGGCAACCGCCGACGACATCAGCTACAACGAGGACGAAAATTCCTCGCGCATCGCCGCCGATCTGGAAGCGGTGTTCGACGTGCCGGTGCAGGTTTCCGCCGTGCTCGGCCGATCCAAGATGGATGTCGGCGAACTCTTGAAGCTCGGCCCGGGCACGGTGCTGGAGCTCGACCGCAAGGTCGGCGAATCCATCGACATCTACGTCAACAACCGCCTGGTGGCGCGCGGCGAAGTCGTCCTCGTCGAAGACAAGCTCGGCGTGACCATGACGGAAATCATCAAGTCGGAACGCAGCTAGGGGCGTCCCGGAGCACAACAAGAGCGCTTCACCAGCGCGCGACGCTTAAGAACAGGAGACTATCATGCGGCTTCTCATCGTTGGCACATTGAAAGGTCAGCTGACCACCGCAACCAAGATCGCGATGGAAAACGGTGCCTCGGTCACCCACGCCGAGGGCAACGAGCAGGCCATGAACGTACTGCGCGGCGGCAAGGGCGCCGACCTCCTGATGGTCGACGTTGCGCTCGACATCCGCGACCTGGTGATGCGGCTGGAAGCCGAGCACATTCATGTTCCGATCGTCGCCTGCGGTATCTCGAGCGACGCCCGCGCCGCGGTCGCCGCCATCCATGCCGGTGCCAAAGAATACATCCCGCTGCCGCCCGACCACGAGCTGATCGCCGCCGTGCTCGCCGCCGTCGCCAACGATTCCCGCGAGCTCGTCTTCCGCGACGAAGCCATGGGCAAGGTCATCAAGCTGGCGCAGCAGATCGCGGGGTCCGACGCATCCGTGATGATCACCGGCGAGTCCGGAACGGGCAAAGAGGTGCTGGCGCGCTACGTTCACTCACGCTCGGCGCGCGCCAAGCGGCCGTTCATTTCCATCAACTGCGCCGCGATCCCGGAACATCTGCTGGAGTCCGAGTTGTTCGGCCACGAGAAGGGCGCCTTCACCGGCGCCGTTGCCCGCCGCATCGGCAAGTTCGAGGAGGCGACCGGCGGCACGCTGCTGCTCGATGAAATCTCTGAAATGGACGTGCGGCTGCAATCGAAGCTGCTCCGCGCCATCCAGGAACGCGTGATTGACCGCGTCGGCGGCACCAAGCCCGTAACCGTCGACATCCGCATCATCGCGACCTCGAATCGGAACCTGCAGGAGGCGGTGCGCGAGGGCACATTCCGCGAGGACCTGCTGTTCCGCCTCAACGTCGTCAATCTCAAGATCCCGCCGCTGCGCGAGCGCCCGGCCGATATCCTCGAACTGGCGCAACACTTCGCGAAGAAATATGCCGAGGCCAATGGCGTGCCGCTGCGTCCGCTATCGGCGGAAGCCAAGCGCGTGCTTACCGCCAATCGCTGGCAAGGCAACGTCCGCGAGCTGGAAAATACCATTCATCGCGCGGTGCTGATCGGCCAGGGCGACGAGATCGGCCCTGAGGCCATCATCACGCCCGATGGCGACCGCCTCGATCTCGCCAAGACCGCGCCGGCCGTGGCGCATGCCACGCTCGCCGCCGAGCAGGTGACGCGCGCGCTCGTCGGCCGCACCGTCGCCGACGTCGAACGCGACCTGATCCTGGAAACGCTGAAGCATTGCCTCGGCAACAGAACCCACGCCGCCAACATTCTCGGCATTTCGATCCGGACCCTGCGCAACAAGCTCAATGAATACGCCGACGGCGGCATTCCGATCACGCCGGCAGGCGCAGGCGATTACCAGCGTCCCGCCGTCGTAGGATGAACAACGCCGGCAATCCGGCATCAGGCCAGGAGACCGCCATGCCCGCATATTGCTCACGAATAGCTCGGCGCGTCAGGCTTGCGGAAAATGTGAATGGGGTCGCCGGGCTGAAAATCGCGACCGGTGAAGGCCACATACGCATAGAGCGCGAGATAGGCGATCGCGAGCGCGCCGACGGCGTAGAAAGCCCAGATGGCGAGACGTTTCATGGAACCCGCGTAAGGCTGGCATAGCGCGTATCTGCGCCAAAGCCCTCTAATCCTGTGATGTCAGCCCGCCGCGACCTTGGACGAGCCCACGTTGACGGCGAGCTTGCCGTAGCGGTCCTTGAATGCATCGGTGTCGATTTCTTCCAGCTGGATCGAACCGTCGAGCACGCCCTTCTTCCAGGCTTCGTGCTCGGGATCGTGCCGGAATTCCGGCAAGACCTCCCTGGCAAACAGCTCCAGTGACTCGCTGATATGCTCGTGGCTGTTCTTGCCGGCCTGATTGAGCAGAATCACCTGATCGATATGCGAGGTGCGGAAGCGCCGCAGCTTCTTGCGTAGCGTTTCCGGCGACCCGATCAGGCCGCCGCGAAGTGCCGCCTCCTGCGCCTCCGGGTTCTCGCGCTTCCACTTGTTGTACTCGTCCCACATGTTGACCGTGCCGGGCGCCGGGCGCTGGCGGTTCTGCGACTGCCCGTAGTAGCGCAGAGCAAACTGGAAGAAGGTCGCGCCGTCGGCGCGCCGGCGTGCCTCCTCGTCGGTCTCGGCGCACATGAAGAACGACACCAGCGCCATGTTCGGGTTGATCTCGTAGTCGGCGAGCTTCTTCAGGCGCTTGGTGATCGCGTTATAGTAGGCATGCACCCAGGCATGCGCGGCGTCCGCACTGACGAACTGGAAGCCGAGCGCGCCAAAGCCGTTCTCGCCGGCGCGCTCGATGGTCGGCAGTTGCGAGCAGGCCATCCACAGCGGCGGGTGCGGCTTCTGCACAGGTTTCGGAACGACATTGCGCAGGGGAATGTCGAAATACTTGCCGTGATGTTCGGTACCGACCTTGGTGAACATCGGGAATATCGCCCGCACGGCCTCCTCGAACACCTCGCGCTTGGTCTCCATATCGCGGCCGAACGGCGTCAGCTCGGTGATCGAGGCGCTCTCGCCCATGCCGAATTCGCAGCGGCCGTTGGAGAGAAGGTCGAGCACGGCGACGCGTTCGGCGACACGGGCCGGATGATTGGTGGTGAGCTGCAGGATGCCGTGGCCGAGCCTGATCTGCTTCGTGCGCTGGCTCGCGGCGGCAAGGAAGGATTCCGGCGACGGCGAATGCGAATATTCCTCGAGGAAATGATGCTCGACCACCCAGGCGTAGTCGTAACCGAGGCGGTCGGCGGTTTCGAGCTGAGTCAACGCATCCTGGTATAGCCGGAGTTCGTCGCCTTCGCGCCAGGGACGCGGCAGTTGCAGCTCGTAGAAAATGCCGAATTTCATGTCGTCTCTCCCCGCGGCGGTCTTGTTGTTGCCTGCAGTCTAATCCTGCGGAGAACTGAGTCCAGCGCCCAACAATTTCCGTGACGCGGGAGAATCGTCGGCGCGGCAATTCGCGGCGCCGGCGATGTACTTGCGGGCCGCCAAGCGGGGCGCGCGGCCGTCACCCGTTAGCGCGCCGCCTTGGCGCGGGCCACATCGGCGTCCTGCAGGAAATCGATCAGCTTCTGCAGCGGTCCCACTTCGTCGATGTGATCCAGCATTTCGCGATAGGCCTCCTGCGCCTTGGGCGGAAGCTTGTGGGCGATGCCCTGATGGCAGTCAACGCAGGTCTTGCCCTGCGCGAACGCCGTCTGGTGCAGCTTGGAGGCCCGCGGTTCCTGCGTGGCATACTCCATGTGATCGAACTTGTGGCAGTTTCGGCACTCGCGCGAATCCGTGGTCTTCATGCCGCGCCAGACGCTCTTGGCGAGGTCGAGCCGGTGCGCCGCGAATTTTTCCGGCGTGTCGATCGAGCCCAGCATCTTGTGCAGCAACTCGTTCGATGCCTGGATCTTGCGGACGACCTTGTGGCTCCATTCCTTCGGCACGTGACAGTCCGGGCAGCTCGCGCGCACGCCCGTGCGGTTCGAATAATGCGGCGTGTTGCGATACTCGACAAAGACATTGTTCTTCATCTCATGACAGGAGACGCAGAACGTTTCCGTGTTCGTCATCTCCATCGCCCAGTTGAAGCCGCCCCAGAACAGCACACCGACGACAAATCCGGCCACAATGATGACCCCCCAGGTGAAACGGGCCGTCGGCGAGAAGAACCACCGCCAGAGCCGGGCGAAGAGACCAGGCGGTTGAGCCGCGGGAGCAGCGACGGTTTCGGTATCGGCCATGGTCGCCTCACTTCGCCTGCGTCGCGTTCTTGAAGATGTTGCCGACCAGCGGCTTGGCGTCCGCCTGCGGCACATGGCACTGCTGGCAGAAGTAGCGCGTGCCCGCGACCTTATCGAGCCGCACGCCTTGCCGGTCGACGTAATGCGTTTCCGATATCTTCGGCGCATTGACGCGGGTGTTGCCGGGCCAGTCATGGCAACCCATGCAGGCATTGTTCTCGGTCGTGATCTGATAGCCTTCGACCTTGTGAGGAATCAGCGGCGGCTGCTGGCGATAGGCGCGTTCGAAGCCGCCCGCCGGCACCGATTGTTTGGTCAGGTCAGGTGGCGGCGAATCTTCGGTGAGCGGCGCTTCGCGTAGCGCCTTCGGCGCCTTGGCCTCCTGGGCGAGCGGGCCAATCGTCGCAAACGGAATTGCCAGACATGCGGCCAGGAGCGCCGTCAACGGGATCAATCGGACAAGCTTCATGGGATGACCCTTTCAAGGACTGCGACGGGGGCAAAGCGACGCGCGCAGCAGAAGCTGGCTCGGTCGCGGAATGGGGGGCGCCCACATCGTTGCGGGCGCGCAGGGCGAGGTTGAAGACACGCTTGGAGCAGACGTCGATGCAGGCGCCGCAGATCGTGCAGTCTCCCGACGTGATGACGGGACCGGCGCCGGTGCGCTTGCCTTTCAACGCAGGGCTGATCACGTGCGGCTCGGGGCAGACAGCGAAGCAGTCCATGCAATCATTGCAGGCATCTCGCTTGTCGGCCGCGACGCGCAACAGCGCAACCCGGCCGATCTGGCCGTAGAACGCACCTACCGGGCAGAGATGGCCGCACCAGCCGTGCCTGGCGACGAGAAGATCGAAAACGAAAATCGCCGCCGTACCGCCCGCCCCGAACCAGAGGCCAAAAACCAGAGCCCGGTGCAACGCGGTGACGGGGTTGATCAATTCCCATGCGATCGAACCCGACAAGGCGGACGCGGCGAGCACTGCCCCGACGAGATAGAGCCGCAACTCCGGGCGAATTTTCGTCGTGTACGTAATTCCGAGCCGCCGCCTCAGCCAGGCGGCAAGATCGGTGACTGGATTGACCGGGCAGACCCAGGCGCAATAGCTGCGTCCGCCGAGCAACAGGTAGCAGCCGAGAACGAGCGCGGCGCCCAGCGCGGAAAGCCCTTCCGGCCAGTGCCGCGCCGCCAGCGACTGCAGGAAGATGAAGGGGTCGGTCAGCGGCAACACGCCAAGCGTCATGGACGAGGCCAATGTGCCCTTCGCGATCCAGATACCGAGCAGCGGCCCCGACAGAAACAGAGCCAGGAAGAACAGCTGGCTTGTCCGGCGCAGCACCAGAAAGCATGACGACGCCCAGATACCCTTCTCCCGGCGCGCCTCCACATAGGGTCTGGCGTTCGCACTCACGGCCCGCCTCCCGCCTCCGGCCTGCGCACCGGCAGCTTGAGCGGCGCATCAACCAGCGCGCCGCCGGCCTTCTTCTTTTCTTCCCACCCCCGTCGGTAATGTTCGTCCTGCTTCAGTGCGGCAACCTCTATCGGCAGCACCTTGATCGCGGAGTCGCTGAGCACGCACGACTTCTCACACTTGCCGCAGCCGGTGCAGTATTCGGCGTGAACGACCGGCTCGAAGATGGCGTGCTTTGCGGTACGGACGTTGTGCGAGGTCTCCAGTGTGATCGCCTTGTCGATGGCGGGACAAACCCGGTAGCACACGTCGCAGCGCAATCCCTGCAGATTGAGGCAGGTCTCGCGGCCGGTAATGACAGCCACGCCCATCTTGGCCTTTGCGATGTCGGTGAGCGAATGCTCGAGTGCTCCGGTCGGACACGCCTTGACGCAGGGAATGTTGTCGCACATCTCGCAGGGCACATTGCGCGCCACGAAGAATGGCGTCCCGACGGCCGGACCGTCCGCCCAGTCCGCGAGAACCAGGGTGTCGTAGGGGCAGTCGCGCACGCAGAGGCCGCAGCGGACGCAGGCGGAGAGGAATTCCTTTTCAGGCCGCGCACCCGGAGGCCGCAGCGCTTGCGCGGGCTTGGCGCGCGAGGACACGCCGAACGCCGTCAGCATCGTCGCTGCGACGGCTGCGCCGCCGCCGAAACGCGCGATATCCCGTAGCGCCTTGCGGCGCCGCGGATCGCCCGGAATGCCTGCAGGGGATGCCGCCATGGCTCATTCCATTGCGGTCACGCAGGCACCACGCGGCAGGAGCACTTCTTGAAGTCCGTTTCCTTCGAAATCGGGCAGGTCGCATCGAGCGTGAGCTTGTTGGCGAGCTGGCTCTCGTCGAAGAACGGGAAGTAGACGAGCCCGCGGGGCGGTTTGTTGCGTCCCTTGGTTTCCACCCGCGTGACCACTTCGCCGCGCCGCGTCTGTATCTTTACCGGCTGGCCGCGCAGGAGCTTGCGCTCGGCGGCGTCGTCCGGATGCATGAACAGGGTCGCCGAAGGCACCGAGCGATGCAGTTCCGGCACGCGCCGCGTCATCGACCCGGAATGCCAGTGCTCCAGCACCCGTCCGGTACACAGCCACAGATCGAATTCCTTGTCCGGAGATTCGGCGGCCGCCTCGACCGGACAGAAGATGATCCGCGCCTTCTTGTCCGGCTTGCCGTAGAAGGACATTCCCTCCCCCGGCTTGACATAGGGATCGTAGCCTTCACGGAAGCGCCAGAGCGTTTCCTTGTTGTTGACCACCGGCCAGCGCAGGCCGCGCGCCTGATGATACTGTTCGAAATCCGCAAGGTCGTGGCCGTGGCCGCGGCCGAACTTCGCGTATTCCTCGAACAGGCCCTTCTGCACGTAGAAGCCGAAGGCCGCGCTCTCGGAATTGTCGAAACCCTTCTGGCAATCGGTGATCGGAAACTTGTTCACCTCACCATTCGCAAAGAGCGCGTCGAACAGCGTCTTGCCGCGCCATTCCGGTTTCTTGGCGATCAATTCCTCCGGCCAGACTTCTTCAAGCTTGAAGTATTTCGAGAACTCCATCAGCTGCCACAGATCGGAACGCGCCTCTCCCGGCGCCTTCACCTGCTGCCGCCAGAACTGGGTGCGCCGCTCGGCATTGCCATAGGCGCCTTCCTTCTCCATCCACATGGCGGTCGGGAGAATGAGGTCCGCGGCAAGCGCCGTAACCGTCGGATAGGGATCGGAGACGACGACGAAGGCAGCCGGATTGCGATAGCCGGGATAACCCTCCTCGTTCATGTTGGGCGCCGTCTGCATGTTGTTGGTGCACTGGACCCAATAGGCATTCAGCTTGCCGTCCTTCAGCATCCGGTGCTGCACGACCGCGTGGAAGCCGATATTGCCCGGCAGCGTGCCCTCGGGAAGCTGCCACAGCTTTTCCGTCGCGGCGCGATGCTGCGGGTTGGTGACGACCATGTCCGCCGGCAGGCGGTGTGAGAAGGTACCGACCTCGCGCGCGGTGCCGCAAGCCGACGGCTGGCCGGTCAGCGAGAAAGGACCGTTGCCGGGCTCGGAAATCTTTCCGGTCAAGAGATGCACGTTGTAGATCATGTTGTTGACCCACGTGCCGCGCGTGTGCTGGTTGAAGCCCATCGTCCAGTACGAGACGATCTTCTTCTTGGGATCGGCGTAGAGTTTGGCGAGCCGTTCGAGATTTTCCTTGGGCACGCCCGAGGCCTTGTGGGCGTAGTCGAGCGTATAGGGCTCGAGCAGCTTCTTGTATTCGTCGAGACCGATCTTGTCCTTGAATCCGGCCGGATCGAGCGCGCCGTCCTTGCCGGTCTTGTGCGAGGCATTGACAGCCTTCGCCTCGAGCGCATGCGTCGGGCGCAAGCCGTAACCAATGTCGGTCACGGTGGAGGCAAACTCGACATGCTTCTCGACGAACTCCTTGTTCATCGCCCCGCTATTGACGATGTAGTTCTGGATATAGTTCAGAATCGCGAGATCGCTCTGCGGGGTGAAGATCAACGGGTTGTCGGCCAACTCGAACGAACGATGCTCGAAGGTCGACAGAACGTGGACCTCACAACCCTCGTGAGTCAGGCGACGGTCGGTCAGGCGCGACCACAGGATGGGGTGCATCTCCGCCATATTGGAGCCCCAGAGCACGAATGCGTCGGCCTGCTCCAAATCGTCGTAGCAGCCCATCGGCTCGTCGATGCCGAAGGTGCGCATGAAGCCGGCTACGGCGGATGCCATGCAGTGGCGTGCATTGGGGTCGAGGTTATTGGTCCGGAAGCCGGCTTTGTACAGTTTTGCGGCGGCGTAGCCTTCCCAGATCGTCCACTGGCCCGAGCCGAACATACCGACCGTCGAAGGCCCGCCCGCCTTCAAGGCCGCTTTCCATTTCTCGGCCATGATCTTGAAGGCGTCGTCCCACGACACCGGCGCGAATTCGCCGTTCTTGTCGAACTTGCCGTTCTTCATGCGCAGCAGCGGCTGGGTGAGACGGTCCTCGCCGTACATGATCTTCGACAGGAAGTAGCCCTTGATGCAATTCAGCCCGCGATTGACCGGCGCATCGGGATCGCCCTGGGTCGCAACGACCTTTCCGTTCTTTGTGCCGACGATGACCCCGCAGCCCGTGCCGCAGAAGCGACAGACGCCCTTGTCCCAGCGAATGCCGTCGGTCTTGCCTGCCTGCGCCACGGCGGCATCGGGAAGCGTTGCCCCGATGGTCGATGCCGCAGCAACCGCGGCGGCTGCCTTCAACGCGTCGCGGCGCGTGGTTCTTGCTTCATTGCTGTCGGTCGATTGCATTTCCATCGTCGTCTCCGCTCAACGAATCTCGGGTTGTTGGGTCGGCATGGTGGCGCCGCCGTCGTGGCCGGCGCGTGCACGGCACGCCAAATTGTCCTCACAGAAATGGCCTTCGCAGGACTCGCTCTCCGGCGAATCGACCGCATGGAAAATCAGCGAAGCGGCAACAACACCGGGCAGACGGTGGATGGCTGCGATCTGATCGATCGCCAGCGACGCCTTCGTATCGACGATGGTCGCCGCGAGGCGGCATTCGCCGGACACGGCGTGCAGCTCGACGCCCGGCAGCGCCCGGATCCTGGCCGCGAGATCCTCTTCGGCGTCCGGCGCGAGATAGACGGCAACGCCGCAGATATTCATGGTTTCAGTCATGGCCGGCCACCAGTCTTGCGATCTCGCGGGTGACCACGGCACGGTCGCGGGGCACCAACGCGATAGCCTCGACCGGACAGACCGTGACACAGTCGCCGCAGCCCGTGCAGGCCGCGCTGTCGATCGCGACACCACGGCCGGCGCCGCTGCGGATACGAACGGCTGATTGCGTGCACACTTCGGCACAGCGACGGCAGTCGATTCCATGTCTTTCGACGCAAGTGGTCGGGTTTGAGATCGCCGCCATCAGCTCAAGCTGAGGCTTGTCCGCATGCTGCAACCCGCTGCGACCATCAGGTGCAGCGGGAAAAAACGCAGACAGCAATGCGCGTCGTGACATCGGCAGCGGCATGAGCTCATACGGGCAAAGCCCGCGTCCCAAATTCGGGTCATCTAATGGTGGACGAATCCCGAGTAGACGCCGTTGTCACCAGTGCCACCAAGATCAGTTTAGATGCCATCCGGCAAAGCGCGTTGCGCTAGATCAAGCCGTGAGTAATGCAAGGCAAGCCGTTTGATTCGATGGAATTTTCGGAAGCCGTGGCTGGTGCCAAAGAGGTCACTTTGGCGGCCAAAGGCCGCTTCGCCTACCGCTTGACCTAAATCGAGCAGCCGATAGGATTCGGCCAATTCCGGCCGACACCGGCGCGTTATGATTTGAAGGAGAGACTCCATGTCTGTGGCCGGCGATCAGGCGGCCTTGCGGTCACGCCGCCGGCGGATGGAAATCTTCGCCTTCCTGTTCCTGACCGCCGTCGTGATGCCCGCGCTCGCGGTCGCCGCGGTCGGCAGCTATGGCCTCGCCGTATGGATGTACCAGATGGCCGCCGGGCCGCCCGGCCCGCCCTCCAGGCACTGATCGCGACAAGGGACAGCACCGTGGCCTTTACCAGCTCCGCCATCGACCGCCGCACCACGATCACCGGCCGCATCATCAATCCCGACCGCGTGGTCAGGCTTTGGCGGGGAGAGCAGCGATGAGCACGGCCGATGGCGCGGCGCCTCGTCCGGGCTTTCTTGCACGAATGTGGAATTTTGTAGTCGAAATTTGGCGCGTGCTGGTACGGCCGAGTTCGGTATTCGGACTCGGCGTGCTGATCACGGCGGGTCTCGTCGCCGGCGTGATCTTCTGGGGCGCCTTCAATACTGCGCTGGAACTGACTAACACTGAAACGTTCTGCACCGGCTGCCACGAGATGCGCGACAACGTGTTCGAGGAGCTCAAGTCGACCATCCACTTCGCGAACCGCTCCGGCGTGCGCGCGAGCTGTCCGGACTGCCATGTGCCGCACAACTGGACCAACAAGATCGCGCGCAAGATGCAGGCCTCCAAGGAAGTGTGGGGCCATCTGTTCGGCTTCATCAATACCCGCGAGAAATTCCTCGATCACCGGCTCGAGCTGGCCCTGCACGAATGGGCGCGCTTCAAGGCCAATGATTCGCTGGAATGCCGCAACTGCCACAGTTCGGTGTCGATGAACACCGCGAAGCAGTCGCCACGAGCCGCCGATGAGCATCAGCGCTTTCTCTTCACGGGCGAGAAGACCTGCATCGACTGCCACAAGGGCATCGCCCACCAGTTGCCCGACATGAGCCTCGCTCCCGGCTGGCAGTAGCTGGCACGGCTGGCGGCTTGCGAAAGCGGTTTCAATGGTTAGGTTGAGGGTCTCTTGAGTCGCGGCCGTCGGGCCTCGCGCTCTCCCTCACCCAAGCCGATGACCAGCTTCACACCGCACCAGGATTCCGCGCTCAAGGCCGTTGCCGACTGGCTCAAGGCCAAGCCGGGCAGGAACAATACGCCGCCTGTGTTCCGCCTGTTCGGTTATGCCGGAACCGGCAAGACCACGCTGGCGCGGCACGTCGCCGAGGGCGTCGACGGCGAGGTGAAATATGCGGCCTTCACCGGCAAGGCGGCGCTGGTCATGCGCAACAAGGGCTGCGATGGCGCCTCCACCATCCATTCGCTGATCTATCGCGCCCGCGAATCCGGGGTCGAGCAGCCGAGTTTCGAGCTGTGGGACGATGCGCCCGCCTCGAAAGCGAAACTGATCGTGATCGACGAGTGCTCGATGGTGGATGCCGAGCTCGGGCGCGACCTGCTGTCGTTCGACTGTCCCCTGCTCGTGCTTGGCGATCCCGCGCAATTGCCGCCGATTGCCGGTGGCGGGTTTTTCACCGCTGCCGAGCCGGACGCCATGCTCACCGAAGTGCATCGCCAGGCGCAGGACGATCCGATCGTACGGATGTCGATGGACATCCGCGAAGGCCGCGAGTTGGAGATCGGCCGCTACGGCGAGAGCGATGTGATTTCGCGCAAGGAACTCGATCCGGAGCGCGTGATGCAGACCGACCAGGTGCTGGTCGGCCGCAACAACACCCGCCGCGCCTACAATATGCGCATCCGCCAGAAGCAGAACATCGAAGAGCCTTTGCCGGTTGCCGGCGACAAGCTCGTTTGCCTGCGCAACAACCGCAAGAAGGGCCTGTTCAATGGCGGGCTGTGGCGGGTGAAATCGCGCGCGCAATCGAAATCCAGGATCGTCACCATGCGCGTCTCGCCCGACGAGGAGTTCGGACACAAGGTGACGAAAGTGTCGGTGCGCGGCGAGTGTTTCGAGGGAGGCATCGAGGGCATCCCATGGGAGCAGCGCAAGCCCTATGACGAGTTCGACTACGGCTATGTGCTGACCGTGCACAAGTCGCAGGGCTCGCAATGGGACGACGTGGTACTGTTCGACGAGAGCTTTGCCTTTCAGGACAGCCGCGCGCGGTGGCTCTACACCGGTATCACGCGGGCGGCGAAGCGCCTTTCGGTGGTCGTCTAGGTGAGAGCCCTGTTCACGAACTCGTGTCAGCCGGCGCCGTAACGGGGCCGATGCCGGCGCGTATCTTGGAGCAGCCGGAAAGGCTGCCTGCCGATTGCAAAGCGCGGCCTCCGCTTTAGAGTGTTCTCCAATTCGCCCGACGAGGAAATCATGCCCCGCAGCCAGTTCAGCCGCTTTTCGCTCTGCGCCGCCGCCTTCGGTGCGGTGGCACTCGCCGCTTTGGCGATCGCGCCGTCCCGCGCCGCCGAAGAAGCCGTGGTCATCCCTGCCCCGACCGTCGATGCGAAGGACGCCGATGGCATCCAGACCGCGGTGCTCGCCGGCGGCTGCTTCTGGGGCGTGCAGGGCGTATTCCAGCACACCGCCGGTGTGGTCAACGCCGTCTCCGGCTATTCCGGCGGCAACAAGGACACCGCCGACTACAATCTGGTGTCGACCGGCCGGACCGGTCATGCCGAAGCGGTCGAGATCAAATACGATCCGAAGAAGATCTCCTACGGCAAGATCTTGCAGATCTTCTTTTCGGTCGCGCACGACCCGACGCAGCTGAACCGCCAGGGGCCCGATGTCGGCACGCAATATCGCTCGGCGATCTTCTTTGCCAATGACGAGCAGAAGAAGGTGGCGGAAGCCTATATCGCCCAGCTCAATGCGGCGAAGGTGTACAAGAAGCCGATCGTGACGAAGCTCGACAAGCTCGACGCCTTCTACGCGGCGGAAGACTATCACCAGGACTACCTGACGCTGCACCCGAACCAGCCCTATATCGTTTTCAACGACATTCCGAAGGTCGAGGCGCTGAAGAAGATTTTTGCCGATAACTACACTGCGAAGCCGACGCTGGTGAACAAGAAGCTCACCAACTGAGGTTTCACTATATTTGGTCGTGTTTTCTTCACGCGAACGGGTACCCACTTCGCTTGAAAACACTTCAGGAAAGGAGGACGAATGTCCGACACCAAGACCAAGGTCCTCAAGAGCGAGACCGAGTGGCGCAAGGAACTGACGCCGATGCAGTACGCGGTACTGCGCGAGAAGGCGACCGAGCGGCCCTTCACCGGCGAATACGAGCATGAGCACCGCAAGGGCACCTACACCTGCGCCGGCTGCGGCCAGACCCTGTTCGAATCCGACGCCAAGTTCGATTCCGGCTGCGGCTGGCCGAGCTTTTCCAGGCCCGCGGCCGAGAGCCATATCGACGAGGAACGGGATGTCAGCCACGGCATGATCCGCACCGAGGTGCTGTGCTCGAAATGCGACGGCCATCTCGGCCACGTCTTCAACGACGGTCCCGGCCCGACCGGCCTGCGCTACTGCATCAACTCGGCGGCGCTGAAGCTGCAGCCGAAATAGGCATCGATCGTCATGCCCGGGCTCGGCCCTGGCACTTGGCCTTACAGGCCTGCGCCAACACGCGGCCCGGGAATGACATCGAGGCCGCCCCGCACACCCAATGACGCGCTTGTTTCCGCAAGGGATTGTGCTTTGATTCCTTCCCAGGCGGCGTCGGCCGGTGCGGGGCGCCGCCTGCTTGCGGGAGAGTGCCATGGTATCGACGATCCTGATCGTCATTCTCATTGTGGCCCTGATGGTGGGGCTGAGCGGCCGCTTTGGCGGCTACGGCTATGGCCACGGCCATTCCGGCATGGGCCTGATCGGCGTCATTCTGATTGTGCTGGTGGTGCTGAAGCTCCTGCACAAGATTTGAAGCAATAACTCATTGAAATAACTGTTATTATTTAGATTCCATGAGAGCTATGCGCGGATTCAGCATCTCTTCTGTTGCAGCGCAATAGGGGTCGCATTTCTGTCAAAAAAGCCTATATTGGAGACTGAAATGATGGGCACGGCGCCGCCGGTTGCGGAATACCGCCCCCCAAAATTCCCGAGCTAGATAGCGCCAAGAAGATCAAGAGGTCCCTGACCATGCGTCCTTTGCGTCCGTTCAACTTCAACACTTCCGCCGAACTGTTTCCCGCCGCCATCCGCAAGAAGAAGCGGGCCGGCTTTGCGTATCGCCGTTTTGGCACCGCAGCGGAAGCCGTCCGTTTCGCGATCGAGGAGTTGCCGGCGGATTCGCTGAATGGCGCCTATCTGCAGGTCGAGGAAGCGCGCTTCGACCAGAGCGGCATCCGCTCGCTTTATGAGAGCGAGGCCTTCCCGCTGCCGCGCCGTCCGCGCAAGGCGGAAGCCGCCCCCGCCCCCGACCAGGACGCGGCCTGAACGCCACCGTTTGAGCACTGGAATCACCGCGGCTGCTTCTCCATCCACCGGCGAAGCAGCCGTACGTTTTTGACGTTGGCGCGGAACAGGACGTCGAAGGCGTCGCCCGCCAGCGGCACCAGCCCCACCACCCCATCGATGGCGACATTGGCCAGCATCCGCGCCGTGACATGCCAGGGCGCGCCGAGCGCGCGCGCCTCGCGCACCAGCCACAACGAAATCGCCGTGGTGATGATGTCGCCGACGACGGGGATCAGGCCGATCAGCCCGTCAATGCCGTAGCGGATATTGGTGCCGGGCACGATGAAGGCGACGTCCAGCAGCTTCGCCAGCGCCTCCAGCCGCGCCAGACGCTGCTCGCGGGTGAGCGGTGCAAAGGTCGTCCCGCCGAATTCGAAGTGAAAACCCTGGAATTGCGGATGCAGGTTGTCCTGCGGGATTTCGCGCCCCTCCTGGTCGATGACGGGACCGCGCGCCTGCGCACGCGAAAACCCAGTGCGCGAGGTCTGCCCTGGGCGGGCCTTCCGGGGAGCAATGATATCGTCGTCTTGCATGGTCATGAGATGGTAACGCGACTGCGGGGCACAAGTTGCGTCACGCTGCCGCGTATTACCTTCCCCTCGCCGCGCTAGGCGTCAGGCCGAAGCGGCGGCGGAAGCAGCGGTTGAAATAGGAAAGATCGTTGAAGCCGCATTCGAAGGCGATGTCGCTGATACGCCGCTCGCCGCCGCGCGCCAGCAGCTCGGCCGCGTTGCGCAGCCGCAATTCGTTCAACCGCATGGTGAAGCTGGCGCCGGCCTCATACAGCAGCTCGTTGACGTAGCGCTCGGAAAGGCCCGCGGCGGCAGCCAGTTTCTGTGCGGAGAAATCCGGCTCGGCAAAGCGCCGCTCGAGGATCAGAAGCACCGCCTTGAGCCGCACCGCGCGCAATCCCCCGCGCTGCGCCTGCGCCGCCAGATCGCCGCGTGCGCCGAGGCCGAGGGCCGCGAGATCCATCAGATGCGCGGCGATCGCAAGTCCGGCCTCATCGACCGCATCGCCATGCTTCAGGAGCAGCTCGCTATAGTCCATCGCCAGCGACAACGCCCCGCCCGGCGCCAGCTCGCGGCCGACCAGGTCGTCGACGTCGGCCACCATCGACTTCAGCGTCGCCATCGGCAAATGCACATTGGTGAAGCGCTTGTGGCTGGTGCCGTCGGCGGCAAAGAACGGCTCGTCCAGCTTGAGCAGCACCATCGAACCCGGGCGCATGACGAATTCGCGGCCGCGATGCGTCACCCGCGAGTCGCGGTCTCCCGTGTTGCGGGCGAGACAATAGCGGTCGTCATTGGTGGCCAGCACCTGGCGCTGCTCGCGCCGCACCGTGGTGAAGGTGCCGTCGCAGCGGCCGAGCATGGTGGTGCCGACATGAATCGAGTTCATGGACGCGCTGAACGGCACGTCCTCGGCCGGGTCGAGCTCGCCGGTATTGGAGAAATGCTCGAACAGTTCGGCAAAGAACATGAAGCGTTGCCGCTCGGAGAGGCCCTGCGGCAACATATCGGTCGACAGTCGCTTCTTGATGATGGGCATGCGGCGGGGAAAAATCAGGACGAAATGGCACTCTGGCCGCCGCGGGATGAACGGCGGCTGAAGCCGGCTCCAAGCTAGCAACGGGACATGATGAATGAAACAGCGCCGGTGAGTCCAAAAACCCGCCGTCCGCGGCGCCTGCCAGTCCAAGACGGCCGACCCGACCGGTCTTACCGATGTGCCGGCAGCGGCGGCCGGGAGGGCGCCGTGCCCCGGCACAACCCACGCTAGCAGCCTGGAAATGGCCTCCCTGGGAGAACCGACATGAAAAACTCTTATGTCCGCAAGGCCCTGTTGGGCACCACGCTCGCCGCCAGCATGGGCATCGGCTACGCCATCGGCGCCCAACCGCACATGGAAGCGAGCGTCGGCCTGTTGCAGAACGCGCGCGCCGAGCTTGCCGCCGCCACACCGAACAAGGGCGGCCACCGCGAGAAGGCGCTCGGCCTGATCGACCAGGCGATCGCAGAAGTGCGCGCCGGCATCGCGTTCGCCGCCACCCACTGAGGCAATCGGTCCCGGAGAGCAGCCCATGAAGAGAATCCTTGCCGCAACCTTTCTTGCCGCCACATTGTTCGCCGCCGGCAGCGCCGACGCCATGCCGCTGGCGCCCTTGGCGCCGGCACCCGCCGATGTGATCGAAGTCGCCGGAGGCTGCGGCGCCGGCTGGCACCGCGGCCCCTATGGCGGCTGCCGCCGCAACTATGCGCAGCCGTGGCTGCATCCCTGCCCGCGCGGCTGGTACCTCGGCCCCTACGGCCGCTGCCGCGCCAACGGCACCTAGTTGGCTTGACGCGTTTTCTTCACGCGAACCAGTCTCCACTTCGCTCGAAAACGCTGTGCAGCTATTCATACGGAAGAGTAACGGGAGCGGCGGGTCGAAAGGCCCGCTGCTTTTGTTTTGACCGTCTGCGCGGACGACGACTGTCGCAAGACATGCACACAAGACACGCCATCTCGTTCCCGCGGCCTGTCCTCGCCCGGGTATTGCAATCTCGTCGGCCCTCTGTCGTGAAGGGCGCAGGGAAAGCCGGGCGCCAACGGCACCGGCAGCCTCGCAAGCAAGGTAAAGAAAAGCGCACGAGCGTATTCACCACAGGTACAGCCAGACATCCCGGCTTTCCCCGCGCAATGGTTTAGCGGCTTCCTTCGAGCTCTCCCCGGTGAGCGGCCTTTATTGCCACCGTTGCCGTGCCCGCACGGGCGGGCCGGATCGACGCCAGGGTCGCGGCGCCAGGACCACACGACTTCGCCGTACGCTGCCGCGTTTCGTCTGGTGGAATCACCTGACGCGGCAAGCATCCATCGCAACCCGCACCAACGTATCGTGACGATCGCGATCCGTCCCCTATCGACGGTGCAGGATGGACGCAACATAACCGATATTCCGAAATTCGCAAGCGAAATTCCGATTTTTAGGACACTATGCCGCACCGGGCGCGCGGCTGAAGCCCCTGCGGGCGCGCGGCGGCCGACAATCCGGCAGCAATTATCGCCGCCCGCGATGCGCCTTGAACATTTTCGGTTCTGATCGAATCAGACCGAAGCTCCAGTTTGCTGATTTGACGCGTTTTCTTCACGCGAACCGGTATCCACTTCGCTTGAAAACGCTTTAGAGTACGGCGGGATTCAACAGCGCCTTTCACGGAGATGTTCAATGGCGAGGGTCAGACTTGCGTTTTCGGCGGCCATCATGGCGGTGGCGGCGGCCATTGCGCCGCAGTCCGCGGGCGCGCAAGCGGCGTATCCGGCCAAGTCGATCACGCTGGTGGTGCCGGCCGCAGCCGGCGGGCCGACCGACACAGTGGCGCGGCTGATCGGCGAATCCATGGGCAAGACGCTCGGCCAGAGTGTGATCGTGGAAAATGTCGGCGGCGCCGGCGGCACCATCGGCATGACACGGGTGTCGAAGGCCGCGCCCGACGGCTATACCATCGCGGTCTGGCACATCGCGCATGCCACCGCGCCCGCGCTCTACAACAACCTCAAATACGATCCGGTCAATGATTTCGACCATCTCGGCCGCATTACCGACGTGCCCATGACCCTGGTATCCAAGACGGCGGTCGCGGCGAAGGACGTCAAGGAGCTGATCGAATGGATCCGCAGCCAGCAGGGCAAGGTGACCTACGGCCATGCCGGCATCGGCTCCGCATCGCATCTCTGCACGCTGGTGCTGATGCGGGACCTCAAGATCGATATGGTCGGCGTCGGCTATCGCGGCACGGGGCCGGCGATGAACGACCTGCTCGGCGGCCAGTTCGACGTGATGTGCGACCAGACCACCAACACGACGAACCAGATCAAGGAAGGCCGCATCAAGGGTTATGCCGTCACCACCAAGACCAGGGTCTCGTCGCTGCCGAACTTGCCGACGCTCGACAGCACGGCGATTCCGGGCTTCGAGGCGACCGCATGGCACGCGATGTGGGCGCCCAAGGGATTGCCGAAGGACGTCGCTGACAGGCTGGTCGGCGCGCTGCAGGCGGCGCTGAAAGACCCGAAGGTGATCGAACGCTTTGCCGATCTCGGCACAGAGCCGGTACCGCAGGCGCTGGCAACGCCCGAGGCGCTGAAATCGCAACTCGCCTCGGAGGTGAAGCGCTGGGATAGCGTGATCAAGGCCGCCGGCGTCAAGGGCAATTGACCGCAATGCACCGGCCTGACCCCGAGTTCGAAACACCTCTCCCCGCTGGGGAGAGGTAGCAGCTTCTTCAACCCGAGCACGAGACTGAAATGAAGACCTATTCGATCGCGGCTATTCCCGGCGACGGCATCGGCACGGAGGTGATCTCCGCCGGCGTCGAGGTGCTGCAGGCGCTGGCCAGGCGCGACGGCAGTTTCGTCTTCAAGGTCGATCACTTCGACTGGGGCGGCGAATACTACAAGAAGCATGGCCGCATGATGCCGGAGAACGGCCGCGACCTGATCAGGAAGCACGATGCGATCCTGTTCGGTTCGGCCGGCCATCCCGACATTCCCGACCACATCACGCTGTGGGGCCTGCGCCTTGCGATCTGCCAGCCCTTCGACCAGTACGCCAATGTGCGCCCCACGCGCGTGCTGCCCGGCATCACCTCGCCGCTGCGCCACGTCAATGGCGGCGAGCTCGACTGGGTGATCGTGCGCGAGAATTCGGAAGGCGAATATGCCGGCGTCGGCGGCCGCGCGCATCAAGGCTCGCCGCTGGAGGTCGCCACCGATGTCGCCATGTTCACCCGCGCCGGCGTCGAGCGCATCATGCGCTTTGCGTTCGCGCTTGCCCGCTCCCGTCCGCGCAAGCTCCTGACCGTCGTCACCAAATCGAACGCGCAGCGCCACGCCATGGTGATGTGGGACGAGGTTGCGGTCGGCGTGGCGAAGGAATTTCCCGACGTGACCTGGGACAAGATGCTGGTCGACGCCATGACCATGCGCATGGTGACGAAGCCGGCCTCGATCGACACGGTGGTGGCGACCAATCTGCACGCCGACATCCTCTCCGATCTTGCCGCGGCCCTCGCCGGCTCCCTCGGCATTGCGCCTACCGCCAACCTCAATCCCGAGCGCGCCTTCCCCTCGATGTTCGAGCCGATCCACGGCTCGGCCTTCGACATCATGGGCAAGGGTATCGCCAACCCGGTCGGCACCTTCTGGTCGGCGGTGATGATGCTGGAGCATCTCGGCGAACCGGCTGCCGCCGGCCGACTGATGAAGGCGATCGAGCGCGTCACGGCGGATCCGCGCCTGCATACGCCCGACCTCGGCGGCAAGGCGCGGACCACGGATGTCACCGCCGGCGTGATCGAGGCGATAGAGCGGGAGAATGCGTAGGCAGGACCCTCATGGTGAGGAGGCGCAAAGCGCCGTCTCGAACCATGAGGCCCGATCTCACCCGCGGCCATCCTTCGAGACGCGCGCGATGCGCGCTCCTTAGGATGAGGACGTCGTGTGCGGAGCCGACGCCTTCTGCTCGTCGGCATATTTGTGCGAAAGCCAGGACGAGAGGATTGCCGGCACAAAGCCGACCATCCCGTAGAGGAAGTACGGAAACAGCCCGGTGCCCGGCCCGCGCGCGCTGTAGAGCACCGCCGCGGCGAACCCTGCAAACCCCACGAGCAGCATTCGCAAGCCAGGACCGATCCGCCGGACGTGATAGAGGATATCGTCGATCGCGCCGATCATCAGAACCGGCACAAGACCGAACAGATAATTGTATTGCAGCGACTTGAGGAAGCCGATGAAGAATTTCTGGATCGCGGCGAGATTGGTCTGCTCCCAATAGCCCGACTGGTAGGTCGTGACGAACAGCAGCAACAGTCCGCCGACGAACGGTCCGATCGCCCCGAAAATCAGATATCGCTTCATGCCGGCCCCTCACGCAACCAAGGCGGCAATGTCATACGACGGTTTTCCGCGTTTCGACAGGCTTGACTCCGGAATATGCGGTGCCGGAAGCCTTCACTCCCCCCACGCCGCGAACGCCTCGTTGAAGGCGCGTTCGCCGGGGGCGCCCTTTTCGATGGCGATGATGGCGCGGCGCTGGTTGGTATAGACGAGCGGCACGTCGAACCAGGAGCGCTCCTTGAGGAGCTGCAGATTGCGCTGGCGCTCGGAATCGACGTTGGAAAGGCCGACCAGGAAGAAGCCGTCGGTGACCTTGACCGCCAGCGCCGACAACGGCGTGCCGCGCGCCTGCTCGTTCGACTTCATCAGGATGCCCGGCACGTTGCCGACGCCGCCGCCGGCGAAATCCGGCGGCAGGATGAAGGTCAGCTCCGCGGTGTGGCTTGCCGGCAGCGAGCTGTCGGTATTGCGGCGGAACGACACGGTCATCTTGAACTTGCGGTCGGGGATGTCGATGTCGGCGCGCACCGCGACGTCCGCCTTCTGGTTGCCGGAGGCCTTGATCGGTTCGGTGCGCCAGATCGCCGAGCCGACATACTGCTTGCCCTTGGGATCGGACGGATCCTCGTCATAGAGCACGACGCGCTGCGCCACCGGCGCGATGCTGTCGGACGAAGGCTGGCCGACGCGATCCGGAATCTTCGGCCGCGCGACCGGCGAAGCCGTCTGGTCCTTCGGCGCTTCCACCACGGCGGGCTGCGACTTGAACAGGCCGATCGCGGTGTTGTAGGCCGACTTGCCCCAGAGAATGCCGACGCCGACCAGGATCAGCACGACGCCGACGGCGATCGCGCTCTTGAAGGGGAATGCGGCTGCCATGCGCGGCCGCTTCGGCTCGCGCTCGCCGGCCGAGCCGATGCGCGCGCGTGTCGGCGGCGTCGGCATCTGGCCCTGCGGGTTGAAGCGCTCCGCGTCGTCCATGGAGTCGTCGCCCCAGGCGTAGGGCTGGTCCGGATCGGCGCCGCGGTTCTCCATGTTGGGCTCGAGCCGGTCGAACTCGGGCGACGGCGAGGGCACGTTGGCGAAGGTCTTGCGCGCGTTACGATTGGCGGCCGCCGCGGCCCGGCCGAGATCGTCGGCATCGGCGGCGATGTCGCGGAAGCCGGGCACGCGCTGCGGCACCGGAGGCGGAGGCGCGGTATTCTCGAAACTGCGGCGGGTCGGCCGGTCGCCGCGCGGCGGCAGCTGCGGGTCGGCCATCGGCACCTGTGGCTGCTGTGGGCGCGGCCCATTCGGCTGCGGCGGCCGCGGCCGCTCGCCCTCTCCCCCGCGCGCGGGCGGCGGAGCCGGCTGCCGGGGCCGTGCGGCGGGAGCCGCCGGCGGTGCTGCGGCATCGGCCGGACGCGTGTTGGCACGGCGGAAGGAATCGCGGGCGCTCGCGCCGCCGCCGCGGGCATCGCGGGCGCGCTGGGCGGCTTCCGATTCGACCTTGCGGACGGCCTCTTCCAGCGCCAGCCGCTCGCGGGTGATCTCGGACTCGCTGAGGGGCGGATCGACGCTGCGCAGCTGCTGGATCAGCGCGGCGCGCGCCCGCTCATAGAGCGCACGCCGGCTCTCGCCCGGAGCCGTGGGATCCAGGCCGGAAATGGCGCGTGCGATCAGCGGGTAGTAATCAGCCATTCTCTCATCAATGCAGGCGTTGCAGCAAAATCCCGTTAAGCCTCAAATGGGTTCTGAACCAGGATAGTATCCTCGCGTTCGGGGCTGGTGGAAAGCAAAGCAATCGGGCATCCCACCAATTCCTCGACCCTGCGAACATATTTAATGGCCTGGGCCGGCAAATCCGCCCAGGAACGGGCGTTTGCGGTCGGCTCCTTCCAGCCCTCGATGGTCTCGTAGACCGGCTCGACCCGCGCCTGTGCCCCCTCGCCGGCCGGCAGATGGTCGATCTCCTTGCCGTCAAGCCGATAGCCGGTGCAGACCTTGATGCTGTCGAAGCCGTCGAGGATGTCGAGCTTGGTCAGCGCCAGCCCGCCGATGCCGCAGGTGCGGACGGTCTGGCGCACCAGCACCGCGTCGAACCAGCCGCAGCGCCGCGGCCGGCCGGTATTGGTGCCGAACTCGCGGCCCCGCTCGCCGATCTTGCGGCCGATCTCGTTGTCCTGCTCGGTCGGGAACGGCCCCTGGCCGACGCGGGTCGTATAGGCCTTGCAGATGCCGAGCACGTAGCCGACCGCGCCCGGCCCGAGGCCCGTGCCGGTCGCGGCCTGCGCCGCCACCGTGTTGGAGGAGGTAACGTAGGGATAGGTTCCATGATCCACGTCGAGCAGCGCACCCTGCGCACCCTCGAACAGGATGCGCTTGCCTTCGCGGCGCTTGATGTCGAGCAACCGCCATACCGTGTCCGCATAGGGCAAGAGCTTCGGCGCCATCGCCATCAGCTCTTTCAGGATCGCGCCGCCGTCGAATTCCGCAAGGCCAAGACCGCGGCGCAGCGCGTTGTGATGCGACAGCAGGCGATCGATCTTGTGCGGCAGCGTCTGGTGGTCGGCGAGATCCATCAGGCGGATGGCGCGGCGGCCGACCTTGTCTTCATAGGCAGGACCGATACCGCGGCGCGTGGTGCCGATCGCAGTGGCCGCATTCGCGGTCTCGCGCAGCGCATCGAGCTCGCGATGCAGCGGCAGGATCAGCGTGACGTTCTCGGCCACGCGCAGATTTTCCGGGCCGACGGCGACGCCCTGCCCCTTGAGACGCTCCACCTCGTCGAGAAACGCGGCCGGATCGAACACCACGCCATTGCCGATCACCGACAGCTTGGACGAGCGGAGCACGCCCGAAGGCAGCAATGCGAGCTTGTAGGTCGCGCCGTTGATGACCAGCGTGTGGCCGGCATTGTGGCCGCCCTGGAAGCGCACGACGATGTCGGCCTGTTCCGACAGCCAGTCGACGATCTTGCCCTTCCCCTCGTCCCCCCACTGGGCGCCGACGACGACAACATTGGCCATTTCGAGAGTCCAATCCTCAAGGCTTCAGAGATTTGGGCACGGCTGCCGGATCAGAGTCCCATCCCGCCGGAAGCGTGCGGTCCGCATACCCGTCACCCCGCCCCTCAAGGCCGGTCGCAGGCCTCCCCCGGATAAAGGAAGCGGGCTGCCGAGGCAAGCCGGAACAGGGGTTTCCCGGCTTACCAAATGCTCATCAAGCCATTGATATCCCCTGAAAATCCGTTCATGACGGGCGGCAGCCCAGCCAATGGTCGAAGCCGCCGCGGAGCTTCGCCTTTGTGTGCGACGAACGGGGCGTTGATTGCGCGGCCGATTGCGGGAATCATGCCGCCTGCCAGCGTTCAGCGGCCGGCCAAAGGGCCTTTGCAATGCCCAAGACAACACCCGCAACCCTTGCGCTTCGAAAGCTCGGCATCGCCTTCAAGCTTCACACCTATGTCTACGATTCCACCGCCGAGCACATCGGCCTGCAGGCGGCCGAGGCGCTCGACGTCGAGCCGAGCCGCGTCCTGAAGACGCTGATGGTTGAGGTTGACGGCAGTCCGGTCTGCGTCGTGGTCCCCGCCGACAGCGAGATCAGCATGAAGAAGCTCGCCGCCGCGATGGACGCCAAGGCGGCGAAGATGATGCAGCCCTCCGATGCCGAGCGCATCACCGGCTATCATGTCGGCGGCATCAGCCCGTTCGGGCAGAAGAAGAAGGTTCCCGTCGCCATCGACCGCGCGGCGCTGACCCACACCACGGTGTTCGTCAATGGCGGCCAGCGCGGCCTGCAGATCGAGATCGATCCCAACGATGCGGCGATCGCCGCGGGCGCCGTGACGCATGCGCTGACGGCGTGAAGTGAAGGCCTCCTCTGCATCCGCCATGGCCGGGCATGACGATGGAGAGATTGGTGCAAGACATCTCGCGCATGGACGCAATGCATCCGGCCCATTGATGGGCGTCGACATTCCGTGTCATTGGCGGGCATGTCTGCCACCGAAACCACTACCGGCCTCGCTCCGCTCCGCTGGGTTGCCAATCAACCTTATCTGCTGCTGTCGATCACCGCGCTGTGCTGGGCCGGCAATGCCGTGGTCGGCAAGCTCGCGGCCGGACACATCCCGCCGGTCACGCTGTCCTTCCTGCGCTGGCTGCTGGCTTTCCTGATCATCCTGCCGCTGTCGTGGCGCCACGTCGTGCAGGACTGGAACGCGATCCGCGGCAAGCTCGGCATCATGGTCCTGCTGTCGGTTGCCGGCATCAGCGCCTTCAACACCATGCAGTACTGGTCGCTGGAGCACACCCAGGCGATCAACACGCTGCTGCTGCAGCCGACCGCGCCGCTGTTCGTGGCGATGTGGTCGCTGGCGCTGTTCGGCACAAGGCTGACGGCGGCGCAGGCCTTCGGCATCCTGCTGTCGCTGACCGGCGTGCTCGTCATCATGCTGCGCGGCAATCTCGCCGGTCTGCAGGACATTGACTTCAACCGCGGCGACCTCATCTTCGTCGTCGCGCTCCTGATCTTCGGTCTCTACTCGGTGATGTCGGCCAAACGCCCGGCGATCCACGGCCTCTCCTTTGCCGTCTTCACCTTCGGCTGCGGCGCGGCCTGCCTGATCCCGCTGTTCGTCTGGGAATTGCGCGCGAGGTCGGCGATGGCGCTGGACGGAGCGAACCTGCTCACGCTGTTCTACGTCGCCGTGTTTCCCTCGGCGGTGGCCTATCTCTGCTTCAATCGCGGCGTGCAGCTGATCGGCGCCAACCGCGCCGCCCCCTTTTTCCACCTCGTGCCCGTCTTCGGCACAATCATGTCGATCCTGTTCCTCGGCGAGCGCCCGCAGCCGTTCCATTTCATCGGCTTTGCGCTGGTGCTGACCGGGGTGTTTGTGGCATCGCGAAAGCCGGAAAGCGCCGCCGGGGCGGCATGACCCGGCAATGACTTGACGATGACTTGAGCCGGCAAATCCGCTATCTCTGAGGAGGGTTTTCAGGGCAGACCATGAAGTTCCGCTCCAGGAATGTGATGATCGGGACGATCGCGCTGGCGATCATCGGCGCCTCCTTGGGCGGCGTGATCGGCTACCAGCGCTTTGCTCGTACCAAGCAGCTCGTGCCCTTCCACGTCGTGTTCGAGGGGTCGGCCTCGGGGCTGCGCCGCGGCAGCAGCGTCAATTTTGCCGGCGTGCGCGTCGGCGAAGTGCGCTCGCTGAAGCTCGATCATCCACGCCGCGTCGTCGCGCTCGCGCTGATCGACCCCAATACGCCGCTGCGCGCCGACACCCAGGTGGGTCTCGAATTCCAGGGCCTGACCGGCATCGCCGCGATCTCCTTCACCGGGGGCACCGTCGAAGGCCCGCCGCCGCCGGTCGACGCCGAGGGCGTCCCCACCCTCACCGCCGACAGCGAGGGGACGTTGAGCACGCAAGAGAAGATCCGCGTCGCGTTACGCAATGTCGACAAGGTCATCACCGAGAACGAGGCCGCGGTCAAAGACACGCTGCTCGGTCTTGAATCCTTCACCGCGGGCCTTGCCGGCTCCAGCGACCGCATCACCAGCGTGATGACCTCCGCAGAGCAGGCGGTAGTCTCCGTCGACAACGGCTTCGGCAAGACCTACGACTTCCTGAAAACGCTGGGCAGCGACAAATATGGCGGCGAATTGCTGCCCACCATCGTCTCGTTCCGAGAACTGGTGGAAAGCTTCAACAAGAAGTCCGGCGCGCTGATAACGGATACCCGCAAGATGCTCGGCGAGCTCAGCGCTTCCATCAACAAATCGGAGCCGCGGCCGCCGCGGCGCTGACGCCTCCTCCTGCAACGGAAAACACCACGTGCTCGACAAGACCGCCACGCTGAAGACGCCTTCGCCGACCATGACCCGTCCGACGAGCGCCGTGCCGCCCCATCTGCGGCGCTATCTGTGCCTCGACGATTTCGAGCCGACGGCGCGGCGGATCATGCCGAAATTCCTCTATGGCTATGTCTCCGGCGGAGCCGAACACGACGCCGCGGTCCGCGACAACCGCAGGGCGCTCGACGAATACGGCTTCGTGCCGCGCGTGCTCAACGACGTCTCCGGACGCAACCAGACCACGACGCTGTTCGGCAAGACCTACGCCTCGCCGTTCGGCATCCCGCCGATGGGCTCATCGGCGCTGTGCGCCTATCGCGGCGACGTCGTCTATGCGCGCGCCGCGGCCGCGCTGAACGTTCCGATGATCCTGAGCGCGGCATCGCTGATCAAGCTGGAAGACGTGATCCGGGAAAATCCCGCTGCCTGGTACCAGGCCTATCTCGCCGGCGTGCCGGAGCGGATCGAGCCGCTGGTCGATCGCGTCGCCGCGGCAGGCTTCGACACCTTCGTCGTCACCGCCGACGTGCCGGTGCCGCCGAACCGCGAGAACAACATCCGCAATGGTTTCCAGACGCCGATGAAGATCACCCCGCGCGTGGCGTGGGACATCGCGACCCATCCGCGCTGGCTGTTCGGCATCTTCGCGCGCACCTTCGTCAATCACGGCATGCCGCATTTCGAGAACATGGACGCCTCGCAGGGCCCGCCGGTGCTGTCGAAGAACCTGATGCGCAATATCGGCGCGCGCGACCAGCTCGCCTGGCGGCATGTCGAGCTGATCCGCAAGCGCTGGAAGGGCAGACTGGTGGTCAAGGGCCTGATCGCGCCCGAGGACGCCAGGATCGCGCGCGAGAGCGGCGTCGACGGCGTGCTGATCTCCAACCATGGCGGCCGCCAGCTCGACTACACCGTTGCCGGCCTGCGCACGCTGCCGGAGATCGCCGCCGCGGCGAAAGGCATGACGGTGATGGTCGACGGCGGCATCCGCCGCGGCACCGACGTGATCAAGGCGCTGGCGCTGGGGGCGCATTTCGTCTTCGTCGGCAGGCCGTTCCTCTATGCCGCGGTCGCCGGCGGACAGCAAGCGGTCGAGCGCGCCATCACGCTGCTGCACGACGAGATCGACCGCGACCTCGCGCTGATGGGCATCCGCTCTCTCGCCGAGATCACGCCGGACCTGGTGCGGAAGTTCTGACGGATTGGCGCCGTCTGCCGCAGCGCAGCGAGAGCGCGGTGTGTAAACAGCTGCCTTGCGTTTGGCACATTGCGCGTTCAGCCGATCCTCCCTACCTATTGCAGTATCAGACGCGCGATGAAACGATGCGCCAGGTCAAATCGCAGGTGTCTCGCTTCGAGGTTGGGGAATGGCTCGCGCTGATTTTCGACCCGACTCCCCTTCCGTCCAGAGCCGCACCCCGCTGAAGCGGCTGTTGCGCTTCGCCGGAACCGCCATGCTGCTGGTCGTCATCTGGGCGGCCATTTTTGAAGCCGGCCTGCGGGCGCAGCAGTATTTCGGCCCGCTCTACGACCTTGAACTCGCCAATGTCGATCTGAGCTGGGAGTCCGATCTCCTCAACCACGTGCCGGCGGCGAAGAACCAGCAGTTCTGCATCTACGGCGACCTGACCGGAACGACCTACCAGCGATCGTTCGATGCCAACGGCATCCGGATCATCGACGATTCGGCGCTGCTCAGCGGCTGCAGACGCTCGGCGTCGGTGCTGTTTTTCGGCGATTCCTTCATGGAGGGCTACGACGACCGGAACACGCTGCCCTACCATGTCGCAAAATACTTCAAGACGGAGCGCGGCATCTGCCTGAGGACGCACAATGCCGGATATACCTCCTACTCACCGTCGATCTTCGTGCCGCAAGCCAGGAAGCTGTTGCCGATCGTGCGTCCGGATTACATCGTGATCGACATCGACGAAACCGACTTCTACGACGACTTCGCGCGATACCGTAAGCTTGTTACCCGCGACGAGCGCGGACGGAATATCGGCGTCAAGGCATCGCCGATCGGACACGCATGCAGCGTCGGCCTGATGGAGGTCCGCCAGCATACGCTCTATCTGATGCGGTTCGCTGCAAAACTCTGGCTCAGCTTCGTGCGCATGCCCGCGGCGATCGAGGTCAACCGCTCGACGGATCTGGAGATATTCGCCTATTCGAGCGACCACAGTCCCGACATCGACCGCAAATATCCCGAAGCCCGCGCGGTGTTCCGGCAAAACCTCGATGAGCTCACCGGTATCCTGAAGGACTACGCGCAGGACGGAACGCGGGTGCTGTGCATCTTTCATCCGCATCTTCAGCACCTCAAGCCCGACGCCTCCGGCCTTGTCTGGAACGATCTGGTCAGCTCGATGGTGCGGGACGCCTGCACTGCCAAGAACTTCCTGTTCTTCAATGCGACCGCGGCGCTCCGGGAGCGCTTCGGATCGAACCCGGAACAGCTCTACTGGCGCTCGACCGACATGCATTTCAGCTTCATCGGCCTCGAGGCCTATTCCCATGCGGTCGCCGAGTTCATGGCGAAAAACATGATCAAGCCGGCAGACCACAAGGAATGACTGCGGCGGCGCATCCTGAAGCGCGATGAGATCGGGATGAATCTCATCGCGCTTCAGCTCCTTGTCTGGGCATGATCATTTCGGAAAACCGCTTCACACTTTTCCGGATCATGCTCTAGATCTTGAACTTGCTGTAGGCTTCCGTGGTGCAGATGATCAGGTGCGCCTCGCAGCCGTTGTGGCGATGAGGATCGCAGCGGGTCTCGTAGTCCGGCGAAGTCATCATGTCGAGGAAAGCGGCGACGCTGGGGTAGTAGACCAGCGCGAGATAGTCCCACTGGTTGCCTTGCGCTTCGCCGAGCGCCACCGCCTTGGCATCGCCGGTCCAGAGCAGCGTGCCGCCGCGCGCCTTGATCATGGGTACGGTGAGCGCGCTGTAGCGGAGATAGGCGTCCCAGCCGGAGCCGTCGCCGTCAAGCGAGCGCGTGCGGAAACGCATCAGATTAACCATCACGACAGGCCCCTGCGGATCAATCTCCTGCAGCCCTTTGACGTTCAAGAGATCGACGCCCATGCTTTTGCTCCCCGGTCTTTTACGGGATTGCAGTCCCGCTCGCGTAAGCCTGGCTGGTTGATCCAGGTCAACTGCCAGGAGAAGAATATGATATTCATTCGTGATGGGGGCAATCCAGGAGCGCGCTTTGCGCCAGCATCCTGTCAAGAAGCGACAGAAGAGGGCGCGCGAGGCTAGCATATGAAGATCCGCGCCACCCTTCCGGATCCGGGACGCGACCTGCGCCTCGACCTGTTTCGCGGGCTCGCAAACTGGCTGATCTTCTTCGGCCACATCCCGCACAGCCTGCTCGCCTGGCTGACGATGCGCAACTACGGCTTCTCCGACGGCGCCGACCTGTTCGTCTTCATCTCGGGCTACACGGCGACCCTGGTCTATGCGCGCATGATGATGGAGCGCGGCTTCATCGTCGGCGCCACGCGGCTGTGGAAGCGCGTCTGGCAGATCTATGTGGCGCAGCTCCTGCTGTTCCTGTTCTACACCGCATCGATCCACCACGTTGCGCACGGTTTCGACCTTCCGGGCCTGATGGACCAGTTCAACGTCGCCGGCCTGATAGATCATCCGGTTGAGATATTGACGCAGGCGATCACGCTGAAATTCAAGCCAGTGAACCTGGACGTGCTGCCGCTCTACATCGTGCTGATGGCGGCGTTTCCGTTCGTGCTCTGGCTGATGCTGCGCCAACCCGATGCCATCATGCTCGCCTCGCTCGTGCTCTATCTCGCGGCGCGCCACTATCGCTTGGACCTCGCCGCCTACCCGACCGGCGTCTGGTATTTCGATCCCTTCACCTGGCAATTCCTGTTCATGCTCGGTGCATGGCTCGCGCTCGGCGGCTCGATCGGGCTCAAGGCCGCCGCGCAGGCGCGCTGGAGCCTCGTGCTCAGCGTTGCCTTCCTGGTGTTTGCGTTCGCCATGACCTTGTCGGAGCCTTTCCCCGCCCTGCGGGTGCTGTTCCCGGAAGAACTGCGGACGCTCTTCACCCCCAACGACAAGACCTATCTGGCACCCTACCGGGTGGCGCACCTTGCCGCCCTCATGGTTCTGGTGGTTCGCTTCATGCCCAGGGACTGGCACGGGCTGGAATGGAAGGGCTTTGCGCCGCTGATCAAGTGCGGTCAGCATTCGCTCGAAGTCTTCTGCGTCGGCGTGTACCTGTCCTTTGTGGCGCATTTCATCTTCATCACCGTCTCCGACAGCTTGCCGATGCAGCTTGCCGTCGGCGCAGGAGGCCTTGCCATCATGGTCGCGGTCGCCTGGTATCGCGGATGGTCGAAGGATGTCGACCGCCCGATCCCCAGGTTCGCCAGCGCATCGGCGGCAGCCAAGGCCGCCATCCCGCCTCCCCCGTGGCAGATCCTCAGCGAACGCAGCAGGCGACGCCAGGAGGCGGCGGAACGGCTGAAGCTGCAGCGGGGCGGCACTGGCGCGCGAACGCGCAAATAGATTCAAGCCTCGTCCTTGTGCGGGCCCACTCCCGGCATTGTAGCCCTGCGCGCCCGGGGCTTGCCGCGCGCCGGGAATCCGGCCCTACTGGGGCGCAAGACGATGAACGATCCTGCGCCCGCGCCGGCCGCCAATCCTGCAAGCTGGCTCAGCAACCAGCCTTATCTGCTGCTCAGCCTGACCTCGCTGTTCTGGGCTGGAAACATCGTGCTTGCGCGCCATGTCGGCAGCCATGTACCTCCGATCACGCTGACGGCGATCCGCTGGTTCGGCGTCTTCTTCATTCTGCTTCCCTTCGCTGCTCCGCATCTGAAGCGCGACTGGCCGGCCATGCGCGCGCAGCTGCCGCTGATGTTGTTCCTGTCGGCGGTCGGATTTGCCTACAACAACGCGATTTCCTACTGGGCCATGCAATATACCCAGGCCCTGAATGCGCTGCTGATCCAGTCGTCGACTCCGCTGTTCGTCGCGTTATGGTCGCTGACGCTGTTCGGCGTGAGGCTGACAGGTGCGCAATCCGCCGGCATCGCCATCTCACTTGCCGGCGTGCTTACCATCATCCTGCGCGGCGATCTGTTGGCACTTGCGGGCATCTCCTTCAACAAGGGCGACGTGATGTTTGCAAGCTCCCTGCTCGCCTTCGGGCTTTATTCGGCGCTGATCCCGCGCCGGCCGAGGACGCACCAATTGTCGTTCATTTGCTTCACCACCTGCTGCGGGGCTTCGATGCTCGTGCCTTTCTCGCTGTGGGAACTCTCGTCGGGCGCCACCTTGCAACTCGACACGCTGACGCTGGCGACGCTAGCCTACGTGCTGATCTTCCCCTCGACGCTCGCCTATCTCTTCTACAACCGCGGCGTTGCGCTGATCGGGCCGAACCGGGCTGCGCCGTTCTTCCACCTGATACCGGTATTTGGTTCGGCGATGGCGATCCTGCTGCTCGGCGAGCAGCTGCAGCCGTTCCATCTGATCGGCTACGCGCTGGTGCTGGCGGGCGTGGCGATCGCCTCGCGACGGGCTTCCGCTCGCGCCTGACCCCTGCATCGCAGCGGTTGGCCTGACAGGCTTCCGCTTCAAGTCCGGACCGGCTAGTTTGCCGGCCAAATCATTCAGAAAACGCCTCGGGAGGGGCCCGACATGATCGCATTTTTCAGGTATTTTTCGTGCGCGGCGGCGGTGGCATCGATGGTCCTTGCGCTGGCCTCGCCCGCTTCGGCGCAGGCCCCCTATCCGAACCGCAACATCACGCTGGTGCTGCCATTCGCAGCCGGCAGCGGCACCGACACCACGACGCGCATCATCTCCAAGGAGCTCGGCACGGCGCTCGGCGTCGGCATGGTGATCGACAACAAGGCGGGTGCCAACGGCTCCATCGCCGCGAGCTACGTCGCCCGCTCCGCCCCCGACGGCTACACGCTGTTCGTGACGACGAACACCACGCATTCGGCCAATCCCTATCTGCTCAAGACCCTGAACTACGATCCGATGAAGGATTTCACGCCGATCGCGCGAACCGGCGACCTACCCTTCATGCTGGTGATCAATCCGGAAATCCCGGCCAATTCGGTGGCTGAGCTGATTGCGCTCGCCAAGAAGGAGCCGGGCAAATATTCCTACGCCAGCGGCTCCTCGTCGGCGATCGTCTCGGGCGCCACCTTTGCGCGCCTGGCCGGCATCGACCTGCTGCACGTGCCCTACAAGAGCTCGCCGCCGGCGCTGACCGACGTCATTGCCGGCCGCGTCTCGATGATGTTCGTCGACGTCCTGACCGGCCTGCCGCACGTCAAGGGCAAGGCGCTGAAGATGCTGGCCGTCACCACCAAGCAGAAGTCGGCGCTGCTGCCGGAGCTGCCGACGATGGACGAGACCGTGAAGGGCTTCGACATCACTTCGTGGCAGGGCTATTTCGGCCCGGCCAACATGCCCAAGGAGATCGTGACGAAGCTGAACGCGGAGATCCGCAAGATTGTCGAGCAGCCTGAGGTCAAGGCGCAACTCGCCGAGCGCGGCATGGAGGCCTTCTCCTCCACGCCGGAAGAGTTCGAGAAATTCCTGAAGGATCAGCTCGTGCTGTGGGAGAAGCTGATCACCGACGCCGGGATCGAGAAGCAGTAGGGCCGCAGTCTTCATCCATGCACGGGACAAGCCCGGGCATGACGACCGATGGAATCCTCATTCAAAAAAATGCCCGGCGCGAAGCCGGGCATTGCTTGTGCGGCTGGTGCTGAGAAAACTTACGCCGCGCGGACCTTGGCTAGGAACTGGTCGACGGCGTTGCGCAGCATGCCCGACTGATTGTCGAGTTCCTTGGCGTTGGCGAGCACATCGGAAGCCGCCGTGCCGGTGGCTGCGGCCGCGGTGGTGACACTGCCGATATTGGCGTTGATCTCGCCCGAGCCTGCCGCCACCTGCTGAATGTTGCGCGCGATCTCTCGCGTCGCATCGCCCTGCTGGTCGATCGCAGTTGCGATCGAGGTCGTGATCTCGCTCATCCTGCCGATGGTCTCGCCGATGCCGCCGATCGAGGTCACGGCCTCGCTCGTCGACGACTGCATGGCTGCGACCTGGGCGGAGATCTCCTCGGTTGCCTTCGCGGTCTGGTTGGCCAGCGCCTTCACTTCGGAGGCGACCACCGCGAAGCCGCGACCGGATTCGCCGGCGCGCGCCGCCTCGATGGTGGCGTTGAGCGCCAGCAGATTGGTCTGCGCCGCGATGCTGTGGATCAGCTTCACCACTTCGCCGATCTTCTCGGCACCGGTGGAGAGCGCCTGCACGATGCCGTTGGTGCGTTGGGCATCCTGCACCGCCTGGTTTGCAATCTCGCTGGAGCGCGAAACCTGCCGCGAGATCTCGGCCACCGAGTTCGACAGTTCCTCTGCGGCCGCGGCAACGGTGCCGACATTCTTGGAAGCGTTTTCGGAAGCCGAGCTCACCGTGGCAGCGCGCGTGCTGGCATCGCTGGCGGTCGCGGTCATCGACTGCGCGGTCCCCTGCATGCCGGTCGCCGCACTCGAGACCGAGCGGACGATACCGCTTACCGAGCGCTCGAAATCGTTGGCAAGACCTTCCATCGCAGCGCGCCTTTCGGCCGCCACGCGCTTCTGGTTCTCGGCCTCGGCCTGCTCCAGCCCGCGAATGCGGATCGCGTTGTCCTTGAAGATCTGAACCGTCGCCGCCATGGCCCCGATCTCGTCGCCGCGGCCGAGGCCGGGGATATCGCCATCCAGCTTTCCTTCGGCCAGCTGCTGCATGCGCGTGCCGAGCTCGCCCAGCGGCTTCGAGATGCTGCGGCCGATCATCCAGGCGATGCTGCCGGCGATGATGGCGATGCCGAGCATGGCAATGCCGAGCAGCCAGGCGATCGGCACCATTTTGGCGTCGAGGTCGTCGAGATAGGCGCCAGTGCCGACATACATGTCGAGGCCGGGTACAGCCACGGCATAGCCGATCTTGCGGATCGGCTTCTCCGTACCGGGCTTGACGTATTCGTAGTACAGCAGGATCTCGCCGTTCTTCTTGACGCCGTCCATCAGTTCCTGGGAGAGCTTGCGGCCGTTGGTGACGACGTCCATGCGGTTCATGCCGATCTGCTTCGGATCGGGGGCCATGACCGTGATGCCGTCGTAGGCCGTGCCGAACAGATAGCCGCTGCCGTTGTCATAAGTCATGGCGTTGCCGCGCTTGCCGAATTCGGCACGGGCCTGCTCTTTGGTCATTTCGCCGGCATCGACCTGCTTCTTGAAGCCGGCCGCCATGTTCTTCGCCATTTCGACGATCGACTTGGTCTGATCGATGCGCGCAGCGAGCATCTCGCGCTGCATCAAATAGCCGGCCAGCAGACCCGATATGCACAGGCCCAGGAGGGTCACCCCCACCAGAATTCCGAGCTTGGGGGTGATCTTCAGATTGGTCAGTTTCACAGCGGGGCTCCGGGAAAATATGCCGCGGGAGAGGCGGTTGGCGGATTGATTTGCCGCACATTATCGTGAGACCCTTTAGCGGTTGCTTAACGACCACCTCACGTAGAAGCCCGGATGCCAAAACCGAGAATTTTCTCGGCCAAACAACCGGTAATTGCGGAAAGATGCGGACCACAAGCGCCGCGACAATCAACACCGACGGGTTAAATCGGGAGCAGGAAATGCCGAAATTCAGGGTATTGACGCCGAAGGGCGCAAGTTTCACCGTCGCCGGCGGCGGCTACGACTATGAACGCGAGGCGCTCGACCCGATCGGGGCCGAGATCATCGAGGCGCCTGCCAACGAGGCCGAATTCATCGCCGCCGCAAGGAATGCCGACGCGATCTACGCCAAGGGCATGCCGATCTCCAAGGCGATCATCGATGCGCTGGAAGGCTGCAAGGTGATCACGCTCGGCACGGTCGGGGTCGACAGCGTGGACGTGAAGGCCGCCACCGCCCGCGGCATTCCCGTTACCAACGTGCCCGATACCTTCATTGAGGAAGTCGCCGACCACGCCATGGCGCTTCTGCTCGGCGGTTTCCGGCGCCTGGTCGAGCAGGACAAGATGGTACGCGAGGGACGCTGGGCCGAGGGCCGGCCCCAGCTTCTGAAAATTCCGCGCCTGATGGGACAGACGCTCGGCTTCATCTCGTTCGGCCGCGTTGCGCGCGCGGTCGCCAAGCGCGCGGCGCCTTTCGGGCTGAAAATGATGGCGTTCGATCCCTTCATCCAGGAAACGCTGATCTACGATCACGGCGTGATACCGGCGACGCTGTCCGAAGTGCTGTCGCAATCGGACTTCATCTCCATGCACGCACCGGCGCGTCCCGAAGTGCACCACATGCTCGGCGAGAAGCATTTCCGCCAGATGAAGAAGACCGCGACCTTCATCAACACCGGCCGCGGCGCCACCGTGGACGAAGTGGCGCTGATCAAGGCGCTGCAGGAAGGCTGGATCGCGCATGCGGCGCTCGACGTGCTGGAGAAGGAGCCGCCCTCCCACAACAACCCGATGTTGCGCATGGAGAACGTGACGCTCACCGCACACGTCGCCTCCGCCTCGGCACGCTTCGACGAGGCACGCAAGCGCCGCGTCGGCTACGAATTGTCACTGGTGCTGCAGGGCATGTGGCCGGTAAGCTGCGTCAATCCGTCGGTGCTGCAGAATACTTCGCTGCGGCGCTGGCAGCCGGTCAGCATGGACCGCGGTCCGAACAGCTGATCCCGGCAGGCATGACCGGGATCATGCGAGATGATCGCGATCATGTACAATGATCGTGATCATGCCCGGGTGGTTGGGCGTGAATGCTGAAAGCGGAACCGGTACCCTCACTGAGTACCGGAGCGACGTCCACCGGCGAAACAACGCGGGGACGGCAAACAGGGAGGGATACCATGTCGAACGAGTTCACTCGCCGCGATGCACTGGCGCTGGGCGCCTCCGCCGCTGCGCTCGCGGTCACCGGCGCCAACGCGCAAACCTCCAGCATCAAGGCCGCCGACGTTGCATCGCCGAACTTTGCCATCGAGAAGGGCGCGAGCCTGCGCATGCTGCGCCCGGTGCGCTTCGTCCCGGCCGACGAAGAGGTGTTCCGCGCCAATGCCGCGAAATTCACCAAGGAGACCGGCGTCGAGGTCAAGGTCGACTTCGTCGGCTGGGAGGACATCAACCAGCAGACCGCGGTGACCTCGAATTCCGGTGCCGGCCCCGACATCATCATCGGCTTCGGCGACGCACCGCACATCTATGTCGACAAGCTGATCGAGCTGTCCGACGTCGCCGACTATATCGGCAAGCGCTATGGCGGCTGGCTGGCGCTGGCGGAGAAATACGGCAAGAAGGCCAGGACCAACAACTGGATCGGCATTCCCTTCGGCGCCTCCGGCGGCCCGCTGGTCTACCGCAAGTCAATCGTCAACAGCGTCGGCTTCGACAGGGTGCCGGACGACCATGCCGGCATTCTCGATCTCTACCGCAAGCTGCAAAAGGCGGGCAAGCCGGCAGGCTTCGCGCTCGGCAATGCCGTCGGCGACGGCAACGGCTTTGCAAGCTGGCTGTTGTGGTCGCACGGCGCTTCGCTGCTCGATGAAGAGGGCGGCGTCATCATCAACAGCAAGGAAACCATCGCGGCGCTGAAATACCTCAAGGAGCTGTATCCGACCTTCATCGCCGGTACGCCGTCCTGGAACGACGTTGCCAACAACCGCGCCTATTCCGCGCAGGAGATTTCGCTGACCGCCAACGGCGTCTCGCTGTATTTCGCGCTGAAGAACGATCCGGCGACCAAGCCGATTGCCGACGACACCGAGCACCAGCTCCTGCCCAAGGGCGTCGCCCCGGTGTCACCGATGTCCGGCCTGACGCTGAACGCCATGGTGTTCAAGCACAGCCCATATCCGAATGCGGCCAAGGCGTTCCTCGCCTTCATGCTCGAGAAGGAGCAGTACGAGCCGTGGCTGAACGCCAACAGCGGCTACTGGGCGCAGCCGCTGGCTGCCTATGCCGAGGCCGCGGTGTGGTCCGGCGATCCCAAGGTGAAAATCTTCAAGGACACCATGCGCAGCACTTATTATGCCGGCTACAAGGGTCCGATCTCGACTGCCACCGGCGCCGTCAACGCCGACTACGTGCTGGTGCAGATGTGCGCATCGGTGGCTACCGATGCGGCGACGCCGGAAGCCGCCGCGGCGGAAGCCGAGCGCCGTGCCAAGCGGTATTTCCGGCGGTGATTGTTCTAGGTCATTCCGGGGCACGCGACTTGTCCGCCGTAGCTCGAAGAGTGAAGGCGGAAGCTTGAACTATGGAGCGCGCTTGCGCTCCTGAGAATCTCGAGGTTCCGGTTTCGATGCTCCGCATCGCCCCGGAACGACTGCCAAGGCTGAAGCGGGATATCAGTTTCGATGTCGGTGACGACACTCTCGACCGCAACGATGGCGCGACACCAGCCGGGCTGGTTCGCCCGGCTGCTCGACAACAAGCTGTTCTTGATCGTCGTGTGCCTGACGCCCGCGCTCGGGCTGCTCACGGTATTCCTCACCTATCCGCTCGGTCTCGGCGTCTGGCTTGCCTTCACCGACACCACGATCGGCCGGCGCGGCATTTTCGTCGGCCTGGAAAACTTCCAGTACCTGCTCAGCGATCCCCTGTGGTGGAACGCGGTATTCTACAGCGTGTTCTACACGGCGGTGGCGACGTTCGGAAAATTCGCGCTCGGCTTCTGGCTCGCGATGCTGCTCAACAACCATTTTCCGCTCAAGAGCCTGCTCCGCGCCATCGTGCTGCTGCCATGGATCGTGCCGACCGTGCTGTCGGCACTGGCGTTCTGGTGGATCTACGACCCGCAGTTCTCGATCATCTCCTATCTGCTGGTCGACGTGCTGCACATCCGCAGCACGAATATCGACTTCCTCGGCACGCCCTGGCCGGCGCGATTCTCGCTGATCGCCGCCAACATCTGGCGCGGCATCCCCTTCGTGGCGATTTCGCTGCTGGCAGGCCTGCAGACCATCTCGCCGTCGCTGTACGAAGCCGCGATGCTCGACGGCGCCAGCGCCTGGCAGCGCTTCCGCTACATCACGTTTCCGATGATGCTGCCGATCCTGGCGATCGTGATGACCTTCTCGATCATCTTCACTTTCACCGACTTCCAGCTGGTCTATGCCATCACCCGCGGCGGGCCGGTCAACTCCACGCATCTGCTCGCCACGCTGGCATTCCAGCGCGGCATTGCCGGCGGCGAACTCGGCGAGGGTGCGGCGATTGCCGTGTCGATGATCCCGTTCCTCGTCTTTGCGACCTTGTTCAGCTATTTCGGCCTGGCGCGCCGCAAATGGCAGCAGGGAGAAGCCAATGACTGACGCCGCCATGCAGCAGCCGCAGGCGAGCGCGACCTCCGCGCCGGAGACGATGGCATGGGATTCCCGCGCGCGGCGGACGATGATGATCTACCTGCCGCTGTCCTGCTTCGTGCTGATCCTGCTGTTTCCGTTCTACTGGATGGCGATCACCTCGTTCAAACCGAATGCGGAGCTGCTCAACTACAAGGACCATAACCCGTTCTGGATCACTTCGCCGACGCTGGCGCACGTCAAGCATTTGCTGTTCAGCACCGCGTACCCGAAATGGCTCAAGACGACGATGTTCGTCGCCATCGGCTCGACCTTCCTGTCGCTGTTCGCCTCGACCCTGGCGGCCTATGCCATCGAGCGGCTGCGCTTCCGCGGCAGCCCCTATGTCGGCCTCGGCATCTATCTCGCCTATCTGGTGCCGCCGTCGATCCTGTTCATTCCGCTGGCCACCGTGGTGGTGCAGTTCGGCCTGTTCGACAGCCCGTTGGCGCTGATCCTCGTCTACCCCACCTTCCTGGTGCCGTTCTGCACCTGGCTCCTGATCGGCTATTTCAAATCGATCCCGTACGAGCTGGAGGAATGCGCACTGGTCGACGGCGCGACGCGGCTGCAGATCCTGCGCCGGATCACGCTGCCGCTGGCGGTGCCCGGGCTGATCTCGGCCGGCATCTTCTCCTTCACTTTGTCATGGAACGAATTCATCTATGCGCTGGCCTTCATCCAGAGCAGCGCCAACAAGACCGTGCCGGTGGCCATCCTCACCGAGCTCGTCTCCGGCGACGTCTATCAATGGGGCGCGCTGATGGCGGGCTCCCTGCTCGGCTCGCTTCCGGTCGCCGTGTTCTATTCGCTGTTCGTGGACTACTACGTGTCCTCGCTCACGGGCGCCGTGAAGGAATAGCGTCTCGGCGCGCGAGATGCAGGCGGCGTAAGGCCGCAATCGCCATCCACCGCTGTCACGGCGTCGTCATCGGTCCGTCAGCGTGCCGTCACGCCCGTTCCCGACAACACCCGCGCATCGTCATCCACAGGAGGTCCACCATGCGCGTGTCACTACTCACATCCGTCGCGTCCGTCTTGCTGCTCACGGGGGCCGCATTCGCGCAGGGTGAAGGCGAGTTTCCGGCAACGCTGAAGGGCCACGCCGTGCTGCCGGCCGAAAGTTTCGTCGACGCGCCGGCCGATGCACCCGCGGACCTGAAGAGCTCGGGAAAATATACCACCGGCAAGCGGGTCGATGCCGTCGGCAGCGTGATGGGAAAATCCTATGAGCGGCCGACCGGCGTGTCGCTGCCGTTTAAGGGCCAGCCGCTGCAGGGCCATTCCGGCATCAAGTCGATCGGCAACGGCGAATTCTGGGTGATCACCGACAACGGCATGGGCTCGCGCTACAACTCGCCGGACTCCATGCTGTACCTCAACCGCTACAAGATCGACTGGGCGAGCGGCAAGGTCGAGCGCCAGGAGACGGTGTTCCTGCACGATCCTGACCGCAAGGTGCCATTCCGCATCGTGCATGAAGACAGCGCAAAGCGCTACCTGACCGGCGCCGATTTCGACACCGAGGGATTCCAGATCGTCGGCGACAATTTCTGGATCGGCGACGAGCTCGGCCCATACATCCTGAAGGCGGACAAGACCGGCAAGATCCTTGCGGTGTTCGAGACCGTGGCCGACGGCAAGCCGGTGCGTTCTCCGGACCACTGGGCGGTGCAGTCGCCGGGGGCGCCCGGCGTGAGCTACACCAATGTCAACCTGCGCCGCTCCAAGGGCTACGAAGGCTTTGCCGGCTCCAAGGACGGCAAGTTCCTGTATGGCCTGCTCGAAGGCCCGCTGTGGGACGCCGAGAAAAAGGACTGGGAAAAGGTCGACGGCAAGGAAGCCTCGCGTATCCTGGAATTCGACGTCGCCGCGGAAAAGTTCACCGGCCGCTACTGGCAATACGTGTTCGAGCAGAACGGCAACGCCATCGGCGACTTCAACATGATCGATGCCACCGCCGGCCTGATCATCGAGCGCGACAATGGCGAAGGCACCGCCGACAAGGCCTGTCCGGCCGGACAGCGCGGCGAGAATTGCTTTCCCGACCTCGCCAAGTTCAAGCGCATCTACAAGGTAGACCTCACCGACGCCAATGTCGGCAAGCCCGTGCGCAAGATCGCCTATATCGACCTGATGAAGATCAAGGACCCGGAAAAGAAGGCACGCAAGCCGCTGAATGACGGCGTGCTCACCTTCCCCTTCTTCACCATCGAGAACGTCGACCGCGTGGACGAGACCCACATCATCGTCGGCAACGACAACAATCTGCCGTTCTCCTCCAGCCGCGACCCCAACAAGGCCGACGACAACGAGTTCGTGCTGCTGGAAGTGGCCGAGTTCCTGAAGGCGAAGTGAGCTCGCTCTTCGTCCCGGCTCTTCGGGATCATGCCCTACCGGATGTAGAACGCTACCGGCGCGCCAAAGCTGATCGACGACTGCTTGACGTCGGGCGGGAACGGCGGGAACGGCTGTGCACGGCGCACCATCGCCAGCGTCTCGGCATCGAGTGCGGAATGTCCCGATGAGCCGCCGAGACCCGCGGACAGCACCTGCCCGCTCCGGCTCAGCGTAAAGCTGACCCGCGCGGTGCCCTGCTGGCCAGCGGCTTTTGCCGCCGGCGGATATTGCTTGAAGCGCTGCAGATGCGCGGCAACCATCTGCTTGTAGGAAGCGACCGCGGCCGCAGCCGCGCCGGAACTGACCGCGGAAGCAGCCGGCGCCTCGCGCTCGGCCCGCGGCGAGGCCGAGGTGCGCGGCGCAGGCGCCGCTTCCGTCGGCTTCTTCGCGTCGGCGCGAACGACTTTTGGTTTGACCGGCACGGGCTTCTGCTCGGGTGTGACTTTCGCCGGCTCCAGCCTTTGCGGCGGCGTCGACTTCTGCTCGGGCGGCGCGACGACTTCCGCCTTCTCCTGCACGGGAGCCGGCGGGATCGGCTCGTCTGCCAATTCCGGTCTTGCGATCTCGGGCGGCGACGCGTCGGCCTGCTGCATGACAGGGCCCGGCGCGAGATCGAGCTCGGTCGGCTGCGGCGCCGACGTAACCGGCGACATATCCACCATGATCGCAGGCAGCATGATGCCGGGCGGCGTCAGCGGACGATACCAGGAAATCGCCAGCGCAATCAGCGCGGCGTGCAGCGCGGCAATCGCCAGCGCCGACGCGCCCCAACGCCGCACCAGCGTATCGTCGGGCACACTATGCAGCGCATAGGCGTTCATGATCCCCGGTTGGCGCGCAATCCTGACGGAATGCCGGTATCCGATTGTCCGGATCATGCGCTAGCTTCGCCCGTCGAGACCGACGAGGGCGACCTTCAGATAGCCGGCGCTGCGCAGGAGATTCATCACCTCCATCAGATCGCCGTAGCTTACCGCCTTGTCGGCGCGCATGTAGATGCGCTCGTCCTTGTTGCCCTTGCTCACCGCATCCAGCGTGGAAGTCAGCGCATCGCGGGCGATGATGTCCTCGCCAACGGCCACCGACAGATCCGGCTTCACCGTGACGAACACCGGCTTGTCCGGCCGCGGCCGCGGCTCGACCGTACTTGCGGGCAGATCGACGCCGA
The DNA here is from genome assembly GCA_046349015.1 of Bradyrhizobium sp. Taxonomy (GTDB): domain Bacteria; phylum Pseudomonadota; class Alphaproteobacteria; order Rhizobiales; family Xanthobacteraceae; genus Bradyrhizobium. The sequence goes on along the minus strand of JAXMDE010000001.1, from coordinate 45,528 downwards.
GATCGACGGTGGCGAGCGGGGCCGCCACCATGAAGATGATCAGCAGGACCAGCATCACGTCGATGAACGGCGTGACGTTGATCTCGTGTACCTCCGCCAGATCGTCTGCGGCCGTGCGCCTGCCGAGCACTGTATTGCCAAGCCTTGCGCCCATCGCCTACTCCGCCGCCCGCGCCAGCGAAAACGCGCCCGCGTCGCGCTGGCGGCTGACCAGCAGCAGCACCTGCGCCGAGGCGTCGGTGAGCAACGTCCGGTACGCCGCGATCGAACGCGCCAGATGATTGTAGATCACGACCGCGGGAATCGCCGCGACCAGGCCGAGCGCGGTCGCGAGCAGCGCTTCGGCGATGCCCGGCGCGACCACGGCGAGGTTCGTCGTGTGCGCCTCCGAGATGCCGATAAAGGAATTCATGATCCCCCATACCGTGCCGAACAGGCCGACGAACGGCGCGGTGGCGCCGATGGTGGCGAGCACGCCGGTGCCGCGCGCAATCTGCTGCGACATCGCAGCTTCGACGCGTTCCAGCCGCAACGCGATGCGTTCCTTCAAGCCGTCATCGATGATGCCGCGAGAGAGGCTGGTTTCGCGTGCCGCGGACTGAATGATCTGCGCCACCGCATCCAGCGCGCCATGACTGTCATGCTCGGCTTCGGCCAGCGTGGTGTCGCCCTCGAGCAGGCCGAGGCGGCGTTTGGCCAGCGAGGCCTGGCGGTGCAGCTCGATGGTTTTTGCAAGCCACACCGTCCAGGTTACGAGCGAGGCGAAGGTGAGGCCGATCATGACCGCCTTCACGACGATGTCGGCGCCCGCGAACATGCCCCAGGTCGACAGGTTGCGCGGCAGCAGCGCGTTGTCGGCGGCCAATGCCGCCCCCGGCAGCAGCGCCGCCAGACCACTCAGGGCTCCCGCCATCCACCAAAGCAAGCCTCGCATCATCGTCTCCCGCAGCGGAGAAATCTACACAGCCGGCGCGATGCGGTCGGCCAGCGCCCTGAAGCGCGCGAGCTGGTCGGCGCGCAGCGCGCGCGTCTCGTCGCGGCCGACGAACACCTTGAACATGATGCCGCCGTCGACATTGAGGAACGCGGCGAAGGCCGACTGCTTGCCCATGAAGGGACGCTCGACAAAAGCAATGCCGCCGCAGCGCTCGTGCCGCAGATGGCCGTGCAGGCCCTTCGGCTGCATCAGGTTGAAATAGCCGCGGCCGACCTCGCCCGCCGGGATCGCGCCGGTAAACTCGAAGATCGCGTCGTCGGTATGGACGATGAACGTCACCTCGCCCCACTGCGCGATGTCCTGCATGGCAGCGGCGAATTCGCCGCCACCGCCGAACCGCACCATGTCCCCGGGCATCGCCTCGATCACCGCGCGCGGCGTGACCTTGCGCTGCCGCGCCACGTCCTCGATCACGGCACCGGGATTTTCGACCATATACGCCCTGAGTTCGGCAAGCTCCGTGCTCAGCATCGCACTCTCCCTCAGGCCGCGGCCGCGCTGCGCTCGCTCTGGATCACCTCGAAACCCTCGAACTTGGGATGGCCGAGATAGAGACTCTCGCCGGTCTTGTTGTCGGCACGGGCATGCGCCCGCCGGAACTCTTCCGACCTGGTCCAGGCCTCGAACGAGGCTTTGTCGACCCAGGTGGTGTGCGATGAATAAAGCGTGTGATCGTCGTAGACCGGTCCCTTGAGCAGATGGAACTCGACGAATCCGGGCATGTTGCCGAGATAGGATTCGCGGGTTGCCCAGACGTTTTCAAACGCCAGCTCGGCTCCCTTCTTCACCTGGAAGCGGTTCATTGCGATAAACATTCAAACTCTCCTTGTTGCATTCGTGATGTTGGAACGCGGCAGAGCCGCGCTGGAGCATCAGCGCGGCCCGGCAGCAACCTGGTTGAGACGCTGTCGTCCGATCTACACTCCACCAAAGTGAATCTTCAGGCCCGCCTTGTAGACCCTGCCGGGCCCCGGGCTCGACCATAACACGTCATTCTGTGTCGTGCCGTCGGTCGAACTGCCGGGGATCGCATAGGGCCGATAGTACTGATTCAGGAGATTGTCGATCGACGCGGAAAACACGATGTCCTTTGTCGCGGCCCATGTCAGGGAGAGATTGACGAGGTCGTAGGAGGTGGCCGGCAGGTATCCCACCGGGATATCGGTGTTACCGCCAAAGGACGACCACTGTGCGGCCAGAACCAGGCGGCGGTCGAGCAGGCGAACGCCGGCCGTCGTCGTCACCTTGCGCGGAATGATGGTGGTCAGCCCGACGCCGGTCTGCACGTTCTTGCCGCGCATGACGTGACCGGCTACGCCGAGATACCACAGGCCTGCGTCGTACATGGTCTCCCATTCGAGACCTTTGATCTCCGCATGGGCGATGTTCTGATACTGGTAGAACTGGCTGAACACGCCGGGGAACGCGATCAGGATCGGAGGAATCGGCGTGGAACCCACGAGGTCGATATAGTCGTAGACGTCGTTGCGGAACACGTTGACCTTGCCGCGGAAGGAGTCCGTCGCCGTGAAGAGGTTGTCGTACTTCAGGTTGACGCCGGCTTCCTTGTTCTTGCCGACCTCCGGCCGCAGCTTCGCGTTGGGCAGGAAGCAGAACAGGCCGACGCCGCCGCCCGGACAGGGGAACAGCGGCGGGCCGCCGCCGGTGGCATGTTCGCCGGCAATCAGCGTCTCCGTGATCGAGGGCGCGCGATAGCCTTCGGCATAGCTGACATAGGGCGTGAAGCCCGCAACCGGCGTGACGCCGACACTGATCTTCGGCGAGAAGCGGTCGCCGCCGGTCGAGACCGCCGCCGAGTCGAGATCGTAGCGGTCGTAGCGAATGGCGCTGACGACTTCGAGCCAGGTCGAGAGGTTGCTCTTCAACTGCCCGAAGCCGCCCGACACCGTGCGCTCGCCACCGGGCGTCGTGATGTTGGAGTTGCCGCGGCTGTCGAACGTGCTGACCTTGTCGTTGAACACGTCGAAACCGTAGGTCAGCGCATTGCGCCAGTCGCCGACATTGAAGCGCGTGGTGTTGTTGACGTCGGTGCCGACAGTGTCGAGCAGATAGCCGCGGCGGTCGCCGACGCAGCCCGAGATGTTGTTGCCGGGATTGCCGAGCGTGCAGACGCCGCCGCCGGTGGTGATGCGGTTGTTGTAGGTCTTGACCTGATCGTTGTCGGTGCGGTTGCCATAAACCGTCGCATTGATGTCCCACAGATAGTCGTCGGGCCTGGAGTATTTCCAGGTGATGGTGCCCGTGTAGTTCTTGGCATCCGACGCATAGACCGAGGAGCCCGCGATGGCGGCCGGCGCCGCCGCTGTCGTGGTCGGACCGCGGTTGAACTGGCCGATGCTGTACTGGTAGTCCTGGAAGATGCCACCGAACTTGATCTCGTGGCCGGCCGCAGGACGCACCGTCAACTTCATCAGGCCGCCGGCGAGTTCGTTTCCGGTGTTGCCGATCTCGGTGCCGTTGCCGTCCTTGTAGTTGCCCTGCGTCCGGTAGACCGCGCCGCCGAACACGTCGACATCGGGGTTGACGCGCACGCCGCCGAACACCGAGCCGAGGCCGCGGTCCTTGTTGGTGCCGTAGGAGCCGGTCATGTCCACGCCCCACCTCTCGCCGGGACGCAGGACATCCTGGATGTCCTTGGTGCGGAACGACACCACACCGCCGATCGCACCGGAGCCGTAGATGTTCGCGGTCGGGCCACGCACCACGTCGACACCGCCGACCAGCTCCGGATCGAGGAAAAACGAGCCGTTGGCGTTATGGCCGGTGCGCTGATAGTTCTGACGCGCGCCGTCGACAACGACGGCAACGCGGCCGAAGTCCTGCAGGCCGCGGATATTGATCACGGTCGAGGGATCGTCGCCGCGCTCCTGGAAGGTGACGCCGGGAATATTGTAGAAAATATCGGACAGCCGATTTGGCTGCAGGCCCTGAATCTGCTCCAGCGTGACGACGCTGACCGGCGCCAACGCGTCGATGGCCTTCTCCTCGTTCTTCGAGGCCGCAACCGTGATGGTGTCCAGCGATTGAACGCCCGTGGTCGCGGCCTGCGCGTTGGCGTTCAACGCAGCAGCAGAAGGCCGCTGCTCCGGTTGCGCCGGCTTGCGTTTTGCCTGCTTCGGCTTGTTCTGCTTCTGCGACGAGCGTGCCACGTCAGTGTCCGCCGTCTGCGTCATCGCAGAGGTCGAAAACATCAACGCAATGGAAAGTGCCGACGCGCCCAAAATCCGGGCGCGCGGATACCTAGCCCCGAAAGCCATGTGCCCCAACCTGATACTGTGCTTCTTGGGTTCGGCTGGCGGGCGCTGCGAGAAAATGCAGCAGCTTGCTGGCTACCAACTGCTCACGATGCGAACCATCCGCTCGCATCCTGCCTGTCTTGGTTACGTCGCGGTGCTGGAACCGTCAATTGCCGAAACGGGCAGTTTATATCGAATATAAATTGCGACGGTTGGATTGCGCGGCGATCGAATTTAGAAAAATGCCGATCACAGGAATCCTGGGGCGCAATAAAGCAAAGATGACGACGACGGGCGGAGATCATGACGGGGACGGCGCAAAGCCTGCAGATAATCCTGCCGCTGCAACGCGTTCCATTACGATGAGCGGCAACCGTATCGAGAGCCGGGAGCTGTTTGCGTTGGAGCGCGAAATCATCATCGCGCATGGCGAGGACAGCTATCGCCTGCGCCTGACATCGCAGAACAAGTTGATTCTGACCAAATGATGCCCCTGATGACAATTTGTCGCATGCTCGTACTGCTGCTGATCGCATGCGCGGTGGTCCACGGCGTTGCACGCGCGGATGGCATCATCGTCCACGATGCACGCGACCGCGACATAAGGATCGCGAACCCTGCGCGGATCGTCTCGATCGGCGGCGCCATCACGGAAATTCTCTACGCGCTCGGCTTTGAGGACCGCTTGGCCGGCGTGGACGCGACGAGCCTGTTTCCGCCGGCCGCGTTGCGCGACAAGCCCAATGTCGGCTATTGGCGCCAGCTCTCGGCGGAAGGCGTGCTCGGGCTCAATCCGTCGCTGGTGCTGGCGATGCAGGGATCGGGGCCGAAAGAGACTATCGAGGTGCTCGATGCGGCGAAAGTGCCGCTGGTAATGGTGCCCGAGACATTCTCCGAGCAGGGGCTGCTCGACAAGATCGCGCTGGTTGGCCAGGCCATGGATGCAGGCCCCCGCACCGAATGCCTGACAAGGGCGGTGACCGCCGATCTCGCGCAACTGCGCGAACTGCGCGGCAAAGTGGTAACGCCGGTGCGGGTGATGTTCGTGATGTCGCTGCTCAACGGTCGCGCGATGGCGGCGGGCAAGAACACCGCCGCCAATGAGATCATTCGGCTCGCCGGCGCGATCAATGCGATCGACGGTTATGAAGGCTACAAGCCGATCAACGACGAGGCCATCATTGCCGCAAAGCCCGATGTCGTTTTGTCGATCGCGCGTGGCAAGGATTCGGTCGAGGCCGATGCGGTGTTTGCGCATCCGGCCTTTGCGTTGACGCCGGCCGCTGGCAACAAGGCCTTCATCTCGATGGAGGGCCTCTATCTGCTCGGCTTCGGACCGCGCACCGCAGCTGCTGCGCGCGACCTCTCGCTAAAACTCTATCCGGGGCTGGCGCCGCAGGCGGAGCACTTCAAGCTTGCGGCGCTGTCGGCCGATTGCCGGAAATGAGCGCGACCATCGAAACAGCGGCCCGCCCTGCCCGTTCGGCGCGGCCCTCCGCCATCCTCGTCATCGCTGTCTTGTTCGCCGTGCTGGCGCTTGCTGCCATCGTCGCGTTCGCCGTTGGCGCGGCCGGCATTCCATTTGCGCGTCTGCCGGCGGCGCTGGGCATTTCTGCCGACGCCTCGCATCCCCTGACCGCGCGCGATCAGCTCGTGCTGTGGTCGATCCGCATTCCCCGCATCGTGGCAGCGGCGATGGTCGGCGGCCTGCTCGCCACATCGGGCGCGATCATGCAGGGCCTGTTTCGCAACCCGCTCGCCGATCCCGCGCTGGTCGGCGTTTCCTCCGGCGGCGCGTTTGCAGCTGCCGCGGCGATCGTCTTCACCGACAGCCAATTCGGCAGCGGTGTCCGCTTCATGCAGAACGAGCTGTTGCCGCTGGCGGCCTTTGCCGGCTCGCTGGCGACGACCATTATTCTCTACAGCATCGCCAGCCGCGGCGGCCGCACATCGATTGCGGTCTTCCTGCTGGCGGGACTCGCGATAGCCGCGATCGCCAATGCCGGCATCGGGATGCTGGTGTTCGTCGCCGACGACCGCCAGCTCCGCGACATCACTTTCTGGCTGCTGGGCTCGCTGAGCGGAGCGACCTGGCCGAAGGCGGCGACGCTGGCACCCGTGCTGGCGCTGGCGCTGATCGCATGCCTCTCCATTGCGAAAGGGCTCGACGTACTCGTGCTCGGCGAAGCCGAGGCGTTTCACAGCGGCGTCGACGTCGAGCGGCTGAAGCGGATTTCCATCGTGCTGGTGTCGGCGATGACCGGCGTTGCAGTATCGGTCTGCGGCGTGGTCGGCTTTGTCGGAATTGTCGTGCCCCATCTGCTGCGGCTGGCCATCGGACCGGCGCACCGGTTACTGCTGCCGGCCTCCGGGTTGCTCGGCGCGATCCTGATGACCGGCGCGGATACGCTGGCACGCACCATCGTGGCTCCTGCGGAAATGCCGATCGGAATCCTGACCGCTGCGGTCGGCGCGCCGTTCTTCCTCGCCATCCTGCTCAGGCAACGCGGGCTGACCGGGCTATGAACGCGATCCTCGGCGCACGCGCGGTCTCGATGACAATCGGCGGCGCAAGGCTGGTCGACGGCATCGACCTCACGATTTCGGGCGGCGAAATGGTGGCGATCGTCGGCCCCAACGGGGCCGGCAAGTCGACGCTGCTGCGCATGTTGTCCGGTGACTTGCGTCCGACCGGCGGCAGCGTCCAGCTCGGCCAGCGCGACATCGGCGCCTATTTGCCGCGCGAACTTGCGTTGCGCCGCGCGATGCTGTCGCAGCACGTTCATGTCACTTTCCCATTCACGGTCGAGGAGATCGTCGAAATGGGAGCCGGCGGGTGCAGCCGCGCCGCCTCGCGTCCGCTGATCGACGCGACGCTGCACGAAATCGGGCTGGAGCGCTTCCGCGACCGGCAATTGCCGACGTTGTCCGGCGGCGAGCAGCAGCGCGCACATTTTGCCCGGGTGCTGGTGCAACTCGCCTGCGGCGAGGCGATGCATGGCCCCGGCCTTCTGCTACTCGACGAGCCGACTTCGAGCCTCGATCTCCGCCACCAGATCGATCTGGTAGAAAGCGCCCGCCGTCGTGCGCAGGCCGGCACCGCCGTGGTCGCGATCCTGCACGACCTCAACCTCGCCATGCGCTTTGCCGACCATATCGTCCTGCTGCACCGCGGGCGCCTCGCCGCCATCGGCGATCGCCGCAGCACCATTACCTCGGCAAGGATCCGCGAGCTGTTCGAGGTGGATGTCGCGATCCGCCACACCGACGATGGCGTGCCATATCTCCTGCCGCAGACCATGCAGCCGGTGACGACGGAGCCGTAGCCCACAAAAAAGCAGCGCGGCCGAAGCCGCGCTGCCAACATCCCGTTCCGAACCTGAAGCTTACTGGTAAATCTCGAACAGGCCGGCGCCGCCCTGGCCGCCGCCGATGCACATCGTCACGACGCCCCACTTGGCCTTGCGCCGGCGGCCTTCCTGCAGGATGTGGCCGGTCAGGCGCGCACCGGTCATGCCGAAGGGATGGCCGATCGCGATCGAGCCGCCGTTGACGTTGTACTTTGCCGGATCGATGCCGAGCTGGTCGCGCGAATAGAGGCACTGGCTGGCGAAGGCTTCGTTGAGCTCCCAGAGATCGATGTCGTCGACCTTGAGCCCGTGACGCTTCAACAGCTTCGGCACGGCGTAGATCGGGCCGATGCCCATCTCGTCGGGCTCGCAGCCGGCCGAGGCCCAGGCGACGAAGCGGCCCATCGGATGGAGACCGCGCTTCTCGGCGTCCTTGGCTTCCATCAGCACCACGGCGGCGGCGCCGTCGGAGAGCTGGCTGGCATTGCCGGCAGTGATGTACTTGCCCGGACCCTTGACCGGCTCGAGCTTGGCGAGACCCTCAAGCGTCGTTTCCGGACGGTTGCACTCGTCACGATCGACGACATAGTCGACGATGCTCTCGGCCTTGGTCGCCTTGTCGACCACCTTCATCTTGGTCTTCATCGGGACGATTTCGTCCTTGAACTTGTTGGCCTGCTGGGCCGCGGCCATGCGGCGCTGCGATTCCAGCGAATACTCGTCCTGGTACTCGCGGCTGACCTTGTACCGTTCGGCAACGATGTCGGCGGTGTCGATCATCGCCATGAAGATGGCGGGCGCGGTCTTGAGCAGATCCGGATCGATCGATTCCTTCGGCGTGCCGCCGCCGGGAATCGAAATGGATTCCACGCCGCCTGCGACGATGCAGTCGGAACCGTCGGAGCGGATTGAGTTGGCGGCCATCGCGATGGTCTGCAGGCCCGATGAGCAGAAGCGGTTGACCGAGACGCCGGCGGTCGTCTTCGGCAGGCCAGCGAGCAGCGCAGCCTGGCGGCCGATATTCGGCGCACCGTGGGCGCAGTTGCCCATGTAGCAATCCTCGACATAGTCCTTGGCAACGCCGGCCCGCTCGACGGCATGCTTGACCGCATGCGCGGCCAGCGACATCGGCGGGGTGATGTTGAATCCGCCGCGGCCCGACTTCGCGAGGCCCGTGCGAGCGTAGGAAACGATTACGGCTTCACGCATTTTTCTCTCCCTTTGGCTGGCCGGTTGCGGCTCATATCGTACGAATTTCATACCGATGGCAACAAAAATACCGTCCGCAGGTCGGTGCTGCGAGCGGAATCTTGCCGTTTGAAAGTTGCGCGCTCGCCGAGCGGCATTTTCCGGTCTCAGAACACCTTCAACAATTCCGCAGGGCGAAACTGGCGGCGTGAAAAATGCCAGTTCAGACGCCGCGGTCCTGGCTCAGCACGCGGCGGAGCAGTTCGGCCGCATTGCGCGCACCGACCTTGCGCATGAGGCTTGCGCGATAGCCTTCGACGGTGCGCGAGCTAAGGCCGAGCTTGCGCGCGGCCTCCTTGTTGGTCTCGCCGACCGCGATCCGCGCCAGTACCTCGCGCTCCCTCCGGGTGAAGGGTTCGCAGCCCGGCAGGCACATTGCGATGCTCCGAAGTCCATCGTCATCGAGCCGCGCAAACCCCTCGACGACCGTCTCCATTCGCTCGACAACGTCGCTGCCCAACAACGGCTTCTCGATGAAATCGGCCGCACCACTGCGCACGGCTTCGACTGCGGTGGCAATGTCGGCGTTGGCCGAGGTGACGAAGATCGGCGCGGGAAAATTCTTCGCGTCAAGCTTCTTCAGAAGGTCCAGTCCGGCGCGCTCGGGGAGCCGGACCTCGAGAAACAGACCAGCCGGCGTTCGGGACCGCAGTTCGGATAGCAGCGCGGCGCTGTCGGCAAAGCAGACCAACTCATAACCGGCGATGTCGAACGCCGCCGACAAGGTCTCGCGGGTGACAGCGTCATCGTCGAGAACAAAGATCTCACCCCGGGGAATCGCATTCCGCGGCATTCGTTCGCTCCAGCCATGTATGTTTCCAACAGCCGAAACGCAGCCGTCACCGGAGCCCGGGTCAGACCTGGGCGCTCAAAAGGACGACAAATGCGGGCGGGCAGATCGCGTTCCGCGACTGCGTTTCTGAAGCGGTAATTATACTTGCTGCAGCGCAATACCTTGACCGTCGGGGACATATTCTTTACATTTCGGGACATTACCCGGCATCCGCGACATGACGTATCTGATACGCAGCGCGACCCTGACCTACTATCCGGAGATCGCCCGGGCGGTCGGGCTCGATCCGGGCAAGATGCTGCTCAAGGCCAAATTGTCGCCGGGCTGCCTCGATCGCCCCGACATGCGCGTTCCCGTGATCAACGTCCGCAGGCTGCTCGAGCTTTCCGCCAAGGAGTCCGGTGTCGAGGAATTCGGGCTGCGCATGGCCGACAAGGGCATGCTCCCCAATCTCGGGCCGCTTGCCCTGATCGTCCGCGAACAGCCCACCGTCGGTGAGGCGTTGAAGGCGCTGGCCCGTTACCTCCATGTTCATCACGAAGGGATGCAGCTTTGGATCGAACGGCACAAGGCGGTCGTCACCCTCACGCTCACCCATCGCGGCGGGCTTCCGCCCTCGCCGCGGCAGTCACTCGATCTTGCGCTCGGCAGCCTGCACCGGGTGATCCAGTCGTTGGCCGGCGGCAGCTGGCGCCCGCTGGAGGTGCATCTGACATACGCGCCGCCCCGCAACCGGAAATATTACAGCGACTTCTTCGGCTGCCCCGTGCTGTTTCGATGCGAGACCGACTCGCTGCTCGTCTCGGCGCGCGACCTCGACCGCGAGATTCCGATGTCGCACCCGTTGATTGCGCGCTACGTGCAGAACAGGGTCGATGCCATCGGCAAGCGGCGGCAACCCTGGGACGGCAAGGTGAGCGAGGCGGTCCGCAAGCTGCTGCCGAGCGGGGAATGCACGGCCGATCGTATCGCCGAACATTTCGCCTGCGACCGGCGGACCATTCACCGCCGTCTCGCCCAGTGCGGCACCACTTTTTCCGAGATTGTCGATGCCGAACGCGCTGACCTTGCCCTGCGTCTGGTCGAGGAGCGCAGCCGGCCGCTGGGCGACATCGCCCGCATGCTCGGCTTCTCCGCGCAAAGCGCGATGGCGCGCTGGTTCAAGGGCCGCTTCGGCTGCAGCATCACCGAGTGGCGCAACGACAACGCAAGAGCGCCGGCACTGGCGGGTTAGGCGGCGCGGACGGCATTGAGGAACTTGCCGACTTCGAGCTTGAGGCGATTGCTGTCGCTGGAGAGCGACTGCGCCGCCGAAAGCACCTGCGCAGAGGCCGACCCGGTCTCGCCAGCGCCCTGGCGAACCTCGCCGACATGCGCCGAGACCTGCGCGGTGCCCTGGGCGGCCTGATGGATGTTGCGGGAGATTTCCTGCGTCGCGGCGCCCTGTTCTTCCACCGCCACGGCAATCGTCGAGGAAATCTCCGAAAGCCGCCCGATCGTGCCGCTGATTTCGCGGATCGCGGTCACGGATTGCTCGGTGGCGGACTGAATGCCGGAAATCTGCTGGCCGATGTCGCCAGTCGCTTTCGCAGTCTGCTCGGCAAGTGCCTTCACCTCGGAGGCCACCACTGCGAAGCCACGGCCAGCCTCGCCCGCGCGGGCCGCCTCGATGGTGGCATTCAGCGCCAGCAAGTTGGTCTGGCCGGCGATGGTGTTGATCAGCTCGATCACGTCTCCGATGCGGGCGGCTGCCTTCGACAATTCGCCGACATGCGCGTCGGTCTGGTGCGCCTGCCCGACCGCCGCACCTGCGATGTCAGCGGATTCCTGCACCCGCCGGCTGATCTCGTTGACCGAGGACGACAGCTCTTCGGTGGCGGAAGCCACCGCCTGAACGTTGGTGGCGGCCTCTTCGGAAGCCCCTGCGACTGCCGTCGCAAGCTCCTGCGAGCGCGCCGCCGTCGAGGTCAGCGCGTCGGCCGAGGCCTCCAGCTCGGTCGCGGCCGACGATACGGTGTCCACGATCTCGCCGATCGCCCCTTCGAAGTCGTCGGCCATGCGGATCATGTCCGCCTTGCGCTGCTGCGCCATCAACTGATCCTGCCTGATCTTGGCTTCGGCCTCGTCGCGCGCCTTCTGCTCGGACTTGAGCTTGAAGGTCTCGACCGCCTGTGCGATGTCGCCAACCTCGTCCTTGCGGCCGAGCCCCGGCAGCACGATGGCGAAGTTGCCGTTGGCAAGCTCCTTCATGGCCGACGTCATCGCCTTGAGCGGCGTCGATACCGAACGGCCAATGAAGAAGCCGGCGCCCAGCACCAGGCCTGCGATCGCGAGGATCGCGACCTGGATCCAGAACTGGATGCCGTCGCGTTCGATCCGGTTCAATCGCTCCGCATCGCTGCGGATTTCGTTGACTGATTTCGAGACCGCCTCGATGACGGGCTCGACAGCGGCAAACGCTTCCGACATCGCTTTCAGGTCGGCGGCGAGCGCAAGTGCCGTCTCCATCCAGGCTGCGAAATCGCGCTGATAGTCGGCGAGCCTTTGCCTGACCTCGGCCCTGGCCGCATCCGGTATGTCCACCTTGTCAAGCGCCACGGTGAATTCCCCGGCGCGCTTCTTGATATCGTCGCCATATTTGCGGTCGCGCCGCAGCATGAAATCCTTCTCATGGCGACGCATCATCAGCAAGGTGACCAGCAGACCCTGCTCCTTGAGCTGGTCGACGCGGGATTCGATCTCGTGCACGGATTTGCGCAACTGACCCTCGAGCCCGGACTTTTCGTCCAGGCCGAGCCTGCGCTTCTGCTCTAGGACAGCGATGAATTGCGACTGATACTGCTTCAGCGAGGCGCTCATGGCCTCGATCTGCCGCGCCAGCTCGGGCTTGCCGATGGCCATGACTTTGCCGCGCAAGGTTTCGACATCGGCGGCGACTTTTCTGGAAATCTCCATCTGCGCGTCCGCTTTCTTCACGTCATTGCGCAGCAGGAAGTCCTTCTCGGCGCGGCGACTTTCGAGCAGCTCGATCGCGATCCTGTCGTTGAGCTCGGCGACCATGCGCGCGTTCTCCGCTGCATCGCGATAGACCGTCATGGCGCGCTCGCCGTAGAGATAAATGCCGCCGATCATGACAACGCCGGCGACGCCGACCACGCCAATCTCAGTGATCTTGTGCGTCAACCGCAGGGAAAAAAACCGCATGAAAGACCCTCCCGGCCAGGCATCAATCCCGTCCGGTTGATTAAATCTCGACTTCAACTGTAAGTTATATTCACATAGTCAAATTTTCGTAAATTTCGGGGCAGCGAAAGAATGCGCGACACTCTGCACGTTGAGGTACAGGGTGCCGCGGCTCATCCGAAGGTTCGCCGCCGTCACCCGGCGGGCGTCATCACGACACCCTTGTCCTTGGGCCAGCGCACGCGCCAGGCGAAGCCGATGTCCCTCACCTCGCCTGCCTTGGCCTCGAAAGCCCATTCCAGCACGCCGCGCCTGTCGCGCAGGTTGGTCGCGGTCGGCGGCGTGGTCGACGGCAGCATTTCGACGACGATCTCCTCGTTCTCGCTGACCGGCAGCTGATCCTCGATGGCAATTTTGATCGGGAAGTCGTGGCCGTTGCGCACGCTGGTCTTGAACGAACGCTCGTCGGTCTTCGACGTCGTCACGAGCAGACCCGCCGAACCCTCGTTGCGCTTGAGCACGGTGCGTTCGATCTTGACCTTGTCGTCGGCGCCGAAGCCGAGCCGCACGGTTTCGTCCTTGCCGGCGGCCGGCATGCGGCTGCGGCCGACGAAGCTGCCGTCGCGATAGACCGAGACGCGGCCCGGCAGCAGCGGGGCGTCCTCGGCCTGCTTGAAGCTTGCTTCGAGGAACGCGGTGGGGTCGGCGACCGGCGCGGAACGCACGAGCAGATCGGGCGCGATCGCTGCGGTGGCAATCCGCAGGCTTTTTGCACCTTCGGCCGCGCCGATGCTGACGCGTCCCGGAATTTTGAAGGTAACCTGGAAGCCGCTTGCCTCCACGGCCGCCTGCTGTTCATCGGCGCGTTCGCGCCGCAGGTCATTCGGTTCGGCCTGCTGTAGCGGCGCCGAGGCCGGTGCGGCGACCTTCGCCGAACGCAGAGGTGCCGCGTCTGACATCGAGCCCGCCGCGATCGGCCGCGGAAGTTGCGGGTACTGCACGACGAGCGTGTTCAGTTCCGGCGCATTACCGCCGCGCGTCGTGCGCAAGGTGGAGACGCCGAGCGCGACGTTCGACCAATCCTCGCCGGTGTTCTGCACGATCTCGGCGCGACGCACCAGCTCCAGTGCCGGCTTGCGGTCCTTGGCGCCGGTGTCGAGACGGGCATCGTAGATCGGCGTCCAGCGTGCATTGCGCACGGCATAGGTGACGCGCAGCGTCGCCCTGGTCGCGGCTTGCGCGGCAAGATCGATACGCACTTCCAGCTTGGCCGGCGGCTTTGCGGAGCGGTCGGATTCCAGCCGCGCAATCTCGCGGTCGATCTCGCGCTGCTTGCGCTGGGCATCGCGGATCGCGGTGTCGGCGGCGGCGACCTCCTCGGAGACGGCGCCAAAGGCGGAGCGCCATTCGCTGAGCGGCCGCGCCTCGCCCTTCTCGCCGAGGCCTGCGGGTGAGGCTTCCGCAAACCGCTCGGCGAACTTGCGCCGCGCTTCGGCGGCGGCAATCGCGCCCTGCCAGTTGGCGCGCTCGTCCTTCAGCGCCTCGATGCGCTTGTCGATCTCGGACAGGTTGGCCGGCGGAACCGGGCGCGGCGGGCGCGTGTCGATCGCGCCGATGGTGAGCTTCGCGCCGGCGTCACCCTCGACCCGCAGCGAGCTTGCGTCGAGCGTCAAGGGGAAGTCCTTTGCAACAAGGGTATTGTCGCCGGCAGGCAGGTCGAGCGCGATGACGCGGGTGACGGTTGCCCCGTCCGGGTAGACGGTGACCGCGTCCACCGCCGAGCTGACGTCGAGATCGGCCGCGCCGGCAGGCGTGACGGCCAGCGCCGCCAAAAGGACGAGCCCCGTGGTGGCAAGACTGTTCGCAGTGATCCACATCGAAACCTCCCAAATTTGCGCGCGCCAGAGCGGGCGCGGAAACCGCGCCCCTGGTACTGAGACGCGGCCGGCAAGGAACCGGTTCGATTGCGGTAGTGGTATGGCGCCGCCGCGGCAGGCCCGCGGCGGACGCTCACGCCGATTTCAGTTCCGGAGCGGTTCGGCCCCCCTTGTCGATCGCGGCGGGCCGCAGCGGTTCGAACTCGTCGGCAGTCAGGGTTTCCTTCGCGATCAGAAGCTCGACCCCTCGCTCGAGGTCGGCGCGGTGCGCCTCCAGGATGGCACGCGCGCAGGCGTCGCCCGCCTCGATCAGGTTGCGCACCGCAAGGTCGATCTCGCGGCCGGTCATATCGGCGGCGCTGACCAGGGTATCCTGCGGCAGCGCCAGAAAGGCTTGCGGCTTCGGAGCGTAGGTGCGCTGTCCGACGCCGGGATCCATTCCGTATTTGGTGACCATCTCGACCGCGATTTCGGTGGCCCGCTGCAGGTCGTCGGCGGCACCGGTCGAGACGTCGCCATCGAATACCAGCCGTTCCGACGCCCGCCCGCCCATCAGGACCGCGATGCGGTTCTTCAACTCGCTGACCGAGAGCAGGAAGCGATCCTGCGTCGGGCGTTGCAGCGTATAGCCGAGCGCGCCGACGCCGCGCGGGATGATCGATACCTTCTGCACGGAGTCCACGCCCGGCAGGTTGGCCGCAACCAGCGCATGACCCATCTCGTGATAGGCGACCCTGCGGCGCTCTTCACGACTGAGCACCCTGCTCTTCTTCTCGATCCCGGCAACGATGCGCTCGATCGCCACGGTGAAATCCTCGAAGGTCACCTCTTCAGCGGAACGCCGGGTCGCGGCGATCGCCGCCTCGTTGATCAGGTTGGCGATGTCAGCGCCGGTGAAGCCCGCCGTCAGCGCCGCCACCTTGTCGAGATCGACGTCGTTGGCGACCTTGATCTTGCGGATATGCACTTTCAGGATGGCGATCCGGCCGCCCTTGTCTGGGCGATCGACCAGCACCTGACGGTCGAAGCGGCCGGCGCGCAGCAGCGCCGGATCGAGGATTTCGGGCCGGTTGGTGGCGGCGAGCAGAATGACGCCAGCGCTGGGATCGAAGCCGTCGAGCTCCGAAAGCAGCTGGTTCAGCGTCTGCTCCTTCTCGTCGTAGCCGCCGAAGGCGCCCGGCGTGCGGCCTGCTCGAACAGGTCGCGCACGCGCGCAGCACCTACGCCGACGAACATCTCGACGAACTCCGAGCCCGAGATGGAAAAGAAGGGAACGCCCGCTTCACCTGCAACGGCACGCGCCAATAGCGTCTTGCCGGTACCGGGCGGGCCGACCAGCAGGATGCCCTTGGGCACATGCGCCCCCAGCCGGCCGTAACTCTTGGGATCCTTCAGGAAGGAGACTACCTCCTGCAGCTCGAACTTCGCCTCGTCGACGCCGGCGACATCGGCAAAGGTGACCTTGGTGTCCTTTTCGACATAGACCTTGGCCCGCGACTTTCCGATCGACATCAATCCGCCAAAGCCCTGCCGGTCGGCGAGCCGTCGAAACAGAAAAATCCAGATCAGGTAGAACATCAGCCCCGGCACGATCCAGGACAGGATGGTCTGGAATATGCCGCCGGAGGGAACGCCGGTGACGACGACGCCTTTTGCCTCGAGCTTCTCGGACAAGGCCGGGTCGACCCGCACGGTGACGAAGGCACTCTTGCCGCTCGGAAGCTTCTCCTTCACCTTGCCCTGGATCGCGTCCTGGCTGACCGTCACTTCCGCGACATTCCCCTCGGCAAGCTGGCGTTCGAACTCGCTGTAGGGAATGGTGTCGACCGTATTGTAGGTCGCAAACATCCATTGCAGCAGAAGCATACCGGTCACGGCGGCAAGGACATAGCCGATCGTCACGGCCTGCTTGCGGGAAGACGGGTCGGACTCCATGAACATCTCCGCCGAACCTGGAACCTCGAAGAGAGGCCAAGCTATCCGGCTTGCGGCCGGGCGGATTGCTTTGGATCAAGCCCATTGCCTCCGGTCAGAGCTTGCGCGTTGGTTTGTTTGACCAGAAGTACCGCAGCGAAGACTCGACGACAGCACTTGCTGGCGCGACAAAGACGTTGCGGTCGTCAGCAAATGAAGAAGCGATCTCAGTATTTCACCGTAGGATAATATACAAAAGCCAGCGTCTCCGGAACCGGAACCCAGATCATTCCAAGAATGATTATCAGGACTCTCCAGTCGAGATAGGGCGGAGGAGCTTTCTTCTTCAAGACAAGACCGGCCACGAGAGAGGCCACTGAATATCCAACCCCGATCGACGCGGCGAGGACGAGGAAGTTTCCGATCACATCGGTCCATTGAACCTTCCCCCAACTCAAGAGAAGAGTTCCTGGAAGCTGCAACGGTATCGTCCACGCGAAGTGAGCGCCTCCATACCGTGTCCATCCGCCACTATGGGCTATCCCGCCAGCAAGCTCATAAAGATAGAGGCTGATCGGCCAGCTATAGAAAAACAGGTGGACCGCCCCGAGGAGCGGAGCAGAAACGAGTACGAGAAGCATCGCAACCTTGGACTTCGACCGCATGATGAAACAACTCTCGACTAGATCCATCGTAGTTCGGCGGGGGCGAGTGCCTAGCATAGCGCGCATGCTTACGCTCCCGGCGGTAAGCCGGGAAACCTACTTCCCAAACATCTTTTCTAGAACGCCAGCGCCTTGGCCTGCTTGACCTGGGGCAGCTTCTGCACCTTGTCCAGCACGTCCTGCGGCACCGGGCCGTCGATCTCGACCAGCGCGATGGCGTCGCCCCCCTGCTTGACCCGGCCGAGATGGAAGGTCGCGATGTTGAGCCTGGCGTCGCCGAGCAGGCCCGCGAAGGCGCCGATGAAGCCCGGCTTGTCCTCGTTGGTGACATAGATCATGGACTTGCCGAATTCGGCGTCGATGCGGATGCCCTTGATGTCGACGAGCCGCGGCTTGCCGTCGTGATAGACGGTGCCGGCCACCGAGCGCTCCTGCCGTTCGGTGGTCACGGTGACCGTGATCAGGCTTTCATAGTCGCTCTGGGCGGCGCGCACCACTTCGTCGACCACCATGCCGCGTTCCTTGGCAACGACCGGCGCGGACACCACGTTGACGTCGCCCAGCATCGGGCGCAGCAGCCCCGACAGCACGGCCGAAGTGATCGCCTTGATCTTCATCTCGGCGACGTGGCCTTCATAGGTGATCACGACCTTGCTGATGCCGGTCTCGGTGAGCTGGCCCGCAAAGGAGCCGAGCTTTTCCGCAAGCTCGATGAAAGGGCGCAGCTTCGGCGCCTCTTCCGCGGTGATCGAGGGGAAGTTGACGGCGTTGGAGATCGCGCCGGACAGCAGATAATCCGACATCTGTTCGGCCACCTGCAGCGCGACGTTCTCCTGCGCCTCCGTGGTGGCAGCGCCGAGATGCGGGGTGCAGATCACGTTGGGATGGCCGAACAGCACGTTCGACGTCGCCGGCTCCTCGACGAACACGTCGAAGGCGGCGCCCGCGACGTGCTTGGAGTTGAGCGCGTCGACCAGCGCCTGCTCGTCGACCAGGCCGCCGCGCGCGCAATTGATGATGCGCACGCCCTTCTTCATCTTGGCGATCGCCGCGGCGTCGATGATGTTCTTCGTCTTCTCGGTCAGCGGCGTGTGCAGCGTAATGAAGTCGGCGCGCCTGAGCAGTTCGTCGAGCTCCACCTTGTCCACGCCGATGTCCCTGGCGCGTTCGGGAGAGAGGAAGGGATCGAAGGCGATCACCTTCATCTTAAGACCCTGCGCGCGGTCGGCGACGATCGAGCCGATATTGCCGCAGCCCACCACACCCAGCGTCTTGCCGGTGATCTCGACGCCCATGAAGCGATTCTTTTCCCACTTGCCGGCCTGGGTCGAGGCATCGGCCTGCGGGATCTCGCGCGCCAGCGCCAGCATCAGGGTGATGGCATGCTCGGCGGTCGTGATCGAATTGCCGAACGGCGTGTTCATCACGATGATGCCCTTGGCCGTGGCGGCGGGAATTTCGACATTGTCGACGCCGATGCCGGCGCGGCCGATCACCTTGAGCCTGGTTGCCTTGCCGATGATCTTGGCGGTGGCCTTGGTGGCGGAGCGAATGGCAAGGCCGTCATAATTGCCGATGATCTCGGCGAGCTTGTCCTTGTCCTTGCCGAGGTTGGGCTGGAAGTCGACCTCGACGCCGCGGTCCTTGAATATCTGCACGGCGGCGGGCGAGAGCGCGTCGGAAATGAGAACTTTCGGTTTTGTCATGGGAGTCATCCGGTGATGTATGATGAATTCGGTCCGTCATCCGCGGACTTCGCACGCGGCTTCCTCATTCGCGATGGATGGCCGGGTCGAGCCCGGCCATGACGATGACGATGAACTAGGCCGCCTTCGCGAGCTGCGCCTTGGTCTCGGCAAAGGCCCAGTCGATCCACTGCGTCAGCAGTTCGACGTCCCTTGCCTCGACGGTGGCGCCGCACCAGATGCGCAGGCCTGCCGGAGCATCGCGGTAATACGCGAAGTCGAAGCCGGCATTTTCCTTCTCGACGAGCGCGACGAGCTTCTTGGAGAAGTCGGCCTGGGCGTCCTCGGTCAGCGAGGTGATCGCAGGATCGACGAACTTCATGCACACCGACGTGTTGGATCGGGTCGCCGGATTCTTTGCCAGGAAATCGATCCAGGGCGTCCGCGCCTTCCAGTCCGCCAGCACCTTGGTGTTGGCGTCGGCACGCGCGATCAGCGCCTTCAAGCCGCCCACCGACTTGGCCCAGTTCAGCGCATCGAGATAGTCCTCAACGCACAGCATGGACGGCGTGTTGATGGTCTCGCCGACGAAAATGCCTTCGTTGATCTTGCCGCTCTTGGTCATGCGGAAAATCTTGGGCAGCGGCCAGGCCGGCTTGTAGGTTTCGAGCCGTTCCACCGCACGCGGGCTCAGCACCAGCATGCCGTGCGCCGCCTCGCCGCCGAGCGCCTTCTGCCAGGAGAAGGTGACGACGTCGAGCTTGGCCCAGTCGAGCGGCTGCGCGAACGCGGCAGACGTCGCATCGCAAATGGTGAGGCCCTGCCGATCGGCCTTGATCCAGTCGGCGTTCGGCACGCGCACGCCCGAGGTGGTGCCGTTCCAGGTAAAGACAACGTCGCTGGCGGGATCGACCTTGGAGAGATCGGGGATGTCACCATAGCCGGCATGCAGCTTGGTCACGTCCTTCAGCTTCAATTCCTTGACGATGTCGCTGACCCAGCCTTCGCCGAAGGACTCCCAGGCGAGCGTGGTGACGGGACGCGCGCCGAGCAGCGACCACAGCGCCATTTCGACGGCGCCAGTGTCGGAAGCCGGCACGATGCCGATCCGGTAGTCGGCCGGCACTTCCAGCACCTCGCGCGTCAGGTCGATGGCAAGCTTGAGCTTGGCCTTGCCGAGCTTCGCGCGATGCGAGCGGCCGAGGGCAGCGTCCTTAAGATTTTGGGGATTCCAGCCAGGGCGCTTGGCGCAGGGGCCGGAGGAAAAATGCGGCACGGTCGGCCGCGAAGCGGGCTTCGCCACGGTCATATTCTATCCTTCCAGATAGCAAGCCTCCCGTTGGGGGGAGGTGTCCCGCCGCGGTCATTAGGGGAATCGACCCGCACGGTCAAGGAACTTTGCGTGCTTCACCCATGATTTGATCGGAATCATGCACCGATGGGGATGTCGGTGCAGATTGCACCGAGAGCAATTCTGCCGCCTCGACAACCAGCTTCGCCGCCTTGCGGCGGCTGGCAATTCTGAGAACGCTCTGATCGCCGGCGAGCACGACATACTCGCAGCCGAGCTTGCGGATTGAATAACGCATCATCTCAATATTCCCATCTGCCCTGGCCGCGCGGGATAGGCCGCAATTGCGGCGACGTTCTGCACCCGGGATGACGACTCTATCGTTGGTTTACCGATCGTTAACGGTGTCGCATACGCTGACCCGCACGCGATCGAGCTGAGCGACTGCAACCAGAAGGATATGGCGTCAAAACCGGATCGTCATGCCGATATGGCTGCGCGCAAACCCAAGCCGCTCGTAGAAGCGCTGGGCGTCGACGCGGGACTGATGCGTGAGCAGCTCGACCAGCCGGCAGCCGCGGCTGCGGGCCTCGGCGAGCGCCCATGCGACCAGCTGCTCGCCAATGCCCTGGCTGCGGCAATGCGCGGCGACGCGAACATCCTCGATCAGGCCGCGCGAGGCACCTTGCGAGCTGAGCCCCGGCAGGATGCAGAGCTGCAGGCAGCCGACCACCACGCCATCCTCGCCCTCCGCCACCACCAGCGCGAGGTTGGGATCGCCGTCCACGCGTTCGAACGCGGCGAAATAGGAAGCCGGCAGCGGATCTTCCAGCCGCTCTCGCGCCCGTCCGAGCGCATCGTCTGCCAACATCTTCACGATCGTTTCAACGTCGCTATGGCGGGCGCGGCGGATGCTGACCGTTTTCGTCACTGCGTTCACCTGGCTGCCGGCAGTCCGAGCACCTTCTCGCTCTCGCCGATCCAGCGGCGCACCGAGGGGTAGCCGGCGAGATCGAACCCGCCTTCATGGGCGACGCGGGTATAGGCGAGCAGCGACACGTCGGCGAGCGTCGGCGCTTGCCCGGCCAGAAAGCGCGATGTCGAAAGGTGCTGCTCCATCCGCGACAGCGCGGCATGGCCGCGCTTGACCTTTTCGGGATCGAGCTCGGAAACCGGCTTCTTCAGATAGACCATCTGGAAACGGCAGACGGCAATATAGGGCTCGTGGCTGTATTGCTCCCAGAACAGCCATTCGTCCATCCTGGCGGCGGCGTAGGCATCGGCCGGGATGAGGTCGCTGCCGCGCGCGAGATAGCGGATGATGGCATTCGACTGCGCCAGTGTACGGCCGTCCTCGAACTCGACCGCGGGCACCTGACCTGCGCTGTTGAGCTTCAGGAATTCCGGCGTGCGGGTCTCACCCTTCATGGTGTCGATGTCGATCCACCGATAGGGCAGCCGCAGGTAATCGCAGACCCATTTCACCTTCAGGCAGTTGCCGGAATTGGCATCGCCGAAAATCTTGATCAAGATGCCCGCCTCCAGGGAATGGAGACGGCATCGGAACAGCGGCGCCTCTTCGTGTCAAGGCGCCCGCCGCGCCCGTTTCGGTCAGAACTTGTAGCCGAGGCCGAAGCGAAGATTGTTGGCCTGGACGACCGTGTTCTTGACGGCGAGGAATTTCATATACTCCCACTCGCCGCGCATGAAGAGACCGCCCCACACGTTGTACTCGAGGCCGAGACCGCCGGACCAGCCGGCCACATACTGATCGATCTTCTGCTCGCTCAGGGTTTGCGACTGTGCGGGAACGGGAAGCGTGGGCCCGGTCGTGACGATACCGGTGAGAGGATCCGTCGTATCGTCGCGCCGCGTTACGAAACTCGTTACGGAGCGAGAGACGTCCATGCGGCCTACGACTGCCGCACCAAAAACATAGGGAAGGAAATTTCCGGTCGCCCATCCGGTACGCGCCCTGAGCGCGATCGCGTCCTTGAGCTGCGCGGCCGCACGGCCGGTGAGCGTCACGGTATAGGTGGAGGTCGTATTGGGCGGGACGACCATCCCGGCCGGATTGACGATTTCCAGCGAATTGGAGCCGGACGTTGCCGTGCTGAGCGAGCCGAAATAATTGTAATTGGCTTCGACGCCGAAGACGAGATCATCCCACTGCCAGTTACGGCCTACGAAGCCGCCAAAGCCGGTACCCTGCGTGGTCGTCTTGGGAAGCAGTCCGAACGACGACGTCGGCTGCTGCAGCACGCTGTCACGGAAGATGAAATTGGTCAGGCCGACGACGCTCTTGCTGAAGTCGACGTCCATTGCGGTATAGCTGGCCTGGCCGCCGACGTAAAAGCCGTCCCAGAGCGGCCTCACGACGGGCGGGCTTTCCATCAGGCCGCCGCGAAGAACCGGCAGATCGGCCGCCTGGGCGCCATACGCCATCGCGGTCATCGCCGCCGCCAGCACGAACCTACGCATCGCAACGCTCCATCAGACGCTCTAACTTCGTCACGATCATCGCCTGTTAACCCTAATAATTCGTTTCTCCGGAGAGCTTCGCCGCGAACTCTTGCGCGGACCGCATGCACCGCACGCAAAGCAAAACGGCGCGGGAAAGCTCCCGCGCCGTTGCCAAGCGTTAACAAATGAGAGCGCGATTAACCCTTGCGGACCAGCGGCGGCTGATAGACCGGCGGATTGGCAAGATCCCAGCGCACGCCGATCTTCACGTCATGCGAGGTGATGCCCTTGAAGGTCGTCGGGTTGTTGATGTTGTTGACGCCGTCGAAGGTGCGCAGGTCGCCGGTCAGGCCGTTGCCCATGTCGAGATAGCGATAGGCGAGTTCGACCGTGAAGTTCGGCGAGACCCTGTAGGCGACACCGGCGTGCAGCGCCCAGGCGAAGTTCCACTTGGCGGTATCGTCGGCGAGCGCCAGGCCCGGCAACGCGCCGCCGCCATTGTTGGCGATGCCCTGGTCGATGAAGTTGGCGATCGAGACCCGCGCACCGCCGACGCCGGCGCCGATGAACGGCGTCATGCACCACCAGGTGCCGAGATCGACGTAGCCGTTGGCGAGAACAACCCATTCCGATTTGGTGGCGTGATAGGTGTCGGTCCCGACGCCGCCAACATAGGTGATCTGGTCGGTGCCGCGGAACTGCGAGTTGCCGCGCCACTCGCCGGTCACATCTGCCCGGAACCAGTTGTTGAAGCGATAGCCGGCACCGAGGCCGAAGATGCCTGCGGTGTTGAAGCTGAGCTTCTGGTCGGAGGTGAGATTGTTGGCGTCCAGCGCGTTGTTCAGGCGGCTGACACGCTGATTGGAAAAGCCGATATCGCCGCGCAGATACCAGCCGCCGAAATCCTCGACGACCGGAGGCGCATAGGCCGGGGGAGGTGCAATCGCCATATCGGCGGCGAACGCCGCGGATGACAGCAAAGTGGCCGCACCGGCGGCAACGAGAAACTTCACGCTACGCATTGGCTTCGTCCTTTTGTCCGGTGAGGCGGACAGGACGCCTCACATCAAAAACTCACGTTGGGGACGATGGCAGCAAATGCTTAAGCGGCACTTAACCCTAATTATTAAGGTTGATAATTTCTGACGAAGCACTTCCGTCCACTTCAACTTCATCGCAAGCGATGCATTGGCATCACGATGAAATGCGGCGAAGGCGTCTCAGTTGCTAACAATGTATTGATGCATGAGGCAGGCGTTTACGCCTGCGCAACTTCTCAGCGCAGCTGCTTCGGCATTTTCGGCAGGAACGCGGCGAGCAGGCCGATCGCGGGCAGAAAGGCACAGAGCTGATAGACGAAGCCGATCGAGGTGTGGTCGGCGAGCTTGCCGAGCACGGCAGCACCGAGACCGCCGATGCCGAAAGCGACGCCGAAGAACACGCCCGAGATCATGCCGAAGCGGTGCGGCATCAGCTCCTGCGCGAACACGATGATCGATGTCGTCGCCGACGATATGATCAGACCGATGAACAAGGTCAGCACCGCGCTCGCCGCGAGCCCCGCATAGGGCAGCGCCAGCGTGAATGGCAGCGCGCCGAGGATCGATATCCAGATGATGTATTTGCGCCCGAAGCGGTCGCCGAGCGGGCCGCCGAAGAAGGCGCCGACCGCATTCGCCGCAAGGAAGATGAAAAGATAGAACTGCGCGCCCTGCGTCGACACGCCGAACCTGTCGATGAGATAGAAGATGTAATAGCTCGACAGGCTGGAGACGTAGAGCTGCTTGGAGAGCAGCAGCGCCACCAGCACGGCGATCGCGATCATCACGCGGCGGGAATCCGGATGATCCGGATGCAGCTCCACCTTCGCCGCCTTCCTGCCGGCGACCTGCGGCCGGTACCAGATGCCGATGCGCGTCAGTATGACGATCGCGACGAAAGCGATGATCGAGAACCAGGCGAGCGAGGGTTGACCGAAAGGCACCACGATCAGCGCCGCCAGCACCGGACCCATCGAGGTGCCGAAACTGCCGCCGAGCTGAAACACCGATTGGGCAAAGCCGTAGCGACCGCCGGAGGCAAGCCGTGCGATACGCGCGGACTCCGGATGGAACACTGCCGATCCAAGACCCACCAGCGCGGCTGCGATCAGGATCGTCGCGTATTGGCCGGCAACGGCGAGCAGCAACAGACCGAAGAAGGTGAAGCCCATGCCGATCGCCAGCGAGAAGGGCTGCGCCTTCCGGTCGGTGAAGTGGCCGATCACCGGCTGCAGAAGCGATGCGGTGAACTGGAACGCCAGCGTGATCAGGCCGATCTGCGCAAAGTCGAGCGCGTAATTGTCCTTCAGGATCGGATAGACCGAGGCGATCAACGACTGCATGGTGTCGTTGAGAAAGTGCGAGAACGAGATGCCGGCGAGCACGATATAGGCCGGCCCCGCGGCCTGGGCGCGCGAAGAGGCCTCGGCCGTCACCTCCGGCACCAGCACCGGCGTAACCAACGCCTCTTCGGAGACATTGACGGGCTTGTTCAAGGGCTGGTCCTCGGCCGAATGCGGGAAAGAACTCCCCTCTCCTACGCCGGCGGCAAACGATGCACCACCGCCGTTACATGATGGCTGCGATGCGTGCGACGTTGCCGCGCGCCCGACCCTTCACCGCTCCGCGCCGGGACGAGGTGAGGACAGCAGCGGCCCGACTTGCGGATCAGCTCAAGCCGCGGCCTGGCCGAGCGCGTGGACGATCTCGTCGACCACCTCCTCGACCATGATACGGTCGTCGCCCTCCGCCATCACGCGAATGACGGGCTCGGTGCCTGACGGACGGATCAGCAGGCGGCCATGGCCGTTGAGGCGCTTTTCACCGGCGTCGATCGCCGACTTGACGTCGGCATCGTCCAGCGGCTTGCCGCTCTTGTAGCGCACGTTCTTGAGAATCTGCGGCAGCGGATCGAAGCGGTGGCAGACTTCCGAGACCGGCCGGCGCAGCTTCTGCACCACCGCCAGCACCTGAAGCGCTGCGACGAAGCCGTCGCCCGTGGTGGCGTAGTCGGAGAGAATGATGTGGCCCGACGGTTCGCCGCCCAGATTGTAGCCGCCCTTGAGCATCTGCTCGAGCACGTAGCGATCGCCGACCGGCGCGCGCACCATCTGCAACCCCTGCCCCTGCAGGAAGCGCTCGAGTCCGAGATTGCTCATGACAGTGGTGACGATGCCGGAACGCGCGAGACGCCCCTCTTCCTTCCAGCTCTGTGAGATCACGGCGAGCAACTGGTCGCCATCGACGATATGGCCGCGCTCGTCCACGAGGATGACGCGGTCGGCATCGCCATCGAGCGCAATGCCGATATCGGCGCGCATCTCGCGTACCTTCTTGGCCAGCGTCTCCGGCGAGGTCGAGCCGCATTCCTTGTTGATGTTGAAGCCGTCGGGATCCACGCCGATCGAAATGACGTCGGCGCCCAGCTCCCACAGCGCTTCCGGCACCACCTTGTAGGCCGCGCCATTGGCACAATCGACCACGACTCGCAGGCCGTCGAGCGAGAGCTCGCGCGGCAGCGTGCGCTTGGCGAACTCGATGTAGCGGTCATGCACGCCGTCGATGCGGCGGGCGCGGCCGAGACTCGCGCTCTGCGCCAGGCGCCGGTCGATCGGCTCGTCGAGCAGCTGCTCGATCTGCCTCTCGACGTCGTCGGAAAGCTTGAAGCCCTGCGGACCGAACAGCTTGATGCCGTTGTCCTCGAACAGGTTATGCGAGGCGGAGATCATAACGCCGAGATCGGCGCGCATCGACTTGGTCAGCATCGCGACCGCCGGCGTCGGCATCGGGCCAAGCAGCAGCACATCCATGCCGACAGAGGTGAAGCCCGCGACCAGGGCGTACTCGATCATGTAGCCCGACAGGCGCGTGTCCTTGCCGATGACGACGCGATGGCGATGCTCGCCGCGCTGAAACACGAGGCCCGCAGCCTGACCCACCTTGAGCGCGAGCTCCGGCGTGATCAGTCCATTGGCGCGGCCCCGAATCCCGTCGGTCCCGAAAAATTTGCGGCTCATGCAACCCCCAGCGCAGTTCGAGGGCCCGCCACCCGGCAGGGAATCCTCAAATGCCCGCTTCAAGCGCGTGCAGCCCTTATAATCCCGGCGACGCTAAAATGGCTTCAAAAAATATGATGAATCATTACCGCAGGCGGGGCCCGGATTATTTCCATAACAGATTGTTTTTGCTCATATTATCGTCATCGATTGACCGCCTGACGTGGCCTCCGGCGCGCCTGCGGCCACAGACTTTTCCGATGCCAAAGGCTCACGGAAGACGAATCGCGCCGGCCCCATCGGAGGTTCCACACCGCATTTAGCCGAGGGCTCAGGCGTGCTAGATCACGTCGAAAGCCGACAAGACGAGAAGGGCCGGGAATGTCCATGAAGCATGTCACCTGCATCGAAGATCTGCGCCAGTTGCACAGGCAAAGGGTGCCCAAGGCCTTCTTCGACTATGCCGACCGCGGCTCCTATACCGAAGACACGCTGCGCGCCAACGCGGAGGACCTGCAGCAGATCAAATTCCGCCAGCGCATCCTGGTCGACGTTTCCAGGCGCGACCTCTCCACCACCATCTTGGGTGAACCCGCCGCGATGCCGCTGATCCTGGCGCCGGTCGGTTTGCTCGGCATGCAGCATGGCGACGGCGAGATACACGCCTGCCGCGCCGCGCAGGCCGCCGGCATTCCGTTCACCCAGAGCACCATGTCGATCTGCTCGATCGAGGACATTGCGGGCGCCGTCGACAAGCCATTCTGGTTCCAGCTCTACGTCATGAAGGACCGCGGCTTCATCAAGGCGCTGATCGAGCGCGCCATTGCCGCCAAGTGCAGCGCGCTCGTGCTCACCGTCGATTTGCAGGTGATCGGCCAGCGCCATCAGGACATCAAGAACGGCATGAGCGTGCCACCGGAATGGTCGCTCTCGAAGCTTCTGGATTTCGCCAGCAAGCCGGCCTGGGTCGCCGGCGTGCTGCGCGGCAAGCGCCGCAGCTTCGGCAACATCGTGGGCCACGTCAAAGGCACCGAGGATCTCACCAAGCTGTCCGAATGGACGGCATCCCAGTTCGACACCACGCTGAACTGGAAGGACATCGACTGGATCCGCAGCATCTGGCCGGGCAAGCTGATCCTCAAAGGCATCCTCGACATCGAGGATGCCGAGATCGCCGCGAAAACCGGCGCACAGGCGATCGTCGTCTCCAACCATGGCGGCCGTCAGCTCGACGGCGCGCCGTCCTCGATCGAGGTGCTGCCGGAGATTGCCGACAGTGTCGGCTCGCAGGTGGAGATCATGTTCGACGGCGGCATCCGCACCGGCATGGACGTGATGCGCGCACTCGCGCTCGGCGCCAAATCCTGCATGATCGGCCGCGCCTATGCCTACGGGCTCGGCGCCGCCGGCGAGGCGGGCGTCGCAAAGGCGATTGATCTGTTGGCCAAGGAGCTCACCACGACAATGGGGCTCTGCGGAGTGAACAAGATCAGCGAGATCGACGATCACGTGCTGGCGACGTAAGCGGCCGAGGCACCATGGTGACTCGACGGGTGGATCGTCTGCTGCCCTACACCGCGGAGCAATTGTTCGACCTTGCCGCCGACGTGGAGAGCTATCCCGAGTTCCTGCCTTTGTGGATATCGGCGCGCATTCGCAAGCGCGATGGCAACGAATACCACACGGACCAGGTGCTCGGGCTCGGCCCCTTCCGCATCGAGTTTGGATCGCGGACGGTTTTGCAGCGGCCCAGCCGGATAGACGTGACGTCGACCGATTTCCCGTTCCGCCGATTCAGGATGACATGGACGTTCGAGCCGCAACCAGATGCCGCGTGCAAGGTAACGGGATTTTCCGACTTCGAGCTCCGCCTCTCCGTCTTTCAAGGCATCTACGACCAGGTTCTGCCGAATACCATCGGCGATATCATGGCAGCTTTTGAAAAGCGTGCGGCCCGGCTCTATGCACGATCAGTCTAGGTTCTGCCATACGGCGGCGCGCGAGAAAGGATCTCGTCGTCACATCGGCGGGGTCAAGCCGTCGCGGCCGACATTGACGCGGGCGGCTTCCAGCGTGCCGTCTTCCTTCTTGGTCGCAGCGAAGATGATCAGCCTGGCGCCGGGCTTGATCTCGCTCTTGTCGCTGGCGACGAAGGTGACGATCGGGGTCTCCGGCGGCACGACGACTTTCTTCTCGCCGTCCTTGTATTTCACCAGGATGTTCTGGCCGTCCGTGCCCTTGACGGTTTCCGCCACGGTCGCGTTGGTCATGGTGCTGTTGGGCCGCGCATCCCACGGCCGAAACCCTTCCGCGGCGCCACGCTGGTTCTCCGGAAAGATGTGCACGGCAATCGCGCGCTGGGTGCCGTCCGGATCGGGCATCGCGGTGACGCCGATATAGGAGTTCTGCCTGATCTCCGACAGTTCGGTCTTCACGACCGCGAAGACCGCGACATTGTCGGTCATCTTCACTTTCATCTCGGCGCCGTCGCGCGACTTGATCGACAGCATCGCCCCGTCCACGGCCTCGATGGTGCCGCGGATACGCACCGTCGGCGGCTGTTGCGCGATCGCCTGGGTGGCGAGCGCGGCAAGTGCAAACGAAACGATCAGCGTGAAGAGCTTCGGCATGGCGTCCCCTCCTGCGAATTCCTTGCCTTCGGAGGAAGCAACACCACGACCTCAGCGGTATTCCGGGGTGAATGCACAAATGCGATCCGCAGCGAAACGCCGGGTTCCGCCTCGTCCCTGACAGACCCCGGCGCGGTTCCACAGCCCAAGTGAAATCAAGATTCCTCCGCTTTTGGACCTCGATAGCCGGCTAACGGTCGGCACCGCCATTGAGGAGTCATGGCCGATGCCGACGAGAGACAATCTTGATCCGCCCGATGCTTTGCCCCGGTTTCTCGTCCATCACGCCGAGCGGGACATGGGCCATGTCCGCGGCGGCGCGGCCGCCGCGCCGCGGGTGGCGAAGTCCAGGGCCAAGGCCGGTGTCCTGCTGGCTGCCGCCACGGCGACCGGCGTCGCGGTTCTGACGATGGCGAACCCGGCGGGTCTCTTTGCATACCTGCCGGCTTCGCTGCTCGACCATGTGGCGCCCATGTCCACGCCAACAATTCAAGCCGCCGGCGATCCGCCGGCCTTGCTATCGTCCACCGCCGATACCCAAGCCCAGCCGGCGGCGGCGACCACGACAGAAGTGCCGGATCGCAGCGATGTTGCCGTAGCGACGCCGGCCGGCAAGGATGCGACGGAGGAAAGCGACGCGTCGCCCGACGCCCTGTTCCGGCAATTCCAGGCCTGGGCGGCGCGTCAGGATGATCGAGGCGAGATTCAGGATGCCAAGCCCCAAACGGCATCGCCGATCATGCAAGAGGTTCCGGTACCTGCGGCGGACAGTGCTCACCGACCCGATCGGCCGCTAGTGCAAAAGCGCCGACAGGTCCGCGGTATCAACAATGCGCGGGCAGAGATACGCAAGCAGGTCTCCCCGAAGCAGGTCCGGCGGGCGCCAAATGCCCGTGCGGAACGTCCGGCGCAGGATGCCCAAGCGCAGGAACAGTCCGGACAAAATGCCCAGGCATCATCGTTCCTGCCGATGTTCGGCTCCCGGAACTAGCGTCGGCGGGACCGGCACCGGCGTCGTTCATCGGTGCATTCGTTGCATCCGGGCGCTCCCGCGAAACAGGTACGCATGAGGTTCGCCGACAAAGGCGCCGCTGCGGCTGCCCAGCAGTCCTTCGACTGACGATGCGCACGCAAGCGGCTCAGGCCCGATGTCCCCGATGGGCCGCGCACCACCTTGACATCCATCAAGTGTCCGTCGGTTGCCGGCGCTAAAGACGCGATGTCGGGCCGGACTGGCTTTTCCGACTTCGTCGTCCGGGCTGACGGACGAGACCTATCCACTGGAGCGTTGCATGACGATCGACAGTTCGCGCGTGTCGTCGGCATTTCACCCGAAAATCATGTCGGCCGACGACGCCGCGGCGCTAGTGCCTCACGGCGCCAATGTCGGCATGAGCGGCTTTACCGGATCGGGATATCCAAAGGCGGTGCCGCTGGCGCTGGCGCACCGGATCGAACAGGCGCATGCGCGCGGCGAAGCATTCCGGATCGGCGTGTGGACCGGGGCCTCGACCGCGCCGGAACTGGATGGCGCGCTCGCAAAGGCCAACGGCATCGACCTGCGCCTTCCCTACCAGTCCGACCCCATCACGCGCGAGCGCATCAACGCCGGAACGATGGATTACATCGACATCCATCTCAGCCATGTCGCGCAGTTCGTATCGTTCGGCTTTCTCGGCCATCTCGACATCGCATTGATCGAGGTCTCCGCCATCCTGCCGGACGGCAGGCTGGTGCCTTCGACTTCCATCGGTAACAACAACACCTGGCTCGACCAGGCCGATCGCGTCATCCTGGAGGTCAATTCGTGGATGAACCCGGCGCTGCGCGGCATGCACGATATCTATTACAGCACCCGCCTGCCGCCGCACCGAACGCCGATACCGATCCTGTCGCCCGGTGACAGGATCGGCGAGACCCATTTTCGCTGCGATCCCGGCAAGGTGATCGCAGTCGTCGAAACCAATGCGCCAGATCGCAAGACATCCTTCGTCCCGCCGGACCAGATCACGAAGGCGATCGCAGGCCACATCCGCGAATTTCTCGGCCACGAGGTTCGCCGCGGCCGCCTGCATTGCGAATTGCTGCCGATCCAGTCCGGGGTCGGCAACGTCGCCAATGCGGTGCTGGCGGGACTCGCAGAGGGCCCGTTCACGGGCCTGACCGCCTACACCGAGGTGCTGCAGGACGGTATGTTGAACCTGATCCGGTCCGGCCAGATGAAGCTGGCCTCCGCGACGGCGCTCTCGCTCAGCTCCGAAGCCGCAGTGCTGTTCAACCGTGAAATCGATACGCTCAAGGAGCGCATCGTGCTGCGATCGCAGGAAATCTCCAATCATCCGGAGGTGATCCGCAGGCTCGGCGTCATCGCGATGAACGCCATGATCGAAGCCGACATCTACGGCAATGTGAACTCGACCCATGTTCGCGGCACCAGCATCATGAACGGCATCGGCGGCTCCGGCGATTTCGCCCGCAACGCCTATCTCTCGATCTTCATGACTCCCTCCACCGCCAAGCAGGGCTCGATCTCATCCATCGTCCCGATGGTGACCCATGTCGACCATACCGAGCACGACGTGGAGATCATCGTGACGGAGCATGGTCTGGCCGACCTGCGCGGCCTGTCGCCGAAACAGCGGGCCAGAGTCATCATCGAGAACGTGGCGCATCCGTCGTTCCGGCCGGCGCTGCGCGATTATTTCGCCAGAGCGTGCAAATTCTCGCCAGGCAAGCACACGCCGCATCTCCTGGACGAAGCCTTCCGCGTGATTCAGGCGAGCTGATCTGGGGCGCGTCGGGCGGGCAGCTTCCGCATATTTCGCTGTCCCTTCTCCCCTTGTGGGAGAAGGTGGCTCGCATCGATAGATGCGAGCCGGATGAGGGGTTTTCTCCGCGAACACCGCGTCTCCATGAGAGGTCTCTGTCCGCGGAGAAAACCCCTCACCCCACTTCGCTTCGCGAAGCGACCCTCTCCCACAAGGGGAGAGGGTCAGGCCGTCGCGGCCGACGCTGACGCGATTGGCGCCGGTCACGCATGCCTGAGATCGGCTTCCACCAGCGCACGCAGCTCCGCCGTGACCTGCGGGCGGCGACCGAACCACAATTCGAAGCCACGCACCGCCTGGTACAGCAGCATGCCGAGGCCGTCGGCGGTTTTCAGCCCGCGCGCTGCCGCAGCAGCGAGCAGCTCGGTCTGCAGCGGCACATAGACGAGCTCGGCGACCACGGCGTCGTCGGGCAGCAACGCCACGTCGATTTCAAGTCGCGGCTGGCCGTGCATGCCAAGCGAGGTGGTGTTGACCAGCAGGCCGGCGCGCGGCAGCAATTCTGCAACCTCGTCCCAGTTCGCCGGCTTGACGCTCGGGCCGAATTTTTCGGCCAATGCCTTCGCACGATTGAGCGTGCGGTTGACGAGATGCACGGTCTTGATGCCGCGCTCGATCAGGCCGAACACGACGGCGCGGGCCGCGCCGCCGGCGCCGAGCACGATCGCTTCCGCCGCCTTGTCCCAGCCGGGCGCGGCGGCGTCGAGATTGCCGATAAAGCCTTCGACGTCGGTGTTGGTGGAGCAAAGCTCGCCGTTCGAAAACCACAGCGTGTTGGCGGAGCCGACGGCCTGCGCACGCGCATCCGGCTTCGACAATGCAAGCGCCTGCTCCTTGTGCGGGATGGTGACGTTGGCGCCGACAAAGCCGCGCGTCGCCAGCCGCAGCACGAAATCCTTGAATTCGTCCGGCGGTACCGCCTCAATGACATAGCCGCCCTCGATGCCGAGCGTGCGCAGCCAGTAGCGGTGGATCAGCGGCGAGCGCGAATGCGCGGCCGGCCATCCGATCAGGCAGGCGGCGGGCGGTTTGGCGGCGGCGGTCATGTCGTTCCCGGCAAAGGAAAGTGCTTGCTGGAATGCAATCGGCCAAGCGCGGGCCGCTGTCAATGCCGGGATCATCGAGGGCCGCGAACCCGGAAGGTTTCGCGGCCCTCGAAATATCACGCCGCGTCGCGATGCGCGGCGATGATCTTGTCGGCGTCGCGGCCGGTGACTTCGGCCATGCGGTCGAACTGCCGGGTGAAGCTGCCGGCACCGGCGGTGGCCGAGCGCAGCTCGACGATCAGATCTCCGATCTCCGCTTCCGGCATGGTGGCGCGGACGCAATCCCAGCCGGCCCACCCTTCCCTGGTGTCGAACGAGAGGATCTGGCCGCGCCGCGCCGACAGGATGGCGTTGATCCTGGCGGTTGCCTCCGTCGGGCAGACGATCTCCACCACATGGATCGGCTCCAGCAGCACCGGCTGGCACTGCGGCAGCGCCTCCGAGACGCCGATGCGCGCCGCGGTGCGGAACGCGAGGTCGGAGGAGTCGACGCTGTGATAGGAGCCATCCGTCAGCGTGACATGCACGTCGATCACGGGAAAGCCGAGCGGGCCCCGCGCCAGTGCGTCCACCACACCTTCCTCGACCGCGGGAATGTAGTTGCGCGGCACCGCGCCGCCGACCACCTTTTCGGCGAACTCGAAGCCGGCGCCGCGCGGCATCGGCTTAATGTCGAGCACGACGTCGCCGAACTGGCCGTGGCCGCCGGACTGCTTTTTGTGCCGGCCGCGCTGATGGCTGATGGCCTTGCGGATGGTCTCCTGATAGCCGATCGCGGTGGGATGCGACTTGGCGTTGACGCCGAAGCGGTCCCTCAGCCGCTCCATCGCGACACGCAGATGCATCTCGCCCTGCCCCCACAGCACGATGTCGTGGGTGCGCGGGTTGTGGACCATGGTGAGCGAGGGATCCTCCTCGTTGAGGCGGATCAGCGCCTGGCCGAGCTTGACGTCGTCCTTGCGGTCGGCGGCCGCGATCGACATCGACAGCACGCCCGGCGTGGCTTCGACCTTGATCAGCGCTTGCGGCGCCGACTTGCCGCCGGACAGCGTGTCGCCGGTCTTGATTGCATCGAGCTTGCCGAGGGCGATGGTATCGCCGGCGACCGCCGAGCCGCGCTTGGAGTCATGCGCGCCGCTGACGCCCAGAATGCCGGAGACCCGGCCGCTGTCGCCCGACGAAGACAGCAGCGTCGCGCCGTCATCGAGATGGCCGTCGAGCAGACGGACCAGCGAGAGCTTGCCGCCATGCAGCTGATGCACGGTCTTGAACACGTAGGCCAGCGGCTCCTTCTGCGCGGGCGCGCCGAGGCGCTTTGCGGTTTCCGCCACGCCCGGCGATTCATGGCGCAGCGCCTTCAACAGGCGCAGCACGCCGTTCTCGCGGGTGGCGCAGCCGAGCAGCACCGGACAGATCTGGCCTTCGCGCAATTCGCGGGCGAGGTCGTCGAACACGGCATCGCGCGGCGGCTGAATGTCTTCCAGCAATTGCTCCATCAGCGCATCGTCGTGGTCGGCGAGCTTCTCCAGCATGGAGAAGCGCGCTTCCTTTTCGCGGTCGAGATTGCCGCCTTCCAGTGCAACCACTTCCGAGGGCTTGTGCTCGCGGTAGACGAAGGCGCGCTCCAGCGCCAGGTCGACAAAGCCCTCGATCAGGTCGCCGTTCCAGATCGGAATCTGGCGCAGCACCAGCGGTACGCGCGAGGCCGGCTGCAGCGTCGCGAGCGTCTCGCGGATGCGCTTGTTGGCCTTGTCGATCTTGTTGAGGAACAGGAAGCGCGGGATATTCAGATCCTCGAGCTCGCGGAGAATGATTTGCAATTGCGGCAGCTTCTTCTCGTCCGCCTCGCAGACCACGATGGCGGCATCGACGGCGGGAAGCGCGGCGCGCATGTCGTGCGCGAACTCGACCGACCCCGGACAATCGATAAAAGTGTAGCTGTCGCCCATAAAATTCACGGTGGCGGCAGAAAGGCCGACGCTCATCTTGTGATGGCGGGCTTCGGGACTGGCATCGCCGTGGGAAGTCCCGGCATCGACGCTGCCGGCTTTGGGGATGGCGCCGGTGCGCGCCAGTATCGCTTCGAGAAGGGTGGTTTTACCGCTTTGGAAAGGGCCCACCAGCGCAATGCACCGTGGACCTCGGGGACTTCTGACGTCTTGTCCCATATGCCGCCTCCTTCAATGGTGAAGTCGGCCCGTGATCGGGTCGGCGGTCGCAATGCTCCGCCTGTCCCGCGACTTTGGCAAGCGGGAAAATGTCGCCGGTAAAATTACTGATGTTCGGGATGCAGTGCAGCGTGCGCTGCATCCGGCGAAGGTATTGTCAGCGGCCCGGACGCAGTTCCAGGCTCTCGAGGCCGGCGGCGATGCCGACGCCGACCTGGCCCTGCACGCTGAGCGGCTGTAGCGCGATGGAATTGTTGGAGCCGCCGACCAGCACGTTGCCGCCGACGCCGACGCCGAGCGTCGCGCTGCCCTGGGCGCCGGCATAGTCGCCGGCCAGGTCGCCCGGGCCCAGCCGGTTCACCGGCGCGAACACGCCCCAGGCCAACGCGGATTCCTGGGTGATGCCAAGATCAAGGCCGACTTTGCGGATGGTCGCGACATAGAAATCGTCAGGCTGGCCCGCGGCGCGCAGCACGCAGCCGAGATTGGTCACGGAGCCGACAATGAAGCCGACGCTGGCGCCGCCGCGGCATTCCAGCACGCCGACCTGCACTTTGGCCGTCTGCGCCGAGGTCGCGGCAAGCGGCGCCGACAGAGCGAGGGCCATGGCGGCAAGAGCGAGTGAGCGGCGCATGAACAAATCTCCGAAATTTTGAGCAAAGGTGATACGGGAAGCGACCGATATGGCGCGACCTCTATGGCACAACGGGGGCAATTCTACATGTCATTCCGGAAGGCCCGCGTGCGCGGGCCCTCTGAATCACCACCTGCTGCTTCAGCGCAGATTGCCGCAAAAGCGCTGAATACGCTTGCAGGCATCCTCGAGGTCCGAGGTCTTGGTCGCATAGGAAATGCGGAAGGCAGGTCCTAGCCCGAAGGCCGAG
This sequence comes from Bradyrhizobium sp., assembly GCA_046349015.1. Taxonomy (GTDB): domain Bacteria; phylum Pseudomonadota; class Alphaproteobacteria; order Rhizobiales; family Xanthobacteraceae; genus Bradyrhizobium. Next base: position 9,213 of record JAXMDE010000001.1, on the reverse strand, counting down.
CCCTGCACCACCGCAACACCCTCGGCCTCCAGGAGTTCGGTGACGAAATCCTCGTCATTGCCGAGCTTCTTGCCCGAAGGAGCGGTCTTGCCGATGGTGCCGGCGCACGACGGATAGACATAGAACGCGCCTTCCGGTCGCGGGCAGTCGATACCCTTGGCCTGGTTCAGCATGGCCACCACGAGGTCACGGCGCTCCTTGAACACCTTGTTGTTCGCCTGGATGAAATCCTGCGGACCGTTGAGCGCTTCGACGGAAGCCCATTGCGAGATCGACGACGGATTCGACGTCGACTGCGACTGGATGGTCTGCATCGCCTTGATCAGCTCGGCAGGTCCGCCGGCATAACCGATGCGCCAGCCGGTCATGCAATAGGCCTTCGAGACGCCGTTCACGGTCAGCGTGCGGTCGAACAGTTTCGGTTCGACCTGCGCCGGCGTGGTGAAGACGAAGTCGTCATAGACCAGGTGTTCATACATATCGTCGGTCATCACCCAGACCTGCGGATGCTTGACCAGCACGTCGGTGATCGCCTTCAGCTCGGCACGCGTATAGGCAGCGCCGGTCGGGTTCGACGGCGAGTTGAGGATGATCCATTTGGTCTTCGGCGTGATCGCCCTTTCGAGATCGGCCGGCTGCAGCTTGAAGCCGTGCTCGGCGGTGCAGACGATGGCGACCGGCTCGCCGCCCGCCAGCGCAACCATCTCGGGATAGCTCACCCAGTACGGCGCCGGGATGATCACCTCGTCGCCGGGATTGATGGTGGCCATCAGCGCATTGTACAGCACCTGCTTGCCGCCGGTGCCGACGATGATCTGGTTCGGCTTGTAGGTCAGCTCGTTCTCGCGCAGGAATTTCGCGATGATCGCTTCCTTCAGCTCGGGAATGCCGCCGACGTCGGTGTACTTGGTCTTGCCGGACTCGATGGCGTGGATGGCGGCAAGCTTGATGTTGCCGGGCGTGTCGAAATCCGGTTCGCCTGCGCCGAGGCCGATGACGTTCCGGCCCGCCGCTTTCAGCGCGCGTGCTTTATCCGTGACCGCGATGGTCGCGGACGGCTTCACACGGGCAAGCGAGGCAGACAGGAAGGACATCATCTTCTCCTGGTTGTTGGGCAAGTCCTGGTTGGGCAAGCGTCGTGGACCGCAGAAATCCACGACTCTTCATGATTGGAATGGTTGCACCCTACGGCGCAAACCGCTGCGCTGCAAGGAACTTCGGCCCAATCGGTGCAAAGTTTACCGCGCTCGGTGCAAGCTTTAGGGAACGTTAAAGGGGCCCCGCTACGGTTCGCGCAACATTCCTAAAACTCAGCGGCGAAATGGCTCATTTCTGGCAAAGCGGCCTTTGGAAAAGCGGCCTCTGGAGAGGGCTGCGAACAGGCGACTGGCTGACGGCGGCGCGCGCGCGCGGCTACAGCCTGATTCTGCTGGCCGCCTACGCCCTCGCCGTTGCCGGCTGGATCGCCGTTTCCGACGGGCTGATCGACCGCAACGGCAAGCCCCTCGGCACCGATTTTTCCAACGTCTATGCCGCCGGCTCGCTGACCTGGCAGGGCCGCGCCGCCGAAGCCTATCAACCTGCGCTTCAGCATCGCGCCGAGAAAGCGATCTTCGGCGGGCGCGACGTTCCGTTCTATGGCTGGCACTATCCGCCGTTCTTCTTTGCGGTCGCCGTCCTCGTCGCTGCGGTTCCCTATGCTTGCGGATTGGCGATCTGGCTGCTTGCGAGCTTCGCCGCGTACCTTGCGACGCTGCGCGCGATCCTGCCGCGAAGCGAAACCCTGCTGATGGCGGCCGCTTTCCCCGCCACCTTCGTCAATATCGGGCACGGGCAGAACGGCTTTCTTACCGCGGCGCTGCTCGGCCTTTCACTGCACCTGCTCGACCGCAAGCCGTGGATCGCGGGCCTCCTGATCGGCATGCTCGCCTACAAGCCGCAATTCGGCGTGCTGATTCCCGTGGCATTATTGGCTGGCCAGCGGTGGAACGCGATCGGTGCGGCGGCGATCACCGTCGCCGCGCTGGTCGCGCTGAGCTTCGCGACGCTCGGCAGCGACGTCTGGAATGCCTTCCTCGATTCGATGAAGTTCACGCAGACGATCGTGCTGGAACAAGGCGGCACCGGCTGGGAAAAGATCCAGTCGATCTTCTCCGCCGCGCGCAATCTTGGCGTTGATGTGCCGATGGCCTACGCGATCCAGGGCGCGCTGGCGCTGTTCCTCGCCGCCAGTATCGCCTGGCTGTGGCACAGCGACGCCGCATTTGAGCTCAAAGCCGCCGCGCTCGCGCTCGCAAGCCTGCTTGCGACCCCCTATGTGCTCGACTACGACCTCGTGGTCCTCGCGGTCGCGATTGCTTTCTTCGCGCGCCATGGCCTGACGCATGGCTTCCGCGACGGCGAGATCAGCCTGCTGGCCGCCGCCTGGCTGGTTCCGCTGCTGTCGCGTGGCATCGCAGGCGCCACCGGCATTCCACTCGGGCTGATCATCATGCTGGCGCTGTACGGAGTGGTGCTGCGGCGCGCCGCGCACGATCATGCAACTGCCAGTCATCTGCGCCAACTGGCGAAAGCGTGAAGCGAATTGTCTTGCCGTGTTCGCTTCGCCTGATTGAATCGTTTCGCAATACTGCACTGCGGTAGAGATTTCGACCTTTTCCAGCGGTGCGCCCTTGCGAGGCACGGCATTCACCATCATTGTTTAGCCGCGTTGAGACGCAAGAAGCGGGCACTCACCGTTGATACCTCCGACGCTGGAAACGAGAGGCGATGTACAAGCTCTATTCGATGCAGCGCTCCGGCAACAGCTACAAGGTTCGCCTTGCGCTGGCGCTGCTCAACATCCCCTATGAATCGATCGAGATCGACATCCTGCGCGGCGAAAGCCGCACGCCGGAATATCTGGCGAAGAATCCGAGCGGGCAGATTCCGCTTCTGGAAGTCGACGGCCGCTACCTCGCCGAGTCCAACGCTATCCTGTGGTTCGTCGCCGCCGGCACGCCGTTGTCGCCGGAACAGCGCTTCGAGCGCGTCGAAGCGCTGCAATGGATGTTCTTCGAGCAGCACGCGCTGGAGCCCAATATCGGCGCGGCCTATTTCTGGCTGGCGCTGGTCAAGGGCGGTCGCGAGTTGCAGACCCACGCTCTGGAGGACTGGATGGAGCGCGGCTATGCAGCGCTGCAGGTGATGGAGAACCATCTCAGGAGCCACCAATATTTCGCCGCCGGCCAGTTCACCGTCGCCGACATCGCGCTGTACGGCTACACCCATGTCGCCGACCGCTGCGACTTCGATCTCTCCACCTTCCCCGCCATCCGCGACTGGCTGCGCCGCGTCGAGGCGATCCCGGGCTTCGTGCCGATGGAAGGGCAGCCAGGCGCGCAAGTGGACGATGCGCCGAGCGTCGTGGCTGGGGCGTAAACTCCTTGTGAAGTGTGGGTATAGATACCGCCGCAATCTCGCCGCAGGATAGCCGGCCTTGGGGGGTGACCAGCCTCCCCTCGCGCGATTGATCGCGATTTTGAAGATGATCAAGACACCCGTTGGACTCGTGACGATTGTGCTCTTGGCGGCGACATTGCTCGCCGGCTCGTTCGCGCTTGTCACCGGCTCGCATGGCCAGAACTCATCCTTCGAATCCTCATCAGGCAAAATCGAGGTCCAGACCTTCGCTCGCGGCCTGGTGCATCCCTGGAGCCTCGCTTTCCTGCCCGATGGAAACATGCTGGTGACGGAGCGGCCCGGCCGCATGCGCATGGTTTCGGCGGAGGGCCAGCTCTCGGCTCCGCTGAAGAATGTGCCCGAGGTCTGGGCCAGCGGTCAGGGCGGTCTGCTCGACGTCATCGCCGACAAGAATTTCGCGGAAAACCGCACCATCTTCTTTTGCTACGCGGAGCGGACCGGCGGCGGCGGCCGCACGGCAGTCGCACGTGCCGTGCTCAATGAGGCCGCCGGCAGCCTCGACGAGACAAAAGTGATCTTCCGCCAGGAAGGCCCGCTGTCATTTGGCAATCACTATGGCTGCCGGATCGTGCAAGGCTCCGACGGCAATCTGTTCGTCACGCTCGGCGAGCACTTTGTCCATCGCGACGAAGCGCAGAACCTCGGCAACCATCTCGGCAAGCTGATCCGCATCGCGCCGGATGGCTCGGCGCCGCCGGACAATCCCTTCGTCGGGCGTGAGGGCGTCAAGCCCGAGATCTGGAGTTACGGGCACCGCAATGAGCAGGGCCTTGCGATCCACCCCGTCACGAACGAACTCTGGGAAGTCGAACACGGCCCGCGCGGCGGCGACGAAGTCAATGTCATCGCCAGGGGCGGCAATTACGGCTGGCCGACGATCGGATTCGGCGTCGACTATTCCGGCGCGAAGATTCACGAGACCACCGCCAAGGATGGGATGGAACAGCCGGTCAAGTACTGGGTGCCCTCGATCTCGCCGTCGGGCATGGCGTTCTACAACGGCAAGCTTTTCCCGAAGTGGAACGGCAGCCTTTTTACGGGCGCGCTGTCCGGCAAGATGCTGGTGCGGCTCACCCTCGATGGTCACGCCGTCACCGGCGAGGAGCGGCTGCTGCAGGATCTCTATGAACGCATCCGCGACGTCCGCCAGGGCCCGGACGGCGCGCTGTGGCTGTTGACCGACAATTCGTCGGGGCGGATCTTGCGAGTGGTCCCGGCGGTGAAGTGAGCCGGCGGTGATGGGCCGCGCGTTGCCCTTGTGCGCTTGTACGATCTACTCGCCGTCCCGATGCGGGACGCCGCTGTGAGGCTCGCTTGTCTCGCCGGCTGTACTGTGAGCGCCTGGAATCGCCTTCCTCAGGGTGGGGCGCACGGCAGGCTCGGTTTGCGCCGCGCTCAGGCGCTCGATCCATGCGACAACATGGGCAACATCTGGAAAGGGAGCAAACTCCTGTTCGGAATTTGCGATCCCCAGATAATTGCGACCTTTTTCGTCGCGCATGATCCTTCGCAACCTTCGTGCAAAAAGCGCGAGGTGTTCGCTCGACGGCGTGGTGGGCGCCGGTCGATCGATGACGCGCCGATCGATACCGGAGCGTCGCTCACCAACCAGCTGTTTCTCCGCTTCTGACCGGGTATCGATGCCGGACCTTCTGTCGTCGATCATCATTGCCAGTCTCCAGGCCCCTCACTCGAAGGTCACGCCGATCCTGTATCCGCTGCGCCAGACGACGCGGCATGGCAGCTTCAGCTTGTCTTCGGGCACGAGCAGCGTGAATGCTTCGGGTACCATCGCGCTCAGATCGGAAAGCTCGATCGCAGCGCCCGTGACGGAGAGATCACGAATGAGACAGGGAGTCTTGTCGCCGCCATAGTCGATCTTGGCCGCCTTCGACAGGCGACAGCGGGGAGCCGTGCGGGTTTCAACCATCGTAATATTCCGTCGGCGATTACTGCCCTTGCATGCAAATTCGTCGGCCGCCACGTCGAATACCGCACGATAACGTTAGAGAAGTTAAGATTTCATCAAGGATTACCTTGCGGGTGAACGTGTCCTCGCCGCGCCGCGACCAAAGGGCATGAACCGGCGTGACTTCATTCTCGCTCTATCGGCTGGGGCCGCGCTGCTTGGCGCCACGCCCGTGCGCGCCGAATGCGGCGGGCCCAGTGCCATCGAGTTCGTCGAAGGGCTGTATGAGAAACAGGCCCGGCTGCAACTACAAAACACCCCGCTCGGTGAGGCCGAATTCCTCGCGCTGTTCTCGAAGGGCATGCGCAGCCTGATGCAGGCGCCGCGTCGTGCCGGCCGACGCGCGACGATCGGCCCGGTGCTGAATGCCTTCTTCGGCTGGGGCGTACTGCCCCGCACCGAGGTGACAGTCGGCAAGGTCCACCTGGTTTCCGGACAGGACGAAGGACCGGCGACGATCGGCGTGCCCGTGAGCTATCGCGGCGAGTCGCACAGGCTGCTGGTCCATGTCCTGCTCGATGCCGACGACGGCTGGCTCGTCGCCAATATCATCTACGACAACGGCAAGAGCCTGATCGATCATTATCGCGACGTCACCGGGCGGTGAGCTCTCACAAACGGCAAAGCCGGCTCAGTTCACGACCACTTGTGAAAGATCAGGAACGCGCCGAACGCGATCGAGGCAAAGCCGAGCCCGTGATTCCAGCCGAGCGGCTCCTTCAGATAAAGCACCGAGAAACCGGCGAATACGACCAGCGTGATCACCTCCTGGATGGTCTTCAGCTCCGCCGCGCTGTACACCGCGCTGCCCCAGCGATTGGCCGGCACCGCCAGCCAGTATTCGAAAAAGGCAATGCCCCAGCTGGCCAGGATGACCGCTACCAGCGAGTGCTCCTTGTATTTGAGATGGCCGTACCAGGCGAAGGTCATGAACACGTTGGAGGCAAAAAGCATCAGCACCGGCAACAGCGTCGGCGAAATCGTGGGCATGGACGTCCTTTCCAGAATTTCTCCCGTTAACCCGCCGGCCAGCCTGCGGGTTGCGCCCCGCTTGATATCATTTGATTCAAAAAAACACGAAAGCCTCGCGAACGCGGCTGCACCCCCTTAACGACATGGCGGAAAATCCAAGCACTGTTGCGTGAATGCGGCAAACTGTAAGGCCCGATCTCGACTTGGCCACGACGTGAGCACGCAATTCGACTGGCGCACATCTCTGGGTCCGGCGTTGACGATGGTGGTCGCGTTGATCGCCTTCTTCATCGACCGCTATTTGGTCACGGTGCCCAATCCGGCGCCGCTGTTCGTCTGCATCGTGGCGCTGGCGAGCTCGATCAGCGGCATCGCCTCCGGCCTGACCAGCGCCGTCATCGCGGTGATCTTCTCCGCGCAATTCTTCCTCAACCACCGCGCGGCGCCCGGCTACGACGCCCACGACATCGCGCGAATGGTGCTGCTGGCGCTGACGGCCGGCGGAACCGCGCTCATCACCGGCATGCTCAGACAGAAATGGATCGACGCTTTCGCCTCCGAGCAGGCGCATCACACGACTTCCGCGCGGCTTGCGGCGGCGCTCGACGAAGTCGACATCGGCGTCGTGCTGCTCGGGCCGGACACGCGCGCCGAATTCATCAACCGCGCCTTCCGCGACTACTTTGCGCTGCCCGACGAGCTCGCGGAAAGCAAGCCGCCCTTCATCGCGCTGATGTATCACGGTCGCGACACCGGCGCCTTCGAGTTGCCGGAGGACCAGCTCGCGCATTTCATCGCCGCGCGCACCAAGATGATGCAATCGGGCGATTCCACGCCGATCAACATCAACCTCGCCGACGGCCAGGTGCTGCGCTTCTCCTGCACCGCGCTGCCCGACGGCGGCCGCATGCTGAGCTACACGCCCGTGACCGATCTGGTCCGCCACGGCGATGCGCCGGCCCATGCCGAACATCTCCGCTCGCTGCGCAAGGGCCCGCGGCCGCTTTTTCCAGACCAGCGCGCGGCGGAATAGTCCGAAGCCATCCGCGTCAAAGCTTCCGGCTGTCATAGGCCCAATGCAGCAAGGCCTGACGTTGCCGCCGCCGGCACATCCAGTCGCCGGGATCGCAATGGTTCCTGATTTGCGCGACGTGGCGTCGGATCGCCTTCCAGCGCTTGATCTGCCGCGCGTCCTCCTCCGGAATCCGGCGGCCCATGTAGTAGCGGCAATACCACTGAAACCATCCGCGGGGATCGTCGGGATGGATCCATCCTTTCTCCCGCCAGACAGACAAGGGCTGGCTTGCGCCGACGCCGAAATGGTTCAGGGCACAGTCGCGCCCCGAAGGCGAAAGCCGCGCCTTTGCAAACCAGCTGCCGGGAAACTCCCTGCGGCAATCCGTCATGTACTTGCCGCAGAAGACGCCGAGGGCGAGCATCTGCTTCGGCGTCAGTTCGGGCTGAAATTCAGGATCGAAATTGCGGCCGGCAGGCTCCGTCAGAACGTAGCGGTACTCACGCTGCATCTTGTCGTTGACGGTCACCTTCACCTGGCGTCGGCGCATCACGGAAGTGTAGGACAGTTGGCGGGATTTGGAAGGCTGATCGAAGGACGCAGCCGGCGCTGTCCACCGCCTGTCGTCCGCTCGAGGCGAAAAGTTGCCCCCCGCCATGTGGCCTATTTCACACGAAGGACATTTCGCATCGCGTAACACGAACAGGGGGATGTTGTTGCAACGGAGACCGTTCATGAGACGCACGACCCGCTTCCCGGATGACCTCAGCCCGGAAGACCGCCGCACCAGCCGCCGCTGGACGCGGGGACTTTACCTGTCGTACGCGGCCGCGGTTGCCATCGCGATCGGCATGACTTTCGTGAACCGGCCGGCGACCGATCTCAGGGCGGACAGCGAAACCCGGATGGCACGGCTGAAGCCGGCATCGACCTACCCCGCCGACGCTGCATCTCGTCTCTCGACCGCCGCGCCCTAGATCGCGCGTACTCCGCATCGACACCGGCGTGAAGCGATTGCACCGGAAAGTTCCCGGACCTATGAAGGCAAGCCCGTTCACTCTCTTCCGGGAAAATCGATGCCCATCGAGCCCACCATTCGCTCCGTCTCACGACAGGATTTCGACCAATGGCTTCCCTTGTGGGACGGCTACAACGCGTTCTACGGACGCGCCGGGCCGACCGCGCTCGATCCCGAAGTGACGCAGACGACGTGGCAACGCTTCTTCGACGCCTACGAGCCCGTGCATGGACTGGTGGCGGACAGCGGCGGAGAGTTGCTCGGGCTTGTCCATTACCTGTTTCACCGCAGCACCACCGCCATCCAGCCTTCCTGCTACCTGCAGGATCTCTTCACCACGGCGGCCGCCCGCGGCAGGGGCGTCGGGCGTGCGCTGATCAACGGCGTCTACGAGCGCGCGCAGCTTGCGGGCTCGCCGCGGGTCTACTGGCAGACCCACGAGACCAACCACACCGCGATGCAGCTTTATGACAAGATCGCGGAGCGCTCGGGCTTTGTGGTTTATCGGAAACTGCTGTAAAGGCGCCCGCGGCATTTGCCCCGTGAATAATATGGCTGTCACCGCCGCGTAACATAGGCCGGGTAGGGTGCCGTTGCGTCTGATCAGGCCCCCCGTCTCAGATCACACGCCCCAGCGGTCCCCGTCAGTCGCCGCGTCTGACCGGGGCCGCATTTTTTTGCCCGCTGCGCGCCGTGCGCCGCGCTGTCATGCGGGGGCGGCGGTGCGATAGCACCTTGCAGGCATGGGAACTGCGGGCCACAATCATCGTCCCTCGC